>NZ_JBXAPJ010000015.1:0-1139 GCF_058803865.1 Agrobacterium sp. GW821-FHT14E08 | reverse complement strand
GCGATGCGCTCGCGCGCCATGTCCAGCCAGTTATGCAGGTGTTTGTTATCCGGCAGCAATTCCTTCACCTTGGCGTCGGTCTTGTAGATGTCTTCCGGATCGCCCGAAAGAGCCGCCCAGCGGAACGGGCCGATGCCCTTGCAGAACAGCGGGCGGATATAGGCCGGCACGAAGCCGGGGAAAGCAAAGGCGTTTTCAAGACCCTCATCCTTGGCGACCTGACGGATGTTGTTGCCGTAGTCGAAGGTCGGGATGCCCATGTCCTGGAAGGCGATCATCGCTTCGACGTGGTCGCGCATGGAGGCGCGGGCGGCCTTTTCCACCGACTTCGGATCGCTGACCCGCTTTTCCTTCCACTGGCCCATGGTCCAGCCCTTTGGAAGATAGCCGTTGATCGGGTCGTGGGCCGAGGTCTGGTCCGTGACCATGTCGGGGCGGATGCCGCGGCGGACCATTTCCGGCAGGATTTCGGCGCAGTTGCCGAGCAGGCCGACGGACTTGGCTTCACCCTTCTTCGTCCAGCCGGCGATCATGTCCATGGCTTCGTCCAGCGTTTCGGCCTTCTCGTCGAGATAGCGGGTGCGCAGGCGGAAATCGATCGAATCCGGGTTGCACTCGACGGCAAGGCAGGATGCGCCGGCCATGACGGCTGCGAGCGGCTGGGCGCCGCCCATGCCGCCGAGACCGCCGGTCAGGACCCACTTGCCCTTGAGGTTGCCGTTGTAATGCTGATTGCCGGCTTCGACGAAGGTCTCATAGGTGCCCTGCACGATGCCCTGGGTGCCGATATAGATCCATGAGCCGGCGGTCATCTGGCCGTACATGGCGAGACCCTTCTTATCCAGCTCGTTGAAATGGTCCCAGGTCGCCCAGTGCGGCACCAGGTTGGAATTGGCGATCAGGACACGCGGCGCATCCTTGTGGGTGCGGAAAACACCGACCGGCTTGCCCGACTGCACGACGAGCGTTTCATCCTCGTTCAAATCTTTCAGCGTCGCGACGATACGGTCGAAATCGGCCCAGGTGCGGGCGGCGCGGCCGATGCCGCCATAGACGACCAGCTCATGCGGGTTCTCGGCCACGTCAGGATCGAGATTGTTCATCAGCATGCGCAGCGGCGCTTCGGTCATCCAGCTCTT
>NZ_JBXAPJ010000014.1:0-1167 GCF_058803865.1 Agrobacterium sp. GW821-FHT14E08 | reverse complement strand
CGTCATCCTCGGGCTTGTGTGGACGATTTGTGGTTTACTGGATGCATCAGCCTGGCAGCGCAAGCCCGGCTGATGCAGGCAGGCGGCCGTTTTTTCGGGCTGGTTTAAACAGCCGAGGTCAAGCAAGGCCCTGCCTGCTCCCTTTGACCCCGAACGGTTGATCGGGCTTTTGCCCGCACCACAAGCCTGGGAGCAAGGCCATGATACATGATATCGCCGTCGTCGGCATCGACGTTTCCAAGCAGTACTTCGACATCCATATCCCATCCCGCCGGTAAAAGCTTTCGTTGCGGCTCGTCACCGGACGAGATCACGCAGCTGGCCCGGCGCCTTAGGGGACTGGGGCCGGTCGCCGTCGGTCTCGAAGCCTCGGGCGGTTATGAAAGCAGGCTGGCCGATGGTCTTCATGCCGAAGGCCTTGAGGTTTATGTCGTGGCGCCTGCCCGCGTGCGCAGCTTTGCCCGCGCCATCGGCCAGCTGGCCAAAACCGACCGCATCGATGCGGCCATGATCGCCCGTTATCTGATGGCGGTATGGCGTGACCTCACACCCTACGCGCCTGATCCGGCTTGCCGCAGGCTGCATGCGATCAGCACCCACCGCCGGCGCCTGCTGGCCGAAAGGAGCGGGCTGGTCAGCCAACTCGACACCATCGACGAACCGCTGGTGCGCGACCTGATCGGGGAGCGCCTGCGGACCATCGCTCAGGATATCGCCACATTGGATGCGGCAATCGGTGATGTGCTGGCGCAGACGCCGCGGCTGCGCAAAAGCCATGCCCGCCTTCGCTAGGTCACCGGCGTCGGGCCGGTCCTGGCAACGGCACTGCTCGCCGACATGCCGGAACTGGGCAAAGTCTCCGCAAAGGTCGCCGCCGCCCTTATCGGTGTCGCGCCCTATGCGCGCCAGCCGGGCGCATCGGACCAAAACGGGCGATGTGTTGGCGGCAGAAAGCATCTGCGCGACATCGCCTATATGGCCGTCCTCAGCGCCATCAAGGTCAGGGACCCTGTCCTCGGCGCCTTCTATCAAAGGCTCAGAACCCGCGGTAAGCCCTTCAAACTCGCCATGATCGCAACCGTGCGGAAACTCATCACCATCCTCAACGCTATCGCTCGATCAGACACCGCTTTCGCACAATAGGTCCACGGTTGCTTGACCCGGGGA
>NZ_JBXAPJ010000013.1:0-1615 GCF_058803865.1 Agrobacterium sp. GW821-FHT14E08 | reverse complement strand
TGATCGTCGGCGGCGTGCTTGCGATCACCGTCATTGGCGGCATCGCCATTGCGCTTCTGCTCGACAATGACATTTTCGGCCAGGGCATCGTCCGCATCATGATCATCTCGCCCTTCTTCGTCATGCCGCCTGTGGCCGCATTGGTTTGGAAGAACATGATCATGCATCCCGGTTATGGCGTGCTTGCCGATCTCTCACGCTTCTTCGGCCTGCAACCGGTCGACTGGTTCGCGCAGTTTCCGCTGCTCTCCATCATCATCATCGTCGCCTGGCAATGGCTGCCGTTTGCGACGCTGATCCTCTTGACCGCCCTGCAGTCACTCGATGGCGAACAGAAGGAAGCCGCCGAGATGGATGGCGCCAACTTCGTCAACCGTTTCATCTATCTGACCCTGCCGCATCTGTCGCGCGCCATCACCGTCGTCATTCTGATCCAGACGATCTTCCTGCTTGGCGTTTACGCGGAAATCCTCGTCACCACCAATGGCGGACCGGGTTATGCCTCCACCAACCTCGCCTTCCTCATCTATCGCACCGCGCTTCTCGGTTACGACGTCGGCGGCGCTTCGGCCGGCGGCATCATCGCCGTCATCCTCGCCAATATCGTCGCCATCTTCCTGATGCGCGCCGTCGGCAAGAACCTCGACCGGTAAAGGGGAAACATCATGGCCCGCAAGACAACCACACGTGCGAAGATCGGCTTCTCCATCGCGGCCTGGGCCGTGGCGCTGCTGCTGTTCTTCCCGATCCTCTATGCCTTCCTCACCTCGATCAAGACCGAGCCGGAGGCAATCGCCGGCTTCAGCCTCATTCCCTCGGGCACGCTTGAGAATTACGTGACGGTGCAGACCCAGCGCGATTACTTCAAGCCGTTCATGAACTCGGTGGTGCTGTCGCTCGGCTCGACGATCATTGCGTTGATCATCGCCATTCCCGCCGCCTGGGCCATGGCGTTCTCGCCGACCAAACGCACCAAGGACATTTTGATGTGGATGCTCTCCACCAAGATGATGCCGGCCGTCGCCGTGCTGGTGCCGATCTATCTGATCTTCCGCAATGCCGGCCTGCTCGATACCCGCATCGGGCTGACCATCATGCTCACCTTCATCAACCTGCCGATCGTCATCTGGATGCTCTACACCTACTTCCGGGAAATCCCCGGCGAGATTCTGGAAGCGGCGCGCATGGATGGCGCATCGCTGTGGAACGAGATCGCCCATGTGCTGACGCCGATGGCGGTTCCGGGCATTGCCTCGACGCTGCTCCTCAACGTCATCCTCGCCTGGAACGAATCCTTCTGGACCATCCGGCTGACGACCACCAATGCAGCCCCGCTGACGGCCTTCATCGCCTCCTTCTCCTCACCGCAGGGGCTGTTCTGGGCAAAACTCTCGGCCGCCTCGATGATGGCGATCGCCCCCATTCTCGTCATCGGCTGGTTCTCGCAGAAACAACTCGTGCGTGGCCTGACCTTTGGCGCCGTGAAATAAGGAACGACAAACATGGGCAGCATTTCCCTTCAGAACGTGTCCAAGCTCTTCGGTGAGGCGAAAGTCATCCCGTCGATCGATCTCGATATCAACGACGGCGAGTTCGTCGTCTTCGTCGGCCCGTC
>NZ_JBXAPJ010000012.1:0-6181 GCF_058803865.1 Agrobacterium sp. GW821-FHT14E08 | reverse complement strand
TCATGCGGGTTCTCGGCCACGTCAGGATCGAGATTGTTCATCAGCATGCGCAGCGGCGCTTCGGTCATCCAGCTCTTTGTGTTGAGCTCAATGCCCTTTGGCGCGCGGACGTCGCGGATGTTGTGGCGCGGATTGTTCATGTGATTTCCCCTTATCCTTTTGTCGCAAGCGCGAAATTTTCGAGACGTGTCAGAATGGTCTTGAGATGGCCGCGCAGGCGTTCGGCCTTTTGCACGTCATAAGCAAAGGGCGGCGTCTCGCTGACAAGATGGGTGGATTGGGCCAGCTCCATCTGAATGGCGTGCACGCCCGCTTCCGGCTTTCCATAATGGCGCGTTGTCCAGCCGCCTTTGAAACGCCCGTTCAGAATGCTGTCGTAACCCTCTGCGGCAGCGGTCACTTCCACGGCTATTTTTTCGATGGCCGGGTCGCAGGTCTTGCCCATATCGGTGCCGATATTGAAATCCGGCAGCTTGCCTTCAAACAGGAAGGGGATATGCGAGCGGATGGAATGGCAGTCATAGAGGATGGCTATGCCGTGGATTGCCTTCACCCGCTCGATTTCCGCCGCCAGCGCCGCGTGATAGGGCGCGTGAAAGGTTTCCAGCCGGGCGGCGATATCGTCCTGATCGGGTTCCTGTCCCTCATTCCAGATCGGCTTGCCGTCGAAATCGGTGTCTGGAACGAGGCCGGTGGTGTTTTGCCCCGGATAGAGGCTGACGCCTTCGGGATCGCGGTTGGCGTCGATCACGTAACGATGAAAGGTGGCACGGACCGTCGTTACATCGGGGAGCAGGCCCGCATAGAGGTCATGAATATGCCAGTCGGTATCGGCGAGTACCCTGCCATTGTCATTCAGGCGTTGCCAGATTTCCGTGGGAACATCTGTGCCGGTGTGGGGCAGGCCGAGAATGACCGGCGATGAGCCTTCTTCAATGTCGAAGACGCGCATCTTACACCTCCAGCTTCGGCAGAATGCCTTCCGAAATAGCGGAAACCAGAGCGCCGGTGGCAATCAGATCGGATGCCGCCTTCAAATCCGGCGCCATATAGCGGTCCTCTTCAAGCGAAGGGATCGCCTGACGCAGCACGGCGATTGCCTTTTGCAGCTCGGGACTGGTTTTCAGCGGTCCGCGCAGCTCGACACCCTGAACGGCCGAAAGCGCTTCAATGCCAAGGATGGCAAAAAGATTTTCCGTCATGGGCAGCAGGCGGCGCGCGCCATGGCAGGCCATGGACACATGGTCTTCCTGGTTGGCCGAGGTTGGTGTCGAATCCACGGAGGCCGGATGCGCCATCTGCTTGTTCTCGCTCATCAGTGCGGCAGACGTGACTTCGGCGATCATCAGACCGGAATTCAGCCCCGGTTTCTTCGAAAGAAAGGCGGGCAGGCCATAGGAGAGGGCCGGATCGACCAGAAGCGCCACGCGGCGCTGCGCGATCGCGCCGATTTCGCAGATGGCGAGCGCCGTCTGATCGGCAGCAAAGGCCACCGGTTCGGCGTGGAAATTGCCGCCGGACACGACGGAATTGTCGGAAAGCACCAGCGGATTGTCCGTCACCGCATTGGCTTCGATTTCAAGCGTGCGGGCCACCTGTCTCAGAAGATCGAGACAGGCGCCATCCACCTGTGGCTGGCAGCGAATGCAATAGGGATCCTGAACACGCTCGTCACCTTCGATATGGCTGACACGGATTTCGGATCCTTCCAGCAGGTTACGCAGCGCAGCGCCCGCATCGATCTGGCCCTTATGGCCGCGCAATGTGTGAATGTCGGGATGGAAGGGGGCGGAAGAACCCATTGCGGCATCAGTGGACAGCGCGCCGGTAATCAGTGCCGCCTGTGCCGCGCGGTGGGCGCGGAAAAGACCGGCGAGTGCCAGCGCCGTCGAGGTCTGCGTGCCGTTGATCAGCGCCAGCCCTTCCTTGGCGGCGAGAACGACCGGGGTCAGCCCGGCTTTGGCGAGTGCTTCGCCGGCGGGCAGAAGCGCTCCTTCATAAAAGGCCTCGCCTTCGCCCATCATCACGGCGGCCATATGGGCAAGCGGCGCGAGATCGCCGGAGGCGCCAACCGAACCCTTTTCCGGGATGGAAGGGATGACACCCTTTTCCAGCATACCCTCGATCAACCGCACCAGCTCCAGCCGTACGCCGGATGCGCCGCGACCGAGCGAAATCAGCTTCAGCGCCATGATCAGCCGCACGACATTTTCGGGAAGTGGCGCTCCGACGCCGCAGCAATGCGACAGGATGAGGTTACGCTGCAGCGTTGCCACATCGGCTGCGTCGATCTTGATGGAAGCGAGCTTGCCGAAACCGGTATTGATGCCATAAACCGGCGCATTGCCGGCTGCGATTTCGGCGATGCGTGCCGCCGCTTTTTTTATGCCGGCATCGAACGATCGGTCGAGTTTGGCCGTGCCGTTGTCCCAGTAGATCGCGGCAAGTTCGGCAAGGGTGACGTTGCCGGGGTGAAGCGTGATAGTCATGGGTAAACCTTCTGTCCCTTAAAGATGCGGGCATGGAGCGGATTAAAACCGATGCGGTAGACAAGCTCGGCCGGGCGTTCGATGTCCCAGATGGCGAAATCGGCAGATTTTCCCGCTTCCAGCGTGCCTGTTTCGGCAAGCAGGCCAAGCGCCTTTGCGGCATTGCGCGTCGCCGCCGTCAGGCACTCATCCACCGTCATGTGGAAAAGCGTCGCGCCCATATTCATGGTCAGCAGCAGGGATGTGAGCGGCGAGGTGCCGGGATTGCAATCGGTCGCAAGTGCGATATCGGCGCCCGCATCGCGCAGGGCCTGAACGGGAGGAGCCTGTTTTTCCCGGAGTGCATAAAAAGCGCCGGGCAGAAGCACGGCCACCGTTCCCGCCGTCGCCAGCGCCTTTGCACCCGCTTCATCAAGATATTCCAGATGATCGGCGGAAAGTGCGCCGTAGGATGCCGCCAACGCGGTGCCGCCGAGATTGGAAAGCTGTTCGGCATGCAGCTTGACCGGAAGCCCCAGCTGTTTTGCCTTTTCGAAAACCCGGGTCATTTCCTCGACGGAAAAGGCGATGCCCTCGCAAAAACCGTCCACCGCATCCACCAGCCCCTCGGCCTGGGCCTTGTCCAGCCCCGGTAGAACCACATCCGTAATATAATCGGCGTTGCGGCCCTTATATTCGGCGGGTGCCGCATGTGCGGCCAGATAGCTGGTGACGATCCGCACGGGACGCAGGGTCTCGAGCTTGCGGGCGACGCGCAGCATTTTAAGTTCGGTTTCGATATCGAGACCGTAACCGGATTTGATTTCGATGGTTGAAATGCCCTCGGCCAGCAGCGTGTCGAGGCGCGGCAGCGCCTGTGCAAGCAGGGCGTCTTCTGAAAGAGCGCGCGTATCACGCACGGAAGACACGATGCCACCGCCGGCTTTGGCGATTTCCTCATAGGTCGCACCATTCAGTCGCATCTCGAATTCCATGGCGCGATTGCCGCCGAACACCAGATGGGTGTGGCAGTCGATGAAGGCCGGGGTGATCCAGCGACCGTCGCAGTCGATTGTCTCGTCGGCCGTGGACACTTCGGCGGGCAGATCGCTTTCAGGCCCGGCAAAAACAATGCGGCCGCCGCGCACGGCAATGGTGGCATTTTCGATTGCGCCGATGCCCTCCATGGAAGGGTTGAATGTCGCGAGCCGAGCATTGCGCCACAGTGATGTGACGTTTTCCGGCGCCATTCCCTTTGCAGATTTGTTCCCTGGCATTTGCTTTTCGCCTTTCTTTTATGTGCCAAATGTATATACATAATAATGAGCTTGGCAAGCCGCAATTTCATGTTCGAAACGGGCCTTGCCGGAAAAGACCAAGAGGAGAGGGTGGCATGACGGCAATTCACGCGGGCGCAGTGCTTCTGAATGACGGGTGGGCGCAGGATGTTCGCATTGTCTGCAGGGACGGCGCTGTCTTATCGGTCGAAACCGGCGTTTCCGCGCAGCCGCAGGATGAGCGGCATGCTGTCATCGTCCCGGCCATGCCCAATCTCCACAGCCATGCCTTTCAGCGGGCCATGGCCGGTCTCGCTGAAATTCGCGGGCCTGCCGACGACAGTTTCTGGAGCTGGCGCACCGTCATGTACAAGTTTGCGCTGTCGATGACGCCTGACCATGTCGAGGCGGTTGCCGCCCAGCTCTATATGGAAATGCTGGAGGCCGGTTTCGGGCGGGTCGGTGAATTTCATTATCTGCATAATGACAGGGACGGCTCGCATTACGGCAACATCGCCGAAATGGCCGAACGCATTGGTGCGGCGGCCGCGCAAACGGGGATCGGCCTGACATTGCTGCCGGTGTTTTACGCGCATTCAGGTTTTGGCGGCCAGGCACCGATCGACGGGCAGAAACGCTTCATTCATTCGCTCGACAGTTACGAAAGGCTGATGCACGGTGCACAAGCCGTCGTAGATGGGCTGCCGGGTGCCATGCTCGGCATCGCTCCGCATAGCCTGCGCGCCGTGACCGGCGACGAGCTGGCGGCGATTGAGCCTTTGGCAAAAGGCGGCCCGATCCATGTTCACGTCGCGGAACAGGTAAAGGAAATCGAGGATTCGCTCGCCTTTTCCGGCGCACGGCCGGTGGAGTGGCTTCTGGAGAATGCGACCGTCGATGATCGCTGGTGCCTTATCCATGCGACGCATATGACCGAAGCCGAAACGCGTCGTATGGCCAAAAGCGGCGCCATTGCCGGTCTCTGCCCCATCACCGAGGCCAATCTAGGCGACGGCATTTTTCCCGCACCGGATTTCATCGCGCAGGGTGGCCATTACGGTGTCGGTTCCGATTCCAATATTCTGATTTCCGTGCCGGAAGAATTGCGGATGCTTGAATATTCGCAGCGCCTGTCGCTTCGGGCGCGCAATGTCATTGCCGATGCCGGCCGCTCCACGGGTGAAAAACTCTTTCGGCAGGCACTTGAAGGCGGTAGCAGGGCGCTCGCATCGCGACATGAAATCGAAGAGGGGAAAAGCGCCGATTTTGTCGCGCTTGATGTCTCGGCTGTTCCCTATCTTCCGGCATCGCAGATTTTGGATCAGTGGATATTTGCGAGTGGCGTCCAGATTGATTCCGTCTGGGTTCGCGGCAAAAAACTGGTACAATCGGGTCGGCATCTCCAGCGCCGTGAAATATCGGAACGTTTCAACGAGGTCATGGCCGAACTTGTCGAGAGCTGATATGCGCTCGGCAGGAACAAGATCGAGCCGTCGGAAGGCATTGCGGACGTGACGAAAGCATTGGCCGGGCAAACCCTGCACCAGCGTATCCTCAGCGAGATCGAGGGCCGGATCGTGTCGGGAGAATGGCCGCCGGGTCATCGATTGCCTTTCGAGGTCGATCTCGCCGCCCACTACGATTGCTCGCGCATGACCGTCAACAAGGTCATGGGCCAGCTCGTCAAGTCCGGTCTGATTGAGCGCCGCAAGAAATCCGGCAGTTTCGTTCGCCAACCGCAAATTCAGTCCGCGGTTCTCCAAATTCACGATATCCGTGCCGAAGTCGAATCCCTCGGTCTCGAATATGGCTTTAAGGTCCTGAAGCGAACGCAACGTGCGGCGAAGCGCGAGGATCGCGCAAGCCTCGATGCCGCCATCGATACATCGCTGCTCGATATCGTGTGCATCCATTTTGCCGGCCCAAGGGAGTTCTGCATCGAGCAGCGTCTCGTCAATCTGGCGACCGTGCCTGATGCCGCAGAAGCCGACTTCACGGAGATTGCGCCCGGAGCCTGGTTGCTCGGTCATGTTCCGTGGAGCAATGCCGAACATCGGATCAGTGCTGAAACACCCTCAAAGGAAACCGCACGCCTGCTCGGTATCTCCGACAGGGAGGCCTGTCTTGTGGTGGAGCGGCGTACCTGGAGTCATTCGGGCGCCGTCACCTATGTGCGCTTTACCTATCCCGGCAATGCGCATGCTTTGGTCGCCCGTTTCAGCCCGTCTTCCGAATGAGAATGGGAAGGCACAAGGTCTGCAACGGCCAGGGAAGCGCTCTCTTCGTGAAAAGGAAAGCCCCGGCTTTTACCGTGCGGCTGCGAAAGCGTTAAAATCCGTTAATTTATACGACTGATTTCAAATTCCCTTTTAAATTCAATAGTATGTATGATTTTTTGAGAATTTTTATTTTGTGCTGTTGACTTGTTTGAGGGTG
>NZ_JBXAPJ010000011.1:0-2500 GCF_058803865.1 Agrobacterium sp. GW821-FHT14E08 | reverse complement strand
GTCGGCAGACACACGGCGGGTGCTAACGTCCGTCGTGAAAAGGGCAACAACCCTGACCTCCAGCTAAGGTCCCCAAGTCATGGCTAAGTGGGAAAGGATGTGAGGATCCCAAAACAACCAGGATGTTGGCTTAGAAGCAGCCATCATTTAAAGAAAGCGTAACAGCTCACTGGTCTAAATAAGGGTCTTTGCGCCGAAAATGTAACGGGGCTAAAGCCATGCACCGAAGCTGAGGATATGCCGTAAGGCATGTGGTAGCGGAGCGTTCCGTAAGTCTGTGAAGGCGGACCCGTGAGGGCTGCTGGAGATATCGGAAGTGCGAATGTTGACATGAGTAACGATAAAGGGAGTGAGAGACTCCCTCGCCGAAAGACCAAGGGTTCCTGCTTAAAGTTAATCTGAGCAGGGTTAGCCGGCCCCTAAGACGAGGCGGACACGCGTAGTCGATGGGAACCACGTTAATATTCGTGGGCCTGGTGGTAGTGACGGATCTCGTGTGTTGTACATTCTTATTGGATTGAATGTGCGGCGAAGAGGTTCCAGGAAATAGCTCCACCGTATAGACCGTACCCGAAACCGACACAGGTGGTCAGGTAGAGTATACCAAGGCGCTTGAGAGAACTATGTTGAAGGAACTCGGCAAATTGCACGCGTAACTTCGGAAGAAGCGTGACCCCATTTTAGGCAACTATGATGGGGTGGCACAGACCAGGGGGTAGCGACTGTTTATCAAAAACACAGGGCTCTGCGAAGTAGCAATACGACGTATAGGGTCTGACGCCTGCCCGGTGCTGGAAGGTTAAAGGGAGGGGTGCAAGCTCTGAACTGAAGCCCCAGTAAACGGCGGCCGTAACTATAACGGTCCTAAGGTAGCGAAATTCCTTGTCGGGTAAGTTCCGACCTGCACGAATGGCGTAACGACTTCCCCGCTGTCTCCAACATAGACTCAGTGAAATTGAATTCCCCGTGAAGATGCGGGGTTCCTGCGGTCAGACGGAAAGACCCCGTGCACCTTTACTATAGCTTTACACTGGCATTCGCCAAGGCATGTGTAGGATAGGTGGTAGGCTTTGAAGCAGGGACGCCAGTTCTTGTGGAGCCATCCTTGAAATACCACCCTTATCTTCGTGGATGTCTAACCGCGGTCCGTTATCCGGATCCGGGACAGTGTATGGTGGGTAGTTTGACTGGGGCGGTCGCCTCCGAAAGAGTAACGGAGGCGCGCGATGGTGGGCTCAGACCGGTCGGAAATCGGTCGTCGAGTGCAATGGCATAAGCCCGCCTGACTGCGAGACTGACAAGTCGAGCAGAGACGAAAGTCGGTCATAGTGATCCGGTGGTCCCGTGTGGAAGGGCCATCGCTCAACGGATAAAAGGTACGCCGGGGATAACAGGCTGATGACCCCCAAGAGTCCATATCGACGGGGTTGTTTGGCACCTCGATGTCGACTCATCGCATCCTGGGGCTGGAGCAGGTCCCAAGGGTATGGCTGTTCGCCATTTAAAGCGGTACGTGAGTTGGGTTCAGAACGTCGTGAGACAGTTCGGTCCCTATCTGCCGTGGGTGTAGGAATATTGACAGGATCTGTCCCTAGTACGAGAGGACCGGGATGGACGTATCTCTGGTGGATCTGTTGTCCTGCCAAGGGCATAGCAGAGTAGCTATATACGGAATGGATAACCGCTGAAGGCATCTAAGCGGGAAACCAACCTGAAAACGAGTGTTCCCTATCAGAGCCGTGGAAGACGACCACGTTGATAGGACGGGTGTGGAAGCATGGCAACATGTGAAGCTTACCGTTACTAATAGCTCGATCGACTTCTTCGTTCCCATTGTTCATGTTCATCAAGCAAAGCTTGATGACATCATCTTCTGTCCTCACGGGCCAAAGGCCCTGCGGACGGCGCGCCAAACGATTGGCGACGGACTAGCGTCCTGTATGGCTGCCAAACTCAACATCGAGCAAGGCAGGCAAACGGACCAGTCACAGAAAGACGTGTAAATTAAAACGAAGCGCAAGCTTCCCAGCTTCTCGAAACAACACGCATGTGAAAACATGTTCAATGTTGCGTTTTGCCGACCTGGTGGTTATCGCGGGGCGGCTGCACCCGTTCCCTTTCCGAACACGGCCGTGAAACGCCCCAGCGCCAATGGTACTTCGTCTCAAGACGCGGGAGAGTAGGTCGCTGCCAGGTCTGCAAAACGCAACATTCTATCTTCTCTAAACAAACTTCGGCCCAGCCGATACCAAGGGCCGCATCAAGCGGCCTTTTTGCATTCCGGGACTTAAAACCATAAGGCAAACGCCTCGTGCGTCCCTAACAGGAGACAAATCGCCTTCCGCAATTTGCTCCGGCACTACGCATCACAGCTTCCCTGTGATGCAGGCGCGATAAATCCAATAGGGATTTACGCTGGTAACGCGGGGTGGAGCAGCCCGGTAGCTCGTCAGGCTCATAACCTGAAGGCCGCAGGTTCAAATCCTGCCCCCGCAACCAA
>NZ_JBXAPJ010000010.1:0-29260 GCF_058803865.1 Agrobacterium sp. GW821-FHT14E08 | reverse complement strand
TTCGGTGAGGCGAAAGTCATCCCGTCGATCGATCTCGATATCAACGACGGCGAGTTCGTCGTCTTCGTCGGCCCGTCCGGCTGCGGCAAGTCCACGCTTTTGCGGCTGATCGCCGGGCTGGAGGACGTCTCCGGCGGCAAGATCGCCATCGACGGTAAGGATGTCACCGAAAAGGCGCCGGCCGAGCGCGGCCTTGCCATGGTGTTCCAGTCCTATGCGCTTTATCCGCATATGAGTGTCAGGAACAACATCGCCTTCCCGCTGAAGATGGCCAAGCTCGACAGGGCGGTGATCGACAAAAAGGTCGAGGATGCCGCCCGGGTGCTGAACCTTACCGATTATCTCGAACGCCGGCCCTCGCAGCTGTCGGGCGGCCAGCGCCAGCGTGTCGCCATCGGCCGCGCCATCGTGCGCGAACCGAAAGCCTTCCTGTTCGACGAACCGCTTTCCAACCTCGATGCGGCGCTGCGCGGCACCATGCGGCTGGAAATCTCCGAGCTGCACAACACGCTGAAGACAACGATGATCTACGTCACCCACGACCAGGTGGAAGCCATGACCATGGCCGACAAGATCGTGGTGCTCAACCGCGGCAATATCGAGCAGGTCGGCTCACCGATGGAGCTCTATCGCTCCCCCGCCAACCTCTTCGTCGCCGGCTTCATCGGCTCGCCGCGCATGAACCTGGTGACCGGCGATTACGCCCGCCAAAAGGGCGCCGCGACCGCCGGTGTACGGCCCGAGCATCTGCTGCTGTCGAAGGAAAGTGGGCTCTGGCAGGGCAAGGTCACCGTCGCCGAACATCTCGGATCGGATACCTTCCTGCATCTCGATGTCGATGGCATCGGGCCGATCACCGCCAGAACCGATGGCGAGTTCGAATGCAGGCATGGCGATACCGTCTTCATCACCCCCGACGAGACAAAGATCCACAGGTTCGATGAAAAGGGTGTAGCGATCTAGGTGTCGGCTTTCACAAGGTTTTTCATTCACAGCGGACCCGAGGACGCGTGGAGCTTACCCCCTCTGCCCTGCCGGGCATCTCCCCCTCAAGGGGGGAGATCGATCCGCGGCAAAGTCTCGCACATCAGGAAGCTTGCGAATGAAGCGATGAAAGAGCCTCTTGCCGATCTCCCCCCTTGAGGGGGAGATGCCCGGCAGGGTAGAGGGGGGTAAGCCCCACGCGCCTGCGGGTCCGCGTGAACGAAAAATCCTGTGAAAGCTCACATCCAGCCGGAGCCTCCACAATAGACGACCGAAGGGCAATCTGATGCCACGGTTGGCGCGTTTGCGGAGGTTCTCAACGTTTCCAGCTTTCCGTCGCTCCGGCTCAAGGCCGGAATGACGGAGGTAGGTGTGCAACCGCACAGGAAATCTTCCTGCCGAGTACTATGCCAAACCTCACGCCTCGCCGATCCTGACGCCATTCCTGTCGAAGACATGCAGCCTTTCCTGCGGGAAACCGACCCGCAGGGATTTACCCGGTTGCAACAATGCCCGGTCTGATGAAAACAGCTTGAAGGGCAATCCATGCACGGTGAGGTGCAGGATAACGCCGAGGCCGGTCGGCTCGACCAGATCGACTGTCGCTTCCACACCGCATTCAGCCGGCGCTACGGTCACATGTTCCGGGCGGATCCCGAGCGTGACCGGCTCGCCATCGGCGAGATCCACTTCCCGGCCAAGTGCAAGGCGCGTGCCGTCACCTAGCAGGACGAAACTGCCACCATTCTCCTGCACGAGCCGTCCTTCGAGGAAATTCATGCCGGGCGAACCGATGAAACCGGCGACGAAAAGATTGGCGGGGCGATCGTAAAGATCGAGCGGCGCGCCGATCTGCTGCACATGGCCGGCATTCATGGCGACGATGCGTGAGGCAAGCGTCATCGCCTCGATCTGGTCATGGGTGACGTAGACCGAGGTTGCGCCAAGATCCGCATGCATGCGTTTGATCTCGGCCCGCATCTGCTCGCGCAGACGGGCATCGAGGTTGGACAGCGGCTCGTCGAACAGGAAGGCCTTTGGCTGGCGCACGATGGCGCGGCCCATGGCGACGCGCTGGCGCTGGCCACCGGAGAGCGCCTTCGGGCGGCGGGCGAGATAGGGATCGAGGCCGAGTTTCGCGGAAGCACCGGCCACCGCCGCAGCGATGGTTTCTTTCGGGCTGCGGCGCAGGCGCAGGCTATAGCTCATATTGTCGGCGACGCTCATATGCGGATAGAGCGCATAGGACTGGAACACCATGGCGATATCGCGATCCTTCGGCCGGCGATCATTGACGCGTTCGCCATCGATGGACAGGTCGCCGGATGTTATCTCTTCAAGACCTGCGATCATGCGCAGCAGCGTCGATTTTCCGCAGCCGGATGGGCCGACGAGGACGATGAACTCGCCATCCCTGATATCAAGATCAACGCCATGCAGCACGGCGAGGTCGCCATAGGTCTTGCCGACATTCTTCAGCTCGATGGAAGCCATGGGATTATCCTTTCACCGCGCCGGCCGTCAGGCCCTGCACGAGATAACGTTGAATGAGCAGGAAGAAGAGGCAGGCCGGAATGAGCGCCAGAACGCCCGCCGCCATCATCTGTCCGAAATCGACGGAGAATTTCGAAACGAAGGTCAGAAGACCAACCGGGAAAGTGGCGCTCTGGTTGCCGGAAATCAGCATCAGCGCAAACAGAAGCTCGCTCCACGCGGCGGTGAAGACGAAACCGAGCGTCGCGGCAATGCCCGGCAGCGTCAGCGGCAGAATAATCTGGCGGAACGCCGTAAGCCGGCTCGCCCCATCGATCATCGCCGCTTCTTCCAGATCCTTCGGAATGCCATCGAAGAACGACTGCATCAGGAAGGTGGCGAAGGGCACGTTGAAGGCGGTATAGACGATGACGAGGCCCGTCAGGCTGTTGGTAAGCCCGAGCGGCGACAGCATCTTGAAGATCGGCGCGACCAGCATGACCAGCGGAAACATCTGGGTGATCAGCATCAGGGCGACGATCCAGTATTTGCCCTTGAAACGGAAGCGGGACAGCGCGTAACCCGACAGCGAAGAAAGTATCGTTACGGCAATTGCCGTGGAGCCCGCGACGATGACGCTGTTCTTAAAAAACGTCGGGAAGGCACTGTTTTCAATGACGAAACGATAATGATCCCATGTCGCCCGCGATGGCCACATCCTCACACCTTCGCTATAGAGCAGATCATTCGGCGTGACGGACACCTTGAGCAGCCAGAACAGTGGGAACAGTGCAAAGGCGATATAGGCAAGGATCGCCAGACGATGGGCAAGGGTGAGAAATATCCTTGATGTCATCGGTCAGTCCTTCTCGATCAGGCGCTGGCGCAGCAGCACGATCAGCATGGAATAGGCGAGCAACAGTACCAGAAGCACCAGCGCAATGGCCGAGGCATAACCGAAATCCAGACGCCGGAAGGCCTGGGTGAAGATGTAGCTGGCGACGATCTGCGTGCGGTCGGCCGGTCCGCCATTGGTCATGACGATGATGAGATCGGCGAAATTGGCGATCCAGACGGTGCGCAGCAGAATGGTAATGGCGATGGTGGGCGCCAGAAACGGCAGGGTGATGGAGGTGAAACGCTGCAGCGGGTTCGCCCCGTCAATTTCCGCCGCCTCGTAAAGATCGCGCGGGATGGCCTGAAGTGCGGCAAGCAAAGTGATGGCGAAGAAGGGAATGCCCCACCAGACATTGGCGATGATCGGCCCCCACATGGCAAGCTGCGGATCGGCGAGGATATTGTTGGGCGCGGATAACAGCCCGAGCGAGACCATCCAGTGCGGCAGCGGCCCGATGACCGGGTTGAACAGCCATGCCCAGTTGAGACCGGCAAGGAAGGTCGGCACGGCCCATGGCAGGAAGACCAAAGCCTGCGCCAGCCCCCTGCCCGCAAAGGGTTTATCGAGCAGCAGCGCCAGAATGAGGCCGAAGAAGAATTGCAGGAAAACCGAAGCGCCGGTCCACCACAGCGTGTTTTTCAGCGCCCGGTAAAAGGCCGCATCCTGCGACAGCGCCTCCAGATGTTTGAGGCCAACAAAACCGCCGGAAAACGGATTGAGCAGCTGCACATCGCGAAAGGCATAGGAGAGGCCGAGCACCAGCGGCACCAGCATGACGGCGACGATGAGCACCAGCACCGGCGCGCTGTAGAGCCAGGGTTCGGCCCAATCGGCAAACCGCCGCATCGCAGGCTTGCCGGCCGGTTTGCGCGCAGCCACCGGCCCGGCGCCATGGGCATAGGACATTGTATCGCTCCCTGATCGGACGACGGAACGGACGGGTTTTCCAGCCTCTCGGCTTACCGATCCGAAAAATTGCGAGGAAAAGGCCTGTCGCAGCGAAGGCCGGCAAGACCGCCGCACGGGCATTTGCGCCCGCACGGCTGGTCAATGTCGTTACTTGGACGCCAAGAACTTCTGCTGCGCCTTGGTCATGTAATCAGCCCATTGCTTGGCAAGGTCTTCCGGCGTGATGTCGCCGAGCAGCGCTTCCTGCGATGTCTTGATCACAAGCGAATCCTTGAAGAAGGCGAATTCCTCAAGATAGGTCGGCATCGTCGTCGGCACGGCGTTCTTGTCGGCCAGTTCGTCGAACCAGCCCTTGAACTGCTCGCTGGCATAGAAGGGGTCCTTCTCCGCCGACTTGTGCACCGGCAGAGCACCGGTCTTCTTGTTCCACTCGATATTGCCTTCCGGCCCTTCAAGCGTCTCGATCAGCTTCCAGGAAAGGTCCTTGTTTTCGGATTTCGACATCATCGACCAGCCGGCGAAACCAATCGTCGGGAAGGTCTTGCCGTCGGGGCCCTTGGGCATGGTCATGACGCCGAAATCTTCCGGCTTCATGCGCTGGGCAATGGCGATCAGCGCATCCGGGTCCTGATCGAGGAAGGCGCAGGTGCCGGAATAAAAGCCGGCAACGATCTCGTTGAAGCCCCAGTTGACGCTGTCCTTCGGCGCATAACCGTTCTTGTAGAGATCGATCACATAGGTCAGGCCCTTCACCCAGCCGGGGCTGTCGAAGGTGGAGGTGCCGTCCTTGGTGAAGAACTCGTTCGAGCCGGCCATGGAGGCGCCGAACATGACCCAGCCGTTGAGGCCGCCCGGGCCGCCGCGCAGGCAGTAGCCAGATTTGCCGGGAAGGGCTGCGACCTTCTTGGAAGCATCGGCAAATTCCTCGAGGGTCTTCGGCGGCTCCTTCACGCCGGCTTCGGCCAGCAGCTTCTTGTTGTAGAACATGGCGCGCAGGTAAAAACCATAGGGCAGCATATAGGCCGTGTCCTTGACATCGCGGCCGAGTTCCAGCGTGCGCTCGCTCAGGCCCGCGGTGTGCTCCCATTTGGCAAGATAGGGCTCAAGGCTCTCGAGCATACCGTTATTGGCATAAAGCGACAGCCATGTGTCGGGCATTTCCATCACGTCAGGAATATCGCCGGCCGAGACCATTGTGGCGAATTTCTGGAAGGCTTCGCTCCACGGCAGGGAGATGATTTCCACCTTGGTGCCGGGATTGGCGGCCTCGAATTTCGAAACGATGCCCTTCAGCGTTTCGGTGCGTTCCGGGCTGGTGATGACTTCCACCAGCTTCAAGGTCGTGTCCGCCAGCGCCGTTCCGGTCATCAGGGCGGTGAAGATTGCTGCCGTTACCAGTTTTTTCATGTCGTTCTCCCCTTTTTTGTGGTCAGTTTAAAAATGCGTCAGGCGGCGGTGGCCGCCTTGATCGCGGGTTCGAGATCGTTCCAGAGCGCTTCCGTACCCTCCAGCCCGACATGCAGGCGCACCGAACGTGCGCTGATGCCGAAGGTATGGGCGGAGTTCGGCTGCGCCTTCTGTTCGAGCACCACTTCGCCCGGGACGATGAGGCTTTCATGCCCGCCCCAGGAAACACCCAGTTTGAAAAGCTTGAGGCGGTCGGCAAAAGCACGCACATCCACCCCTTCCTTGAAGATGAAGGAAAACAGGCCCGACGTGCCGTTAAGGCCGGGCGGCAGGCGGTTCGCCAGTCCCGGATGGCAGACCTTCTCCACCACATCCAGCGCCTGCAGGCGGGTTGCGATCTCAAGCGCCGAGGCCTGATGCGCCTTCATGCGCAACGGCAGGGTGCGAAGCCCGCGAATGAGCAGCCAGGCATCGAAAGGCGACATCTTGCCGCCGAGATAGGGATAGGTTTCCGCCCGGATGCGGTCGATCATCGCCTTCGAACCGGCCACCACGCCGGAGACCACATCGCTATGGCCGCCCAGATATTTCGAGGCCGAATGCACGACGAGGTCGACGCCGAGCGAGATCGGCTGCTGGAAGACCGGGCTTGCCCAGGAATTGTCGATGACGGTGACCGCGCCATGCCGCTTGGCGATGGCGGCCAGCGCGCCGACATCGTGTGCTTCCATCACCCAGCTCGTCGGGCTTTCCATGTAAAACAGCTTTGCACCCGGCATCGCCTTTTCAACCGCCGCCTCATCGCGGCCGTCGACATAGGTCACCTCGATATTCATGCGCTGCATGAAAGTGCCGAACAGGCGGAATGCATCGGGATAGACATGGCGCACGGCGACGATCCGGTCGCCCGGCGACACGAAAGACAGCACGGTGGAGGAAATGGCCGACATGCCGCTTGCAAAACCGAGCGCATCTTCGGCACCTTCCAGCTTCGCCAGCATCTCTTCAAACAGCCGCACGGTGGGGTTCAGCCCGCGCGTATAGACCGGCCGCACCTTTTCGCCGCGATAGGTGGAAACCATTTCGTCATAGCTGGAAAAGGTGAAAAGCGAGGTCTGCACGATGGGCGGCACCACGGCTTCGAAGGCGTGGGCCTCGTCATGCGCAACGATAAATGAGGCGGGATCGAAGAGATCGTTGCCATGGTTCATTTCGACATGTCCTTGATATCCTCCTCGACGACGGCGAGGATTTTCAGTGTTTCTTCACGCGCACCGGCCGCATCGCCGGCGGCGATGGCGTTGAACAGCGTACGGTGAAAGGGGAAGGAGCGGCCGGCGAAATCCGGGCGGTCGAAGGGTTTCGACCAGAAACGTTCGAAACCTTCGCGCATCTGCTCCAGAAGCTGCTTGAACAGCGTATTATGGGTGGCGTCATAGATCGAAAGGTGGAAGGCAAGGTCGGCTTTACCGGAGGTGCCTTCGGCCAGATGCACCCGCTCCATCTCATCGAGCCGCGCTTCCATGATGGCGATATCCTCTGGCGTGCGGCGTCGCGCGGCTGCCATGGAGGCTTCCACCTCGATGCCGCGCCGTACTTCCAGCGTCATCAGCAGCGCATCACGCAGGCTTTCGGCATCGATGGAAATCGGCATATGCACGGTGGCGGCAGAAATCGGCTTCAGCAGATAATTGCCGCTGCCCTTGCGGCTGTCGATAACGCCGAGCGCCTGAAACTTGCGAATGACTTCACGGATGGTGGAGCGACCGACGCCCAGCGCCGCCATCAGTTCCCGCTCCGCCGGCAGCCGGTCTCCCGCCTTCAGCCCTGCCCGCTCCACATAGTCGGAAAGCGCGGCCTCGACCTGGCGCACGCGGTCGCTCGGTGGAATCGGCTGCATGAGTTCCCGGCTGGACCTGTCCAAGACGCATCCTCTAAATTGGTCTGACATCTTACCATTTCAAACGGGATGGCGATTGTCAACCGGCAAGCGGCCGTGCGTGCACACCATTCGTTCGGCGTCGCGAAAGAGTACTGGCGCAACCGCTCGATACGGAAAAAGGTCGAGACCGGGGATGGCTGAAGTGAAGAGATTAATGCGCCGAATCACGGTGACTGACGGCCGCCGGCTAAGTCACCGTCGCGGAGGAAACTGCACGCGCCAAAGCATCGGCATGCTCGTTGCCGACAGTGCCGGAATGCCCTTTGCACCATTCTACAACCACATGGGGATGCCGCTCCAGCAGGCTGTCGAGCTGCTGCCAGATTTCCCTGTCGGGGATCGGTCTTCGGCGGGAGCGCTGGTTGGGCGTGATCCGCTTCCAGCCGTTGTTACGCCAGATCGCCCTATATCGACGGCAGCCTTCGATGACATGAACCGAATCCGTCCAGAGCGTAACCGCCCGCGTTGGCGCATCGGCGGCGATCCAGGATAGTGCGTTGAGGACGGCGAGGACCTCGAACATATTGTTCGATGATCCGACCGCCCTGCCCGAGGCGGAATGAATTTGATGGCCAGCATCATGAACGACGAACGCCCATCCTCCGGATCGGGAAGCATCATCGAAGGAACCGTCGGTGAAGATGTGAAGCGCATCGGACATGAGGGGGCTTTGTAGCACCGATATGAAAATCGCTAAAGGAGCGCTAGTGCTTTAACACGAAAAGCAGAGAGGGCAGCGCAAGCCACCCTCCCCTAACTCACTATGAATGAACGGAAATCACTGGCTGAGGACAGCCGCCTTGATCGTATCGATATTGTGGTTGATCATGTCGATATAGGTCGCGGCCGGGCCATCGGCCGTGGAAAGCGCGTCGGAATAAAGCGTACCGCCGACCTTCAGACCGGTTTCACTGGCGATCTGGTCGATCAGCCGCTTGTTGGTGATGTTTTCGACGAAGATTGCCGAGGCCTTGTCGTGCTTGATCTGGTCGACCAGCTTGGCGACATCGGCCGCCGATGCTTCTGATTCCGTCGAAACGCCTTCCGGCGCCAGGAATTCGAGGCCATAGGCATGCTCGAAATAACCGAAGGCATCATGCGAGGTGATGATGACGCGTTTCTCCGGCGGAATGGCGGCAATCTCGGTCTTCACCTTCTCGTTCAGAGCAGTGAGCTTGGCGACATAGGCTTCCGAATTGGCGGTGTAAGTGGCGCAACCCGCCTTGTCGACCTCGCAAAAGGCGCCGGCGATGTTCTTCACGTAGATTTCCGCATTCTTGATCGACTGCCAGGCATGCGGATCGAACTCGCCATGATGGTGGTGCCCCTCATGGTCATGCGCCTCAGCGGATTCGTGCTTGTGACCCACCTCCTCTGCCTTGTGGTCGTGAGCTTCCTCTTCTTCTGCCTCCGGATGGGCGTGACCGGCCGGCTCGTCGGAAAGCTTCAGCGGTTCCACGCCCTTGGTCAGTTCCACCACCGGCGCCTTGGTGCCGCTGGTGTCGATCAGCCGCTTCAGGAAGCCTTCGAATTCCAGACCGTTGACCAGCACCACATCCGCCTTGCTGACGGCGACGGCATCGGCCGGGCGCGGCTCATAGACGTGCGCATCGCCATCCGGCCCGACGAGCGTGGTGATCTCGACCCGGTCACCACCGACGTTCTTCGCGAAATCGGCGATGATCGAGAAGCTGGCCACGACCTTGAGTTCGGCGGCGGAGGCCTGCGCCATCAGGACCGGGGAGAGGGAAAGAAGGCTGGCGCAGGTGGCCAGACGGAAGGTTTTGAACATGAATGGTTCTCCTTTTTCAGACGCTGTTTTCAGGCCGTTCTGTGGCGGCCGGAACCGAGAAGATCGCTGAGCACGCCGCGCGTGCCGACGAGGATGGAGAGCGCATAAATGACGCCCGCGGAAAGGATGATCGCCGGGCCGGACGGCAGCGACGCGTGATAGGACAGAAGCAGGCCGGCAAAGCAGGACACCATGCCGATGCCGATCGAAATGAAGCACATGGGCGCGACGCGGTTGGACCAGAAGCGGCTGGCTGCCGCGGGCAGCATCATAAGGCCCACCGAAAGCAGGGTTCCGAGCGCCTGAAAGCCGCCGACCAGATTGAGCACGACGATGGCGAGGAAGAGGAAATGCACCGGACTGCCCCAGTTGCTGACCGAACGCAGGAACAGGGGATCAAGGCATTCCGCCAAAAGCGCCCGCCAGAACACCGTCATCACCAGCAGCGTGGCAATGCAGATGCCGCCGATCAGGCCGAGCGCCTCGTTGTTCAGCGCCAGAACCGTGCCGAACAGCACATGCATGAGATCGACGCTGGAGCCGCGCCACGAGACGAGCAGCACGCCGAGCGCCAGCGAAATCAGATAAAAGGCGGCAAGCGAGGCATCTTCCTTCTGGATGGTGAAGCGCGAAACAGCACCCGCGCCCAGCGCCACCAGAAGGCCGACAACCAGCCCGCCGATGGTCATCGGCAGAATTTCCAGGCCATAGAACAGAAAGCCGACGGCCGCCCCCGGCAGGATGGCGTGCGCCATGGCGTCACCCGTCAGGCTCATGCGGCGCAGCATCAGAAACACCCCGACCGGCCCGCAACTTATAGCCAGAATCAAGGCTCCCGCCAGCGCCCGCTGCATGAAGGCATATTGGATGAAGGGTTCGATGAAGATATCAGCCATGGCTATTCGAATTCGCGTGGGAATGGGCGTGAGAACGGGCTGGCGGCACCTGCGGACTTGCATGAAGCACGCTGGCTGCCGGCGTCTCGACCGGTTCGCACCAGGGCGCATTTTCCTCCCACGCCTCGTGGAAATGCCGCGCCTGCCGGATATTGTCGGCCTTCAGCACATCGGCCGTTGGACCAAGTCCAACGAGCTTTCGTGCAAGGAACAGGGTCTGGGGGAAATGCTGCCGGACCAGTTGATGGTCATGAAGAACGGCCAGAACAGTCCGCCCCTCCGCGACCCACGCCTTGATCAGAACCAGGAGGTCAGACACGGTGCGCTCATCAACGGCGTTGAAGGGTTCATCCAGCAGGATCAGCTGCGCATCCTGCAACATGGCGCGGGCGAACAAAGCGCGCTGCATCTGGCCGCCGGAGAGCGAGTCGATATTGCGTTTTTCAAAACCGGAAAGCCCCACCGCTTCCAGCACATGGCCCATTGCCGCCCGATCCGCGGCACGGTGGCGGCCGAGCAGGCCGCGCTTCGGCCAGAGGCCCAGCGCGACGAGATCCCGCACCTGCGCCGGAAAGGACCGGTCGAGTTCCGATTGCTGCGGCAGATAAGCGACGGAAATGCCTGAACTCACCCGGCACTCGCCGCCGAGCGGCTTCAGAATGCCGGCAATGCCCTTCATCAGCGTCGATTTTCCAGAACCATTGGCGCCGACGACCGCAGTGAGCGATCCCCTGGCGATATCGCCATCCAGATGATGCACCGCCGCGCGGCCGGCATATCCAAGCGTCAGATTTTTGAAAACAAGGCACGGATCGCTCATCGATCCCTCCGGGGCAGGATGTCATTTGATGGCCCTTGATATGTAATGTTATTACATTCGTCAAATGAATACGTAATGAAATAACATTAACTTTATGAAAGGTGGGTGGGCGCACCGAGCCACCTCCACCCGACACGCAATTTTTCGGCAGCCAGTTGACACGCGACGCCTATGTAATGTTATTACGTTACAAAAGAGAGACGCTGTGGTGATGCCGCAGTCGCTCCCAAACCGCCTGCCGGGGCCGCCTGAACGTCCCCGCAACCCGCGCTGACAAACGAGGTCTTCATGTCGAAAAAACTTCCCGTCACCGTGCTTTCCGGCTTTCTTGGCGCCGGCAAGACGACACTTCTCAACCATATTCTCGCCAATCGCGACGGTCTGCGGGTCGCACTGATCGTCAATGACATGAGCGAGATCAATATCGACGCCGCACTGGTGCGCGATGGCGGCGCCAATCTTTCGCGCACCGAGGAGCAATTGGTGGAAATGACCAATGGCTGCATCTGTTGCACGCTGCGCGACGACCTCCTGACGGAAGTGCGGGCGCTGGCTGAACAGGGCCGCTTCGATTATCTGCTGATCGAATCCACCGGCATTGCCGAGCCGCTTCCGGTCGCCGCAACCTTCGATTTCCGCGATGAGAACGGCCGCAGCCTTTCCGATGTTGCGCGTCTCGACACCATGGTGACGGTGGTCGATGCCGCCAACCTTCTCAACGACTACGGTTCCTCCGACTTTCTGGCCGACCGGGGCGAAACGGCGGGCGACGGTGACAACCGCACCATTGTCGACCTTCTGGTGGAACAGATCGAATTTGCCGATGTCGTCGTTCTCAACAAGATCGGCACCGCCACACCGGAACAGCGAGACGCCGCCCGCAAGATCATTGTCGGGCTGAACCCGGATGCGAAACTGATTGAAGCCGATTTCGGCAAGGTGGCGCTGAAGGAGGTTCTGGGCACGGGGCGTTTCGATTTCGCCAAAGCCGAAGAACACCCTTTGTGGTTCAAGGAATTGCACGGTTTCAAGGATCACATTCCCGAAACCGAGGAATATGGCATCCGCTCCTTCGTTTATCGCGCCAAAAAACCCTTCGACCCCGTGCTGTTCCAGCGCTTCATCGATCGTGCCTGGCCCGGCGTGGTGCGCGCCAAGGGCTTCTTCTGGCTGGCGACGCGGCCCCGTTATGTCGGCGAGATCAGCCAGGCCGGCGCATTGGTGCGCACCGGCAGGATGGGCCTGTGGTGGTCCGCCGTACCGAAGGAACAATGGCCGCGCGAAAAGCAGTTCCTCGACATGATGAAACCCTATATCGACCCGGTCTTTGGTGACCGCCGGCAGGAGATCGTCTTCATCGGTTCCGATCCTATGAGCGAAGCACGCATCCGCGCCCAGCTCGATGCCTGCCTGATCGACACCGAAGCCTTCACGCCGGATGCATGGCGGCACCTGCCGGATCCTTTCGCCAGCTGGGACAGGCAGGCGGCTTGATCGGCCCTCACTGCACGACAGCCGCTTATCGGACGAGCGGGTTCGGTTTTCGCCTTCTCCCCGCCGGGGAGAAGGTCGCGGCAGCGGGTTGAGGGGGCAAGGCCGGTGGCATCCGGAGAGCTGGCCCCCTCATCTGACCCTTCGGGCCATCTTCTCCCCGGCGGGGAGAAGAAATAGCTGCAACACAGCGACAATCCTCAAAGAAAATTCAGCGTCACCAGCGCCAGAACGAGATAACGCCCGACCTTGGCGATGGTGACCAACAGCAGGAAGACAGGCAGCGGTTCCTTCATGATGCCGGCGGCAACCGTCAGCGGATCGCCGATCAGCGGCGCCCAGCTTAAAAGAAGAGACCATTTGCCGTAACGCCTGTACCAGTTCTGCGCCCTTTGCAGCGCCGCTTCGCCGACGGGAAACCAGCGCCTGTGCCGAAAGCGCTCGATGCCCCGGCCCAGCAGCCAATTGGCAAAGGAGCCGGCCACATTACCGGCGCTGGCCACCGCAACCAGCAGCCAGACGGGCTGGGCTTTCAAGAGAATAAGCCCCGCAAGTGCCGCCTCCGACTGCATGGGCAGGATGGTCGCCGCAACAAAAGCCGTCAGAAACAAACCCGCATATGCCGCAAGATCGGCCATGCCTTACCCTTCATCGCCTGCGAATCCTATCATCGCCGCCCAAGTGCCGGATGACGGCGGCTGCCGTCAAGCACGGTGGCGCTGGCCGCATCCGGCTTTAGCGCGGTTTGGCGGCGACGGCGTGGATAATATCGTCAAATGCGACATCCAGCAGCGCCTTATGAACAGACAATTGCCGGTTTTCGCCGGATGGGGACAGAACAAGGATCACCGTTTCTTTGGGCGGGCAATCCGGCAGCGCACAGGAAAGCTCGCTGACGGAAACGATGTCATCCGCCGAGAGGTGAAGCAGCTCCCGCGTCCATTGTTTCAGAAGCCGGGCCTGCGCGACGATCGCGGAGCCGCTGCGGGAAAGCGGATTTGTTGCCGTCATCGGGAAACCTTTCGCCTCGCCTGCGAGGCCAATGTATCGAAAAGATCGCGGATAGGCTGCTGCGGCATATCCATGCCGATCAGGACGATGCGGGTTGAGCGATCGCTGTCCGGCCAGCCGGCCAGCCGGGTCAGGGGATAAAGCCGGTGCTGCACGGCGTGCGCGACCACCGGGCGCTCAGGATCATCCGTCGCGCCAAAAATTCCCTTGAGCCGCAGGAGACCGGAGTGAACGTTGCTGGTGACCAGTTCAAGAAAGGTGACGATCGCCTGCGGATCGAAAGCCCCGTCGAATGTCAGATCGAACGCTTCAACCCCGACGCCGTGCCGGTTGATATCGTGCCCATGGCCGGCATGCAGGCTCAGCCTGTCCGCCGCCAGCCACCCCGGCACATCCTCCGGCTTGCCGCGCAATGAATAATCCGCTGGCGCAAAAAGCGACGGCAGATTGAAATCACCGGCATTGCGATCATGAAAACGCGCCGCGGGATTGAGATCGGAGAGGCTCTCTCGCTGCATCGCCGTCGCATCGGCAAGATCGGTTTTTGTCAGAACGATATGGTCGGCGAAGGCGAGCTGTTTCCAGCCCTCGATGAAACTGTCGAGCATCATCCGGCCCGAAGTGACGTCAAAGGCCGTGACGACGCCAGAGAGATGAAAGTGCCGGGCAACGACGTGGTCGCGCAGGCCGATAGCGGGCGTGCCGCCGGCAATGAGGCTGTTGATGATCGGCGCCGGATCGGCAAGGCCGGTGGTTTCGATGACGACCCGCGATATTTCCGGCGTCACCCCCTCCAGAAAGGCCTGATGCAACTCGTAAAGCGAGGTTCGGATATCGCTGGTGGCGGTGCAGCAGATGCAGCCTGTCGTGGTCCTGAAATATCGTTCCGAACCCGTGCGGACCAGACCGTGATCAATGGGCACCGAACCGAACTCGTTGACGATGACGGCGGCATCGCGCATGGCCGGTTCGTTCAGAAGCTCGTTCAGAAGCGTGGTCTTGCCCGCCCCGAGAAACCCTGTGAGCAGGGTGACGGGTACCGTTCCTGCGGATTGCGTGATGGCCGAATCACTCTTGAGCGCATCCGCCTTCTTCCGTTTCATTCCGAACACATCCACACCTTCAGCCAGCAAACCTTATGATGGCTTACTATGTTATGTAATAACATATCAACATGCCTGAGAAAGATTTTACGTGCTTTTGTCGTCGCCGGCCCGGTGTGGCGCCAAGGCGCCTTTCAGCGAAGGTTGGGCTGGCTGGTTTCACACCGCAGGCAGAGGAACGGGGGAGCGCCTGAGTTTCAGGAGAAAACTCGACCCTGGCATTAAGGAACCAATCCCCTTGCCCTGTGACACACCGTTCCCGCGAGCATACGAAAAAACCAAAGCGCGCCAAAAATGGAATAATAAAACCGTTTCGTTCACTTTCGTTTTAATCGTTCCACGTTCTATTGCATTTTCGTTAGAGTTCGCTTTAAATCAGGCCGCTAATACAGAAAGGGTCGCCCACAGCCATGTCGAGGAGGATAGGCTGGAATAAGGGGCTGTATCTTTTACTGTTTTTAAAACGGGAGGAATGACCTTGAAAAAACTCAGCTACCGCCTCGCTGCGGCATCCGCGCTTTCGTTTTTTGTCACATCGAATGCTTTCGCTGCGACGGAGATCCAGTGGTGGCACGCCATGACCGGCGCCAATAACGAAGTCGTGGACGCGCTTGCGAAAGAGTTCAACGAAAGCCAGAAAGACTACAAGATCACGCCCGTGTTCAAGGGCACCTATCCGGAAACGCTGAATGCCGGCATCGCCGCATTCCGCGCCAAGCAGCCGCCGGCGATCATTCAGGTCTTCGATGCCGGTTCCGGCGTGATGATGGGCGCTGCCGGCGCCATCAAGCCGGTGGCGGACGTGCTGAAGGAAGGCGGCTACACCTTCAACAAGGACGAATATCTGGCCGGCATCGTCGCCTATTATTCCAAGCCGGACGGCACCATGCTGTCCTTCCCTTACAATTCATCCTCGCCGATCCTCTATTACAACAAGGACACCTTCCAGAAGGCAGGCCTTGACCCGGCCAACCCGCCGAAGACCTGGCCGGAAGTTTTCGAAGCCGCCAAGAAGATCAAGACCAGCGGTGCCGCGCAGTGCGGGTTCACCTCCACCTGGCTTACCTGGATCCAGACCGAGAACTTTGCTGCCTGGAACAACGTCTCCTATGGCAGCAATGAAAACGGCCTCGGCGGCACGGATGTGAAGCTTGCGGTCAACGCGCCGCTGTTCGTCGAGCATTTCCAGGCGATCGCCGATCTCGCCAAGGACGGCACCTTCCGTTATGGCGGACGCACCTCCGAAGCCAAGCAGCTGTTCATGTCCGGCGAATGCGGCATCCTGACCGAATCCTCCGGCGGCCTTGGCGATATCGTCAAGACCGGCATGAATTACGGCATCGGCCAGCTGCCCTATTATGAAGGCCATGGTCCGCAGAACACCATTCCCGGCGGCGCCAGCCTCTGGGTCTTCGGCGGCAAGAGCGACGCTGAATATAAGGGTGTTGCCGAATTCTTCCATTTCCTCTCGCAGACCAAGATCCAGTCTCGTCTGCATCAGGTCTCCGGCTACATGCCGGTAACGATCGCGGCCTATGAGGAAACCAAGAAATCCGGCTTCTACGACAAGAACCCTGCTCGCGAAACGCCGCTGCTACAGATGATGGGCAAGCCGCCGACAGAAAACTCCAAGGGCGTGCGCCTCGTAAACCTGCCGCAGGTGCGCGACATCATGAACGAAGAGTTCGAGGCGATGCTGGCCGGCAAGCAGGATGCGAAAGCCGCCCTCGACAAGATCGTGGAGCGTGGTGACGCCGCCATCAAGCAGGCCGCCGGCAACTAAACGATCCCTGCCACCGCCCGCATTCTCAAAAAAGGGTGCGGGCGGCGTTTCCATCTCATCAGGAGATCGCCGTGCAAAGCGTCGTATTCCCCAACAAGATCCTGCCTTATCTGCTGGTCGCACCGCAGATCATCCTCACGGTGGTCTTTTTCTTCTGGCCCGCCAGCCAGGCGCTCTACCAGTCGACCATGCGCGAGGACGCCTTCGGGCTGAGTAGCAATTTCGTCGGGCTGGCCAATTTTTCGGCCGTGCTGTCGGATGAGAGCTATCTCAACTCCCTGCACGTCACCGTCATCTTCAGTGTGCTGACCGCACTCGTCTCCATGGGGCTGGCGCTGCTTCTGGCAACGGCGGCGGACCGGGTGGTGCGCGGCAAGGGCTTTTACCGCACCATGATGATCATGCCCTATGCCGTGGCGCCTGCCGTCGCCGGCATGTTGTGGCTATTCATGTTCAACCCCGCCATGGGCACCTTCTCTTATATCCTGCGCCGCAACGGCATCATGTGGGACCCGCTGCTTGACGGCAATCAGGCCATGCTGCTGGTGGTCGCCGCCGCTGCGTGGAAGCAGATCAGCTATAATTTCCTGTTTTTTGTCGCAGGCTTGCAGGCAATTCCGAAATCATTGCTGGAAGCCGCCTCCATTGACGGCGCGCGCGGTTCGCGGCGCTTCTGGACCATCGTTTTCCCGCTGCTGGCGCCGACAACCTTCTTCCTTCTGGTCGTCAACACAGTTTACGCCTTCTTCGATACCTTCGGCATCATCCATGCCGTCACCGGCGGCGGCCCCGCCAAGGCGACGGAAACGCTGGTCTACAAGGTCTATAATGATGGCTTCGTGAACCTGAACCTCGGCTCTTCCGCCGCGCAATCGGTCATCCTGATGGTGATCGTCATTGCGCTCACCGCCTTCCAGTTCCGCTTCGTCGAGAAGCGCGTGCATTACGGCTGAGGATTTCACAATGATTGAAAATCGCCCGGTCGCCCGCGTGATCGCCCATCTGATGCTGGTTCTCGGCATCATCATCGTGGCCTTCCCGATCTATTACACCTTCGTCGCTTCTTCCATGACGTCGACGGATATCATCCGCCCGCCCATGTCGCTTTTGCCCGGCGATCATCTGAGCGCCAATTACACCGAGGCCATGGTCGGCGGTGTCGAAAGAGTGGTCGGCGTCAGCCTCGAGCGGCTGCTGTTCAACAGCTTCGTCGTGGCGCTCGCCATCGCCATCGGCAAGATCGTCATTTCGTTCCTGTCGGCCTTCGCCATCGTCTTCTTCCGCTTTCCCTTCCGCATGGGCTTTTTCTGGATGATCTTCATCACGCTCATGCTGCCGGTAGAAGTGCGCATCCTGCCCACTTACAAGGTCATCGTCGACCTTGGGCTTATCGACACCTATGCGGGATTGACGCTGCCGCTGATGGCGTCGGCCACGGCAACCTTCCTGTTCCGGCAGTTCTTCCTGACCATTCCCGGTGAACTGGTCGAGGCGGCGCGTATCGATAATGCCGGTCCATTCCGCTTCATGCGCGATATTCTGTTGCCGCTGTCGAGAACCAATATCGCCGCCCTATTCGTGATCCTGTTCATCTATGGCTGGACCCAGTATCTCTGGCCGCTGCTCGTGACCAACGACGCCAAGATGAACACGATCATCATCGGCCTCAAGCGCATGGTGGATTTCACCGACGCTTCGACGCCCTGGAATTATGTGATGGTGACGGCGATCCTCGCCATCATCCCCCCGATTATCGTTGTGGTGCTGATGCAGCGCTGGTTCGTCAAAGGTTTGGTGGAGACCGAGAAGTAATGGCAAAAATTGCGCTGAAAGACGTCCGCAAGGTTTATGGCGGCAATGTCGAGGCCATCAAGGGCGTATCGATGGACATCGCCGACGGCGAAATGATCGTGCTCGTCGGCCCCTCCGGTTGCGGAAAATCCACCCTGCTGCGCATGATCGCCGGGCTGGAGGGCATATCCGGCGGCCAGATCATCATCGGCGACCGCGTCGTCAACGATCTCGAACCCTCCGACCGCGACATCGCCATGGTGTTCCAGAACTATGCGCTTTATCCGCATATGACGGTGCGCCAGAACCTTGCCTATGGCCTGAAGAACCGCAACACGCCGAAGGAAGAGATCGAACGGCGCATCACCGAGGCGGCCAAGGCGCTGGAGATCGAGCAGTTCCTGGAGCGCAAGCCGCGCCAGCTTTCCGGCGGCCAGCGCCAGCGTGTGGCCATGGGCCGCGCCATCGTGCGCAAGCCGGCGGCCTTCCTGTTCGACGAACCGCTCTCCAACCTCGATGCCAAGCTGCGCGTGCAGATGCGGGTGGAAATCCGCCGCCTGCAGCGTTCGCTCGCCACGACCAGCGTTTATGTCACCCATGACCAGATGGAGGCCATGACGCTGGCCGACCGGCTGGTTGTGCTGAATGCCGGCCGCATCGAGCAGATGGGCACGCCGATCGAGCTTTACGAAAAACCCGCGACCACCTTTGTCGCCACCTTCATCGGTTCACCTTCCATGAACCTGCTGAGCCATGGCGCGACATCGGCAAACGGCTCTTCCGGCTGGTCGGTGCAGGGAACCACGGCGCTACCGCAGGGCGTCGCCACACTCGGCATCCGCCCCGAGGATATCACCCTTGCCGATGAAGCCCCGGCAGACGCCACCTTCACCGGCACCGTGCAGGTGGATGCCGTGGAACTGGTGGGAGCGGAGAGCTATGTGCATGGCTCCTTCGCAGACGGCACCACCATCGTCTTCCGCGTTCACGGTCGCTCGCAGCTGCGCATCGGCGAAACGCTGCGGATCGCCGCCCAGGCAAAGGATTTCCATCTGTTCGACGCGTCGGGCAAACGGATTTGAAACCGAGCGCACCGGCATAGCCGCCCCCTGCGGCAATGCCGGTGTATTCATGTTGATGATATCGCCACTTGAGCGGGCTGGCGTGAGGCGAGTTTCTTCCCGAGCTTTTGTGACGGCAGCTCGATGAACCTGTAGCTCACATAAGCCATGATCACCGTCAGGGCGAAGGTCAGGATGATGGTGACGTGAACAGGATAGGGAGCCAGTTGCCGATAGGGGAGAACATATTCCACGATCGGCTGGGCGACCGGGCCAAGCAGATACACGGAATAGCTTATCGCGCCGAGCCAGACGAAAACCGGGTGCGTGATACGAAGCTTTGTCGTGAAGAGCGCAAACAGCGCTATTCCCGCATAATAGGCAATCGTATAACGGTACCAGGTCTCACCGAACCCCATATCCACATTATAGCTCAGAAGGCTGACGACAGGCACGGTGAAGATGATGAGGAGAGATGTGGCAAGGATGAGCCGCCGCATATGCGCGCTCGCTTCTTCACCCGCGCCGTGACGCCACAACAATCCCCAGAACATGACGGTCAGTCCAAGCGGAATGGCGACCGGCAATTTGATGCCCGTACCATATCGCGCGGCCCCCATGGCGACGGCGCAGAGCAGGAAGAACACCACAGCACCCGCTGCCGCCTCCGGCTTATGGAGAAGCCTGACATAGAACAGCATGGCGCTGACGACATAAAACAGGATTTCTATCTGCAGCGTCCAATAGACGCCGAGAATATTTTGTTGCCCCAGAAACTGTTGCAGCATCGTCCCATTGGCAATGATCTGGCTAAGCGTGAAGACATCTCCGCGCAGCTGCGGGATAATCAACAGAGCAAGGATCATCGACCCCCAGTAAGCGGGGTAGAGCCTGAAAAATCGCGAAATCGCAAAGCTGCGCAAGGGCGCCTTGTTTGCCTTAAGCAACGAGAAGGGAATAACAAACCCGGAAACGGCAAAGAACATAACGACGGCGATCTTGCCGAGATCGAAGTATTCCGAAAAAAAGTAAAACAGATAATGCTCGACCACATAGGTCGAAAATCTGTTCTTATAGGCGACTTCGGCAATGTGAATGTATATCACCGCCAGAGCCGCTATGCCTCGAATGGAATCGACGTAAATCCAACGCCCGGGATTGCGCTCCGCGCTCATCAATACCTCATTCAAAATTTGTTATAAAAATACAATATTCAGCAATGTAGACTTGATTATACTGCCGCCCAAACAGGAATTGCAACAGGTCATGCTCTCTTTGACGGCCTGTGCTCCCAAACAGCTGCGGCACACCGCATTCCGACCCTCAATCGGAACGCGGCGCGACGACGCCAGCGATGTGGGGCGCTGTTTCAAAGCTGACAGCAAGCAAACTCTGCCCGCCCCCCCCCTACCAGACGAGCTCCACCTGCGGCCGGCCATTGGAGGTTTTCTCCACCGTGCGACCGGACGTATCGACGTTGCAGTGAACGCGCTGCCGAAAAGCGGAAAAGCTTTCGAAACTCACCACATCCACGGGATCATCGAGATGCAGGGTCAGCCGGTAACGTTCGGGATCGCCGCCGAGCGCCTGCACGCCCAGCACCGAAGCCACGAAGGGCTGGCCGAGGTAAAACCCTTCCACCCGCGACCCCAGAAGATAGGGGTTGAAGGCGGGGCGGTTACCGGCCGTGGCGTGCAGGGTATTCCAGTCGCGGAAGCCATATTGCGCGGCGATGAGTTCCAGCGCCTTCGAATGGGTGATTGCCTGCCCCTCACCTTCAAGGGCGGCGCGTAGGCGTTTTGCCTGTTCTTTCAGCCCCTCAAGTGCGGGAAGTGGTTTGGACACGTTCATAACGGTTCTCCAACATGTGCATGCCGACTATTCCGAAGGGGGTCCGCGTTGCCATCGACGACATGCAAAACATGGGATGACCGTTATTAAAGAAAGAGCTTCACCAGGGGCGCAAGCGCCTGCGGACGGCCGGGGCTCTTTGCCCGTGGCCGTCCCTATAGCTCAGAAAGCGCCGCCCGTCAAAGGGAGCGCCCGGCACCCACGCAATCAGAAGCGGTAGGTGATACCCGCGCCGATCAGCCATGGATCGAGCTTTGCCTTGCCGCTGATCGGCGTGCCGCCGAGTTCCGCCGTCCAGTCGGTTTTCAGGAAGATTTTCTTCACGTCAAAGTTCACGCCCCAATGCTCGTCCAGCATATAGTCGAAGCCCACCTGCACGGCCGCGCCGAGCTTGTTCTTGACGTCGAGATTGCTGAAACCGGGCTTTTCCGACTGATTGTAGAATAGCGAGTAGTTCACACCCGCACCGATATAGGGCTTGAAGGCGCCGAAGTCGGTAAAGTGATATTGCAGCGTCAGCGTCGGCGGCAGCAGCCACGTCTTGCCCACAGGCGTGCCGGCCAGCACACCTTCGCCATTGATTTTGGCATAGGTGGTACCAAGGATAAGCTCGGCGGCAAAGTTTTCGGTGAAGAAATAGCTGATGTCGAGTTCGGGGATTACGGTGTCCGAATAGGACAGGCCCGCACCCGGCACACCGTCAACGCTGCCGCTGTCATGGGTGATGACACCAAGGCCGCGCACGCGCAGCATCCATGGGCTTGCCGCTGCAATCGCCTCTTCGGCGGTGGGTGCCGGTGCTGCCGCTGCAAGATCGGCAGCCATCGCATTGGCCGACATCAATGTGGCCGCGACGCCAACCGCGACACTGGCAAGCAAGGCGGTTTTTTTGGTCCTGTTCGTCATTCCATCTCTCCTATAGCGCGCCGCAGCCGGGCAAGCCCGGGAAACCGGCTGATGACGGCGGGCCTTCGCGAATCCTCGCTTGCCGCAACCGCTTGGGGCCACTATCGCGAAGGGAGAGGCAAACGGATTGAGATGGATCAAACCGAAAGGCCAATGGCGAACCAGAACGGCGAGCCGGCGTGCATTGTGACAATTGCGCAACGAACAGCCATGACAATGGTCAATATCGCGATTACCGCCGGTAACCTGGATTGCCGCCGGCGGCCGGAAAACACGAAGAGGGCCTGCGAATACAGGCCCCCTTGCTTGTTTAGATTCGCCTTCAGGCTGCCTGCGGCACCAAAGTGGCAGAACCCGGTTTTTTAAGAAGCAGCACCGAGACAGCCGCGATCATGCACATCAGGCCGGCAATCTGGAGCGCGGGCATGTAGGTGTCGAAGTCGCTCTTGAAGAAACCGGCGCCGAAGGCGGCGGTAGCCGCCCCCAGCTGGTGGCCCGCAAACACCCAGCCAAACACCAGCCCCGCCTTTTCGCGACCGAAATTCTCGGCAGCAAGCTTCACTGTCGGCGGCACCGTCGCAACCCAGTCCAGCCCGTAGAATACGGCAAAGACCGAAAGCTCCACGAAGCTGAAACCCGAGAAGGAAAGATAGATGAGAGACAGACCACGCAGCCCATAAAACCAGAAGAGCAGGAAGCGATTATCGAAACGGTCGGAAAGCCAGCCGGCGAATATGGTGCCGAAGAAATCGAAAATGCCGATTACCGCCAGCGTGCCGGCCGCCGTAACCGCCGCCATGCCGAAATCGCCGCAGATGGAAATCCAGTGTGTCTGGATAAGGCCGTTGGTCGAAAGCCCGCAGACGAAAAAGGTGCCGAACAACACCCAGAACACCGGGTTACCGGACACGCTCTTCAGCGTCACAAGCGGTGATGCCAGCGTTGCAAGGAACTTGTGGTCCTGCTGCGGCGGCTTTGCCACCACTGTCTCGCCATAGGCGGGCAGGCCGACATCGGCGGGATGGTCTCGCATCAAAAGCAGCACGAGAACCATGGCAGAAGCAATCACCGCAACAGACAGCGTCAGGGCGGTGCGCCAGCCATAAGCTTCGGTCAAGGCCGCGAGCAACGGCAGAAAAACCAGCTGGCCGGTCGCGTTGCTGGCCGTCATCAGACCGATCACCAGTCCCCGGCGTTTGGAAAACCAGCGCGATGCCACGGTCGCGCCCAGCACCAGCGCGGTCATGCCGGTGCCGACGCCGATAACCACGCCCCAGAGCAGCAGCAACTGCCACACCTCAGTCATGAAAAACGAGGCGACGATGCCGCCCATGATCAGGGCAAGCGCCGTCGACACCACCTGGCGAATGCCGAAATGGTTCATGAAGGCGGCGGCGAAAGGCCCAAGCAATCCGAAAAGCACCAGCCTGACCGCCATTGCGGAGGAAATATCAGCGATATCCCAGCCGAATTCCTGATGCAGCGGCTGGATCATCACCCCCGCCGACCCCATCGCCCCGGCGGTTGCCAGCATGGTCAGAAAGGTGGTTGCGGCAACAAGCCAGCCATAATGTATATTTCTGTCGGCCATCCAGCTGGCGAGGCGTGTGGAGAGCATGTTCAAAATCCCTTTCCAGCGGCCGATGGCCGAAATTTTACGGGTATATACCCTATTTTGCGGGCAGATACCCGTTTCATCATCAAAAAACTACAGGGCTGCGAGCAGTTCCTGCAATTGCGCGGTTTTTTCCGGCCCAAGCCGGGCCTCGATCTCATCCTGCACCCCGTCCCAGAGCGGTGCCCCCGTCTTCAGGATCGCGTGGCCCTCCTCCGTCACGGTCAGCATCGCTTCACGCTGATCCTCACCATGGCCAATGGCCACCAGCCCCATGCGGGCCAGCACCTTTGTATTGCGGCCGACGGTGGAGCGATCCAGCTCCACCCGCGCGGCAAGATCCGTCAGCGACACCGGCGCAATGCGGTTGATATTCCGCAACAGGCTGAACTGGCCGATATTGACGCCAAGCGGGGCCAGGGCCTCGTCATAGTAGGACGAGACCTTGCGGGATGCTTTGCGCAACAGGATGCAGTGGCAGCTATCGTTTGACATTTGTTTCGGGTATATACCCGCAATGCATCTGAGGCAAGAGACATCAGGCACCTATTTGCACATGATCGCGAAATGGCGGTTGAGACGCCATGTTTCAAAAGCGCAGCCGGAAGAAACCATATAATGCCAGAGCCGTGCAAATCGCCGCCCCGATCAGATAGGGCAGATGGAGCGCGGCGATACGGCCAAGCGCGGGCTCGGCAAGGGTGACGAGCAAACCTGCGGCAAGCGCACCGAACGACATCGCGCCCCAGCCGAAAAACCGGTAAACCGAATTGACGCGGCCGAGCAGCTCATCCGGGATGCGCCTTTGCCTGTAACTGACCGTCACCACATTCCAGAGCATGCCGGCTGCGGCCTCGAAAAACAGGCCCACCGCCACAAGCGGCACGGAGCCGGACAGGCCAAGCGCCAGATTGAACAGCGCGAAGGTGCAGAGCACCAGAACAAGGCTTTTCCGCGCGCCCAGCCGGCGGGCAAGCCAGGGTGAGGCCAGCCCACCGAGAACGCCGCCGGCAGCACCACAGGTCAGCAAAACACCATAGGCCGCCGCCGACAACTGAAGCACTTCCTGCGCATAAAGGACAAGGATCGTCATTCCGCCGATGAAGACGGCATTGATAATGCCCAGCATGAGGGCAAGCCGCAGGATCATCCTGTTATGCCGCATCCAGCCAAGCCCCTCCCTCAATGCCGGCCAGAAGGCAAAGGTGCCGGACGGTTTGCGCGGCGGCAGCACGATCAACCAGATCAGCAGGGCGGATGCCGCATAAAACCCGGCATCCAGACCGAAGGGAAAGGCGATACCGGCGGTAATCAGCAGACCGGCCAGTGGCGGGCCGATGAACTGGCCCGTAACCTGTTCCGCGCTCCACATCTGGCCGTTGGCATGTTCGAGATCACCGGGGGCAACCAGCGACGGCAGGATCGTCTGCGCCGCATTGTCCCGGACAACCTCGGCGCAGCCAAGCAGGAACGCGATCACCGCCAGCGAAAAAATCCCCGTCATACCGCCATCCGCCGGTCGAGGAAGCGCCGTGGTGGCGGAGATCATGGCAACGGCGCAGATCATCAGCGCCAGCCGGGCCAGATCGGCCCGCACCATCAGCAGGCGTCGGTCGCTCCGATCCGTCCAGACACCAACGGGAAGAGCAAAGAGCAGCCAGGGCATCCGCTGCGCAACCGCAATCATGGAGATCAGCAGCGGATCGCTCGTCAGCAGCGTGGCAAGCCAGGGTATCGCCACCATGGATATGCCATCGGCAAGATTGGATACGGCACTGGCGGAGAAAAGAAGGCGGTAGTCGCGGTTTACCCGAAGAAGAGTTGCCTGCATGCCTGATCCCCGCTGCTGAAAATCACACCGGAGCACATACAGGCTGACGCAGAAAACGGGCAGGCTTTACGATATCGCCTGCCCTGCAAACCGGCACCCAATCCGATATCGCAGCTTTGCATGAAAGACTATTGTGCGGAAACAGAATTTCCGGTGGTCCGGTCCGGGCATAGAACCGGGCCGGACCGCCGGCACTGTTCGTCTCAGGCCGAGAGCCTGCGTCCGCTTGCCACCAGAAGGCCGGCAGCGCCTTCCAGCCAGCCAGCCTTCAGTTCCAGCGCCAGAAAACGGCTGCGCTCGAACGGGCCGGGCATGATCAGGTGCTGGGCCTTCTCGGCGAAGAAGCCGAAACGCTCGTAATAGGGGGCGTCACCAACCAGAAGGACGGCGCCGTGGCCGCGCTTCGTGGCTTCGGAGATCGCCGCACGTATCAGCGCCGAGCCGATGCCCTTGCCCTCATGGGCGGCGTCGACGGCCAGCGGACCGAGCAGCAGCGCTTCGACGACGCGGCCTTCGCGCGAAATGCCGGCTTCGACATTCCACAGGCGCACCGTGCCGATGACATGGCCATCCTCATCACGGGCGACCAGCGCCAGGCCTTCGGCCGGAACGCGGCCGGCACGAAGCTTCTCGGAAGACTTGCGGCGACGGCCGGCGCCCATGGCGCGGTCCAGCAGGTTCTCACGGGCAACGACATCGCCCGGATTTTCCTGATCGACATGAAATGTCTGCGGTGTGAAAAATGCCCGTACCGAATTCAAAAGAGCGGCCATCCTTGGCCTCCCGTCACACAACCGCCCACACGCGGCCCTTGATGAAAAATGGTGGAGCCGTTCCGGCCCGCCGACACGCTTTCCTCGGCTGGAAGAGGAGCAGCAAGCAGGGATTTGCGCAACAGCACAATCGGCAGGGCCGGAACGGAAGCTTGGTCGAGACGCCGCCCTTTTCAGCGGACGGCGCTCGGACTTTTATGAAGCATCGGATTTTCCGAAAACGCACTACGCTTTTCGGTCGGATGCTTTAGATGACGTAGGCTTTCAGCGGCTCGAAGCCATTGAAGGCAACCGCCGAATAGGTCGTCGTATAGGCGCCCGTGCCTTCGATCAGAACTTCGTCACCGATGGTCAGAGAGACCGGCAGCGGGTACATGTTCTTTTCATACAGCACGTCGGCGCTGTCGCAGGTCGGACCGGCCAGAACGCAGGGCTGCATCTCGTCCTGATCGCGCTCGGTGCGGATCGGGTAACGGATCGCCTCGTCCATCGTCTCGGCGAGACCGCCGAACTTGCCGATGTCGAGGAACACCCAGCGGTGGTTGTCATTGTCGGACTTCTTCGAGACGAGAACAACTTCCGCCTTGATGACGCCCGCATTGCCAACCATGCCGCGGCCCGGCTCGATGATCGTCTTCGGAATCTGGTTACCGAAGTGCTTGCGCAGCGCCGCGTCGATTGCCTGGCCGTATTCTTCGGCAGCCGGAACGTCACGCAGGTACTTGGTCGGGAAACCGCCGCCCATATTGACCATCTGCAGGTGGATGCCCTGCTTGGAGAGCGAAGCGAAGACCCGCTTTGCATCGGCAAGCGCGGCATCCCATGCGTCGAGATTCATCATCTGCGAACCGACATGGAAAGACACGCCGTAGGATTCGAGACCCAGCTGATGTGCATAGACCAGAACATCGACAGCCATCTGCGGCACGCAGCCGAACTTGCGCGACAGCGGCCATTCGGCGCCTTCGCCATCCGTCAGCACGCGGCAGAAGACGCGCGCGCCGGGAGCTGCACGGGCAACCTTCTCGACTTCCTCATGGCTGTCCACGGCGAAAAGATCGATGCCGAGCGCATGGGCGCGCGCAACATCGCGTTCCTTCTTGATGGTGTTGCCGAAGGAGATGCGGTCAGCAGTTGCACCGGCATCGAGCGCCATCTGGATTTCAGCCACGGAGGCGCAATCGAAGTTGGAGCCGAGCGAAGCGAGCAGCTTCAGGATTTCGGGAGCCGGGTTTGCCTTCACGGCATAATAGATCGCGCTGTTCGGCAGGGAGTGCCGGAACGCGTTGAAATTGTCGCGCACGACGTCGAGATCAACCACAAGGCAAGGGCCTTCGGGACGTCGGGTCTTGATGAAGTCGAGAATGCGTGCAGTCGTCATCGATATATTCCCTATAAAACCGGCTCCGGAAAATCCGGAGGACAAAGGACGCTCGAGATATGCAGACGAATCAGCCGGTGGAGGCGCAGATTCGATAGCATACGCTCAAGGCGCGAATGTGAACGACGCCCTGCCAGAGCATCATTCGGCTTTGTCTGCCATCGATTGGAGGGATTGACCCGACCGCACTTCAGGCAATGATGGTGTGCCTCTTCAGTACCCCGGCTGATGGAAAGCCGGCAGAGAACCAGAAAGGCCCGCACCGTCGTTGCTTCATATGTCCTCGCATTTCCCGGTTGGCCGGAATAGCGACTGGAGGGGTTAGTTCCAGGTACCTTACCTAAATCCTCACCACATCGAGGAATCGGCGGACACACATGGGCACGTGCGACTTTGGGCAGCCCGTGAAATAAGAATATTCGCAGTCATAATCAAGAGGATTTTTTCATCAAATCGCGGATTTTTTCGGCAGCGAATTTAGGGTTGAACAGTCAGCCCCCAGCGTTCAATTATATGGAACGAACCGGAGGATTCCCATGGACACGCTTACCCGCATCCGCGCCTTTATCGATGTTGTCGAAGCGGAGGGTTTTTCCGCCGCTGCGCGCAAGACCGGGCGTTCCAAGGCGCTTTTGTCCAAATATGTGCGGGAACTGGAAGATGATCTCGGCGCGCTGCTCCTTAACCGCACGACAAGGCAGTTTTCGCTGACCGAGGCCGGGCACACCTATTATCGCACCGCATCCGACATCCTGAAGGAGATCGACAACCTCGCCGATCTGGTGCGCGAGAAGAATGCCGACCTGAAAGGCAAGCTCCGGATTTCGGTTCCCCGCACCTTCATCGACGCCGATGTCGGCCAGAGCCTGATCGATTTTGCCAAGGAAAATCCGGAACTGTCGCTGGAAATCGTCGCCGAGGACCGATTCGTCGATCTGATCGAGGAAGGTTTCGACCTTGCGGTTCGAATCACGCGGCTGGAGGATTCGGGCCTCATCGCCCGCAAGCTTTCCGATTTCCGCGTCTATGCGGTGGCGACGGCGGATTTTGTGGCCCAGCATGGACCGCTTGACGGGCCGCAGGATTTCGCCCGCGTTCCTTTCATCATCGACACCAACACCCGCTTCCACAATACGGTGCGTTATCTCGAGCCGGACGGCGGCTCGAACTCGGTCGCCATCAGCGGACCGATCGAGGTGAACAGCCCGCAGGCGACGCTGCGCGCCGCCCGCGCCGGGCTCGGCATTGCGCTCGTGCCGGATTTCATCGCGAGACCCTATATCCAGTCCGGTGAACTGGTGACGCTGTTCGATGACTATATTTCCAAGGATCGCGGCATTTACGCGGTCTATCCGCATCGCCGCTACCTGCCGGCCAAGGTGCGCAGCTTCGTGGATTATCTCTCGGCGTGGTTCAGGAAGAATGGGTGAGGACGCGGGCGTTGGCCACAGACAGCCCTCACCTCCGTCATCCTCGGGCTTGTGTGGACGATTTGTGGTTTACTGGATGCATCAGCCTGGCAGCGCAAGCCCGGCTGATGCA
>NZ_JBXAPJ010000009.1:0-35359 GCF_058803865.1 Agrobacterium sp. GW821-FHT14E08 | reverse complement strand
TCATCACCATCCTCAACGCTATCGCTCGATCAGACACCGCTTTCGCACAATAGGTCCACGGTTGCTTGACCCGGGGACCCGTTTTCATTCGGCCGTGGATCCTCACCTCAAGCCCGAGGATGACGCCGCGTGTGCCGTGACGGGGATCGTCAAACCGAAACGACGAAAGCGGGAGATGTTCCCCCGCCTTCTTTTTTGGATACAAGGACCCGGTCAAACGTAACGGTTGACCACGTTCTCCAGATATTCCTGACGACCGGATTTCGGCTCGGGATTGATATCCTCGCGCTCCACCAGTGCCGCGATCTCGTCGAGCTTCAGCTCGCCGCGCAGCATCTTCTGGGCCTCAGGGGCGTCCCACCCGGCGTAACGTTCCGCAAGCGGCTTGGACAGCGCGCCGTCCTCGATCATTTTCGCCGCCGCCTTCAGGCCGCGGGCGCAGCAATCCATGCCGCCGATATGGCCGATCAGCAGGTCCTGCGGATCGAGCGACTGGCGGCGCAGCTTGGCATCGAAATTGGTGCCGCCATTCTTGAAGCCGCCACCGGCCAGCACGTGGTAATAGGCAAGCGCCATTTCCGGCACATTGTTGGGGAACTGGTCGGTATCCCAACCCGACTGGTAATCGTTGCGGTTCATGTCGATGGAGCCGAAAATGCCGAAGGCATTGGCGAGGGCCAGTTCATGCTCGAAGGAGTGGCCGGCAAGGATGGCATGGCCCTGCTCGATATTGAGCTTCACTTCCTTTTCGAGGCCGTTCTTCTGCAGGAAGGCATAAACGGTGGCAACGTCATAGTCATACTGGTGCTTGGTCGGCTCCTGCGGCTTCGGCTCGATCAGGATCGTGCCCTCGAAACCGATCTTGTATTTATATTCCACCACCAGATTGAGGAAACGGCCCATCTGGTCCAGCTCGCGGGAAAGATCGGTGTTGAGCAGGGTTTCGTAGCCCTCACGGCCGCCCCACAGAACATAATTCGCGCCGCCGAGCTTCTTGGTGGCGTCGAGGCAGGTTTTCACCGTGGCGGCGGAGAAAGCGAAGACATCCGGGTCCGGATTGGTGGCCGCACCCGACATGAAGCGGCGGTTGGAGAAAAGATTCGCCGTTCCCCAGAGAAGCTTCACGCCGGTCTGAGCCTGCTTTTCAGCAAAATAATCAACGATCTCGTTAAGGTTCTTCGTGTTTTCAGCGAAGTTTTTGCCTTCCGGGCGCACATCCGCATCGTGGAAGCAATAAAACGGTGAACCGAGCAGCGAGAAAAATTCGAAAGCGACATCGGCCTTCAGCTTGGCGGCCTGCATCGTGTCTTCGAACCACGGACGCTGAAACGTCTGCCCGCCAAAGGGATCGCCGCCCGGCCAGGTGAAGGTATGCCAGTAGGCCACCGCGAAACGCAGATGATCCTCCATGCGCTTGCCCGCGACAATCTCATCGGGATTGTAGTGGCGGAAAGCCAGCGGATTGGTGCTGTCGGGGCCTTCATATTTGATCTTGGTTATGTCGCCGAAAAAACCTGTGCTCATGGGGATCCTCCTTGGTTGGTTTAGATGGTGTTCGAAAATTTCAAGGCCATTGCGCGTGGCTTACCCCCCTCTGTCCTGCCGGACATCTCCCCCACAAGGGGGGAGATCGACTCGCCGCCGCGTCCCGTACTCACGCGAGGCTGCGAATGGAGCGAGAGGTAGCATCTTGCTGATCTCCCCCCTTGTGGGGGAGATGCCCGGCAGGGCAGAGGGGGGTGAAGCCGCACACTCAGCGTCTCAATGCGAAAGCGCCCTGATCGCCGGATAAAGCGCGTGATACCGCCGGTAAGCCTCCTCATAGGCGCCGCCAAGCGCCGCCACCGGCTCGATGGTGCGCGCCGTCTGCGGCTGGGTGCAGACCGCGACCGGGTCGGCCCCGGTTGCCGCAATCAGACCAAGACGCGCGGCGCCGAAGGCAGCACCGAAATCGCCCTCCGCCGGAATATCCACGGGCACACCGAGCGATGTGGCGATCGAGGCCAGCCAATAGGCCGAGCGTGAGCCGCCGCCGATGGCGGTGACGCGGGAAATGGTGGTGCCGGCCGATTTCAGCGCTTCGAGATTGTCGCGGATGGCGAAGGTAACCCCTTCCAGCACCGCCTGGGTCAGCGCCTTGCGGTCGCTTTCATGGGAAAGGCCGATGAAGGAGCCGCGAATGGCGGCGTCATTATGCGGCGTGCGCTCACCGGAAAGATAGGGCGCGAAGGTCACGCCGGTCGGGGCCAGAAGCGTCTCGCCCAGTTCGCCGGTCAGGTCGGCGGCGGACTTGCCGGTGAGGCGCGAATACCAGTTGAGCGCATCGGTGGCGGACAGGATGACGCCCATCTGGTGCCAGGTGTTGGGAAGCGCATGGCAGAAGGCGTGAACGGCGCTTTCCGGCTTCGGCAGATAGGAGGCGTTGGCGGCAAACAGCACGCCGGAGGTGCCAAGCGACACGAAGGCGTGGCCTTCCTTCACCGTGCCCATGCCGCAGGCGGAAGCCGCGTTGTCGCCGGCACCACCGGCAACCACCACCCTACCCGCAATGCCCCATTCGGAGGCGAGTTCGGACCGCAGAACGCCCGCCTCATCGGTGCCTTCCACCAGCGAGGGCATATGTTTTTCATCCAGCCCGGTGGCGGAGAGAAGCTCGGCAGACCACTTGCGCGCGCCGGTGTCGAGCCAGGAAGTGCCGGCGGAATCAGACATTTCGGAGATATATTCGCCGGTTAGCCACAGCCGCAGATAATCCTTCGGCAACAATACCTTGGCCACTTTCGCGAAGATTTCAGGTTCGTTTTTCGCCACCCAGGCAAGTTTCGGCGCGGTGAAACCGGGAAAGACGATATTGCCGGTGATCTTGCGGAAACGCGGATCGGCATCGAGTGCGGCCGCCTCGGCGTAGGAACGCGTATCGTTCCACAGAATGCAGGGACGCAGCACCTTGCCGGCCGCATCGATCAGCGTCGCGCCATGCATCTGCCCGGAAAGGCCGATGCCCTTGACGGCGGCAAGCTCCTTCGGAAACTTCTGCTTCAGCCCGGCGACCGCTGTCTGGGCGGCGGCGATCCAGTCGGCCGGGTTCTGTTCCGACCAGCCGTGATGCGGGCGCGAAACGTCCAGCGAGCCGTTGGCCGAGCCGATGATCTTCTGATCGCCGTCCATCAGCAGGGCTTTGATGCCGGATGTTCCAAGATCGAGACCGAGATACATGTATTTCTCCATTCCGGCGCTCCATGCGCCAAAGTTCATGCGGTTTTCTCAGGGCAGATTGTCCCTGAGGAATATGTCGATACGGATACGTTCCTGCGCCGCGATGACGGACTGACCATCGGCGCGCGCCTTCAACACGCGGATGGCGCTGCGCACCTCATGGCCTGCATCCTGGTTGAGCACGGCATCGAGCACCCCTTCCCGCAGCGCATTGGCGGTGTTTTCCGTCAGTTCATGGGCGATGACAGAAAGCGGCCTCTCGCCACCTGCAGCTCTAAGCGCCCGGATGAGGCCGCGATTGCCGGCGCCGAGACTGTAGATGCCGGACAGAGCGTTGTTGCCCAGCGCAGCGGCAACCAGCGCCTCCACGGCCGCAGGGTCATCCTTGCCCTCCAGCACCGGCAGAAGCTGCAATTGCGGAAATTCCGACTCGATGACGGTGCGAAAACCTTCCAGACGCTCGCGATGGTCACGCACCAGCATGGAGCCGGCAACAACGGCGATATCGCCGCCACGCCCGGAGAGGAAGCGTCCCATGAGGCTTGCCGCCGTGCGCCCCGCCGCGACATTGTCCACGCCGGCATAATGGTCGCGCCGCGAGCCGGAGAGATCGGAAACCAGCGTGACACTGGCGATGCCGTCATCCGCCAGCCGGTCTGCCGCTTCCGCCACATCTTCTGAATCGGTGGCGACGAAAGCGACGCCCGACGGTTTTTCCCGCCGCGCAACCTCCAGCGCTTCGGTCAGCGCTGCCGCATTGAAGGGCGGCACCTCGATGATGCGGATTGCCGTGCGTTCCAGATGGGCGCGGCTGGCTGCGGCCCGTACCTCGGCCCGCAGCGTCGCCATGAAGGAATTGTCGTTGCCGGGCAGGATGAAGACCAGCGAATAGTTGCGCCCCTTGGCCAGATTGGCGGCGGCGATATCGCGCACATAACCAAGCTCGGCAATCGCCGCCTCCACCCGCGCACGGGTGGCCGCATGCACGCCGGGGCGCATGTTCAGCACCCGGTCTATGGTGGCGAGGCTGACGCCCGCCCTCTCGGCGATGTCGTGAACTGTCGGCTTCATGGTTCCTCCCCTCGCCTTTGAATATCCAGCTTTGAGGGCGAGGTAAACCGAAAAATGATGTACGTACCTCATATTTTGCCGAAAGCCGGGATCATGAATTGGGCGTGGTTCCTGTGACGACATTGCGGCTTGTTTCTTCTCCCCGCCGGGGAGAAGGTGGCCCGAAGGGTCGGATGAGGGGGCAAGCTCTCGGTCTATCTTTACCGTCTCCCCCTCATCCCGCTGCCGCGGACTTCTCCCCGTCGGGGAGAAGAAATATGCCGCGCCCGCTCGCTCCATATTCAAAACAAAAAAGGGGCCGTCATTTCCGACGGCCCCAGCTCTGCGGTGGATGGGAGGGGATTCTTGTTAGTGCGCCGCGTCTGGCGGCGGCGCTGCCTTGGGTTTCTGGATCAGGATCGTCATGAAGATCAGGCTGCCGAACAAAAGCGTCAGCGCGAAGAACACATCCGCGAAGGCCAGTATCCATGCCTGCTGCGAGACCATGCCGACCAGTTTCTTGATGGCGACGGAAGCGCCATCCAGCCCGTAGGAATCATAGTTGGCACCAACACTGTTCAGCCATTCCAGCGCCTGCGGGTTGGAATAGCTGACATGTTCCGCCAGCCGCACATAATGATCGTCCGTGCGCTGCGACAGCATGGTGTTGATGACGGCAAGTCCGACCGCGCCGCCGAGGTTGCGGGTGAGGTTGAACAGGCCGGATGCATTGCGGATGCGGGCGGGCGGCAAGGTGCCGAGCGCGATGTTGTTGATCGGCACCATGCACATCATCAGCCCAAAGCCGCGCAGGATCTGCGGGATCAGAAGTTCATAAAAATCCCAGTCGGTGGTCACATAGGTCATAATCCATGTGCCGCAGCCGAAGCTGATGAAGCCGATCGCCATCATCGCCCGCGGATCGAGCTTGGTGGAGACCTTGCCGGCAATCGGCGCGGTGAAGAACATGGCAAGGCCGGAGACGAACATGGTCTCGCCGATCATCAGCGCATCATAGCCCCTCACCCGGCCAAGATAGAGCGGGTAAAGATAGGTCAGCCCGTAAAGCCCGATGCCCATGACGAAGGAAAACAGCGAGCCGATGGAGAAGTTTCGGTCGGCGAAGGCGCGGATATCGACGACTGGGAATTCCACCTTGAAGGCGCGCCAGAAGAACACGACCGCGCCGATGACCATGGCGACCGATCCAAGTACGATGTGCTCGTCGTTGAACCAGTCCTTGTTATTGCCCTCTTCCAGCACATATTCCAAAGAGCCGAGGAAGACCGCCATGGAGATCAGCCCCCACCAGTCGAACTTCTTCCAGAGCGACTTTTCCGGCTTGTCGAAATCGATCAGGCTCCAGGTCAGGATGGTGACGATGATGCCGGGGATGATGTTGACGAGGAACAGCCAGTGCCAGGAAAAGGCATTGGAAAGATAACCGCCGACCGTCGGGCCGATGGTGGGCGCGAGCGTTGCGACGAGACCGATGATCGGCGAGACGACCGAGCGCTTCGACGGCGGGAAGATCGTGAAGGCGGCGGCGAACACGGAGGGGATCATGCCGCCGCCGATAAAGCCCTGGATCGCGCGGTAGACGATCATCTGGTCAATATTGGTGGCAGTGGCGCAGAGCGCGCTCGATATAGTGAAGCCGGCCGCACAGGTGGCGAAGAGCACACGCGTGGACAGGATGCGCGCCAGCGTGCCCGACAGCGGGATCATGATGACTTCGGCGATCAGATAGGAGGTCTGCACCCAGGCGATCTCGTCCGAGCCGGCGCCGAGGCCGGCCTGGATTTCCGCCAGAGAGGCGGAGACGATCTGAATATCGAGAATGGACATGAACATGCCGAAGACCATCGCGAAAAACGCGATGAGCCTGCGCCTGTCCATCGGGGGATCGGCGGGGATGGACGCCCCGCCCGTACCGACAACCGTAGCCGCCATGATCTTGCCCTCAACGACGCATCAGCGATGCGCCTTACTTGGCTTCCGGGTTAACTTGCGCCGTTTTGGTCGCTTCAGGCGCCGTACGGGTGTCGACATCGACAACGACGCTCAGGCCCGCGCGGAGATTGTGCTTGGCAAGGTCTTCCTTGGAGAAGACGATGCGCACCGGCACGCGCTGAATGACCTTGGTGAAGTTGCCCGTCGCATTTTCCGGCGGCAGCATGGAGAAGACCGAACCCGAACCGGGCGAAATCGACTGCACCGTGCCTTCAATGGTCGCATCGTCAAAGGCGTCCACATGCACGCGAACCTTCGAACCCGGAACCACGCGCGCAAGCTGCGTTTCCTTGAAATTGGCGTCGATATAAAGCTCGTTCATCGGCACCAGCGAAGCGAGACGCTTGCCGACCGAGACAAGATCGCCGTTCTGAACCGCCAGATTGCCGATGACGCCGTCATAGGGCGCCTTCAGAACCGTGAAGGAAAGATCGCGGGCGGCCTTGTCGCGTGAAAGCTGCAGCGAGCGGACGGTGCTTTCGGCCTCCTCGCGCTGGGCGCGCAGAAGCTCGACATTTGCTTTCGCCGAAGAGATGGCGGCATCACCGGCCACGACATTCGCCTTGGCCTGATCGAGCGCGACTTGCGCATTGTCGGAAGCGGCAACCGTGCCGACATCCTTCGCCTGCAGTTCGCTGGCGCGCTTCTGGGTGATTTCGGCACCGCGAAGGGCGGCATCCAGCGCGCCCTTCTGGGCGACGGCCTGTTCCAGAGACGCTTCGCCGCCAACGATCTGCGCGTCGATGCGCTTCAGCGACAGTTCTTCGGTACGGATCTGCGCTTCTGCCTGATCGAGCGCGATGCGATAGTCGCCGTCGTCCAGCGTCACCAGCGGATCGCCCGCCTTGACTTCCTGGTTCTCGACCACGTTCACCTTGGCGACGTAACCGGAAACCTTGGGCGCGATGACGGCGATGTCACCTTCTATATAGGCATCATCGGTCGAGACCATGAAGCGGCCGTCGATCCACCAGTTGTAACCATACCAGCCGGCACCGGCGAGAAGGGCGATGGCAAAGATCGGCAGAAGCTTCGAGCGCTTCTTCTGCTTCGGCGCAGCGACGGTCTGTGCCGGGGTCTGAGGCGGGGCCTCGACCGGCTTTGCCGGAGAGGTCTCGGCCTTGGCGGAAACATCCGCCTCTTCCGCATCGTTGACGGCGCGAACCGCGCTATTCTTCTGGGCCGACATGAGATTGTACCGTAATAGATTGAAGAAAGTTTTTCGAACTGAACCGTTCGGTTCGATTGACATAATCTCTTTCCTGACACATATCAAGTGTTATCGAACCGTTTGGTTCGACGTCTGGTTAATTTTTTTTACGCCGTTGCCGTGCTAGGAGGCGATAACGATGGCAGGGGAAGACATGGATATTGAAGCGGACATGGAAGCGGGCTGTCCCGGAAGCCCCGGCGGGCGTTTTGCGGCGGGCGAGGACCCGGCCAAGCGCGAGCAGATCCTGGCGGGCGCCTGGCGCGTCTTCAAGCGCAAGGGCTTCGACGCCGCCAGCATGAACGACATTACCCGGGAAGCGGGCGTTTCCAAGGGCACGATCTATGTCTACTTCTCCAACAAGGAGGATCTGTTCGCCGCCCTCGTCGATCATCACCGGCAGGAATTTGCCACCTCCATGCGCAATATTCTGGCCGGCACCGAAGAGGTGCGCGAGGGGCTGAAGCAGTTCGGCAAGGCCTTTGCCAACAAGATGATCTGCTCGGAGATGATCCCGGCCATGCGCTCGGTCATCGGCGTCATAGACCGCATGCCGAAGCTGGCGCAGCGCTTCTTCATCGCCGCACCCAACAATGTCCGCACCGTGCTTCAGGATTTCATCGAGCACCACGTCGCGCTCGGCCATCTGAAAGTCGATGACGTTGAGCTGGCTGCACGGCAATATATCGAGCTTTCCACCGGCACTTTCTTCAAGCTGCGGCTGTTCGGAGAAATCGACGGCCCGGTGCCCGAAGAGGAGCTGGATCGGGTGATTACCAGCGCCATAAAGGTATTCATGGCCGCCTACGGAACCGACAAGGCCTGAGATCATTCAGCAACGGCGCCAGCGCCGATACGCGGCTTGCGCGAAATTTCGATGAAATCTTGCCTGAAAGGCACTTCATCTCCTTGTTTCTCGCGTATTGCGCTATAAATCTCGTTGACCGAATTCTCGGCCGTCCTTGTTGCTGAAAGGAAATATTCCCTGATGGAGTCCGTTCTCCCTCTCCTGTCCGACCCCGCTGCGTGGGTGGCGCTCGTCACGCTTATCGTCATGGAGGTCGTGCTCGGCATCGACAACCTGATCTTCATCTCGATCCTCACCAACAAGCTGCCGCCAGAACAGCGCGAAAAAGCCCGCAAGATCGGTATCGGCCTTGCTCTGGTGATGCGCCTCGGCCTGCTCGGCACCGTCGCCTGGATCGTGCAGCTGACCACACCGGTCTTCGAAATCTTCGGCCATGCCTTCTCCTGGAAGGACATGATCCTGATCGCCGGCGGTCTTTTCCTGATGTGGAAGGCCACCAAGGAAATCCACCACAATGTCGACCCTGAAGATCACAAGGAAGACATGGTCGGCGGCCCCGTGGCGATGAATTTCGGCGCGGCCATCGGCCAGATCCTGCTGCTCGACCTCGTCTTCTCGGTGGACAGCATCATCACCGCCGTCGGCATGACACCACATCTGCCGATCATGATCGTCGCCGTCGTCGTGGCTGTCGCCGTCATGCTGCTCGCCGCAACCCCGCTTGCCAACTTCATCGAGCGCAACCCCACCATCGTCATGCTGGCGCTCGCCTTCCTCATGATGATCGGCACGACGCTGATCGCCGAAGGCATGGGCTTCCATGTTCCCAAGGGTTACGTCTATGCCGCCATGGCGTTTTCGGCGCTGGTGGAACTGCTCAACATGCTGGCCCGCAACGCGCGGCGTCGGAAGAAGGCGAGTGCTGAAGAGGCACATTGACCGCACTTCCGTCATGCCGGACTTGATCCGGCATCCAGTCAGCCCAAGTCCTTGGGCTGAAAAACTCCTCTCGCCGCGCAGACGCGCGTCGGCTGGATACCGGATCAAGTCCGGTATGACGGAAATAATTTCACCTCTTGCCAAAACAATGACCTTTGCGCATGCTTTTCTCATGCGCGAAGGTTACGTTTATATTCTTGCATCCAAAAGAAACGGTACGCTCTATACTGGCGTAACAAGCGACCTTTCTCACCGTTTATATGAACATCAGAACAATTTGACCCCCGGCTTCACAACCCGTTATGGCGTTAAGACGCTTGTGTGGTTTGAAACATACGATCTCGTCACGGACGCAATTGCGAGAGAAAAGACGAGAAAAAACTGGCCGCGGGCATGGAAGATCAAGTTGATTGAAGGTCTCAATCCAGCCTGGGACGACATTGCCCATTTTCTTCTCTGACAATCCCTCCGCTCCGTCATGCCGGACTTGATCCGGCATCCAGCCAGCCCAAGTCCTTGAGCTGAAAAGACTCCCCTCGTCGCGTGAGAGCCGCGTCGGCTGGATACCGGCTCAGGGGCCGGTATGACGGAAAGATATGAATGGCCATCCCACTCCGGAACCGCTTCACCCCAGCTTGCGTTCTTCGATATCCTCATCGATAGAGTCATTCCCGCCGCCTCTCCTTCGAAAGCATAAACCAGCATGACAACCGACCAGATCCTCGCCTTCACCGTGATCGCCGGCATGATGGTCGCGTTCATCTGGGACAGGTTCCGTTACGATGTTGTCGCCTGCAGCGCTTTGCTGGTGGCCGTGGCCGTTGGGGTCGTGCCTTTCGAGAAGGCTTTCTCCGGTTTTTCGGATGATATCGTCATCATCGTCGGCAGTGCGCTGGTGGTCAGTTCGGCGGTGGCGCGTTCCGGCATCGTCGACATGACCATCAAGAAATATTTTCCAGAAATGCATTCCAAGGGCCTGCAGCTGGCCTTTCTGATGATCGTCGTCGCCATCATGTCGGCCTTCATCAAGAATATCGGTGCGCTTGCCATCATGATGCCGGTCGCCTTCCAGTTCGCCCGCAAATCCGGCAGCCCGGTCTCCTATTATCTGATGCCCATGGCCTTTGCCGCCTTGCTGGGCGGGTTGATGACGCAGATCGGCACCTCGCCCAACATCGTCGTCTCGCGGCTGCGCGAGGAAATGACCGGGCAGAGCTTTTCGATGTTCGACTTCACCCCCGTCGGCCTCGGGCTGACGGTGATCGGCATCGTCTTCCTGACCTTTGGTTACCGGCTGCTGCCCGTGCGCAACCGGCAACAGGCATCGGTGGAAGATATTCTCGACCAGTCGGCCTACACCGCCGAAGCGACGCTGCCTGCCGACAGCACCTATGCGGACAGGCCACTGCGTGAGCTTTTGAAACAGGCGGATGGCGACGTGATCGCCAGCACCATCCTGCGCGGACCACGGCGCATCTCACCCTTTCCCGACGTCAATCTGAAACCGGGCGACACCATTCTTCTCGAAGGCAACCCGGAAGGCCTCGACCGCATCGTCTCACAGGCAAAGCTGCTGCTATCCGGCAAGCCGCTCACCGAAAACGGCCAGAAAACCGCCGACCTTATCTCCATGGAAGCGGTGATTGGCAATGAATCCGTTCTCAACGGAATTTCCGCACGCGAACTGGCACTGTCCTACACACGCGGCGTCAATCTGATTGCGGTCAGCCGCCGCGGCCAGCGCGTCAACCAGCGGCTCTCCGACCTGACGCTGCAGGCGGGCGATGTGATCCTGCTGCAGGGAAGCCGCAAGAACCTGCCGCAGGTATTACAGGAATTTTCGCTGCTGCCGCTGGCACAACGCGAAATCCTGCTTGGCGTGCAGCGCCGCGCGCTTTTACCCGTTCTGGTACTTGCCGCCGCCATGATCGCCGCCGGCAGCGGGCTGGTGCCGGTCTCGGTCGCCTTTTTCGCCGCCGCTTTCCTGATGATCGTCGTTGGCGCTATCCCGCTCACCGAGGTCTATAAATCCATCGACGGGCCGATCCTCGTCATGCTCGCCGCCCTCATTCCCGTCAGCGACAGTCTGCGCACCAGCGGGGCGAGTGAATTGATCGCCGCATGGCTTGGTCACGCCGCGCAGGGATTGCCGCCTTTTGCGGCGCTGGGCATGATCCTGCTCACCGCCATGGCGGTCACGCCCTTTCTCAACAATGCCGCCACCGTGCTGGTCATGGCCCCCATCGCCGCCGGTTTCGCCACCACGCTCGGTTTCCGGCCGGAGGCCTTCCTGATGGCGGTGGCGATCGGCGCGGGCTGCGATTTCCTCACCCCCATCGGCCACCAGTGCAATACGCTGGTCATGGGCCCCGGCGGTTATCGCTTCAGCGACTATCCGCGCCTTGGCCTGCCGCTGTCGATCATGATAGTCATCGCCAGCATTCCCATGCTGCTTTACGTCTGGCCAGTGAGCTAGGACTCTAAGCTAGGACGCCGAACCAGCGCGGGCTTCGTATTTCCTTGACGCCTGCGGCAGAATATGGCCTAAGCCGAAGCCGAACGGGAATGTGCAAAAGGCGCTTTCATTGCGTCTTCCAACATGATTTCCTGCCGCATCCAAACGAAAACATCGTGACAGACGGGTGAAACCGCCCCGATGTCACTGCCACGTCACGACGAGTGAATTTCATGACCACTTCCGGCGTTCGCGTCCGCATCGCACCTTCCCCCACCGGCGAGCCGCATGTCGGCACCGCCTATATCGCGCTGTTCAACTATCTCTTCGCCAAGAAACATGGCGGCGAGTTCATCCTGCGCATCGAGGATACCGACGCCACTCGCTCGACCCTCGAATATGAGCAGAAAGTGCTGGAAGCCCTGCGCTGGACCGGCCTCACCTGGTCGGAAGGCCCCGATGTCGGCGGCCCTTACGGTCCCTACCGCCAGTCCGAGCGCAAGGCCATGTACTGGCCCTATGCCGAAGAACTGCTGGAAAAAGGCCACGCCTTCCGCTGTTTCTGCACGCCTGAGCGGCTGGAAGAAATGCGCGAAGCCCAGCGCGCCGCCGGCAAGCCGCCGAAATATGACGGCCATTGCCTCAACCTGAAGGCCGAGGAAGTCACCGCCCGCGTCACCGCCGGCGAGGCCAATGTCGTGCGCATGAAAATTCCGACCGAAGGCTCGTGCGATTTCCATGACGGCGTTTATGGCGATGTCTCGATCCCTTGGGATTCCGTCGATATGCAGGTGCTTATCAAGGCCGACGGCATGCCGACCTATCACATGGCCAACGTCATCGACGACCATCTGATGAAGATCACCCATGTGGCGCGCGGCGAAGAATGGCTGGCCTCCGTGCCCAAGCACATTCTGCTCTACCGTTATTTCGGCTGGGACCAGCCCACGTTCATGCATCTTTCGCTGATGCGCAACGCCGACAAGTCGAAGCTTTCCAAGCGCAAGAACCCGACCTCGATCTCCTATTATTCCGCTCTCGGTTACCTGCCGGAAGCGCTGATGAACTTCCTTGGCCTGTTCTTCATCCAGATCGCCGAAGGCGAAGAACTTCTGACCATGGACGAGCTGGCGGCGAAGTTCGATCCGGAAGCGCTGTCCAAGGCCGGCGCCATCTTCGACATTCAGAAGCTGGACTGGCTGAACGGCCGCTGGCTGCGTGAGAAGCTTGCGCCGGAGGAGTTCATTTCCCGCACGCTGGAATGGGCGATGGAAAATGCCCGCCTGACCGAAGGCCTGAAGCTTGCCCAGAGCCGCATTTCCAGACTCGGCGAATTGCCGAACCTTGCCGGCTTCCTGCTGGCAAGCGATGTCGGCCTGACGCCGGCTTCCTTTGCCGGGCTCAAAAGCAAACCCGAGGAAATCCACGAAATCCTCACCACGGTTGCCGCCGATCTGGAAAAGATGCCGGACTGGAATGTGGAAGCGATCGAGGCGGAGCTGCGCGATGTCGCCGAACGCACCGGCAAGAAGCTGCGCGTCGTGACGCCGCCGCTGTTTGTGGCCATGTCCGGTTCCTCGCGCTCGCTGCCGTTGTTTGACTCGATGGCGCTGCTTGGCCGTTCCGTTGTGCGCCAGCGGTTGAAGATGGCGATTGCCGTTGTGGCCACGATGGTTGGCAGCGGAAGCTGATAGTTATGTGCTGGCGGTGACGCCGGCAGACTGAAATATACCCCTCTGCTCGGGGTACCCCCCTCTGCCCTGCCGGGCATCTCCCCCTCAAGTGGGGAGATCGACAAGCGGCTGACACCTTGCCCATGAAGCGGGCGGGCGCCGCATCTGATCTCCCCCCTTGAGGGGGAGATGTCCGGCAGGACAGAGGGGGGTAAGCCCGGAGCGCATAGGGTAACCGCAACGAACAAGGCCGCTGAAGGCGAATACGATGAACGACAAGACGACCGAAACCACCGCCCTTTCCTCCGACGCGACAGAAGTGCGCCGCCAGAAACTTGCGCTGCTGCGCGAGCAGATCGGCGATGTCTATCCGGCGCATTTCCACCGCACCATGAGCAATGCGGAGCTGGCGGAAAAATACGCCGATATCGAAGCCGACGTCGAAACCGGCGATACGGTGACGGTGGCCGGCCGCGTTTATTCCTCCCGCAATTCCGGCATGTTCATGGATATCCATGACGCCTCGGGCAAGGTGCAGATCTTCTCCCACAAGGATACGACGCCGGAAGCGGCGCGCAACCTTTTGCCGATGATCGATATCGGCGACATCATTGGCGTGACCGGCAAGGTGCGCCGCACCAAGCGCGGCGAGCTGACGATCAACGCCGAAGAAATCACCATGCTGACGAAGTCGCTGCTGCCGATGCCGGAAAAGTGGCACGGCGTCTCCGACATCGAGCTGCGTTACCGCAAGCGCCATCTGGACATTCTCTCCAATGAGGAATCCAAGCTGCGCTTCCTGCAGCGTTCGAAGATTCTCTCCGGCATCCGCCGCTTCATGGAGGCCGAAGGCTTCCTCGAAGTGGAAACGCCGATGCTGCAGACCATCTATGGCGGCGCAACGGCCGATCCGTTCAAGACCTTCCACAACACGCTGAAGATGGACATGTATCTGCGCATCGCGCCGGAACTGTATCTGAAGCGCACGCTGGTTTCGGGCCTCACCGACAAGGTCTTCGAAATCAACCGCAACTTCCGCAACGAAGGCGTTTCCACAAGGCACAATCCTGAATTCACCATGATGGAGTGCTATTGGGCCTATGCCGACTACGAGGACATCATGGGTCTCGTGGAGCGTCTGTTCGAGACGCTGGCGATTGCGCTGCACGGCACGACCGAAGTTGAATTCCAGGGCCAGACGATCTCCTTCAAGGGTCCGTTCAAGCGCGTGCCGATGCCTGATGCCGTGAAGGAAGCGACCGGTATCGACTTCCTCGCCATCAAGACCGACGAAGAAGCCCGCGCTGCCGCCAAGGCTGCTGGATTTGCGGTGGAGAAGGACTGGACCTGGGGCGAATGCCTTGCCTTCATCTTCGAGGAGAAGGTGGAAGGCACGCTGATCCAGCCGAGCCATGTCACGCATTTCCCGAAGGACATCTCGCCCTTCGCCAAGGAAGTGCCGGGCGAACCGCGCCTCGTCGAGCGTTTCGAAAGCTATTGCAACGCCTGGGAAGTGGGCAACGCCTTCTCGGAACTCAACGATCCGGAAGAACAGCGCCGCCGCATGGTGGAGCAGCTGGAGCAGGCGCACGCCCGCGGCGAAAAGGACAAGCAGCTGGACGACGAGTTCCTCGACGCCATCGACCAGGGCATGCCGCCCGCCGGCGGCCTCGGCATCGGCGTCGACCGCCTGATCATGCTTCTGACCAACGCCCCGTCGATCCGCGACGTCATCCTCTTCCCGGCCCGCCGCAACAAGGCGGATTGACCGAACGAAAACCAAGGCGGCCGCATGGCCGCCTGCAAGAACGAAATTTTCTCGTTCGTCATCCTCGGGCTTGACCCGAGGATCCACAGCCAACCAATTTCGTGATCGTGAATGGATCCTCGGGTCAAGCCCGAGGATGACATTCGCTGGTGGCTGCGGTTCTCATATGATCGTCGCCCCGCCTTTAGCCGGGGCCGGTGCGATTGCGTCGTGGCTGAATGCCAGCTCGCACGACCAGACGAACTAAAGCCTCTTAATGTCCCGACTTCCCCGCAACCGGCTCTTCCGCCGGTGCACTCTCAGCCGGCTTTCCCTCCGCCGCCTGCGCAGTCGTCGAGCCTTTTCCGAAGATCAGTGATTTCAGATAGGTCATGCTGAAGATGCTGCCGCCATCGGCTTCCGGTGTGGAGGTCAGGAGGTCGTCGGCAGTGGGTTCGCCATGGGCTTCGGGCGATGACGCCTCGGGAGAGTGGGTTTCACTATCAACAGCGCCGCCCTCCTTCGTCTGCGCGGGCGCAGCATCGTGTCCGCCCTTGGTTTCGCCGTGCCCCGACGCCGCTTTCGCGCCCTTTCCATCCTGGCTTTCGCCGGCGGCATCCGCAGCGGGCGTCGCGCAATCGGTCATATCCGTCAGGCTTGCGGCCATCGCCTCGCTGTCTTCCAGCGGCAGATCGATGCGTAGCCCGTAAAACTGGCCGCTGCCATTGGCGGCGCCGTCATAATAAAAGGCCGAATAACGCTGGGCATCCGCGCCCTCGGGAATTTTTGCCGGATCGGCAATGAAGACCACCTGTGCGGCAATGGCACGGCCCCGCATTTCCGAGCGCAGTTGCGGCCCATTCCTGTCGAGCACGGAGACCTGCACCAGATCGGGCTTCTGCTTGTCGTAAACTGCCTTGGCGACGCGCAGGGCGGTCTTTAACCGCTCCGTGCCGTCGCCGCCATCGGTGCGGATGAATTTGCGCACCCAGAGGGAGCCGTTCTTGCGGATGTTGACCGTCTGGACTGCGTCGCATGAAAGCCCGTTGGCAGAGGCATAGGATGGTCCAAGCAGCCGCTCGCTGCCGATAAACACGGCAGCAGAACCGGTCGCACCTGCCAAGAGCAGGATCCCGCCTCCGATCATAACGAGTTTGCGCGAAAACCGCATTCGTCCGAATACAGCCTTCACCCGCAACATCCTGACATCAAGTACCCCGCCTTATCGCCCTCACCCCGAAACGTGGCTCGAAAGATGAGGAACACACGCGGGATAAAGCCCTGGACCACGCTGTCCCGAGCCTTGCGATAGTGCCGCTTTCTCATTGAAAAAAGTTTAACCCGCCCGGCGTTGCACCCGCAAAAACGCACCATTTTCGGACATTTGCGAATTCTGCTAAATTGCGAATGATTTGCAATAGCGTTGACAAACGTGATTTTATAACAGATGGTATTGCGAATTAATCGCAACAACATTCGGTGACAGACGTGAATTTCCAGAAAATCCGGCATGCCATTTTCGCTTTTTCGCTTTTTCTTCCCGCCGCCGCCATCGCTCAGGAAAAGGCGCAGGAGAAACCCACGGTGGTCACCACCTTCACCATCATCGCCGACATGGCGCGCAATGTGGCGGGCGATGCGGCCGAGGTGGAGAGCATCACCAAGCCGGGCGCGGAAATTCACAACTACCAGCCAACCCCGCGCGACATTCTGAAAGCCCGCAAGGCCGATCTGGTCCTGCGTAACGGTCTCAATCTGGAATTGTGGTTCGAAAAATTCCTGGCCAATCTCTCCGGCGTGCCGAGCGTGACGGTGAGCGAGGGTGTGACGCCGATGGCGATCAGCGGTGGCGCCTATCAGGGAAAACCCAATCCACACGCCTGGATGTCACCCGATAACGCCTTGATCTATGTGGAAAATATCCGCGAGGGACTGACCAAGATCGACCCCGCCCATGCCGATGTCTATGCCGCCAACGCCAAGGCCTATTCGGACAAGATAAAGGCCACCGTGCAGCCGATCCGCGACACGCTTTCCGTTCTGCCGGAAAACAAGCGCTGGTTGGTAACGAGCGAAGGCGCGTTTTCTTACCTCGCCCGCGATTTCGGCCTGAAGGAACTGTTCCTGTGGCCGGTCAATGCCGACAGCCAGGGCACACCGCAGCAGGTGCGCGGCGTGATCGACGCCATGCGCGAGCACAATATCCACGTCATCTTCAGCGAAAGCACGGTTTCCGCCGATCCCGCCCAGCAGGTGGCCAAGGAAACCGGCGCGGCCTATGGCGGCATCCTCTATGTGGACTCGCTGAGCGAGGCGGACGGCCCGGTTCCGACCTATCTCGACCTTTTGCGGGTGACGAGCGAAACCATCGCCAAGGGACTGTCTTCATGAGAATGGGCAATAAAAAATCAGGCGGCGGCCTGACGGTTCAAAATGCGACAGTGACCTATCGAAACGGCCACACCGCATTAAGAAATGCCAGCTTTTCCATTCCACGCGGTACGATCACTGCACTTGTCGGCGTCAATGGCGCCGGCAAGTCCACGATTTTCAAGGCGATCATGGGTTTCGTGCCGCTTGCCGCCGGTTCCGTCTCGATCTTCGACCTGCCGGTGAAGGAAGCGCTCAGGAAAAATCTCGTCGCTTATGTGCCGCAGGCCGAAGAGGTGGACTGGAGCTTTCCGGTGCTGGTGGAGGATGTGGTGATGATGGGCCGTTATGGCCACATGAATTTCCTGCGCATCCCCTCGAAACGAGACCATCACATGGTCGAAGAGGCGCTGAAACGCGTCAACATGCTTGATTATCGCAAGCGCCAGATCGGCGAACTCTCCGGCGGACAGAAGAAGCGGGTGTTTCTGGCCCGCGCTCTGGCGCAGGAGGGTCAGGTGATCCTGCTGGACGAGCCTTTCACCGGTGTCGACGTGACGACGGAAGAGCAGATCGTCGCACTTTTGAAGGCGCTGCGCGACGAGGGCCGCGTCATGCTGGTCTCCACCCATAATCTCGGCAGCGTGCCGGAATTCTGTGACCGCGCCGTCTTCGTCAAGGGCACGGTGCTGGCATCGGGCAAGACCGCGGATACCTTCAACGAGGAGAACCTGCAAAAGGCCTTTGGCGGCAGCCTGCGCCACTTTGTGCTTGGCGGGGCGGACCTGCATAACGACGCCGATCCGCGCCGGGTGAAGGTCATCACCGATGACGAGCGGCCTTTCGTGATTTACGGCAAGAATGGCCAAAACGGACATGATCCGCAGGCTCCGAAAGAAAAAGTCGATGATAAACAGCCTTCTTGAGCCTTTCACCTATGGTTACATGCTGAACGCCATCTGGGTCAGCGCACTGGTGGGCGGCGTCTGTGGCTTTCTCTCGGCCTATCTGATGCTGAAGGGCTGGTCGCTGATCGGCGATGCGCTTTCCCATGCCATCGTTCCGGGTGTGGCGGGCGCCTATATGCTGGGCCTGCCCTTTTCGCTCGGCGCCTTTCTCTCCGGCGGGCTTGCGGCAGGCTCCATGCTGTTCCTGAACCAGAAGACGCGGCTGAAGGAAGACGCGATCATCGGGCTCATCTTCACCTCGTTTTTCGGGCTTGGCCTGTTCATGGTCTCGCTCTCGCCCACCTCGATCAATATCCAGACCATCGTGCTTGGCAATATTCTGGCCATCACCACTGAAGACACGATCCAGCTGGCGCTGATTGGCGGCATCAGCCTGCTGGTTCTGGCGCTGAAATGGCGTGACCTTATGGTGGTGTTCTTCGATGAAAACCACGCCCGCACCGTGGGGCTGAAGCCTGAAGTGCTGAAGGTGATCTTTTTCACGCTGCTTGCGGCTTCCACGGTTGCCGCCCTTCAGACCGTCGGGGCCTTCCTTGTCGTCGCCATGGTGGTGACGCCAGGGGCCACCGCCTATCTGCTGACCGACCGTTTCGAACGGCTGATCCTGATGAGCCTCATCATCGGCGCGGCCACCAGCTTCGTCGGCGCTTATCTCAGCTATTTCCTCGATGGTGCGACCGGCGGCGTCATCGTCGTGTTGCAAACGGCGATTTTCCTCGCCGCCTTCGTCTTCGCCCCCAAACACGGGCTGCTCGCATCCCGGGCCAAGGCCCGCAAGGCGCTCGGAGAAACGCCATGAGTGAATATCTCGAACTCGCCATCCTACCGTTTCAGCTGCCTTTCATGCAATATGCCTTCGTGATCACGCTGATGATCGCAGTGCCGATGGCGATGCTCTCCTGTCTTCTGGTGCTGAAGGGCTGGTCGCTGATGGGGGACGCTGTCTCCCATGCCGTGCTGCCGGGCGTGGTGATCGCCTATATCGTCAATATCCCGCTTTCCATCGGCGCTTTTATCGCCGGCATGATCTGTGCACTCGGCACCGGTTTCATCAAGGAAAACAGCCGCATCAAGGAAGACACGGTGCTAGGCATCGTCTTTTCCGGCATGTTCGGGCTGGGGCTGGTGCTTTACGTGAAGGTGCAGAGCGATATGCATCTTGACCACATTCTCTTCGGTGACATGCTGGGCATTGCGCCGTCGGACATGCTGGAGACGGGCCTGATCGCGCTTTTCGCCACACTGTTTCTCAGCATCCTGCGTAAAGATTTGCTGGTCAACGCCTTCGATCCGCAGCATGCCAAAGCAATCGGCCTGCCGGTGCGTGTTCTGCACTACGGTCTGCTGATGGTTCTGTCGCTGACGGTGGTTGGCGCGCTGAAGGCGGTCGGCATCATCCTCTCGGTGGCCATGCTGGTTGCGCCGGGCGCGATCGCCTTCCTGCTGACGCGACGCTTCTCCACCATGCTGGTTGTCGCCATCGCAGTGGCGGTCACATCATCGCTCTGCGGCATATGGCTGAGCTTCCTGATAGACAGCGCCCCTGCCCCCACCATCGTGCTTTTCATGAGCCTTGCTTTCGTTGCCACCTTCATCCGCACCACCTGGAAAGCCCACCGCATCGATGCGGTAGGTGAAAGAGGGATTTAGAGCGCGCCAAGGAAAGGCGGCCCCCGGTTTTCCGTCCGAAAATGCGGCAGGGCAAAGAGTCCGAGGGTTGTCGCCATTCGAGGAAAGTGAAAACGCTCCAAAACAACGATTTTTGCGGGAGCATGGAACATTTTCGCCTTTTGCGCGTCATTTTCGAGAGTCCGCTGCGAGACGGCAGACTCTTGAAAATTAAGCGAAAGGGGAAGCTCCATGCTGAAATGGGCTCTTATTTTCTTTGTTATTTCTTTGATCGCGGGCGTATTCGGCTTTACCGGCATTTCGGCGGCAGCGGCGGGCGTGGCCCGAATATTGTTCTTCATCGCCGTGGTGATCTTCCTGGTCTTCCTCGTGCTTGCACTGATGGCCGGAAGCGCGGTCGTCTGAACGAAAAAAAGCGACCGGCTTTTACGCCGGTCGCCTTTAATCTCTGAAAACTGCACACTCTCCTGAGTCATCCTCGGGCTTGACCCGAGGATCCATGGCCTGAGGTGTGGATCCTCGGGTCAAGCCCGAGGATGACGTTGAGTTTGTGGAGATGTTAAAACCTCAACCGGCTAATACACGCCGGCCCCGTCTTCTCTCTCCCGCAATAATCCCTCAGCCCGTCCAACCACCATCGATCACATGGATCTGGCCGGTTGTGAAGCCTGCCTCATCAGAAGCGAGATACGTCACGAGCGCCGCAATTTCTTCCGGCGTGGCGATGCGGCCCATGGGCTGGCGTGCAATGAAATCCGCCAGCGCCTGTTCGTAATTGCCGGTGGCACGCAGGCGGTCATGCAGGGACGGGCTGTCGACAGTGCCGGGGCAGATGGCGTTGCAGCGAATGCCCCTGGTGACGAAATCGGCTGCAATGGCCTTGGTCAGACCCACGACCGCGGCCTTGGAGGCGGTATAGGCGAAACGGTTGGGAACGCCCTTCACGCTTGATGCAACCGAGGACATATTGACGATCGCGCCCTTGCCCTTTTCCAGCATGCCGGGAAGGAAGGCGCGGCAGGTGCGGTACATGGCCTTGGCGTTGAGATCGAAAGAGAAATCCCAGTCTTTTTCTTCGCAATCGAGAATGGTGCCGGAATGAACGAAACCGGCGCAGTTGAACAGCACGTCGGCATGGCCGATATCGGCGGCGAAATCCTTGACGCCATCGCCATCCAGTACGTTCAGAACCCGCGTTTCCGCACCTTTCAGGGTGGAAAGCGCCTGTTCGTTGATATCGGTGGCAATGACGCGCGCGCCGAGCGATATGAAGCGCTCCGCCGTCGCCCGGCCGATACCCTGGCCGGCGGCGGTGATTACCACTGTCCGGCCGTTAAAATCCTGCACCATGAATAGCCTCCCGCTATAGCGCGCCCGCCCATCGGGGTTCAGGTCGCTGAATTTCGATGATCTCAAATATGGATCGACAATTCATATGTAAACGCGGTATTCATATGGCGTCAAGCAAACTTGCGCGGATGTCGGCTATCGGGCAACCATATTTTCAGGCTGCCCATCCGGCGACCACGCAAAACACCATCGAGGCCAGATGACCGACGACGACAGCGAAAGATACCGCGCTCCCGCCCTCGACAAGGGTCTTGATATTCTCGAGCTTCTGGCCCGTACCGATGGCGGACTGACGCAGATCGAGATCGCGAAGTCGATCGGCAAAAGCCCGAATGAACTTTACCGCATGCTGGACCGGCTGGTGCGCCGCGGTTACGTGCAGCGGCTGGAGGGTGACCGGTTTTCGCTGACGCTGAAGATGTTCGGGCTGGCGCATTTCCACGCGCCGATCCGCCGCCTCGTCTCCTTTGCCGCCCCTGTCATGCGCGATTTTTCGGCCAGCGCCGCGCAGGCCTGCCATCTGGCCGTCTATGACCGCGGCGGCGTCGTCGTCATCGCCCAGCAGGAATCCTCAACCTATTGGGCCATGTCCCTGCGCGTGGGCGCACAGATGAGCCTGTTCCACACGGGTTCCGGCCATGTGCTTCTGGCCTTCCAGACCGATGCGCAACGCGAGATCATGATCACCGAACAGGTGCGTGGCGGCGGCGAGACCGTGCCTCAGGGGCTGGCAGAACGGCTGGCGCAGGTGCGCCGACAGGGCTTCGAATCCATGGACAGCCTTCAGACCGCCGGCGTGCGCAATATCTCCGCCCCGGTGCTGACGCTCGACGGCACCGCCCTTGCCGTCATTACCTGCCCCTATATTACCCCGCTTAACGGCAAGGCGCCGACGCGCGAGGCCTGCGAAGCGCTGATCCGCGATGCGGCACAGCGCATTTCCGCAGTGGCGACGGGAAACGGCAACGACTGAAACACACAAAAACGCGACCGGCAGGGATCCGATCGCGTTTTTGCATGACTGGAGATTTATGTGGTGTAAACGCAAGGGGAACCGGGATGGTTCCCCTTTCTTTTATCAGGCGGCCGCCAGCGTCAGTTCCTTGCGGACCATCTCGCGCAGCGTCACCAGATCCTTGGCGAACAGGCGGATGCCTTCCGAGAGCTTCTCGGTGGCCATCGCATCTTCGTTGAGCGCCCAGCGGAATGCCTTTTCGTCGAGCGACTGCAGCGGCTCGGCCTTGATATTGTCAGGCGAAAGCTTGCGCTCCAGCTTGCCGCTGTCCTTGTCCAGCTCTTCCAGCAGCGCCGGGCTGATCGTCAGGCGGTCGCAACCGGCCAGCGCTTCGATTTCGCCGACATTGCGGAAGGAGGCACCCATGACGACGGTGCCGATGCCATTGGCCTTGTAATAATTGTAGATGCTGCGCACCGACACGACGCCCGGATCGGTTTCGGCAGTGTAGGTCTCACCGGTGGACTTCTTGTACCAGTCGAGAATACGGCCGACGAAGGGCGAGATGAGGAAGACCTTGGCTTCGGCGCAAGCAATCGCCTGGGCCTGAGAGAAGAGCAGGGTCAGGTTGCAATCGATGCCTTCGGACTGGAGAACCTCGGCGGCCTTGATACCTTCCCAGGTGGAGGCGAGCTTGATGAGGATGCGTTCACGCTCGATACCGCGCTCCTTATAGGCGGCGATGATGTGGCGCGCCTTGGTGATGGAGGCTTGCGTATCGAAGGAAAGGTCGGCATCGACTTCGGTCGACACACGGCCCGGAACGAGGCCGGCAAGGGCTGCGCCCACGGAAATGGCGAGACGGTCGGCAACGGCGGCAACCACGGCGTCGGACTGGCCGCCCTGCTTCTTGCCCCATGCGACGGCTTCCTTCACCGCATCGGCAAAGGCCGGGGTGCCGAGCGCCTTCAGAACGATGGTGGGGTTGGTGGTGCAATCCACCGGCTTCAGGCGCGCAACCGCCTCGATATCGCCGGTATCGGCAACGACCGTAGTGATGGCGCGAAGTTGTTCGAGTTTAGACGTCATACCGAATGATCCTTCATGATCTCTTCAAAACTTGCCAAGCCGTCTTTTCGTTCCCGCACCATGGGTGCGCCCAAGGCCGAAATCGCGGTTCTGTCCGGCTCCGACTATCGCAAGCGACAGGGCCAAAAGTCAAGACATTTGCGCATCGCAATTGACATAAGTTTCACGCCTGCGATACTCCCCAAACATAAAGAATGGCGGAAACCGTGGCGAAACTGAGAAGAGAAACCCATACGGCCTATTCGGAAGCGGCGTCTCTGCGGCTGCGCGCCGCATGGCTCTATTATAATCAGGGCATGACGCAGAAAGACGTCGCGGAAAAACTCGGCATCAGCCGCTCCACCGTCATCCGCCTTCTGGATGAGGCGATGAAGCGCTCCGAAGTGCAAATCTGGATCAACGAAGGCATCGAGGATTTCGTCGAGCTGGCCGGCCGGCTGGAGGCGGCTTATGGGCTGGACGAGGCGGTGATCATCCCTTCCCCCGGCCCATCCCCGGATAAGGCGAACGCCGAAGGCACGGCCAAGGCGGTCGGGCTGGCGCTCGGGCAATTCCTCTCCGAAGCGGTGCCGAACGAAGCCACCATCGGTGTCGGCTGGGGCCGCACCATGACCGCCTCGCTTTCCAGCTTCCGCCCGCCGCGCCGGGAAAATTGCAAGGTCGTGTCGCTGCTCGGCGGCATCGTTGCCGTGCACCAGACCAACCCGCTCGATTACACCTGGCGGCTGGCAAGCGCGCTCGGGGCGGAATGTTACATGTTCCTTGCGCCGCTTCTGGTGGATTCGGTTGAGACCAAACGGGCGCTGATCGAAAAATGCGGGCTTGCGACACTTTACGATCTCGCGGAAACGCTCGATCTCGCCATCGTCTCCTGCGGCGATATCGGCCCCCATTCGACGTCGTTATCGGAAGGTTTTATTTCCAAGGCGACGCTGCAGGAACTCATCGATGCCGGTTGCGTCTGCGACACCATGTTCAATTTCATCGATGCCGAAGGCCGCTCCGTCGATCACCCCATCAACCAGCGCGCCATGGCGATCGATCTCGATACGCTACGTAAGGCCAAACACATCGTGCTGGCCTCTGGCGGCGCCCATCGCGCCATCGCCATCCGCGCCACGATCAAGCGGATCGGCTGTAATACGCTGATAACAGACGAGGCGGCGGCGCGAGCATTGATGGAGCTGGTTTAGGCTTCGTCAGGCCATTCGCGGGCGGCATGTTGCACGAACAGGATTTCGACCTGTTGCTCCGTCACGCGATAGGCGACGATGTAGGGCAGGCCGGAAATAACCAGTTCCCTAGTCCCTTCAATTTCGCCACTGCGTCCTAAATGAGGATTATCGGATAGAAGACGTGCCGTCGTCTGGTGAATTGCCCTAACGACTTTTATTGCCGCACGCGGATTACGTTCGGCGATATAGTTGCCTATAGCATCAAGCTCCCGGAGATAACGCCGCGTCCAAACCAACCGCACGCGTTTCAGGCCTTGGCATATTTATTCAGAACTACGTTGATCTCTTCTTCAGTAACAAACTCCCCGGCATCGGCCTCCGCCAACCCTGCCCTCACGCCGCTCGTCCATTTCTCCTGCCATGCCAGAGAACGTCCATGAGAAAGCGCATCTTCTATGATGCGGCTTGGTGTCGAGTTCGAGCGCTCGGCTAAGATATCCAGCCGGTGCTTCAGATCGTCGGGAAGTTCAATCGTGCTTTTCATGGGCAAAGAATAACCGATCCCAGGCAGATCGGCAAAGACAATCCAAGCCCCGCCTCACACCTTCCCCGTTTCCCAACCGAGCATAGCCCGCTTGCGGGTCAGGCCCCAGTGATACCCCGTCAGAGCCCCGCTTTTACCGACGGCGCGATGGCAGGGAACGACGAAGGACACCGGGTTGGCGCCGACCGCCGCACCGACCGCACGCGACGCGGTGGGCTGGCCGATATCGCAGGCGATGTGCGAATAGGTAACCGCGCGGCCCATCGGGATTTTCAGGAGGCTTTCCCAGACACGCACCTGAAAATCCGTACCGAGCAGCACGACGCGCAACGGCCTGTCCGCCGACCACATGGACGGATCGAAGATGCGGGCGGCATAGGGCGCGGTCGCTTCGCGATCCTCGACATAGTCCGCATTCGGCCAGCGGCCAGCCATGTCCTCGAAACAGGCCCTTTCCTCACCCGGATCGGCAAAAGCGCAGCCGGCAAGGCCACGATCGGTCACCATGACCAGCGCAAGCCCGAAGGGCGAGGTGTGGAAACCGTAACGGATCGTCAGCCCGCCGCCCTTGGCCTTCCATTCGCCGGGAGACATGGCCTCATGGGTGACGAACAGATCGTGCAGGCGTCCGGGGCCAGACATGCCAACCTCGATCGAGGTTTCCAGCAGCGGCAAATCCTCTTCGCGCAACAGCCTCTTGGCATGATCGAGCGTTACGGCCTGCAGGAATGCCTTGGGCGAAAGGCCGGCCCAACGGGTGAAGGTCTTCTGCAATTGCGTCGGCGACTGGCCGAGCTCTGCGGCAATGGCTTCGAGGGAGGGCTGCTCGCGATAATCCAGCGTCAAAAGCTCGATAACCCCGCGCACCGTGTCGTAATCCGTTCCGATGGGGGTGATGTCTTCGTTCAGCGTAATATTGGCGTTCATCGCAAATCTCCTAACGGGTAAGAGAAAACCATTAAAGCGACTTCGTCTCCACCCGTTTCTTGCGCAGCATCATGATACGCAAGGAATGTTCGTTAGCCGGAACACCTACGCACCCTCATTCCTGTGCTCGTCACAGGAATCCAGCAGACACGCGTCCGCGTGGCGAGGGACTCTTTTCAGCCCAAAGACTTGGGCTGGCTGGATCCCTGTGACAAGCACAGGGATGAGGGAAGGAGACCACCGCGCCACGACAACTTCCTGATCCACTCACATCCGCCGCCTGACAGTCGCCAGCGCACCGCCAAAAGCCTTGGCGAAACTTTCCCGGTCATCCGGATTGAGAAACGACCCGATATCGGTTGCCCGGCCTTCACCCGTCACATGCATGGAGACGATGCCGATCTCGTCATGCCGCCTCACCCTGAAGCGCGCCCAGAAGGGATTGAAGCGATGCTCCACCATCCGCCCTGCCGGAGAAAATTTGCGGATCGACAGGCTGGTGCGCGAGACGCTGACCTCTTCCCGCGCCTTCGCCGCCCGGTAGTTGGCGCGGAAGGCGGCATAAAGCAGCAGGAAATCCAGCCCGAAGAACAGGCCGACCGGCCATGCCCCGGTGGCGAGGAAAAAGCCGCCATAGACAAGGCAGGCCAGGCCGGAGAAAAGCAGGAGCAGCCGGAAACCCCTTCTGCCAAGCGAACGGTGCGGAACGAGTTCCGCCGCGAAAATCGGCTGGTCGTTGAGCGTATCCACGTTGCTTTCCTCAAGGCGGGCTGGCTATAGATAGTCCATGACAGTCGCCAAAAAACGATCCAGCACCCAAACATTGAAAAAGTCAAATCCGGCATCCGCGCGCAAGCCGACGCGGGTGAAAACGGCCTATTCGAAGGACGAGCTCACCGAGATCTTCCGGCGTTTTTCCATTCAGCGGCCGGAGCCGAAAGGCGAGTTGGAACATACCAATCCCTTCACCCTGCTGGTAGCAGTGGCGCTTTCCGCGCAGGCGACCGATGTGGGCGTGAACCGGGCCACACGCGCGTTGTTCAAGGTGGCCGATACGCCGGAAAAGATGCTGGCGCTCGGCGAGGAAGAACTGATCGGCCATATCAAGACCATCGGCCTTTACCGCAACAAGGCGAAAAACGTCATCGCCCTGTCGCAGATGCTGATCGACAATTTCGGCGGCGAGGTGCCGAAAACCCGCGAGGAGCTGGTGACGCTGCCGGGTGTGGGCCGCAAGACTGCCAATGTGGTGATGTCCATGGCCTTCGGCGTGCCCACGCTTGCGGTGGATACCCACGTCTTCCGCATTGCCAACCGGCTCTGTCTTGCGCCGGGCAAAACCCCTGACGAGGTTGAAGACCGGCTGATCCGCATCATTCCTGAACAATATCTGTTCCACGCCCATCACTGGCTGATCCTGCATGGGCGTTATTGCTGCAAGGCGCGCAAGCCGGAATGCGAACGCTGCGTGATCGCCGATATCTGCAAGTCGCCAGAAAAGACCTTCGATATTCCAGCGCCACTGGTGGAATTACCCGCGCAGCTGTTCGGTGCGGCCGGCGGCGAATGATGGATCGCGCCGGCTGACGGCCTTGTGCAGATGCACCATCATCGAGGCGGCAAAAAGCGGCGTCAAAAGGTTGAGGAACGGCACCGCCAGGAAGGCGGCGATTACCAGCCCGGCCATGAAAACGGTGGTGCGGTGTTTTGAACGGAACAACCTCGCTTCGGCGGGCGAGCGGAAACGCATCGCCGCGAATTCGAAGAATTCCCGGCCGAGCAGATAGCCGTTCACCAGAAAAAACGCGATGAGATTGATACCCGGCACAAGCAGCAGCAACAGCGCGACAAGGTTGCCGGCAATGACGACACCGAAGAACTTGATGGACGACAGAACAGCCTCACCGACCGGCATCGCCTTGCCCGGTGGGTCGTTCGGATAGTTCTTTTTTTCAACCACTTCGGCGACATCGTCGAGAAACAGGCCGGCAATGACGGCGGTGACCGGCGAAATGAGCAGCGCCAGCGCCAGCGCAAGTCCGATGCCGGCGAAAATGGCGAAAACGAAGGTCAGCCAGCCCGCCCAGTCCGGCACGCCGGGGATCAGCGTATCCACCCACGGCAGGGCGAAATAGATGAAGATCGACCGAATGGCGAACCACAGCGCCGCCAGCACGAGAAGCGTCAGCCCCAGAACCTTCCAGAAAACCGACCGGGTTTCGGCGGCAAAGAGATTTTGAAACGCCAGCCTTGCCGCATCGAATATCATTCGGAACTCCCTTGCCGCTTCCTGCGTTGAAACTTTCTGACCCAGCGAGAGATAGGAGCTTGCCGTCGGCTGTACAAGAACCACAGCAAGCCGCCAACCGCCTGGAATTAAACCGCAGATGGAATTTCCCTTGAATAAAAGATATCTCTAAAATATAATAAAATACCTATTATAATTCGCATTCCGGTCCGGTGGAGGACATGGCCGGAAAAGCTTCCCCCACCGTCAAAAAGCGGTTCGCACGCTGTTTGGCGCGCGCGCATGCATCATCGTTCAATAATCATAAGAATGAGGCGTTGGTGGAAAAGCTGCTGTTGAACCTCACGCGTGCCATGAAGGCTGGCACACCCTCCGAGCGCAAGATCGCCAAATATCTGATCGAGCATCTGGACGAGTTGCCATTCGAAACGGCGCAGACGCTGGCTGCGAAGCTCGGCCTCAGCCCGATGACGGTCGGCCGCTTCCTACGCTCGCTTGGATACCGGCAATTCAGCGATATCCGTGCCGATCTGCGCCATGCGGAAGAAATGGGGGGTGAGGAGCAAACGGCATCCGTTGCAGGTGGAGAACAGTCCAATCCGTTTTCCCAGCTTCTGTCACAACAGATCCAGGCCATCCAGACCGCTTTCGACATGACCTCCCAGCCGATCTGGCGTCTGGCAATGAACGAGATCGCCTCCACCTCCGATATTTTTCTGGCCACATCCCCTGAAAGCATGGGCACCGGCCGCCATTTCCATGGACGGTTGCTGGAATACCGCAGGCAGGTCCATTATCTCGGCAGCGATAGCGCCGCTTATGTCGCGCTATGGGATTTTGACCCGGCAAAAGCCCTTCTCATCCTCATGGATTGCGGCGGCAGCCTGTCGCCGCTGCAGAGCCTGTCTTCGACGGCGCGCAAGAGCGGCTACAGAACCCTGCTCATCACCACCCGGTTTTATGAATGGGGACCTGAAAGCGCCGATATCTGTCTTGCCATGCCGCACGCCCAGAATGGCGGCCAGGGCCTCCTGCAACTGGTCGCGCTGATGGAATTCACCCTCTGCAGCCTGATTGCCGGCGCGGACGAGACGCGCAGGACGCGGATGAAAAACCTTACCGGCCTGAAGCGCTCGCTCGGCATCTGAGCGGCGTCCTGCAGGCATATGGATCGAGCGGGTGCCGCGTATTTCTTCTCCCCGGCGGGGAGAAGTCCGCGGCAGAGGGATGAGGGGGCGACGGTCGAGATATTCGGAGAGCTTGCCCCCTCATCCGACCCTTCGGGCCACCTTCTCCCCGGCGGGGAGAAGAAATATGCGGCGACGCCCTCGCCAAACATTTTGCAAAAAATCAGAGGCTTTCCAGCTCCTGGCGATGACGGTGCATGGCGAGAAACCGGCGATAATCGCGCTCATAACGGGGCGCAAGCGCCGTATTTCCGGAAATTTCCGCATTGCCCGGATACATGGCGGCACCAGCCGCCGCAAGCCCCGCATGGACGCCCCCGGCAGCCGCCGCCGTCATCGCCGTGCCGAGAAGAACGGCATCGGCGGTCGCGGGAACCACGATGCGCTTGCCCGTCACATCGGCATAAAGCTCCATCAGGAGCTGGTTTTTCACGTGCCCGCCGGTGACATGCAGGCTTTCGACCGCATAACCGAAACGCTCCATGGCATCGAGCACATGGCGCGCGCCGAGCGCGATCGCCACGGCGGTACGCCAGTAAAGACGGCAGAGACTGTCGAAAGATGTGTCCAGCGTCAGCCCGCTGATGACGCCGACCGCATGCGGATCGGCAAGCGGCGAGCGGTTGCCATGGAAATCCGGCAGCACATGCAACCGATCGGCAAAGGCCTCGCCCTCAAGCGCGCGCAACTCCGTTACCCGCGCAACGATGCGGGCATGCAGGGCCGTATCCGGCTCACCGCCGGCCGCATGCATGCGCACGATATGATCGAGCAGCGCACCGGTGGCCGATTGCCCACCCTCCACCAGCCAATGGCCGGGCAGGATCGCCTGCCAATAGGGACCCCAGAGACTGTGACCGGGCATCTGCCGCTCAGACATGGCGACAAGGCAACTCGAGGTGCCGGCAATCAGCGCCACATGCCGGCCCACATCCGCCGAAAGGCAACCGCCAAGCGCGCCGAGAGCACCGGCATAGGCATCGATCATGCCCGCCGCCACCTGGCAGCCGGTGTCCAGACCAAGATCTGCGGCGGCCTGCGGCGACAGTGAACCGATGCTCTCCCCCGGCATTACCGTGGTGTCGGGCAGCCCGGCCCGTTCCTTCAGATCACCAAGCCCGGCCATTTCGAGATAATCCGCCTGCCAGCCCGGATTTTCCTGCGCCAGGAAATTCCACTTCGCCGTCTGCGTGCAATTTGAACGCTTCGCGGAGCCGGTCGCCTTCCATGTCAGGAAATCCGCCAGATCGAAGGCGAAGGACATGCGCGACCAGCTCGCCGGCATATGCGTCTTCAGCCACATCAGCTTCGGCATCTGCATTTCCGGCGACATGCTTCTGCCGGCAAAATCCAGCACGCGGTGGCCGGAGGCCGTCAGCCGGTCGGCCTCGTCGATTGCCCGGTGGTCGAGCCAGACGATCGTATCGAACCGGTCTTTGCCGGTCACCGAAACCGAAACCGGTTCTCCGCTTTCATCACGGATAACGAGCGAGCAGGTGGCGTCGAAACCGATTGCCGCAATGCTTTGCGGCGACACACCCGCATCGGCAAGCGCTGCCCTCACCGCAATGCAGACCGCGTTCCATATGTCGGTGGAGTCATGTTCGGCGTGGTTTTCCTGCGGCCTCTGCATCAGGATGGGATGGGTGGAGCGGGCCAGAAGCCTGCCGGCCGGATCGAAAATCCCGGCGCGCGCGCTCGCCGTACCGACATCGACAGCCACGAGATTCTGACGCATCAAGACTTCAATTCCATCCCTTGCGCAACGACGTCCCGGCGGCGGCAGGCAAGGTTTGCTTCAGCCTGCGTCACGTGCCACCCGGCTGTCAAAACCGCCCTTCCCCACATAACCGTCGACAAGTTGGACCAAATCCGGCATGGCGTCAAACGTGGCATCGGCCCCGAGACCCGCGATCTTTTCCCGGAATGCGGGAAACCGCGCATGCGAGCCGCCGGTAAAGGCAAAAACCGCCATGCCGGCCGCCTTCGCCGCCGCAATGCCCGCCGGGCTGTCCTCGATCACGATGCAGTGACGCGGATCAGCGCCCATTTCACGCGCGGCATGCAGGAAAAGATCAGGCGCCGGCTTGCCATTCTTCACCATGGTGGCGCTGAAGACATACGGCTCGAATTTGTCGATCAGGCCGGTCAGCCCCAGCGAATAACGAATGCGCTCCGGCTGGCTGGACGAGGCAACGCAGCGTTTCAGGCCCACAAGCCTGTCCAGCGTTTCGGCAATGCCGCCAATCGGCCGAAGCTCGGTGCGGAAACGCTCGAACAATGTTGCGCGCATATGGTCGAGAAAATCGATATCGGTCTCGACACCGTAATCCTCAAACAGCGTCGCCGTCATACTGGCGACGCTGCGGCCGAGGAAGCGCTCATAGGCTTCCTCCTCTCCCATCGTCACACCGAGATGGGAGAGCATGTCGAGAAGCACTGAAATCGAGACCGGCTCGCTGTCGACGAGAACGCCGTCGCAGTCGAAAATCAAAAGGGGTCCGGTCCGGTCTTTCATCTCACGTCACTTTTCAGCCAGCTTGTCATCCAAATAAAGCTGCAAGGTCTTCGCCGTGCCTTCTTGCCACAGCGTTTTCAATGCATGGGCAAAGCGTTTACGGAAAAGCGCCGATTCGGCAACCTCCCCGAAAATATCGCCAAGCGCGAGGAAGGCCATCGGATCGTCCTTGGCCTTGATGGCCGCCGCCTGAAGCCGCTCGGCGCTCGCATCGTTGAAGGCGATTTCTTTGCCGCTGTCGGAAGTGCCCTGGAAATAACGGCACCAGAGCGCCGAAACCAGCGACAGGCCGACAATATCTTCGCCGCGCGCCAGACGGTCGGCGGTGGAGGGCAGAATGAACTTCGGCTGGCGGTTGGAGCCATCCTGTGCCAGACGCGGAATGGTGTCGCCGATTTTCGGATTGAGGAAACGCCGTTCGATCAGCCCGAAATAATCGGCAAGATTCGTATCGGGAACCGGCGGAATGACCGGGATGATCTCTTCATTTTCAAGCTTTGCCAGAAATGCCCGGATCAGCGGATGTTCCATGGCCTCATGCACGAAATGAATATCGAGCAGAGCCGCCGGATAGGCGATTGCCGCATGGCCGCCATTGAGGATGCGGATTTTCATGTGCTCATAGGGCGCAACATCCTTCACGAACTGCACGCCGGCCTTTTCCAGCGCCGGGCGGCCGGCAGGGAAATTATCCTCCATCACCCATTGCTTGAACTCCTCGCAGAAGACCGGCCAGTTGTCTTCGATGCCGAAATCGTCGCGGGCGATATTGCGTTCGCGCTCGCCTGTCGCGGGCGTGATGCGGTCGACCATGGAATTGGGGAAAGCGACGTTTTCGCCGATCCAGTTGGCGAAAGCCGGATCGGACAGGGCCGCGAGCCCGACCACCGCATTTTTCGTGACCTTGCCATTATGCGGAATGTTGTCGCAGGACATGACGGTGAAGGGTTGCAGCCCTTTGTCCCGCCGTGCCCTCAGCCCGGCGACGATGAGGCCGAACACGGTTTTCGGTGAAGCCGGGTTTCTGCCATCCTCGGCAATGGCCGGATGCTGCGGGTTGAAGGAACCGGAGGCATCGATGAAATACCCGCCTTCAGTGATCGTCATGGAAACGATGCGGATTTTCGGGTCTGCCAGCTTATCGATGATGGTCCTGCTGTCACCAACCGGCAATATGTCGATCATCGGGCCGGTGACGCGCGCGCCGGTGCGGTTATTGTCCTGCTCCACCACCGTCGTCAGGAAATCCTGCGCAGCGAGTTTCTCGCGCATCACCGCATCGGAGGGCAGAACGCCCGCGCCGATGATGGCGAAGTCATGGTCCGTTCCGGTATTGAAGAGATCATCCAGATAAACCGCCTGATGGGCGCGGTGGAAATTGCCGACGCCGAAATGCACGATGCCGGCGGAAAGATCGGTCCGGGAATAGGCCGGAACAGCCGCGGTTTTTCTGGCGTCGTCAAGCGTTACGAGGGAGAGTTTGCATGTCATGTCACGATCCTCGAAGGGGAAACGTTGTTCGTGCCAAGGCCGGACGACAGGCGCCCGATACTCAGCTCATCCAGTTGCCGCCATCGACATTATAGGTCTGGGCGACGATGTATTGTGCCTCATCGGAGGCAAGGAAGATCGCCATGCCGGTCAGGTCTTCGGCACGGCCCATGCGGCCGAAGGGCACGGCCTCCCCGACCAGCCGCTTCTTTTCACCGGCGGGGCGGTTTTCATATTTCGCAAACAGCGCATCCACGCCGTCCCAGTGCTCGCCATCGACCACGCCCGGCGCAATCGCATTGACGTTGATGCCGTGTCTGATGAGATCGAGCCCCGCCGATTGGGTGAGGCTGATGACGGCGGCCTTGGTGGCGCAATAAACCGCCACCAAGGCCTCGCCGCGCCGGCCCGCCTGGCTTGCCATGTTGATGATCTTGCCGCCTTTTCCCCGAGCAATCATTGTTTTTGCGGCGGCCTGCATCATGAACAGCGTGCCGGACACGTTGATCGAAAACAGTCTTTCGTAGCTCTCGCGTTTGATCTCGACAATCGGTGCCAGATCGAACAGCGCGGCATTGTTGATGAGGATATCGAGTCCACCCGTCTGGCCTTCCACGGTGCGAATGGCGGTGTCGATGGAATGCTGTTTGGTGACGTCAAGTTCGACGGCATAGGCGTTCTCGCCGATCTCGCGGGCGGTCTTGCTGGCGCGTTCGAAATCGATATCGGCAATGGCGACGGTTGCCCCCTCACGTATATAGGCTTCGGCAAAGGCACGGCCTATGCCGCGCGCCGAACCTGTTATCAGTGCGGATTTGCCTTCCAGTCTTCCCGTCATATTGCCTTACCCTTTTCATCAAACCTGTGGATCTTGGTCTCGTCGGGGGTGATGAAGACGGTATCGCCATGCCTGCATTCGAACTCGCCATCGGTCCTTGCGGTAATCGGCCCGATGCCATCGACATCGAGATGCAGGAAGGTATCCGATCCGAGATGTTCGGCAACCGTGACCTTGCCCTGCCACAGCCCGTTTTCTTTCGACAGCACCAGATGTTCGGGCCGCACACCGGCGGTGGCGGCGTTCTTGCTGCGGGCGTAATCGCCAGTCACCAGGTTCATGCGCGGCGAGCCGATGAAGCCGGCGACGAAGAGGTTGGCGGGGGAGCGGTAAAGCTCCATCGGTGAGCCGACCTGCTCGATATTGCCGCGGTTGAGGACGACGATCTTGTCAGCCATGGTCATGGCTTCCACCTGGTCGTGGGTGACGTAGATCATCGTCGTCTTCAGCGTGTTGTGCAGCTCGGAGATTTCCAGCCGCATGGTGCCGCGCAGCGCCGCATCGAGGTTGGAAAGCGGCTCGTCGAACAGGAAGGCTTTCGGTTCGCGCACGATGGCGCGGCCGATGGCGACGCGCTGGCGCTGGCCGCCCGACAGCTGCGAGGGCCGGCGTTCGAGATAATCGGTGAGGTTCAGCACCCGGGCGGCGTCCTCGACCTTTTTATCGATCACCGCCTTGTCGAGCTTGGCCATCTTCAGCGGGAAGGCGATGTTATTCCTGACACTCATATGCGGATAAAGCGCATAGGACTGGAACACCATGGCAAGGCCGCGCTCGGCCGGGGCCTTTTCGGTGACATCCTTGCCGTCGATGGCGATCTTTCCGCCGGAGACATCTTCCAGCCCGGCGATGAGGCGCAAAAGCGTGGACTTGCCGCAGCCCGACGGGCCGACGAAGACGACGAACTCGCCGTCGTTGATATCGAGATCGATCGACGGGATGACTTTCGCCTCACCGAA
>NZ_JBXAPJ010000008.1:0-169446 GCF_058803865.1 Agrobacterium sp. GW821-FHT14E08 | reverse complement strand
GCGGGGTGGAGCAGCCCGGTAGCTCGTCAGGCTCATAACCTGAAGGCCGCAGGTTCAAATCCTGCCCCCGCAACCAATTCCTACGCTACAGTATCCTACAATACCCTAAAACTACGATCCAGCACGCTAAACAGCTACGATCGTCGGCGCTAAATCCCCTGTCGTAAAACATAAAATCCAAAATCATCGGGTGCAAAGCGGGATGCGAAAAGCTTACCTGTATGGTCAGTTGCTTCTGAGACTTTAAACTCCATACCGTTTATCCCCGAACATGCCTGGCTGCCACGCTCACGACGGCAGGCCGTTCGCTCGCTTTTACTGGGTGTTACAACTTTTCGGAGAGCATCGAGGGCAAGGGATGAAGATGAACCTTCGCCAATGTCGTGACGGTAAGTGGCGCGGACGAAGAGCCGGGAGTTCCGGCTCCGCGCGCTGGGTAGGGTCGCCGGACGACACGCCACATATGCCGAAAAAGAAGTAAGGGGGAGACTTCCATGAATGGAGCAAGGTTGCGCGCCCGTCTTGCGGCGGGTGAGGCTATCAGCATGTTCACGCCCCACCATACACATTCAGGTCTTTCCGCCCGGCTGGTGGAATTTAGCGCGGATGCAGTCTTCGTCGATTGCGAGCATGGCACATGGAGCTTCGAGGATGTGCGGGCAACAGGGCAGGTGGTACGCTCGGTGGGCGGTGCTGCCATCGTACGCCCGCATTCGCAAGAACGGCCGATCATCATCCGCTACCTGAACGCCGGTGCCGACGGGATCATGGTGCCCATGGTCAGCAATGCCGACGATGCTGACAGTCGAGGGGATAGGCGTGTTTTTCATCGGCCCCGGCGATCTCTCGCATGATATGGGGTATCCGCCCGCGCCGCCATTCGGCGAACCGCGCCCGGATGTGGTGATCGACAAGGTCGCCATCGCCGTTAAAAAAATTTGCGCAGCGGGAAAGATCGCCGGCACACTTGCAACGCTGGAGGAAATCCCGCGCTGGCGGGCCCGTGGAGTGCAGTTCTTTTACGTGCACTCCGATCCGTTTTTACGCCGCGGCCTTGCGGCGGTGAAAAATGCGCTCGCTCCTCAATGAGGGTCTTTCGTGTAAACGAATGTCGGTACACACCAGTTAAAGCGTATTGCAAGGAGCCGGAGCATCAACCCGAGGGCCATTGCGACGAGCGAGGATATCGCGTGGGAAACCCCCAGGAGGGGCACGATCAAGTAGATCAGGCTCGTAAAGACCGAGACGGTTGCATAGAGTTCCGAACGAAACAAGAGCGGTACTTCGTTGCACAGAATATCCCGAAGTACGCCGCCCAGACATCCAGTCAACACACCAGCCGCCACCACGACAACCAGCGGCAGGTTGAGGTTTGACGCAATCTGGCAGCCGATGACGGTAAAGACGACCAGTCCTATCGCATCAAGAAAAAGGAACATCTTGCGCAGGTGATACATATATCGGGCGATCGGGATCGTCGCCAGCGCAGATAATCCCGTCACGAGGAGATAGCTGGGATTTTCGACCCACGATAGCGGATAGTGGTTCAGAAAAACATCGCGCACGGTTCCACCGCCGAGGGCGGTAATGCATCCAAGCAGAAATACGCCGATCCAATCCATTTCGCGACGGCCGGCGGCGAGTGCGGCTGTCATGGCCTCTGCGACAATCGCAACGAAATAGAGAATATGGATAATGTTGCCCGTCGGGGAAAAGATCATCAAATAATCTGAAAATTCAGTATCTGCGAATGACATGGGTTCATCGCCTATTCAGTAGTTCATCAAAGGATATGCTTGCGGGTTCCCGAATGACGGTCGAACCCCGAGGAGTGGTGCGGCGCGCTCGATGATGTCGCGCACCATCGGCGCGGCATTGAAGGCCGCCAGGCGCCCGCCACGCTCACCGGAAAGCGGGGCGTCAATGATCGACAGCACCAAATAACGAGGGCGGTGCATGGGGAATGCCGCGAGGAATGTATTGAAGTTCAGGTTCTTCGCGTATTTGCCATCGATAACCTTTTCCGCTGTCCCGGTTTTCCCACCTACATCAAAACCGGCCACCTGGGCGTTTCGGCCCGAACCTTGGGTGCCGTTGTACCAGAACAGCTCGCGGACCTTTGCGCTGGTCGAGGCCTGCAGGACACGCCTGCCGGTGATTTGGTGACGCCTCCCACTGTCGGCGATGAAGGTCGGGTGCCGAAATATGCCACCGTTTACGAGGGCCGCCGCAGCCGCAGCCGTCTGTAACGGTGTCGTGGCCAGACCGTGACCGAAGGAAATCGTTGCGGAATTGATCTTTTTCCAGTTCCTTGGCGCTGCGGGCGAGGCAATTTCCGGTAACTCCGTCTGCATCTTTGACAACAAGCCCAGTCTGAAGAGAAATTGCTGGTGGCTTTCCAGGCCAACGAGATCAGCGACCTTTGCCGTGCCGATGTTTGATGAGTAGCGAAAGACTTCCCGGATTGTCAGCGGCCGTCCTCGTCCGTGAAAATCCCTGATGATGAAACCACCCATCTTCAGCGGGTGGGAGGCATCAACGACCGAGTTCAGATTGACGACGCCTGCATCAATCCCCATGGCAAGGGTGAACGCCTTGAAGGTCGAGCCCATTTCAACCGCTGAATTGCTCATGCGGTTGAACCATCCCTTTTCGTAGTCCCTGTCGATCGTGCCATCGGCAAGGCGCCGCGAAGGCTCATTCGGGTCATAGTCGGGGACGGACGCCATCGCGAGAACCTCGCCTGTGTCGACATCGATTACGACGGCACCTGCCGCTTCCGCCCGATAGTTCCTCAAGGCATCGCTAACGACGGTATGCACGATGCTCTGAACGCGCAAATCGATGGACAGCCGGACCGGTTCAAGCTGGGTGGGATCGGTAAGGCCAATTCCACGCAGGTCTGCCAGGCCTTGCCTGTCGAGATAGCGCTCAATGCCCGCCAGCCCCTGATTATCGATGTTGACATGCCCGACAATGTGAGATGCCACTGGCCCACCAGGATAAAACCGCCGCTTTTCGGGTCTGAATCCAATGCCCGGAATGCCAAGGCGCATGATCTCAGCTTCCTGGCGAGGCGTAAGCTGTCTCCTGATCCACTGAAAACCGGAGTCAGACGTTAGTTTTCTGTGCAGATCAGCCCAATCCAGGTCGGGAACAACAGAGGCGAGCTTTTCGATGGCCTCATTTGCATCAACAACGCGGCGAGGCTCTGCATAAAGCGAGATGAGATTGATATCCGTTGCGATAAGCTGGCCGTTGCGGTCCAGAATGTCGGGGCGGGAGGCGATTATATTGGGAGATCGTGGAATACTCGCCGTCGCGTCACTCTCGGAAAAATAGCCATATTGTAGAAGGCGGACTGCGATCGCGGCATAACCGATCGCAAATGCCACGATTAGCAGGCCCACCCGCTGACGATTTCGAGCGGATGTTTTTGCGCTGCGTTTTTTGGCAGGGAGAACAAGGTATCCGACGGCACCTCTCCTGTAACGAGCAATCAAAGACATGAAAATACTCCACGCTCAGGTATCGGGAATAGGGTGGGAATGCGGGCAGGTACAACCGGTCACGGCACGCGCGCAGGACAGACCCTGTCACGCGGCATTTTACACCGCGCCAAATCCCGGAAAATTCGGCAATGGCGCAGGCTTGATCTGCGCATAATCAGGAACACCACAAGGGCTTGAGGCTTTCACTGATGAAGTCCATGGCAACACGTATGCGTGGCGTGTCGCGCACGTCTTCGTGGATCACCAGCCAAACGTCGATCCTGACGCCGGGATCGAGTGGATCGAACCTCACAAGACCGTGTTCCGCGGCGAGGTAGGCGGGCAGCAGTGCCACCCCACAGCCGCCGGCGGCCGCGGCCGCCTGTATGCGCAGGTCGTTGCTGCACATGAACACCTCGTCGGCGGAAAGCCTCTCATCAAGCCAGCGATAGTGATCCGACTCCCGCATGGTATCATCGTAACTGATATAGAGAGGAGGGCCGTTTCTCGTCGGGTAGGCAGGGTCGGCATAGAGGAAATAGGGCAATTGTCCGAGGCGACGCGCAACCAGCGTGGCTTCGCTCGGCCGCTTCAGGCTGATGGCAATATCCGCCTCTCCCTTGGAGAGGGACATCGCTTCCATGGTACCGACAAGACGGAGGCTTACGTCAGGATGCTGAGATTGCAGCGCGGAGATTTGCGGTGCAATGAAGCTGTAGAGCAGCGATGGCGGCGCGGATACCACGACATCGCCTTCTATACCGTTCTGGCCGGACCCGGCGCAACGGCTCAGAGCAAATGCAGATCTGCTCATTTCCTCGGCGAAGTTCGCGACGTCGCGTCCCATAGCGGTCAGTACATATGATCTTGGCCTGCGATCAACGAGCTTCACGGAAAGCGAGGTTTCCAGCGATGTGATGCGCCGACTTACAGTCGTATGATCGACGCGTAGCGCCTTGGCGGTTGCCGTGATCGACCCGTGGTGAGCGAAGGCGGAGAAAAATCGCAAATCTTCCCAATCGACCATTTTAAATTTCCTGAATTAGGTAGTGTTCGTACAAGAACCGCGTAGCGGTATCATCGCGAGAAGGCGGGTCGTGAGGTGCTTGCGCCCCACCCGTCGAGCGCGTTGCCCGGTGAAACCGCTTGGAGTTGTTCAATTTTCCGGGGTGAAATGCCGCCGCTGAAGCTGGCTGACACGAACGCCGACGCACCGGAATGCGTCACGCCTGCCAGGGTCGTGTGCGGCAAATGCAATTGCCGCCACCGTCAATGAAAATGGTCTTGAAACTGCGTCAACGCAATCGACTGTCGATAGGGAAGGGTGACTTCCAGCCATAGGTGCTCCTTGCCCCGTTTTTGGGCTTTTGGCACCCCCTCTGTCATTGGCCTGAGAGATTCGCTCACCTTGTTTCGGCGAACTTACACCATCGGCGCGAGCATCAGCTCGCTTTTCAGAGTTTGTATGATCTTGCAGCGGTCCTTTTGCCTGAGAGTTTCCGGGGTGGTTGCTCCGTCGGCGCCGATGTCGGGAGATATCGGTCTCTCCCGCTGCTCGATATGTGTTGCCCCATGCCTCTGTCGCGAGGTTTGGCGCGCTGTGATCTGGCGTTTTCAAGACCGAAAGGCCCTAAATCCGCTAAACCGAACGACGCGAGATATGGTGCCATTTATGGCGTAAATTTGACCCGCAGCGCTTATTCTTAGTCATTGCGCGCTCAGATTGACGCTATCAGATGACCAAAAGCGGCGTCTTTCCCTTCACTCGGTCATAAAGATCGATCGCATCCTGCATCAACATCCTGACGCAACCCGAGGAAGAATTCTTACCTATGGTTCTCCAGCTCGGTGATCCATGAATACGATAGAGCGTATCCTTGCCGTTCTGGAAAATATACATGGCGCGCGCACCGAGAGGATTCCGGGGGCCGGGGGCCATTCCGCCTGCTTCAACACCGTAGGGCTTGAGTTCAGGATTACGGGCGATCATATCGTCCGGCGCCTTCCACCTTGGCCATTTCTGCTTCCATTGAACGACGGCGCGCCCTTTCCATGATCGGCCCTGAGTTCCAAGCCCGACGCCGTAACGTATGGCTCGGCCGCGGGGAAGAACCCAGTAGAGGAACCTTTCATTTGTATCTACGACAATGGAATAGGCAGGCTCTGCGGTGATGTATTCGACCTCCTGTCGGAGGTATTGCGGGTCAATGGCGCGGTAATTGACTGCTGGAACGTCAAAGCCGCCATCCGCCAGCGCAGCATAAATTTCGTCGTAAGCGAAACCGGTACCCGCAGGCTTTGGCCTGTTGTCCTTCGCCGGTTTTGGAGCTGTCGTCGTTTCATTTTTGTTTTCGGGCAGGGTAGCCGCGGCAACTTCGAGTTTCGTCTTGGGAACCTGCTCGCAACCTGTGGCCAGAAATGAGCTGATTGCCAAGGTGAGCAGCGATCTGCGAGACAAGTGAGAATTGATTTTCTGTTCCAAGGCTGTTCTGCTGTCGAATTCTAGGGGCTATGCCGGGATCGGGGCGGACAACCGGCAAAGCGCCACGGCCCGGATGTCTGCTGCGCGACAGAAACCATGAAATCTGCCCATTCGATACTGCGCAAATGCGCAGATTGGCCCTGCGCCATTCCCGGTAAGAACGGCTTCGGTGTATACTCTGGTCTATCTTGCAAACACGACTTTTTGCCCTCTTCCGATAACTTCCGGGTCGGTCATAAAATCCGTCCGGTAACCGGGGTTGCGTCCCACTTCTGACGCCAATTGATCAAACCTGCCGCGCTTTATACCAGCGTGTCATAGCGCAACGTCGCGGCCTTCATGACGTACATCTAGTCTAAAAACACGCGAGTTATCGCTCCATTTTCGAGCGAAATCGTTCTCGCCCGCCCGGAAAAACCAAGAACCGGCCAATACCTCCGTTGGAGCCCTTGATGCTCCAATAAGCTGTTTAGCCAAGCTGCCAAGCGCAGTAGCTTTGAGCACAAGCGGGTGCTTTGAGTACAGGACAGAAGTCCTCAATGGCGAAGTTAGCATTATCTTTGGCCAAATGTGTCGGTGACTCCGCATTGGTCTTAACGCGATGCCCCCTTAAACTCCAAAGCTCGAGAAGACGAACCTCCTGGCCATGGAGATCCGCAACTTAATGAGCGCAGACTTTTCTTACGGACAGTGGGAGGCAAAGATGCATAGACACTCGGATATCTCGAATATAGGGGTCGTTGAGATTGTTAAGTCAGCGATCGCTGATGGAAGGGCAAGTTTCAACGTCCAATCAGTTCATTCGGTCGAACCATTTGATGCTGTGTTCTATCGCGAATGCTTAGCAACGTTGCAGGGAACAGACGGCTGCCATTATGGCGCGGGTATATTTATTCCGACGCTTGAGGAGTTGGGATACTGCTCGTTGATTGACGAGAACGTGGTCCGCCTCGCCCTTGACGAGCTGGAAATCGATCCCTGTGCGGTCCTCGGCTGCAATATATCGGCCGATAATTTGCGCAGTCGCGAAACGTGGGACCTGATTGCCGGCCAGGTCCGGTCTCGTCCAACACTAGCGTCTCGATTAGTTCTCGAATTGACGGAGACGCGGCCACTACTCGATGTGACACGATCGGTAAACATGCTGAACGAGATGCGGGAGTTGGGATGCCGGATTGCGCTGGATGACTTTGGCGCAGGCTACGCATCTCCGCAACTACTCCGCTTGGTTGATTTTGATATCGTCAAAATCGATCGGTCGTTCTTGCAGCCCACAAGACGGTCTTGCTTGGACCTTGATGCTCTGGCGCATCTTATCAGCTTCGCGTCTTGCTACTCTCCTGTAGTTGTTATGGAAGGCGTCGAGACGATCGAAGACGCGCAATCAGCCGCATTGTGTGGTGCGACACACCTTCAAGGTTACGGAATCTCACTGCCGGTGCCAGTTAGCGCGAACAAAACTGGATTTAGGGGTAGTTACGCTACGCAAGCTGCAGATATCACGTGCCCAAATGTCGCCCCGGGCTCTGCCTCGAATGTTTACCGCGCACACCATGATGGCCATCTTAAATCGTGGCCCCCAAGAGAGAGCCGCCAAGCTCCCCTTCCTGTCACTGACTTTCCTTAAACTCAAGTTGAACTAGCTAACAAGAAAATCGCAGGTAACATTAATGATTCATGCCAGGAACATGAATACCGTACATGAGTCAATTCGTTCAACTGCGGCGGGCGCTGTGGTCTCCCCGGTCGGAAGTGTTGAACCAGAGACGCTCCGGGACCTTTCCGCATTCCGAGTGCGTCCAACATTTCGAGGTCCGACCGCGCTTTTTCGTGCCGACGCGGCAGGATTTTTGATTCAATATGCAGCTGCGTTTGTTTATCTTTTGGTAAGGAGCCCTACCGGCTGGTATCTGGCGGGCGCAATCGCATGAAACTAAGTGTTGATCAGGCTCACAGTAACACGCGGTCGAATCGGAATAGCCTTGTAATAACAGTCGAAAATCTGCGTCACATTGCGTTGTGCTATGGCGATGGGATTGCTGCTCGAGTGCTCTACACTGTATGCCGCAGAATAGAATCCATTTTGCCAGACTCATTCGGTGCCCTAACGATCGAGCCGTCAGGATTGCGTGTCCAGGGGTGGGGCTGGGACGGTGAGGTTGAACAGACACGAGTGCTTCCGGCTCTGTTGCTTCTTTGCGAGTCGCCCATTGATATTGGACAAACGAGAATCAGCGTGGCCGTTAGCGTAAATAAAACTCAATGTTTTCCCGCCCTCGACCACAAATATGGGGTTCCTGCTTGTTTCGAACAGTATAGATCAGACATGGAGATTGCTGTGGTGCTCTACGATGCTTTGAGCAGTAGCCGCGTCGACTTGATGGAGTACCCGTTGAATGCGGTAGAGAGTAACGCCCGATGCCCGTACCACAGGATCCAGTTAAAGAGCATCCGATGTGGTACAAGGGTGATAGCAACAGAGAATATTCCGAGTGTCTTGGAGCGATTGCGCCTAACGCGTGCCTACGACCGATACTTGGTCCATGCGACAATAGATCGTCTGAAAACTCGTCCAGATACGAAGCTCGGTTGTGAAGTGTCAGCCTTGTCTGCTGTTGATGATATCTGGTGGACTTCGGTTCGGGACGAGCTGATCCGAAGTCCATCTATTGCAGGACGCTTGGTCATCGAGATCAGGGAAGCGAGCGATCCGGAAAGCCGGCTACAGAGGACTGGCTTCATCCTTGCCATGCAAAAACTCGGCTGCGGCGTGAGTTTCTCGGGCTACGGTAGTGGAACGGCGCGCCAAAGATGACAATGGCCTTTGCGGTTATCTAAACTATCGACCGGTTGTCTCTTCTCTGTTGATCCTCGGCCTCGTATCTTCCTGCGCCCGCAGACCGGGCGCAGATTTCTCGCCGCCCGTGACTACGACTGCGAGTGGTGCGGTCACCGTGACCGCTTTTGTGGCAAGCACGGCCGTGCGGCTCTTCCGAATTCCTTGCGCTCGCAATGATAAGTAAGTGCTTCAAAAAGCTTTGCGCGGTCGGATTAAATGCGCGTGCGTTTTGCGTGGAATGAAGTGCCTGCTCCGCTGCCTTCGGCGACCACATTCTCTATCATTCCTCGGGCTGCTCACATCACGACCGAATAGGAAGGTGTCGATCCAACGAGAATCTGGGCTCGGCTGACGCGCGGCTTGCGGTCTGCCCCTGGCAAATAGAAGGGGGAGTGCCTGTGAAAGACTTTTCTGCATTCAAGACAATCTCCTCCATGGTCGGCAAGACACCTCTACTACCGCTCCGTGGGAGACTGGCGGCTGTCGGCCAAAGCGTCAGTCGCCTTATAGGCCGATATCCAGTCGATCCCGGGGCGAGCGACCAACTTGTCACCCTTCCCGGGAACACATCCCTTTATCTACTGCGCACCTTTTCGATATGAGCCAATCGTTGGGAAAAAAGCAGAAACGTCATCGCGTCACCATTGGCCCCTCAACACTTTTCATGTCGGTCTTTACAAGCAGGAAATATGCTAGTGCAGCAAGGATGGAGATTACTGCAGCGGCAACCAACGCGTTGACGTAAGAATCGGCATGTTCGACCATGAAGCCTGTAACGATTGGCGCAAACGATCCTGCGAAATAACCTCCGAAGTTCATGATGCTTCCGAGAGAGCCAACCTGGCGCTTCGAAACGGCAATAGTGATCATCATCCACGAAGCAGCACTGGCCAAATTTATGAAGAACATTGCGAGGCAGATATAGGCGACAGCCATTGTCGCGTTCGGCGTAAATGCGGCCGGTAGCGTGAAAAATGCACCTCCGAGCAGGCCTACGCAGACCGGCCACTTTCGGCTCGAAATGGCAGACATCCCGCGTCGCATCAACATGTCAACGACCTGCCCTGAAACGAGCATTCCGGCGGTTCCAAAGAGATAAGGTATAGCAACGACCCATCCAGTATTCTCGACCGTAAAGCCACGAGAATGTTCAAGATAACTGGGGAGCCAGGTCAAATAGAGCCAGACCATGTAGACGACGCCCATGAAGCCTAGAATAATTCCCCACGCGGTACGGTGCGCGAATAGCGATTTCCACTCTTTAACTGTCAGTGGTTGATCGGTCTGCTTGTCCGATCCCTCGTCAATGAAGGCTGCTTCGGCTGGCGTAAGTGCCACTTCATTGCGATTCCGATACATTAAATACCATCCGGCCGCGACGATAATTCCAAGAGCCCCAGTAATGATGAACATCCAGCGCCAACCAAATGCGACCATCATCGCCGTTAGCAAAGGGGGTGCAATGCAGGGTCCAATGCAGGACGAGGCAACAATCATACCTGTTGGCTTTCCTCGCTCACCAATATTGAACCATTCACTGACCACCTTAGCGCCAGCTGGAAATTGTGGAGCTTCGCCAACACCGAGTACTGCTCGTGCGACAATCAATTGCGTGGCGTTGTTGACCAACCCACAGAGGATTTGCGCCACCGACCAGAACAACATTCCAGCGCCCAGCATGATGCGGGACCCTAACTTGTCCAGAAGTGCACCTGTCGGAAGCTGCGCGAATGCGTATGCGAGTGAAAAGGCAGACAGCACCATACCCATCTCACTCGGAGAGAGTGCCATTTCGTTTCTAATAGCGGTGTTGGCAATCGAAAGCGCACTGCGATCGACATAATTGATGATGCCGGCCGTCATCAAAAAGCCAACAGCAATCCATTGTACACGGCGTAACCGCGCACTTTTTGGTTTTTCAATTGTCATTGATCCTCCCGAACTCCTCACTCATGATTGCGTTACGTATCGATCAGGGGGCGATCGCGGCTTTGCCATTCATCTCAGCGTCACAGACCAATGCCTTGCGTAATATGCCAGTCCGTTGGATAAGCGATTTAGTCGCTAAGGATCGCTGACTTTCGCCGCGCGACGGTGTCGATGTTTGTTGAACAACGCAACCTGCTCCGATCATCTGCAGATTTACACTCCCGTTAACTCGTCTTGCGAGGCTGTTGCTCGGTCCGATTTGGCCAAAAACACGTCTTTAATTGCCTCGCGCAAACAATGCACCGCTGCCCGACAAGCTTCCTATGCTTCTTCATCTGCGCGTTCGATTTCTCAGGTCGCAAAAGAAGGAGCCGCCATTGTAAAGGGAGCCATCTCGGTGGGACGAGGCTTCTCGTGCCGTTGTAAGGAGACCCAGTTCTAGGATTACTAGCTCATGCAAAGGGGCGCGGCAGTTTGGTAATTTGCAAATGACCGAAGAATCGGTGCACCGAGCTCAAGGCGCCGGTGGATTACGTTCCCGAATAGATTACTTGCCGCTCGCACGTCCAACTCGCGGCTTGGTGTCCGAGGAAGAGGCTAATTTCATCCCAGTCGATTAAAATGCAGCCTGAGGACAATCTTTCGTATAAGCCGAATATCGTTCGTACTCGCCACTTTGGCGGCACCTTTGGCGCACCCAGCTTGGTAATTTTTCCTACGCGATAGTCGCCGAAGATATCTGGGTGGCATTTGCCACGAGCATCATGCGTGGGTGTAAGGACCAAGTGCACGTTCACATACGAACATTACGTACCGGTGTAATGAGACCCTTTGAGATCGCACCTTCCGTACAATGTAAGAATGTGCCGCCGGTTAATACGAATGCTTGAGACCCCTAGCTTTTACGATTGAACCGTTCCCGGTAGTCTGCCGGTGAGACCCGAAGTCGCCGTTGGAATACCCGACGCATATTGTCCGCACTTCCAAAACCAGAATTGTAAGCAATTGCCTTCAAAGGCTGACAGGTTCCTTCCAGTAGATGCCTTGCGGTGTCTAGCCGGGCCCGCTCTACGAATACGCGGGGGGTCACACCTGTCACGCGTGTGAAGTGACGCGAGAAGCTTCGCGAACTCATTCCGGCGATGGCCGCGAGTTTGCTCAGGTTGTAGTCGTCGCCCGCATTCTCCAACACATGTGCTTTCACGCGAAAAATGGACATATCGCCATCGGGTGGTGCACTCAGTTGGGGCAGATACTGCGTATGTTCCGCTCGGCGTTTGGCCACCACTACCAGTTGCTGCGCGATACGTAGCGATAGTTCGGCGCCGTGATGGTCAGCTACAAGCGTCAATGCGAGGTTGATTGCCGCGGTTACTCCAGCTGACGTAATGAGAGTGCCGCTTCGCATAACGATGCGGTCAGCTTCAACTCGGCTGGAAGGAAAGCGCGCGCCAAGTTCCTGGGCCGATTCCCAGTGCGTTGTCACGGTGTGGCCGTCTAACAAACCAGCATCACCCAGTGCAAAAGCACCAGTGCAGATGGAGCCATAAATATTCGCTCGCCCGCAAACCTCCCGCAACCAAGCGCAAAGCGTAGGATCGTGAGTGTACGTAGGTGAGCTTGCAACAAGAACGACATCATAGTTACCGATGGCCTCTTCACAGCAGAGATCGGGAAGGACGTGCGACCCGTTACACAGTCGAACGGGCCCGGGCTGGGCCGACACGAGCAAAAACCGATATCCGTCTTGTACCTCAAGCAACGCGTTGGCTGCTGCAAACACATCCATCGGTCCAGCCAAGTCTAATGCGGTGGCATCTGGACTAAAGGCCATAATAACGGTCCGTTGAGCGCACATCAGACTTCACCTCCGTCGGCGAAGCCGATTCGACCGCGCTCACGGCCAAAAGCGTCGGGAAAAGTATCAAAAGCTGCACAGACGGCGTCCCGGCAAATGGGTACGTTCAGGTCATTCGGTGCTAGCTTTAGGTTTACTTGTATAAAGTAAGCCCGCACCGAAGCGTGGAGTTGGCCGACGTTATTAAATAACATAACATGAGAGGCCAAATTTTGAGACTTGGAGCTAGGCATTGAAATAATCTTCTTGCGCAAAGTTGTCCGGGCCTTTCCGATCAAGTGTCCATGAGCGCAAATTTCCCTCACCACCTTAAGGCTGGCTTAAGGCTACCATTGAACCACAATCTTTGCCGCCACCAACGCGTGACGCTGGCGCAAACGATGCGAGCGCATCTGCTCTTCTCGCTGCATGCTGATGCTTTAAATAACCGATGGGTGAGGGGTGCGAGCGTCTATAGGCTATCTCCCAAATCTTCGGACGCGCAGGCGGAGGAACTCGCTACTAATAATAATCTGGTCGTTTCCGCGGGCTCCAGTGATACCCACGAACTTCCCCTTGGCGTGAGCGCGATCATGGAAGATCTGATTTTCCGGGAGAAACAGGTTTTCTCTTTCGAAATTCAGCGCTCGATGGTCACAGCGCTTGGGCGCCGCGTGCCGCTCCTGAAGAACCCGGGGCGCCACGGAAATTTTCTATTACTGCGCACAGGAAGTATTCCAAGCATACTTTTGGAAATGGGTTTTCGTTCAAACCTAGAGGATGAGGCTCTGCTTAATGACAATGACTATCAGCACAAAATCGTACTTGGATCAGTGGAGGCTATAATCGTCTGTGTGCATCGATTCGCTGCCGTTGGATCCACCCAGTAAGTACTTTGGGCGACCGGGCGGGGCCTCCAGCGAGGATAAATCTCATGCTCCTCGCCGCTGACCTTTTTCCGCCCCGTCATGGTCGCAGTCCCACCTCCGACTGTTCAATATCGGCTTAGAATTTCACACTAAACTTCGCATTGACGCCGTTGTTGATTGTACCCGATCCGAACTGTCCGTTGTAGGAGACGCCCAGTTTTGCGGATTTGGTAAAGTGAATATCGAAGCCTGCCTCGATCAGAGCGACGTCCCTGGCAATCGGCGCCCCTGAAACAGTGAACGTCTCGGATCCGACAAAGCTTGCTGTCGACGTGGGGGTGACGTCGCCATAGCTATGCCGCCAGCCGATATCGCCGCGCGCCGTTACTAACGTCTCACCGATGTCGAGTTCGGTCGCGGCACGTAAACCAATAGTGGTGAACCAGGTGTTCAACGTTGCTGAGGTTACCGACAACGATGCCGCGGTACGACCGGCTTCACCAAACTCGTCGCTGTTGAAATGCACAAAACCGGCATTAGCATAGGGTTCGAAAATGGTGCGATCCATGTTCAACTCATACCCCACCTCTCCGAAGAGCTGCAGTGTAGAGGCGTCATACTCACTGGAAAGGCTATCGGAGAAGCCAGGAAAAGCGACGTTACGGTTCATCGAAAGATCGTGCCATATGTGTGCCAATCCGGACCGGAAATTGAGCGCGGAACCTTCAGACAGCGTCCACTGCGACGCCGCGTAAGTTCCGAGCGTGTAGTTCTTGCTGTCTCCCGACGACGAGCGTTGGTTCACATCAAAGCTCGAGTGGCCGTATCCCGCCATGATACCCACACGCCATGTATCGAAGAGGTCTACATCAATCCCGCTAGCGAAACCGCCGATCGAAGAACTTACGTCTCCGAATAGACTGTTGCCATCGTAGCTTCCCCAGGAACCATATGAGGTGGTCCATGCAAAATAGGGATGGGATTCCTGAGCTGGAGCGGTTGCACTCTGACCAAACGCCTGCTGCATGCGACCGTTCATGGCGCCCCGGACGAAATGGGACTGATCCACCAGAGCGCCGGCGGCTGTGGCATAGGCCTCACCGGAAAGGCGATCGAAACTTGCCCGAGCTTCGTCCGCATTCAACATCAGGAGATCATTATAGAGTGCAAGGGAAGAACCGGACTGGGCCAATCCAGCCAGACCTCTCGCTGTGGCAAGCTGGTTCGATGTCTCCGCGACGGTCGAGAAGAGATAACCAGGGTCGCTTGCAAGGGCTATTTTGAGATCGACACTTTTGGGAGCGTAAACCAATCCGGCATTCAAAAATGCCGAACTCGACAGGATGTTGGAAAACACGCCATTGACACCGCCTTCTGCGTTCAGAATACGATAGCTCCGCTCGGTCTGGTAACTGGTATTGGCATCGACAGAAACAATGCGGATATTGCTACCGGCGAGATCGGCTTTACCTGTCACGTTGACCAGATCGGAGCGACCGTCGCTTGCAATTTCCGTTTCGAAGTTGGAACCGGGAGCCATCTTCAGATCACCGTCGATGGTCAGTGTTCCGATTGAGTTGCCTGCGGCAAGCGTGCCCCCAGACAAAATACTGGTCAGCGACCCGGTACCCGAACCAACAATCCCCGAACCACCCAGTCTTGCCCCTTCCAGCACGCTCAGGTTACCGCCGAGCGCTCCGCCTGAGCCCGGCTTTCCGACGAGCAGAGCTCCATTCCTGACGGTCGTTTGGCCCGCAAAGTCAGAACTGTCACCGGTCAGAAGAATTGATCCAGAACCGGCCTGAATAATCTCCCCGGTCCCGCTAATGGAATTTGCCGATGTCACATCGTCGGATCGATCGAAAACCAGTATCGCCTCGTTATTTATATCTCCCAAAGTACTGCCGGAGGTGCCGCCATCGCCGAGCTTAAGCGTACCAGCCTCAACCGTCGTACCGCCAGAAAACGTGTTCGTGCCCGTCAATGTAAGCGTGCCGGCGCCAACCTTGCGAAGGCCGTGCAGAGCCTTGGACGACGCTTTCGCCTCCTGAACATTTGGCGGGAGAAGCTTGTCAACGTAATTTTGTGAAAACCCGTCCTGGATTACTCCAGAAATAACGTCACTTTTTGCAGCATTGCCGACGATCAAGCCTGAAGTGCCGAGGAAAACATAACCTGCTCCCGAAACAGAGCCAATCTCTATGGGGGTTGCCCTGCCTACACCGGCCTGAAGTATCCCGCCACTTTTGTTGGTGATGCTCGCAGATCTACCCTGGGCCTCTTGGTCGAACACGACAAGTCCTTGATCCCCGTTGGTAAGCGTCGCGCTGCGCAGTTCGGCTCTCCCGTTCAAACCGACCATTCCGCTGTTGTCTAGCTTTGCAGCTCCCGCATTGGCATTCTCTGTGAGAACAATCACACTGTCTTTGCCGACTGTGAGAGACGCAGTTCCAAGCGTCGCGTCGTCTTCAACAGCTAAAAGACCACCACTAACATCGATTATCGCGGCACCTGCAGAAGCTCTTTGGGTGAAGTCGATATAGCCTTTGTTTGACACCGTGATCGTTGAATGAGCGGCCGTTGCATCCTCCGCGAACTGAGCAATGAGCCGGTTTACGGCAATTTCACTATTAGCGGCTGAGGCATGGTGGCGAAACAGGATCTGACGCTTTATCTCGGTTGAGGTACCAGACGTTACTCTTTGAAAGTAATCAAAATAGGTCGGAGCCTCCTGTCCCGTTGGTAGGGTTCGAATCCGAAGATTAGTTGCGGCTGAATCATTCATAAAGGCGACAAGGCCCCCTGTTGTCACGGTGATTTGCTCTTCCAGTTTTAGCGAAGACGACTTGCCAGCGAAGGCAAATTGTCCGCCATCCTGGACAGTAATATTTTTGGCAGTAAGTGCTGGGTCGGATGTGCCGGCGAAAACAAAAACGGCCCCTTTTCCAATAGTGATCGATTTTGCTGCTGCGCCTGAATACTCCGATCCCACCGTATGACCTTCTATCAAGGCATCCGTCCCCGAATCCGGCACCTTGCGGGTGCTCCAATTCGCGGGGTCACTCCACCAAGAACTGGGACCTACGTATTTCGCCTCCTGTGGATATGCGGGCACGCTGATCGCAATGAGCGTAGTTGTGCTAAGCAAGAGCGTATAAATCGACTTACAAGCTGACATTCTCTTCACTGGCGGTTTCCCTTTCATCACAGGACAGATATTTGATCCGATGTGTCCTGCGTCCCGATCCTCGTAAGGTCGAGATTCTCTAGGTTGACAGAAATCTTGATAATCGCTGTGGTGCTCGTAGAGCGCGCGGTTGCGACCCGCAATTCGCTCGATACTGCGCTTCTCGCCAAACATACGTGCTTATGAGCCAGCAATATCTTTCAGGAGATTCTGAAGAGAACTATCTCAAATAGCCCTGTTCCATGCCTCACGCGCTGAGTGGAGTGTGTCGCCTTTAGCGAGTGTGACCGATCGATCGACGATGCCGGTTCCTAGCGGCCACACTTCTTTGGGAACGGACGGAAGGGGATCCAAAAGTGAGTTTTTTAAATTTGGATCTGTTCGCCTACCCTCTTTCACGATCAAACCTTGTTGGTGAAAGAGATAGCCAGGGTTGCACGAGTCCCACGGCAGCTTGACAACAGACTGGGACGGCGAGTGCGAGAGTTCTTATGAGGGAGAGCAGAGAAATCTGCCGGAGGTCCTCGTAATAAAGAGATCACGCGTTTGCTCTTGGCAGCACCGTCTAGCGGAGACAAAACGCCGAGCCGTTGCACTCCAAAAACTCGCCTGCGAAAAAAGAAAGCGTGCCGCTTACGGATCGGTACATCCAGGCATAAGGCAGCGATTGATGGAGAGATCAGGGTCATAAAAGATGATTGACCGCGTCCGCTAACGTCTTCCCGAGCGAAAACGCCAAAAAACTGAAATCAATGCTCAGGATTAACAATTTTGCTCGCGAGATGAAATGGGCTAGAAAGGGTCGCTCCAATTGTATCAAATACGAATGCTCCCGCTCGCCCAAACCCCGACCCTTGCCCACCGGTACTTTCTTCCAACTGCGGCAGCAGGGCGGCTAGTGCCGTGTAGCGGTCATGGTTGAGCAGGCCCGACGCTTTCACGTCAGAAATATCAATGAATTGTACGCCGTAGCGCAAGGCAACTAGCTGGACGGAAGGGTTCTCGACATCCAGTGCCCCAATCCGTTTAACATCAGCGCCCAGTATGGATGAAATCTTGAGAGCACGGTCATCTTTTGAAACCATGACCGTTAGGGGCGGCTCAAGCCGCCCAACGACCTCGACCTGTTTACGAAACACGTCGGCGTCGATATCTGGAGCCGCCAGAACGACCTGAAGTTTGGCAATGACGTCGTTTCGTCCCTGGAACCGCAATTGGCGCAAGGCTTCCATGATAAGCCATCCCCCCATGCTGTGACCAAACACAATAATCTTTCGCTTCGGGGATTGTAGGGCGAGGTTAGCCATGACTTTCGCGAGTGCATCGCGTGAATAAGCCGCGGACTGCTTGTCTGCAATGTATCCCGTGACTTTTGCCTGCGAGGGCCACGAAAACACCACCGGTATGCCATCGATATCCGCATCGGCGGCCATTTGTGCTCCCCGGAATAAGGCTTCCTGGTAGCTGTGATTGTAGCCGTGCACGAAAAGGCCTATCTGCCTGCCTGACTTGGCGATCCGGCCAAGATCGGTATTGAATGTTTCCTCGCTGAGCATGTTGGCGCCTGTCACGACAAAGTCTGTCTTGGGATTTGGCTTGCCGCTCGCCCACTCGATTTTCCCCTTTTGGTGCGTAGGTGGAATGGAAATATCGAATTGGGCATAGTTAGCTCTCGCTGCGCGATCCGTTCCGAAGCCTTTACCCCGATCGCTTTCTTGGCGTGTACTTGCCACATAGGCGGTTACCGTTTTCGCACCATATGCTTTTGTATCCATCGGTTGCAAAACGTCTGAGCCCGGTCTGCGTGCGCACGAGGACAGTGTGATGAGAGCTAGAACGAGTGAAGCTAACACGCGCATGAAGGTTATATACGCCAAGAAAACAGTGTCCTAATTTGGTTGCACTTGGTGCCGTCCATCGACCAATACGTTTTAAAACTGCGCAATCTTGCGCGCTTGCTCCTATCGCGCTGCAGTATTGCAATTGTCCGCGAGACAAAGGGAGCCGCTTCACGTTGAGGAATTCCAACACCAAAAATCGATTCCGACCGATTTCTATTGTACTGCAAGAACCAAGATCGCTCCGAGGAGAGTACCGATTAATGCGGCGACAACCTTCAGCAATAAAACCGTTACAGTTGCCCGCCGAGGTGCAATAAACAATTTGATCAACTCCAGTATTACTGCGCCAAGCACCATAAACATCGCTACAACGCGTCGATTATTTGGGTATGCTAAAATAAACAGCGTAGAAGCCACGGCGAGGAGAGCAGCGCTAAATGCTATCTGGTTATTGCAGTGTCGGCGCTCGCGGCCCGGCAACCAGAGTGCGGTGATGATAGCAACAACTAGTGACGTCCACGCCAAAACATCGATCAATTCGCCTCCAGAGATTCCTGAACATACCAAGCCACTTATTCTATTGATAAACCACTCGGTCGCCGGACAATATGGCCAACGCACTCACGGCACAAAGATGTGAGGCAGTCATTTTTTGCCAAATGGACTGCCAATCCAGCCATGGATTGCTCGGTGACTTCTCCGTGACTTGCCCCTTTTTGTGGGTAGGGTTCATTCTGGCCGGGTGACGCAAGTTTCATTTGGTAGGCGCGCCTCAAGGTTTTGTCGACGCCTACTCCGAGATCAGAAATCTCTTCGGCCCAACCCTGTGAAGAACACAGCCATCCACTTCGACCTGTAATTCCTCAGGCCACTCGCGCTTCAAAAGGACCTGGCCGGAGTAGCCTTACCATAACTCAGACCATGTCGTATTTCCTACCAGCCCGATTAGCGTTACATCGCCAATTGAACGAAGCGGAAGTCGTCTCTTGGCTGACACTATGTAGAAGTGGGCGTTGCCGTCTGTCGGAAGTTCTGAATCACCCCTTCTAGAGGTTTACGAGCGCGACATTTCCGTCACGTTTCACACCGTCGTGGAATGGGCAGTGGAATTCGGTCTGAGGGCCGCTCATCAACTCCAACAGTCACCGTTATCATAGCAGGCCTCGCGAATGCCAGCCAATCAGGATGCCCAAGAAAAGGCCGACAAACGCCGCGGCCGAAATCGTGACATATCCCGCAAAAAGAAAACCCACCAGCAACCCAGAGATCGAGAATATTAACCCGAGGTAAAACACCGGAGTTGTCTGGACAGAACGTTCATCATCTCTAGTTGACATTTTAGCATCCCCTAATGTCGGGCAAAGTCAGCGAGATAAAGAAAATTTGCTAGATCCATGTGCGCCACCTGTTTGAACTTTGATAGCCACTTGACCACTGTCAGGACACGCGTCGATCCGGAAACCAATCTAGGCCTACGAAAGTCTAGATTTATCAGTCCGGTCAACTAAGACGCGAGGCATTCTGGCTAAAACCAGACCGCTTGCTACTCGTGAATATAGACCCACGCCGGTGTCGTAAGGCGTATACTGGCACCCGCGGCAGTCACGGCGGCTAAGCAATTCCCGTCAACAAAACTTGACCGTACAAAACCCAGCCGCCAATAATTATATTCTAGACGGGTATAGCGGTCCAATAATAGGCAATACAGCCGACATATTCGGCCAATCGTCAGGCGATTACTGCCACGCGTTTCAGATATATTTTCGGGTGATCTCAGGTTAACTTGTGTTGAAAGCCTCGCGGCTATTTCGTCCTCATGAGCAAGAGCCCAACGTCGTCGTTTTTTTCGCCTGCGGATATCGCTCGCGCGGTTCGACTGTATTTTCGATTTACGTTGAGCCCGCGATTGGCCCACGAAAAGCTTTTAGAACAATTGATCGTGGTTTCCTGCGATCCAATGCTGGGCAAAGAACTCCGGCATGGACTATGCAGCTCAGTTGTGTCGGAAGCTGCCAAATCAGAATGATCTCTGGCATCTGGACGAGGTAGTCGTAATCATCGTTTTGGTATCGGTGCGCCTGTCTCCAACGGCTTTGGCATTTCGCTGCAGTGCAAGAACAACAGGGGATTGATTTCACGTTTTGAAATGAACGGTCACCGAAAATGAGTTCCCATCCGGCGACTATGCGGTCATGTCTTTATCACAGGTCGTGTGAGCCATTGCTCTACGATACGCGAGGCAAAGAGTTGACAGTATGGAAAATCCGATTGCACTGAATAGTCTTTCCGAAAACACGGTCTTCCGTAAGGGCGATGTTTTCGTACTGTTCGGCGAACTATTCGGCCGCGGATACGCCACCGGCTTACTTGACGAAGCCAGACGGGCTGGAATGGAGATTGTGGGGATCACCGTCGGGCGGCGCGACGAGAACAACGCGCTCCGGCCGCTTGACGCCGAGGAACTGTCTTCGGCGGAGGCCCAACTGGGCGGCAGGATTATCAACATACCTCTTATGGCGGGTTTCGATCTCGATGCGCCCGCAGACGGTCCAACTCCCACCGATCTCCTGGCAAAGATGACGCTGGAGAGCTGGGAACACGACAAGCTCGACTGGGACTATGTCGGGCAATGCCGCGACATCGCTACTGTGCGTTTTACGGAGTCGCTTTCAAGGGTCATGACCGTTCTAGACGGAATGATTAGCGCTGGCCGCAATGTTTTCTTCGCCCACACAATGGCTGGGGGCATTCCGAAGGCGAAGGTATTCCTGGTCGTCGCCAATCGAATCTACAAGGGAACTGGCGCCCGCCACATGTCATCGCAGACCCTGCTCGACAGTGACATGGGAAAGCTCATTCTGCAGAATTTTGACGATGTCTCCGCAAACACCTTTCGCCATCTCATTGATTTCAGCACGGCGATCCGCGAGCGCGTCGAAGCTTCGGGCGGACAAGTGCGATATACGGCCTATGGCTATCATGGATCGGCGGTCCTGATCGATGGGAGCTATCGTTGGCAGACCTATACCAACTACACCCAGGGATATGCGAAGATGCGGCTCGAAGGCATTGCAGAGGAAGCCTGGGCGACCGGGATCAAGGCAACTGTCTATAACTGTCCCGAAATTCGGACCAACTCGTCCGATGTGTTCACGGGTATCGAACTGCCCCTCATACCGCTGCTGCTTGCGTTGAAGAAAGAAAACGGTGGCCAATGGGCAGACGAACAGTGGCAGGCCTGCCAGCAGCTTCTGGCCGATGGCTTAACCATGAAGGATGTTTTCCGGAAGATCGCCGCCATGCAGGCCAGCGAGGTCATGCGCCCGTTCTATGTCTTTTCGGCTTGGCCCATGGCGAACAGTCAGGCACAGGCCGATCTGACCATTGGCACGTCAAACGAGATCACCCAGATGCATCGGGATGGCAAGGTGATGATCAGCGACCTCCTGAGCGGTCTCGTTGTGAAAGCAACCGGGCAGCTAATTTTTGGCGAATCTTCCGAACCCTCCGGTCCCGTCCTTTGGCTCAACCACGATATCGTGGCTCGGCGACTTAACACTTCCCACCCGCATTCGGAGTCTTCTGCGCCGCTTATCGCGCAGGGAATGGAATCCTCACACCTTGAGGTGGCGTGACGGCTTCCCAACTTAGCTTGGAAGCTGGGTGCTTTGGCCATGGAGCGACAAATTTTGTGACAAGAACGCTCCTTCTTCCCAGCCGTCTGACGGACACCGAGATGCCCCCGAAGGGATGCGTTCGTTAGTTTTGCCCACTTCGTCGATGTGAGCTTGCCCTCGAAGTTTCCTTCTAGCAGCCGGTTTAGGACCTTGGCTTGTCGCGGATCAAGATCGCGTGCGGCATGCGTTTGCCAGAAATCATTCTTTAGCATGACATGGTCGAGGATCAGCAGCGCGTCTCCGACAGCATTGCCCAATCGATCCAGAAACCACTCGATCCAGCTCGTGGTGTCGAGAGCTTCCTTGCTTGTGATTAATTGCAGGGCTTCGTAGTAGCCGATGCGCGATCTCTCGATCGCGGCGAAAAAGGCCGTTCAGGCGGAGGTCTCGCCTACGGCTATGAGGTATCCAATGATGGTGAAGGCGGTGCCGGCGGCCGCTGCATTAACGAGCGGCAGGCGATTATCATTCGCCGAATCTTTACAGCCTTTGCTAGGGGAGAGACGCCTAGCGCCATTGCGGCTGCGCTGACCAGCTCAGCATCGCCAAATTGCCTTTGGCAAAAGACGACGACGACTTCGACTTCGCCGACACGCGCGTCAATGAATCCCTGGTGCTCTGCTGCTCTTTCGCTCTAGGGCGACAGGATGTTTCGTTTATCGCCCGCAGCGGTGCCATGGCAAAAAAGGCAGGCGCGAACCTTCACGCTTTACCGGTCGTTATCCAGCCAATTCTTCTGTAACCACCTCGAACCGCTTCAAGACGGCCGGCCCGAAAGCGGTGGACAGAGCGACGTCTGTGGCATCGCGTCCTGTCGCCATCAATACCCGTCCGATGCGCGGCATGTTGTGACGGGCATCGACCGTATACCAGCGGCCGCTGAGATAGACTTCGAACCAGGCGCTGAAATCCATCGGGTTGGGGTCTGTCGGCACGCCGATATCGCCGAGATAACCGGTGCAATAGCGGGCGGGGATATTCATGCAGCGGCAGAGGGTGATCGCAAGATGCGCGAAATCGCGGCAAACGCCGGTCCTGTCGTTGAACCCGCCATAAGCCGTCCTCAGCGGATCGGCTTTCTCGTAGTTGAAGACAATATGGGAATGGACAAAGTCGACGACCGCCTGAACACGGCGCCAGCCGAGTGGTGTCGCCGCGAAGTTTTTCCAGGCAAAGTCCGCCAGCCGGTCGGTGTCGCAATAGCGGCTACCCAGCAGGAACACCAAAACATCGTCTGGTAAATCCTTGATATCGTGCTGGAAAGCGTTTTCGGGAACGGGATCCGGCAGACCGCTGTCATATATGTCGAAGCGCGTGGAGATCGTCGTCAGTCCGGGCGGTGCAGATATGCGGCTGCAGGCATTGCCGAAGATGTCCAGATAACCCCAGGCCTCGACCGGCCGGTCGAAGGTCAAGACCTGTTCGGTGAGCAAATCCGCGCGCCGGCCGGGATGGATGTTGAGAACCAGCAGCATCGCCGTCTCATTCTCGCACTCATAAGCAATATCGAACCCGGCGCGTATCTTCATGCAGCACTATCCCTGAAAGAGCCATCGTCATGTCCTTCAGGATGCAACGCTTTCATGCTCGCGACGTTCCGGCCGGTGGTCAGGTTTTCCAGGCAGGTCTTGTGCGGACGGCGATGACGGCGCGGATATCGATCAACGTGCGCGGGCGCGTTTGGCGAGCAGAGCGGATGTTGCCGCGGTACGATCAGACAATTCCTTCGCAAGACGGGCTTCCCGAAGGCGCAGGGTCTTTGCATCGCGGGATTGCGCAATGGAATCGAGCTCCTCAAGCGCTTTTTCCTTTGCGAAGAACGGTGTCTGGATATGGCTGAAGGCGAGCTCGGCCTTCTGGCGGGAAATACTGTATTTTTCTGTCATGGGTGTTCCGATGATGATGCCCGGAGAGCGAGCGAAAAACAAAAGGCCAGGCAATTTGCCTGGCCTTGATTGGGTTGGCGTGCTTCCGGCAGTGCCAGTACATCCGTGGTCAAAGGGAAGCACAGACCCTTAGGCAGCCTGCAGATTGCAGGCCGACATTTTGCCCGACTTGTTGTCGCGCTCGAGCTCGAAGCCGATCTTCTGACCTTCGACGAGTTCGCGCATGCCGGCGCGCTCAACAGCGGAGATGTGGACGAACGCATCGGCGTCGCCATTGTCAGGCTGAATGAAGCCGAAGCCCTTGGTGGAATTGAACCATTTAACTGTGCCAGTGGTCATGATGAACCCTTTCATAGCAATAGAGAAACCACAGCACTCATGCGCTGCGGATGATGATAGCGATTTTGAAAGGAAAGGTTCGTTCAGAACGCGGTGCCAAGCGCGTGACAAGCAAAGCTAAGCAAGCAAATTCGACTGCCCCTTATATCCTGCCTCTGCCGGGATGTCAACTACTGGTTTTTGACGATATTTCATCTCGTCACAAAGTTGTGTTCTCCTTGGATGGCGTGTGACCGTCCATCGCCTTGTTTTCCGCGCAATCCGGGCGCATGGTCAGGCTTCGTCATGCTGGCCGCATGGCGCTGCGGTGTCAGAGAGGCGCCGTCTTCTTTTCTTCGTCCGGTTGCAAATGTTGGCGCAAGCGCTGCGGTGTCATTTTTGACGATGCCGCGAAGTTTTACCCATTGCGAGAGGCGCGTGCCGGTAGCGGCGATCATACACCATCAGCCATTTCTTTATGCCTCCGCGTAACGTTCGTCCGGCGGAACATGGCAATAGCGGCGTAGAATGAAACGGGCTCCACGCGGACGAAATCCGCGTACGAGTTCCATATGAAAGGCAACACCATGGAAACGTGTAACGAACACCGGCGCCAGGCGCTGAGGATAGAGATCTGGGAGAACGAAGGCGGCGCTCCCGTCTCCGATACGCTCGAGACCCAATATGGAAGACGGATCGAGAGGGATAAGAGCTGGACGATATACCATGTCTTCACCGGCGTGCCGGTGCGCATCGGCGTCCGCAGGCTGACCCGTCTCAGCATAGCGGAAGCGACCGACGGCATGCTGTCCCTCAACCGGCGTAACGCCCTGCGCAGGAAAGAACGCAAGGGGAGCAAGTCATGACGCTCGCTTTCCCCAACGCGGCCCGCAGTTTTGACGAGGGGCGTAAAGCGGTTCGCTTTTTCGGCCATGACGGCATGTTCGAGATCCGGTTTCTTGTCGAGGCCGAAGCGCTCGCCAGGGGCCGGGGACACGCCATGAGCATGTCGGAAGCCCAGTGCCTTTCCTCTTTCGACGCGATGCGCACGGCCATCTATGCCGCGGCACAGAAGGTCTACGCCAAATCGCGTCGCAATATGAATATCCTGACAGCCTCCGACCTCGGCTAACCTGTCGGATATTCCTTTCCCGAAGGTGCCTGCGCCACCAGGCGCGGCATCGAGAAGCGGACGAAGGCCGGGGTCTTTTCGCACGCGCGCTGCAGGAGATCCGCCCTGGTATAGGCCGAAAAGGATTCGTAGGTCTCGAAGAAGCCGTGCGCGCCGTAACCGCGTGCATGCACCACGCGCTCGGGAATGCGCTCGTGGTCGAAGTGGAAGATTTTCTCCCGGAAATGGAAATCATCCACGACAAGCGGCCCGCGCGCGCCGATCCGCAGAGAATTCTGGTCGTCGGCAACCGGCCCGCCCTGGGCGGTCGTCAGCACAGGCGCGTCTGCTTCGGCCGTCTGGTGCAGCTCGCCGCCGGCGCCGCGCTCCAGCTTCTGGTCGTGAATAGTGACGGTCTGCGTCTTGTCTTGCGGTGATTTGCTGTTGGTGGTCTTGGTGCTGTTGGTGGTCCTGGCCATGGTGTGGCTCCTGAACTGGAATGGGCCTATCGAGGCCCGGAAATGAAAAAGCCGCCCTGAAAGGCGGCCCGAACAGAGTGGGCGGCTCACGCCATTTTCGGCTGGGCCTTCAGTGTCTGGTTTGCGGAAAAGCCGATGTCCTCGAGCCCGTCAGGCAACACGTCATGCAATGTCTTTTCCGCAGCCATCCGGGAATCCGATCAAATTTTGAGTGCTGGACTTGGAGAACCCTCGAACCGTGGCGACGTTCCTGCGGCGGCAAAATAATTTTCATCCTGCGGCAAAGCCTGCCCGCGCACCACGTCGGCAAGCCATTCACCGTCACGCAAACGCCATCCAATTCTATTTGCAGAGCGGCGGAACCTTGCGGCTAGCATAGTGTTTGCTGTGGGAGCCTGCTCGAAAGGCTGCAACGAGGAAAAAATCATGAAAAAACTTCTCTTGGCCGCAGCGCTTGTCGGCGCGTCGACGCTTGCCGCCTTCGCACAGACCACACCCGCCCCGGCAACCGATGGGAAAACGCCCGCCGTGGCCACACCCGAGACCAAGAATCCCACAGCGCCTGTCGAAGGCGCAAACAGTTTTACCGAGGAACAGGCGAAAACACGCCTCACGGAGGCCGGATATACCGATGTCACCGGCCTTGTGAAGGATGAAAAGGGTATCTGGCAGGCCAAGGCCTCGAAAGATGGCAAGCCGGTAAGCCTGGCGCTCGACTATCAGGGCAACATTGTCGCTAACTAATTCACTCTTCAGGAGAATCCTATGAAGACCGTTACAGGACTTTTCGACGACTACTCCGATGCCAGCGCGGCTGTCAGCGCGCTCGAAGAACGCGGTGTGCCGTCCTCGGATATCAGCATCGTGTCGAACAATGCAGATGAACGCCACGGCAAGTCTACAAACGCCGCTGAAGGCGCCGGCACGGGTGCCGGCATCGGCGCCGCCGTCGGTGGCGTGGGCGGTCTGCTCACCGGCCTTGGCATCATGGCAATTCCCGGCGTCGGGCCGGTGGTTGCCGCAGGCTGGCTTGCCGCAACAGCGGCGGGGGCAGTAGCCGGTGCCGTGGCAGGCGGTGCCGCCGGCGGGCTTATCGGCGCGCTGACGGAGTCCGGCGTGCCGGAAGACCATGCCCATGTCTATGCGGAAGGCGTGCGCCGCGGCGGCACGCTGGTAACCGCGAAAGTGGAAGACAGCCTTTACGCGGACGCGCAGGATATCCTGCGCCAGTCCAACTGGGTCGATCCCGATCAGCGCCGTGAGGCCTATGCCAAAGAGGGCTGGTCACGTTTTGACGACACGCTGGATCCTTATGAACCAGCTGAAATCGAACAGGAGCGTCTGCGCTACAGACGCTAGACCTCGCAACGAAGATAGGCCGGCATCTGCCGGCCTATCTTTTCAAATCCAAGGGGTAGACGAGAGTGCCGGTCATTGCAACAGCGCTCTCCGCAGACAGCAGGCGAGGGCGGCCGTAAAACACGGCTCAAAAGCCTTCTGAAACGTATCATAAACTTGGCGAGCAGTTCAGAGGAAGACCGGCACGCCACGATCTCTTTGGGCAAACCGCCTAGCCCCGAGCTTTGTTCCCGTGGTGAATGTTTGTCGGCTTCAACGAGAGTAACGAGAACGCAAATCGAGGGCGCTCAACCGGCTATGGGAGCGCCATCATCAAACACAACAGACAACGCACAACAGCGATGGCTGACAGGCAGCCGGCAATGTGCGTGGTCGACATATGCTGGAGATCCCGGTGGCCGGTTTTGAAAGGTCCGGAAGACGCGGAACCAATGCGGTTCAGGCCGGTTCTATTCACCTGCAATCGGAGGAGGTTTCGATGACAAGCACGATGAGTATGGAAGACCTGTCGAAGAAGCTGGGCAACATCGATTTCTGCATGTTCAACACCCATGCGCCGGACAGGATTGCCAGCCGGCCAATGAGCAACAATGGTGATGTGGAATATGATGGCGACTCCTGGTTCTTCTCATACGACAATACAAAGAAGGTCAGCGATATCATTGGTGAAGCCGGGGTTACGCTGACATTTACCGCGTCCCCCAGCATTCTTGGCAAGCCTGGGATTTTCATCGCCGTCCATGGTGAAGCGAGCTTGATCCGAGACAAGGTGCAATTTGAGCAGCACTGGGTCAAGGATCTCGAGCGCTGGTTTCCCGAAGGAATCGATACCATCGGCCTAATCCTGATCAAGGTCGCGGCCCGCACGATCGAGTATTGGGACGGTGAGGACAATGGACGGATAGAAATGACCACAGTCGATGCAGTCGAAGGACATAAAGTATGAGCGGCTGCGGCGTGAGCATCAGCGAGAAGAAGACACCGGAAAACGCTCATGCAATCGGCGCGGAGGCAATCGTATATGGTTGCGATCTGCTCCGGCTATATCCATCTATCGACCATGAAAAAGAAACCTGAAGACAATGGGCCTGAACTCATCAAGACGTGGTCACTTCCCACATCTATAACGCTCGGATCGGCGGTCCGTGCCAAAGGAATCCTCCAGGAAATCCGAGCCCGGCTTCCTACGCCAGTTCGCAAGGCGCTTGATCTCGATGCCGCCACCCTGACGCTGGCGATGCCCGAGACTTCGAGAGCGATGTTCCGCGCGACATCAGCATCGATTTCAGAAATTCTCGCAAGCATCGAAACTCTCCTGGTGATCCCGCGGGAGATCGAGGACATCCTGACGATCTCCACCTCAGAACGACGCCGCTGGTTGGAGGATGGTCGCCTTCCCTCAGCAGGCACGCGTACCGTGAAGCTGCGCGGACGTGCCCGTCAGATCACGTTCCATGTGTTCGATCCTGCCGTGGTCGTGGACATACTCGACCGCGGTGCCGTCGATGAATGGCGCCAGGACGATATCGCAATGACGGCAGAGAAACGTCGACAATCAGCTATGAAGGCGAAGCTAACCAAAACGCTTCATATTGGCACGAAGAAGCCGACTCGGAAAGATGGATCGAACCCGTCCCCGTTGCGCGGATGGGACGAGTTCGATGCAGATGGCTTTCTGAGGTAGGTGGAGGCTCATGTTCCGCTATGGCCCCTTTGCGCAGATATGGGTGAAAGAGGGGCAAATTGGCGCTGCACGTTGCACGAATTAACTCTCGCGCGTCGGTCTAAGGATCGTAGCTTGGACCGACGTGGCGACGACGAAAACAATCATCCTTACGGGAAGGAACGGTTGCCTGACGGTTCAGGTAGCATCAGTCGAAAGAGGAGCGGACAAATTGCATAAGCTCTTAGGACTTCATTAGCCCCCGCAAAGCTCGTTATGGGCAAAGGGAGGAAGCACGTGATCGACTGGTTATTGTCCCACGGGGCTGAGGCCGATATCGTCGCGAACCTCCTGCCACTCCTGATCGCCTATCTCCTGGCGCTGCCGATCGGCTGGGACAGAGAACAGCATGAACGCAGCACGGGCCTGCGGACATTTCCTTTGGTTGCGATGGCTTCCTGCGGCTTCATCGAGGCGACCGAAACCGTTACAACTGGCAATCCGGAAGCAACTGCTCGGAACCGCTTGATAAGACGGAATGCCGTTGCTCGACTGACTTCGAGTTCGGCAGCAAGCAGCGCTATATCCCCGGAAGTTACATCGCCAGATCGACACTTCAGAAATCCTCGGATGGCCTCCGCGCGTCGACACGCCTCATCCCAAAGCGTTTTGCCAATCTCGTCAGGGAATTGATCATTCATACTGAAACACCGTCGATTTCGTCGACGATTGAATCTCACATTAAGTGTTAAGTCTCAAATTAAGTGCAAGGCTATCTTGTTGAAACTGTTGGGGCGGAATCTCACGATTGAATGCAAAAGGGCAACCGCTCGCGACACATATGATGGCGATCCGTTTGTCGATGGTCAATGGCTGGCGATCTACCTCTATCATCGGTTCTACCGGCTGCCAGCCGGCCGATTTCTATGCTGAAATTGTCAAAGCGATATGGTTTTCCAGATCATTTGATAAGAACAATAGCATTTGATCACAGGAATTTACGTGGTGGTACATTGGACTTGGAATGGCTCCACCCAACACAAAATTTAAAGCTGGGCCAATTTTTCGCAAGCGGAAAAGTTGCTGACCAAAGACGCTTGCAATGTTGCTGCAATCATTCCATTCGAACCTTGTTCCAGTAACCTCTATAAGGCCCTGTAACGCAATGTACGGATGGGTTGTGGGTTGGGCGGAGAAATGTGGGCACAAGCTTGTCTTGGCGCAGCTGATTGAGGAGAAGATGTCAGGTTCTGCTGTCAAGCGCGTTTTGGAGAGCGCCACCGCCAGCTTGTTCAAAGAACCAAGAGTGTTCTCAATGACCTGGAATTTACCTACTTTCCAGCTGGATTTCAGGAAAAGCGGCCAGTGCCCCAAGCGTAAAGTAATAGCATAATGACGGCGACATCCACCGCAAGTAACAAATGCAGCAGTCGCGCCGTCAAGCTGACCATCGAACTTCTGTCGTCTTTGGACAAAGCTTAATGACGCATTCCATTTCCACTGCTCGCAGAGATGCGGGGCGCGCTAAAGTTCTAAAGGGTGCCGGGCCATTTTCGACTTTCGAATGTATGGTGGCGTGGCGCTATCTTTGGACCAAACGCAAGCAAGCCAGCGCCTCAGTCATCGCTATCATTTCGTTTATTGGGATCATGCTGGGGGTTGCCACGCTGATCACTGTGATGGCGGTCATGAACGGCTTCCGTACGGAACTTCTAACGCGTATTCTCGGCATCAACGGGCACTTGCTAGTCGAACCGTTTGATGCTCCGCTGGTAGAATATGAATCCATCGCTAAGGGTATCAGTAGCATCGCCGGCATAAAATATGCGATCCCGCTAGTGGAAGGGCAAGTGCTGGCATCCCACTCGGGAGTCAGCACGGGGGCGATAGTGCGCGGTATTCGGGGTTTTGATCTTGGTAGGATCACGCTAGTCGCCAAGAACATCCGCGACGGCAATATTGCCGGTTTCGAGGCGAGTGAGGGTGTCATCATCGGCACACGTATGGCGCAGAACCTCAAGCTCCAGCTTGGCGATATGCTGACTATGGTTTTCCCTAGCAGTAATTTGGTGCAGTCGCAGAGCACGCTCTTGAAAGTTTATCCGGTGAGCGCGATTTTCGAAGTCGGGATGTCGCAATATGATGCATCGGTCATCTACATGCCAATCTTGGAAGCGCAGCAATCCTTCAAGGTAGAGCGCCAGGCGCAAATGATCGAAGTTTTCGTCGATAATCCGGACGCAGTGAATTCGCTATCCAAATCTATTGAGGCGGTTGTGCCACTGCGGATCAGGCAGACAGATTGGCGGCAACGCAATCAAACCTTTTTTGCCGCTCTTCAGGTTCAACGGAATGCGATGCTCATAATCCTGACACTGATTGTGGTCGTTGCCGCTCTCAACATCATATCTGGTCTCATCATGCTGGTTAGGGACAAGCGTCGGGAAATTGCTGTCTTACGTACCATTGGTGCCTCCCGTGGTTCGGTTATGCGCATCTTCATGATGACTGGCGCAATCCTCGGTGCGACCGGCACAATGGCCGGCGTAGCGTTGGGAATAGCCATCTGCCTACACATCGAGCGCCTCCGGCAATTCCTCTCTTGGGTAACGGGCACTGCGTTGTTCAATCCAGAACTCTATTTTCTTAGTGAGTTGCCCGCGCGTTTGGAATTGAGTGAAACCCTTTCGGTAGCGATGATGGCCCTTATTCTGTCCTTTCTAGCCACGCTTTACCCAGCCTGGCGCGCTGCAAGCCTTGATCCTATCGACGCGCTGAAGTCCTAGTATTGCGGGGAAAACGACGATTCTTTGAAGATCGGACCGAAATAAAAGACGGGTTGAACGCAATGTCATGCTGAACGGCATTGATCGTTAGCCGCATTTTCACAGCGATGCGCTTCTTTGGTCGTCCTGAGAGATCACATAGAATGCGGCATGTCGGCGATCCACGACGACAAAAGCTCATCCGCGCGCGGAGCTAGCTTTACCGTGCAGTCGCCGTTCGCATAAGCTCGCGCTGACGAAGCTGTATTTTGCATAATGCCGTTACCGCCCCTGGCGATCACGCCACCGCCCCGCCTCGGCCGCCACCGTGTCGGACAACTGTTGGGCGGAGGCGATTGCGGTGAAAAGCATTATGGCGAGAACAGCCTCATCAAGAGCGACCGGGTTGGTAGTCGCGTGCTTTGCGGGTTAACATGGTCCCAGACACCATGCTTTCGGAATGCCGCTCGTGCACCTCGATCTACTCATTCCGACGCACGGGACGGGTTTACACCTCAGTTGCCCCTCGGTTCAACAGAGACTGTTGCGGTCCTCCCCGCAATAAGGTTGACCGACTTCGGACCGTCGTCGATCTTAATCCGCACCGGAATCCTCTGGGCCAGACGGACCCATGAAAATGTTGGAGCAACGCTAGCTAGCGAGCCTGCAGTATCGCTTCGCTCGCGATCCTCAATCCCGGCGGCAACACCTGCGACATGGCCGATAATCGGTTGCTGTTCTCCCATGATCTCGATCTTCACGCGATCTCCGACGTGAATCCGCGGGAGTTTTGTTTCTTCAAAGTACCCCGCAACGTAGATGGCGTCACTTTCTATTAGCACCCCGACCGCATTTCCCGCGGAGACATAGGTGCCCCGACGTAAAGGGAAGTTCGTGATTTTGCCTGAGACTGGCGCTTTCACGGTTGTCCGGTCAAGGTTCAGCTTCGCCAGATCAAGGGCGACGAGTGCCGATTGGTAAGCAGCGTCTGCCTGGTACCGCAGGCTTTCTGCGTGCTGCCACTCCTTGAGGCTGGCGGCTTCTTTAGAGGCGAGCAGTTGATATCGTTCGAAGTCGATCTTCGCCAGATCCGCTGCGGCCTTACTGCTGCGCACTTGGGCCTCTGCCTGGCGCAGCGAGAGTTCGAAACGGTCTTTTTCGATCCGAAACAGGGGCATCCCTTTCTCGACTTGCACGTTGTCGGATACCAAAACCTCCGTGACGGGTCCCGACACATCTGGTGCCAGACGAACGATATCTGCCCGGATGTGAGCGTCGCGCGTCCACGGTGCCTCCATGTAGAAAGACCACAGGTGCCAGCTTAGAACCGCTGCGCAACATACCATGGATAAGGTCAACAGGGCTCTGCCCAAGGTGATGGTAAAATTTTTCATGTCTGCAACCAGTTGAGAACAGCGGAAAGCACGCCAAGGAGGGTGATATAAAGCGCGAGGTTGAACAGCGAGCGATGCCACACCGCTGAATAAAGCCCCATCCTGCCGAACACCGGTATGAGTACCCGGAGCAGACCGTATGCACACACCGCGAGCGCGGATAACCAAGGCAGAAAGACACCATAGAGATCGAATTGTCCGGTCACCTGGCGCTCCTATTCGATGGAGACGTTGTCGAAACCGGAGGATCCGTCTCCGGTGCAAGGCACAGACGAAGAGCGGCCGCGTGCACCATGAGTTCCGTGTCGGCGTCGGTTAAGGAAAGGTCCGCGGTTGAAAGCATAAAGGCATCCAGCATACCAAGTGCACGCTCCATGGCCTCGCCACGCCTGGCGGGTGTAATCCGATACAAGAGCTCCAGCGCCGAGAAGATGACTTCGGCCCGGACACAAACAGGTATCGAGGCTTCATCCGAACGTACCTGCATTGCCGTTATGTGCAGCCCCGCGCGCAGGTCCCTCATCAGGTCGGCATCGGAAGTGCCGGAGGTGGCGGGTAGTTTCGCCGCCCTGACTGCAAACATGCCTGCCACGTCGATGACGTGATGGCGCGTGACATGCGCGTCGGCATGCTGGCCCGCCGCGATCCCGGCGACATGCGCCTGTGTCACTGAGAAAAGCCTCCTGGCATTCGTCTCTGCTCTCACAGATCGAAAGATGCCGCACACCAAGATCGCCCAGACCATCCCAAGAACAGTCGCGGTACCCGAGTTTACAAACATTATGAAGTCGCTGCTCTGCTGTGCCTGAAGAGTAAGAAGAAGTGGAAAGTTTATACAAAGGCCCATGCCGACGATCGCAAGCGAAGGCACGGCAAGGCAAATCCCTGCAGGTATCAGGAAGAGGCCTAGTGCAGCGACAAGCGGCACAAAACCATCGATCAGCGGAAGGATCGCGAAGGCATAGACGGACGCAGCGATGACCGACCCGATGGTGACGTACACGAATTTGCGCATGGCTGGCACCGGATCGTCCATCGTCGCCAGAAGGCAGCAAAGTACGCCTGAAATCTGGGCAAATGCCATGCCGTCGGTCCACGTGCTGGCGATCCAGAAGGTGATTGATGTGGTGAGGCAGATCGCAACCGTCAGTGCCGAAAGCAACGCCATGGCGATGTCAGCGTGCTGGGCTGGGATGTTTTCCCGAGACGCGAAGCGGCCAACTGCCCTCGCTGCATTCTCTTCATTCAAAGCGTCTCGAAGCGACTGATACTCATGAGAAACTTGAGCAATATTCCGCAAGTTCCGCGAAACATTGGCAAGAAGAAGCTCTTCCCATGACCGAGGCGCTTCGAAAGAGGTTGGCGCATCCGTTTTGATCCCGAAGAATTTCGGGGAGCTTAACGATGTCGATCCGATCGCCGCAATCATCGACATGGCCTGCTCCGTGCCCGGAGTGCGGAGTCTGGCCAATGCCCTTCGCTGATCCTCGAGTTCGCTCAATAACGGAAGAATGGCGACCATGCGGTGCTGCAGTGACCTCACAAGTGAAACGGCAGATCGATATCTTGATCCGTCATATCGAAGGTGGACTGTGAACGACCGCAGGTCCGCCGCTTCTGCGGCCAAGGCGTATCGTTCCGCTCTGTTTCGGGCTTGATCCGCCTTGGCGGTTGCAGTTGCCGCAAGGAGCGCCTGCGCCCTTGCCATCCAAGCATCGATCCGCTCGAGCAGTGCTGTGCCGACATGGACTGGAAAAACAACGTGACTGACGATCGAGGCGCACAGGATTGCAAGTCCGATCTCCTCGACCCGCGCAACGACAGTGTCAAACGTGCTTGCGGGCGCCGTGACAAGTGGCAATCCTGCTAGAAGCACGGTGTATCCGGCCAGCAGGGAAACATAGCTGCGGGGTGTGCGATCAAGAAGGCTGATGAACGTGCATCCCGACGCCCACAAGATAATCGCTGCGGAAAGCAGTGGGGGTGAGTTCACGAGATTTGGGACCATGATGATGGTCGCGCCGCCCCCGATCAGTGTTCCTAGCAATCGATAGAACGATTTTGATGAGATGGCGCCCGAAAGGGGATGAGCAACGATGTAGACGGTTGAAACGGCCCAAAACGGTCGCGGCAGATCGAACCTTATTGCGAGGTAATAAGCAAGCATTGCCGCAAGGAATGTCTTCAATGAAAAGATCACGTTCCCGGGGGTGACAAAGGTTCGAACGCTCATACATCATCCACCGCGTGAGCGTCGACCTGCGTCGCGCCTCTGTCACCCATGGAGGTGGTCAGTCCGTAGAGTTCAGGCGAGACGTAGCAAAAAAACGGTGTCGCTAAGCATGCATGCATATAAGCATCAGACAGATCAGCGCTTGAAACGACCGACGGTGTCCGTGATCGGGGGGCAAACCAAACGCCAACTCTCTCAAGGAAGGCTTTCACGGCCATTTGCGCGATAGCTATGCGGCTGGCCCTGCGCCCCTCGCTGTCTGGAGGCATGATGTAATGCTTGGAATCGCAGGTATGAGGCAATCGAATTTCTGTCTGAAAGATATCAGACCAGTATCCAGGCTCATGATGTTGCACTGACATCGTCATTCTCCGAATTATCTGGGATGACTCTATCGACAAAGCCTGTTGATGAATTTAGATATCCTCTCAAATGATGACTAAATTCCACCATCCGCCCTTGTCTCTTTCTGCAGCCCTGGGCGACCACGACCTAGAAAAGTCCGCGGCGCGAGTGCACGCTGTGAGGATCGATGTATCCCAGAACGAACGGGAGGCACCTGAACACCGCCACCAAAAAGGGCAGCTTGTCATGGCCTCACGGGGCGGCGTGACATGTCGCGTTCCAAGCGGGATGTGGATGGTGCCGCCCCATTGCGGCGTCTGGGTTCCGGGTGGCATGCCGCATAGCAACGTGGCAACCGCCAACGCGCGTTTGTTTTTTCTGTTCATCGAGCCGGGCGCTGCCGATCTGCCGGACCGGTGCTGCACACTGTCTCTATCCCCGCTCATCCGGGAGCTTATCATTGAGATGGCTAATCAGCCCGCAGCAGTGACCGCAGATTCAGAACTCATGGCAACACTCCTTTTGTCGGCATTATCGCGGATGCCGATAGAGCATCTTCATCTCCCGCTTACAGATGAGCCCCGGCTTATGCGGATTGCATCGGAGCTTGCTGACCATCCTGCCGATCGCAGTACGATGGCGCTATGGGCAAGGCGGGTCGGGATGAGTGAGAATTCGCTCGCACGTCTCGTCCAGCACCAGACCGGTCTCACATTCGGTCGTTGGCGACAGCAGCTGCAATTGATCGTCGCAATCCGCAGCCTCGCGGCCGGGTCGACAGTTCAGCAGGTTTCGGGCGACCTTGGATATGAATCCGTGTCTGCGTTTATCACGATGTTCAAGAAAGCGCTTGGTACATCGCCAGCCAGATATTTAGGTAACTTTGACCGGTAGCATCATGAAATTCAGTTATCACCTGAGAGGAGATAAAGCATGTTCACCCACGTCATGATCGGCAGTAACGACCTGGAACGATCTAGAAAATTCTACGACGCAACCTTTGTTGCCCTAGGGGGGAAGCCCGGCGAGATGGATGCGAGAGGTCGACTGATCTACGCGCATGAAGGAGGGCGGCTGATGATAACGAAACCGATCGACGGCAAGCCGGCAACCGCCGCTAATGGTGGAACGATCGGAATTGCAGCGACGACCCCCGACCATGTCCTGGCATGGCATGCCGCTGGTGTGGCACATGGCGGCATGGCAATCGAGAGCCCGCCCACGGAACGACCGAACGGCGCGTTCGTCGCCTATCTTCGCGACCCCGACGGAAACAAACTTTCCGCGCGGACGCATCAGCTGAAATGAGGTCGCTGTGCGTCGACCCCAGTGATCAAGGACGGGAGGGTTACATTGGCCACAGCGGCAGCAAACGCCCTAGTGATCGCAACTCGCGACACAAGCCCTTTCGAAACTGCAGGGCTGAAGGCGATCAATCCCTGGTCCAGATAACCACAGTGTTCATCTGAATGTGGTAGTTTCGATCCCTTCAAGAGCTGTTAATTGGACGCATTCATTGCTGCTCGCAAGGTATCGTTTATGCGCTCTTGCCAGCCGGGTCCGTCCGCCTGAAAATGCGCGAGGACGTCGCTGTCGATCTTCAATGATACAAGCTCCCTGGTGTTGGGGATTGCAGGCCGTTCAACGACCGGCGCTGCGACCTTTTTTGCCGTTTTGAACAACGCCTCTGCCGCGTCTTTCGGATTGGACGGTCGCCGCGGTGTCGTCGCCATGATCATATCCTTTTTTGTCGTGCGCTTGAACAGCGCCACCGTTCAGACTTTGTTTCCGGGATGTAAATCCAACATAGCGGCTGTCGCAGGCCGCGTGTAGTCGGCACCCGAAAGAACGTAATTGCCGCTGATAAACCGGTCAGTCGTCCAGCAATCCGGAAGAGATCGCACATCGTAATATATAATCGCGGCTTTGAGCGCTTGTTCGATTTTCAGTGAATCGATGGACCGGTATGGTCGGCTGCAAAGAGAGTCCGCGACTGCGCAGTGGCGCCAGGCACACTCCTCTTTATCTGTAGTTCAGCCAGGTATCGGCAAGCTTTTCACGCGCCGGATTTTCCGGAGGTCGTCGTTCATCGCCAGGAGACCAGTTACGATTAAACAAGCGCCAGAATACGAGCCGGTCCGCCTGTGCCGCTTCGGTGGGTTGGCGCGCCAACGACGATTGTCGCTCCCTTGATCGGCAACGCTTCAAGGTTGTTCAGACCTTCGATACCGTAGCGGCCGGCCGGAAGCCATGAATTATGCACGGCGAAATCGGCAGAATTGCCCGGATCCAGCGACAGCGTGTCGACGCCGATTGCAACGGTGTCGCGCTCGAGCAGTAAATCGGTCGCCGACTTGCTGAAGCCGGGAAAGGCGAATTTTCCAGCGTCGTCATTACGGAAGGCGGGGCTTTTAACCTTTGTTGCCCAGCCAGAACGCAAAGCCACGACGGCACCTGCGGGAATCTCGCCATTTGCGCTGATCCAGCGTTCTATATCCGCCGCCTCAATGGTCGAATTGGCATCTTCCCTGGCGCGATCGGTGATGTCGATGATGACCAGAGGCGCGACCAGCTTTTGTGGTTCCAGCTGATCAACGCTGGCGCCATCGGCGCTGAAGTGGAAAGGCGCATCGATATGGGTTCCAGTGTGCTCGAAAACCGTCAATTTATGGAGTTGGTACCCGTCCTTGGCGATATCTGCTGCCCATTCGAATTCTATTCCGGGCTTGCCATCAAATGTTGGAAAGGTTGAATCGTACACATGAGTGAGATCGACGACTTTGTGAGCCGTCTGAGCAAGGACCGGTGTCGCCAGATTTCCCGCGGCCATCGCCACACCCGCAAAGGCCACACCTTTAAACAGCATACGACGCGACAGCATGTTCTTCTTCACGTCTTCTATCACGCAGTGATTACACATCCCATCTTCCCTCCGTTGCGAAACCTCTGTTCATGACGGTATCGGAAAACCCTAGTGAAGCAAGATTGGTCGTTCTCAAGGTCTCAGCTTTGGTAGAAAGACATGTTAAATCCACATCGGCGTCGCGGAGCCAGTTTTTGAATGTTGGCTTCCGTTCCCGGCGAAGAATTCCTGCGCATTTGGAAATAGTAGCCGAGTCGGATAAGGCTTGGCACGGATCTGCTCCCAACTGTCGCGGATCTTTTGAGGTTGGAAGTGACAGACGAATTACCCGGTCAACTTGATAGCCTGCATCGCGCTACCTTTGACTATTTCTGGTCCGGAAGCCATCCTGAGAGCGGGCTGCCCAGGGATCGGATGCGATCCGATGGTTCGCCGATCCATGAGATCACCTCAATCTCGGGTGTCGGGTTTGGTTTCCTCTCGCTCATCGTTGGCGTTCATCGTACGTGGATAAGCAAGCGTGACGCCATTGCGCGCGTGTGCCGTATGCTGGAATCTCTGGCTGGAGTGAAGCGTTTTCACGGCGCCTTTCCTCACTTCGTCGATACATCGAGCGGAAAAACAATACCCTTTGCGAAATACGATGACGGCGGTGATCTTGTCGAAACCGCGCTTCTCGTTCAGGCGCTTATCTGCGTTCGGGAGTTCTTCTGCGGAGAGACATCCGAAGAGACTGGTTTGCGCCAGTCTATCACTGAAATAGTCGAGGCTGTCGAATGGAACTGGTTTACCAGGGGAGAAACAGGGCCGCTTTTCTGGCACTGGAGTCCTCGGTATGCCTGGGCGAAAAATCTGCCTATTGTGGGCTGGAACGAGGCTCTGGTCTGTTATGTGCTGGCGGCAGGTTCGGTTGCGCATCCGATAAGCCCGGAGTGTTATCATTTCGGGTGGGCGCGCCGTGGCGCAATCCGGAATGGATCGAAGTATCTCGGTGTGTGGCTGCCGCTTGGCGAGCCATATGGAGGGCCGCTCTTTCTGTCGCATTACTCGTTTTGTACACTCAATCCGCAAGGCTTGGGCGATGCTTACTGCGGCGATTATCTGGCGCAGGCTCACGCCCATTGCCAGATCAATTACCGCTACTGCCGAACGCGCTACGCAATCGAAGACGGATGGGGTCTGTCCGCCTGTGATGGGCCAAAGGGTTACGTCGTCAATTCTCCGACCAATGATCACGGTATCGTCGCAACGACGGCGGCGCTCTCCAGCATGCCTTTTATGCCGCTGAGGTCTCAACAGGCGGCGCTGCGCTTCCTGCAATGGCGTGATGGCGCGCTCGTCGGCCGCTTCGGCCTGATGGATGCCTTTCAGCCTTCAACAGGCTGGGTCTCCCGAACGCATCTTGCGATCAATCAGGGCCCGGTGGTCGCAATGATGGAAAACCATCGCACCGGTCTCATCTGGGATTTGTTCATGAATGCGCCGGAAGTGAAAAACGGCCTGGCGCGTTTGGGCTTTTATCAGGACAGCTCTGAAAGGGCGAAGGCGCATGAGGCTGGCAGATCAACACCTCGCGGCAGTGCATTGTCGTGACGGGTGCCGAAAGGGTAACGTCGCCTTCAAGGACCGGAGCCGCGGCAAGACACGCATCCCAAATTTCAGAGCACGGTCGACAATGCAATTTCACGACAGGGGGTGACGGCGCTGGCGCGGAGTTCGCGATGGTTTATGACAGTGAAATGTTTCCGATCGAGATGAAAGAGGTTGGCAACCTGGCCATGAACCGAGACGGAACGTTGACATTGCCGAACCGATTTGAAGCGCATCATCCGCCACTGATCTGACGGAACCTGTATATTTGGGGTGAGTTACCTTTGATGAAAAATAAGTGGTTTTGGGTGTGGCTCTCGATACTTGTAATACCCGTCTTTTCGCTGATCGTAGTTCAGATCGATACGAGCTCTGGAGCCTCGATCGGCGGTGGCGGTTACGACCTCGGTCCGTTTCTATATTCTTGGCTGTTGATCATCGTCACAGGCGTCTGGTCCCTTTGCACTTTTGTAACTGCGCTAATTCATCGTGATCGGGCGGCAAAGATACGAGCCTTGGGCTTGACCGCGATGGGTTTTATTACCTTCGTGACGGTCCTGCTCCTTTACCAAAAGAACCTTTCATAGGTTAATTGGAGATTTAGCAGCTCATGCTCTTTGCCGACAAAGCCCGAAAATTAATCTGGGCGTTCAGCGTCGGGTGGACGTCGATCGAACGCTGTTTCAATGGCTTACGGAGTTTAGATGTGGGTCAAATTAGGCGCCATCTGTTCGAATCTCTTTAATACCAGTGAAACGTATTGAGTTGCCTGAATGATTTTTTCTGCCATGGTTGCGTCAGGCCTTTCCAATAGCAGTCAGAGTTGAACGCAGTCTGCTGCTCGCGAAATCCAGGAAGCGTCGGGTTTTTTGAGGCAATTGTGGCAGCGGGGCGTGGAGAATGTGCACTGGTGCTGGCTCTCCCTCGAATGTTGCAAGCAGCAGACGCAACCGGCCGGAAACAAGTGCATCGGCCGCTTGATAGTGCAAAAGCCGCACAAAGCCCAACTCTGCCTCAGCCGCATCAATCGCCGCTTCCGTGCTTGGAACCAGCAATCGGATTTGGCCATCAGGCCAGTCGATTTTGGATTTTTGCGGTCCGTGGGCAGTGGCCGGTGTTGGCAATGTGAGCTTTATGGAAGGTAGAGATTTCAGATCATCCGGGTGCCGAACCTCTCTGTGACGATCAAGAAGCGCTGGACTGGCGACAACCACGGTGCGCATGCTGCCCAGCCGAGTGGCGATCAGGCCGTTGTTCCCCAATGCCCCGATCCGCACCGCGATATCAGCGGCGCCCGCCGCAAGATCGACATTGCCGTCACTAAGCTGCAGATCGACCGTAATCCCTTCGTGAAGCTGCAGGAAATCCTTGATGATCGGCAGGACGTGGAGGCGGCCAAACATTCGCGGTGCGCTCACAACCAGCCGCCCCGTGGGCTCGCGGAATTCACCCGCGGCCTCTCGCTCTACTTCCGCCACATGCGTGATGATCTGCCGTGCGCCTGCTAGGTATCGCTGTCCGGCGTCAGTCAGGGACAGCTTACGGGTCGATCGAACCAGAAGGGCGGCGCCCAAATGCTTTTCGAGTTGTCCAACCTTTCGGGTGAGGGTTGCCACCGGCACGCCGCGCTTTTTTGCGGCAGCCGAAAAGCTGCCTTCATCCAGCGTCTCGATCAATAACGTCATGGCCTCCAGACGATCCATGGATTTCCTCACTTTTCGCGCAGATACTATCCAAAATCCGCTGATTATTCATCCCTATAAAGGGACTATGTTGGTGCCATGCGAAACGTTCAGCGTTGGGAGACGGCAATGACCTATGGGTTTCTGGATATAGCGGTGACGCCTGCGGTGCGGAAGGTGCAGCAGCAACTGGGTGTTGCATCCATGTGGGAAAATTTCCGCGGGCATCGCGAGTTTGACCGTTTTACCGATCAGGAGGCAAGTTTCATCGCCGATCGCGACAGTTTTTATATGGCGACAACGTCCGAGACCGGGTGGCCCTATCTCCAGCATCGGGGCGGGGCCAAAGGATTTCTCAAGTTTCTGGATGATCGGACACTCGCTTTCGCCGATTACCGTGGAAACTTCCAATACATTAGCGTGGGGAACCTTTCGGCAAACGACAAGGCATGCCTCTTTCTCATGGATTATCCGCGCCGTGCTCGCTTGAAGATCTATGTTCATGCCGAAGCGATGTCTCTGGATGCAGACCCCGCATTGACGGCAGCAGTCCTGGACGGAACGACGGGCAGGGCTGAGCGTATCGTGCGGCTCCGCTTGCAGAACTTCGACTGGAACTGCCCCCAGCACATCGTGCCGCGCTACACGGAGGTACAGATTGAAGAGGGTCTGCGTCCGATCCGCGAGCGGCTTGCAGAACTGGAGGCCGAGAACGCCAAACTTCGAGAGCAACTGGCGTAACTGGCGCGACAGACGAAACAACAGTGCGTCAAACCTTTTGCGAGCAAAGCCCTGATAGTTGACGGGTCGCAGATAAATCGACTGGAAGGGCAATTCCGAAACTGGAGAGAAAATTGCAGGCCTCTTCGAATAAATCTGCGTTGCTGGCTTCCCCCCGGCGGCCGCGGAGCAGTCCGCAGCTTCAAGCATTACCGGGCGCCTGCTGATGTCCCGTCATAGTGGCGCTGGCAGTCCTGAATCACGTCGATGTTAGCAACGGTCCAGTCGAACAGGATCGCGAAAGGTCCCTGAAGTGACCTGCCCAGTGGCGTCAAGGCATATTCAACCCCGAGCACACGTCCGTCGAGTATCCTGCGCGTCACCATGCCATTGCGCTCCAGCTTTCGCAGCGTCTGTGTCAATACGCGTTGAGTGACGCCATCGAGGCGACGCTTGATCGCATTGAAGCGCCGTGGCTCGCTTAACACGGCAAGCACCATCATCGACCATTTGTCGGCGATCTGGTCAAGGATCACCCGGCTTGGACAATCCGCACGGTAAATGGGGTCAGCATTATTGATCGTCTCATCCATCGGTATCCTCCGGCATACTTGGGATGCTTCAGGTGCGTAATTGACGCTAGGTATTCGATGAATACTTTAAGGTCAATGGTGCAAAACACGGGCGCCAGAAGTTCCCGAAGGATAGAGATTTACCCATGACAGACACCGATTTCAGCCGGCTGCGAATTTCCAAATCAGAGGGCATTGCGACGATCGCAATCGACAATCCGCCAGTCAATGTTCTCGATGTGCCCTTGATGAGCGAGATCCGCCGCTTTCTTATTGCCGTGCGCGATGATCCCGACACGCGCGTACTGATTTTCCAGAGCGCGGATCCAGAGTTCTTCATCGCGCATGTCGACATGACATTGATTGATCAGCCTCATGCCTTCGATGATTTTATCCGCGATGTGCCGGACGGTCTCAACCCATTCCAAGCGTTTGGTGAACTTCTGCGGGCGCAGCCGCAGGTGACGATCGTCAAGCTCGACGGTCTGGCGCGTGGCGGCGGAGCGGAGTTTGTGGCCGCTGCCGACATGGTCTTCGCTTCAGAGGGACGGGCAGGCCTTGCCCAATGTGAGGCGTTGATGGGCATCACGCCGGGCGGCGGGGCCACGCAATATCTGTCGAGCCGGATGACACGCGGCCGGGCTCTCGAAGTAATCCTTGGCGCCGATCTAATCGATGCCACGAGGGCGGAAAGCTATGGGTGGATCAATCGCGCATTGCCAGCATCCGAACTCGACGGCTTTGTCGATCGGCTTGCACGCAACATCGCTGCCTTGCCCGATGGCGTTATCGCGGCGGCCAAAAAGGCGTTGCCTCCTGAAGACCTGGGGGATGGCTTCAAGCGCGAGCATGGTGCCTGGAAAGGGTTGTTCGAACTTCCGACCGCTGAAAAGCTTATCCGTGGCGGACTAAAGGGAGGAGCACAGACCAAAGAGGGTGAGAAAAATCTGGAAAGCTTGCTCCGTGGATTGAAGCTGTGAGGTATTTCTGGAGGCAAAACAGCGAAACCGCTGCCGCGCGGCATTGTGGAGCGGTTTCGGATTTGGCGCGACTGCGTGCTTGCAAGCGCCGACGTCGAGTCATAAAGGCATTCGCACCACTTAGTGCCGTGGAAAAAGAACCTCTCCGGATGATGTTTGAATTCCGCTAAGGAAGAGTGGATCATCGTACCGTGTCGGCCACCATAGTCCCAGTCGGAGCCTGTCGATTAAGCGGGCGGAATTACCTGAGAATTGCTGATCGCGAAAACGCGCATCCTACACGAACTTACGCTTTCGACTGGTGTCGGTGTCGAGGGTCCTGCGTAACTTCCACGTAATTTTCGGTAGCCATACGTCGTCGCCTTGGCGCGTCTCAACGGTCGACGAGCGACCGTAGCGGCGATGGATCGAAAGGACAGACATGAAAAAGATCATTTCAGGCATATTGGTTTGTTTGACGCTGACGGCTTGCAGCCAGACGGAAAAGGGCGCCGGTATTGGTGCGGCCAGTGGTGCAATCATTGGCGGGCTGGCAAGCGGCACGTGGCAAGGTGCTGCAGTGGGAGCCGCCGCGGGTGGTGCTGGAGGGGCTGTCATTGGGAACATCAGTGAACGAAACGACAGGAACCGCCGCGATCGCTGGGAAAATCGGGACCGGCGCGATTACGGTTGCAGATATCGGGATAACTACGGCCGCTGCCGATAAGGAGCTGGTCTTGGCGACGGGGGCTAAAAGCCGGCTGGATACTCAGCAGGTTTCGGTTCCCCGGTGCCGGACATCTGGACCGCCGATTGACTTGGCGGCCAGTCGGTCATGGCAGTCGAGTTTATCCGAAACATACATATAAATTTGCTGTTAGAATTCTTGAGAACAGCTGTCCGGGACTTGCACGATCAGGCCACTATGAAACTTCTGCTTATCGAAGACGATCCGGAAATGACGGATGCCTTGAGGACGGCCCTCTCGCAGCATGGCATCGTGCTGGATGCTGTTGGAGATCTGGCGATGGCGCGGGAAGCAATCGCCATGGCGGATTACGATATTGTCCTTATCGACCGGCAACTGCCGGATGGCGATGGCAGTACCTTCCTCGCCGATTTGCACCGCACGGGTTCAAATACGCGATCGATCATTATCTCCGCTCTGAGGTCGACCGACGAGCGAATTTCCGGCCTCAATGACGGCGCCGATGACTATTTGCCGAAGCCGTTCGAAATTCCCGAGTTGATTGCCAGAATGAGCGCTGTGCTGAGGCGGGTGCCGACAGCTGGCCCATTCGTCCTGTCGGCAGGAAACGTCACCTATGACCGGGTTTCATGCGATGTGCATGTCAACGGCGTCCGACTTGCGCTCACCCGCAGGGAACTGCTCATCATCGAAACTCTTCTGAGGAACCGTGGTCGTACCGTGTTGCGCTCGTCCCTTGAGGGGCAGGTCTATTCCTTTGACGATGAGATCCAGTCGAACTCACTGGAGTCCAACATGTCTCGCCTGCGCCGAAAGCTTGGCGAAGCGGAGGCCGACATTGTTATCAAGAACATTCGTGGCATAGGCTACTACCTTCATGAGCAGAAATAGGATGACCAGCACATCCCTTCGCTGGCGATTTACTTTTGGTTTTATTGTCCTGCAGCTCTGCGCGGTCATAGCCTCGCTCAGCCTGGTTTTCTATCTCCTTTCTGGCCTCAAGCCCGATGTGGCGATCACGTCCATCTGGCTGTCTCAGGAAATCGCAGACTCGGTTCGTCTCGAGCCGAATGGCCGACCTCATCTGGTTCCGACGGCCGAGCTTAAAGAGATTATGGAGGACGCGCCTGACCTGTGGTTCGTGGCAGACCTTGGAAAAGATACTGTCCTTGCACACGGCGCGCCTCCCGGGAAAATTGCCGACAACATGCCATTCCTGCGGACGTTCAGAAGTGTCGAGCTCCATGGTGACCTGAATGATCCGTTGAGTGTCGCCCGCATGGAGCGTTTCGATACAGAGGCCGGTGAGGCCACGATTTTTGCCGGCGGCGTTTCGATGTCCCAATATGGTGTGACCGTGCTGCTGGGGAACCTTGCCATCGGCGTGCCGGCGCTGATCCTCGTCGCCATTTCCCTGATTGGCGTCCCGTTTGTCACACGCTTGGCTTTGCGGTCCTTCAGCGATCTGACCAGGCGTCTCGACAGGATCGATCTCGACACACGTGGCGCCCTGGTGGAAGAGCGGGGCTTGCCCACTGAGGTGCTTCGTCTGGTGCGCGACATCAACAGGGCACTGCGTCGTCTCGACAGCGGCTTCGAGGCGACGGAGCGCTTCTTTGTCAACGCGGCCCATGAACTTCGAACGCCGATTGCTGTCCTGCAGGTAAGAATCGATACGCTTTCACCAGGTGCGGACAAGACACACCTGCAGACGGCCATCAAGCGACTTACAGCGATCGCGAACCAGCTTCTCGACACCGAGAAGTACCGGCAGAAGCCCCAGCAGAATGCACCCGTCGATCTCAACAGCGTTGTGTCGAAGGTGGTTGCCGACCTTGCTCCCCTGGCGATCGCCGAAGGTTACGATATTTCGTTCGATAGCGATGCGGAAAACCTGTTCGTTCCCGGCGATGCCGAAGCTCTGGAGCGTGCATTCGTCAATCTGGTGCGTAATGCAGTCCAGTACGGAGGCGGCAAAGGACAGATATCGGTCAGTATTGAGGCTGACGGCAGCGTGGCTGTCGCCGATCAGGGCTGCGGAATTGCCGGCGATAAGCAATCGCGCATATTCGAGCCGTTCTACCGGATCAGCCCTCACGGCTCAGGTGCGGGCCTGGGGCTCAGCATGGTCAACGAGATCGTCACCCGTCACGGCGGCTACGTTGAGCTTTCGTCCGCTCCAGGCAAGGGCAGCACATTTGCCGTACGCTGGCGCGAGAAGCGCGTTTTCCAGCAGCGGTAGGGCCCGTCGTCTGCGCCAACTGGTCAAGGCATCTTCGTTCGTCGACGTTGGCTGAGCACGGCCGCGATCGCTTGATGTCTGGCGCACAATCTTTGGCACGCCATCCACATTGCAAGCACTCTTTGCTGATCGGTTGATCTTCCAGCGCGTGCCAAACGGATAGGCGCGACGACGGCTCTCCGTAATTTTCAGGTAACTCTCGTGACAGAGAAAGCCCGCAAATTTCAATAGCATGGGCCACGACTAAATGACACGACACATTACCCGCAAGCGTTTGATCCTGGGGGCGGCAACCCTTGTCGGTCTGCTGGGCGTCTGGCTGCTGTTTCTGCGTCCGCCGGCAAAGCTTGAACTGGTGACAGCGCAGGCGCGAACGGGTGACATTGAAGAGGTGGTGCTGGCGACCGGGGTTCTCGAACCGCTCGAGCTGGTGCGTGTCGGCGCTCAGGCCTCGGGTCGCATTGAGCATCTGGCTGTCAAGATCGGTGACATCGTCGAGGCTGGCCAATTGGTGGCCGAGATCGATTCCCAGACCCGGCGCAACACCTTGCGGGACCGCGAGGCCGCTTTGGCCAACATCCGCGCCGTTCACGCCGCGCGCAGCGCCGGTCTGGCGAAAGCCGAGAAGGATTTCGAGCGCGAGCGTGACCTGCTGGCAGGTGGTTCCACGCCGCGCGCCCAGTATGACGCTGCGGTTGCGATGCGAGACACCGCGCGGGCTGAGGTTCAGTCGCTGGACGCTCAGGTCGCCCAAGCGCAGGTCGCGCTGGAGTCTGCGGGTATAGAACTGGACTATACCCGCATCACTGCCCCAATCGCCGGCACGGTGGTCGCGATCGTCACCGACGAGGGCCAAACCGTGAATGCCCTGCAGACCGCGCCGACCATCGTCATGATCGCACGATTGGACACAATGACGGTGCGCGCGGATATCTCCGAGGCTGACGTCGTGCGTGTGCGGCGGGGCCTGCCGGTCTGGTTCAGCATTCTTGGCGATCCGAAGCGTCGTTTCGATGGGGAGTTGCGACAGGTGGAACCGGCCCCGGCCTCCATCGCCAACGAGAGCAACGCCGCGGCGAGCCGGATTGGCTCAACCAACGGTGCGGTCTATTACACCGGGCTGATCGACGTGGCGAATGCGGACGGGGTCCTGCGGCCCTCCATGACGGCGCAGGTGTCCATCGTCTTGAGCCGCGTCAGCGGCGCCGTGCTGGTTCCGCTCAGTGCGGTGGAAGGGGCGCCCCGGGCCGGCGATACGGCGCGTGTGCGCATACTGGACGCGATGGGCGAGGTCCAGATCCGGCAGGTCCAGGTCGGCATCGATAACGGCGCGGACATCCAGATCCTTAGCGGTCTTCAGGCAGGCGAGACCATCGTTCTGGGTGCATCCACGGACGAACGCACGGATGGCCAGGCTCAACTGGCCGCGGCGAAACGGTAGGGCGCGCTATGACGGAACCACTGATCCGCGTACGTGGGGTATCCCGCGCTTTCCCCGCAGGCGACGAGATGGTGCGAGTGCTGAAAGACGTCGACCTCGACATCGAGGCCGGCGAGATGATGGCCATCATCGGTGCTTCTGGCTCCGGCAAGTCGACGCTGATGAACATCCTTGGCTGCCTCGATCGTCCGACGGACGGCAGCTACTGGATCGAAGGACGCGAGACCTCGAAGATGTCCGTTGACGAACTGGCGGCGCTACGCCGTGAGCGTTTTGGTTTCATCTTCCAGCGCTATCATCTGCTTGGCGATCTCAGCGCGGCCAGCAACGTCGAGGTGCCGGCCATTTATGCCGGACGCAGCCGATCCGACCGGCACAAGCGAGCGATCTCCTTGTTGACCCGGCTGGGCCTCGCCGAGCGGACGGGCAATATCCCAGGCAAGCTTTCGGGCGGCCAGCAGCAGCGGGTGTCGATTGCCCGCGCCCTGATGAATGGCGGCGAGATAATTCTGGCCGATGAACCGACCGGAGCGCTGGATACGCACAGCGGCGCCGAAGTCATGAAGATCCTGCGCGAGCTTCACGCCGAAGGGCACACCATCATCCTCGTCACTCACGACAAGAAGATCGCGGAACACGCGGATCGGGTTGTCGAGATCAGCGACGGCGTTATCATTTCCGACGAGCGCAATATATCCAAATCCGCCGCGACGGCCCGCCCCATCCGCGAGCACGCGCCGGGCGCTGGCTGGCGTGGCGCAATTGACCGGATGACCGAAGCCTTTCGTATGGCAGGCGCGGCAATATGGGCGCACAAGATGCGCTCGCTTCTGACCATGCTCGGCATCATCATCGGTATCGCCTCGGTGGCGGCTATCTCGGCACTAGGAGCCGGCTCGCAGCAACAAATCCTGAGCAGTATCAGTTCGCTCGGCACCAACACGATCGAGGTGCGGGCCGGGAAAGGCTTCGGCGATCTGGAAGCGGGCAAGATACGGACGCTGGTTCCCGCCGATGCAGAAGCGCTGGTGAACCAGCCCTATGTCGACAGCGTGACACCAACCGTCACGACGAGCGTAACTGTCAAGCGCGCCGCCGTGGCCGTAAATGCGTCAGTCACCGGAGTTGGCGCCGACTTCTTTCGTGTACGGGGTCTTGAGCTGGCGCATGGACAACTGTTCGACGCCCAGGACGTTACCGCCTACAGCCAGAATGTGGTGATCGACGCAAACGCCGCGCGAGACCTGTTTCCAGACCGGGTTAACCCGGTGGGGCAGGTCATCCTTCTGGGCACAATGCCGGCGAGGGTTGTGGGTGTGACGAAACGGGAAAACTCCTTCGGCCCGGCGGTTGATACGTTGACGGTTTATGCGCCCTACACAACCGTCATGGGCCGCATGCTGGGTCGTCCGAACGTCGACGGCATAACGGTCCGTATCAGAGACGATGTCGATCCGGGCAATGTCGAGGCCGCAGTTTCGCGCCTTCTCGAGCGTCGGCATGGCGCGAAAGACTTCTTCCTCACCAACTCGGCGACCATTCGCGAGACTATCGAGACCACCACGCAGACCCTGACGCTGCTGATTTCGTCAGTCGCCGTGATCTCGCTGATTGTCGGTGGCATCGGCGTGATGAATATCATGCTGGTATCCGTGACCGAACGCACCAAGGAGATCGGCGTTCGTGTGGCCGTCGGCGCGCGCCGCAGCGACATCCTTTCCCAGTTCCTGATCGAGGCCGTCATGGTCTGCCTTGTCGGCGGCTTCATGGGAGTGATGCTCGCCCTCGGGATCAGCGCTCTTTTCAATTTGCTGAGCCCCGACTTCAAAATGATCTTCTCTTCGGGCTCCATCATGGTGGCCTTCGCCTGCTCAACCCTGATCGGAATCGTCTTCGGCTTCCTTCCGGCCCGCAATGCGGCAAAGTTGGACCCGATCGAGGCCCTGGCGCGCGACTGATGAACTGCAAGCGTCTGCTAGGTTGCATTGTGGTTCGCTTGTCATTATTGAGGCTGGCGTATGTCCCTAGACCGACGGTTGCAAGGCTGCATCGAGCAGCTTGCGCCCATTGCCAGCGAGCCAGGACCTGAAAGTGAGAAGGTCGGGGTTAATTTCGCGCATGACTTTCAGATCGACAAGCTCGGCGAGCGGCCCGTCTACCAGGCTCTCTGCCATATGCGCGAGATCAGCGTTTGCAGCCAAAACATCGTCCGGAAACCGTTCATAGGCTATCGAGCGACCGGCTGCTGCGCTGAAGGCAGCCGCAAGCTCGGGGCCGGTCAGTCGATCACTGGCGATTTTAAGTGTTGCGCCGCCGAAGCGTGATTTGTCGGCAAGCACGGCAGCGACAAACCTGCCGATGTCTTCCACGGCGGTGAGCTGAATGGAATGGTCGGGTCGGATCAGGGACACCAGCCGGCCCTCCTCCAGACCGAAGCCAGGTCGCACCAGCATTTCCATGAAAATCATCGGCCGGATGATGGTCGTCGTCATGTCGAGCTGTCGAATATGGGCTTCGATACGAGGCTTGGCGTCGAAACGCGGAACGCCTGTCAGTTCATTCCCCACGCTGGCGCCCGAAGAATAAACAAAATGGTTGATGCCGGTTTCGGCAGCGATATCCGCAATCGATATACCATGATGGACTTCGTCTTCGGCAGCCAGGTTGGCTGGCAGTACGCTAAAGACACCGAAAGCGTCTTTCATCGCTGTGCGGATTACTTTGGTCTCTTCAAATGAACCCTGGATAAGCTCCACGCCTGCATCCCGTAACTGTAGCGATGCAGCTTTGGTGGAATCCAGCACGAGTGCGCGAACAGGCCATCCTGCCTTCAGCAAGGCTTTGGCGACAGATCCTCCCTGCCTTCCGGTAGCGCCGAAAACCAGAATGGGATGCTTGCTATTGGTCACTTGAAGCCCTCGCGTTAAACTAGGACCGTCTATATATACGAATGTAGTGCTGCCGGAAGACGGCACATTTTTCAGCATCAGGCACAAGGATGATACCCTTGGAAAAGCAGATCAATGCCGGCCCATCGCGCGGATCAGAAAACGACAGACACTTCAGAACCATCCCGTCAAACGGAGTATGCAGCCTGCTGAGCGACAAATGGACTGTGCCGGTTCTTTGGCGTCTTTCTCTCGCGGAAGATCATCGGCTCCGCTTTTCGACATTGAGAAAAGAGGTCGGTGAGATCACCCAGCGCATGCTGACGCTCACGCTGCGTAATCTCGAGCGCGAAGGATTTGTTATGCGTCACTATTTCCCCGAAGTGCCGCCGCGTGTCGAATACGAGTTGACAGAGATCGGCCACGGAGCTTTGCGTGCCCTTGAGGGATTTAACTTCTGGGTCCACGACAATCTGGACACCATCACAGCGCGCCGGCGAGCTTACGATAAGGCGGAGTTGTAAATCCAAGTGACCGAAATTGGCTGAGAAGGCGGAAATGGTCGCGGAGGTTACCCGTTTTCCTCAGTGGCTATTTCTCCTTGGCTTCCAGAACTGGACGACGGCGGTACCGCGGTAGTCGTTTCAAACAACTGGCGAAGCTTGGTCTGCCCGGCGCAGAAGATTTACGCCCCTGTTCTTGCCTAAATACCGATCTCTGCGCCCGAAAATGTGGCGCCGATACGAGTTTAGCGCGGCCCCTCAACTTCCACCGCCCATCTTGACAGATCGAAGCCGCCCTCAGTTCTTTTTGCGCCCAGCACGAAAAAACAAATCGCTGACGGTTACTTTACTATGGGTTGAATTTGGCGGAAAGTACTCGCTTAAGATATGGAGGGGAACTCATGCATCGACGCAGTTTTGTAGCAGGAGCGACCACGGCGGCGATCCTGATGGGCATCAATCGCTTCGACATTGCCCGTGCAGCGGGATCAGGCGCGAGGGAGGATATCGAGACGTTTTCCAAAGACCCTCAGAAGGTAGCGTCGCTGCGACTTGCTTTTCAGAAGCTTTACGACCGTCCAAAAGATCAGAAAGTTGGATGGTTTAATTATGCAGCCATTCATGGGATCCCGTCTAACGATCCCGATGCCGGAAAATTGCCTGCAACGATTAAGGCCTACTGGTCTCAGTGCCATAAAGACGAAAGTCTCTTTTTCATCTGGCACCGCGCTTACCTGGCGGCGATAGAGAGGAATTTGCAAAAACTTTCCGGCGTCCCGACACTCCGGCTTCCCTATTGGGACTGGTATAAAAATCCGTCCCTTCCCGCGATCTTCCGGGAAGAATTTTTAGACGCAGGGAAGAAGGAAAAGAATTCCCTCTACAACAGGAATAGGGATCCAGCTGTCCAAGCCGGGGATGATGTCTGGTTTTCGTCATCGTCAGGAGCGCTCGACGACACCTCTTTCTTCGGCTTCCAGACAGGCTTAGAAGGAAGTGAGCACGGTGACATACATATCGGCGTGGCGGGCGGCGCCATATCGGATATGGGGCGCGTGCCGACCGCAGCCCGGGATCCGATATTCTGGCTACATCACTGCAATATCGATCGACTCTTCACGGCCTGGATTTCTCTCAAACGCAAAGCGCCGGATCAGGCTGCATCGTTTGCCGCTGGCAAGTTCGCGTTCCCGATCGATCAGGACGCGGATTACAAGCCAGTCGCGAGCACCCTGGACATGAATTCCACCTCGCCACTCGGCCAAGTCTATGAAAGCTTGGAGGCTCCGTTTTCCCAGAAAGTTGCGCAGGTGACAAAGCGCCCACCGGTTTCCCGCACAATCTCAGCGAATGCCCGCCCGTTTGGCAGAAGCATTCTTGCCCTGAATGCAGCAACCTCGGTGACCGTACCGACGTCGGGAGTAAGCCTTGCGTTTGCATTGCCCAGCGACAGTGATCCGCGTTTGAACAGCGTGTTCAGCTCTGTACCGCTGCGCGAGGCCACATCGGTCATTATCGTTCTCGAAGGCGTCCGTCTGGATTCGCCAGCGAATGGCCTTACCGGGTTCGACGTTTTTGTGAACCTGCCGGAAGGCCAACAGGCTGGTGCCGGCGACTACAAGGTCGGTTCCATCGCCCTCTTCAACCTGACTGTTGATCATGGCGATCATCATGGCGGGGCAGGTTCGACGTTCAGGTTCGCTGCAACGAACCAAGCACGGTTGCGCGGGGAATTGACCAGCAACGTCGTTGTAAGCCTTGTTCCCAGATTCACCCCAAGAGCAGATCAAACTTCTGTTGATCCAAGTCTCCAGATTAAGGACTTTCGAGTGGAGGTTTCAAGCGCTCCCTTGCAATAGGTGTAATCACCTTTTGCACGGATAAAAATATGGGGGCTCCAGATTTCGCCGGATTGGCCTGACGTCGTTTCAAGCGGGATAGATGACCTTGGCGCACTTCATCGCAATACCAAACACATATGTGTCGCCGGTTATATCGACTATGACGACATCTTTTGGAAACGCCACCCTCTTAAAATACAGACGGCGCTAACAAGTACCGGCAAGAGGTTTCGAAACAAGCTCGACATCGCCCGGCAACAAATGGATTCGCTCACATAACAGTATCAGCTGACACCTTCGCAGGAGGTGTTGACGAAGCGGAGACAGCCCGTTGGATCAAAGGGCGTCGCATTTTACCGAAAAACCAAACAACTTCGACGTCACTGCTTGCAGCAAAAATGGAACGATTGGCCGCGTGCCGATGAAACGCGCGATTTCATCGGCCGCTTCGCGCACACTGCGGGGAAATGTGCGTCCGCCATGTCCTACTCCGCCTTGTTCCGGGGCGCGTTCTTTTGTTCCCAATGGCGAATCTGCTGCTGGATAAACCATTGAATTATCTGACTGAACAGTGGTACGACGAAATTCGGGTCCAGTTTATTTTCCTCCGCCCAGCGGCACCGTTCCGGTAGCATGGCAGCGACTCGCTCGGGCGCGGGTATGCTTGCGACGTCTGGCTTGAAACGGGCCGCCTCCAGGACATAGCCCATGCGCAGGCCTAGCAGGTCGACAAGCGTACGGTCGATCGTGTCGATCGCCTGGCGGATGTCGCCGAGGTTTTGGCAATCGGTGGGCGTTTCGGCCCGGATGCCGAGGTCTTTCGCTGAAGGCATGAGTTGGTCTCCGTTGTCGAGGTCAGCGTGAAGGTGAGATTGCTTCACCCGTTCGCGCAGGTCTTTCTTGCTCACCCTGCCGGTCCCGGTTTCTGGAAACTGCGCGATGAAGATGAACGCCGCAAGCCCCCGCGCTTTCAAATGCAGGATGACGGTGGCGACGAATTCGGCGACCGAGTTGCCGAAGACGAAATCGGGCGCAAGATGCCAGCTCCGCAGTATCTCAGCAAGGGCATATTGCCAGCGCAGGAGCGCTGGCTGTGTATAGAGCGTCTGGTCGAGGTTGCTTGCCCGCTCGGGATCGAAGGGCATGCAGGCTAGATTGGAAATGCCGTTCCGGCTGAAGCCTCTAAAACAGGTTTCAATAGCATTGCGGAACACTGCGCTCTCGCGATGGAAAGTGAGCCCTATGCCCGCATGCTGGCCGGTGAAAATCCAGGCTGGGGTTTGCATTCGACCTTCGGTCAATGGGCAGACTGCAAGATATAGGTCATGTCTTGGCAGATAGCCCAGAAACAGAGAATGGTAAGCATGGTTTCCGCATCGCACCACCTACTCATTTCGACCATCGATCCTAGCCCAGCAAGAGATGGAGCGTCTCACTCCCCAATAACCATTCCCTCGCGTCGTGGGTCGGCGCTGCCAGCCAAACCTTGGGTGGTCATCTCGATAGCGTGCAAACCGGAGTTCATCTCACCCGGTTTAACCTCGTAGCCCAGCGCTTTCAGCCCCTCTACCAGATTTTCAGCGCTGGTGTTGGCCTCAACGTCGTAGGTACCGAACCGGTTGATGAGATGCGGCTGGGCGACGATTGTCTCCACGGGCATTCCCCAATCGATATAAGCGATCAGCGCCTGCGCCACATAGCCAATGATCTGGCTGCCACCAGGCGAACCAATGGCGAGCAGCGGCTTGCCGTCCTTCATCACGATCGTTGGCGCCATGGAGGAGCGCGGCCGTTTGCTGGGCTCGACGCGGTTGGCTATCGGCAGGCCGCCGTCATGGGTCTTGAAGGAAAAGTCCGTCAACTCGTTATTGAGCAGAAATCCGTTCGTCATGAGACGCGAGCCAAAGCCATTTTCGATCGTTGTCGTCATCGAGACCACGCTGCCTTCCGTGTCAACGATGACAAAATGACTTGTAGAAGGCAACTCGAGTGCGGCATCCCGGCCGAAAAGTAGCGCGTGGTCCCATTCCGGCTCGCCGGCCTTGACGGTGTCGTTTGCCAACGCCTTGTCGCCGTCGAGCAGCTTTGCCCTCTCTCCCAGATAGGACTTGTCCAACAGACCCTTGATCGGTAGCGGCATGAAATCGGCATCGGCGACGTAACGCTCGCGGTCGGCGAAGGCGAGACGCTGTGCATCGCCGATAATGCGCCAATTGGCAACATTTTCTGGCCCCGGGGTTTTGAGATCGAAATTCTCCGCGATGCCGAGAATCTGGCCAACGGCGATGCCACCCGACGATGGCGCTCCCATGCCGCAAACGTCAAGACCACGATAGATAAAGCAGAGTGGTTCACGTTCGATGACGCGATAATTGGAAAGATCGGCCAGCGACAGCACGCCGGGATTGTCGGCCGCCTCGCGCACAGTCTTGACGATCGCCTCGGCAATTGGCCCCTTGTAAAAGGCATCGGCACCGCCTTTTGCAAGCGCAGAAAGCGTCTCAGCGTAAGCGGGGTTCTTCAACAAGGCACCGTTCCCGAGGGCGACCCCGGACGTGTCAAAGAAATAGGAGCGGGGTTCCGCATATTTCTTCAACCGTTCTCCCTCCGACGCTATCAGGGAGGCAAGACGCGGCGACACTTTGAAGCCCTCGCTCGCCAGCGTTTCCGCCGGCTTCAGCAGGCTTGCCCATTCCGCCTTTCCATAGCGTTTGTGGGCCTCCTCCAGAAGTCGCACCGTTCCTGGCGTGCCAACAGAGCGACCGCCGACCACTGCGTCCATGAATTTTAGCGGCTGACCGTTGTTATCCAGGAAGAGCTTTGGCGTCGCTTCCATCGGCGCTGTCTCCCGGCCGTCCAACGTCGTCAGCTTGCCGGTTTTTGCGTCGTAATAGACGAGGAAGGCGCCGCCGCCGAGACCAGAACTCTGTGGTTCAACGAGGCCGAGCACGGTCTGCACTACCACCATCGCATCTATGGCGTTGCCGCCCTTAGCAATCACGTCGCGTCCCGCCAGAGCCGCCAGCGGATTGGCTGCCGCGACCATAAATCTCCTTGACTCGACACGTTTGGCAGTTGCGACCACCGTGGCTTTCTCGGGTGCCACCGTGTCTGACGCCTGCTGGGCGGAGACGATTGCGGCGGAAAGGATGAAAGCGAGAAAAGCCTCACTGAGAAATCTCAATTCCATTAGCCTTATCCTCCAGAACCGCACAATCCGTTGATGTGAGAAGGGCATCCAACCGAGCCAGCAGGCATATCGAACCCGTAATGGCTCAAGCGCGGATGATTTTGCGAACTCTTGCTTCGCCCGTAGGCCCGTCCACAAGTGACGATAGGACGTTTGACAATCTCTTCTGTTATATCGCCACTTTTGTTTCAGGCTGTTCATCTGCCCGCAGATCGTACTGCGCGACTTACCCTCCCACGCGGTTCAGATCGGCGCAGATGCTTCGCCGGGTTTTGCCGATAATGCCGTTTGGCAGACCAGTTCGGAGCGCCGCTCTTTTTTGACACTATGATGGCTGTTTCGCCGCATGTCCATCAAGCGGTCGACCTCGCGTTGGAAAATGGAAATCTGGCGAGAGTGAATCGACTTTCGTAAACATTCAGAGCCTCCGCGACTAATGGCGGGTCGCAGGTTCGATTTGCATCAAGAGAAAGCCAATATGCGATAAGGTAGCGGGCTATTAGAGGCCAGTTTCGCCTCCTAAAATTTGTTACACGAAAGCGTTAGGCGGTCTTAGGACTACAATTGTGAAAATAAGGTCGTTCTAGCGTTAAGACGGGATCTGGAGAATCCCGACGCGCCTTAAATGGTTCATCTAACTAGCCGCTTGCCCATCAGGATCGATGGTGTTCGATCCAACTCCACGAAGCCGAATTTAGCGTAAAAGCCGATGACCTTCTCGTTGTGCTGGTTCACGCCCAGATGGACGCCTCCCACGCCTGACTTATGCAATGCATCCAGTTGATGTCGCAGTAGCGTCGATCCATGACCGCCATTTTGAACTTCGGGCAGAAGGTTGATATGCAGATGAGCGGGATAGAGGTCCTTCACCTGAGAAGGTGTCCGTGGCGCGCTTTGAATGTAGGAAAGAATATTCTCATCCTCTGCCGTTCGTGGTGAGAAATCTAAAAGCTCTTCCTGCACGTGCGGCCACCATTCGGCCTCAAGCCAGTCTTCATAGGTAGTCGTATCGGCTGCCGCGACGCAGTAGCCCATGACGGCTCCGTCCTTCGTCAGCACGAAGGCATTTTCCGCACAGAAGCGAACATAGGGCAGGGCCCACACCAAACCTGGAAGTCTCGGGTCGCTATAGCAATGCGATCCGTCCTGACCCCGATCGGCGGTGCGCAGGCCGATGTCGAGGATCGCCGCCTCATCGGACGGTTGGGCGTTGCGGATGATGACGGACGATGAAAGGGCTGGCATGGTCATAATCGCGCCCCTCAAGCAGCAGCATGTGAGGTATGGAGCGCGTCGTCGAAGCGCTGCCAGGTTTCGGCAAGCTCGATGGTCCGTCGTGCACGGCGCGCCTCATCGATCTTGATTGCCACGAGCCCCGCCTCCAAAGCCGCGACGATATTGACGGGCAGCGATGCAGCCTCTGTCAGATGCCTGTAGATATCCGAGGCCATCTGATCATCGGCGCCATAGTGATCGCTTTCATGCCCTTCGTAACGCCGCTCAACAAGCTTTTCACCCGTTACGGCGGAATGAACCTCGAAGCGATTGCGGATGAAATCACCCTCGGCCATTCCCTTGCTGCCGATAACGCAGAAGCGGCGAAACTGATCGGGTACGTTGAGGTTGGTATGAAACGACATCGTCGCCCCGCTCTGATATTCGACGATCGCCGTCTGATAGTCGATAATATCACCATCGCTCTCGAAGACGGCGGCGCTCTCGAGCCAACCGCTGGGCTTTTTATAGAACTCCTGCTGCTGAAACGCGGAGAGCCGATCCGGACTGTTTTCCGCAACGAAGGACTTTCGGCCTCCAAAGCTGGCGACGGCCATCGCCCGCTGCCCCACAACGCTGCCATAGAGATCGATATCGTGGCAGCATTTTTCCAGGATGAAGGGGCCTGCGTAGCGCGTATGACGCCGCCAATCGCGCATGAAAAAGGCGCCGTGATAAGGTGCGATATGCTCGGATGCCTCAATCGACGTGATCGATCCGATGTGACCTTCAGCCTGTGCCGCAAGCAGATCCCGGTATAGGTCAGAATAACGCAGTACGAGGCCCACCATAACGCTGTCACTGCCATATTCAGCGAGCAGCCTTGCCATCCTCATCGTCTGGTCTTCATCTATCACCACTGGCTTTTCCGTGAAAACCCGTACGCCGGCGCGCAATCCGGCGGTGATATGATCCAGATGGAAAAGATTGGGCGAGCCGACCATGAGGAGATCCGGCTGCGTCTGCGTCAACATCGCCTCCATGGTCTCGAAACGTCGCGGCTCCTGCAGACCGGAAGACAGAATGGCCGGCAGTCCCGCAGGCTGGGGATCCATCAGGCCGACGATTTCCAATTCGGGGCAGGCCTTGCGGAAGGAGGCAATGACATTGGCAAGCCGAAAGCCAAGCCCGGCGACTGCGATTTTCATGTTTTAGTCCTGTCGGCGAGAGTTATACAAATCAGGAAGACGTGTCGTCATCCGTTGGCGCGCCTGCGACCCGATCAAAGCGTCTTTCGAAATCGATAGTCTGGCTGCGTCCGCGCATGGATGAGAGACGCCTGAAGTCCGGGCTGCCATGGGCAATCACGGGCAGCATGGCCGCGCCGATGGCGGCGGCCTCCAGTCCCAGGGCGCCGGCACGCAGCCGGGGAATATCCCGGTGGCTGCGGGCGCTGACGGACGGCAAAAGCGGGTAGGCCCGGTCGATCAGGGAATTGGTGAGGACTGCCGGAAAATGCCCTCCGACCACGATAGTCTGCGGGTCCATGATGTTTTCAAGCAGCGAAACCAGCAACCGCAGACGCTTTGAATTGAGATCGAGCCACCGCATGAGAACACTGTCGCGTTGAGTGTAAAGTTTCTCTAACGCGCCAGGCCGCGCAATCTCCCTGCTTTCGCACGACAGCATCGCTGCAAGCTCGTCGATGGAAAAAGGGGTCTGCCCCACCGCATCTGGATTGGCGAGTTCCGCGGGCCATGTCAGGAGACCGATTTCTCCAGCATTATTCCAAAATCCCTGAAGCGGCATGCTGTCATTGATGATGCCGGCGCCAAGTCCATGCCCGACAAAAATATGGACGTAATGGGTCAGTCCTGCCGCACTGCCAGCCCTCAGTTCGGCAACCGCTGCGGCGGTCGCGTCATTCTCGATGATGGTGGGGAGATTGCATGCATCTTCGATGGCTTCCGCCACCGGTATGCGGCTCCACGCATTCCAGCCCGGCGGACCGACAGGATGTTCAAATTCCGCCTCCTGCAGTGTCGGCATCGCAATACCGATGCCCCAGGCGGCACGATCCACCGCAACAGAGCGCAGCCGCTGCGTCATGTCGGCGATGGCGCGGATCGTATCGGATGGATCTTCGAGCGATGCCGATGCGGTTTCGCGCCCCAGTTCCTGTCCCGCCAGATCGCAGACGATACCCAGAAGCCCATCGCGATCCACATGAATGCCCAGGCAGCAACCCGCTTCGGCGCGAACCCGCAACTTCTTTTGCGGTGCGCCGCGCGCACCCTCCTGTTGGATTGTTTCCACCACCAGCGAGCGGTCGATCAGGTCCTTGCAGATATTGGACATTGTCTGCGGTTTCAAACCCGTCACATCAACAAGGTCGCGCCGGCTGATGCCATCGCCAGACCGGATAAGGTCGAAAACGAGGCGACGATTGTAACGGCCCGAATATGTGTGGTTGCTGCCCATCAGGCTCATGGGGGTCTGGTTCCTATTTAATCTATTAAGTGGAATTTATCAGGGTGTTTTGTACACGTCAAGCAGTTCAGAATATGCGAAGACCCAAGTTGTAGTCATAATGCTGTTACGAAAACTCCCTAAATCAGCGGAAAAGGCGGCTTGATTTTTAATCCGGTTAATGGAATTAATTGAGGCGCCTTCTTCTCAGACTTCAAAAAGGGAACATAGTCATGCTGAAATGGACCTTGCGGCGGATCATGGCGGGCGCGTTGGCGTCGGCATCAATCATCAGTGTTGCGAATGCCGGGGAACTGGTCGTCTACACCGCTCATGGGGAGGCAACATCGGCTCCCATCCTCGATGCATTCGCCAAGGCAAATCCGGATGTGAGGGTGACCGTCGTGCGCGGCGGAACGGGCGAACTCATCGAGCGCCTTCGCGCCGAAGGCGGCAATTCCTCGGCAGACGTCATGTGGGGCGGACCGACGCAGACCTTCGAAGAAAATGCCACGCTCTTCCAGGCTTACGAGAGCAAGTCCGACACCGACATGGTGACGACCGATCCCAATCACATCTGGCATCCGTTCACGGTGCTGCTGCAGCCGTTGATCGTCAGCACCAAACGTGTAGAGGCAGGCTCGATACCCAAGACACAGAAGGATCTCGTCTCGCATGACTTCGCAAAGGACGGTGGCCTGATTATTCCAGACCCGGCGAAATCCGGTACAGGCTACGTCATCCTTTCTGCCCTTGCCGGCAATTTCGGTTGGGATTTCGTCGGTCAAATGGTCAAGGGTACGCGCATCGCACCCGGCTCCGATGACGCTTTTAACGCGGTGCGCGACGGGGAAGCGGCCGTTGGCTGGATCAACGAGGATCTCGGCGCCAAGTGGAAGGCCCAGGGTCTGTCGATCGATATCGTCTATCCGACCGACGCCGTTACCGGTCAGATCGATGCCCAGGCCATCGTCAAGGGTGCGCAGCACATCGACGATGCAAAGAGCTTCATCGATTTCCTCGGCAGCAAGACTGCGCATGAAATCGTTCGCGACGCCACTGTTCGCCGTTCGGCACGCAAGGATGTAACACCACCAGCCATCCTGCCCGACATGTCCTCTCTGACCATTGTCTCCGCGGTTGATCCGCGCCCCGTCGTCGTCGCTCGCTTCCAGGAGCTTCGCGGGAAATGAAGGTGCTGCGCGACAATTGGCTTATCTTTTCCATCGTCGCGCTCGTGGTCTGCGGCCTGACGATTATCGTCCCGCAAATTCGTCTGATGGCCGCCTCCCTCCTCGAGGAGGGCGGTCGTTTCACCCTTTTGCACAATAGATATGGACTACAATCCGTCCCGGAAATGACCAGCCGCTACGACGTGGCGAAGCGCTCTGACGGCCTCGCCATATCGCTGAATTCGACGGAGAGTCTGGCTGTCGAGGTCCAGGATGACCTAACGCTGCGCCTCTCTTCGCAAGAGCCGATTTCGGTTGGCAAGGACGAGGTCGGGCTGCTTGAACTCGATCTGGGCTCCGCTCGGTTCACGCTCTCGCAGCAAGCGCCGCGCGGGCTCTTCGCCACCACCGCTCCCGCACCTTTGGACATCAAGGCGCAGTCTGCCAACTCCGTCTTGCTGTCTCACGCCGCCAATGCCTACATCACCTTCGAAAACAAGGCGTTGTCGCTCTCTCCAGTCCACTACATCGATTTCTTCACGCGCTCGGAAACCCTCTCCGCCACAATAAACAGCCTGCTGATTGCGCTGACGTCCACCGGGCTTGCCGCCTTAATCGGTGTTTCGCTCGCTTATCTTATTGCGCGTTACAGGGTCGCGGGAAGCACGGCTATCGTCTTCCTCGTCACCATGGCCTCTGTGTCGCCGCCATTTCTCGGTGCGTATGCCTGGCGGCTGCTTCTTGGACGCAATGGCGTTGTGACCAACTATCTCGGCCTTGATGTCTCGATTGTCGGCCTGCATGGCGTCATCTGGGTCATCACCTGGCTGGTCTTCCCGATCATCTTTCTGCTCAGTCACAGCTCGTTTCAAAGTCTGGATGCCGGCCATATCGAGGCGGCGGAAAGCCTTGGCGCCAAGCCGCCTCGCGTTCGAATGTCGGTGGAAATTCCGCTTGCACTTCCCGGCATCATCACCGGTCTCTATCTTGCAACGATGGCGGCTCTGTCGGATTTCGGTACGCCGCGTATCATCGGTCTCGATGTCAACGCCCTGCCGGTTCTAATCTACACCTCTTTCCTCAGCGAGGCGGGCCGCAATCCGGCGCTTGCGGCAACAGGATCGATGGTCCTCATCACTATTTCCAGCCTGTTCTTGATGGCGCAGCAGATTTATCTGGCACGCCGCGGTTTCGCCGTGGTCTCATCGCGCGCATTGGAACGCAAGCCGCTCTCGCCTCTTGGCCATGCATTGGTGCTTGGCGCCGTTACGATTGCTCTCCTCATGGCATTCACTCCCCACCTGACGGTGCTGGTCTCCAGCTTCATGGAATGGCGTGTCGGCCTGCCCAGAGCAAACTTCACGCTCGCAAACTACACGACCATGTTGCGTACCGGCATGGGGCCGGCATGGGTGACCCTGTCGCTCGGCATCGCCGGAACGCTGGCCGCGAGCGCGATTGGTCTGGGGATCGCCTATGTGATTATCCGCAAGCGCTACCGGGTCATCGCCCCTGTTCTCAGCCTGACCGTCATGATGCCTTACGTCATTCCCGGCACGGTGCTCGGTATCGGCCTGATCATGATGTTCAACAAGGCGCCGCTGCAGCTGACCGGCACATGGTTCATCCTCGTCCTTGCTTATCTCATCCGCAACCTGCCCTTCACAGTGAAGGCGTCAGAGGCCGCGCTGCGGCGGGTTCATCCCGCACTCGAAGAGGCGGCGATCAGCCTTGGAGCGCGGCCACTCAGGGTGTTCGTCACCATTACCGCACCACTAGTGCTTGCGGGCGCCGTGACAGGAGCGACGCTGACCTTTCTTCACATCGTCACGGAGCTGTCTTCCACCATCGTTCTCTATCGCCCGCCGTGGAAGCCAATGACGGCCGTGATCTTCGAGAACACGTTGGTGGATGCCGATTTCGGTGTCTCCGCGGCGCAGACCATCCTGCTGATGCTGATCATTTATATCCCGCTCTATTTCATTGTCCGTTACGGCCAAATTCGAGGAAAATCCGGTGGTTGAAACCTCATCTTCCAAGACTCCAACCCAGGGCTGCGAGGTCGTCATCGACGCTGTCTCCAAGACCTTCGGCAATCACGCGGTTCTGAAAGACATCAGTTTCACGATCAGGCCCGGTGAATTCTTCACGCTGCTCGGACCATCCGGCTGCGGCAAGACCACGCTGTTGCGCGCCATTGCAGGCTTTCACCCGATCAATGGCGGGAAGATCCTGTTCAACGGACAGAACGTGACCACGCTTCCCGCCTGGGACAGGAATATCGGGTTCGTCTTCCAGAACTATGCGCTTTGGCCGAACCAGACCGTGTTCGATAATGTTGCTTACGGGCTGAAGTTGCGCAAATTTTCCAAAGGCGAAATTGCCCAAAGAGTTCAGGCCGCATTGGCACAAGTCGAGCTTCATGGCGTTGAAAAGCGCTTTCCTGCAGAAATGAGCGGTGGCATGCAGCAGCGCATCGCGCTTGCGCGCGCGCTCGTCATAAACCCGCCGCTGCTTCTCATGGATGAGCCCATGTCCAATCTCGATGCGCGCCTTCGCGTGACCCTTCGCCATGAATTGCGCAATCTGCAGAAGCGCCTCGGCCTGACCGCGATCTACGTCACGCATGATCAGGAGGAGGCCTTGGAGATGTCGGACCGGATCGCCGTCATGCAGAATGGCATCGTGCAACAACTCGCAGATCCGGAGACCATCTATTCGAAACCGGCAAACAGCTTCGTCGCGGAATTTGTTGGCAGCGCCAACTTTCTCGAAGGCAGTTTTGACGAGACCGGCTTCGTGATGGCGGATGGGTCCAGGTTTGCCATGACTGGAAAGAGCCACAGCGGCAAAGGCACACTCGTGGTGCGTCCCGAACAGGTAGTGATCCGCGAATGCGGCAACGCTCTTGCCGATGCGACGGTGGAAGACCGCCGCTTCATGGGGAAAGCCTGGACCCAAAACCTTCGGCTTGAGAATGGTTCGACTATTTCGGTGGAAACACGAAAAGCGCTCGATCTCGGGTCACGCGTGGGCGTGGATTTCGAGAGCGTAACCTTTCTACCCGCAGGAGCATGACTTATGGCGGATCTGTCGCTTGACGAACTGATGCGGTTGGCATCTTCCGCCGCACTTGCTGGCGGCGCTGAATTGAAGACACATTTTGGCGCTCTGCCGCAGACGAGTATTCAGCGAAAGGCGCTGGGAGACTATGCATCCAGAGCTGATCTCGCCGCTGAGGAAGCGATTGCCGCCGTCCTGGCAAAGGCAGGAGATAGCTATGGCTTCGTTGGTGAGGAAACCGGTGTCCGTAAGGGCGATGCGCAGCGCCGCTGGGTGGTGGATCCACTCGACGGAACGAGCAACTTCATCTGGGGCATCCCCTATTTCGCCGTCAGCATCGCTCTGTGCGACGATGCAGGCGAACTGCTGGGCGTGGTCCTTGACCCATTACGCGACGAAATGTTCACCGCGGTTCGAGGCGAGGGCGCCCGGCTGAACGGTAAAGAATTGGCTACGTTGGAGGACAAACGGCCGGAAGAGGCTATCGTCTCCCTATCGATGCCGATCCGCGGACAGTTGAAGGCAATCGAGCGCAGCACCTTCTTCCTTGCTTTGGACGACATCACAAACGAGACAGCAGGCGTGCGACGGCTCGGGTCGGCGGCGCTTGATCTCGCCTATGTCGCGGCGGGCAGGCTCGATGGATATTTCGAGGATGGCCTCAGCCATTACGATTACGCCGCCGGCAAGCTTCTCGCAGAGGAAACGGGAGCTCTCGTCACTTCGCTCACTGGGGGTGTCCCAGTAGAGGGCGGTTCTCTGCTGGCCGGAGCCTCATCCATGCACCAATGGCTAAAGAACAAGTTTCGACGTGGCTGAGACCGCAAATTGAAGAGCTCGTTCGACCCCGGTATTAGAGACAACACGAGCGTGGCTAACAGTAGGTCAATCTGATAAATCCGGCGACGCCGATGCCGATCTGGCGAGTATTCTTCGCGTCCAGATGAATGCCGTCGAACGAACAGGTCTGCGCGGTAACAGCCGTATCGAAGAAACCACAGCCGTTTTCATCTGCAACGGCACGATAATGATCAGCAAGCTTTTTGGATTCCTCGACAAGCCGACCGCCCCTCAATGCGCCATTGTCCGGAATGCGGAAATGCGGTGGGCTGACGAGCAGGATTTGCGGGGCAGTATAGCCATAGTCATAGGGGAAGGTCCTGACGATCTCCACAAGACGCGCCATGCCTCCGGCCGCACCAGCAGCATGGCCGCAAATATCCTGCTTCAGATCGTTCGCTCCGAGCAGGATCACCACAAGATCGAGCGGATAGTGGCTGCCGAGCAGAACAGGCAGGATGCGCGCACCGTTGCGGTCCGCCGCACCGTTTGCATCGTCAAAAGCCGTTGTACGGCCCGGCAAGCCCTCCGGGATAACCCGCGTATCAGGCAACAGCCTTTCCAGCACCGCCGGCCAACGGTCCTCCTGGGCATGCCGCCCACGACCGGGATCGACGCCCCATGTCAGACTGTCGCCGAAGGCCAGAATGGTCCGCGTCAACCTGCAAGGCTCCAGGATTCGGGTTGTGCAGGGATTGGCGGCATCACGTCATCGGGGATCGGATTGATGAAGGGTGTTTCGGCAAGGCGGGCACGATGGTCAGCCTTGGCATCGGCGACAAGCGCAGGGTTGGCGATCAGCTCTATCGCCGTCGACGCCATGATCTTCGCCGCATGGGCCATGCCCTTGTGGGCGGTGGGCAGCTTGCCCTGCGCGACGAGTTGCCACGAGTGGCCGGGTGTGCCGATGGCATAGGTCGTGCCACGCAACTGCACGGTCGGAACCACCCAGCTGACACTGCCGACATCGGTGGATCCAACCAATGTGCCATCACCGGCATAAAGCGGCACGATCTCGTCAGAGAGCGGCTCGTCAAACTTCGGCGGCAGGTGGAAGCGGGCATAGGAGGTCAGGATATCCTCCCGCGTAAACGTCGCCTGAAAGGCGCGGGCGGTGTCGCGGTCCTGCGCATCGAAGTGCGCAGGTCCAAGCCGTTCGAGCTGCGCATGCATGCACTGTTCCAGCGGTGCATTACCGACGAGATTGGCATCGCCGGTCAGGATTTCCTGGCGCATCGACGTCTCCGTCATCAGCGCCGCACCTTCGGCCACCTTGCGAACGCGCGCCACCAGCGCCAGAAGGTCGGGCAGCGTGCGCGACCGAACGAGATAACGCACCGCCGCTTTCGCCTGCACCACGTTCGGTGCATGGCCGCCGGTATCGGTGATCGCGTAGTGAATACGGGCCGTCGAGGGCATATGCTCGCGCAGATAGTTGACGCCGACATTCATCAGTTCCACCGCATCGAGCGCGCTGCGGCCAAGGTGCGGCACGGCGGCGGCATGGGCGGCGCGGCCGGTGAAATGGAAGACCATTTCGCTGCACGCAAGCGAGATTGGATTGTTGACGCCGGTAAACGCGGCAGGATGCCAAGAGATTGCGATATCGACGTCATCGAACACGCCCGCACGCACCATGAAGCCCTTGGAAGAGCCGCCTTCTTCGGCCGGGCAGCCATAATAGCGAACACGTCCCTCAATTCCCTCGGCTGCAAGGTAGTCCTTCACGGCTGCAGCCGCCAGCATGGCACCGGAACCGAGAAGATTGTGACCGCAGCCATGGCCATTGCCGCCGGAAACGAGCGGTTTCTCCTCGGCGACACCCGCCTGCTGGCTCAGCCCCGGCAATGCGTCATATTCACCGAGAATGGCGATGACCGGCCCGCCGTTGCCGGCTTCGCCCATGATCGCCGTCGGAATGCCCGCGATGCCGTGGCTTACCCGGAAACCCTCCTGCTTGAGGAGTTGCAGGTGCTCGGCAGAGGAGCGGTACTCCTCGTAATTGGTTTCCGGCATATCCCAGATGCGGTCGCTGAGGTCGAAGAAGGCCGGGGATTTTTCATCAACGATGTTCCAGACGGATTGGGAGTTCTGCATCTTGTCGGTCCTGCCAGAGCATTTCCAGCAAAAGCGTGAAACTGCTTTGCCGGAGACGCGTAAAACAACGAATTAGAATTTGCGCTTCAGCGAAAGCGCAAATGCTTTAGTGGGAATTCTCGGCCTGGGGCCGTTGCGCAGCCCCTTCGTCCGCTGCAATCCGCGTCAGGATGGAGGGAAGAATGCCGCCTGCCCGCAATGTTGCGATTTCCAGTTCCGTTTCGATCGCCAGCCGGCAATCGAGGCTGAAAGTCGTACCATTGCCGGCTTCAACCGTGACGAAAAGCGTGCCGCGCGGCCGCAGGGTTTCGGGAGCCGCATCGATACCGATGTGCCGTGGCGCCTCATCAGCAAGGCTGCGCGAGGTGAGGTCCGGCGGCAGGAGGATAGGCAGAATGCCCATGCCGATGAGGTTCGAACGGTGGATACGCTCGAAGCTTGAGGCAAGCACCGCCCGCACGCCCAGCAACGCCACGCCTTTCGCCGCCCAGTCGCGGGAGGAGCCTGTGCCGTACCGTTCACCAGCGAGGATCACTGTTGAAATGTCATCGCGTTCGTATCGGGCTGCCGCTTCCATTAGCGGAACAATATCGCCGGAAGGTGCATGCCGGGTCGTGCCTGCAGGCAGGGCCTCATCGATAAGGTTGCGGAGCGTCGGGTTCGTGAAAAGGCCGCGTAGCATCGCTTCCCAGTTGCCGCGCCGGGAGGCGAAGACATTGAGATCCTGAGGGTCTTCACCACGCTCGGTCAGGTAATGGCCTGCGGCGCCGGAAAGCGGAATCTGACCGGCAGGCGAAATGTGATCCGTCGTGATGTCGTCGCCGAGGATCAGCAGCGGCGTTGCCGCATAATTGCCGAGCCTGCTTTTCTGCGAGAAGGAGACAAATGGTGGACGGCGGACATAGGTCGAAGCCTCATCCCAGGGAAACAGCACCCCGTCCGGGGCCTGTAGCCCGGCCCAGGCCTTGTTGGCCGTTGCTTCCGTAAAGGCGGCGCTGAAATCACCGGGCTCGGCGGTCTGAACCAGCATGGCATCGATCTCGGCGCTGGATGGCCAGAGGTCATGCAGGAAGACGGCGGCGCCATCCGGCCCGTGGCCGATAGGTTCTGCCGTTATGTCCTGCTTCACGCTGCCAGCAAGCGCATAGGCTACCACGAGCGGCGGCGAGGCAAGATAGCCCGCCTCGATCTGCGGATGAATGCGGCCGGGGAAATTGCGATTGCCGGAGAGCACAGCCGCCAGCATCGTGCCCTTCTCTGCCGCAGCTGCCGCGTCCGGTGTCAGAGCGCCCGAATTGCCAATGCAAGTTGTGCAACCAAAGCCGACGATATCGAATCCGGTGGCGGACAGATCGTCCAGCAGACCGGTGCGCCGGAGGTAACGACCGGCGGCAGGAGAGCCGGGTGCGAGCGATGTTTTCACCCATTGAGGCGGCTTCAGCCCGAAGCGGCGGGCCTTGCGGGCAACGAGCCCGGCTGCAACAAGCAGGCGCGGGTCTGTCGTGTTCGTGCAGCTGGTGATTGCCGCGATTGCGATGGCGCCATCCGGCACCTCGCCGTCACGGGCTTCGCCAAGCGCTCGGCCATAGGCTTTTTCCAGTGTGGGCCGCATCTCGGCAGGCGCGATGCGATCCTGCGGGCGGCGCGGACCGGCAAGCGAGGTCTTGATCTGCGACAGGTCGATATCGAGCGTCGATGTATAGCGCGGCGAAACCTCCGGCTCGAACCAGAGGCCCTGGCCGACGGCAAGCGCCTCCACGAGATGCAGGTTTTCACGCATGCGTCCCGTGGCGGCGAGATAATCGATCGTATTTGTATCGATCGGGAAATAGCCGCTCGAAGCGCCGTATTCCGGCGCCATGTTGGCAACCACGGCGCGGTCGCCAACGGAAAGCGTGGAGACGCCGGGACCGAAGAATTCGACAAACTCGCCGGAAATGCCGTGGCGGCGCAGGGCCTGCGTTACTGCCAGTGCAAGATCGGTAGCGGTTGCGCCTTCCTGAAGCTTGCCGAGGAGCCGCACGCCGACGATATCGGGAATACGCAGCATCACAGGCATGCCGAACATGACGCTCTCGGCCTCTATGCCACCCACGCCCCAACCCAGCACGCCCACGCCGTTGACCATCGGCGTGTGGCTGTCGGTGCCGATCAGCGTATCGGGAACGGCCCAGTCGGCAGCGCCGATCTGGCGGATCGTGGCCACGGTCGCGAGTTGTTCCATGTTGATGGTGTGCATGATGCCCGTTCCGGGCGGGTGGACACGCAGATTGTCGAAAGCGCCGGTCGCCCATTTCATCAGGCGATAACGCTCGGCATTGCGCTCGATTTCCTTTGCGACATTGATGCGCAGCGCATCCGCCGAGCCATAGGCATCGACGGCAATGGAGTGATCAGTCGAAACGTCGATCTTCAGCCCTGGGTTCAGCCGCGCCGGGTCAATCCCGGCTTCGGCGAGTTCCGAACGCAGTGCCGCCATGTCCACCAGTGCAGGCACGCAGGTCGTGTCGTGCATCAAGAGGCGCGATGGATAAAAGGCGATCTCCGCCGTGCTGGTACCGGTTTCGAGCCAGCCTCGAAACGCGGCGATCAGTGTCTCTGCCTCTTCCGGTGCGTTGCGCAGGGCGTTTTCGATGATGATGCGCATCGCCATCGGAAAGGCTTTCAGCTGATCACCGAAGATGCGCGGCAGATCGATGAAGCGCAGGTTCTGGCCAGCGACGTCGAGTTTGCCGGAAAGGGTATCGAGCGTGGTCATGCGGCAATGCCCAGCGTTGGCGTCGCAGCCAGAAGCGCCTTGGTATAGGGGTGCTGCGGATGATCCAGAACGGCATCCACACCGCCCTCTTCAACGATCAGCCCCTGCTCCATCACGACGATGCGGTCGGCGACGCGCGAAACGGCGCCAAGATCGTGCGAAATGAACATGCAGGCGAAGCCGTGATTTTCCTGCAGGCTGCGGAAGAGGTCGAGCACCTGTTTCTGAATGGTCATGTCAAGCGCCGACACTGGCTCGTCGGCAACGACGAAGGCCGGATTGCGGATGACGGCGCGGGCGATAGCCACGCGCTGGCGCTGCCCCCCGGAAAGAGCATGGGCATAGCGACCACCGAAGCCGGAAAGACCCACCTCGTTCAGTATCTCGGCCACACGCTCAGCCTTTTCGGCGCGGCTCATCTTCGGCCCATGCTGGAGCGGCTCACCGACAATCTCGGCAATCGTCTGGCGCGGATCGAGCGAGGAGTACGGATCCTGGAATACCAGCTGACAGGACAGACGGAAATCGCGGGCGGTAGCGCGGTCGGCGCCGGCCATGGAGCGGCCGCGAAAATGCACGTCACCGCCCGAAAGCGGCAGAAGCCCGATCATGGCGCGACCAAGCGTCGTCTTGCCGGAACCGGAGCCACCGACGACGGCAACGACTTCGCCTGGCTTGACGGCAAGCGATACACCCTTGACCGCGAGTTTCTTTTCAGCGCTCGAGAAGATGTTGCCCGCACCCGCATAGGTCACGGCGACATTCTTCGCCTCGATCAGCGGAGCCGTGTCGGCAACCGGCTTGCGGCCATGGTCACGCTTGGGCAGCGCGTCGATCAGCGTGCGGGTATAGGTTTCCTTCGGCTTGTAGAGGACCTCTTCCACCGGGCCGGATTCGATCAGCTTGCCGCGCTGGAGGACCACAACCTTCTTCGCATACTGCGCGACGAGCCCGAGATTGTGGGTGATGAGGAGGACGGCCGTTCCGTAGGTCCGGGTCAGATCGACCATCACTTCCAGCACCTCGCGCTGGGTCAACGTGTCGAGCGCGGTCGTCGGCTCGTCGGCGATCAGCAGACGGGGGCGCAGCAGCATGACCGAGGCGAGCATGATACGCTGGCGCATGCCGCCGGAAAACTGGTGCGGGAAGGCCGCAAGACAGGATTCCGGATCGGGAATTTTCACACGGGCCAGCATTTCGGCGGCGCGTTTGCGCGCCTCCTCCACGGTCAGGGCCTCATGCAGGCGCAGTCCCTCGACAAGCTGCGCGCCGATGGTCATTGCCGGGTTCAGCGAAACCATCGGTTCCTGAAATACCATGCCGATCCTGGCGCCACGCACCTCGCGGATCTGGGCATTGTTCATGGCAAGAAGATTGCGGCCTTCGAACAGGATCTCGCCCGAAACCGGACGGATCGCCTTCGGCAGCAGCTGCATGGCCGCGCGCGCCGCGACCGTCTTGCCGCTGCCGCTTTCCCCGACCAGGGCGACGATCTCGCCTTTGCCGACATCGAAGGAGATATTATCGAGAATGGAGAGATCGCCGGAGCTGCGGACACAGAGGTCGCGTACGCTGAGCAGCGGACTGGTCGTGGCGTCAGACATCATTTCTGCTCCATTCTAGGATCGAAGCGGTCGCGCAGCGCGTCGCCCAAGAGGTTGATTCCGAGTAGCGTCATCGAGATGCAGACGCCGGGGGCAAGACCGAGCCAGGGTGCCTTCTCGATATAGGGGCGGGCAGAGGCCAGCATGTTGCCCCAGGTCGGCGCCGGTGGCGGCACGCCAAGTCCGAGGAAGCTGAGGCCACTTTCCGCCAGCACCACCCAGCCGAACATGGAGGTCGCCAGCACGACAATGGGCGCCACGCAGTTTGGCAGAACATGCCGGAACATGGTGGCGAATTCGGAATTGCCGATGACCCGCGATGCTTCGACATATTCCCGCTCGCGCGCCGAAAGCACGCTTCCACGTACAATTCTGAGCACGGAGGGCGAATAGGCGATACCGAGCGCCAGGATGATGCCGTATTTGTTCGGCCCGGCGATCACCATCAGGCCGAGCGCCAGAAGCGTGCCGGGGAAGGCGAGCACCGCATCGCTGAAAACCATCAGCACGCGGTCCACGAGACCGCGGACATAGCCCGCCACGAGGCCGATCACCGTTCCGACGGTCACGGCGAAAACGACGGTCAGCGCCGCGACAATCATGCTCTGGGAAGCACCAGCCATCAGTCGCGAGATCACGTCGCGGCCGAACTCGTCGGTGCCCAGCCAATGCTGGCCCGAAGGCGCCTGAAGACGGGCGGCAAGCTTGATCACGGCCGGGTCGTGCGGCGTCCAGACCAGCGCAAGCGCGGCCATGACGCCGATGAAGAGGAGCAGCAGCGTACCGATCGCCTGGTTCAGAGGTTGCCGCATCATGAGGCGGCGACCCGCGGATCGAAGAAGGGATAGCAGAGATCTACGATCAGATTGACGAGCACGTAGATCAGGGCTGTAAAGAGCAGACATCCTTGCACCACCGGATAGTCGCGAGCGAAGATCGCTTCGACGAGTAGACGCCCGAGGCCGGGCAGAGTGAAAACTGTTTCGAGAACGGCGATACCGCCGAGCAGACCGCCGAGAACGAGGCCGATCATCGTCCAGGTCGGCGCAAACGCGTTGGGCAGCACATGCCGCAGCAAAACCTTGCGTTCGGAAAGACCCTTGGCGCGGGCGTGCATCACGTATTCGAGACGCAACACCTCGATTGCACTGGCCCGCATCATACGGGTCAGCACGCCGACTTCGATCAGCATCAGTGTCGTGACAGGCAGCACGATATAGGTAAGCGCCGTCCACGGGTTCTCGGTGAAGGGCACGAAGCCCACCACCGGCAGCCAGCCGAGCTTCAGTCCGAAGACAAGCAGCAGCACCAGACCCAGCCAGAAGCTCGGGACGGACATCAGCAGCGTGGACGCGGCGACGATCGTCACGTCCAGAGTGCTGTTCTGCCGCCATGCGGCAACAAGCCCGGCCGGAAGTGCGATCAGCGTCGCAAGTCCGACGGCAACGAGAACGATCGTCGCGCTTACCTGGAAACGGTCGAGCATCAGGCTCAACACTGGCATGCCATTGGAGATCGAGTGCCCGAGATCGCCTTCCAGCACATGACCAAGCCAATATCCGAACTGCACCGGCACCGGCTGGTCCAGCCCGAGCGCGGCGCGAAGGTGCGCAAGCTCGTCAGGCGTCGCCCCGTCGCCAAGGATAAGCTGGGCGGGATCACCGGGGATCATTCGCACCATGAAGAATACGATGACGGCGACCAGCAGCAGGGTGGGAAGCGTCCATAACAGACGCTTCGCGATGTATTTCAGGAGAGCCTGCATCGATCAGTTTCCTGCCGTGAAGGAGACGCCCCACATGCGGGGATAACCGACAGGCCAGGTCTTGTAGCCTTCAACGTTCTTGCGCACGGCACTGACGCGGCTTCCGGCATAGATGACGGTCATGGGCACATCCGCACGGATCATGCCTTCCAGCTTGTCGAAGATCTTCTGCCGTTCCGCAGGATCGCTGATCCGGCTTGACTGGGCGATCAGCTCCCGGCCTTCGGCATTGTCCCAGACCTTGTTCGGCTGCTTGTCCTTGTTGCCGCTCACCATGTCGAAGGAGAGCGAAGGATCAAGCCGGGCCGAATAGGTAAATGACATGGCGCTGTAGTTGCCCTTGCTGTAGCGGTCGAGCAGGGTCGCCCAATCGAGCGTTTCGATGTCGATTGTGATACCTGCTTCCTGCACCATGGCCTGAACGAGCACGGCCGCGTCGAAGAGCTGCGGATAGAACTTGGTCGTCAGCCACTTGATCGGCTGGCCTTTATAGCCTGCTTCCGCCAGCAGCGCCTTCGCCTTCGCGATATCGCGTGCCGGAACGTCGGCCTGGGTCGCACCGAAATAGGGGCTCGGCTGCGGAATGACGGAGAAGCTCGCCTTCGACTCGCCGCTGGAAAGGGCCTCGGCAAGTTGCGGCAGGTCGAGCGAGAGCCGCAGGGCTTCGCGGATGCGGACATCCTGTAGAAGCGGATCGCGCGTCTGGAAGAGCAGCGCCGTGAGGCCCATGCCAGGAGCCTTGTCGACGACAACCTGATCGGTAGCGGATAGTTCAGCGATATCGGACGTCAGCACGTCGCTGAGCACATCGATGTCGCCGGAATAAAGGGCAGCCTTGGCGGAGGAGTCGTCCGGAATGACCATGAAGCGCACGCCGGAGACCTTCGGGGTCTTGTCGCCGACATAACCGACCCGTTCACCTTCACCCGGTGTGTAGTTGGGGTTTGCCGCGAGATCGACATACTGGCCCGTGCGCCACTCACCGAAAGTGAAAGGGCCGGTGCCGATCGGCTTGACCCATTTTCCGTCGGCAGCAAGAGAGGACTTGTGGTAGATGCCGGTGCCGCCGCAATCCGTGCGGGCAAGGGTGGGCAGGAAGAGCGCCGTCGGCTTTTCGAGGGTGAAGACGACCGTTTCTGCATCCGGTGCGGTCACGCCGCTGACGGCGGCCACACCGCCGGCAGAGGTATCCGTCAGACAGCGCCAGGAGGTCTTGGGATCGGTGTAACGCTGCCAGGAAGCCAGCACGTCAGCTGAAGTCAGCGGTTCGCCGTTGCTGAACTTCACGCCGCTGCGCAGCTTGAAGGTATAGGTCTTGCCATCCGGCGAAACGTCGATCGAGCTGGCGAGCAGCGGTGCCACGGAGGCGTCATCGCGATAGCCGACAAGACCTTCCAGCACATGCAGCAGCACCGCATCGCTGTTGGCGTCGCGGTTGACGCCCGGATCGGTAGAGCGGACGTCCGAATTGATGCGGACGCGCAGCACGTCGTCCTTTGCATGCGCGGACGTCATCGTCATTGCCGCCATCACCGCCGTCAGGGCCGCGCTGGATATAAATTTGCGGTACTCCATCGAATTCTCCCGTTTTGGGTTCCCTTGTTTAATGTTCTGATCAGGCCGCGTCGGTCTGTTGCAGGTCGTTGCGCACGACGGGAGCGATGCTCATGTCGAGGCTGAAATTCGCGAAGTTCGGATTGAGCGCTGGCAGCAGCGCCACTTCCATGCGTCCAAGCGCCGGAACCATGACGATGGTTGCGACCGTCGCCGACTGGTTGTTGGAGAGCGACTTGCGCGGCGGGCGGCACACCGACCACGGCGTCTCGAATGTATCGAGCAGCGCCGTCTTCACCTCTGCCGTCGTCACCCTGCCGAGCGCAGGCTCGATCAGGCCACGCACACGCACGTCGCGGTAAAGCGAATCCGGCATATTGACGACGCCCTTGTCCTGCAGCTTGGAAAGCGCAACCGGGCTCTGGAAATGGTTGGCATGCACCAGCAGCCCGCCCTGCGGATGAACAAGGAAGGTTTCGTCCGGCGCACATTCGAAATCGATCGCGACGCCATGCGCATGGCCCACCATCATGTTGTTGGAGGCCGACTTGCGCGTGCCGTAGACGGCCTGCATGGACATGGCGAGGTGATCCTGCTCCAGCACCTTGCGGCGAATGATGGCGAGCGGCACGCCGAGCGTGCGGTAATCCCGATCGGTTTCGAGGTAGTTGCCGCTGATCGAGATGCCGGCGGCGTTGAAGCCGGTGCGTGCCAGCCCGCCCGCTTCGGTGAATGTCAGGATATCAGGCCCATCAGTGCGCTTGACCTTCAGCACGACTGCGGTTTCGGCGCATTCGGCCTTCCAGTCCCAGTTCTGCGCATGGATGAACTGTCCGTCGCGCGTAACCTCCGGCATCACGAAGACGCCGGTGCAGCCATCCGACATGAAATCGTCCAGCCCCTTTTCACGTCGGCGGGCAAGCTTCAGGATTTCGGTGCGCGCGTTGATGAGCAGGATGGCCGACAGCTCCGTGCCGACCGCCTTGGCGATGCCGCGCATTTCCTCGATATATTGCGGGCCGTATTCCTCGATCGCACCGGCGAAGCGGTCGATGATCGTTTCGAGGTCGCCGGCCTTGAGGCCAGACGCCCGGATCTGGTGCTGGTAATGCTCTATACCCTTGCGGATGCGGTCGCCCGCCTGTTCTCCATATTGTTGACCGCGCTCGAATGGCGTACCCGTAACTTCGATGAGAGGGCAGGTGAGAGAAAGAGTCATGACAGCAGGTCGTCCCCGATAGAGTGAATGTCGGATGCAGGGGCTTGAATGCCTGCACCAAAATTGTATTTTATATAACAAAAACCAAAACTGATGAGAAGGCAAGAGAAAAATGTCCGACGCGAACACGCCTTTGCAGCAGGATCTCCTGCGCCGCATCATCGAGGTGATCCACGAGGATGGCCTTGAGCCCGGCGCGCGGCTACGCCAAAGCCAGCTCGCAGAGCGGCTGAGCGTGTCGCGAACGCCAGTCATTGTCGCGCTCAATCGCCTGCATGAACTCGGTTATGCCGAGCATTTGCCAAACAAGGGCACGGTGCTGACCGGCATTCCGCCGCAGTCGGAGATGGCCGAACATCAGCGCTCCGACGAAGCGCTGATCGTCGCCGTCGCCAAGCTGCGTCGGGAGGGCGGGATTTCGAACCAGTTTACAGAGCTGGAATTGATGCGGCTGACCGAGAGCGAACGTGCGCCAGTGCGCCAGGCCCTCATCAAGCTTGAAGAGCTTGGCGTCGTTATGCGCCGCAAGGGATACGGCTGGGAATTTATGGATAGCGCCCGCGATGCTCGCGCCCGCGAGGAGAGCTATAATTTCCGTGTGTTGATCGAGTGCGCCGCAATCATGTCACCGCAGTTTGCCTTGCTGCCTGCCTGGATCGACGCCATGCGCAAGCGCCATGAGGACGTCATGCGAGCAAAATGGACGGAAACCTCCAGCGTGATGCTGTTCGAGATGAATGCAGAGTTTCACCTCGGCATCAGCGCCGCTTCCGGCAATCGCTATCTCAAGGAGGCCATGCACCGGCAGAATCAGCTCCGTCGTCTGTCCAATTACAACTGGAACTACGGTCCCGAGCGCGTCGTGACCACCTGCAGGGAACACCTGGAGATTCTGGGCCGCCTTCAGGAAGGAGAAAACGAGATCGCATCCGCCCTTATGAAGCGGCATCTAAGCGGTGCAAGCAGGGCTATACGAAAGGACTGAATGATTTTTATGCCGCAAAAGTCATTTTTATTGTCAAATCTTTGCGCGACCATGCGCGCGGTGGATGCCACCGATACGCTGCAACTTCCATCGGCAGAGCCTGGCGGCCTGATACCCGGTTAGGCATATTGGACAGCGGGCTATTGCGAAGGTTCGCCCTCCGTAGCCAAGGCATCGGCAGCAGGACACTCGGCTGCCCACGTCAACAGGGCGTCGAGCGCGGGACACAAAGCCTGCCCCCAATCCGTCAGCGCATATTCGACCTTCGGGGGCACCTGATGGTGAACAATGCGGACAACGATGCCGTCCTGCTCCATTTGCCTAAGCTGCTGGATCAGCATCTTCTGCGAGATCGCCGGGATTGCGCGTTCGAGGTCGGAGAAGCGCATGATGCGGCCGCCGAAGAGATGGAACAGGATCACCAGCTTCCACCGCCCCTCTAACAATTTCAGCGCCCGCTCGACGCCTTCCGCCGCCGTCTCGCGGGTATAAGAGTGGGCCTTACTTTTAGGTGAGTACCTTACTTTTTCGTGCGTTCTTGTCATTTGGTGATCGTACGGCCATTTTCCGCCCCATGCAATCCTGATCACGGATTTGGACCGGACACGAAAAAGGAACCCGGACAATGGTCAATCTACCATCACCGATCTCCCTCTATTTCGCGGCAGACACAGGAGACGGCGATGCCGTCGCAAAGTGCTTTACCGAAACCGCCATCGTCAAGGATGAAGGCAATACCTATGCCGGACGGGAGGCGATCCGGCGCTGGAAGGCCGACAGCTCTACCAAGTACACTTACACTGTCGAGCCCTTCGCAATCGCGACCGAAGATGGCAGGACAGTCGTCACGAGCCACCTGGCGGGTAACTTCCCCGGCAGCCCTGTGGATCTCCGCTACTTCTTTTTTCTTGAAGGCGACAAGATCGCAGAACTGGAAATCACGCTATGAGCTTCGATCTTGCGATTGCCGGCCGTCGTGCGCTCGTTACCGCCGGCACGAAAGGCGTCGGCGCTGCCGTGGTCAAGACACTGACAGAAGCCGGGGCGAAGGTGGTGGCCACCGCGCGGACGGTTCCGGACAATTCTCCGGAAGGCCTTCAGTACGTCGCCGCGGACATCACAACCGCTGACGGCTGCGCCGCGGTCGCCAGAGGCGTGCTCGACCGCCTTGGCGGGGTCGACATTATCGTCAACGTTCTCGGCGGCTCGTCCGCACCTCCCGGCGGTTTTGCTGCTCTAGGCGATGACGAATGGCTTAGGGAGCTTAACCTCAACCTCATGCCGGCGGTGCGGCTTGACCGCGCTCTCCTGCCATCGATGATCGAGCAGGGTAACGGCGTCATCATTCACGTCACATCGATCCAGCACGAGCTGCCGCTGCCTGAATCTACGACGGCCTATGCCGCCGCGAAGGCTGCGCTTTCAACCTACAGCAAAAGCCTCTCCAAGGAGGTCACGCCCAAAGGTGTCCGCGTCGTTCGTGTCTCGCCAGGCTGGATCGAGACCGAGGCGGCGGTCGCTTTGGCGGAACGCTTGGCGACCGACGCCGGAACCGATTACGAGGGCGGCAAGCAGATCATCATGAAGGCCCTCGGCGGCATTCCGCTCGGGCGGCCCGCCAAGCCTCAGGAGGTCGCCGATCTTATCGCGTTCCTCGTGTCGCCACGCGCTGGTGCGATCACGGGAACCGAATTCACCATCGACGGTGGCACTGTTCCGACCGCTTGAGACGGTTAGGCCGCAAGTGGGTACGCTCGCGCAGTTCGTTAATATTGGCAAATCGCCCAAGGTATCGCCAGCCAGCGGTCAACCCGCGCACAAGCCGCAAATCTTTTTGCCTTGCTGTGACCAAGTAGGTTCCAAACGACCTATCGGCCCGAAGCCTACCGCTCGGCGAAGTGTTAGATACTTGGAGCCGAGTTGCAGGAGCCGAGCCTGCCCGGCCACCATTAGTTCGTCATATCAAGCAGCTGAAGAACGCGCTGCGCCATATCTGTGCCTCTGTCATCGGCGCGCCAGGCCAATAGCAATGGAACGGAAAATGTCATGGGTAGTGGGATTTTCGTTACCTTGGGGGAGGTTATTCCCACGCCGGACGGCAATATCGAACAATATCCGTGGCCGACAATCAGTTGCACTGCCACCGGTATGCTGTCGATCTCAATCAACTGCACCTTTGACAGCCACGTTGGTCCAAGCAGGTGCTCTAGAAAGCTCTCGGCTGTCTGGCGCAGTCCGGAGGCGCGGGAAGGCAGTACCAGGGGGTGCTTGAGGATTGCCTCGCGCATCTGTGACGGCGAATCTGCATCCGTCATTTCAGGTGCTTCATGCTGCAGGAAACATGAAAGGTGGCTGCGCAAAACCTCACGGCTGCGCAGACGGGAATTGTTGACTGGCATGTCGACAAGGACAGCATCGTATCGCTGCTGTTCAAGTCCTTCCAGCAGGCTGTCTGCAAGTCCGGGCTGCATCAGCAGCGGTGTGTCGAAACGCCGTGCCCAGTTGGCGGCAATTCGCGCCAGAATAATTGCCGACGGGCTGTCCGTTGTTGCGGGAGGAATGCCGCCGAATGACCAATGCCGCAAATGCCGCTTGAAACGCAGGGCGGATGTGGAGTCCAGCGCAGCCCAGATATCGCGTAATTTGTGGACGTGGGGCGATATGCGCAGCCCCTCGGGCGATGCGCGCGAGCCGCTGCGGGTCCGTTCAAAAAGCCGAACGCCCAGATTGTCCTCCAGCATCGCCATCATTCGCGTCAGCTGTGGTTGCCCGATTTGAAGCCTCAATGCGGATTTACGGATCGAGCCAGATTCGAGAATGTCCACGAAGCGGAAGAGTGCAATCAGCGACACGCTTCTCTGATAAATATCTTTCATATGGTCATCGCCGCACGCGCCATGGATCGCGAAGATTTCATGGGCGGCCTGCGCGAGATATGGGCCAAGTCTCCCGCCTTCCGCTGTCAGGATCAGGCCTTTTGCGCCCTGCACGAAAAGCTTGACGGAGAGGGCGGTTTCCAGGCGGTTGACGGCATCAGATACAGTTGAAACCGGAATTCCCGTTGTGTTGGACGCAAGGTGGATGCCGCCGAGCCGAACCACCTGGTCACATAAAAGAATCGTCGAAACCTTCACCGCCCACGCCTCGTCTTGGCCTTCCCATTCCGGCATCGGCTGTCCGGATTTTGGGATATACCACTAATTTAATTGTGCCTCATAGTCGAAATATGACAGGAGGACGACATGGCGGATTTCGATACGGTTTTGGCGGGACGGGTCATTCTGACTGACCGCGAGATTTCTCGAGGTTTCGTGGCCATTCGCGACGGGAAAACGGCGCTCATCGGAGAAGGCCCCGCGCCGGCCGGGCGAGAAAATCATGATTTCGGCACTGGCATCCTATTGCCTGGCGCCATTGATGCACAGGTGCATTCGCTGTCGCAGAAGGGGGCGGAAGGTTTTGCGGCTTCGACCCGTGCGGCGTCGGCGGGCGGCGTCACGACAATCGTGGACATGCCCTATGATGAGGGCAATCTCGTGTGTTCTGCAGAGGCCGTCAGGCGCAAGGTCGCGATGATCGACGCGGAGGCGCGCATCGACGTTGCGCTTTATGGCACCGTCGATCCGCAAGAGGGTTCTGCCCGCATTGCCGAACAGGCGGCGGCGGGAGTTTGCGCCTACAAGTTCTCGACTTTCGGCACGGATCCCCAGCGCTTTCCGCGTATCCCACCCGCGCTGCTTCGTGCCTGTTTCGCCGAGATTGCAAAGACCGGGCTTGCCGCAGGTGTGCACAATGAGGACGACGCCTATGTCCGCGCCGCGATTTCCGAGGTGGAGGCATCCGGTATAACCGACTGGCGTGCGCACGGCCTGTCGCGTCCCGAACTGGCCGAGACGCTGGCGATGCTGCAGATTTACGAAACCGGCGCCGAGACGGATTGCCCGGCGCATGTCGTCCATTGCTCCGTCAGCCGTGGCTACGAGATCGCCGAGATGTACCGCAGGAACGGCCGGTATTCCTCCGTCGAATGCTGCATTCACTACCTTGTTCTGGATGAGGAGAACGATGTCGCGCGGCTTGGCGGCAAGGCCAAGATCAACCCGCCGATACGCCCCCGCAAAGAAGTGGAGGCGATCTGGCGCCATCTGGCGGAAGGGCGGGTGTCGATGGTGTCCACCGATCACGTGAGCTGGAGCGAGGACCGCAAGACCAATCCCGATATGCTGAAAAATGCCTCTGGCGTCCCGGGGCTGGAGGTTATGGTGCCGCTCTTCGTCAAGGGCGCGATCGCACGCGGCGTACCGCTGGTGTGGGCGGCCCGGCTGATGGCCGAAAATCCGGCCCGGCATTTTCGTCTGGACCACCAGAAAGGCGGGTTGCAGGTCGGGCGCGACGCTGACGTCATGGTGCTGGTCGATCGGCCCATGGTGTATGACGCAGCCACCAGTCCTCACTCCATCGCGGGGTGGTCGCCTTATCACGGCATGGAACTGCCCTGGACGGTTGCAGCCACCTGGCGGCGAGGCGAGATGGCCTTCGACGGGGAAAACGTGCTTGCTGCGCCGGGAACCGGTATTTTTGTGCGGCCGCCCGAAACACTTGGTCTGCGCGAGGTGCTGTTGTGATGCGCCGCAATCTCGACGCGTCAATAAAGGACATAGAAGCGGATCTCGACGCACTGGCGCAGATTACCGATCCGGAACGTCCCTGGACCCGCCGCGCCTTCTCGCCCCGTTTCGACGAAGGGCGCAACTATCTTCAGCGGCGTTTCCTGAGTGAAGGATTGAATGTCTCGACGGATGCGGGCGGGAACCTGATCGGCCGCCGCGAAGGCACCGAGCCGCAGGCCGGAACGATCATGCTGGGTTCGCATTCCGACACTGTGCCGGACGGCGGACGTTTTGATGGTGTTGCCGGTGTCGTCGTTGCATTGGAGGTCGCACGCATTCTCTCCCGGCGTGGTGTTGCCTTGCGGCACAACCTGGCCGTTGTCGATTTTCTTGCTGAAGAAGTCTCCATTTTCGGCGTTTCCTGCATCGGTTCGCGAGCGATGGCGGGCGTTCTTCCGCAGGAGTGGCTGGGGCGTATAAGCGACGGGCGCGATCTGGCGACGGCCATACGTGACGTGGGCGGCAAGCCGGAAAGTCTTGAAGCTCCCTTGGCTGATGACCTGAAGGCCTTTCTGGAACTGCACATCGAGCAGGGGCCGGTTCTTGAACGGGAAAAGATTGCGCTTGGGGTGGTGACAACCATTGTCGGCATCAATCGCGTCGAGATCGAGGTGACGGGTCGTCCCGATCATGCCGGCACGACCCCGATGGGGTTGCGCGCGGATGCCCTCGTCGCTGCGGCACGGATCGTGAGTGAGATCGAGCGGTTCGCGACGGAGCTTTCCGGTGGTCCCGGACATTTCACCGCAACTGTGGGCGAGTTCGAAATCTCCCCCAACGCCGCCAATGTGGTGCCGGGCCGGGTCCGCATGCTGGTTGATATCCGCGCCGAGCGGGCCGAGGACAAGGAAGCATTCGTATCCTGGCTGACCGGACTTGACGCGGACGGTGAAAACACGATCGAGGCGCGGCTGATTTCCGCCAATCCCGGCGTGCAGATGGATGATGGATTGCAGGAGACGCTGGCAAAGGCCGCCGACGGGCTGGACACGCCCTATCGAAAGATGGTGTCGGGTGCAGGCCATGACGCGGCATTCATGACACGGCTGTGTCCTTCGGCGATGCTCTTCGTCCCTTGCCGCGACGGTCGGTCTCATTGCCCGGAAGAATGGGCCGATGCGGCCGATCTCGCTTTGGCGGCTGAGGTTCTGGCGAACACGATTATGGAATTGGACAGAAAAAGGGAGGGCTGAAAGTGGCCAGAATTCTGACGGAGAAGGATGTGGAACCCGCGGTGCGGGGAGGCGCGGTCTATGCGGCCGGCGGTGGCGGCTGGGTCCACCACGGACGGAAGCTGGGCTATGCCGCAGTGAACGCCGGTGCGCCTGAACTCGTCTCCATCGACGAATTGAACGAAGATGACTGGGTGGCGACGGCTGCCGCCATCGGTGCGCCGGCCTCCACGACGCCCTGGGAAATGCGGGGCGTGGATTATGTCAAGGCCGTGCAGCTTTTGCAGGATGAGCTTGGTGCGAAGGTCGCGGCCCTGATGATCGGGCAGAACGGCAAGTCCTCGACCCTCAACGCATGGCTGCCTTCGGCCATTCTCGGCTGCAAGGTGCTGGACGCGGTGGGTGACATGCGCGCCCATCCGACCGGCGACATGGGGGCGATCGGCATGGCCGGTAAACCGGACCAGTCGATCCAGACGGCGGTTGGCGGAAATCGCGATCAGAACCGCTATATCGAACTCGTAACGCGCGGCGCAACTGGCCGCATTTCTCCCATCCTGCGCACGGCCTCCGACATGTCGGGCGGTTTCATCGCCTCGGCCCGCAATCCGGTTCGCGCCGGCTACGTTGCGAAGAATGCGGCGCTCGGCGGAATTTCCAAGGCGCTGGAGCTTGGTCACGCAATCCTCTCCGCCGAACCTCGAGGGCATGCGGCCGTTCTCGATGCGATCCTTTCGACTACGGGCGGCAGGATCATGATTGAAGGAGAGATCACGGCGAAGGATGTCGTTTATACGAATGAGGCTTTCGACGTCGGTACGGTCACCATCGGCAGGGGCGATGCGGCGCTTACCCTGCATGTGATGAACGAATACATGGCGGTCGATGCGGTCGATGCGGTCGATGGCCGTCGTCTCGCAACCTTTCCTGATGTCATCACCACATTGTCGCAGGGGATCGAGCCGCTGTCTGTCGGTGAGCTGAAGGTCGGCATGAAGATCCACCTGCTGCATGTCCCGAAGACCCTCATTCCGATCGGCGCGGGTCTGATGGACCCGGCGATCTATGTCCACCCCGAAAAGGTCATGGGTATCAACCTGACCAACTACGCATTGGAGGCCTGAGATGCCGAGAGAGAATCCCCGCAATCCCGGCTTCCCGATCCCTTCAGGCCCAGAGCTTCGCGCGAAGGGCTGGCGGCAGGAAGCCCTGCTGCGCCTTATGGAAAACGTGCTGGCTGTGGGTGAAGACCCGGAAAATCTCGTCGTCTACGCAGCACTCGGCAAGGCGGCGCGCAACAAGGCCGCATATGATGCCATCGTACGCGCATTGACGACCATGGATGAGGATCAGACGCTTGTCATCCAGTCGGGAAAGCCGGTCGGGTTGATGAAGACTTCGGCCGAGGCTCCGATGGTCATCATGGCCAATTGCAACATGGTTGGCCAATGGGCCAAGGCCGAGAATTTTTATGCTCTCGAACGCAAGGGCCTCATATGCTGGGGTGGCCTGACTGCGGGGGCATGGCAATATATCGGCTCGCAGGGCGTCATTCAGGGCACCTATGAAATCTTCATGCGCATTGCCGAACGCCGCTTCGGCGGCACGCTGAACGGGCGTTTCGTACTGACCGCGGGCCTTGGCGGCATGGGAGGAGCGCAGCCGCTTGCCGGCCGCATGGCGGGCGCGGCCATACTGTGCGTGGAGATCAATCCGGAACGGGCTCGTACCCGCAAGGATATCGGCTATCTCGACGAGATTGCCGATGACCTCGATAGCGCACTGGCACGGATTGAAGAGGCCCGTTCGAAGGGTGAGGCGCTGTCCGTCGGCCTTGTCGGCAATGCAGCGGAAATCTATCCCGAAATAGCTGCGCGCGGGATCATCCCGGATATCGTGACCGACCAGACCTCCGCCCATGATCTTGTTTATGGCTATATTCCAATCGGTTATGATCTGGACCGGGTGCGCCGCCTGCGCAGCCAGAACCCGGACAAACTGATCGAGGCCGGCAGGGTGTCGATTGCCAAACAGGTAACAGCCATGCTGGCATTCCAGCGGGCCGGCTCGGAGGTTTTCGACAATGGCAACCTGATCCGCACGCAGGCGCAGGCCGGTGGCGTTGCTGACGCCTTCGACATTCCGGTCTTCACCGAAGCCTATCTGCGCTCGCTGTTCTGCCGGGCGATTGGTCCCTTCCGCTGGATGGCCCTGTCGGGCGACGCTTCGGACATTGCGCGGATAGACGAGCTGGTGCTGGAGATGTTTCCGGACAACAAGATTGTTACCAACTGGATTTCGCTGGCGCGCAAGCATGTTCCGTTCGAGGGGCTGCCGGCGCGCATCGCCTGGCTCGGCCATGGCGAAAGAAGTGCACTCGCACGGCGGGTCAACGCTCTGGTCGCTTCGGGTGAATTGAAGGGGCCGGTCGCCTTCTCTCGCGATCACCTCGATTCAGCCGGCATGGCGCATCCGAACATCATGACGGAGAATATGCTCGACGGTTCGGACGCCATTGCCGACTGGCCGCTTCTCGATGCGATGTTGCTCTGCGCTTCGCGCGCCGACCTTGTCGCACTTCATTCCGGCGGCGGGGGGTATGCGGGTTTCATGACCTCGGCAGGGGTCACGATCGTCGCTGACGGCACCAACGCGGCCGACGACCGGCTTTCGCAATCACTCGACAATGATACCGGGCTCGGCGTCATCCGTTACGCGGATGCGGGCTATGCCGAGGCACAGGATGAAATTGCCAGCAAGGGCATAAATCACGTGCAGATCTGACAGGTCAAAGCGAGGAGACGCCATCAATCGCCACGAAGGGCGGAAAATTACGATCACTAATCAACACCGCCTGCCGGTACCGGCAGGCCAAGAGGGGACAATAATGGAAAAAACATATCAAAATTTGTCAGTGACACCGGCCAGACGGTCATCACCGGAACGCGCCGTTGCGGCAGCATCGATAGGCAACGCCCTGGAATGGTATGACTTCACCGTCTATGCGCTGTTTGCAATCTACATCGCCCATAATTTCTTTCCCGGCGGCGATCACACGGTCGAACTCGTGAAAGCCTTTCTCGCCTTTGGGCTAGGCTTCGTGATCCGCCCCCTGGGAGCCATCGTGATCGGGGTCTATGGCGACAAGGCCGGCCGAAAGGCCGCACTGTTCCTGACCATCATGATCATGGCGGCGGGCACCCTGCTGATCGCGGTGGCGCCGACCTATGCCGCGATTGGTGTGGGAGCGCCGCTCATGATCCTTGCCGGACGAGTGCTTCAGGGCTTCTCCGCCGGTGGAGAAATCGGCGGAGCAGCCGCCTTTCTTGTCGAACATGCGCCCGCCGACAAAAAAGGCAAATATGCTTCCTGGCTCCAGGCAAGCATGGCGATTTCCAACATCATGGGTGCACTCGTCGCCTTTGCGGTTACCTCGCTTCTGACGGAGCAGGAGATCGGAGACTGGGGCTGGCGGATTCCGTTCTTCATTGGCGTATTGATCGCGCCGGTGGGTCTTTGGTTGCGCAAGACGCTGGACGAAACGCCGGCTTTTCAGGCCGAACAGGCAAGTCTGGAGAACCAGTCCGCCAAAACACCCCTGAAGCTCGTCTTCTCGGACTATTTCGGCCATCTCATCAAAGGCTTCGCTTTCTCGATCCTGTGGGCGGTTTGCGTTTATGTGCTGATCATCTACATGCCGATCTTCGTTCAGCGTGCTTTCGGTTTCAGCCCTTCGGAGGCGTTTACGGCATCGCTGATTGGTAACGTCTTCCTTGCCGTCGGTTGCGTCAGCGCCGGCAGCATTTCGGACAGGATCGGTCGGCGCTTGATGCTCGCCATTGCCGCCGGCGCGATGCTGGTCGCTGTCTATCCCCTGATCTGGTGGCTGCAATCTTCGCCAACACTGACGACGCTCATCATCGTGCAAAGCCTCTTCTGCATCATGGTCTCGGGATATGTCGGGGTCGCGCCTGCAACCCTGTCCGAGGTTTTCCCGACGAATATCCGCACCACGGGCATGTCATTGGCCTACAATGCCGCTGTGACGATCTTCGGAGGATTTGCCCCGGCGACGCTGACATGGCTTGGCAGCACGGGCATCGGTTATCACGCGCCCGGATTTTACGTCATGGCCGCGGCGTTCATATCGCTGATTGCGGTCCTGATCCTGCCGAAGCCGTATTCCACGAACTGAAGGAGATGGGCCGCTCAAGGCCCAGCTCCCCCAATTGCTCCACCCGTCATGTCTGGAAGTTTCCAGTCGAAGCGAAGCCGTTTCGACGCCGGACAGTGCTGCAAACATGACGGCATAATAATAACCAACTCAAGGGAACATCATGTCTGTTAAAAACGGGACTATTCATCGCCTCTCCATTGTCACAGCTTTTGCGATGGCCGGGCTTGCTGCTTCAAACGCACGGGCGGAACATTGGTCCATCGACGGTCAAAACCTGACCGTGGAACAGGTCGTCGGCCTGGCGCGGGACGGCAACGCCAAAATTACTCTCACCGAAAGCGCGGACAAACGGATCGCCGAAGGCTTCGATCTGGTGATGGAGGCCGCCCTGCAAGGCAAGGCGGTCTATGGCCTCACGGTTGGCGTTGGCTGGAACAAGGATCGCCCAGTTTTCGCGATGAAGGACGGCAAGCGCGTGCTGGACGACGATCTGCTGAAGCTGTCACGCGCTTTCAATTCGACATCCCTGCGCGCGCATGGCGCAGGCGTGGGCGAGCCGATGGCGGTCGAGGCCGTGAGAGCGGGCATGGCGATCCGTCTAAACCAGATTGCAACCGGCCGAACCGGCGTTCAGAGCGCTGTCGCGGAAATGTATCGACAGTTTCTGGAGCAGGGGATCACCCCGGTCGTTCCTTCACGCGGTTCTGTTGGCGAGGCGGATATCACCCTTGCCTCCCATATCGGTCTGGCGATGGTCGGCGAGGGGGAGGTCTTCATGAAAGGCAACCGCATTCCAGCAGCGCGCGCCTTGGCAGAGGCCGGCATCGCTCCGCTCGAGCCGGTTGGCAAGGATTTCCTTTCGATCCTCAGCACGAATGCGCTGACCGCTGGGCAGGCTGCCCTGCTGGCGCACGACACGGCGGGTTATCTCCAAAAGGAAGCCGTTGTCTTTGGTTTGGCACTTGAAGGTTTTAACGGCAATGTCGCCCCTTTCCTCGCGGCGACGAACGAGCTGCGCCCCTTTGCCGAAAACACATCCGGGGCACTGATGGTTCGCTCTGCCCTCGACGGCAGCTATCTCTGGTCACCCGCGAAGGATCGAGCACTGCAGGACCCGCTGTCTTATCGCACCATGGCCTATGTGCTTGGCGGAGCCGGAATTGCAACGCAGGATTTGACCAAGGCGCTGGAAATCCAGATCAATCATAGTGATGACAATCCGGGCGTCGTTGCGGGAGCCTCGGACGACAAGGCTTCCGGACAGGTCTCGCAGTATTTTATCGAGGGCGACGTATCGGGAGCGATCTATCCGAGTGCCGGTTTTGAGATGTTGCCGGTGGCCTCGAGGGTTGAAACACTGAACACGGCGCTGGTGCGTCTGTCACAGGCTATTACGATGCAGACGATTCGCTTCGAAAACCCGGACATGACGCATCTTTCGCGGTTCCTTGCTGCTGAAACCAATCAAGGACATGCGTTTGGCGCGATCCAGAAACCACTCGTCGCGCTTCTGGCCGAAAACCAGCAGATCGGCGCGCAGGCTCCCGTCGGCTCGATTGCGATGGCAGGAAATATCGAGGATCTGGACAGCCACGCACCGCTTTCGGTCGCCAATCTCAGCCGAATTCTGGATAATCTGTACTGGATGTCCTCGATCCAGTTGCTGCATGCGGCGCAAGCCGTTGATCTGCGCAAGCCCGGGCAGTTGGGGGCAGGAACAAAAGCGCTGTTTGAAGACTATCGCCGCAATGTGCCCTTTGTGGCGGTGGACCGTATATATAGCAATGATTTCAGTACGGGTTATCGCTTTCTCAAGGCCCGTTGAGCGGTTGTTATATTGGTGTTGACCAGATGAGAGGACCGATGTCTTCGGTTCCGTTTCGCAAAGCAAAGACTTTATGCTTGCGGCAAGGACCGAAGACCTCGGCTATCCCCATTCGTCAGGAACGCTGTACGGGATGCGTGCTTCCGGTTCCTCTCGTCTGTATCGGACTATAATCTATCGTGCCACCTCTGCCGAAAACGCGGATTTGATCAGTGTTTTGGTATATTCAGCCGTCGGCCTGTCGAATATCGTGTCCGTTTCTCCCTCCTCCACGATCTTCCCGTTTTTCATGACGATGACGTAATCCGAAATGGCCTTGATCACGGAAAGGTCGTGGCTGATGAAGATGTAGGAAAGGCCATGTGTCTTCTGCAAACCACGCAGCAGGTCGATGACTTGTCCCTGAACGGATCGGTCCAGCGCAGATGTGGGTTCGTCGAGAATGACGACATCAGGTTTGAGGATGATCGCGCGGGCAATTGCGATACGCTGACGTTGTCCGCCTGAAAACTCGTGCGGGTAGCGATTGCGGGCGGCGGGGTCGAGACCGACTTCTTTCAGTGCTGCGATTGCCCGTTCGTCTCGCTCCGCGCGGCTGAGCTGTGGCTCGTGCACAAAAAGGCCCTCGGTGATGATCTCTCCAACAGTCTGTCTTGGCGAAAGAGATCCATAGGGATCCTGAAATACAAGCTGCAGCTGCCGCCGCAAGGGCCTCATTGCCTTACGATCAAGTCCGGTGATTTCCGTCTTACCGAAGAAAATCTGGCCTTTTGACGGTGCAAGACGAAGAAGTGCACGACCGAGCGTGGACTTGCCTGATCCGGATTCACCGACGATGCCGATGGTCTGCCCTTGATGAAGGCTGACATTGACGCCGTCCACGGCGCGAAACTCCCGCGACTTTGACAGGAAGCCGCCCGGAATCACATAATCAATCGTCACGTTCTGGCCGGCGAGAACGACCGGGGCCCCTTCACGGACAGGCGGCTTGTGCCCGCTGGGCTCGGCATCGAGAAGCATCTTGGTATAGTCCGCCTGCGGGCGTTCGAAGATGTCTTCCGTTGTGCCGGCTTCAACGATCTCGCCACGGCGCATGACCGCAACACGATCGGCAAAATGCCTGACCACACCCAGATCGTGGGTGATCAGCACCACGGCCATGCCGAAGCGCTGCTGCAACGACTTCAGAAGATCGAGAATCTGCGCCTGAATTGTCACGTCGAGCGCGGTGGTTGGTTCATCCGCGATCAGAATATCGGGCTCGTTTGCCAGCGCCATGGCGATCATGACGCGCTGGCGCTGCCCGCCGGAAAGCTCATGCGGATAGCTGTCGATGCGCCGCTCCGGCTCCGGAATCCCCACGAGCTTCAGGAGTTCGAGAACGCGTGCCCGCGCTTCCTTCTTGCTGCCGCCCCGGTGGTGGACGATGGGTTCGGCGATCTGCGCGCCGATCCTGTAAAGCGGATCGAGCGAGGTCATGGGCTCCTGGAAAATCATGGTGATTTTCGCGCCACGGATATTGTTCAGCTCGTTGACCGGCAGGTTTATCAACTCGCGTCCACGATATTTGGCAGAACCCTGGATGACGCCGTTGGAGGAGAGCAGTCCCATGATGCCCATCATGGTCTGGCTTTTGCCAGAGCCGGATTCTCCGACAACGGCAAGCGTTTCTCCCTGTTTGACATCGAGATCGATGCCTTTGACGGCGTTCACCGTGCCGTCCGGCGTCGTGAAATCGACCTTGAGATTGCGGACGGTGAGGATGGTTTCAGATGTCGTATTCATGTCAACGATCCTTGGGATCGAGTGCATCACGCAACCCGTCGCCCACAAAATTGAGCGAGAACAGGGTCAGCACGAAGAAGATTGCCGGAAATATCAGTAGCCACGGGGCTGATTGGATATTGTTCGCGCCTTCGGAAATCAGCGCTCCCCAGCTCGTCAGTGGCGCCTGCACGCCAAGCCCGAGGAAGGAGAGGAAGCTTTCCAGAAGAATGACTTTGGGTACGACAACCGTGACGAACACGACGACGGGGCCGATCGTATTCGGAATGATGTGGCGGCGGATGATCTGCCAGTCGGTCAGGCCCAAAGCCTGGGCCGCACCCACGAATTCCCGCCGTTTCAGGGCAAGCGTCTGGCCACGCACGATACGGGCCATATCCAGCCACTCCACCGCACCGATGACCAGGAAGATCAGGATGAAGCTGCGCCCGAAAAAGACCACGAGAACGACGACCAGGAAGACGAAGGGGAGCGAATAGAGGATCTCGACGAAACGCATCATCACATTGTCGACGCGCCCACCGATGTAGCCCGCTGTTGCGCCGTAAAGAACCCCAATGCCGAGCGAAACGAGACTGGCGAGAACGCCGACGGCGATGGAAATCTGACCGCCCAGCATGACGCGAGCCAGCATATCGCGACCGTTGGAATCCGTGCCGAAGAAGAAGTATTCGCGATTGACATCGCCTTCCAGCTTCAGCGTTCGACCATCATCTTCCGTTGCAACGACCTTCGTGTTTTCGAATTCGTTGGCGCGGTCGAAATACCGTGTCGTGCGCGGGTCGATCGGGCCGCTGGAGGTGACGGTTGCCGTGAAGGTCTGGCCTTCGACGGAAAATTCCTTCAGCTCCACGCGGGCGCGGCCTGCCACACCTTCCATGACGCTCTGGAGGTTGTTGACGTCCGGGCGCGGCTCGAGGCTTGGCGCGACGGAGACATAGGACGAAAACACCTGATCATAGGTGTGTGAAAGGAAATGCGGGCCAATAAACGAGAAAAGCGTGATCAGCACGAGCATGATGGAGCCAGCCATGGCGGCTTTGTTTCGTCTGAAACGCATGGCGGCAAGCTGGAACAGGCTTCGGCTTTTCACCGATGGTTGAGGGGCGATATTGCCGGAGATATCAGTCATGTCTGACCCTCGGATCGAGCAGGCCGTAGAGAATATCGACCACGAGATTGAACAGGATGACAAAAATGGCGATGAGAACGACGGTTCCCATGACCAGCGTGTAGTCACGATTGATGGCGCCAAGAACGAAGTAGCGACCGACACCCGGGATAGTGAAGATCGTCTCGATGACCGCCGAACCCGTCAACAGAGCTGCGGCACAAGGCGCGAGATAGGAAACGACCGGCAGCATTGCCGCGCGCATGGCGTGAAACACCACTACGCTGCGGGCTGGAAGGCCATAAGCCCTGGCGGTGCGGATATGGTCCATCCGCAGAGCCTCGATCATTGCGCCGCGTGTCAGGCGCGCGATGACGGCGAGCTGTGGCAAAGCGAGCGCGATCATCGGAAGAATGAGATATCGCAGCGATCCATCACCCCAGCTGCCCGCCGGCAGAAGCCCGAGCAACACGGCGAAGATCAGCGTGAGAACAGGCGCGACAACGAAGTTCGGCACGGTGATGCCGACGGTCGAGATGGACATGATCGAGAAATCGAAGGCGCTATTCTGCCTGAGCGCGGCAAAGGTGCCGGCAAGAACGCCGCCGACCAGCGCCAGCAGAAGAGCATAACAACCAAGCTCTAGCGAATAAGGCAGACCCTTGCCGATCAATTGCGCGACGGTGTTGTCCTTGTAGATGTAGCTCGGACCGAAATCGCCGGTGACGGCATTGCCGAGATAGATGAGGTACTGGCGCCACAATGGCTCATCCAGATGATAGGTCCTCATCAGGTTTTCCATGGTCTGCGGCGGCAGGGGGCGTTCGAGGTTGAACGGACCGCCCGGTGCAAAACGCATCAGGAAAAACGAAATCGTGACGACGATAAACAACGTCGGCACGGCGCTCGCCAAACGGCGCAGGATAAACGAGATCATGATTTTTCAGGCTCCCCGCATGGCACGGTGGTGTCAGCCACCGTGCCAGCACTGCTTATTCGGAAACGCTCAGGAAGCGGCTGAGGTGTTCGTTAGCAGCATTGTCTTCCCAACCCTTCACGCGGTTGGAAACTAGCCACAGGTCTGCCTGCGTCAGAAGCGGAGCGACCGGCTGTTCTTTCATGAGGATGGTTTCTGCCTCATGCAGCAGCTTGGAGCGAGCTGCCGCATCCTTTTCGTCATATGACTTCTGCATCAGCGCGTCATATTCGGCATTGTTGAACTTCGAATAGTTGAAGGTCTTGTTGGAGGATATGGAAAGGGCGAGGAAGTTTTCCGCATCCGCATAGTCGGCAACCCACCCGGCACGCGCCACGTTGAATTTGCCGCCTTCCTGGAGATAGCCATAGTGCGAGGCGACGTCGAGGTTCACCAGCGATACCTTCGCGCCAAAGGTGTTCTTCCACATATCCGCGATAGCCGTTGCGACGCGTTCGTGGTTCGGGTTGGTGTTGTAGCGGATTTCGATGGAAAGCGGCTTGCCGCCCTCACCGTAACCGGCTTCCTTCATCAGCTTGAGGGCTTCGTCTTCACGATCAAGCTGCGACAGCGTGGCAAAATCGGCTTTTGCGGGCTCACCGTAGGAGTCCATGCCCGGGGGAACCATGGAATAGGCGGGAACCTGCGAGCCGCTGTAGATTTCCTTGGCAAGGAAATCGCGGTCGACTGCCATGGACAGGGCCTGGCGGACACGGACATCGTCATACGGCGCTTCGCGTGTGTCGAAGGTATAATAATAGGTCGCAAGCGTCGGCGAAACGTGAACCTGTTCGCCATAGGACTTGCGCAGACGGTCGATCTGGTCCGCGGAAAAATTATACGCGAGGTCCATTTCCTTGGCTTCGAAACGACGGACGGATGCGGCCTGATCATCGATCGGGTAGAAAATCACCTTGTCGATCTTGGTGTTCGATGCGTCCCAGAAGCTGGTGTTCTTGACGACCGTCAAGCTGTCATTGGGAACATGCGCTTCGAGCTTGTAAGCACCGTTCGAGACCATGACGCCCGGCTTTACGAAGTCGGTGCCGTTCTTTTCGTAGCTCGCCTTCGAAATTGGCAGAGCCGCCTGGTGAGCGAGAAGCTCAACGAAGAAAGGTGTCGGGCGCTCAAGCGTGATCTCAAGGGTCTTGTCATCCACCGCCTTGACGCCAAGCTGGTCAACCGGCGTTTCGCCCTTGTTGATCTTTTCGGCGTTCTTGATCGGGTAGAGAATATTCGCATATTTTGCCGCGGTCTTTGGGTCTTCCACGCGCTGGTAGGAGAAAACAAAATCTCCAGCCGTTACCGGTGTGCCATCCGACCACTTTGCATCCGCACGCAGTTTGAACGTGTAAACGGTGCCATCCTCAGACAGCGTCCAGCTTTCTGCCGTACCGGGAATGATCTTACCGGCAGCATCGTAAATGGTGAGACCTTCATAAAGGTCTTTCAGGATAAAAGCCTCGATGTTGATGGAGGTCTGCGCCTGATCGAGCGTCTGCGGTTCTCCGGCATTGCCACGATGCAGAACTGTTTCTGCAAATGCGGAACTGGCGCCAATCAGAAGCGATGCGGCCAGCAGAGTGGCGCGCGTTGTTGCTGTTATAGACATTGTTTTCTCTCCCCGTGAGTATTTTGCGTCCACAAACAAGGCCAAATTGCTTCGAAGTGCAACCACAACAATTTGTGAGTTGATGCAGAAACCACAACTTTCAGTTCGGCTGCACATTTGCAGCATGCCGCGTTTGGGCCGGCAGTTTCTTGCGGGTCACTTCGGTTGGCGGCCATACGGCGATGAGCCGCCTCTCGGTACCGCTGACGGGCAAGAGTGAGAATTAGCCGTTTTGCGCGGTTAGAAAAGCAGAACAGGCAGCGGTTCGGGTCCTTCCGCGTCAGACGGCGAATACGGAACCGTGGGGCCTGATCTCATCAAGGCGACTCAACTGATCCGTTTAAAAAATTTGCCCGCTACGACGGCTTTACGCCTTCTTTTCGGCCATTCAGATAGATGGAGCGCCATTTTCAAAGCCGCCAAGCAACAGTTTTCACTGGGGCAGATAGGCATCGGCCCCTTTTGCGATGATGTCTTCTTCACTGAGGGACCGGTGCCAGTGCGAATAGAGCACGACGCGGTCACGGGGAAGCCCTACTTCCTTCCTCAGATGGCGGTGAATCGCGCTGAATGCTTTGTGTTCGCATCCGCCCCAGAAGAAGATGCCCGCGGGACATTCCGGCCAACGAAGGGAGCGAATGGCGGCCTGAAGCAGCGTGGTTGTGCCTGCGGCCTTACCGTTGCGATATAACCATTGGATCGAAACTTCGCTGGAAGAGGAAAGCGGCAATTTATCGGCGGCGGTGTCGACTTCGATGAAGGCGTGGCCGGTTGCCGTCGGCGGCAGATATTCGAGAATTCTGGCAATGCCGGGCAATGCGGTCTCGTCGCCGGCGAGAACGTAGAAGTCTGCCGGTGCCGGGCCATTCGCCGCAGGGCCCAGAATGCCGACGACATCGCCTGCCCGTGCATTCATCGCCCACAGGGTCGCGGGACCGGGATGAGCGTGGAGCGCGAAGTCGATTGTGATTGTCTGTCTGGCCGTGTCGATGAAGCGGATCGTATAGACGCGCGTCGGAACTGCAATATTATCCTGCCAGACGACATGCCCGCGATGGTCAAGTAGCGGCCAGCGTGGCGCGGCGATGCCGCGTGGCTGGAAAATGAGACGACAGTGAAGCTGGTCTTTACGGTCGTAACGTTCGAGGTTCTCTCCCTTGAAGACGATCCTGCGAAAGCGGGGCGACAGGTCCTCAATGGTCTGCACCCGCAAAATGCGCAGATCGTCGGGTAAGGCGGGGTCCGCATGGTCGCCTTCCCATTGAATATCGAGATTTTCACGGGCGGCGATAAAACCGATGGGCCCGACCAGAGCATGTTTCAGCCGGTTCAGCCCGCCGGGATTGGCGGCTTCCGCCGTCAACCGAAAACCGTTTCGGGTCGCCTCGAATGTAGCGTTGCCGAATGGCGAATGGATATGATGAATGCCACCTGCCTTTTCGACGGTCATGTCGTGCGTTGCAATCGATTCGACAATCGGTTCGATATAGTCGTTAATCTTTTCAAACTGGACCGCGGCATGGGCGCGGTATCGGTTGTGGGTGGTCGATGGCATCGGGCGTAGCTCCGTGTCTCAGATCGCCGCCCACAGCGGTCCCTTTATCGGAAACGCCGCGAAGTCGCGATTGATGGTGTCGAGAATGGCGGTTGGATCGATATCGGCACATCGTTCCGGATGCAGCCATCTGGCTGCCTGGGCGATAAACAGCACGTTGAGGGGCAAGTTGGTAATCAACCCGGTCCATATCACGTAAACACGCTTTGAACGAACACTCGGCAGGTGTTCGAAACCCGGGCGGCCTTCGATCAGGCGCTGTAATCCCTGTCGACCCTGTTCGGGGTCGATTCCAGGGCCGATGGGCGGACGGCCACCCGAAGCCCAGCCGCCGCCGGAGGCGATGTAGACCTCATGCGGTGTGGCAAGAAGATATTCGAGCGACAGCTTCTCAAACCAAGGCGCGACCACGCCCGGAAGCGGCTGGCCACCGGCCAGCGCCAGCAATTCGCCCCAGTTCTTTCTGCCCGCCGCCCAGCAGCAGTCGTCGAGCGTCGATTGGACCTCCAGATAGGTCGTGACGGGCTTCGCACCTGAAACGCGCGTTGCAATGCCCGCCAGTTCCCGCTCGACAAAGGTGATGTAGGCCTCGGCTTTGTCTGAAGCACCCAGAAGTGTACCCCACATGCGCAGGGACGCTTTCATCGTATCGACCGGGCCGGTTGCCCGTTCCTCATCGGCCGCGTTTGAGGAGGCGTCGCTGAACACCACGGGAATGCCGATCTCCTTCAGCCTCTGCAGCAGGGAATTCTCATCACCCTGCGGCGTCATGAAGGCCGTGGTCACGATCAGGTCGGGAGACAGGGCGATCAGCCCTTCAAGGGAAAGCGTGTCCGGGCTCAGCGTTCCGACCGTGCTGACGGAATGACCGTTCAGCAGGATCGTCTGCAATTCACCGCTGTCGAGCCGATCGACGGCGGCCCAGCCCACAACCAGCGAAGCAGGATCGCCATGCAGGAGCGACATCGTCAGCAGGTCATGCGCCTCCAGCAGAACGATCCTTTTCGGCAGGGCAGGGAGGTGCACCTCGCGCCCCGCCATATCCCTCACGGTAACCGGCTGCTCGGCTCCGGCGGGCTGAATGCCGGAAAGAATGCCGGCTGCCGCAAAGGAGATGCAAAAGCCTCGTCTCGTTATAATCACGGCGATATCACCATTTATATCTGAGGCCGGCGAGCACCGTGCGGCCGTTGCCGTACTGGCAATAATATTCGGAACTGCAGGAGGAGTAATAGTCCTTGTCGAGCAGGTTGGTGACGTTCAGTGTCGCCTGCAGCCCCTTGAGTTTCGGGTTCGTTGCGCCGAAATCATAACGAAGTGCGGCGTCAAGCAGGGTATAGCCATCGGCTTTCACCGTATTGGTGTCGTTACTATAGCTAGAGCCGACGAAACGCACGCCGCCGCCGATGCTTAAGCCCTCCAGCGCACCGGAATCGACGGTGTAGTTCGCCCAGAGCGAACCATAGTAGCGCGGCACGGCCTGCGGGCGGTTGCCTATGATCGATGTGATACCGGATTCGGAAACTTCCGTGTCGAGCAGGGAAACCGCAGCGATAAGTTCGAGATTGCTGGTGAGGTTTCCCCTCGCCTCGAACTCCAGCCCGCGGGAGTGAATCTCACCCTGTTGTTCATTGAAGCCTGATGAGGCGTTGTAATAGACCACATTCTGCTGGCGAATATCGAAAGCGGAGAGCGTGAACATGGCGTCCAGCCCCGAGGGCTGGTATTTGACGCCCACCTCATATTGCTGCGCCTCCGTCGGCTTGAACGGACTGCCATTGGCGCCGACGCTGGTGGAGGGTTCAAACGAGGTGGAATAGCTGACATAAGGCGCGATGCCGTTGTCGAAAAGATAAAGCAGGCCGGCGCGATAGCTTGTTGCGCTGTCGGATCGCTTTACGGATGTTCCGGCAAGGAGATTGTCAGTGTCCTGACGGGCCCAATCGTGCCGCACCCCGAAAACACCACGCAGCCCGCCGATCTCGATCTGGTCCTGAAGATAGATGCCCGTCTGGCGAAGTGACTGATCATTGTCGATTGCCGTCATGAACGGGCCGACCGGTCGGCCATAGACGGGATTGGCCACATCAAGCGGCGTCGCACCACCCAGCAGATATTCCCAATTGCTGCTTGAGTGTTGAATGTCGAGGCCGGCAAGAAGCGTATGACCGATGGCACCGGTTTCGAACTTGAATTCGGCCTGGTTGTCGAAGGAAAGACCTTCGACGTCCTCGATGGAGTGGACAGCCCAGCGGGGAATAATACCCGTCGCGGACATTGGCCCGTTCATCTGGAGCGAACGCATATCGGTATCCACGCCGGAATACCGGAAATTCGAACGGATGGTCACCTGATCATCGAACCTGTGCTCGAACTCGTAACCGGCGCCATACTGGGTGCGCCTGAACGCATCGTAGTTCGGATCCCCGACATTGAGGTCCCGACTGAGGAAACCGGCATAGCCTGCAGGCGCCAGAAACTTCGGATAAAGCGAGTTGAAATAGCCGCCTTCCGGATCGCGCTGATAATAGCCGGAAATAACGAGCGAGGTATCCTCGTCCGGCTGCCACTTGAGGGACGGCGCAATACCGAGACGCTTTTCATCGACATCGTCATAGCGTGTGCCGGCGGAGCGGCCAACAATGCCGATGCCATATTGCCATGTTCCATCCGTGGCGATGGGGCCGGTGGAATAAAGACCGCTCTGCACCCTTCCATCGGTCCCGACTTCAAGTCTTGCCTCGTTCGACTGCACGCTCGATGGTTTCCGACTGACCTGATTGACGAGGCCGCCGGGGCTCACCTGGCCATAAAGAAGTGCTGCCGGCCCCTTCAGGACGTCGATGCGCTCAAGAAGAAAAGGATCGATGGAGGGTGTTGCAAAGGCCTGACCACGCTGAAGTTTCAGGCCATCCAGATAATTCACATAATTGGTCGCTGTGCCAAATGCGCCGAAGCCGCGCAGAAATACGGAATCGTAACGTGAGTTCGAGTCCCGGTCGGATAATACACCGGCCGTGTAACGCAGCGCCTCACTGACCGTTTGCGGGTTCTGGTCGTCGATCTGCTTGCGCGTTATGACCGTAACGGATTGCGGCGTTTCGGCTAAAGGTGTCCCGGTCTTGGTTGCCGACCGGGTGGACTTGGCAGCAATCCCAGCGGATGTCCCAGCCGCTGCGGCATTGCCCTGCACGATGATTGTTTCCAACTGTGTGCCCTGCTCCTGAGCCAGGGCGTGGGTCGCCACCAGAAAGGTTGTGGCTGTCAGAATGTTTTTAAAGGAAAGACCTTGCTTCACGAATTCGCCCCCATGGTCGAAGCTTGGGAAATCTGCTAGAGTGAATAAATCAAACGGGACCGTCCTGTCCAGTTAATATGAAGATGTTGGTCAACTTTTATGTTGGCAATCCTGCTTGACGTCTTCAAACAGGCCGGGCACGGGCAAGTGCGGAGGAAATCTGGTGTCGGAAAGAACAAATGCGACAGCGCGGGTCGGTCGTCCCTTGAAGGCGGAACAGAACGCCGCAGCCGAAAGGATAATCGACGCCGCAACCATGCTCTTTGCGACGCGGGGTTTTGCCGGCACGTCCATGGAGCAGGTCGCGTCGCAGTGCGGGGCAGGCAAGGATACTGTCTATCGCCGCTTTCCTTCGAAAGTCGCCCTGTTCGAGGCCGTCGTGGAACACGCTCATGCCCGAGCGGTGGCGCGGCTGAAAGACTTGCCGATGGCGCAGGGCAACGCTCTCGAGCGCCTGCGGACCTTGATGCGCGAATTGCTGCATATCAACATGGAGCCGGACCTCATCGCGCTGAAGCGCATTACCTTTAGTGAAGCTGTCGTGTTCGAAAAAAAAGCACCTATCCCGCCGCAGCCCGATCCGATCATGAACCGGCTTGTCGATGCCGTGGGGGCAGCGCAGGATGCGGGCATGATTGCAGCCGGGGATGTGAGCCTGATCGCCAGCCATCTCATCCACTGTCTTGTGGCATTGCCCACCTCGTCGGCGATGATGGGCAGTGCCGAATTTGATACAAGGCAATCTGTCGATCTATATTTCGACAGGACCTGGAACTGGCTTTACAGAGGAATATCGGCAGATAGCTAACAGCAGGGCCCATTATCTTGTGGAGGGGCTGGAGCCTGGAATCGAGCGGGCTATTACAAATACTCCAAAGCCTGCGCCCGTTTCATGAGGGAAGCAGATCTATCTGCAGCTTGTAGGTGCGGCTTTCCCCAGCGTTCAGCTTACCGCCTTCGGGTGGTCGGAGATCGGATCGGGGCTCGATCCCAAGTGCGAATACGCCGGACTGATAGGCGCGCCAGGTCGCAAATTTGGGGAGCGCCACCTGATCATAGGTCAGGGAGAGGGAGAAACCACATCGTTTGTTTTCGAGAACAATTGGCGTGTTGTGCGGAGTGATGCGGCAGTCGATATGATCCACTTTCTCCCCGAAGCTGTCGTGAGGGATTGGCGGAGTCGAATTGATTTCGCAAAGCGCAGGTTCAGGCAAGCCCTTCACGATCAAGGTCTCGTCCAGGAAAGGATATCCGACATTGAGGTGATAGAGGATAGCGTGTTCGGATGGTCGAAAGCTTCGGTTCGTTACCGTGTCTTCAATGAGCAATGTGGATTCGAAAATCGGGACGGCTATTTTGCGGTGCAGTTCTAGAACCTCTCCGAAAACACTTGATTGCCGCACCGTGCCCTCGCAGATGATGGTGCTTGTCCCAACCTCGACGCCAAATCTCTTCAGCCGGGACTTCTCGGACGATATCCGACCGTGCTGCGGTAACCGCCTGGATTTGAGATTTGGATATCCGTAGTGCGTGACATCGGAGTCGTGAGGCCTGCTGTACTGGTCCAGACCGCATGTCACCATGAAGCCATCGAAATTGCGGAAAAAGCCCAACCCCTCTTCTGAATCCGGGTCATGTGGCGAGAATGGCATCTGGTTGGAAGAGTGCCAGCCTACATTCACCCCCTTGAACGACAGCGATGACACGTCGAAACCACGATCGACCGCGATTTCGAAGCCGATACCGGCGGCATTCCTGGCAATGATAAGACGTTGTCCTCTGCCCGGGCCATCTTCCATTGTTAAAAGCCGTGCGTCGGCAACCGAACGGAGATCTGCGGTTCGGCGGAGCAAATCCATGTCCATCAATTGATCCTCATTTTACGGCTCGGAGCGCTGATACGTGGCCGGCAACGCCAGGGTTTCAAGTTTTGAGATCAAGCAACGAAGCTCCGGTTCCCTGACGGAAGAGGCTGCGTCCGCCGGCGTGAACCAGCTCAGTCTGCGTTCGTCCTTTTCGGGATAATCGCTCTCGAGCCCTTGCACATCGAGCAAGTGAACCTGGACCATCGCAGGGACAAGATTTCCGTCATCCAGCCTCTTAAGATAGGTGTAGTGACCCCATGCCTTTTTCTGGACACGGCCTCTCACTCCGGCCTCCTCCCAGGCCTCGGTGCAGGCAACTTGGTGGGGCTTCTTCTTCCCCATAGGCCATCCCTTTGGGACGACCCAACGGCCGCTGTCTCTGCTCGTTATCAGCAGGACTTCGATCGCTCCGTCTTGCTCAGGCACGCGTCGAAAGCAAATTGCAGCATATTGCGTCCTGACATCGCCCTTCGGCAGCTTGTCGTCTACTGGTGCTGAAACTTCGGTAGTTTTGTGTGCCAAGTCGATAGCCTTTCACACTCCTGTCATGCACGTCCGCTATAGGATTGGTGGATCAAGAGTGCTGAATATCTCGATTATTCAGCGGCCTGACTGACGAGATGCTTGAAGGTTTTGTCTGATTGTGAGGAGCGTCGCACCGGCTTGCGCGGCGCCCGTTGGTAAAAGGCGATTGAGGGTCAGGCAGCCGCCGAAAGGTTGTTCAGCACCGGCTTTACTCGATTGAGAAACTCCTTGGAGCCGCAGACGAAACGAAGTTTCTGCGGTAGTTCCGTATTATCCCAATCGATCGTGTGAGTGACGCCAAGTCCCGCGAGGATTGGCAATGCCGCCATGACGTCCCATGTGGAGTCACCGACAGAAACGTACCCATCTGTCTCACCCATCATCACTTCGATCAGCGAGAGCGTTGCGGACCCCGTGAAGCGGAAGCTTATGCGCAGGTCATCCGAGATGAACCGGATGACCTCCAGCCTGTCAGCCGTCGAGACCGATGGATGAATGCTGAAGCCTGTCGAGGCACGAGACATGTCGAGCGCGGGCAGGGGACCGAGAGGCTTTCCATTGAGCTGCGGTACGACGGCGTGACCACCGATCAACAGAAGGTCGCGTGCAGGAGCGAAAATAACGCCAAAGGCGGGACGCCGGTTCTCGAAAAGCCCGATTGAGACAGCCCAGTTCTGGGCGCCGCGGACATAGTTGAACGTCCCGTCAATCGGATCGATGACCCAGATGCGACCCGAAGTGCCGGTGATCTCGCCGCCCTCTTCTCCGAATACCCCATCATCTGGAAAAGCTTGACGAAGCCTCTCGATAATCAGGGCTTCGACCTGCTTGTCGGCTTCGGTGACCAGGTCGAGGTGCCCCTTCTTCTCGACCGGCAGGGTGGCCAGCTTTTTGAAGTGGTGTAGAGCCAGGTTTCCAGCTTCCCGCGCAATGCTCTCGACAATGCGCGCCTGATCCGAAGAGACTGTTGTGTTTACCTTATCCACGCGCCTGATCCCGCAACCGTGCGATCTGTGCGACATCGTCACCGAGAAGCTGATCGAGCTGACCTTCACGGACCCACTGGACAAGTTGAGATTCGACGTCCACGCCATACGTCATCAATTTCTCATGGTGTCCGGCTGGCAGATAGCAGAAGGCCGCGAAGCCCCCTTCATGCAGCTGGCGCGCCTCGCCGCTGGCGAAATGATAGACTTCGATATTCACGGCATCGAGATTGGCCTGGCGAGCAAGCGACGCAGGATCGATGAGGCGGGAGTGCATCAGGCCGACTGTCGGAACCTCCGGGATGGCTTTCTTGACGTCCCTCAGCTGCACATAATCGAAGGAAGAGAACTGCAACAGGTCGGCGGCACCAAGCTCATCGATCAATGCGCGCAGCTTCGGGAAAAACACGTCGTTCTGGTCGTAGATCTTGAGTTCTAGCTGATAGATGATGCCAAGCTCTCGTGCGAGTATCAGCGCATCACGCAGTCGCGGCACCTGCTCACCTGAAAACTCGTCACTGAACCAGCTGCCGGCATCAAGCTTCGCCAGCTCAGCATAGGTCATTTTCTGGACGATGCCGTGGCCATTCGTCGTGCGATCAACCGTCTTGTCGTGCATCAGAACGAGCTCGCCATCGCTGGTGATGGAGAGGTCGGTCTCGCAGGTCGTAAGCGGGCCGCCATACTCGAAAGCCTTGCGAAACGCGACCAGCGTATTTTCCGGGGCGCCGGCGCTGTGGCCGCGGTGGCCACCGATGCGCATGTTTTCAATCGTCATTCGAAGCGGATTCATAGTCTTTTCCTTCTGAGTTAACGGAGGCGCGCGTCGAAGCGATCGCGCAGATAGTCGCCAAGCAGGCTGATGGAGAGCGTCGTCAGGACAATCACGGCGCCGGGGAATGCGGCGATCCACCATGCGATCGCGAGATAGTTGCGGCCGTCAGCGACCATCAGCCCAAGGCTCGTTTCCGGAGCTTGAATGCCAAGACCGAGGAAACTCAAGCCACTTTCCAGAAGGATGATTTCTGGAAAGTTCACGGTGAACTGAACGATAAGGGGCCCAGCGATGTTGGGGAGCATGTGGCGCAGATAGATGCGCATCGGCGGCACGCCGACGATACGCGCAGCTTCGGCATAGCCTTCCTCCTTGGCGCTCAGGACTAGGCCGCGCGTCAGTCGCGCATAACGTTCCCAGCTGGCGAAACCGACAAGGAACACGAAGAGAATTGGGCTGGAACCAAGCAGCGCCAGAACGCCGAGAGCAATGACGATGAAAGGAACCGACGCCATGGCGTCGGCGAAGCCCATGATGGTGTTATCCACCCAGCCACCGAAATGGGCCGCCAGCAGGCCGAGCGTGGTCCCCATGATGGCGCAAATGACGGAACCGACCAGCGCGATCATCAGCGTCATCTGTGTCGCGACGAGCAGATTGCTGACCACGTCGCGACCGAGATAGTCGGTTCCAAGAAAGTGCTCGGCCGACAGGAATGGCCTGGCAAACCGCGCGATCGGATCCTGGCTCAGGTAGTCGAAGGGCGAAATCCAGCGTGCCGTTACGCCGACGATGACGACGATCGCAATCCAGAGGCAGCATAGAGTTATGCTTGCCGGCATTTTGCGGAACGGGGCCAGCACGGAGATTGGTGCGGGATTGGAGGAGGTGACCGATGCCATGTCAGTGCTTCCTGATTTTCGGATTGAGAACCGCATAGAGAACATCGACGGTGAGGTTGATGGCCACCATGAACGCAGTAAAGAGGATGATCATGGCCTGTACGACGGGTAGATCACCGGTGCTCGTCGCATTGACGAACCCACTTCCGAGACCTGGCCACGAGAATACCGGCTCTATGAGTGCGGATCCGCCAAGCAGACCGCCTGCGACGAAGCCGAGTGTCGTCACCATCGGGATTGCTGCATTCGGAAGGGCGTGACGCAAGATGACGTCCCAATTCGGTATGCCATCCGCACGAGCTGCCGCGATATACGGCTGACCGAGCACGTCGATCAACGTGGAGCGCATGAACCGCGCCACGGCCGCAGCGTTGAACAGCGCGAAGGTTGCTATGGGCAGGATGGCATGGTTCCAGGTTGAGCTGCCGGAACTCGGCAGCACCCGAAGCCACACTGCAAACACGAAGACGAAGACCAGACCGAGCAGGAAGTTTGGAATGCTGTAGCCGAGAACAGCACCGGCCATCACGCCTTTGTCGACAGCAGATTCACGACGCATAGCCGCAATAATTCCGACGGGAATTCCGATCAGGAGGCTCAGGAAAAAAGCCGAAACCGTCAACAGCAGGGTTTTAGGGATTCGCTCGCTGATAACGTCGAACACCTCTCGGCCATCTGCGAATGATGTCCCGAAGTCGCCATGGAATGCATTGGCGACATAGTAGAGATATTGTTCCGGGATAGAGCGGTCGAGACCCCACTTCTCGTTGAATGCGGCAAGTGCCTCCGGCCCGGCATTATCCGACAACATCGACTGCGCGGGATCACCGCTCAAGCGCAGGATGACGAAAACGATGGTAACCGTGAACACGAGAACGACGATGGCACGTATGACGCGGGCGAAAATGAAGCTGGTCATATGGCCAACTCCTTCTTCACGACGACATCAGCCGCCGGGACGGCTTGACGGTCAATCTCCTCTGCACGATGGCAGGCAGCTTGCTGGTTCCCGACCAGTCGCAAGGCCGGCGTTTCACTGACACATCGGTCGATTGCAAACGGACAGCGTGCCCGAAACGCGCAACCCTTTGACGCATTGCTGGCATCGAGTTCGCCTTTGATCGGCGGTTCGATATTTCGAACCCTGGGATCCATGGTCGGCACGGAAGCCAGGAGTGCCCGCGTGTAGGGATGCCGCGGATTTTGATAGACCGTCTTGATGTCGCCTGTCTCGACAATGCGGCCGAGATACATGACGGCGATACGATCGACGAGATGGTGAACGATCCTCAAATCATGGGTGATGAAGACGTAAGCGAGATCCATCTCCTGCCAGAGCTCACGCAGAAGTGCCACCACCTGGGCCTGCACCGAGACATCGAGCGCCGAAACAGCCTCGTCAAAAACGACCAGCTTCGGATCAAGGATCAGCGCGCGTGCGATGACGACGCGCTGGCGCTGACCGCCTGACATCTGGTGCGGGTAGCGGTTCATCATCGCTCCGGAGAGGCCGACACGTTCCAGCATCGCGGCTGCCCGCCGATAGGCCTCTTCCCGACCACAGACATGATGAACGATCAGGCCTTCGGCGACCTGCTGGCCGATCGTCATTTGCGGATTAAGCGCCGCGAGCGGGTTCTGCTGCACGAGGGAGGTGCGAACACGGAAATTCTTCCAGTCCGCCTTTGTCCGGTCTTTGTGGTTTACGCCGTCAAACCATACATCACCGCTGGTCGGGGGTGTCAGACCGAGGAGCAGTCGGCCAAGTGTCGACTTGCCGCTACCGGATTCGCCAACAACACCGATGCGTTCCCGACCCGACAGCTCGAAACTGATGTGGTTCGCGGCGAGCTGCTGCGTCGGCCTGGTGAAGAAACCAGTCTTGTGCCTGTAAGCCTTCGTCAGATCGCTTGTTTGAAGCAGTGGCGTCATCATGCGACCACCGGATGATAGCAGGAAGCTTCGTGGGACAGGCCGATGCTGGAGGGAGCAGGGAAGCGAGCCACACATTCCCCGGCCACGCGCGGACAGCGCGGATGGAAGTAACAGCCATCAGGCAGGTTCTCGAGAAGAGGAACAGAACCCGGGATTGGGATCGGTGGCTCAAGATCGGCGGGATCGATGCTCGGCATACAGTCGATCAAAGCGCGGGCATATGGATGAGCGGGCCGCGCAAGCAGCTCCGCAATTGGAGCCGTCTCGATGATCTTGCCGCAATACATGACTGCTGCCTTGTCAGCGAGACGCGCGATCACCCCGAGATCGTGGGAAACGATCATCAGGGCCATGCCAGTCTCGGCCTTCAACTCTTCGAGGAGGTGGAGGATCTGCGCCTGCATCGTGACATCGAGCGCAGTCGTCGGTTCGTCGGCGATCAGCAATTGAGGCTTTGCCGCGAGTGCATGTGCGATCATGACGCGCTGGTTCATGCCGCCGGAGAATTGATGGGGGTAGGCGCGCAGACGGCTTGCGGCGCGGTCGATACCGACGCGCTCGAGAAGCCGCATGGCTTCCAGCCGGGCATCGTTGCCTTTCAGCCCCTGATGGCGATAGAGCGCCGATTCAAGGTAGCGGCCTATTGTATGAACCGGGTTCAGGCTGCTGGTTGGGTCCTGGAATATCATTGCGATCGTCGGATCAGCGACCTTGCCGGATTTCGTCGCATCACGTTCGAACTCGATGGAGCCACCGGTGCGGGCGATTCCGCGCGGCAACATGCCCGCGACGGCGTAACAGGTCATGCTCTTGCCGCAACCGGACTCCCCAACAAGACCGAGGGTCTCACCGGCATCCACACTGAAGCTGATCCCATCAATGATTTTGGTATTGCGTGCCGGGACTTCGACGACCAGGTCGCGAACGGTCAAGAGCTTTGGCATTCTTTGATCTCCTTGGGGCGATGCGCACGGATGCGCATCGCCGAGGCAGCGTGTTGTGATCAGCTGAAGCTGAGGTTGTTGCGAAATTCCATCATTTCGAAGCTGATGGGCTTCCACTGGACATTCTTGCGCGCCGCGTAGACGTCGAACGGCTGGTAAAGAATGACGGCCGGCGCTTCTTCCTCGAAGATGTCGCGCATGCGGCTCCAGGCGTCGAAGCGTTCCTTGCCATTCGGCATCTGGGAAACCTTGGTGCAGAGTTCGTTGAACTCGGCCGGAGCCTTCCAGCCCCAACGCTTCTGTACCTGGCCTTTGGGACCAAATTCGCAAACCATGGTCGCCCAGGCGTCAGTCATCCACTGGCCGTTCGACCAATTGCGGATGTAGCTGTCCTGGTCTTTCGGTGCGGCGCCGGGAGCGAATACTTTCGGAACCACCGTGACGCCGATCTGCTTCCACATCTCGATCATCATCATGAGCGCGGGAACGGCATTGGCGTAGTAATTGCCCATCGTGTGGTAAGTGATGGGGGTGCCGTCGTAGCCACTTTCCTTGACCAGGCGCCTGGCTTCCTCGACGTTGTATTCCATCGCCTTGCGGTTTGGATCGAAAGACTCACCGTAGTTCGGGAAGTTGAAGCCATGAGGGATCGAGGCTTTGCTCTTCCAGAGCGATTCGACCATGATCGGGCGGTTGACCGCTAGCGCGAGGGCGCGGCGGAGCGTCTTCGACTGGAACACCTTCTGGTTCATGTTGAAGGTGAACATGTGGAAATTCTCAACGACCTTTCCGCGTGTTTCCAGGTCGGAATAACCGTTGATGAGTTCCATATCGTCGGGCGTGAGGGTGGTGACGATATCATATTCACCGCTGATCAGACCGGCAACACGGGCGGCCGGCTCGGCGACAAGCTGGTAGGTGATCTTTGAGGCAGTGGGCTTGATACCCCAGTAGTCGTCGTTCGGTTCGAGAACCACGCGGTCGCCAGCGATCATCTCGACGAATTTATACGGGCCAGTTCCGATTGGCTTGCTGCCGAAACCGACAGTGCCAAGGCTCTTATAATAGTCCTTCGGGACGATGCGGCCCATCCAGGAGGTAACATACGTCTCCGTCAGATAGCTCGGCGTTTTCGTGCGCAGAACGACAGTGTATTTGTCCTCGATAACGGGCTCGTCGAAGTCGAGCGAATAGGAGCCACCAAGCGGAATGGTCTTGATTGCTTCAGGACCCCACAGGCGCTCGGATGAGAATGTGTAGGCGACGTCATCAGCAGTCATTTCGGCGCCGTTGTGGAACATGACCTTCTGGCGCAGCTTGAAGCGCACGGACCTGTCGTCGATGCGTTCCCAGCTTTCAGCCAGTGACGGCATCAGACCGAGGCCTGTTCCCGGCGCATCGTTCCCGAAAAAATCGCGGGCGATGAGCGTGTCGTAGATCTGGTTGACGATGCGCGGTCCGACATTGCTGATCGCATTGACCGGCTCCAGCGTGGCTGGCAGCCCGTTGACACCGATCCGGAGCTCACGACGCTCCTGGGCAAATGCAAACTTCATGCTGGTGGTCGATGCCAGCGCCGCAACGCTTGCACCGATGATGAATTTTCTGCGGCTGGTCGAAAGCATCTAAGGTCCCCTGCTTGGCAAGATCTACGTGGAAAGGAAGGTTCACGTCGCGATGACGAACTTTTTGCGCAGCTTCTCTGGCGCCGCGTCGATGATGGTTTTCGAGCCGCCGTCGGTGACAACGATGCCGATATCTTCGATCTTGCCGACAACGGACAGGCTGCTCTTTGTGAGCTTCGAATGATCGGCAACGACAATCGTCCGGCGTGAGACCTCGATCATGACCTTCGCGATGCTTGCGTTGACGGGTTCAACGGTACAGACGAGACCGCGGTCGACGTCGATCGACGCCGCATTCAAGATGAGCTTGTCGACGTTGAACTGCCGGATGAACTGCTCTGCCAGCGGTCCGCGGAAGGAATGGTTCGTGTCGGTGTATTCACCGCCAACAGAATAAATCTTGTGATCACCCTGGCGCGTCAGCTCGGCAACGATGTCGAGGCCGTTCGAGATGATCGTGAGGTTCTTTCGACCCGCGAGCATTTTCGCGACTTCCAGCGCGGTGGTGCCCGCATCGAGCAGGATCGTGTCTCCATCCGAAATCATTCCGACAACGGTGGCAGCAATTGCAGCTTTTTCAGCCTGCTTCCACACCAGACGAGCAGAGTTCGTCGCATCTTGCGCTACCTGGTTGAGCCCGACTGCGCCGCCGTGAGTTCTGCGAAGAAATCCCGACTCCTCAAGCTCGACCAGATCGCGACGAGCGGTCGCCACAGATATGTCAAAACGCTCAGTCAGGGTTTTGAGGTCAACGAAGTTCTGCTCACGCAGAAGCTCGACGATCTTGGCCTGCCTGCCTTCTGCTTGTGTCGGTATTGGCTGGATCTCGTTCATGTTGTGATGCTTCTCGTTCATTTGTGAGCGTTATCTATCGGCCTTGGATGACACCAATATGACAAAAGAGGCCATAAAAGTAGGTATAATGTATTTTGCAGGGCACCAATTCGATGCTGCAATGCGCTTTGCTAGTGAAATATGAGCGATATCGTTCATGTCGGGGGCGGCAGGGCAATCGAAGCGGTTGAGCGCTCAAACCCGTTTCGTAGGCGCTGTCTCGGTTAGCAGAGCGCAGCCTTCGGCTGCGCGGTGATCGCGACCGTCTGTGTTTCTTCGAAGGAAGCTGCCATAAAGTGCAAGCGAGAGATTTCCGCTCTTAGCGGTAATCACGCTGATCGGCTGTGGTCATATGGTCGAGAGTTTTTCAGCACCGGTTTCCCGGCGCCGGCCAATCGGGCAAGTCCTGCTGTGCGAGCCACCGTTGTTGAGCGCGTAACGGCGCACGGTTTCTCGTTCACTAGAGCGCTGGGCGTGCACTATGACGCAGGATCACCATTTCGACGTTCTGTGCCTTCATCTGTTCCTCAACCACGAGGATCGCAGCGCCCATGATGCCCGCGTCGGGGTCCGGGGGCGAGATCACCAGTTCCAGCTCCCTGGTCGCCAGAGGAAGCGAGCGTTTGTAGACCAGCTCGCGTATGCCGGCGAGAAGGTGGTCGTTGGCGATGGCCAGTGTCCCGCCGATTACGATCATCTGCGGGTTCAGGATGCTGACGAGGCTCGTCATGACCTCGCCGAGAATACGGCCGGATTCCCTGATGAGGTGAATGGCAAGCGGTTGGCCAAATTCGACCAGCCGGGTCACATCGCGGGCGGTATGCGCCTCGATGCCCTCTTTGCGCAACTCGCGTGCAATCGCCCAGCCGGCGGCGCGCGCTTCGACGCAGCCGATCTTGCCGCAGCGGCAGAGCGGTGCGGGTTCGCGCGCGAACTGGATATGGCCGATATCGCCCGCCGCGCCCTGGGCGCCGCGATAAAGGCGGCCTTCGGTGATGATGCCGCTGCCGATGCCCGTCCCGACCTTGACGAACACCATCTCGCTGACATTCGTCCGTCGTTGCCGATGGTCGCTCAAGGCCAGAAGGTTTACGTCGTTTTCGGCGTAGACGGGAACACCGAATCTTTCTTCAAGATGTTGCCTGATTTCGAAATTGTCCCATCCGACCATTACGGAAGGACCGACGACCCGGCCGTTGGCGTAATCGACAGGGGCAGGCAGGCCAATGCCGATGCCCAGCACGTCGCCGGTTGTTTTGCCAATCTTCGCTAAAAGCACCTCGAACTGCTCTTCGATCCAGTTGAGAACCACAGCGGGGCCGCGCAGAATATCGAATGTTTCCGAGATTTCCGTCAGGATTCGCGGCTGCAGGTCGGTGACGGCGACGCGGATATGCTGCTCGCCGATGTCGGCAGAGAGGACGACAGCAAAGTCGCGGTTCAGATCAAGGGCGCGTGTCGGGCGTCCGCCGCTCGGAAGCGTTTCCTCTGTCTCGCGGATCAACCCCGCATCGATCAGGCTCGCGAGCTTCTGGTGTACGGTCGCCCGCGAGAGGCCGGAAAGTTCGGTCAGGGCGCTGCGCGAACGGGCGCGACCCGATCCGACAAGCGACAAGAGCGCCGCGCTTGCCTTGATCGCGTTGAGATCGCCTTGCCATTCGCGAGCCGTAGACCCTTGTCCGGAGGTTGTGCTTGCCATTGCCAGTTCCCGTTCCTCAGAGCGTCTCCGAGTGTCTGGCACGCGGCCGAGCGATTTGCGAGGCTGCCTGCCAGGATTTCGCACAAAATCCAGACATATTCCTGAATTTGCAATCTTGAACATGATATATGTATAAAAAAATACAAAACAATAAACAGATAATGTTGACAGTATGCATAATCGCGGTCAGTAATAATCGCGCCAAGACCGATTATGTCCTCCGAACGGGAGGGAGCGCTTGGCAATCTGGGAGGATTTCACATGAAGTTTTTTGTAAAACCCGCTTCTGCGGGCAATTTTGCCATGTCCAGACGTCTCGGTCCTGCAGCGCTCGCTTTTGGTGTGAGCCTGGCCTTTGTTCCCGTGAGCGCACAGGCCGAGGACATCCTCATCGGCGTCATCACCAAAACCGAAGCCAATCCGTTTTTCGCCAAGATCCGCGAAGGCGCGACGTCGAAGGCCAAGGAACTCGGCGGCGTGAAGATCCAGAGTTTTGCCGGCAAGTTCGACGGTGACAATGAAAGTCAGGTTGCCGCTGTGGAAAACCTGATCTCCGCCGGCGCAAAGGGCATTCTGATGGTGGCGAGCGACACCAAGGCTGTGGTGCCGGTGGTCGAGCAGGCCCGCAAGGCAGGTATCCTCGTCATCGCGCTCGATACGCCACTGGAACCTGCCGATGCCGCAGACGCGACCTTTGCCACAGACAACTTCAAGGCTGGTGAGCTGATTGGCTCCTGGGCTGCCAAGACGGTCGCCGATGCTTCCAAGGCCAAGGTCGCCTTTATCGATGCGCTCGAAAACCAGCCGACGGTGGATGTCGCCCGCGACCAGGGCTTCATGAAAGGCTTCGGTATCGATCCCAAGGATGTGACGCGTTACCTCGATGAAGATGACGCGCGCATCGTAGGTCACCAGTGGGGGCAGGGATCGGAAGAGGGCGGCCGCACCGGCATGGAAACCCTTCTTCAGAAAGACAGCGATCTGTCTGTCGTTTACACCATCAACGAGCCGACCGCCGCTGGCGCTTATGAAGCGTTGAAGGCAACGGGCAAGCAGGACTCGGTCATAATCACTTCCGTGGATGGCGGCTGCCCCGGCGTCAAAAACGTCAAGGCGGGTGTCATCGGCGCGACCTCGATGCAATATCCATTGAAGATGGCGTCTCTCGGTGTTGAGGCGATCGTCGAATATGTGAAATCCGGCAAGAAGCCTCAGGCAAGCCCCGGCCTGCCGTTCTTCAACACCGGCGTCACGCTCGTCACCGACAAGCCTGTCGCCGGCGTTGAATCGATCACCTCCGACGAGGCTCTGAAGGCCTGCTGGGGTTGAGTGGCTTTGACGCCCCGTCCTCTCTCTGCCTGCGGGGCGTCATTCCCGGCAAGATTTGTGTCCTTCCGGACAACTCCCGGGAGCAAGGCATGGCTTTTCGGCCCGGAAACCAAACGGCCATGTCTTGCAAACTTTACCGTAACAGAACGCCGCATGTCCCCGTGGATGTGAAAAAAGGCGCTAAACCGTGTTGAATCTGTGCATCGCATTTTCCGGCAGGCGATCCGGTATCCGGGCTGATGCCGCAGACCTGCGAAGGGTGTATCTCCATGAATGAACCCAGCAAACATGCTTCGGCGGGTCCGACAGGCTTTGAGACCGGTCTGACAGGAAGCGAGACATCGCACGCCGTATTCGAGGATCAGGACACGAACCCGCTTCGCAGGCTGCAACGCTTCCTGCACGGCAATCCGACAGTGGTGCCGTTCATCGTGCTGGCAGCCAGCATCGCGGTCTTTTCCATTGTTGTCGGCTCCCGGTTCTTTCAGCCTTTCAATCTTTCGCTCATCCTCCAGCAGGTCACCATCATCGGCATTATCGGCATCGCCCAGACGCTGGTGATCCTGACGGCGGGCATCGACCTGTCGGTTGGCGCCATCATGGTATTGACTTCGACGCTCATGGGTCGCCTTGCCGTTACGGCCGGGTTGCCACCGGAACTTGCCTTCCTTATCGGCCTTGGCGGCGGGCTGGGCTGCGGCCTCATCAACGGGTTTCTCATCACCTATGTGCGTCTTCCGCCTTTCATCGTCACCCTCGGGAGCTGGAGCGTTTTTGGTGCGCTGAACCTCTGGTATTCCGGCAGCCAGACCATCCGCAGCCAGGAAGTGGCTGAGGTCGCACCGATCCTGCAATGGATGGGAGCCGCGATGCAATTCGGTGGCGCGCGGATCACGCTCGGCACCGTGCTGATGCTGGCTCTTGCCGCTCTCGCCTGGTACGTGCTCAACCGCACGGCCTTCGGCCGCCATGTCTATGCAACGGGTGACGACCCGGATGCGGCGGCGCTTGCGGGCATCGATACGCGCCGCGTGCTGCTGGCCGTTTATGCCTGTGCGGGTCTCATCTCCGCCATCGGCGCCTGGGCGTTGATCGGCCGTGTCGGTGCAATCAGCCCGACCTCCGGATCGACCGCCAATCTGGATTCGATCACCGCGGCGGTGATCGGCGGAACATCGCTGTTCGGCGGGCGTGGCACCATCGTCGGTACCTTGATCGGTGCCCTGATCGTCGGGGTCTTTCGCAACGGCCTCGCGCTCGCCGGTCTCGATGCGCTGTGGCAGGAATTTTCGGTGGGCATTCTGATCGTGGCGGCCGTCGGCGTCGACCAGTGGATCCGGAGGGTTTCGACATGACGCGCGAACTTGCGCTCGAAGGGCGCGGCCTGACCAAGCGATACGGCAATGTCGTTGCCCTCAACGGTGCGGATTTCGAATTGCGCCGCGGCGAAATTCTCGCCGTGATCGGTGACAACGGTGCCGGAAAATCCACCCTCATCAAGGCGCTTGCCGGCGCGATTATCCCCGACAGCGGTGAAATCCGGCTGGAAGGCAAGCGCGTCGATTTCAGAACGCCGATGGATGCGCGCTCCGCCGGCATCGAAACGGTGTTTCAGAACCTTGCGCTCTCACCGGCGCTTTCGATCGCAGACAATCTGTTCCTGGGACGTGAAATACGCGTGCCCGGCGTCAACGGATCGGTGTTTCGGCTGCTCGATCGCGCCCGCATGGCGAGCGAAGCGCGGCGACATCTGTCGAACCTCGGTCTGATGACGGTGCAGGATATTCACCAGAGCGTCGAAACGCTGTCCGGCGGGCAGCGGCAGGGCATTGCCGTCGCCCGTGCCTGTGCGTTCGGTGGGCGCGTCGTCATTCTTGATGAGCCGACCGCAGCTCTCGGGGTCAAGGAATCCCGCAAGGTTCTCGACATGATCCTTAGCATTCGCGACAAGGGCCTGTCGATCGTCCTTATCAGCCACAACATGCCGCATGTGTTTGAAATCGCTGACCGTATCCATATCCACAGGCTCGGCAGGCGGGCGGCTGTCGTCAGTCCGGGAGACGTCACCATGTCAGATGCCGTGGCGATCATGACCGGCGCCATGGCTGCCGCCGATCTCGATCCGCCGGGCCGGCGCGCCCAAGCCGCTGCCAGTCCGACAATGTGAAGAATGGCAGTGTTCCAGTCCCACCCAATTGCGAGATCCCATGCCCCTGAATGATGCCCACACCATATTTGCCAGCAGTCGCGAGGGGGCGTGAGAGCATGACCGATACCTATATGATCGGCATGGATTTCGGTTCGGAATCGGCGCGCGGCATTCTCGTCAATGCCCGCACCGGCGCGCAGGAAGGCCACCATGTCCATCCGTATCGCAACGGCATTCTGACGCATTCGCTGCGCGGTCAAAGCCTGCCCGCCAATTTCGTGCTCCAGGTCGCAGACGATTACACGGAAGCCGCCGAGATCATTCTGTCGGCGCTCGGCAAGGGCCGCAACATTGCGGGGATAGGTATCGATTTCACCGCGTCTTCCCCGATGCCTGCACGCGCCGACGGCACGGCGCTTTCAGTGCTTTATCCGGATGAACCGCATGCCTATGTGAAGCTCTGGAAACACTCGGCGCAGGCTCATGCCGATGCGATCAATGCTCTGGGCGGTGATTACCTTGGAAACTTCGGCGGAAAGCTCTCCGGCGAATGGATGCTTGCCAAGGCGGCGCAAATGCGCGCTGAAGCACCCGCATTGTGGGCCGAAACCGGGCGCTTCATCGAGGCGGGAGACTGGCTGGTCTGGCAACTTACCGGCAAGGAGGCGCGAAGCCTCGACTTCGCCTCCTACAAGGCGCAGTTCTCCCGGGAAAGCGGCTATCCGCAAGACGTGGTGCCGGGGCTTGCGGAGCGTCTTTCAAAACCGCTTCAGGTCGGCAGTCCCGCTGGCTCCCTGACGCCGGAGTGGCGTCGCCGTACCGGGATTACAGGTGACGCCGTCGTTGCGGTTTCGGTTATCGACAGCCATGTCGTGCTGCCTGCGGTCGGCGCCGTCTGTCCCGGTGTTTTTGTCGGCGCGCTCGGGACCTCTGCCGGTTTTCTCATTCTGGACGGCGAGGGACGCGGTCTGCCACAAGGGCTCGAAGGGGCTGCTTTCGGTGCCGCCCTGCCGGATCTGTGGTGTTACGAGGCGGGGCAGGCGGCGTTCGGCGACATGTTGGCCTGGTATGTGAAGACTTTTCCGCGCGATGAAGACCTTTCCCGCAACTTCACCCTGCACAATGAGGCGGCGCAGGCGGTCAGTCCGGGCGAGGGCGGTGTGCTGGCGCTAGACTGGTTTGCGGGAAACCGCATTCCGCTGGCCGACTCCATGCTGTCGGGATTGCTGGTTGGCCTCAGCCTGAAATCGACCTCGGCCGGAATCTACCGGGCGCTGATCGAGGCGCTGTGTTTCGGCACGCGATCCATTCTGGACATGGCTATAGCGGGCGGCGTGCCGATCAGCCGCATCGTGATGACGAGCGGTCTGGCCCGGAGCAATCCGTTTCTGGTGCAGACCATGGCGGATGTGTTCGGACGTACGATCGAGGTTCCTGACGTGGAGAACCCGACGGCGCTCGGCGCGGCAATCCATGCGGCGGTGGCGGCCGGGATCGTCGGCTCTTTTGCCGAAGGCGCTGAAAGGCTCGGTGCGCGCAGCCTTCGCGAATTTGTGCCGAACATGCACCATTTCAAAAAATACGAGACGCTTTATGCCGAATATCGCCGGCTTGCGGCGGACGAGGAGCTCCGGCGGGCCATGCGCTCGCTTCACCTGTTTGCCGCACGTCAAAATGCACATTCGCAACCGCAGTCGACGAACGCCGAGGCAGCACAGTGAATTTGGCGATGGAAATGGCGGTTCGTCAGGTCAATGGCGCAGGGGCAGCGGGCGAAACCAGCGTCACCTTGCACTCCGTAGCTTTGAGCGAGGTCATCGCATCCTGCGAAATGCCATTATCGGTGATGACCTCATCTATCTGCGAAATATCCGAAAGCGTGCAGAAACCGGGCGCTGCGAATTTCGAGCTGTCGACCAGAAGCACGGTCTTGCGGGCCGCGGCGATCATGGCGCGCTTGAGCGAGGCCACTTCCAGCGAGGTTTCCGTCAGCAGCGTGCCGGTAACGGCCGAAGCCCCCGTCATACAGATATCGGCATGCAGCGTTTTGATGAAGCTTTCCCCCGGCTCGCCAGCAAGATGGCGGTGCCCCGGCCGCACCGTGCCGCCCGGCAGGATGGTGCGCCAGGATTTGATGTCGGCGGCGAAGTCGGCGATCTGCAGGCTGTTGGTCACCACCGTCAACGGAAGGTCGCGTTCGGCAGCGGCCCGCACCGCCTCCATAACCGTCGAGGAGCTGTCGAAGATGACGCTGTCGCCGGCACTCAGCCGCTCCGCCGCCTCGCGGCCTATCGCAACCTTTTCCGCGTGCTGAAGCGCGGCGTTGACCGTCATCTCCCGTTCGAAGGTCGCACGCATCGGCTGCAGCAGATGCGCGCCGCCGTGGGTGCGCTCGAGATAGCCCTTTTCCACCAGATGCTCGAGATCACGCCGCACGGTCGATTGCGATCCGCCGATCGTATCCGCGAGCTCCTGAATACCCGCCGCGCCATTAATGCGCAGGTGCTCCAGAATGAGCGCCCGTCTTTTGGCGGGAACCATATCAACACGCTTGCTCGAAGACTCCATGCAATCACCCAGTTTTCGGCCCGCAAAAACGCGCCGATTCTCTCCAATGTCCGTCAAGCTCTACCAAATCGTGTATCCGCAATCCACCGCAACGATTGTGCCCGTCATGGCGCTGGCGGCGTCCGAAGCCAGAAACAGGATGGGCGCGGCGATCTCATCGGGCCTTGCGACGCGCTTCATCGGCGTCATCTCCATCCAGACCGGCATCAGCGTTTCATCTGAAAAGCCGCCGCGCGACATGACGGTGTCGACATAGGTGGGCGCAACGCAATTGACCCGAACGCCGCGCTCAGCCCATTCGCCCGCAAGGCAGCGCGTCATGTGGTGAACGGCGGCCTTGGCCGTGTTGTAATGCACCTGCCGCTGCGGCTTGTTGGAGATCAGTCCAGACATCGAACCGAGGGTGACGATGGAGCCGTGTCCCCGCGCCAGCATCGGCCGGGCGAATTCACGGCATGACCAGTAAGCGCCGTTGAGATCGACATCCACCACCTTCAGCCAAACCTCGTCGCTCATCTCTTCGCCCGGCGTGTCCGGCCAGGCGATGCCGGCATTGGCAATCAGGATGTCGACGGCGCCAAAGCGGTCGTTGGCGGCCCGCGCGGCCTCGGCGACGGCTTTCGCATCCGTTACATCCAGCTGCATGGCATCCGCCGAATGGCCTTGTGCCTTCAGTTCCGAGAGGCCCGCCTCCAGCACCTCGGCATTCATGTCGGAAATGATGACATGCGCGCCTGCTTCCGCCAGCGCTTGCGCCGTCGCAAGGCCGATGCCGCGCCCGCCGCCGGTGATGAAGGCAGTTTTTCCATCCAGACGAAATCGTTCGAGAAACATCGTTTTTCCTTCAGGCCTGTTTGAGGGCGGCGGGGGCGGTCGCGACGCCGGGATTTCCGAGAACAAGAAGGCACCCGGCCGTGAAACTGTCGCCGAGGCCAAGCGTGGTAGCGGGCTTTTCAACATAGGGCGAGGCGCAGGCAACAAAGGTCCAACGGCCTTTCCGCACGCGATTGTCGAAGGGTAACGAATGAAACTGCGCCAGCGCATCGGTACGGATGGTGTTTGCCGGCTCCCCATTGGCAGCCCGGGCGCTGGCGATAGCGCATCCGGCCATCAGCGCCAGTTCCTCCTCGTCGGGGTCGTTGCGTGTCACAGCGGCTGCCCAGGTGTCGGCATGCACGCAGACGCGGTCGACATTCAGCCTGTCCCCAAGAGCGGTCAGCGCCTCCATTGGATGCTGGGCGGTGCCATCCATTGCCAGCAGTTCCGAATGGCTCATGCCGAGTGAACTGATTGCGCCCCTGGCCTGATCGAGCAGCTCGCGCACGGCGTCCTGCGACGCGTAACCGGCAAGCTCGAAATGCACCGTCTTCAAGCCCGCATCCATCCAGTCGCGGCTGAGCGCAAAGACATGGCGGGCGGCGTCGCCGACATTTTCCCCGGCCTCGTCGTTGAGGCCGGACAGAAGACCGGCAGCGGCGGTGGAGGCGCGCTTTCGTGATACCGCCTCGAATGCCGTATCATGCTGGATACCGCGATCACAGAAACGCACGATGATGCGTGTCGAACGATTGGGGGTGAGCGCACCGATTGGTTTGCCCGCCGTGAATTCGAAGATGAATATTTCAGGGATATGCCGTTCTGTCGGCGTCACTTCCGCCGCGGTTTTGAGCGCGTTGCCCTCGGCCAATAAAACGCCCGGCGGGATCTGGCGAAGCTGTTGCTCATGGCGATCCTCCAGCGCCACCAGAGACGCGACGCCGAGCCGCGAAAGCACCCAGGCGGCCTGCGGCCCGGTGCCGCCCAGCGCGTAGCGAACATCCAGATGGTCGCGCAGCCATTGCGGGCCGTCCACCCAGTCGGCGCGTACTTCGCCGCCGATACCCTTTGCGGCGCGTGCCAGCAACATGGCGGCGAATTGACCCGCCGGCGTTTCGGCTGGAGCATTAAGAAGCGGCTGCATATTGTGCATGTCGACCCGTGCATCGACACAGGTGGACATGCCGCACAAAAACAGCCCCGCCCGCGAAAGCGCCGATGTTCCAATCGGACCGGAGCGCGGATCGGCGAGCGCGACATAACGCTCCCCCCAGTCGCCTGTAAAAACGTCACCCATAGCCGAGTATCTCCTCCTCACGCGGCAATGATGTCAATTGCTACCATTATCTCTCAAATCGTCAACGGGATTTTATGCTGAAAATGCTATTTTGCTAGAATTTGCGCAATGCAGCGCATTTTTATAGCGGCGCAGCACATGTTTTGCGCATGCGAACGTCTTTAGCGGCGTATTGACCGCTAATTTGCCGAAAATAAAGACATTTCAAGCGTGTGGACGGATGCCCATTGTGGCGCTGATGTTTTGTTGATGTGGCGTGAAAAGACGCTGGAAGGCGTCTGGAAGTACAATTTAAAATATTGATTTCTTTTTATAAAACTCGAATTTTGGAAACTTTGAATCCCATCCTTCGGTCAAGAATATGGGGCGAGCTGCCTTCTTTTAGAGAGAAAAAGATAGCTATTGACAGAATATGAGAAGTGGCCGTTTATAAATGCAAGTCTGCGGTCGCAATCGAAGCGCTGGCAGCCGAACTCCAACATTCATTGAGGGCTACGATGGTCACGAGACTCGACAGAAAACTGGCGAATATTCGCGCAGGGCGTTACAAACCGACTGATTTTATCATTGCCGATGCGAAGGACAGCGATGTCGGCGCGGGTGTCTCCGCCACCGGTTTCGATTATTCCGTCAAGCCGCCCCGCCGTCGCACGCGGCAGGAATTCATCGCCCAGATCGAGGAGATCATCGACCAGGACGTGGTCGACATCATGCTGGTGTCGCAGTCCAATCTCGATCTGCTGGACGAGCGCGGCGCGTTTTCCGGCAGCGAGGTGAAACCGGCCATTCGCGGCAATCTCGAAAGCATGTGCTGGGGTGGCGTGCGGCATGGCACCTATACACAGTCGCCATCCGTGCCTTTCCGCGATACGGGCCTTGCCCGCGCCATCGCCAACTATCCGACCTCGGGCACCGATCTCTGCCTTTATTCGGTGTGCTTCACCAACGATCTCGACCGCGACATATGCACGCTCAAAGCTTTCGCCGAGTTCCGCGCCGAAGCGTCGAAGCACAATTTCAAATATTTCTATGAGGTCTTCAACCCGAACGTCGATATCGGCCTGACGCGCGAACAGACCGGCGAGTTTGTCAATGACCACATCATCAAGTCACTGGCGAGCGTGCCGCGCGCCGAACGGCCGATGTTTCTCAAGATGCCCTATAACGGGCCGAAGGCGCTGGAGGAACTCGCCTCGTTCGATTCCGAGCTGATCGTCGGCGTGCTTGGCGGCGGAGCGGGCACCACCCGCGATACGTTCGAGCTGGTGGCGCAGTCGGAGCGTTACGGTGGGCGGCTCGCGCTGTTCGGGCGCAAGATCAATCTGGCTGAAGCACCGCTCAATCTGATCGTGCTGATGCGCGCGGTTGCCGACGGCGCCCTGAAGCCGGAAGAGGCGGTTCGCGCCTATCATGGCGAGCTGCAAACACTGGGGCTTTCCCCGGTACGCCCGCTCGCGGACGACCGCGTCATTACCGAGGACGTGCTGAAAGCGGCGGCGGCCAAGGCGGCCTGATAGCTGCCGGGTTTCGAGTGAACGCGGCTCTGGGGAGGGCCGCGACAAAATCGGGCGGCAGGTCCGCCGGCATCTTTAAACAATGCGTCTTTAAACAATAAAGGGAGGAATATGATGAGGAAGACGTTGTTTCTTGCAACGACAGTTCTGACTGCCGTTCTGTCCGCTGCTGTCGCGAGTGCTGCGCAGAAAGAAGTGACCGTATGGTCATGGTTCGTGCAAAGCACCATGAAGAAGTCGATCGCGGCCTTCGAGAAGGCCCATCCAGACGTGAAGGTGAACTACACCTATTACAATTATTCACCGGAATATATCACGGCGCTGAAGGCGGCTGCGGCATCCGGGAGTTTGCCTGACATCATCGGCCTGCAGCCGGGGTCCCTCACACAGCAATATCGCGATAATCTCGAGCCCGTAAACGACCGCGCCGCCAAACAATGGGGTGCAACATGGGAGGAGAAGATTTTCCCCGTCAACCGCAAACAGATGTTGATGGGCAACCCCGCCGGCGACAAGAATTTCTACATCATTCCCCAGGAATCGCAGGTTCTCTGCATCTGGTACAACCGCAAGCTCTTCGAAAAACACAATATCGCTGTGCCGAAGACCTATGCGGAACTGAAGGCTGCCGCCAAGACGCTGGGCGATAACGGTCTCATCCCGATGTTTCAGGGCGCTGCGGACGGCTGGCAGAACGAAAACGTCTTCCTGATGCTTGCCAACCAGTTTTCCCCCGGCATCGTCGACAAGGCGCAGGCGGGTGAAACGCCGTGGACCGCGCCTGAGCTGGTGGCTGCCATGAAGGCGTGGAAGGGTCTGTTCGATGACGGCATCTTCCAGCAGGGTGCGCTTGGCGCGCATGCCTATCCAACCGGCGCACAGCTCTTCGCACAGGGCAAGGTTGGCATGATGGCGCTTGGCTCCTGGTGGATGCAGGAAAGCAAGTTCCCGCCGCCGCTCTCCGAATATGTGCAAAACATGGACGGGTTCGACTTTTTCTACATGCCTCCCGTCAAGGAGGGCAACAAGGCAAGCCCGCCGGTCGGCGGCATCGACATCGGTTACGGCCTGACGAAGAATGGCGGCAAGAATGACGCCGCATGGACCTTCCTTGCCGAACTGACCAACGGTGTCGGTCTGCAGGAGGCGCTGAACGACCTGAACGATCTGCCCGCCTTTGAAGGCCATACGCCCAAGGGCGATATTACCGACCACGTCAAGCAATTGTCGGCGCGGTTCATGGCAGATCTGCCCAAGGCCGAAAACCAGCGCTTTTCTTCGCCGGCCGTGGCCGAGGCGCTGGACAACGCCCTGGCGGGTGTAGCCGCCGGCAGCATCGAAGCCGAGGCTGCGCTGGCCAAGGTGGACGAGGCAACCAAAAAAGCGCTCGCGTCCAAGTGACAGGCGGCCTCAAGATGCCGGGCGCTGCCAAATGCGCCCGGCGGGTTGAAGCGCATCGACCACGACAAGACCTCCCAGGTGCGCTTCAACACCTTTCGATGCCGTTTCGTTTGGTGGCGGCGTGATTATCAATCGGTGAGAACCCATGCGTGCAGAAGTTTTAAGGGCCGGCGCTACGCCTGTTATCATTGAACGCAGCAGAGTTTCGAGGACGTCCATGCTTTATGTCTTCGCCCTTCCTGCCGTTCTGCTGTTCGTCGTTTTCATTGCCTATCCAATCCTTTGGGTGACGGGACAGAGCTTCTATGCGGCTTCCGGCGAGGCACGCAGCTTTGCGGGGTTTTCGAATTACGCCACGGTTCTTGGTGACCCCACCTTCTGGATTGTCGTGCGCAACATGGTGCTCTGGGGTGTCATCACAATTCCAGTCCAGATGCTGGTTGGCGGGGTACTCGCCTGGTTCATCGAACGGCACACGGACCGGCTGCGCGGTTTCTTTCGCACCATGTTCTTCCTGCCCGTTGTCACCTCCGTTTCGGTGGTCAGCCTTGTCTGGGTGCAGATTTACGCGCCCTATTACGGCATTGCGCAGGAATATCTGAAATATGCCGGCATCGTCATGTCGACCTCGCCGATCGGCGATCCCAAAACGGCGATCTATGCCCTCATCGTCGTCAACATCTGGCAATGGACCGGGTTTTCCATGCTGATGTATATCGCCGGCATCGCCAACATGCCCTCTGAAGTGCTGGATGCGGCGCGCATCGATGGCGCGAAGGGTTTGAAGCTTGCCGCTCATGTCGTGGTTCCCATGCTGGCGCCCGCCACGAAATCGTTGCTGCTTCTCGGCGTCATCGGCACGCTTCAGACCTTTCCCATCGTGCATCTGATGACCGGCGGCGGCCCGAACCGGGCAAGCGAGGTTTTCGGCACCTTCATCTTCAAGCAGAGCTTTGTGCTGGGCGATACCGGCAGCGGTGCGGCGCTTTCCGTGATCGTTCTTGTCGTGGCGCTTGGCCTCTCGCTGCTGCAGATCGCGGCGCTGGGCGCGCGGCTGACGCCTGCCGGAAAGGATCGGTCATGACGGCTTTTGCCCGCAACCGCGCACGCGGCATTCTCGTTCATGCGGTGCTGTTCATCGTGCTCGGCATCTGGATGGTCCCGCAGGTCTACATGCTGTCCGTGGGGCTGAGAACGCCGGCGCAGGCTTTTGACGCCGCACTCTTCACATGGCCGGTGACCTTCGACAATTTCATCACCGTCATCCGCGACAATCCGCTCGGCGGCATCTTTTTGAATAGCCTGGTCGTCACTGTCGCGACGGTGGCGATCGTGGTCGCCGTATCCTCGCTTTTTGCCTTTTCCATCGCCATCCTTCGGCTGAAGGGCACGCTGTTTCTCTACACCACGCTTCTGACGACGCTGATGGTGCCGCTCGCTTCGATGGTGTTGCCGCTTGCCATTCTCCTGAAGAATTTCGGCTGGGTGAACACCTATATCGGCCTCATATTGCCCTATGCCGCCCTTGGCGTGCCCTTCGCCATGGTCATCCTGAAATCCTTCATGGAGGACGCGCCGCGTGAACTGTTCGAGGCGGCCAAGGTGGATGGCTGCAACGCCTGGCAGACCTACTGGCATGTGGCGTTGCCGCTGGTGCGCCCGGCGCTGGTTTTCGTCACCATCTGGCAGTTCATCGTCACCTGGAACGAATTTTTCCTGGCGCTGATCGTGCTGACGAAAAGCGAGATGAAGACGCTCACCATCGTGCCGATGCAATATTCCGGCCTCTACATGGCCAATCCCGGCGCGCTGTTTGCGGTGCTGACGTTGATCGCACTTCCCCTCATTCTTCTTTATGTGCTGGTGCAGCGCGCCTTCGTGCGTGGCCTGACTGCCGGCGCGGTGAAAGGCTAGACCCATGGCGACGCTTTCGATCGACAAAATCACCAAGGCCTTCGGCAGCCTGACGGTCATTCCCGAATTGTCGCTGACCATAGAGGATGGCGAATTCTGCGTGCTGGTCGGCCCCTCCGGTTGCGGAAAATCCACGCTGCTGCGCATCATCGCCGGGCTGGAGCCGATCAGTTCGGGCCGCGTGCTGGTGGATGGCGCGGATATGAGCGATGCCGAGCCGCCGGAACGCGGCGTGGCCATGGTTTTCCAGTCCTATGCGCTTTATCCGCATATGAATGTTGCCCGCAATATCGGCTTCGGGCTGGAAATCGCCCGGACGCCCACAGCCGAAATCGGCGAGCGGGTGGGCCGCGCGGCCGGCAAACTCAAGCTTTCGAGCTATCTGAAACGCAAGCCGCGCGAATTGTCCGGCGGTCAGCGCCAGCGTGTCGCCATCGGCCGGGCGATGACGCGCAAGCCGAAGCTGTTCCTGCTCGATGAACCGCTTTCCAACCTCGATGCGGCCCTGCGTGTCGGCATGCGGGTGGAAATCGCGCGGCTGAAGGCAGAACTCGGCTGCACGATGATCTATGTCACGCATGACCAGGTGGAAGCGATGACGCTTGCCGACAAGATCGTCGTCATGAATGGCGGCCGCATCGAGCAGATCGGCTCGCCGCTTGCGCTCTACCAGCGTCCCGCCAATCTTTTCGTCGCGGGTTTTATCGGCTCGCCCGCCATGAACCTTCTGAAAGCGCGCGTTGTCGCCGTCGCAGAAGGCATCGCCACCGTGTCTCTCGCCGCTGGTCCCTCCCTCGATATTGCTGTTTCAAGGCCGCTTGAGCCCGGTGACACCGTAACCCTCGGCATCCGCCCCGAACATATTGCAATCGGCGACGGGCAGGGCGGACAGACCTATTCGATGAAAGCGACGATGGTCGAACTGCTCGGCAGCGATACTTTCATCCATGTCCGCGAGGGCGAGGAAACCATCACCATAAGAGACAGTCTTGGCCGCATGGCGCGCGCAGGAGACCGCATAGCCATGTCATTCCCGGCCGCCGCCTGCCATCTGTTCGATGCGAACGGACAGAGAGTGTCGCGGGATATGAAGAACCCGCAGGAAACTGAACCGGGACGGATCAATTGAAACGTTGTGAAAGGCGCCGAATCTTCGGCGCCATGAGGGAGGAAGACGGGAAATGACGGATTTTCAGGGCAGAACGATCCTTGTAACGGGCGGTAGCGGTGGTATTGGCGGCGAAACGGTGCGCCATCTCGTGCGCGCCAATGCCGATGTCATCGCGGCAGGGCGTTCGCAGGAGGCGCTCGAGGCTATCGCGAAGGAAACCGGTTGCCGTACATTGACGTTCGATCTTGCCCGCGACGAGGAAATTCGCGCCGCGCTGGAGGGGCTCGATCTATGGGGCGTCGTCAATTGCGGCGGTTTCGGTGGCGAGATCGCCACGCCGATGGATACGGATATCGCCATTTTCGACAAGGTCATCACCATCAATGCGCGCGGGGCGCTGCTGGTGACGAAATATGCCAGCCAGTCCATGGTGAGGCTCGGCAAGGGCGGCGCCATCGTCAACGTGTCCAGCCAGGCAGCCCTTGTGGCATTGCCGGGCCATATCTCCTATGGGTCTTCCAAGGCTGCTCTCGACAACATCACCCGCTGCTCGGCGCTGGAGCTCGGCCGCTACAATATCCGCGTCAACAGCGTCAATCCAACCGTTGTCATGACACCGATTTCGTCCGGCCACTGGAGCCAGCCGCATGTGGCCGAGCCTTTCCTGAAGCAGATGCCGCTCGGCCGGTGGGCCAGCGAAGCGGAAATCGCCGCACCCATCGTCTTCCTGCTCAGTGATGCAGCCTCGATGATTACGGGTGTTTCGCTGCCAATCGATGGCGGTTTCACCTGCTGCTGATCGGCAAGTTTATTCGGCGATCATCCGAATTGTGTGGCGCATCCATCAGGTGCTCCTCCTCTCCCCCGCATCTATCGCAAGATTGCGGAGGTCAGATTCCTTTGGATGCTTCACCATGAGCACCGCTTAAAGTTGATCCGAGCTACCTCCGTTTTTAAGAAACTGGGCGACCGCAGACTTCAGCGCCACACCGCTGATGCGGGTTTTCACCATGTCCCTTACCAATTTGGAGATGATCTCGGCGGCTTCGCGGACCGGCAAACCACCATCGCGGATGTTGGAAACGCAGTTCCGTCCGGAATCCGGGTTCCCCGATTTTGGACCGTAGGTGATATAAGCCCCGAGACTGTCGGCGGCGGAGAGGCCCGGACGTTCTCCGACGAGCACGATCGTCAGTTTTGCACCGAGCGCTTCACCGACAGGATCACCAAGCGCAACCCGAGCCTGGTTCGCAAGTACAATCGATGCAATTGAAAGGTTCAGTATAGCCAGTTTTGGCACAAGCGCCTCGATCAGTGGCGCTGAATTGAGATCAACCGCACTGGATGACAAGCCATCTGCCGCGATAATCGCCACGTCATAACCCTTGCCCTTGCCCGCCTGCTTCAGCCGCTCGATCGATTCCGCGGCGAGCAGTCGTCCGAGATCCGGTCGTCTTACATAGATGTTGCGATCACTCGCCATGCTGTCGACCTCGAGCACGGAAAGGCCGAGGCGGTTGAGCCGTTCCGTGAGTGCCGTCCTGTCAACGCTGGTCCAGACCGCTTCGCGCGCCCGCGCGTGATCGAGCAGGAAGGACAGCTGTGCTCCTGTTGGCAGACCTGCACCATGGCGCCCGAGCGAGACGCGCGCGTCGGTCATTTCCTTGAGGTTCAACCCGTGTTCGGTAACGGAGGGTTCGATCACCATTGTCATATATCAGGCTCCGATCAGATTGCTGCGGACATAGTTGGAGAGCACGGCTGGCTCGCCAATCAGCGCACCGTCGCAATCCGTCAGGCCGATTTCGGAAAGCCATCTTTCGAATTCCGGCGCCGGCGGCCGTTTCAGGGTCTCGCGGCAATAAACAGCGTCGTGATGCGACAGCGACTGGTAGTTCAGCATGATATCGTCGGCACCCGGCACGGTAATCACGAAATTGACATTGGCAGCGCAGAGCAGCGTCAGCAGCGTATCCATGTCCTCCTGGTCGGCATCGGCATGGTTGGTGTAACAAACGTCGACGCCCATCGGCAGGCCCAGGAGTTTGCCGCAGAAATGATCCTCGATGCCGGCACGGATGATTTGCTTGCCGTTGAACAGATATTCCGGCCCGATAAAGCCGACGACCGTATTCACGAGCAGCGGATCGAACTCGCGTGCCACCGCATAGGCGCGGGTCTCCATCGTCTGCTGGTCGACGCCAAAATGTGCATCGGCGGAAAGGGCGGCACCTTGTCCCGTTTCGAAATACATCACGTTTGCACCCGCCATGCCGCGCCCCAGTGACCGTCCCGCCTCATGCGCCTCCTTCAGCAGAGCCAGATCAACACCAAAACCGCGATTTGCCTTTTCCGATCCCGCAACCGACTGGAAGACGAGGTCGACCGGAGCACCGCGCTGGATCGCCTGGATCGCCGTTGTCACATGGCCGAGGCAACAGGTCTGGGTCGGGATCGCAAGTTTTTCCCGCAATTCGTCGAGCAAAGAGACTATGCGGACATAGTCATCTGTCGCATCGGTTGCGGGATTGACGCCGATCACAGCATCTCCCGACCCCATCAACAGTCCGTCGATGGCGGACGCCATGATGCCTCGGCTGTCATCGGTCGGGTGGTTGGGCTGGTTGCGGGTGGAAAGCCGTCCCGCAAGCCCAATCGTGTTGCGAAATCTTGTCACGACACGGCGCTTGGCGGAAACAGCGATCATGTCCTGCAACCGCATGATCTTCGATACTGCCGCAACCATTTCCGGCGTCAGCCCCCAGGTAACGGCCTCAAGCCGGTCATGCGTCGTCTCGGGCTTGAGCAGCCATTCACGGAATTCGCCGACGGTAAGTGAGGAGACTGCGGAAAAGGCTGCCGGGTCGTGCCGCTCTGCGATCAGACGGGAAACTTCGTCTTCTTCCGACGAAATGATTTCCTCACTGAGAAATGCCTTCAAAGGCAGATCGGCCAGCGCCATCTGGGCCGCAAGTCGCTCGACCGGGCCTGCCGCGGCAATGCCAGCCAGCTGGTCGCCGGAGCGTTCCGGCGTTGCTTTAGCCAGCAACGTTTTCAGGTCATCGAAGCGGAAGACAGTCCGCTCGAGCGTCGTCGTATAGGGCATTTTTAATTTACCAGTTGAGTAGTGAGAGGGCTTCGTCGTGAAGCCTTGGAGTGGCCGACGCCAGAACTCGTCCATCGGAATGTATCGAAAGCGCATTGCCCTTCCAGTCTGTAATGCACCCGCCAGCTCCCGCGACAACGGGCACGAGAGCCATGTAGTCGTAGGGTTGAAGTCCCGTCTCGAGAGCGATGTCGCAATGGCCGGAAGCGATCAGACCATAGATGTAGCAGTCTCCACCGAAACGCCGCAGCCTGGCTTTGCGAGAGAGACGCTCGAAGCTTTCCGCTTCGCTGTCCACAAACATATCCGGTGAGGTTGTATAGAAACGTGCCTCGGACAGGCTCTCGCAGCCACTGGTGCGCGCCGGCTTGCCGGCAAAGAGTGTCTGCCCCGGCATTCCCTGCCACCGTTCACCGGTGGCTGGAATATCGATCAGGCCGCAGAACGGCTTTTCCTCGAAAGTCAGTGAGATAAGCGTGCCGAATAGCGGAAAGCCGGTGATGAAGCTCTTGGTGCCGTCAATCGGGTCGAGCACCCAGGTGAAGGCATTGCCTTTTTTGACGCCGAACTCCTCACCATAGATACCATGGTCGGGAAACCGCGCCCCGATCATCTCGCGAAGATGTTTTTCGATTTCGCGGTCGGCGATTGTTACCGGGCTTTCGTCGAGTTTTGAGATCACGTCGAGCTGCGTTCTGAAATAAGAGAGCGCCAGCGGACGCGTGGTGTCGGCAAGTTCCGCGGCGAAGTCATTATATGTCGCTGCCTCTTGCGGGCTGATATCGGTGATGGGCATCAGAGTGCTTTCAGGAACAGGGGCCAACGGGGATCGTGGATGATCGATCGGGCACGCATGTGCTTCCAGATTCCGTATTTGTAGAAGTCGAAATCGAGGGTCGAGATCCGGTTTTGCACCATCGCCCAAGTGCTCCATTTGATGTCGGCGAGTGCTTTGTGGACGATGAAGCGAGCGTGGTGCGACTTGTCGTAACGTCCGAAATATTCTTCGATTATCTCGCAGTCGGTCGCTTCCGAATAGAACATCTCGCCGCTCCAGATCGCGAGATCGTAGAGCCTTTCATTGTTTGACGCATATTCGAAATCGATCAGCTTGATGGACTTGTCGTCGCCGATCAGGAAATTGCCGGGCATCGGATCATTGAAGCAGGGAACGAGGTCGAGCCCCGATGCCTCAAGCGCGGTGCGTGCCTGCCGGTAGTTCCGCAAGAGCCAGTCATGGTCGAGCGGCCAGTGGCCGCCAAGCTGGCGCACCTGATCGAAATGTTCCTCGATCATGTCGAAGACGGTTTTCGTGAGAGGCAGGGCAGGGGCGTCGTGAAACTGACGGTAGACGCGCACCGCTTCGTTGCGGATTGCTGTATCGGTAAAATCCCTGTGGGTCGAGGCGCGGCGACCATCAATAAATTCGGCAATTTCGATATCGAGGTGGTCGAGATAATCGAATGTCTTCGGCCCGATGCCGATCGCTTCCGCTTGCTTGCTGGCTGCGGCTGCGGCTTTGCGGTCGATGAACATTTCGGTGCCACGGCCCGGAATTTTCAGAAAATACCCTCGCTCTTCGCCTTCAACGTCGATGCGAAAATTGGTGTTACTGATGCCACCGGAGACAGGACGGTAGCGCAGCCTTCGTCCTTTCCATGGGGCCACCTGGACAATTGCGGCCTCAACCGCCTTTTCTGCGTCGGACCGTGCCGTTCCCAGTTCGTTCATAGGCTTGTTCCCGTTATCGTTTTAGCCTGTCGTGACGTATGGTCGTGCTCTAGAGCGATCGTAGCCTGGCCTCGAAATCCGGATGGCCAAGCAGCATCCGGCAGCGCAGGAAACGCCAGCCGGCATATTTCAGGAATTCAACGCCTTTTGGCGGCGATCGAAGCTCAAGCATGAGGCTGCGCAATGCCCAGTAGAGATCGTCTGCCGCGGCATAGACACGGCAGCGATTGAATGCCTTTTCGCTGAAGCTGCCATCATGCATTTCAAGCAGCGGCTTCATCTGGCTTTCGAACTGGTAGAGTTCGTTCATCTGCGCGCCGAGCTGATAATAGGGGTCGATATCGGCCGCCATGTCGAAATCGACAAGTTGCAACGCACCATCGGCTCCGAGCATCACATTCGAGGAATGCGGATCGCCATGGGCGGGTTTCAGGTCCATGCCGGCGGACGAAACCGCCTCGCGGATCGGCGTCATCCAGGACAGCATCCATTCGGCATCGCCGGGGCTGGCATCGCCAGCCGCAACGATTGACCACAGCTGGTCGATACCTTCGAATACCGACCATGTGCGGCCGGTGGAAACCCCGGTTGCGATCGTCTTCTGCATTTCGACCAATCGGGCGACAGTTTCCGGTCGCATCAGATCGTCAATCTTCGCGGCTCGCCAGCCGTCGCCAAGCCGGGCAAAAAGCGCGCCGCGGGTACCGCTATCGTAACCAACAGGCTCCGGTGAAAAACCAAGCTGATGAGAGCGGGTGGCGGCAGCATAGGCAGCCTTGCTCTCCACAAGATCGGCTACTTCGTCGGCACCAAGACGCAGGAAATAACATGCCGCGCCGTCTGCCGGTGCGACCGCAAAATTACAGGATTCGACGGCATGATAGGACGGCGATGCGACAGCCGCCGTCGTTGACTCATAGGAAGGGGTATCGCCAATCACGGCCGAAAAGGCTGACAGCGCCTTCTCAGCGCGGGCTTCCATCGCTGATTGAGGAGAACCCGTTTTCTTCATTCGGCAGCCTCGCTTAATTCCGCGGCCTTCACACCTTCGCAGGCGATCTTGTAAAGCATGTCTGCCAGTATCTGCGTGCCGAGGGCCTGGTCTTCAGGGGAGGTGTATTCGGTCGGGTGGTGGATTACGCCGTCACGGCTGTGGACCGCCAGAACCACCGCCGGGCAGACATCGGAGACGGCAACGGCGTCGTGACCGCCGATCGTATCAAGATGGCGAGCGGTTTGGCCGAGATGCGCCGCAGCGCTTTCCGCGAGCGTCACCAGGCCCGGCGCGAATGTTCCTGCCTTGCGGCGGTCGATGGAGCGGACCTCTGAGGTTACGCCCGCTTTCAGCGCCGCCTCCTCGATCTTGATCTTCATCTTTCCTTCCGCCGCCGTCAGGATCTCCGGCGATCCTGAACGCATCTCGATGAAAAGGATGGCTTCGGCCGGCACCACGTTGGGAGAATTGGGGAAGACTTCCAGGCGGCCGACGGATGTATGCAGGTCGAGGCCGTATTCCGTCGATAGCTGCTTGAGGTCGGCGATCAGATATGCCGCCGCGAGTACCGCGTCTTTGCGGTCGGCCATTGGGGTCGCGCCGGTATGGGCTTGGCGTCCCTGGAAGGCGAGGCGATATTTCGTGGCACCCCAGAACCGCGTGAAGATACCGAAGCGTTCACCGGCGCGGCTGAGCGTCGTGTCACCCTCGATGTGCAACTCGATCAATGCGTGGGGAATATCCACCTTATCCTTGCCGGCATAGCCGATCTCGTCCAGTGACTGGCGCACCGTAATGCCGTCGCCATCGGTCCGTTCCAGCGCCCATTCGAGCTCGAGGGCGCCGGTAAACACGCTGCTACCGAGTAGGCTCGGCTGGAAACGGGCACCCTCCTCATTTGTCCAGTTGACGATCTGGAAGTTGCAGGCGGACAGCCTGCCTTCCGTCTTGAGACGTTCGCTCACGGAGAGAACCGCCTCACAGGCGGCTATGACACCGAGAGCGCCATCGAAACGACCGCCGTTCGGCTGGCTGTCGATATGGGAGCCCACCATGATCACTGGCGCGTTGGCGCCGGCCAGGGTCAACTTGCCGAACTGGTTGCCAATTGCGTCGACGGCCTGTTCAAAACCGTTTTCCGCAAACCAGCGGCCGAGCCAGTCGCGCGCCATTCCATCTTCCCTGGAAAGCGTCAGGCGGGTCATCGATCCGTCTTGGCCGCCGCCAAAGGAAGAGACTGCTTCCATCAGCGACTGGAGCCTCTCGGCATTGATCGGTGCAGGGGAGGAGGAGACGTCAGGCATGTATGATTTCCACTTTGGATTGACTGAATTGATCTGAAAATTCCCGCGCCATGACGCCGCTGGTCACTACCGCATCGATATCGCTGAGGCCGAATGTGTGGATGGAGCCGAGGCGGCCGAATTTGGAGCTGTCGGCGACGACGATCGCACGTTTGGCCTGGGCCTTGGCGACCCGGCGCAGGATCGCCTCGTCTTCACCGAAGTCCATGAACCCGCGTTCCGGATGAATGGCGCTGATGGCGATGATCGCAAGATCGAAGAAATGTTCCTTCAGCGCGGCCACCGTCTCATGGCCGTAGGTTGCCTGGTAGTCGGGGCGCATGCGGCCGCCCAGAACCCGTACGCTTGCCTGCGGCAAATGGAAGAAATGAGCCGCGACCGCCAGCGAATTGCTGACAACGGTCAAGTCCTTGCGGGTCTCGATATGTTTCAGGCAGGCAAGCGTCGTTGTTCCCGTATCGATGAAGACCTTCATACCGTCTTCGACGAGAGACGCTGCGGCCTCGCCGATCTTGGCTTTTTCGCGGGAACTGACGCGCAATCGATCCGTAAAAGGCTGATCGCTTTCCTGCTGGTCGAAAACCGCACCACCATAGATGCGGCGCGCATAACCGCGCATCTCGAGTTCCTTCAGATCGCGCCGTATCGACTCCTGGCTGACCTGCAGATGATCGGCAAGTTCCCTTACATTGACGCGCTGGGTCTGCTTCAGCATGTCGAGGATGAGCTTGAGGCGATGTTCAGTGAAACTCATGAATGCACCCTGGATTATAGTGATCATCGCGGCCCCTTCGATGGTGCCGCAACCATGTTCAGGCCGTAGCCATTAGACGGGTTTCGTCATCGAGAGCCAATGGCTGGATGAGATGACAGGCGGCGAAATCCTGGCGGCCACGTGCGGTAAGGGCGGGCTGCAGGCTGCCGCATCGTTGCATCGCACGCGGACAGCGCGACTTGAAGCTGCAACCCGGAGGAATATCGATCGGGCTTGGCGGTTCACCTTCCAGCAGGCAGTCTTCCGGCTGGTAGCGGCGTGCTTCAAGTGTCGGCATCGCACTGAGCAGCGCCATTGTGTAGGGATGCCCAGGATCGAAGAACAGCCGTTCGTTATCGGCCAGTTCGAAGACCTCGCCGAGATACATCACCGCCACCCGGTTGCAAACCTTGCGGACCATCGCAAGGTCGTGGGAGATGAAGATGTAAGTGAGGTCGTATTCCTTCTGCAGCTTCTGGAAAAGATCGAGAAGCTTGAACTGTTCCGTCTGGTCGAGGGCGGACAGCGTTTCGTCCATGATCAGGATTTCAGGCTCGAGAACCAGCGCACGGGCGACGTTGATGCGCTGGCGCTGGCCCGCACTCAGTCCGAGTGGCAGTTCCTCGTAGAGGTCGGCGGAAAGACCGACCTCGCCCATGACCTTGAGTACTCGCTCACGGATATTCGCACTATCCTTCCATCCGTGGGTGCGAAGCGGCCCTTCGAGCATCTTTCCAACCGATGTGCGTGGCGGCAGCGAGCCAAAAGGGTCCTGCAATACCATCTGCAGCTTCTTGCGGAAGGTAAGAAGCTCCTTGCCGCCGAGCGTTGCGATGTCGTCCTTGCCACACAAGACCTGTCCGGAACTCGGCAGTTCCAGCCGGCTTAGAAGCCGCATGAGCGTCGACTTGCCACAACCCGATTCACCGACGATTGCGAAACTGTCGCCGCGGCGAACGTCGAAGGTGACGTTGCGAACCGCACGGACATTGTTGAAGCCGCCAAATCCGGTCTTCTTCTTCACCTTGTAGACCTGCGAGGCGTCGCGCAGGCTCAGGACAATATCGCGCTTGTCTGCGAGGCGCGGCATCTCGGTCTCTTCGATCCAGATCTTAGGCGTCTGTTCGACAAGCTCCTTCGTATAGGCATAGGCTGGGGCAGCGATCAGCTTTTCGGTTGCCTGCTCTTCGACGATGCGGCCTTTCTCCATGACCAAGATCCGGCTGCAGGCTTCGCGGGCAACGGGAAGCGAGGAAGAGATGAACAGCACGGCGGTATCGAAACTGTCAGTCAGTTCCTTCATCAGGCGGATGACCTGGGCTGCGACGGTGACGTCGAGCGGTTGGGTGACATTGTCGGCAATCAGCAGCGCCGGATTTGTTACCAGCGCATCAACGATCAGTGCCCGCTGCATCATGCCGCCGGAAAACTGCGAAGGATAATCACCAAAGCGACTGCGTGCCGAAGGAATACGGACGGCTTCCAGAAGCTCTATCGTGCGCTTTTCCGCCTCCTGCCGGGAGGTGCCTGGAACGACAGCGCGCAGTTTTTCGACGATCTGTGAGCCGACCGGCAGCGTCGGATCGAGTGCGCCCATCGGATTGGCGCCGACATAGGCGACCCTGCGGCGCAGGATCCGCATCTCGTTCTCGGAGATGCCGTAAATATCCTTGCCTTCGAAGAGGACGTTGCCGGAACGGACGGAAAGGGGCGGTTCCAGCCAGTTGACGACGGCCTTCGACAGCACCGTCTTGCCGGCGCCGCTCGCCCCGACGACACCGACGATTTCTCGCGGCGCAAGGCTGAAGGAGATATCGTCAAGAATGATCTTCGCCTTATCCGAGCGACCGGCGTTAACGGTGAGGTTTTTCAGCTGAAGAAGTGGCGTGATCATCACTCTGACCCTCCGTGGATGGTGTTGCGGGCCCGCTCCAGCGAAGCGCCTATGAGATTGATGCTGGTTAGCGTGAGGCCGAGGAAGATGCCGGGCATGGTGGCGATCCACCATGCGTTCAGAAGATATTTGCGGCCATCGGCAATGATGTTGCCGAAGGTCGGCGTCGGCGGCTGGACGCCGAGGCCGAGGAAGCCGAGCGTCGATTCAAAGATCATCATGCGCGCCACATCAAGCACTGAGGTGAAGATCACCGGTGGCAGGAGCAGCGGCAGAAGCAGGCTGACGATGATGCGGAAATCGGTCGAGCCCCCCAGTTTCGCAGCGCGCACATATTCCCGCTGCCTTTCCGTCATCACGATGCTGCGCATGATGCGCGCATAAACCGGCCAGCTTGACAGACCGAGCACCAGGACGATGGCCGGAATTGTCGGCCGCGATACGCCGAGAACGGCGATTGCCAGAATGATCATCGGGATAGACAGCTGCGCATCGGTCAGGCGCATGATCAACATGTCGATGCGACCGCCGAAATAACCGGCAATCGTGCCGAGGGCGCAGCCGATGATGAGTGTCACTGCAACCGATGCAATGCCGATCAGGAAGGAGTAACGCAGGCCGACAAGCGACCTCACCAGCATGTCGCGGCCGATCTGATCGGTGCCGAGCGGGTGGCCCCAGCTCCAGTTGTCACCGAGGAAAAGCGGCGGCAGAAGCCGGGCCTTCACATCCATCTTGGTTGGGTCGATGCCACTGATTTCCGGATAGAGCGCAGCGGCGATCGCAAGCAGCAGAAAGATTGCAAGGCCGATGCGGAAACCCGGCGTCGATGCGGCGCGATCGAATATGCGGCGCGCAATCGAGCGGCTTGCCATTTTCGATGTCATCGGGGTGTCGAGTGCGGATGTGATGGACATCAGTATTCAAGCCTCGGATCGATGGTGGTTGCGATGAGATCGACAACAATGTTGATCAATACAAAGATGGCGCTCGTGACGATCGCTATCCCCTGGATCAACGGAAAGTCGCGCTGCAGCACGGCATTGATGGTCAGAAGACCGAGCCCGGGATAATCAAAGATATATTCGACGATGATGACACCGCCGAGCAGGCTGGAAAATTGCACACCGAGCAGGTTGAGAAGCGGCACCGAAGCGTTGCGCAGCGCATGGTTGGAGATGATCCGTGAACGGCTCAGGCCACGTACGCGGCCAACCGATACATAGGGCTCCATCATCTGGCCGGATACGGAGCTGACCAATGTGCGGATCAGTACGGGAGACAGTTCGACCGCCAGCACTATTGCTGGCAGGATAGTGTAGGCGAAGCCCTGATATCCAATTGCAGGCAGCCATCCGAGCTTCACCGAGAAGAGCAATGCCAGAACGATGCCGAGCCAGAAATTCGGTAGCGAGATAAATATCGATGATATGTAAAAGGCGAGTTTGTCCGGCCACCTGCCGATCGAAAGCCCGCCCGCGATGCCGATGATTGCCGAGAAGATCAGTGCGATCACCAGCGTCACGGCCGCCAGTTGAAGCGTCATTGGAAGTGCATCGAAAATCAGGTCGAAGACTTTTGCTCGTTCGCCGCGAGTTGTGTCGTTGAATGTCGCGCCACCGGTCGAGGCGCCGTTTGCCGGGCGCACGAAGGACTGGCCAAGATCGCCGCGAACCACGCCGCCCATGTAGCGACCGAATTGCACCAATATCGGATCACGAAGACCCATGTCGGTTGCGATCTTTTCGATCAATGCTTCGGGCGCCATGCCACCCGCCATGAGGCGCACCGGGTCGCCTGGCACCACCCGCAACAGGGTAAAGATCAGCAAGGACACAAGGAATATGATGATGACGCCCTGAACGAGGCGGCGCATAAGGAAGTTCACGGCAAACATTCAGTCACTCCGCTCGGAAAGCCACGGGCAAGTCCACACGCCGCCGGATGGTGCGCGGCGTGTGGCTGATGACGGTCAGGCAGCAGGCTTGGCGGCGTCTATCGATCCGTCGGGATAGATGTACATGCCCTCAAAGTCCTTCTGCATTGCGTGGATCATCACGGATGTGAAAAGCGAGAGGGCCGGCATCTTGGAAGCGATGAGCGGCATAGTTTCTCCCTGGAGGATTTTCTGGCGTTCTTCCAATGTCGGTGCAGAACGCTCCTTGTCGAGGCTGGCATCGATCTCCTTGTCCTCAATGCCGCAAATGCGGTGCGAGGTGGAATGGAAATGGGTACGGAGAACAAGATCCGGTTCCGGAGAAGCTGTCGACCAGCCGCAATCGACCATGTGACCCGGGCCGCCGCCGGGGCGATGGTAGAGCTGCTCGTTCCAGGCTGCCGGCTCAAGCACCGTCAGGCTGACGTTGAAGCCCTGCTCCTGTAACATGGCAGTCAGCATCTCACCGTACTCCTTGGTCTTCGGGTAGAAGCCAACGGAGGTGATGTATTCAAGCGGGGGCAGTCCCTTACCGTTCGGGAACCCTGCCTCGGCAAGCAAAGCCTGTGCTTTCTCCGGGTCGAATTTTGGATAATTCGGCAGGTCGACATACCCAAATTTGACCGGCGAGACAAAATTTGACGAGGCATGTCCGGCCGAGCCCATCAGCTCCATGATCATGTCACGATCAATCGAATGGCAGGCGGCAAGGCGGATGCGCGGATCGTCGAAAGGAGGTTTGGAGCAGCGAAACCACAGATATTTGTTTTCGACCGAAACGACCTTGTTGATGTAGATCGCGGGATTGTCCTTGATGGAATCCACCTGTTCGGGCTCCAGGCGCTCAACGATTGAGGCTTGGCCATTCATCAGCGACAGCATGCGGGTGGTGGAATCGCCGGTGAAGGTGAAGTTAATGCCGGGGATGGCCGGCTTGCCTTTGAAGTAGCCGTCAAAGGCCTGCATCACGGTGTCGTTGCCGCGCTGTTCGACGAATTTGAACGGACCGGTGCCATTGAGCCGTTGGGAGAGTGGGCCGCCGGGGCCACCAGCGACATCCTTGGCCGACATGATCGGCAGGAAGGATGCAAGAAATACGAAGAGATGGGCAGGATAGCCACCCTTCGATGTGTCGACGATGACGGTGTAATCGTCAGGTGTTTCGATCGTCAGCGTCTCGGTCGGGCCGGGATACCACTGCGCGGGACGATCTGCCCGGGAACCATATTCGAACGTTGCCTTGACGTCCTCTGCCTTGAACGGCTTGCCGTCATGGAAGACGATGCCTTCGCGCAGCTTGATCTGCAGTCGGTGAGGGTCAAGTAGTTTGATGTCTGTCGCCAGTTCGTAAACGACCGCGCCCGGATCATCGAGTTTCATCGGCGTGCGGGTAAGAAAGCCCATCACGAAACCTTCGATATTCTTCTGCGAAAGAGTCGTATGAGCGGTCGGATCCCAGTTGCCGGTGATGTTTTCGGCCGACAGGAAGGTCATGGTCTTTGCGGTCTGCGCGAAGGCCGACGAGATGAAGAAGTCAGGATTAATCTGCATATAGCCGGCGACGGCGGCTGCGCCCACGGATCCTTGCAGGAAGCGACGACGATTGATTTCCGAACACATCGAGTTCCCCTTTTTTTCTCTTGAAAACCGTCATATCAGTCAAAACGGTCAAATCAGTCATAAGCAAAAGGCGTGCCAACTCAAAAAAATGGCGGAAATCCGCGATTCAGAACAAAGTTTTTGTGGGATTTGACCATTTATTGGTCGAATGAGAAGGAATTAATCGGCGGGTGTTGTCAGTCGTGACGCTGCTTTTCGCTACGAACAATTCAAAGTCGCCTATTTTAACGACACTGTCGAAACATTCGGGCGAGCGATGCTCGCCTGTTTTGGGCCCGTTTCGAGAATGGAACTGGCGATTGAACCACTCATACAGCCGAAGCGCTAGCCCAATATCAGTCACTGCGCGGGCGATGCCTTCATATGAGCATCAACAGCGGTCGCTGAAAGTTCATGCTAGGCATACCGAGCTTGCTTCAGCAAACCGGCTTGAAATGGCGATGCCGTTCATGACTGGCGGCAATGGTGCAAAGCTTTATCATTTCCAGCGTTCAAATTGCCGGCCCGTCTCAATGAGGCGGGCCGATGCTTGGGCCGGATCAGGACAGATGGTGCGGCTTCTGCTGCCCATAAACCGGTGTCTTCAGGCCAACCTGCCTGGCTTTGAGCTGGAGCGACAGATATTGCGAGTAATGGCGGGACTGATGCAGGTTGCCGCCGTGGAACCATAGGGCCTGCTGTTGGGTCGGCTTCCACATATTGCGCTGTTCACCTTCCCATGGTCCGGGGTCCTTGGTTGTGTCGGAGCCGAGCCCCCAGCATTTGCCCACCTTGTCCGCCACCTCACGTGAAATGAGATCGGCCGCCCAGCCGTTCATTGAACCATAACCGGTCGCATAGACCACCAGATCGGCGGGCAGTTCCGTGCCGTCCTTTAGCACAACAGCATTTTCCGTCAGGTGCGAGATATCCACCCCGGATTTCAGCTTGATCGAGCCGTCGATTACGAGGTCACAGGCCCCGACATCAATGTAATAACCCGACCCACGGCGCAGATATTTCATGAAGAGGCCGGACTCGTCATCGCCGAAATCGAGCATGAAGCCAGCCTTCTCCAGTGCGGCATAAAAATCGGCATCCTGTTCGCGGATTCGGTTGTAAACCGGAACCTGGAATTCATGCATGATCCTGTAGGGCAGGGATGCGAAGATAAGGTCCGCCTTACGCGTCGTCATGCCGCTTGCCACCGCCCGCTCGGAATAGAGGTCGCCGAGACCGATATCCATCAGCGAGTCCGATTTGACGATATGGGTGGAGGAACGCTGCAGCATGGTAACGTCAGCCCCGGCCTCCCAAAGTGCCGCGCAGATGTCATGGGCGGAGTTGTTGGAACCGATGACAACGACCTTCCTGCCGGCATAGGCGTCCGGACCCGGATGCTGCGAGGAATGCTGCTGCTCGCCCTTGAAGATATCCTGGCCGGGTAGTTTAGGAATATTCGCCTTGCCGGACATGCCAGTCGCCAGCACCAGCTGTTTCGGCCGCAGCACGACCTCCTTGCCGGCGCGGTCGACAACCACGGTCCATTCGCCCGTCGCTTCGTCATATTGGGCCGACTTGCAGGTGGTGGAGCCCCAATAATTCAGCTCCATGACTTTTGTGTACATTTCCAGCCAGTCACCCACCTTGTCCTTGGGCGTGAAGACCGGCCAGTTTTCCGGGAAGGGAATGTAGGGCAGGTGATCGTACCAGACGGGGTCATGCAGGCAGAGCGACTTGTAGCGCTTGCGCCAGCTGTCGCCCGGCCGTTCATTCTTTTCGATGATGATCGTTGGCACGCCGAGCTGGCGCAGGCGGGCGCCGAGTGCAATGCCACCCTGTCCGCCGCCGATGATGACGATATAGGGCTGTTCCGAATAGCCGAGTTCGGCGGCCTCAGTCTCACGTTTTTCTTTCCAGGTTCGGCGGTTGCGGTCATGGCCGTGTTCGGCGCCCATGGGCCGGCGAATGCCTTTCGGTTCTTCGTGGCCCTTGAGTTCGCTCATTGTGGTGAGCAGGGTCCAGATGAGCCCGTCCTTCAGGCGGATGTGGCCGTAACCACGGGCAACCCCGGTTTCGAACTCGAACCAGCCTTCGGTGACACCGCCACCTTCCGAAGCCTGCTCCTTCACATCCTGCACGAAGCCCGAGGGTTTGATGGCGGAAAGCTGGCTCGTCAGCATGTCGAGGATCTGCTCACGGCCCTCCAGCGTCTTCAGATTCCAGGTGAAGGTTACGAGGTCGCGCCAGTAACAATCGGCCTGAAACAGGTTGATGGCCGCGTCTATGTCTCCATTTTCCAGCGCATTGCCGAGTTTCGAAAGAACCGTGTCGATTTTGGTGGCAGGACTGACATCAAGCATATTCATCTCCTCCATGCTGCTTGGTCTGATGGTGGAGCGGCGAAATCGTCGCCCCCGAAAGCTAGTGGCCTCTGCATGCCGGGCTCCTCTTCCCGGCAAACAGAGGCAAAAGCCTATTTCGAAAGATCGATCAGGATCTTCAGATGGGTACCGGCGGGGTCGAGCAGGGCGTCAAATCCCTCCGACACGGCCGTATCGAGCGTGATGCGTTTGGTAACGATCTTCGTCGCCGGCAGCAGCCCGGAGGCGATGAGCCGGATGACCCGCGGCCAGTAATGGGTCGGATAGGCCCATGAGCCCTTGATCTCCAGGTCGCGGAATGTCACCTGGAACCAGTCGATCGGGTTTTCATGCGGATGCAGCCCGGTCTGGACGACGACGCCCTGTTTGCGCACCGCATCGACGCAGGCCTTGAGCGCATGTTCATTGCCCACGCATTCAATGGCGACATCGCAGCCCACATTGCCTTCCGTTGCCGAGCGCACGACATCGCCGACATTCTCCCGCTTCGGGTTGATGGTGATGACATCGGGAATGACGCTGCGGGCAAGGTCAAGACGGGCATCATTGAGATCGGATACAAAGAGCTGCGCGGCGCCGGCCGCACGCGCTGCCAGAAGCGTCAGCATGCCGATCGGGCCGGCGCCTGTGACCAGAACGCTGTTACCGGCGGTGACTCCGCCGCGGTCGCAGGCATAAACGGCGACGGCCGAAGGTTCGACAAGTGCCGCCTCTTCATCCGTCATCCCGTCGGGAATCTTCTGGACGTTATATTCGTTGACGAGTGCGGCTTCCGCCATGCCGCCGCCATCCCAGCTGAGACCGACCAGCGCCAGCTGCGTGCTGAGATGAAATAGGCCACGATCCGCGAAATAATCGCCGGATCGCGGCATGACAAGCGGCTGTATCGAAACGCGGTCTCCCACCTTCACCGAAGTCACGCCTTCGCCGATGGCCTCCACGACACCGCCGAATTCGTGACCGAGGATTTGCGGGCCATAGGCGCCGGTAAAGGGGTGCGGTTCGGTGGGTATGAAGATCGGGCCGTAACTATATTCATGCAGATCGGTGCCGCAGATACCAACGAACCGGTTACGGACGAGAACCTGTCCCGGCCCCGGCCGTTTCGGCTCGGGAATGACTTCAACCCGCAGGTCCTTTGCTGCATGAAATCTGAGCGCGCGCATGTTTTCTCCTCAATGGCTCTTGATGCCGGAGAAGGTGCAATGCCCGTGCCAGCACGGTTTGCCGTGCCGGAAGCCCAAAATTGCGGGGTTTTACCAGAATGCCGGTTTTGTATGGCGCCACAGCTGTGGCGCAACAGGCGTGGCGTATGCCTCACTTGTTCTAGTGAGGTTTTCCGATGCCGAGGCGTCGCATTCGCCGGTGCATCGTCGTGCGATCAATGCCGAGCCGGCGTGCGGCCTCCGACACATTGCCGTTGCAGGCGGCGAGAAGCGCGCCGAGGTCCGCGCCATGACTGTCAATCAAGGTTGCTGACGTTGCGGAGGCGAGATGATCGGGAAGGTCTTCCGCCGTAATCAGCCCGTCGTCGCAAAGGGCAGCGGCAAAGGCTATCGCGTTGTCCAGCTCGCGGATATTGCCGGGCCAGCGATGGCCGAGGATCAACATCCGGGCGGCGTTGGACAGCGTGAGGGGACGATCAGGCAGCCCATGTTTTTCGAGAATTTTATTGAGTAGCCAGAGGAAGTCATCACGCTCGCACAGCGCCGGCAAGGTCAACACGGCCGCATTCAGACGGTAATAGAGATCTTCGCGGAATGCACCGGTGCGAACCATGTCGCTCAAGGGGCGGTGCGATGCCGAAATTACCCTGAAATCCACCTTCTGCGGTGTGGAGCCACCAACGGGCAGGATCTCGCCTTCGGCCAGCACCCGCAACAGCCGACTTTGTGCCGCAAACGGCATGTCGCCGATCTCGTCGAGGAAAAGCGTCCCGCCCTGCGCCTCTTCCACCAGTCCCTTGCGTCCTTTCGCCAACGCGCCCGTGAAGGCCCCGGGCAGATAACCGAACAATTCGCTCTCGATCAGCTGTTCGGGAATGGCGGCGCAATTGACAGCGACGAAGCGCCCGGAAACGCCGCTGGCGTCATGGACGATACGTGCGAGATGCTCCTTGCCGGTTCCGGTCTGGCCCTGCAGTAGGATCGGCAGTTTTGCAGGCGCCAGTTTTTCCACCTTGCGCCTGAGATTTCGAACCGCCGGCCCATCGCCGCCGATCTCTGTCATGACTGGCTGGGATTTTGGACGGGCAAGCGGCACGGTCGACCGGCGTTGTTGCGGTTCGATCGCGTGCGCATAAAGAACCGTGCCGTCCTTCACGACGATGCGCCTTTCCTGCGGCAGGCTTGACCGGGTGAGGGAAGCAAGTTCGTCAAAGCCGGCTTCGAAAAACTCCTCCACCCGCTCCCCGAGGAGACGTTCCGGCATGCGCCAGTCAAGCCCGCGCGATGCGGCGAGAAGGCGGGCGGCGGCATGCGTCATGCCCGTAATCCGGCCGGAACCATCCACCGACAGGGCCGCTTCGGGATCGACATCCAGAAATTCGGGGGCGCCTGCAAAGCGCAGCACGAGATCATGACGGCTGCTGGCCATCAGATTTGCCAGTTCGATTCTTCGCACGGTCGATGAAACCAGATGGCGCGCCATGTTCTGGCTCGTCTTGAGGATCGGTGAACTCAGGAGCGAAATATCCAGCACCGCCGTCAATGCGCCCTGCGTATCGTAGATCGGCGCAGCCGTGCAGGAGAGTGGCGTATGCGTCACATCGAAATGGTCGGTCTGATGGATCGTCAGCGCCTCGCCGGTGGCGATGCAGGCGCCGACGGCGCAGGTGCCGGCACGCGGTTCCGACCATTCCGAGCCGAGGTAAAGCCCGGCCTTGCGGAGATTGTTATTGAATGACGGGTCGCCCAGAAACTCGACCGTCACCCCTTGTCGATCCGAAAGAAGAAGAACGTAATTTTGCTCCGCCACCTGCCGATACAGTCGTTCCAGGCCGGAACGGGCGATATGGACGAGGTCTTCCGCCCGCTGGCGGTGCTCACGCAGACACGTCTCCGAGACGATGACCGCTTCTCGCGCCTTTGCTGGATCCAGCTGATAGGTATCAAGACAACGCCGCCAGGATTCGAGCACCACCGCATCCCGGCCGGTGTTCCTGCCTTGCCCGACGTGCTCGATTTCCTTGATGTGATCAGAAAAACCCATAAACCACCGGCTCTGGACAGCCGCCTCCCGTGATTTTTCAGGCGATCATAGCCAGTTTTATGAAATCTGGCTAACCTTCCGGCGATTTTTTAGCGCATGGGCTCGATTGCTGCGGCAACGAATCGACCGGGTTCGCGTCTCGTCAACTGACACCCTTCAGGCTGCGTGACCGCAAACGTCGCAGCCGGACTTCCATCTGCCTCTTGGCCTGAATGTCGCCTCGCCTGATGGCCACCAAGATGCCTTCCACCCATGCCGCAATGGCGCCGTCGTCATCTCCCAGCCGTGCGCGACATTCGCCGAGTTCGGCCCAGACCGCGGAATAGTCGGGATCCTGCCGGATGGCCGCCTGGAGATGATGGGCGGCATCTTCGAACTGCCCCGTCGTAGCCAGAGACTTCGCGATTGAAAAGCGCAGGAGCGGACCGTCCCGTCCGTCTTCAAGCATTCTCATGAGTTTTTCTATCATCACTATCCCGTTGCAATGGTGAAGCACCCTGCAATCGGTACGACCTCAAGCGCTGTTGAGGTCAAGTGGCATTTCGCTTGTCATCGCGCCATGCGGCGTAATGCAAGGGGATCCCATATGTCATCGAGCGGGCCTTCGAGAGCGGTTCGCGGCGGAATGAGTGTCGGTTCGATAATGGTGACTTCGGGCTCGGTCCGGTTCTCTGCCAGAAGTTCGAAGCCCTTGTTGAGCATCTGCGCTATATCCGGCTTGATCATGTAGACCGGGAAAGGAAGGAACGATGCGAACGGGTCGTAGTCAAAACAGCCGACAACGATATCGCCAAACGCCTCGCCGTCATGACGCCCCATGAAACGAAGCAGGCCTTCGAAATTGATCGATGAATTGACGAAGAAGCAGCGGGGCAGGCGGCCTTTGCGTTCAAAGAAACGCTCGAAAGCCAGTTCCGTCATGCGTGGCGAATAGCCGGTGATTTCGATATCGTCCCCGTTATCGACCCCGAAATAGGCGGCCTTGGTGGCGTGGAAGCCATCTATACGGGCGCGGCTGGCGTGGTCGTCATGACCGCCGAACAGGATGACGTCGTCAGGGCCGAGAGGTCCGCCTTTTTCCGCATGGGCAAGGATTGCGGATGTCAGTATTTCCGCACCGTGCCTGTTGTCGGAAATGACGGAGGGCACAAATTTGCCGGGAAGGTCGATATTGACATGCGGCAGTGCTGCGCGGGCGCAGACCTGATGCACGCCATCGGGATCGGTCGCGCCCGCAATGAAGAGGGCATCGATCGAATAGGCGATCAGGGTCTCCACGGTGCGGCGTTCTTCTTCGGGATCGCGCCGCCCGGAGACCACCATGGGTGACAGGCCGCGTTTGCGTGCCTGCCCTTCGAATGTCTGCGCCATCGATGAAAAGAACCGGTTGTCATAAATGGGCACCAGAAGCCCGACGAGACCGGATTTTGAACTCCTCAAACCGCGGGCCTGCAGGTTGGTGGTGTAGCGATGCGCCTTGGCGAGCGAGAGAATCTTGTCGGCAGTCTCCTCCGAAATCCGCCGTTTGCGCCACGATCCGTTCAACACCGCGCTCACTGTCGAGGCTGATGCGCCCGACAATATCGACAAGTCATAAATGGTGGCTTTCTTGGAAGTTATACCCGTCACTGTGATCTCCCCAACTGATTCCAATTATTAGAGCACACATCCCCTTGACGGAAGGGCGCTTCATGATATGGTTATTGCACCATCGATTGTGCAACTTGGCAATATCGATTGTGCAAGATGGTTGCTGTGGGAGTGGCAAGGGAGAGTCTCGAATAAGCGAGATGAGAAATTTTGAACGCGCCAGATGAAAAATGGCTGCGGCGGGTTTCGTTTGCCTAGTTTTTTGAGGAGGAACATCATGAAGAAAATTATTGCTGCAGCGGTCGGCCTGTCGCTCGCGCTGCTCTCGTCCGTAGCCTTCGCCGAAGGGCCGAAGGTGGGCGTCGTCGTCAAGATCGGTGGCATTCCGTGGTTCAATGCCATGGAGGCTGGTATCAAGGAGCAGAGCAAGAAGCTCGGCGTTGACGGTTTCATGGTCGGCCCGACCAGCGCCGATCCCGCCTTGCAGGTCCGCGCCATCGAAGACCTGATCGCCCAGAAGGTCGATTTCATTGGCGTCGTGCCCAATGATGCAAAGGTGCTGGAGCCGGTGCTGAAAAAGGCCCAGGCCGCCGGCATCAAGGTCATCACCCATGAATCGCCCAAGCAGCTCGGCGCTGACTGGGATTTCGAACTGGCTTCCGCCAAGGGCTTCGGCGAAGCGCATGGCAAGCTGCTGGCTGAAAAGATGGGCGGCAAGGGCTCCTATGCCGTCTTCGTCGGTTCGCTTACGGTTCCGCTTCATAATGCCTGGGCGGATGCCGCCATCGCTTACATCAAGGCCAATTATCCGGACATGAAGCTCGTTGGCGATCGCTATGGCGTAGCAGAGGACCTCGACAAGAGCCGTTCGACGGCGCTTGACCTGATGTCCGCCACTGCCGATCTGAGCGGTTTCCTCGCCTTCGGTTCGCAGGGACCGATCGGTGCCGGGCGTGCCGTTGAAGAGCGACGCAAGGATGGCAAGGTCTTCGTCATCGGCCCGTTTTCGCCGGGGCAGGGCGCCAAGCTGATCAAGTCGGGGGCGCTGACGGGCGGCTTTATGTGGAACCCGAAGCAGGCCGGTGAAGTCTTCATCACGCTCGCCGACCGTATCGCCAAGGGCGAAACACCCAAGGCCGGCGACAATATCGAAGGTCTCGGCACCATCAATCCCGAGGGTAACACCATCGTCGTCGACCAGCTTTTGAAGATCGACAAGGAAAGCATCGACAAGCTCGTTTCCATGGGCCTCTGATCCTCCCCAAGGCCAAGGCGTCGCGCGAGGTGTAATACTCGCGCGACGCTTCATCTGGAAAACATGCCGAGCGCCACGTCTGCAATGCTGCCGCGGCGAAGGAGATTTACATTATCATGAGCGCAGAACCGCTCCTGTCCCTTAAAAATGTCAAAGTCACCTTCGGCGGCGTCCGCGCGCTGAAGGGTGTTTCTTTCGAGGTCAATCCGGGTGAAGTGCATTGCCTTGCCGGTGAAAACGGCTGCGGCAAAAGCACGCTGATCAAGGTCATAACGGGCGTTTACACGCCGGAAAGCGATGCCGAACTTTATTTCGACGGCAAGCCGATAACGGCAATGAACCCGACGCTTGCGCAATCGCTTGGTATCCAGGTGATCTGGCAGGATCTGGCGCTGTTCGATGAAATGACGGTGGCTGAGAATATCGGCTTTCAGTACGCGGTGAATGGGAAATACGGGCTGGTCGACAAACGCGCCATCGAACAGGCTGCCGAAAAGGCGCTAGCGCGGCTCGGCGTCGAGATCGATCTCGACAAGCCGCTCAAGGAACTGCCGATCGCCCAGCGTCAGATCGTGGCGATTGCCCGCGCGCTGGTCGGGGAAGCGCGGCTCGTTTTCATGGACGAACCGACCGCGTCGCTCACGCAGTCGGAAACCGATTACCTGATCGACATCGTCCGCAACCTGTCGGCCTCGGGTGTCGCGGTTGTCTTCGTCTCGCACCGCCTAGCGGAAGTGCTTGAGATTTCAGACCGCATCACCGTGCTGCGGGATGGGTCGCTTGTCGGGGTTTTCCCCGTCGAAGGCATGACTCAGTCACGGGTGACAGAGCTGATGACCGGCCGCAATTTCGATAGCGCCGTCATTGCCGCCGATCACGATGACAAGCCCGTCGTTCTCTCCGTGCGCGGGCTGAGCCGGGCCGGCGAGTTCGAGGATGTTTCGTTCGATCTGCGGCGGGGAGAAACGCTCGGCATTACCGGCCTGCTCGGAGCCGGCCGCACGGAACTGGCTTTGACACTGTTCGGCATGCATCGGCCGCAATCGGGTGAAGTGCTGATTGACGGCAAGAAGGTGGATTTTCATTCCAACCGCGATGCGATCCGGGCGGGCGTCGCCTATCTTTCCGAAGACCGGCTTTCGCTTGGCCTGAACCAGCCGCAGTCCATTGCCGACAATCTCGTCATGGCCTCGCTGGACCGGCTGCTGAGCGGCGGCCTGATCTCACCCTCTAAAAAGGCGGATGTCGTTTCCCGCTGGATTTCGGCGCTCGGCGTCAAGATCGGCCTGCCGGAAGATCCGATCCGCACGCTTTCGGGTGGCAACCAGCAGCGTGTGGCGATTGCCAAGTGGCTGGCGATCGGGCCGAAAATCCTCATTCTCGATGCGCCGACTGTGGGGGTCGATGTCGGCGCTCGCGCCGGCATCTTCGAAATCGTCCGCAAGCTCGCCGCAGAAGGTCTCTCGATCATCGTGATCTCCGACGAAGCGCCGGAAGTTTATTTCAATACAGACAGGGTCATCCACATGGTCGAAGGCCGGTTCCACGCCACCCATGATCCGCGACGCCTGTCGCTTACCGAACTGGAGTCCGCCATCTATGCGTAGGCTCATCCTCGGACATACGACCGAATTCACCCTGCTTGTGGTCATGGTGCTGCTCTGCACGGGACTGTCCTTTGCGACGGACCGCTTTCTCACCATTTCCAATGCATTCGACGTGCTGAATGTCTCGGCAGTCAATATCATCTTCGCGGTTGGCCTTCTCGTGGTGCTGATTTCAGGCGGCATCGACATCTCCTTCGCGGTCGCAGCCTCCGTCGTCCAGTATGTGACGGTGCTGGCGCTCAATGCGCTCGGCGGCGGCAACTGGGCGGAAGGTTTCATCATCGCCGGCGCCGTTGGCCTCGGTCTCGGTTTCGTCAATGCCTTCCTCGTCTGGCGGCTCAATATCATTTCCATCGTCGCGACCATTTCCACCTTCAACATCTTCTTCGGGCTGCTGATGTTCTTCACCAAGGGCGTGTCGATCTACGACCTGCCGGAGTGGCTGTCGACGCGGGTGGTATTTTATGAGCGTGAGATGTCTGACGGTTCCTGGGTGGAGTTGACGCTGCCCGTTGTCGTCATGATCCTCTGCTGTGTCGCCACCTGGTTCATGATTTCCCGCACCACCGTCGGGCGCAAACTCTATGCTTTCGGCGACAACCCGGAAGGCGCTCGCCGCTTCGGCATCAATATCGGCGCGATGCATTACATTTCTTTCGGCTGGCTCGGCCTGATGGCGGGCATTGCCGGGCTCATGCAGGCGCATTACGCGCAGGAGGTGGTGCCGAACGCGCTTTATGGCCGCGAGCTGGATGTTCTTGCCGCAACCGTCCTCGGCGGTGCACGGCTTGGCGGCGGCAAGGGCTCCGTCATCGGCTGTGTGCTCGGGGTGCTGATGGTGTCCATCACCCAGAACGGCCTCAACCTGATGGGCGTTTCTCCCTTTGCCTTCAAGATGATCGTCGGTGCCATCATCCTCATCGCCATCACGCTTTCTTCCACCCGCTTCGACAAGCTCCTGCCGAGCGCCTTACGGACATCCGCAAAGAAGGGGAGCGCCCAGCGATGAGCAGCCTTGTCAGGAAATTCAACGCGGTTTTCGGTGCGGACATGGCTGGGCCGGTGATTGCCTTCATCGCAGTCATGCTCATCTTCGGAACCTTTGCCGATAACTTTCTCTCGCTCGCGACATTCGGTTCGGTCGCCTTCCAGTTGCCGGAACTCGGTCTGTTGACACTGGCGATGCTGCTGCCGCTGCTGACGGGCGGCATCAATCTATCCGTCACCTTCGCCGCCAATCTGTCAGGTCTCGCCGCAGCCTGGGTGTTGCAGGCCCATGGCGGGGTGGATGCGCCGCCGAGTGCATTCCTGTTTGCCTGCCTTGCCGCATTTGTAACCGGCGGCGCTGCCGGAGCCATGACCGGGGCGGCGATTGCCTACACCCGCGCGCACCCCATTCTGGTGACGCTGTCGATGATGATTTTCCTGCGTGGCCTTGGCGAGTTTCTCACCCGTGGCGGAGACGTTTCCGGTTTCCCCGCCTATATGGCGCCGCTCGGTCATGGCACGCTTCTCGGTCTGCCGATCCCGCTTCTGATCTTCATCGTCTGCGTCGGCCTCTGGCATGTGCTGCTGACGCGAACCAAGCTCGGCTTCGGCCTGTTGATGATCGGCTCGAACATCGAGTCCGCGCGTTATTCCGGCCTCAATACGCGCAAGATCCAGGTTCTCGTCTACACGCTCTCCGGTCTGATGTGTGCGGTTGCCGGCATCATCATGCTTGCCCGTTTCAACTCTGTCCGTGTCGGCCACGGGGAATCCTACCTGCTGATCACGGTGCTGGCGGCCTTTCTCGGCGGCATCAATCCGTTCGGCGGTTTCGGTCGTGTCCTGCCGGTCTTCGTCGCGCTTATCGTTCTGCAGCTTCTGTCATCCGGCCTCAATCTTCTCGGCGCCAACCAGCATCTGGCAACGGCGCTCTGGGGCGTGCTGATGATTGTCGTCATGGCGGCGCGCGGCCTGTTTTCAAGCTACTTCGCATCTCTCAGAAAGAAGGTATGACGTGAAAGGCTTCGGTGTTCACGCTATGATGTGGTCTCTCAAATGGGACCACGAAAACGCCAGACGGTCCATCGCCGCTGCCGCGGATTACGGTCAGGATTTCATCGAGATTCCGCTTATCGATATCCCTGCCGTCGATGCAAAACATACCCGCGCCCTGCTGGAGAAATACGGCTTGCGCGCCGTCTGTTCGCTGGTGCTGCCGGAGCCGGCCTGGGCGTCCGTACGTCCCGATGCGGCAATCGACCATCTGAATGCCGCACTCGACAAGGCGGCAGAAATGGGCGCGGAAGCGCTGACGGGTGTTACCTATGGCGGCACCAATGAGCGAACCGGATTTCCGCCGACACAGGCTGAATATGACAATCTGACAAAAGCGCTCTCCAGGGCTGCCGGCCACGCAAAAACACTCGGCCTGCAATTCGGCATCGAGACCGTCAACCGCTACGAGAACCATCTGCTCAATTCCGCCGAACAGGCGGTGGCGCTGGTGGAGCGGATCGGTGCGGACAACGTCTTCATCCATCTCGATACCTTCCACATGAACATGGAGGAAAAGGGCATCGCCAATGGCATCATCGCTGCCCGCAACCATCTGAAATACATGCATATGTCGGAAAGCGACCGCGGCACGCCGGGTTGCGGCAATGTTGCCTGGGACGAGGTGTTTTCGGCGCTCGCGGCCATCGGCTTCAAGGGTGTGCTGACGCTCGAAAGCTTCGCTGCGATGCCCAAGGAGATGGCGGGCGCGATTTCGACCTGGCGGCCGGTTGCACCCAGCGCCGATGAGGTTCTCGACAAGGGGCTGTCATTCCTGCGCGACAAGGCAAACCAGTACCGCGTTTTCTGAAAGCACTCATTATCGGGGCGAGAACCTTGAACACTATTGACGATAATGCCCGCGAGATTGCGGGCCTTGCCCTCCAGCGACTGGAAGGGTCAAAGGGCCGGCGTGTGATGATTGCGATTGCCGGCGCTCCCGGATCGGGAAAATCAACCATCGCCGAATGCGTGGTCGATGCGTTGAACGCAGGCGAAGGCGTGTCCGCCGCACTGTTCCCGATGGATGGCTTTCATTATGACGATGCCGTTCTGGAAGAGATGAAGCGCCGTCCCTTCAAGGGCGCCATCGATACCTTCGATGCGCATGGCCTGCGCCACATGCTTGAGCGCCTGAAGGCCAATGAGGACGATGTCGTTGCCGTCCCCGTCTTTGACCGCGCCATCGAAATCGCCCGCGCCGGTGGTCGCCTGATCCCGCAATCCGTCGATATCATCGTCTGCGAGGGCAATTATCTCCTTGCCGGCCAGTCGCCATGGGATCGCCTCAAGCCGATCTTCGATCTCACGATCTTCGTTGATGTCGACGAGGACGATCTGCGCGCGCGGCTGCGGGACCGCTGGCGGAGCTTCGGTCTCGGCGAGGGTGAGATCAACCGGAAGGTGGAGGAAAACGATCTCCCCAATGGCCGGTTCATCATATCGACAAGCACGGAGCCGGACCTTCGCATCGGAAATCCGGGCAGCAGTCCCGCGTCCTGAACCTGCCTGAAGGGCTGCGCCTTCCTATCCAAAGTCAAGCGAAACAGAAAAGCGAAAGAGACCCCCATGAAACACGGCATCTATTATTCCTACTGGGAACATGAGTGGAGCGCCAAGTTCGGCCCCTATATCGAGAAGGTCGCCAGGCTCGGTTTCGATATCATCGAAGTCGCCGCCCACCACATCAATGAATACAGCGACGCCGAACTCGCCGTCATCAGGCAGAGCGCGAAGGATAACGGCATCATCCTCACCGCCGGCATCGGCCCGTCGAAAACCAAGAACCTGTCGTCGGAAGATGCTGCGGTTCGCGCAGCCGGCAAGGCGTTTTTTGAACGTACCCTGTCCAATGTCGCCAAGCTCGACATCCACACCATCGGCGGCGCGCTGCATTCCTATTGGCCGATCGACTATTCGCAGCCGGTCGACAAGGCGGGCGATTATGCGCGCGGCGTCGAAGGCATTCACGGCATTGCCGATTTCGCCAATGATCTCGGCATCAACCTGTGCATCGAAGTCCTCAACCGCTTCGAAAATCACGTGCTCAACACGGCGGCCGAAGGCGTTGCTTTCGTCAAGGATGTCGGCAAGAACAACGTGAAAGTCATGCTGGATACCTTCCACATGAATATCGAAGAAGACAGCTTTGGCGAGGCCATCCGCACGGCCGGCCCGTTGCTGGGGCATTTCCATACCGGCGAGAGCAATCGCCGCGTACCGGGCAAGGGCAGGATGCCCTGGCACGAAATCGGCCTCGCCCTTCGCGATATCAATTACACCGGCGCGGTCGTCATGGAGCCTTTCGTCAAGACCGGCGGCACGATCGGCTCCGACATCAAAGTGTGGCGCGATCTCAGCGGCGGCGCCGATCTCGCGAAAATGGACGAGGATGCCCGCAATGCCCTGGCATTCTCCCGTTTCGTCCTTGGCGGCTGATGACCCATAAGTGCATCGACCGGGCGGCGGCCATCTGTCGCCCGGGCAGCCACTGCTATGTTTGCCCGCCATCGCCGAGTTGAAAAGATAACCGCTTGTGGGCTAAAGCACTGATGTCTCTTCGGGATCAAAACGATCCGCCCAAGACCATTGGTTTGCATGATCCCTGTCGCACTACCGTCCGTCGAAGCGCTGCTTCTCCTTGCTTTCTTGCTCATCACGACCCTCATATGGATCGTCTGGACGCTCTCGCTGCTCGTTCGATATGTGGCGGGCCGCTGGAAGCGCCCGATGATCCTGCCCTATGGGCTGGTAACCGCCGTCGCGCTTTTCACCCTCTTTCGGTTCGGTGATTTTTATCTCCAGATGCGCGCCTATGACAAAGAGAGGGCGGCAAGCCATCGGCCGGAACTGCTCGAGCCGGCGCGCCTTGGCCAGATCGATATGCCTAAAGGCACGAAACTCGAACTGGCCATTGCCAACGACAGGGAAGCCTTCGACCGGGCCGTGTTTCCGCATCCGGTGCGGGTGGCGGATATCGATGCCGTCGAGGTCACTCGCTATATCTCGATAAAAACCAACGAGAACTACGAAACGGTGGGCTTTACCCCGCAGACCATGCGGATTACCGGCAACGGCGTGACCACCCAGAGCGGCTGGCGCTGCGACGCGACGCAACCGGTGGAGTTCGATCTTTCCCCCGATGGCGGCATATCCGCTTTCAGCAACTGCACTCTTTCCGATGGCAATGTTGTTGATGGCATCACCCTGCCGAAAAGCACGTCCCTGCGCGCCTCCACCGGCAATGTCTATATCGATGGCTTCGTCGATTCCGATCAATGGGTTCTCGATACGGCTAAGGACCAGACCGTTCACATCGACGGTTTCGATCTTTCCGAGGTGACGCTTGCCCTTGATGGCGAGCAAAAACTCCACGAGATCAAAAGAGGTGTCCTGTCAAAAGACGCAACGTTTGGGACGCTTCACCATGCCGCCGGAACCAATATTCGTTACAATCCCCGGCATCTTCGCAACGACTATCCCGGCGCGTGGTTGATAATCGCGGCTCCGTCGCATGAAATCGTGCAGGGCAGGGACGGAACGGTTCTGTCCAGCTCTGCCGACTGATTGCACTATAGAATTCACCGTAAGACGGAAGCGAGAAATTCGCGTGTGCGGTCTTCCTTCGGCTGGCCGAAAATCTCGTCCGGTTTTCCTTGTTCGCAGATGCGGCCCTTGTCGAAGAAGCAGACTCGGTCCGAGACTTCCCGGGCAAAACGCATTTCATGGGTGACGAGAAGCATCGTCAGGTCATGCTCATGAGCCAGATCGCGGATGACGGACAGCACTTCGCCCACCAGTTGCGGGTCGAGCGCCGAGGTCGGCTCATCGAAAAGCAGGACACGCGGACGCATGGCAAGGGAGCGGGCAATGGCGACACGCTGCTGCTGCCCACCGGAAAGCTGCACCGGATAATGATCCTTTTTATCCGCCAGCCCGACCATCTTCAGCAATTCGATTGCGCGCGCCTCCGCCTCTGCGCGGCTGATGCCCAGAACCCGCACCGGTGCCTCCACGATATTGCGAAGGACGGTCATGTGAGGAAAGAGATTGAAGCTCTGGAACACCATGCCGACGTGGTTGCGGATCTGGCGCAGATGTTTTTCCGAGGCCTTGAAAGGTCCTTTTCCGCCTGGCTCATGGTAGGACATGTCCGCAAGGGTCAGCTTTCCCTCCTGGAACGGTTCCAGCGTCATGAGAATGCGCAGAACCGTTGACTTGCCAGAGCCGGAAGGACCAATGAGGGTGACTTTTTCGCCCTTCGCCACGCTGAAATTGAACTGGTCGAGCACCGTCAGAATGCCGAAGCGTTTCGTGACATCGGAAAATTCGATCAGTGGCTGGTTGGTGTTGTTGGTCATCGCAAGGGTATTCCTGCTTTTGGAAGCGCCCTTTGCAGGCGGCTGAGGCCTGCCGAGCAGATTATGGTCAGAAGGAGGAAGATCAGGCCCACAAGCGTCAGCGGCACCAGATATTCGAAGGTGCGCTCGCCGATCATGTTGGCAAGGCCCATCATCTCCAGAACCGTGACGACGGAAAGCACCGGCGTTTCCTTGATCATGGCGACGAGATAGTTGCCCATGGCCGGAACGATGCGCGGAATGGCCTGCGGGATGATGATATCCCGATAGGTCTGCATGCGTGTGAGATTAAGCGCCGTCGCCGCTTCCCACTGGCCGTGATGCACCGCCTCGATGCCGCCGCGATAGACCTCGGAGGTATAGGCGGCATATTGCAGGCCGAGCGCCAGCGCGCCGGTCAGAAACGCCGGCAGGACAATGCCGAAATCCGGAAGCACGTAATAGAGAAAGAACAGCTGCACCAGAAGCGGCGTATCACGCAGGAATTCGACAACCAGCGCTGTTGGCCAGGAGATCATCCTGACGCGGCTGCGGCGCAGCAGCGCGAAGACGAGCCCCAGAACCAGCGCGATGGTAAAGCCGGCGGCGGCCGCCTTCAGCGTCACTGTCAGGCCGATCAGGATGATCGGCAGGATGGAGGTCGTGTAGGTGAGCCAGGTGGTCGTGTCCCATTCGTAACCATACATCATGAGCCGATATCCTTACGAATGGCGGGTGCGCGGGAAGACGTTGCCGCGCCGCACGAAGCGTTCGATCACCCGGATGACGACCATCAGGATCAGCGACATCGCGAAATAACAAAGCAGCGTGATCGAATAGATGCTGGCGCTGTCCAGCGTCAGGTTGCGGATCGACTGCGCCGCGAAGGTGAGATCGGCAATCGAGATCAGCGACACGAGCGAGGAAAGCTTCAGCGTTTCGATGGCGAGATTACCGAAGGCCGGCATCATCTCGACAACGGCCTGCGGCAGCGAGATGCGAAACAGCGTCTGCATCCGCGTGAAATTCAGCGCGCGTGCGGCCTCCAGCTGCTGCACCGAAACGGAAGACAGCGCGCCGCGCACGATCTCGGCGCCATAACCGCCGGCATGGGCGGCAAGCACCAGCACCCCCGTCGTGATAGGATCGAAGCTAAGCCCGACTAGCGGCAAGGCATAATAAAACCAGAAAAGCTGCACCAGCAGCGAGGTGCCGCGGAACACTTCCGTGTAACAAAGCGCGATGGTCGACAGGATTGGTCCACCCTCGACGCGCAGAATGCCGAAGAAAAAGGCGAGCACCGTGCCGACGACAAGGGCTGCGAGCGTAATCGTCATGGTGACGACGGCGCCTTGCCATAACATCGGCAGATAGGCGGTCATGTCCATCTGGCGTTTTCCCGAATTCCCGAGGAACGACGCCCGGTTTTGGCCGGGCGCCGGCTGGCATTATTTGCCGGCGCAGAGATCGGCGACCTTCTTTTCGGCCGCCGCCGCGATACTCTGTTCGGACAGACCGTATTTTGCGAGGATTTTCTTGTAATCGTCGGTCTTGCGGAATTCGACGAGCGCGGCGTTGAAGGCGTCACGCAGTTCCTTATCTTCCGGCCGGAAAGCGAAACCGCCGTAATTGCGCACTGGCGCATCCTTCACGACGGGGTCGGTGAAAGGCTTGACCTGCTCGACGTTGGCCTGGCCCTTGGCGAGTTCCGAAACCGTCAGCTCCGTGGCCGCATAGGCGTCGGCGCGGCTCTGGACGGTTGGGATGGCGTCGGCATTGGCAGGGATGAAGACGATCTGGTCTTCCTTGACGCCGACCGCCCGCAGGAAGTCGACATTGTTGGCACCCGACACGACCGCCACCTTCAGCGAGGGGTCCTTGGCAATATCGGCATAGGTGGTGAGCTTTTTCGGATTGCCCTTCTTCACCAGCAGGCCTTCGCCATAGGACGAGTTCGGTTCGGTGAAGGCGACCTGCTTGCAGCGCTCGGGCGAAATGTTCTGTTCGGCCGCCGCAAAATCGAAGCGACGGGCTTTGAGGCCCGGGATCAGCGTGCCGAAGGGCGTTACCGTCCAGTTGACCTCCTCGATGCCCATCGATTTCAGAACCGCATTGGCCACATCGGGGCCGATGCCGGCGGAGGTGCCGTCTGGCTGCATGTAGGAATAGGGCACTTCATTGGCCGTGGCGGCGCGGATGTAGCCCTGGCTTTTGACTTCCTCGACGGTCAGGGCGCTGGCGGACGTCACGCCGATGGTAAGGGCGAGGGCGGAAAGCCCGGCAAGTCTGATCATACGCATGTTCTTACTCCTCTGGTTGGGTTGCGTGGTCCGTTTTCGGATCTCACGATGTTTCTAATGGCTAGCTATTCTCCGTGACCGTGGCGATGACGGAAAGGCAGTCGCCGGCCTTGATCAGGCCGGGAACATGGCGCGCGGCAAGCACGCCATTGATGGAGGCGCGGTAATCGACCGGCGCAAGGCCGGTTTTCCCGACGGGATAAACCCGGGCGATTGTTTCACCCGCCGTGACCGCGTCTCCCAGATCGCGGACAAAAGCGACAAGCCCGTCGTCTTCGGCAAAGGTGAAGCAATCGCTCGATGGCATGTCCAGGCAGCGGCTTGGGGCGGGCACCGGCGCACCGGACAGTATGCCGGCATGGCGCAGCAGATTGACGATGCCTTTCCGGGCAATGTCGATCGATCTTGCGCTCGCCGTGCCGGCTCCGCCGAGTTCGGTCGTGACAAAGACCTTGCCCATCTCCTCGACCGTTGTGTCGAGCATACCGACGGCATCGATTTCCAGCATCTTCATCGAATAGGGGGCAGCAAACGCCGCCACCGCCTCAAAACACCGGGCCTCCTGCGTCTTGTCGGGCAGTTCGTGGGCTGCGGCATAAGGCAGGAAATCAAGCGTCCTGCCGCCGGAATGAAAATCGAGAACGATATCCGCGAGCGGTATCAGATGGCGGGTCACGTAGTCGGCGATCTTCTCCGTCACCGTGCCGTCAGGGCGGCCGGGAAAGCTGCGGTTCAGGTTTCCCCGGTCGATGGGCGAGGTGCGTGTTCCCGCTCGAAAGGCCGGATAGTTGAGCGCCGGCACGATGATGACGCGCCCGTTCACGTCTGCCGGATCCAGCGTGTGGGCGAGTTCGAAAAGTGCTGCCGGTCCTTCATATTCGTCGCCATGATTGGCGCCGGTCAAAAGGGCTGTCGGCCCTTCGCCATTGGCGATGACGCAGATCGGGATCATCACCGAACCCCAGGCGCTGTCATCGCGGCTGTATGGCAGCCGTAGATGACCGTGCTGCACGCCCTTCGCGTCAAAATCGACGGTGGGCGTGATCGGCGAGGGGCGAAGCGCGGTCTTCAACATCGTCTCAGCCTTTCACGAAGAGTTGCCGCGGCACATTGGAAAGGCATTCGACACCGGTCTCGGTGATCGCGATGCTTTCGGTGATTTCGAGGCCCATGTCTTCCAGCCAGAGACCGGTCATGAAATGGAATGTCATGCCGGGCTTCAGCTCCGTGCGGTCGCCCGGTCGCAGGCTCATGGTGCGCTCGCCCCAGTCCGGCGGATAGGAGAGGCCGATCGGATAGCCGGTACGGTTGTCCTTGATGATCCCGTATTTTTTCAGCACGGCGAAAAAGGCATTGGCGATGTCCTCGCAGGTGTTGCCCGGCTTCGCCGCGGAAAGACCGGCTTCCATGCCCTCAAGCGTTGCTTTTTCCGCATCGAGAAACGCCTGTGTCGGCTTGCCGAGAAAGACGGTGCGCGACAGCGGGCAATGATAACGGCGGTAAGCGCCGGCGATTTCGAAGAAAGTGCCTTCGCCTGAGCGCATCGGCTTGTCGTCCCATGTCAGATGCGGGGCGGACGCGTCGGCACCCGAAGGAAGCAGCGGCACGATGGCGGGATAGTCGCCGCCGAATTCGGCGGTGCCACGAATGCCGGCATCGTAAATTTCGGCCACGAGATCGCATTTGCGCATGCCCGGCTCAACGACATCGACGATACGCTTGTGCATCAGCTCGACGATCTTGCCGGCCTTGCGCATATAGTCGAGTTCGGTCGGGCTCTTCACCGCGCGCTGCCAGTTCACGAGACCGGCGGCATCCTTGAAACGGGCGTTTGGCAGATTTTTTTGCAGCGATGCAAAGGCGGCGGCCGAGAAATAATAATTATCCATCTCGACGCCGACCGTCAGGCTGGACCACCCGCGCTCCTCGATGATCTCAGACAGCAGGTCCATCGGGTGCCGTTCGGTCGATTGAACGTAATGGTCAGGATAGCCGATGATATTGTCATGGGCGAGATAGGCCGTGCGCCTGGCGCCGTTGGCATCCTGCTTGCGGCCGTACCAGATCGGTTCGCCCTCCGGCGGTACCAGCACGCATTGATGCACATAGAAGGACCAGCCGTCATAGCCGGTCAGCCAATGCATGTTGGACGGGTCGGTGACGAGCAGAAGATCGATCCCGGCCTTTTCCATGGCTTTGCGGGTTTTGGACAGGCGCGCGGCATATTCCTCGCGCGTAAAGTTCAGCGTTACGCTCACGCTGCGTCTCCCATTTTTACGCTGTTTTCGATGGTTTGACCGCTCTTGGCTTCCTTTGCGCGGGCAAAGGCGAGATTGGCGATGGCGGTGTCCTGCACGCCGGTGCCGGTCAGATCGGCAAAGGTGATGTCCTTGTTCGAAACACGGCCCTGCACCTTGCCGGCAATGACACCGCCAAGTTCGGCGAAGTGCTGATCCGACGCGGCGTGGCCTGCGGCGATGGCGTGATGCAACTCACCGAGAATGCGGGTCTGCGACAGCCGGTCCGCGACATAGCGCGCTCTGGCGAATACGGCCGGATCGATCTCGTTCTTGTGTTCGGCATCCGATCCCATGGCTGTCAGATGCTGGCCTTCTTCCAGCCAGTCAGCAAAGAGGATTGGCTTTTCGGCTGGTGTCGTGGTGACGATGATATCGGCACCCCGCGCGGCGGCCTGCGGATCGGCCACAGCGGCGATCTCGATGCCGTGTTCGCTGGCGAAATCGCCCGCAAGTCTCTCGGCCTTTTGGTGGTCCCGCGCCCATATTCGCGCCGACCTGATCGGGCGCACCAGCATCAGGGCTTCAAGCTGCAAACGCGCCTGCATGCCCGCCCCGAAGATCGCGGCGACGGAAGCATCTTTGCGGGCCAGATGCCGCGCCGCGACAGCACCGGCCGCGGCGGTCCTCACATCGGTAAGATAGCCATTGTCGAGGAGAAGGGCCTCCACCAGTCCGGTCTTTGCGCTGAAGAGGATCATCAGGCCATTGAGGCTGGGCAGGCCGAGTTTCGGATTGTCGAAGAAACCGGGGCTGACCTTGATGGCGAAACCGTCAAAGCCCGGCACATAGGCCGTCTTCACATCCACTTCGCCGCGAAACTCGGGAATATCGAGCCGCAGGATCGGCGGCATGGCAACGGCTTGCGTTGCGAGCGCCGCAAAGGCCCGCTCCACACAATCGACAGCGGAAAGGTCGAGCTTGATGACACCGCGGAGGTCTTTTTCTGTCAGGATGGTGATGCGGCTCATGCGGCTCCCCCGTCGATGATGGTCCTGTGCATCGCCGGATCGATATTTCCGCCCGACACGATGATGGCGGTCGGGCCGCTGATGTCGATCTTGCTCGACAGAATGGCAGCGAAACCAACGGCGCCCGCACCCTCCACCGTCAAACCTTCTTCGCGCGCCGCATGGCGGATGCCGGCTGCAATCTCGTCTTCGGAAACCAGCACGATCTCATCGAGAAGTGCCTGGCAAAGCGCGAATGTCACGCGGTTCTCCAGTCCAATCCCGCCACCCAGCGAATCCGCCAGCGTTTCTTCCTCCCGGACGGCGACGGGCCGGCCGGCTGCGACCGACGCCTGCATGGCCGCACCCCGCTCCATGGAAATGCCGATGACCCGTGCCCGTGGCTTCAGCACCTTGACCGCGACGGCGATACCGCCCACAAGGCCACCGCCGGAAAGAGGAACGAGCACCGTCTTCAGTCCCGGCATGTCTTCGACAAGCTCTAGACCGATCGTGCCCTGGCCGGCCACGACGTCAGCATCATCGAATGGCGGGATTGCGGTCAGGCCGAGACTCTTGGTCAGGCGCTCCGCTTCCTCCTGCGCGTCATCCTGTGACCTGCCGACGATCCGGATCTCCGCACCGAGCGCGTGGATCGCTTCAACCTTGTTCGCCGGCACGAGCGCCGACATGCAGATCGTGGCGGGAATTCCGAGCTTGCGGGCCGCATAGGCCACGGCCCGGCCATGATTGCCGGTCGAGGCGGTGACGAGGCCACGCCTGCGTGCCTCCTCGTCAAGCGAGAGTATGGCGTTCATCGCGCCGCGCAGTTTGAAGGCGCCGATGGGCTGAAGGGTTTCAAGTTTCAGATGAACGGGATTGCCACAGCGTTCGGACAGAGTATCCGAGAGAACCAATGGTGTTCGCTCCACCTGTCCGGCAAGCCGTGCAGCCGCCTGCTCTATCGCGGCCAGCGAGACCGGAAGCGGGTTTTTATCGGCGGATATGGACAGGTTTTCGCTCTTCATGATTGTCATGTTGAGAGCGAAGTAAAATCATGTCAATTATTATATTGTAATGATTCAATGATTTTCGGGCAGCTGCCTCAGCCGATTGAACCGATATCGTAGACCGGCGGCAGCTGCTCGAAGGTCTGTCGCACAGTGGTCAAGGCTTTGACGAGGCTTGGGTGATTGAGGCGACCGCCGAGACATATGCGGATGCCGCCGCCATGGCCGGGACCGGCAATGAATGGTTCCGACGGCGTGACCGCGACGTTCTGGTTTGTGAGCGCACGCACTAGGCCGTCCTCCGTCCAGCGCGGTGGAACCTTTAGCCAGGCGCAGAAGGAGAGGGGGTGGGTCGAGGCGATATGGTCGCCCAATATGTCCGCGGCAATCTTTTGCCGCGCACGCACTTCGGCGCGCTGGACGTCCAGCAGCCGCCGTGCAGTGCCGTTTTCGACCCAGCGCGTGGCGATTTCGGCCGTGAGATAGGTGCCGCTCCAGCTCGATACACGCAGGATAGAGGCGGCGCGGATGGAGTAGGCGGGCGGCACGACGAGATAACCGACGCGCAGCCCGGTCAGCACCGTCTTGGTAAAGCTGGTGACGAAAAAGCCCAGATCAGGCAGCATTTCGGTGATGGATGGCAGATCATCCTCGATGATCGGGCGATAGACTTCGTCCTCAATGACAAAGACGCCGTACCGTTCGGCAATCGCGGCTATCGCCCGCCTGCGCTCCGCACCCGAAACATGCCCGGTCGGATTGTTGAGGGTGGGAATGAGCACCAGCGCCCTGACGCCACCGGCTGCACAGGCGGCCTCCAGCGCGTCCGGCAGAATGCCCTCTGCGTCGGTGGGCAAGCCCTTGAGGCTGAAGCCAAGAATGTTCGACAGGCCGATAATGCCGTGGTCGGTGAGGTTTTCGCAGAGAACCACGTCGTTCGAGCGGATAATACAGCTCAGGGCAAGAAAAATGCCGTGCGCAGCACCGTTGGTGACGAGAATACGCTCCGCGCCGGCGGTCACGCCCATCATGCCAAGCCAGATCCGGGCGGTTTCGCGATGGCTGTCGAGGCCCGCGACCGGCCGGCAAGGGCGCATGAAGCCCGAATTGTCGCTATCGGCCAATTCGCGAAGGATGGCGCGCGAGGCGTTTTCATGGTCGTCGAGATAGACGCCGCGAATGATGGAGAGATCGAGCACCTCGGTCGGGCTGTGATCGAGCATCATGCGGCCCGCCCGGTCCGTCACCCGCGTCTTCACGAAAGTGCCGCGGCCGATTTCGCCGCTGAGATAACCCAGCCGCTCGGCTTCTTTGTAGGAAAGGCTGACGGTCTGCACCGAAAGGCCGAGTTCGCGGGCGAGATCGCGGTGGGTCGGCATGCGGTCCATCGGCTTCAGGACGCCGGCGTCGATATCGGCAATGATGCGCTCCGTCAGCGCTGAATGTTTCGTTTCGCCTTTCTGCTTGGCCAGGGTCGGCCGCCATGCCACCGGTTTGGTTGCGGAAACCGGATCGGAGCTGAGCGGATTGGCTTGACGACGCATGAAATTGTCTCGTTTTCGACGACGGTAATTTCATGACATTATGCATGCTTCTGCGAAAAGATGAAGCCTTATGCAGCGCAGATGTCAACTGCGCCGCAAATAGGCGCAGTTGACACGTCATTGCTGTCGAAATGGGCAGCAGCTGTGACCGTTGAACGCCAAGGCTGGCGATCAGATTTTTTCGCCGGCCCGCACCAGATCATCCATGACGCTGCGCACGGCGGCTTCGGCGATAGCGATGATCTCATCCACCTCCGCCTTCGTTGTGACGAGCGGCGGCGCAAAGCCCAGAATATCGCCATGCGGCATGGCGCGCGCAATAAGGCCGCCATTGCGCGCCGCCTTCGAAACGCGCGCACCCACCGTGAGGCCGGCGGCGAAACGTGTCTTCTTTTCACGATCCGCCACGAATTCGATGGCGCCCATCAGGCCCACGCCGCGCACCTCTCCGACGATTGGAAGCTGGGCGAACTTCGCCTTCAGCTGCTCCTGAAAATAGCTGCCGACGGCCCGCGCATTGCCGGGCAGGTCTTCCTTTTCGACGATGTCGAGCACGGCATTTGCCGCAGCCGCACCGATGGGGTGGCCGGAATAGGTGTAGCCATGGGAGAAGGCCCCGACGCGATCGGCACCTTCCTCCATCACCCTGTAGACTTTCTCCCCGACGATGGCACCGGAGAGCGGGAAATAGGCCGAAGTCAGGCCCTTGGCGACGGTGATCAGGTCCGGTTCGATGCCATAATGTTGCGAGCCGAACATGGAACCTGTACGGCCGAAGCCAGTAATCACCTCATCGGCAATCAGCAGGACATCGTATTTTTTGAGAACATCCTGTATCGCCGGCCAGTAGCCTTCCGGCGGCGGCGTGATGCCGCCCGTGCCGAGCACCGGTTCGGCAATGAAGGCGCCTATCGTGTCGGGGTCCTCGCGCAGAATGAGCGCTTCCAGTTCGTCGGCGCGCCGTTTTGAGAATTCCAGCTCGGTTTCACCGGCTTCTGCGCCCCAATAATGGTGCGGAGCGCCGGTGTGCAGCACGCCGGCGCGCGGCAGGTCCATGTGGTCGTGATAAAAGCTCATGCCGGTCATGGAGCCGGAAACCACGCTGCAGCCGTGATATCCCCTTTCGCGGGAGATGATTTTTTTCTTCTGCGGCTTGCCGCGCAGGTTGTTGTAATACCAGACGAGCTTCGCCTGTGTCTCATTGGCGTCCGAGCCCGACATGCCGTAAAAGACCTTGCTCATCTTGCCGGGCGCCATCTTCACCAGCCGGTCGGAAAGGATCGCCAGTTCGTCCGTCGTGTGGGCGGCGTAAGAATGGTAATAGGCAAGCCGATAGGCCTGACGGGAGATGGCTTCCGCCACCTCGGTACGGCCATAACCGACATTGACGCAATAAAGACCGGCGAAGCCATCGATCAGCTGCTTGCCATGCGCGTCCTGAATACGGATGCCCTTGCCGGTCTCGACGATGGTCGGTTCACCGAGCTTGCCGCTGGCGAAATCCTTCAGCTGCGTGAAGGGATGCAGAACCGCATTTCGATCCATTTCCGCGATGTTTTTGATGTCGATGGTCATAGGCAGTTCCTTTCAGGCAGCCAGGTTGCCGAAGCAGACATATTTGGGTTCGAGATATTCCATGAGTCCATGACGCGAGCCTTCGCGGCCAAGGCCGGATTGTTTCCAGCCGCCGAATGGAATGGGCGCGCCGGTGAATTTCGGCGTGTTGACGGCAACCATGCCGTATTCCAGCTGGTCCGTCAGGCGCATCGCCCGGCCGAGGTCGTTGGTGTAGACATAGGCCGCAAGCCCCATCTCCGTGGCATTGGCGCGGCGGACCACCTCCCGCTCGTCATCGAAGGGCAGGATGGCGGCGACCGGGCCGAAGGTTTCTTCGCGCGCGATCAGCATGTCGTCGGTCACATCGGCCAGCACGGTAGGTGTGACGAAATTGCCACCGAGCGGGCTATCCTGCCCGCCGCAGACGAGGCGCGCGCCGGAAGAGAGCGCCTGCGCAACCTGCTGACGGCACTTTTCGGCGACGGACGGTCGTGTCATCGGCCCGATGTCGATACCGGGTTCAAGGCCATGGCCGACGGTCAGTCTGGAGGTCGCATCGGCAAATCGCTCAATGAAGCGGTCATAAAGCCCGCGTTGAACATAGATGCGGTTTGCCGCAAGGCAGTCCTGTCCCGATGTGGCGAATTTGGCGGCAAGGGAGCCCTTCACGGTCTGGGAAAGGTCCGCATCGGCGAAGACGATGAAGGGGGCGTGGCCGCCAAGCTCCAGCGAGGCTTTTTTGATGGTCGCCGCCGATTGCGTGAGGAGGAGCCGTCCCACCTCGGTCGAACCGGTGAAGGAAAATGCCCGCACCTCGGTATGTTCCAGCAGGCGGCGCGCAAGCGGTGCGGCTTCACCCGGCAGAACCTGCAACACGCCGGCCGGCATGCCCGCCTCCTGCGCCAGTTTTGCCAGTGCCAGTGCCGAAAGCGGTGTTTCCGGGGCCGGTTTGACGATCATCGTGCAGCCGGCAGCCAGGGCCGCGCCGGCCTTGCGGGCGATCATGGCTGAGGGGAAATTCCATGGGGTGATGGCCACCGTGACGCCGATCGGCTGCATCCGCACGGATAGATTGCCGCCTTGGAGGTGGCTTGGAATCGTCTCGCCATAGGATCTCTCGCCCTCGCTCGCAAACCAGTCGAGAAAGGCGGCGGCATAGGAAATTTCGCCGAGCGATTCCGAAAGCGGCTTTCCCTGTTCGGCGCTGATGATAACAGCGAGGTCGCGGGCATTGTCACGCATCAGCCGGCCCCATGCCCGCAGGATATCGCCGCGTTCGACGGGCAGCATGTCCCGCCACCGGAGAAATGCTCTGCCGGCGGCCTCGACTGCGGCGTCCACGTCATTCAGGGAGCAGGAAGAGACATCGAGCAGATGATCTCCGCTTGCCGGATCGACAACGCCCAGCGTCTCCTTGCACGCCACCCATTGCCCGTCCAGAAAGGCACGATTCTCGATCAGCTCCGGTCGGTGAAGGTTTTTAAGCGCTGCGCTGGCGATAGCTTCCATCGGCAAGTTCCCTTTTCATTTGCCAGAAGCTTAACTGCGCTGCATGATTGATCGGCGGCATTTAAGCGCGCTTTGACGCAGGAATAATGCTTAGTTTGATATTCATATGCAGGAATCCCGCATGACCCATATTGACCGAGCCGACCGGGCGCTGCTTGACGCCGTGCAGAAGAACAATCGCCTGACATCGGAAGAACTGGCCAAAATCGTCAACCTGTCGCCAACCGCGTGCCAGCGTCGCTTGAAGCGCCTGCGTGATGAGGGGGTGATCGAAGCCGATGTGGCAATCGTTTCGCCCAAGGCTGTCGGGCGCGGCATCACCATGATCGTTCTTGTCTCGCTGGAGCGAGAAAGGGCCGATATTGTCGACCGTTTCAAGGCCGCCATTCGCGCCACGCGGGAGGTGATGATCGGTTATTACGTGACGGGTGACGCCGATTTCATTCTGGTTATCACGGCCAAGGACATGGAGGACTACGAGGCCTTCACCCGCCGGTTTTTTTACGAGAACCACGATATCAAGGGGTTCAAGACGATGGTCGTCATGGACCGCGTCAAGGCCGGCTTCGCCTTCCCGATAGACCCTTGACCGCGTGGCAAGGCAACGCAAAGACCGGCCTGTGATAAAATAGACCGCCTTCCTTACCAGCCATAGCTGAAGGTCAGGCCGCTGCCATTGTCGCCATCCTGTACAACATTGGTTTGCGTGTTGCGGCCATACTGGAAAATGCCATAGGCATTGTTGTTGCCATTCTGCTGCAATGTTGCGGCATGGCCGTTGCCCCGTTGCCGGATGAAACCGAGATTACCGCCGCCATTCTGGGCGATGCCGGCGGCGTTGCCACGGCCAAGCTGCCGGATATCGGCATCCTTCAGGCCACGGTAAAGCGAATAGGCGCGCAGCCCGGTCGAGAGAAGATCACCATCCGCTGTATTGCCCGGCGCAAGGTCGAATGAAATCCGTCCGCCGGCATGAGCGGGTGTTGAAAGCCCGATTGGCGCGAGGCTACCGACAAGCAAAGGAATGGTAACAAGTTTCAATATGTTGCGGGTCATTTTTGTCTCCCATCTGTCAGCGTCTTGCCGATGATCCACTGTCGCATCTGGCAACTGAACCAGATCGGAATTGCCCATTCACATGTCGTTCAGCGGCTCGGCACGATCAAAAGAAAAGGGCGCCGAAACCGGCGCCCTTGTCTCTTGAAATATACGACACGACGGCAGCCTAATCGCCGCCAATCTGCTTCGTACAACTGAAGCTCCTGCCGTCGATCACGAGATCGAGCACCGCCTTGTAGCGGGCTCCCTTCGCATCGAGCGTCACAGAACTCAGCAATTGCGAACGTCCGGCAGCGGCGTCGAAATCGCCGCCCTGATTGATGACGGAACGCCCGCTGCCGCCCGATTTTTCGACGTGAAAGGAGTAGGTCCCGCCGCCACCGGCGTCACCCTTCGTGACGGCTTCCAGCCTTACCATGCCGGCCTGCGGTGTTGCTCTGATCTCGCAACGCTGCCCTTCGGCCGGTTCCTTTGCAGTCGATATGGCTGCAACGGCGCCGAAAGGAAGCAGGGCCATTGCAAGGATCGCCGCCAGACGGCGCGGATGTCTGAGGGTATGGGGCATGGCTCGTCTCCCTGACGATCTGATATCTCGATCTCGACCGTTCACGTCATTGCGGACTGCTTAAGGGCAGGCCTGCACGAAGGCCGCGACATTGTCGTTGCCGCCCTGGCTCACATTGGCGCTGCAGCCACGACCCACCTGAACACCGGCCGCGATATTGCCGTTGCCGTCCTGGGTGAGGATGGTGGTGTGGTTGGAGCCGAATTGCCCGATGCCGGCCACGTTGCGGCTGCCGTTCTGATAGGTGGAGCCGTAATTATCATGCCCCTCCTGACCGACGGCCGAAAGGTTTTGCCGTCCATACTGATGGCCGACAATCCGGTTGTAACCGCCATTCTGGTAGGTGCGGATCCGGTTGCCATAACCTTCCTGCGCGCCACCGGCAGAGTTGGACCAGCCATATTGTTCGATGCGCACATCATTGGCCATGGCGGGTGCCGCGGCAGCGATGCCAACGAGAGCAACGAGTGCACTTGCAATGAAAGACTTCCGGATCATGACTGTCTCCTCAGGCGGATAGGACCGCGGTTGAACGTCTTTGTTTTAGACGGTCCCGCCGGAACGGAAGCTGAAGAGATTATTCAGTCGGGGTTCATGGCCCGCTCTCATGCGTTTCGAACATAACCGGGCTCCGGATCAAATCCGCGCGGCCGTCCTCTGCAATCTGACAAGCGGCGCAGTTTTCTGCCTGCGCCGCTTTGTCTTTTTAGTTCCCGAGAATTCCAGGCAGGCGCAGTCCCTGTTGCTTTGCGCAATCGAGGGCGATCTCGTAACCGGCATCGGCATGCCGCATGACGCCGGTTGCCGGGTCGTTGAAGAGCACGCGTTCAAGCCGCCTGGCCGCATCGTCCGATCCATCGGCGCAGATGACGACGCCCGAATGCTGGGAAAAGCC
>NZ_JBXAPJ010000007.1:0-281135 GCF_058803865.1 Agrobacterium sp. GW821-FHT14E08 | reverse complement strand
AGTCGCCGTCGCCAGCAGCGCCGCCGCCCTCGTTCAGTGAGCGGACTTATAAGAGATCACCCTCAAACAAGTCAACAGCACAAAATAAAAATTCTCAAAAAATCATACATACTATTGAATTTAAAAGGGAATTTTGATTTCTTGCCGCTGTGGACGGCAAATGGCCTGCGGACGCATCGGCTTTTGCACAGGAGAAGCGTGCGTGGAGCAATGCGGCAGGGCCTGCGCCTTCTTTTAGCCCGGTTCCTCACTAATTGCTTTGCTAACGAAGCGTTAAAATCAGGCATGCTCGCGCATGTCCTTATATAGCGCGTTGCAATGTATTTGCCTTGACGTCGACCGATTTGACTCACGGCTTTGAAAGTTGCACACCTTCGCCTGAAGTTTCTGGAGAGCGCATGACCGACGGGGCACAGCTAGTATGACTGCGGATCGCAATGTGATCCGGTCGCTAGGCACGGAACCGCCAATTCTGGCGGAAGGGCGCCGTGCACCCGATCGTCGCGAGATTTCGCTTCGATGGCTCTCCGGCACGTTTCTCACCGGTATTACCTCCTCCATATTGATGGGTGTGGCGCTGTTTGCCGCTCTCGACGGGCGCCAGCAGCTTGCCATTCCAGCCGAAGCCTTCGCCAAGGCGGATATGGGCAACAACGTCGCTGAAGCCGCCCGCCGGGGTACGCGTCTCGTCGCACCAAATATCGCCGCCCGGCCATCCGACCGGTCGATCATGGAAGTCTCCACCGTCATCAATGAGGGCGACAAGGAAGTGGTCCGCAAGGTTCCCTTCTCCCACGTCAAGATTCCGCTGGCGGCGAATTACGCCAAGCAGGACGACTATCCCGCCTTCGATCCCTTGAATATCTTCGCGAGCAATGACGACAAGGACGCTCCGGCGCCGGCGGCGAGCCGCACGGGAACGATCTATGGCTCCGAGGTCGAATCCGAAGTCAGCCTGAAGACGGTTGCCTTTCCCGTCCAGCATTCCAAATATGCCTTTGCCGGCTCCTTGAGCTTCGACGAGGTTGAGGAGGCGGTGCGGTCGAACGGCTCGATCCTCACGGATGGCAACGAACAGCTCGCCGCGCTCTATTACATCGACCCCCGCCGTTTCGATAATGATGAAGGCGATGTCGACATCACCGCTGGCCTTGCCGCCCGTGTCGTAGAGCAGAACATGTCGGTCTCGACCCCGCAATCGGCGTCCGTACCCGTCAAGGAATATGCCGACGACGTCATCCCTGCCCGCCAGACAGAGACCATCGAAGCCGCCCTCTTCGGCGCCGGCTATTCGAAGGCGCAGTCATCGGAAATCGCCGGGCTGCTGTCACCGCAAATCCAGTCGAACAATGTCGAAAGCGGCGATGTGCTGCGCGTCGGCATTATTCAGGAAGACGACAAAAGCGACATCGTGCGCGTCAGTCTCTATCGCAAGGGCCGGCACATGGTCACCATGGCCGTCGATGACCGCAAGCGTTTCATCAAGGCCAGCGAACCGCCGAAGCTCGACGCGGTGGCGACCGCCTTCGACAGCACGCCGGCGCCGGCCGCCGGCCGTGATCTGCCGAGCGTCTATGACGGCGTCTACCGGGCGGCCCTTGCCTATGGCATGAACCAGAGCATGGTTTCCCAGCTCATCAAGCTTCTGGCCAGCAGCGTCGATTTTCAGGCGCAGCTGAAGCCGGCGGATACGCTGGAAGCTTTCTTCTCGGTCGAAGATGCGGACGGCAAGGCGACGGACAAGTCGGAGCTGCTCTACGTCAACGCCAAGTTCGGCGACAACGAGACGCGTTTTTACCGGTTCCAGAGCCCGGAAGACAACAGCATCGATTATTTCGACGAGAACGGCAAAAGCATCCGGCAGTTCCTGTTGCGCAACCCTGTTCCGAACGGCCGCATGACATCCGGTTTCGGCATGCGCCGTCACCCGGTTCTGAAATTCAGCCGCATGCATACCGGCACAGACTGGGCCGCCGCGCGCGGCACGCCGATCATCGCGACCGGCAACGGCACTGTCGAAAAGGCAGGATGGGCTTCCGGTTACGGCAACCAGACACTGATCCGCCATGCCAACGGCTATGTCTCGTCCTATAACCACCAGAGCGCCATCGCCAAGGGCGTCACCGAAGGGTCCAAGGTCCGGCAGGGCCAGGTCATCGGTTATGTTGGATCGACCGGCCTTTCGACCGGCGCGCATCTGCACTACGAGCTGATCGTCAACGGCACCAAGGTGGATGCGATGAAGGTACGCCTGCCGGGCGGCAAGTCGCTGTCGGGCGATGCGCTTGCGCGTTTTTCCGATGAGAGAAAACGCATCGACAATCTGCTGAATATTGATGAAAAGCCCAATCAGGTGGCAAGCCGGTAATTCACTGGACCTTTGCGGCCTGCAACACCGGTCAAATGAAAAAGGGCTCCGTTTCCGGAGCCCTTTTGTTTACGCCGCATCGGCCGTTTCGGTTTCGGCCTCGCCCTTGGGGGGCTTGACCTTGAACAGCAGCCGGTCGGTGCCCGAAGTCACCTTGACCCGCGATCCATCCGGCACTTCGCCGCCGAGGATCATTTCGGCAAGCCTGTCCTGAACCGCCTTCTGGATCACCCGCTTCAGCGGACGCGCGCCATAAGCCGGATCATAGCCCTTATTGGCAAGCCAGTTGCGGGCATCCTCATCCAGTTCGAGCGAAATCTTGCGATCACCGAGCAGCGCGATGAGGCGCTTCAGCTGGATTTCGACAATTGCACCCATTTCGTCGCGCCGCAGGCGGTGGAAGAGGATGATATCGTCGATACGGTTGAGGAATTCCGGCCGGAAATGCGACCGGACCCGCTCCATCACCAGGTCACGAACCGAATCCACATCGTCATTGTCGCCCATCTGCGTCATGAATTCCGAACCGAGGTTCGAGGTCATGATGATGATGGTGTTCTTGAAATCGACGGTGCGGCCCTGGCCGTCCGTCAGGCGGCCATCATCCAGCACCTGCAAGAGGACGTTGAACACATCCGGATGCGCTTTTTCGATCTCGTCGAACAGCACGACCTGATAGGGCCGGCGGCGAACCGCTTCCGTGAGCGCACCGCCCTCTTCATAACCGACATAGCCGGGAGGCGCACCGATAAGCCGGGCAACGGAGTGTTTCTCCATATATTCCGACATGTCGAGGCGAACCATCGCGGTTTCGTCGTCGAACAGGAAGCGGGCCAAGGACTTGGTCAGCTCGGTCTTGCCCACACCCGTCGGGCCGAGGAAGATGAAAGAACCGATCGGCCGGTTGGGATCCTGAAGACCGGCGCGCGAACGGCGAACCGCCTTGGAAACCGCCTGAACGGCCTCGCCCTGCCCGACAACGGACTTGGCAAGCTCGTCTTCCATGCGCAGCAGCTTTTCGCGCTGGCCTTCCAGCATCTTGTCGACCGGAATACCGGTCCAGCGGGAAACGACATGGGCAATATTGTCCGCCGTCACCACTTCCTGAACCATCGAGCCGGCACCGCTGCTATCGCGAGCTTCCGCCGCAGCCAGTTCCTTTTCGAGACCCGGAATGATGCCATAGGTCAACTCACCGGCGCGCTGGAACTGGCCGTTGCGCTGGGCAATCGCCAGTTCGTTGCGGGCTTCGTCCAGCCGCTTCTTGAGGTCGGCGGCATGGCCGAGCTTCTGCTTTTCCGCCTGCCAGCGAGCCGTCAGCGCATCCGCCTTTTCTTCCGTATCGGCCAACTCGTCCTCGAGCTTCTTGAGGCGGTCGACGGACGACTGATCCGTTTCCTGCTTCAGGGCCTCGCGCTCAATCTTGAGCTGGATGATGCGGCGATCCAGTTCGTCCAGTTCTTCCGGCTTGGAATCCACCTGCATGCGAAGACGCGAAGCGGCCTCGTCCATCAGGTCGATTGCCTTGTCGGGCAGGAAACGGTCGGTGATATAACGATTGGAAAGCGTCGCAGCCGCAACCAGGGCGGAATCCGAGATACGGACCTTGTGATGCTGTTCGTATTTTTCCTTCAATCCGCGCAGGATCGAGATCGTGTCCTCCACGGTCGGCTCATCCACCAGAACGGGCTGGAAACGGCGGGCAAGGGCCGGGTCCTTTTCCACGTGCTTGCGGTATTCATCGAGCGTGGTGGCGCCGACACAGTGCAACTCGCCACGGGCAAGCGCGGGCTTCAGGAGGTTGGACGCATCCATCGCGCCATCAGCCTTGCCGGCGCCGACCAGCGTGTGCATCTCATCGATGAAGAGGATGATGCCGCCATTTTCGGCCTGCACCTCATTAAGCACAGCCTTCAGGCGCTCTTCGAATTCACCGCGATATTTCGCACCGGCGATCAGCGCGCCCATATCGAGCGCCATCAGCTTCTTGTCCTTCAGGCTTTCCGGCACATCGCCATTGACGATGCGCAGCGCAAGGCCTTCGGCAATCGCCGTTTTACCAACGCCGGGTTCACCGATCAGGACGGGATTGTTCTTGGTGCGGCGTGACAGCACCTGAATGGTACGGCGGATTTCGTCGTCACGACCAATGACAGGATCGAGCCGGCCTTCGCGGGCTTCCTCCGTCAGATCGCGCGCATATTTCTTCAGCGCGTCAAAGCCCTGTTCGGCATTGGCGCTGTCAGCCGTGCGGCCCTTGCGGATGTCGTTGATGACCTGATTGAGCGCCTGCGCGGTTGCACCGGCCTTCTTCAGGGAAGCCGAAGTGGTGGCGGAACTTTCAATCGCAAGCGCCTGCAGCAGACGCTCGACAGTGACGAAACTGTCGCCCGCCTTCTTGGCAAGGTCTTCCGCGGTCGAGAATACCTTCGCAAGCGGCGCGGTGAGCGAAAGGCCACCATTGCCGCCGGAAACCTTGGGCAATTTCGCCAGCGCCGCATCATTGGCAAGGCGTGCTTCCTTGGCATCGCCACCGGCCCGCTCGATCAGCGATGCCGCCATGCCCTGCTCGTCATCGAGCAGAACCTTCAGAACGTGTTCGGGCGAAAACTGCTGATGGTTTTCCGCCAGCGCAAAGGTCTGTGCAGATTGCAGAAAACCGCGAACGCGCTCGGAGTATTTTTCAATATTCATAGTCGAACCTCCATAAACCGGCCCGCCCGCTTTCGGCACGGCTCCGGGTGTTAGGGTTGAGGCTCCCTCAAAGGCAAGCCCCGCTACGACAGTCGCGCTTTATAAGGATTTCACGATCGCCGCCTCTCGAAGGGCAGTTGCTGCTGAATGCAGACACCCGACCTTCCTGCACGAATATGGGAGGCAGTTTCATCGGTTTAAAGGGGAGGGAAACCGCTGCCCCGGAAATTTTGGCTGGATTTGACAAGTGTCATATCCGTTCGCGGCAATCACCCTGGCTGCCACTCATGCTCCGCCCCCGGAAACGAAAAAACTCCGGCAAGCCGGAGTTTTTCAATCGCGTATTTCTTGAGTACCCTGCTTATTCGGCAGCGTTTTCAAGCGTTGCAGGTGTTGCTTCCTCGCCGGCCGGAGCCTCTTCGCCTTCAGCACCTTCCGCTGTTGCGGCACGGCGCGGACGACGTGGGCGCGGCGTCGTGGCGCGGCGGGTCTTCGGTGCGCGCTCCGTTGCCGGAGCCTCAGCCTGCTGCTGCTCTTCCTCGACCGCCACTTCCATGGGCGTGCCTTCGATCACCGGCTGCGGAGCCTGGCTGGCATCGTAAACCGGGGGCTGCTCGACCGAGACCTGCGGCTGGCGGGGCTGACGCTCCTGCCGTTCACGGCGGTCAGGGCGCTCGCGGCGCTCTTGACGCTCCTGGCGCGGTTCCGACCGCTCGGCGCGCTCCTGGCGTTCCGACTGCTGCACGCGTTCGGACTGTTCGGAATGCTGCTGCGATGCAACGACGCCGTCGTCACCTTCGTTTCCATCCATCTCATCGGCATCCGCGGCATTGTATTCACCACGGTCATCGCGCTGGAAACGTTCCTGCATCTGGGCCTGGGCCGTGGCGATGATGCGATTGTAGTGTTCGGCGTGCTGCAGATAGTTTTCCGCAATCACGCGGTCACCAGAACTCTGCGCGTCCCGGGCAAGGGCAGCGTATTTTTCCGCTATGTGCTGGGCTGTGCCACGGATTTTCACATCGGGGCCGGAGCTGTCATAAGTCCTGGTGAGCGGGTTTCCGCCCTTGCGGTTGAAGTTGTTGTTACCACCGCCACCATTATTATTGTTATTATTGTTGCTTCCACGCCCCCGGCCGCGCTTGTTTTGCTGTCCTGGCCTCATCAATTGCTCACCTGAATTCTGTTTTGCTGACAATCTGGTTGTTTTCATGCAATTCCGGACGGAAACCCGCTGGAAATTTTTCCTGAAATTGCTCTAACACGCGCCTCGTCGAAGATAACTCCGGACAAGACCTCGCGTATGACGACCGGCTGCGCAAATGCTGCACCGAGCCGTCTGCGAACAAAGTTTACTGATTCACATGCCGGAAACGCCCAGCCTTCAGGATTCTCAAAAGAACCCGCTTCGGGACTGACCCATACCCTGACGAATCTGCGTTCGTCCTCAGCCACCCTGCATGTGGCCGCAAACTATCCCGCTTCATGCGGAAATCCAAGCCTTTTCTTTTGCTGTGCAAAATATCCTTGCAAAAAATCCGCAGACATATCGCTGATAACTATCTCCGGAAGGTCAAAACTCTGTCGTTGCCACCATAATCCTTCACGGCATCGAGAAGAGAGAAGCCGTGGGAAGCAAATATAGCGGAAACATCAAGCCTTTGATCGAAACCGATCTCCACACCGACGATCCCGTTTTCCACAAGAAAGCGGCCTGCATCGGCAGCAATAAGGCGGTACGGTGCAAGGCCGTCCTGACCTCCATCCAGCGCCGCCATCGGATCGTAATGACGAACCTCTCGGTCGAGCGTTGTGACTATATCGCTTCTTATATAAGGCGGATTCGACACAATTATGTCAAAGCTGCCAGAGATTTTTTCGAACCAGTCGCTACGCATGGTTTCAAAACGCGAGCCGAGACCGTTCCGGGCCGCATTCTTGGCGGCCGTTTCCAGCGCATCGGTCGAAATGTCACTGCCGATACCCAGCGCCTGCGGGCATTCCTTCAGAAGCGCCAGACAGATCGCACCCGTTCCGGTACCCAGATCCAGGATGCGGACCCAGCCTTTTTCGGTAGCGGCTCTCTTCAAGGCGGGCAGAAGCGTGTCGACGAGAATTTCCGTATCCGGACGGGGTTCCAGCGTCTCCCTGGACAAGAGGAGATCAAGACCATGAAATTCCCGGTGGCCGAGAATGCGATGAACCGGCTCGCCCCCGGCTCGCCTTTCGATCATGGCGGCAATCCGCACACTTTCTTCCGGCGTGACAGGATGATCCGGCTTCATCACGAAGTCGGTCAATGAAAAGCCGGTCACTTCGGCAATCAGCAGGCGCGCATCCAGAAGCGGGTCGGCGACGCCCGCCAGCTGCAGCCGTTTGCGGGCTGCGGCAAGCTCGGTCGAGACCGTTCCGTCAGCGCCGCCGCTCAAAGCTGCTGTTCGCCAAGCTGGGCGAGCTGACCGGCCTGATAGTCGGCAATCAGCGCATCGAGAAGTTCGTCGATCTCACCTTCGATCATCCGGTCGAGCTTGTAGAGCGTCAGATTGATGCGGTGATCGGTGACGCGCCCCTGCGGAAAATTATAGGTGCGGATGCGCTCGGAACGATCGCCAGAACCAACCTGGCTCTTGCGGTCGGCAGAGCGTTCATTGTCCACTTTCTGGCGTTCGATATCGTAAAGCCGCGAACGCAGAACCTGCATGGCCTTGGCGCGGTTCTGGTGCTGCGATTTTTCCGAGCTGGTGACGATCAGGCCCGTCGGAAGATGGGTGATGCGAACGGCGGAGTCGGTGGTGTTGACGTGCTGGCCGCCCGCGCCGGAAGCACGCATAGTATCGATGCGGATGTCTTCCGGGCGGATTTCAATGTCGATATCTTCCGCTTCCGGCAGAACGGCGACGGTGGCGGCGGAGGTGTGGATGCGGCCGCTCGCTTCCGTTTCCGGCACACGCTGCACCCGGTGCACACCGGATTCGAATTTCAGCTTGGAGAACACCCCTCGCCCGCTGATGGTGGCGATGATTTCCTTGTAACCGCCCGCTTCGCCTTCGCTGGCGGAAAGAACTTCAACTTTCCAGCCCTTGGTCGATGCGAAGCGCTCATACATGCGGAACAGGTCGCCGGCAAAAAGTGCGGCTTCGGACCCACCTGTGCCGGCACGGATTTCAAGGATTGCGCTTTTCTCGTCGGCGGCATCCTTCGGAAGCAGCAGGACCTGCATGTCCTTCTCAAGCTCGCCGATACGGGTCTCGACCTCCGGCAGCTCCATTTCCGCCAGATCGCGCATATCCTTGTCAGTCGTCTTGTCGGCAAGCAGCGCCTCGAGATCGGCTGCCTCCGAAACCGCCTTCTCGTAATCGCGGATTTTCTTCACCACCGGCTCAAGTTCGGAATATTCCGAAGCCAGCTTCACATAAACATCCGCTGCAGGGCCGGCCGACATACGCGCTTCGATCTCGCCGAAACGCCTTTCCAACTCGCGCATTTTTTCGACGGGAAGCTTCGCCACCAGTCACTCCAATAATGAAACAGGTCTTTTAGAGCGCTTTCGCTTTTCTTCGAAACGCGAGAACGCTCTAACTTTTTGCTTTAACGCATTTCCGGACGGAAAACCGGGGTCCACTTTTCCTGGAAATGCTCTAAATGGGAATGGAATGCGTCGCGGCAAAGCGTAACAACACCTCGCGCGCGCTTTCCAGCGAATTGTGATCGTCCAGCGCGGCATTCAGCTCATCGGCAAGGCGCGCGGCATCAAGCCCGAGCAGCATGGCCTTGACCGGACCGATCGCCGTCGGCGACATGGAAACCGAACGGAAACCGAGGCCGATCAGGGCCATGGCCGAAAGCGGTTTGCTTGCCATTTCACCGCAAAGCGTGACGGAGGTATGGTGCCTTTCACCCGCACGCACGATATCGCGCAGGATGCGCAGGAACGGCTTGCCAAGATTGTCGAAACGATCCGAAACCCTTGCATTGCCGCGATCGACCGCCATGGAAAACTGGAACAGGTCGTTGGAACCGACAGAAACGAAATCCACCTCCTGCATCAGCTCGTCGAGCTGCCACATCAAAGACGGCACTTCCAGCATCGCGCCGAATTGCAGTTTTTTCGGCAGCGCATGGCTGAACTTCGAGAGATGCTGCACTTCCTTCTGGAGAAGATCGCGCGCGGCGCGGATTTCGGAAACCTCCGTCACCATCGGCAGCATCATGCGCAGTTCAGCACCCGAGGCGGCGCGCAGCAGCGCGCGCATCTGCGTGCGCATCAGGCCCGGCCGGTCGAGCGACAGGCGGATCGCCCGCCAGCCCAGTGCCGGGTTTTCCTCTTCCTGACCGCGCATATAAGAAACGACCTTGTCGCCGCCGATATCGAGCGTGCGGAAGGTGACGCTCTTGCCCTTTGCCTGCCGCAGAACGGACCGGTAGAACGCCTCCTGCTCCTCGCCCTTCGGCATGTTGGAGGCGATCATGAATTGCAGCTCGGTGCGGAACAGGCCAATGCCGTCAGCGCCGGATTCGTCGAGCTGCGGCAGGTCCACCAAAAGGCCCGCATTCATCTTGAGATTGACCTTCTGGCCATCCTTGGTGATCGGCTCGACATTGCGCAGCGCGCGGAACTGCTCCTGTCGCCGGGCGCGCAGGCGCACCTTTTCCTCATAGGCGCGCTGCAGATCCGACATGGGGCGCAGATGCACCTGACCATCGTCGCCATCGATGATGATGGGATCGTTGTTTTCGGCAAGCGCGACGATGCCTGTCGCCTGCCCGATGATCGGAATGCCCATGGCGCGCGCCACGATGACGACATGGCTTGTCACTGCGCCGTCTTCGAGCACCAGACCGCGCAGTTTTTCACGCGGGTAATCGAGCAGTTCGGCAGCACCCATGGCGCGCGCCAGAACGATGGCGTCAAGCGGGAAATCCTGCTCCGGTCCACGCCCGCCGAAACCGATCAGCTGGCGCAGCAGCCGGTTGGCGAGATCGTCGAAATCATGCATGCGCTCGCGAAGATAAGGGTCCGTCAGGCGCATCATGCGCGCCTTGGTGTCGCTCTGCACCTTCTCAACCGCCGCTTCCGCCGTCAGGCCGTTGCGGATCGCCTCTTCCATGCGCCGCACCCAGCCCTGGTCGTGGGCGAACATGCGGTAGGTTTCCAGAACCTCGCGGTGCTCGCCTTCAGTCGGCACGTCGCGGCGCTGCAACATGTCATCGATCGACAGGCGAAGTGACCCGATGGCATCGGCAAGACGACGGATTTCCGTATCCGCATCTTCGTTCAAGAGATTGGTGACGACGATGCGGGGGTCGTGCAGCACGACATGGCCGAGACCGATGCCTTCGCCATAGGCGTCGCCATCGATGGAGACGGCGCGCGTCAGGTCCAGCTCCACACCGGGGCGGGTAATCTTTTTCAACTCGCCGCTCGCCACTATTTCAGCGATAAGCATCGCGGTTGTCTCGAGCGCTTCAACTTCATCCTCCCGGTACGTTCGGCTGGCCTTGTTCTGGACCACAAGAACGCCAAGAGTGCGACCGGAACGCAAAATCGGCACGCCGAGGAAGGAATGATAAATTTCCTCACCGGTTTCAGGAAGATAACGGAAAGCGGGATGCGCCTGCGCATCGGAAAGATTGAGAGGTTGGGCGGAAGCGGCGATGGTGCCGACAAGACCCTGCCCCATTTTCAGCTGGGCAAGATGCACGGCATCCTTGTTGAGACCTTCTGTCGCGTAAAGCTCCAGCACGCTGTCGGAGCGCAGCACGTAGACCGAGCAAACCTCCGCCACCATGTTGCTGGCTATCTGGCGAACGATCTGGTCCAGGCGGTCCTGCGGTTCAAGGTGCTCCGCCATCATTTCGCGCAGCCGCTTGAGCAGGACGCGCGGACCTGCGGAAAGGTCTCTCATCGCGTTTGCTCCCCGACGCTTCCGATCCGAATGTCATAATATTCGGGAATCAAAACGTCATTTAAAAATTTATAGCGAGAGAAGCGCGTCCCGCAAGGGACACGCTTTCATGAAACGCCACATCGGAAGAACGCAACCCCGAAGAATCGGAGCATCGGGAACCGATGTCTCGGCTTAGCTCTTATCGAGACCGTAGGCGGAATGCAAAGTGCGAACCGCAAGTTCGGCATAGGCGCCATCGATCAGGATCGAAATTTTGATCTCGGACGTGGTGATCGCCTTGATGTTGATGTTCTTCTCGGCAAGTGCCTTGAAAGCACTGGCGGCAACGCCGGCGTGGCTGCGCATGCCGATACCGATGACGGAAACCTTGGCAAGACCCGTCTCGTTCTGCGCGACGTCGAAGCCGATCTGGGCCTTGTTCTCGTCCAGAACCTTCAGAGCCTTGACAACGTCACCCGAGGGAACGGTGAAGGTCATGTCGGTGCGCGAACCGTCTTCGGAGATGTTCTGCACGATCATGTCGACGTTGATATGCGCTTCAGCGAGCGGCCCGAAGATCGCAGCGGAGACGCCCGGACGGTCGGCCACGCGGCGCAGCGAGATCTGTGCTTCATCCTTGGCATAGGCGATGCCGGTTACGACTTCCTGTTCCACGATTTCATCCTCGTCACAAATCAAAGTACCGGGCGGGTTGATGAGGTCGCCCATGCCCGGCGCATCGGGATCCTCGAAACTGGAGCGAACGAAGGTGCGCACCTTGTGTACCATCGCAAGCTCGACCGAGCGAACCTGCAGAACCTTCGCACCGAGAGACGCCATTTCGAGCATTTCCTCGAAAGCGATCTTCTTCATGCGGCGAGCCTTGGGCTCGATGCGGGGATCGGTCGTGTAGACACCGTCGACATCGGTATAGATGTCGCAACGATCCGCCTTGACGGCGGCGGCAATCGCAACGGCAGACGTGTCCGAGCCGCCACGGCCGAGCGTCGCAATGCGATTGTCCGGACCAATGCCCTGGAAACCGGCAACGACGGCCACCTGGCCCTCGCCCATGCGATGGATGATATCCGACCCATCGATCTCGAGAATGCGGGCGGCGCCATGCGCATTGTCGGTGCGGATCGGGATCTGCCAGCCCTGCCAGGAGCGCGCATTGATGCCCATGGATTGCAGCGTGATCGCCAGAAGACCCGATGTCACCTGCTCGCCGGATGCGACGACCGCGTCATATTCGCGCGCATCATAGAAGGAGGCGGCGTTGGCGCCGGCCACTTTCGCAGCATTCTGCACCCAGTCCACCAATTCGTTGGTTTTGCCGGACATGGCGGAAACGACCACGGCCACTTCATGGCCGGCATCCACTTCGCGTTTCACATGCCGTGCGACATTGTGAATGCGTTCGAGGTTCGCGACGGACGTGCCGCCGAATTTCATGACAATGCGAGCCATAGCCTTGACCAGTACCATCCCATTTTCCCGCCGGCTCCTTCGAAGAGCGGACGGACAAGAACAAACCCAGTCGGCTCTTCCTGACAAAGAGCCTCAAGTTGCGGGTCTCTTAGCGAAAAGGCGGGGGGCACGCAATGCCGTTTATGAACCATGCGGTACGCCTTTTTTAGCGCAGCCGGCAAAAGAAGATGGCCGGATGGAACGGGTTGCCATCCATAAGAGGATGAAAGAGCGTACCGCACTGCACTGTACAAACCGGCGCATTCGCAGTATGAGCGCCGCAATGCAACCGGCCAGATGGCCGAAATGGCCCGTATCGGCTGCCCCGGAGACTTTAGGACCTATTGGTTTCGGGCGGATGCGGGCAGCTTCATATCCGAAAGACGGTAGATGACAGACACCCAGGGTATCGCCCCGGCGATCGCGCAGGCGTTGGAAAAACGCGGCTACAAAGACTTGACCCCCGTGCAGCAGGCAATGCTGTCACCGGAACTTGCCGACAAGGACGCGCTGGTTTCCGCGCAGACCGGCTCCGGCAAAACCGTCGCCTTCGGCATCGCGCTGGCGACCACGCTGCTTTCGGAAAACACCCGCTTCGGTCAGGCTTCCGCACCGCTGGCACTTGCCATTGCGCCGACCCGCGAACTGGCCATGCAGGTCAAGCGCGAGCTGGAATGGCTTTATGAATTCGCCGGCGTGTCGATCGCATCCTGCGTCGGCGGCATGGATATCCGCAATGAGCGCCGGGCGCTGGAGCGCGGCGCCCATATCGTCGTCGGCACGCCCGGCCGTCTCTGTGACCATATCAAGCGCGGCGCACTCGATCTGTCGTCCATCCGCGCCGTGGTGCTGGATGAGGCCGACGAGATGCTCGACCTCGGCTTCCGTGAGGATCTGGAATTCATTCTGGAAGAATCGCCCGACGATCGCCGCACACTGATGTTCTCGGCCACCGTGCCGCGCAGCATTGCCAAGTTGGCCGAAAGCTACCAGAAGAACGCCGTTCGCATCGCCACCGCTTCCGAACAGAAGCAGCATGTGGATATCGAATACCGCGCACTTCTTGTGTCGCCGTCCGATCGCGAGAACGCCATCATCAACGCACTGCGCTTTTACGAAGCCCGCAACGCCATCGTCTTCTGCTCCACCCGCGCCGCGGTGAATCACCTGACGGCCCGGTTGAACAATCGCGGCTTCTCGGTCGTGGCCCTCTCCGGCGAACTGACGCAGAACGAGCGCACGCACGCGCTGCAGGCCATGCGTGACGGCCGCGCCCGTGTTTGCGTGGCGACCGACGTTGCTGCCCGCGGTATCGACCTGCCGGGTCTGGAACTTGTCATCCATGCCGACCTGCCGACCAATTCGGAAACGCTTCTGCACCGTTCCGGCCGTACCGGCCGCGCCGGGCAGAAGGGCGTCAGCGCCATCATCGTGCCGGTGAGCCAGCGCCGCAAGGCCGAACGCCTTCTCGAAGGCGCCAAGGTCAGCCCCGCATGGGTTCGCCCGCCCTCCGTCGAAGAGATCGTCGAGCGCGACGGCGCAAGGCTTCTGGCCGATCCGACACTCAGCGAAGCCGTGGCTGAGGACGAACGCGATTTCGTGACTAAGCTGCTCGAACAGCATGGTGCGGAAAAAGTCGCCGCCGCCTTCGTGCGTCTTTATCACGCCGGACGCTCGGCACCGGAAGACATTTTCGAAGTCGCGCTGGATAACACTCGCAAGCCGCGCCGCGACAGTTTCGAAACGGTCGAAAACAACGCACCGCGCCGCGAGCGCTCCGACTTCTCCGACAGCGCGTGGTTCTCCCTTTCCGTTGGTCGTAAGCAGAGCGCTGAGCCGCGCTGGCTCATCCCGATGCTGTGCCGTTTCGGCAAGATCACCCGTCAGGATATCGGCGCGATCCGCATGCAGCAAACCGAGACCTTTGTGGAACTGGCGGCAGACGCCGTTGATCGTTTCACCTCCGCCATCGGCAAGGACATGATGCTGGAGAAAGGCATTCGTCTGAAGGCGCTGGAAGGCAAGCCGGAGATGACCGGCAATGTCCGCGAAGATACAAGGCCGGCCAAGGCGCAGCGGAAGTTCGGCAAATCCGACAATGCCGGCGCCCCTCGCGACGACCGCAAGGGCGACGACAAGCCCTGGAAAAAGAAAAAGCCCTTCGGCGACAAGCCGAAATACGAGGGCAAGAAGGACAAGCCGTTCGAAAAGCGTGGACCGAAGCCGACAAAGGGCTGAGGCCACTCTGTAACTGACGACGGCAGACGTACCTGCTATCGACGTCATCCTCGGGCTTGTCCCGAGGATCTGCGACCTGTTAATTCCATTCAACGTGATTAGATCCTCGGCACAGGGCCGAGGATGACGCCGCGTAGCTGGTAAGACCCCTCTTTCCATCGATTGGCGCTACGCCCGTTTTGCGTCTCGCGCGGGACAGATAAGCTGTATAGCCAAGAAAAAAGCCCCGCTTTCGCGGGGCTTTTCTGTTTCTATCCATCAAGAATGCTGCGCTTAGAATTCCAGCGCCCGATCGCCGTTTTCATCCTTGATGCGGTTCGGCAGGCCAATCTTGTTCAAAATGTTCAGGAACGGCTTCGGCGGCAGTTCTTCCACATTGGCCATCTGCTTCACGTCCCATTCGCCGGTGGCGATGAGCATGGCAGCGGCGACGGGAGGAACGCCGGCGGTGTAGGAAATGCCCTGCGAACCGACTTCTTCATAGGCTTCCTTGTGGTCGGCCACATTGTAGATGAAGACTTCGCGTTCCTTGCCGTCCTTGATGCCCTTGACGATATCGCCGATGCAGGTCTTGCCGACATAGTCGGGCGCCAGCGAAGACGGATCGGGCAGTACGGCCTTGACGACCTTCAGCGGCACGACCTCAAGACCTTCAGCCGTCTTGACCGGCTTTTCGGACAGGAGGCCGAGGTTCTTCAGCACGGTGAAGACGTTGATATAATGATCGCCGAAACCCATCCAGAAGCGCACATCGGCACCGTCCATGTTTTTGGACAGCGAATGGACCTCGTCATGGCCGGTCATATAGGCCTTCTGCTTGCCGACGACCGGCAGGTCGAATTCCTGACCGACTTCGAACATCTGGTTCGTCTGCCACTCACCCTTCTGCCAGGAATAGACGACGCCGGTGAATTCACGGAAGTTGATTTCCGGGTCAAAATTCGTCGAGAACCAGCGGTCATGGCTGCCGGCATTGATATCAACGATATCGACCGAAGTGACCTTGTCGAAATAATCATCCTTGGCGAGACGCGCATAGGCATTGACCACGCCCGGGTCGAAACCGACTCCGAGAATGGCCGTAATACCCTTTTCCTTGCATTCTTCCGCACGCTTCCACTCGTAGTTTCCGTACCACGGCGGCGCCTCGCAAATCTTGGTGGGATCCTCGTGGATCGCCGTGTCCATATAGGCAACACCTGTGTCCATGCAGGCCCGAAGAACGGACATGTTGACGAAAGACGAACCGACGTTGATGACGATTTCAACACCGGTCTGTTTAATCAAGGCTTTCGTCGCCTCGATATCCATAGCGTCAAGCGCATGGGCCTCAAGTTTCACATCTGTCTTGAGGCTCTTCTTTTCGCGTACGGACTCGACAATCTTGCGGCACTTTCCCAAAGTCCGTGACGCAATATGAATGTCTCCCAATACATCGCTGTTCTGGGCGCATTTATGCGCCACGACCTGTGCTACGCCACCGGCGCCGATGATCAGAACGTTCTTCTTCATTTCAGGTGATGCCTCCTTTTCCCCGCAGGGATGAGCTTCGTTTCATGTTAAAAACAGGGTTTAAGACAGGCTTTGCTCGAAATCGGCAAAGTCGAATTCACGAACGGCGCGAACGGTGCCGTCCAGTTCTTTGATGGCGATGGTCGGCATTTTTACGCCGTTGAACCAGTTCTTCTTGACCATGGTGTAGCCGGCCGCATCCTGGAAGGAGATGCGGTCACCGACCTTCAACTCCTTGTCGAAGCGGAAATCGCCGAAAATATCGCCCGCAAGGCAGGATTTGCCGCAGACCATGTAGGGATGCTCGCCCTCGTTCGGCGAAACCTTGGCGGTTTCGCGGTAGATCAGCAGATCGAGCATATGCGCTTCGATGGAGCTGTCGACGATGGCGAGGTTCTTGCCGTTGAACAGCGTGTCGAGAACCGTCACTTCCAGGGTCGTGCTCTTGGTGATCGAGGCTTCGCCCGGCTCCAGATAGACCTGCACACCGTATTTTTCCGAGAAGGCGCGCAGACGGTCGCAGAACTGGTCGAGCGGATAATTGTCGCCGGTGAAGTGAATGCCGCCACCGAGGCTCACCCATTCAGCACGCGATAGCAGCGATCCGAATTTTTCTTCAATCTGCGTCAGCATGCGGTCGAACAGCGGAAAATCGCCGTTCTCGCAATTATTGTGGATCATGAAACCGGAAATACGGTCCATGACCTTGTCGACCTTGGCGACATCCCATTCGCCAAGACGGCTGAAGGGACGGGCCGGATCGGCAAGATCGAAGCTAGAGGAGCTGACCTGCGGATTGAGGCGCAGACCCCGGGTGATGCCCGACGCCTTCTCCGCGAAACGCTCCAGCTGGCCGATGGAGTTGAAGATGATCTTGTCCGCATTCGAGATCACCTCGTCGATTTCGTAATCGGCATAGGCGACGGAATAGGCGTGGGTTTCGCCGCCAAATTTCTCGCGGCCGAGGCGGACTTCATAAAGCGAGGACGAGGTGGTGCCGTCCATATATTGCGACATGAAATCGAACACCGACCATGTGGCGAAGCATTTCAGCGCCAGCAGCGCCTTGGCGCCGGATTTTTCCCGCACATAGGCAATCTTCTCCATGTTGCGAAGAAGTTTTGTCTTGTCGATGAGGTAATAAGGCGTCTGAAGCATGTCGTTTCACATATTGATTGAAGTCAAGGTACGTCTCGATGATGGGCCTTATATGATGCTTGTGACAGGAAAACAAATGTCCGGCACCGAATTCCCGGAAAATTGCCCCCGGCCCTTAAATGCCCGCGAAGAAAACATGCCGGGCGCGGAACCAAGCAAGCATCGGCGCGTTTGAATGGCGGACAGGCAGGTGTTTCGGTTGCGCAAACCCAGTTTCTTGAGCGACGGAATTCACCTGCGGCGGCGGTCGGTTTGGCCTGTCGCAATTTCCATCAACGATGTTCCAGGAAGGACTTCACCTATGGCAAGCGTGCGTAGCAGCGTCAATGACAAGATCCAGCAATCCCTCGAAAACGGTGATGCAGCCGAAGTGGCGGCACAGCTTGCCCAGCTTCGCGAAGATCTGGCAAATCTTGCCAAGAGCGTTAAGGCGCTTGGCGTCGGCGCCTCGCATGAACTGAAGGCACAGGCCGCCCGCGTTGCCGACGATGCCCTGACTGCATCCGGCGAAATGGCGGATAGCGTTCGCAACGAAATTTCTTCGCTGAACGACAATCTGACGGATCAGGTCCAGAAAAACCCGCTTCAGTCCCTCGGTATTGCCGTGGGCGTGGGCTTCCTGCTTGCCCTCCTTACACGTCGATAAGGCCGCATCATGCTTGAGGCATTGCTGGTCTATCTGGGAGACACCCAGCGCGAAGGACGCGTCGTCACCCGGCGTCTGCGCGCCACCATCATCCTGTGGGTGCTGACCGGTGTCTTCTTTCTGATCGCCTTTGTCGCCGCCGTGGTTGCGGGGTCGATCTATCTTGCCCGGCATGTCGGTGCCGGTCCAGCCGCGCTCGTCGTCGCCGGCACAGCCTTCCTGCTCGGTGTCATCATGCTGGTGGCATTGGCAATCGTCAAACGTCCCAGAGCCTACGCGGCGCGGCCCGTCGCGCCTTTGACGGCTACGCCCCTAACCGCGGCGCCCCTGGCCTTGCAATCGCTGCTGACGCTGGCGATCCAGGCGCGGCCCTATGCGACGCTTGCCGTCGCCATGGCTGCCGGTTTTCTGGCGACGAGGGCGAATACGCGGAAAAAGAAATAGACACCTTCGGGCGTGTTTCGGCTCTTCGTCAAGCTCTCATTAGTTGCTGCGCATCCTAACCATGGATGCGCAGTTTTTTTTATGTTACCCGCGATGGATAGATTGGTTGTTGGCGCTTGCTGCCACGCCGCCCTTATTTGAACAAAGTGACATACAGTCTCGGCGCGTCCGCGTGTTTTTTTCTGAAAGGCGATTGATGAAGAAGAAAGTCCTTGTCGTCGGCGGTGCCGGCTATATTGGTTCGCATACCTGCCTTCTTTTGTCCGAAAGAGGATATGAACCGGTCGTTTTCGACAATCTGTCCAATGGGCATGAGGAATTTGTCCGGTGGGGACCCTTTGAACAGGGCGATATTCGCGATCGGGCGCGATTGGACGAAGTCTTTGCCAAACACCAGCCGGAAGCCGTCCTGCATTTTGCAGCACTGATCGAAGTCGGCGAATCGGTGAAACAGCCGGTTGCCTTCTACGACAACAACGTCATCGGCTCGCTGAACCTTCTCTCCGCCGCCATCGATGCCGGCGTCACGGCCTTCGTTTTCTCCTCCACCTGCGCCACCTATGGATTGCCGGAACAGGTACCGATAGACGAGACGCACCGGCAGGCGCCGATCAACCCCTATGGCCGCACCAAATGGGTGGTCGAGCAGGCTCTGAAGGATTACAGCACCTATAAGGGGCTGCGCTCGGTGATGCTGCGCTATTTCAATGCCGCGGGCGCCGATTTCGAAGGTCGCATCGGCGAATGGCACAAGCCGGAAACCCATGCGATTCCGCTTGCCATCGAGGCGGCACTCGGCCGGCGTCAGGGCTTCAAGGTATTCGGCACGGATTACGACACCCGTGACGGCACCTGCGTGCGCGACTATATCCACATTCTCGATCTGGCCGACGCCCATGTGCGGGCGGTGGATTATCTGCTGGCCGGCGGTGAAACCGTCGAACTCAACCTCGGCACCGGCACCGGCACGACGGTGAAGGAATTGCTGGCGGCGATTTCGGAAGTGTCCGGCCGCCCCTTCCCGGTTGAATATACAGACCGCCGCGATGGCGATTCCACAACCCTTGTCGCCAATAATGACAAGGCAAAGGCTGTTCTCGGCTGGGAACCGCGTTATTCGCTGGCCGACATCATCAAATCCGCCTGGGCCTGGCATTCCTCGCGCAACGCCGGGGACTGAGCACCTGCGGGCGTAAACGGAACAAAAAAGACACCGGCCTTCTGGCCGGTGCCTCTCGCGAGACGGCTGCTGTCAGCCAGTCCCGCTCCTGCCTCCCAGGTATGGGATTAAGGCTTTGTAGCTGAAGTGGTCGTGCTGTCAGGTGCAGCCGGCGTTGCCGCATTCTTTTCGCTGGCCTTCTGTTCCAGCGTCTTGAATTCCGGTGCCGCCTTCAGCGTTTCCGCCGTCTCCGTCGTCGTCAGACGGATTGTGCCATCCTGCGCGTTACGCGTCATTGTCACCTTGTCCATGGGAACGGCCACATCCTTGGCACCGATGCCGAGGAAGCCGCCAACGCCGATCACGGCTGCAACGAGGCCGCCATCCTGTTCCATGATGAGGTTCGTGACATTGCCGATGCTTTCATCAGCGGCGGTGTAGACCGATTTGCCGATATAATCATTGGCGCTGATCTGCGTTTCACCCTGCTCGGTGATGTAAGCGCCACCCGTCGTTGCTGCCGCACTGTCATTGGCCGCAGGAGCCGTAGGCGCCATGGGGGTAGCTGGCGGCGTTGCCGGCTCGGTCTGCGCGCTCGGACTTGCCGGTGCAGGCTGGGTGGTGCCCTGAGCGATGGCAAGCGGCGCGAAAGCCGTCGTGCCCATCAGGGCGGCGGTGACGAGTATGTTCAGTTTCTTTGCCATTTTCGTACCTTCCTTTCATCGTTCTCGACTGGCCCGGCGGTAACGAGTTTTGCTTCCGCTGCTTGGCCGGTTCGTTTTGCAAACGGGTTGATCGTTGAAATAGTTCCGATTTTTTCAATCACACCGACGCAATTGGGGCGTGTCGCGACAACCGAGGGTAAAAATCAGGCATTGCTAAAGGGGACTGGCACGGTATTATCCCTGACGTAACAAGGACGTAACTGCCGGAGTTTTTGTATGCCTCAATCCGGCAAAGAACTGAAAGACATGATCTCGGCTTTGCGTCGGCGCAGCGCGAATTTTTTCCCGACCGCCTCCATCGGCACCTATCTGGTGGTGATGGCAACCGTCATTACACTGCCGCTCATTCTTTTCGGCGGCTATTTGATGCTGCGCCTCGAAGCCGAAAAACGCGATGACCTGCAGCGCGAGACCATTGAGGATGCGCGGGTCGTCAGCCGCAATATCGATCGCCGCCTGCAGGAAATCGCCACCTCCCTCAACCTGCTGTCGCAATTCCCCGAGCTTGAAAGCGGCAATCTTTCCGCCTTTCAGGGACGTGTTGCCGAAAGTCTGAAACGGGAAGGACTTTTCGCCATTCTCGCCACCAAGGACGGCCAGCAGCGCCTTAATACGCGCGTGCCCTATGGCCAGCCACTGGGCAAGGTGCCGGCCGAGGCCAATCTCGAAAAGGCGATCGAATCCCGCCGCATCACCGTCTCGGACATGTTTTTTGGCGCGACCAGCAAGGAATGGGTATTCAACGTTACGATGCCGCTCAACCCGGATCTGGGTTCGGCCGGAGACGCCCTGATCCTGACGCAGAACGCCAGCGACCTCAGCCGGCTCATTCCCACCGAAAACCTGCCGCGCAACTGGGCGGTCGCCATCATCGACGGTACAAATCGCGTTGTTGTTTCCAGTTCACAGGTTGAGGCAGAGGTGGGCAAGCCATTCGTCACCCCCGCCGTCCTTTCGGAAATGCAGGCCTTTAGCGGCAATTTTTTCGACGGCAAGGGCAATCTCTACGCCTATGCGCAATTACCGGGCTGGCAATGGAAGATCGTGATGTGGGGGCCGCTTGCTGCAAGCCAGGCGGCGCTGGTGGATACCTGGCGGCAGATGATGATCGGCAGCCTGATGCTCGTATTGATCGCCATCGGCGGCGCCTATCTGGTCGGCCGGCAATTGCGCATGTCCATTCGCGACCTGACCCATATGGCCGAGCGCATCGGTGAAGGCGAGATCGTGGCCCCCGTCGATACCAAGATCAAGGAGGCCAACCAGGTTGCCATTGCGCTCTCCAACGCCTCCTTCGACAGAAGCCAGTCGGAGGAGCGGCTGCAATTGCTGCTGCACGAACTCGTTCACCGCTCCAAGAACATTCTGACGCTGGTTCAGGCGATGATCCGGCAGCTGGGACGGGAGAATAAAAGCATCCCGGAATTCCAGAAAGAGGTGGATCACCGTCTGCGCGGTCTGGGAATGTCGATCCGGGCCTTGGCGGAAGTTCAGTGGCAGGGCCTGCCTATCCGCAAGCTGATAGAGACCCATCTCGACGTTTTCGGTACGGTTTCCGAGCGTTTCGCGCTTTCGGGAGAAGATTTCATGCTTTCTCCCGAAGCGGCACAGAATTTTGGCCTTGTGGTGCATGAGCTGACGACGAACTCCATCAAATATGGATCGCTGTCGGTTCCCTTGGGAAAGATCACCCTGAGCTGGAAGACGCTTGAAAAAGACGGAAGGCAGATGATCCATCTCATCTGGACCGAGACGGGTGGCCCGCCGGCAACGGAGCCGACCCGCAAGGGTTTTGGCACCACCGTCATCAAACGGCACGCCGAAGGCGCGTTTGGCGGACAGGTGACAACGGAATATCGCGAAACCGGTTTCGAATGGTCGCTCGAAGCACCAATGCGCTACTTCATTCCGAGGCGGTCCGAACCGGCGCACTAAGGGTCTCAGGACCCATGTGCCGGTGTAAACGGCAGGTGAATTTGGCCTCTGTCAAAAAAAATAGATTTGAGGGGAACCGAATCCAGCCACAGGCATTCTTACTGCAGGCCAAGCAATTCCCCCGTCCCCGCCTGAAGCTTGGCTGAAAATAAACAGGTTTCGCCCCTGAAAACCTGTTATAAAAATAGCACGGCTCTCATACGAGCCGTGCTTTTTTATTGCGCTTTCCGCAAGATCGAAGCCGGTCGCTCCCTCCTGGCAAACCCCTCATATCCGGTACTTATCTCAAGAATCCGCGCCAGCACCGGAGGGAAATTTCAACCGATAGACGATGCGCTCGGGTGTCAGCTGATATTCGGCGCTTCCACCCAATGCGGATGGAACCACTTTTTCAAGAACAACACTGCCGAAGCTGCCGCGCCGTACCTCGGCCGGTTCTTTCGACGGCTTGATCGGCTCTATCCATTCCACAATGTAGGAATCACCTTCCTGGCGACACTGCAAGGATATTGGCGGGTGATAGGCGAGATTGCCGCTATGGCTGACCGTATTGACCACCAGCTCGTGGAAGGCGAGCCCGATATAGAGCGCGCCATTCGGATTGAGCAGCAGGTTTTCCCCCTCCATGTGGATGAGGTTCGGATATTCCGGCACATAAAGGTCAAACTGCTGACGAAGAAGCTCGAATATGCGCGCGCCCCTCCAGTCGGAATCCGTGATGAGATCCTGACTTTGGGCAAGGGCATGCAACCGTCCCCGGAATTTGCGCAGAAAATCATCCTTGGTGAGGCTGAAACGGGCCGTCTGGCCCGCAAGACTCTGGATGATCGCCAGGAGATTCTTGGAACGGTGGCTGACTTCACGCAGCAGCGAGCGCAAAAGCTGCTCGCGCCGCCTTTCCGTCGTTACCTCCCTTATGGTGGTTTTCAGCACCGTCTGGTTCGACTGGTTGAAGGTGGAATAGACCTGAAACTGGAAGACCCGGTCGTTTCCGGCATTCACTTCCAGCATGCCCCGGCTGCCCGCGGCATTCATATCCTTTTTAAGTTCGGCAAGCCGCGCGGAGAGATCGTCGCCGAACAGATTCTCATCAGTTGGATGGGAATCTGCCGGCAAACGCCAGACATCCGGCAGGTTGGCCACGAATATGTAATCGCGGTTCCAGTCCTGCAGCATGACTGTTTCACCCGAATCGAGCAACGCAAGGACGAGCGAATCGTGAAGCTCACTCTCGTTCCTTTCCGCGTTATGCCATGCCAGCCGATGCAAATTCGTCTCCTTGCAGAAAGCCGTGGGAAAGTCCCACGACCGTAACCGCCAACGCCCGGGAACCCCACTGGTTCCCAGTTCATCCGCGGTTTCGGCAAACTTCACGCCGCGACGCGAGAGCTTTCGTTGAAAAACAGAGCCTGGCTGATAAGCGCTTTCACCATATCCGGGTTAAACGGCTTGGTAACAAGGAAAGTCGGTTCAGGACGTTCACCCGTCAAAAGTCGCTCCGGAAAAGCCGTAATGAAAATCACCGGCAGGGACGTCATCTGGAGGATGTCCTTCATTGCATCGAGGCCGGAACTGCCATCGGCAAGCTGGATGTCGGCAAGGATCATCTTCGGCTGGGTGCGATGGAAGAGGTCGAGTGCCTCGGTATGCGTGCGGGCAATGCCCGTGACGCGGTGGCCGAGATCGGTGACCATCTGCTCAATATCCATGGCGATCAGAGGTTCATCCTCGATAATCATGATATCGGTCGCCACCTGACGCGCGATTTCCGAGGCCGCCTCGTCGATCAACTGGCCGACGCGATCTTCGGACACTTTCAGAACCTCTGCTGCTTCCGAAGGCGTGAACTCCTCGACCGTGGTCAGAAGGAAAGCCTGACGGGCGAGAGGCGGCACGGCGGAGAGGTTCGCAGAGGCGCGTTTTTCCCATCCCGACAGGTTTTCGTCGGCCTTAATATTGATCGTGACGGAACTAAAGATTGATACAAACAATTGATAGAGCGAAGCCCGATCGCTGCTTGTCTGCGGGAAGATGCTGATATCGGCAATCAGAGCTTCGAGTGTTGCCGCAACATAGGCATCGCCCGTGGATTGTGAGCCGCAAACGGCACGCGCGAACCTGCGCAGATATGGCAGGTGCGGTGCGATGCGTGTAGAAACTGACATGGAATTCTCCCCTTTCATGCGGTCTGCAACGCAAACCCAAGATAGCAACGTGCGCATCGCAAAAAAAGTTCCGAAGCGTCGGAACTATTTTTTTCATCACGCATTATTTGCTCGACACAAAAGGAATACCGGACGTTATGAACATATTTCAATCGGACCAAGATCAGCCGGACAATTCGGCCGCCCCCCAGGTTCCGCACTCCGGGCGGGCGGTGATTTCCCGCAAGCTCAGGGAGCTTTACGATGCCGTTCAGGATGAAGGCATCCCTGATAAATTCCTCGACCTTCTCGAAAAACTCGATGAAGCCGAAAGCAAAGCCAAAATAAAGGCTTCGGAGGAATGATGGCGAAAGAGCCGGAGCAGACAGAATACAACTTCAAAAGGGAAATGCTGGCGGCGCTGCCGAACCTGCGTGCCTTCGCGATTTCGCTTATCCGCTCAAGGGACCGTGCAGACGATCTCGTGCAGGACACGATCATGAAGGCCTGGGCCAAACAGGACAGCTATCAGCCTGGCACCAACATGCGGGCATGGCTGGTGACGATCCTGCGCAACGAGTTCTACAGCCAGATCCGCAAGTCCGGGCGCGAAGTGCAGGATACGGACGGGGTCTATACCTCGCGCCTGTCGGTGCCTCCTGAACAGCACGGATCGGTCGACCTGCAGGATTTCCGCGCCGCCCTTGCGAAATTGCCGGACGATCAGCGCGAAGCGATCCTGCTGATCGGGGCTTCGGGTTTTGCCTACGAGGAAGCCGCCGAAATCTGCGGCTGCCCGGTCGGCACGATCAAGAGCCGGGTCAGCCGTGCAAGGCTGCGCCTGCAGGAGCTTCTCGGCATTGAAAACGAAAACGAGTTCGGTCCCGACGCGCAGATGAGCGCGGTCACCGCCGCTGCCACGGCGCGCTGAGAGAACTGAACGCAGACGGCAATAAACGGGCAGGCCTGCGTCTGCCCGTTTTTCTTTGCCCGCTTCCTTAGATGCCGGTTTCCTTGACCGATTGCATCACCACGAATGTCGAAGTGTTGGAAACCGATGGCAGGCTCGAGATTTTTTCACCGAGCACTCTTCGATATTTGCGGATATCGCTGGTACGGACCTTCAGCAGATAATCGAAGGCGCCGGCGATCATGTGACATTCCTCGACTTCCTTGATCTTGCGCACCGCCGCGTTGAATTCCTCCAGCGCCTTTTCGCGCGTATCGGAAAGCTTGACCTCGGCAAAGGCGATGTGATCGACGCCGAGTTTCTGCGGATTGAGCATGGCGCGGAAGCCAAGAATATAACCTTCGTCGACCAGCCGCTTGAGCCTCGTCTGGCAAGGCGTCTTGGAAAGGCCGACGCGTTTCGACAGTTGCAGGACCGACATGCGCCCGTCTTCGCTGAGCGCCTCGAGAATCTTGAGATCGAAGTGATCCAGATCGTCTGTTTTTTGACTATTTGCCATGTAATTTAACGCCAAATGTGAATAATAAAAGTTCGTATTTCCTGTTTTATCCTAAAAATAGGGCCATAGCAATTTTTACAGCGATGGTATTGTACTCGCCAGGATGAAAAGCGGCGGGTGGAGGACACGCTGCCGCCGACGGTCTGTCTTCAACAGCTTTTTCAGGGTTTTCAGAATGGCCGATGGTGCAAGCAACGCCAGTGTAAACAACGCCGACGTCAACACGCAGCAAGCGGTGAACGGCATTTTCCAGAATTTCGCGCCGCCGGTGCGCGAGCAGAGCCTGCTGCGCAAGGCGATCACCGCCGCCTATCGCCGCCCGGAGGAAGAATGCCTGGCGCCGCTGATCGAGGCGGCAACGGTGACGGCGGAAGAAACGAAAACCATTCGCGACACGGCCCGCAAACTGATCGAGGCATTGCGCGCCAAGACCAAGGGCACCGGCGTCGAAGGGCTGGTGCAGGAATATTCGCTCTCCAGCCATGAGGGCGTGGCGCTGATGTGCCTCGCCGAGGCGCTGCTGCGCATTCCCGACACCGCCACCCGCGACGCACTGATCCGCGACAAGATCGCCCGCGGTGACTGGAAGTCCCATATTGGCGGCGGGCGCTCGCTTTTCGTCAACGCCGCTACCTGGGGTCTCGTCATCACCGGCAAGCTGACCTCGACGGTCAATGATAGCGGCCTTTCGGCGGCGCTGACCAAGCTGATCGCCCGCGCCGGCGAACCCGTCATCCGTCGCGGCGTCGATATGGCGATGCGCATGATGGGCGAGCAATTCGTCACCGGCGAAACCATCGGCGAAGCGATCAAGCGCTCCAAACCGCTGGAAGAACAGGGCTTCCAATATTCCTACGACATGCTGGGCGAAGCCGCGACCACCGCCAAGGATGCGGAGCGTTATTACAAGGACTACGAAAACGCCATCCACGCCATCGGCAAGGCGTCTGCCGGCCGCGGCATCTATGGCGGCCCCGGCATTTCCATCAAGCTTTCGGCGCTGCATCCGCGTTACGCCCGCGCCCAGGCCGAGCGCGTGATGGCGGAGCTGCTACCGCGCGTCAAATCCCTGATGCTGCTCAGCAAGAAATACGATATCGGCCTCAATATCGATGCGGAGGAAGCCGACCGGCTGGAACTGTCGCTCGATCTTCTGGAAGAGCTGGCGCTCGACAAGGACCTTGCGGGCTGGAACGGCCTCGGTTTCGTCGTGCAGGCCTATGGCCGCCGCTGCCCCTTCGTTCTGGATTACATTATCGATCTCGCCCGCCGCTCGGGCCGCCGCATCATGGTGCGTCTCGTCAAGGGCGCCTATTGGGACGCGGAAATCAAGCGCGCGCAGGTGGAAGGGCTGGAAGACTTCCCGGTCTTCACCCGTAAGGTCCACACGGACGTCTCATACATCGCCTGCGCCCGCAAGCTGCTCGCCGCACGCGATCTGGTCTTTCCGCAATTTGCGACCCACAATGCGCAGTCCATGGCGACGATCTACAATCTCGCCGGCCCCGGCTTCAAGCTCGGCGACTATGAGTTCCAGTGCCTGCATGGCATGGGCGAACCGCTTTACAGCGAAGTCGTCGGCAAGAAGAAGCTCGATCGGCCCTGCCGCTTCTACGCCCCCGTCGGCACGCATGAGACGCTGCTGGCCTATCTCGTCCGCCGCCTGCTGGAGAACGGTGCGAACTCTTCCTTCGTCAACCGCATCGCCGATCCTGCCGTGCCGGTGGACTCCCTGCTGGAAGACCCGGTTGCCGTCGTCAAGGCCTATACTGTTCCCGGCGCGCGTCACGACCGCATCGCCGCCCCCGAAGGCCTGTTCGGCCCGGAACGCAAAAACTCCGCCGGTCTCGATCTTTCCAGCGAAACGACGCTCGCCGCACTGGACAAAACCCTGAAGGCAGGTGCTGCGACGGAATGGAAAGCCACCGCGCCGCAGGCAGGTGGCAACACGCGCCCGGTTCTCAATCCCGGCGACCACAATGATATCGTCGGCCATGTGACGGAGCCGACGCAAGCCGATGTCGAAGCCGCCATGCAGCGGGCGGCAGCCTCAAGCTGGCCGTCCACCCCGGTGGAAGAACGCGCCGCCTGCCTGGAGCGGGCCGCCGACGCCATGCAGGCCGAAATGCCCGCCCTGCTCGGCCTCATCATGCGCGAGGCGGGAAAATCCATGCCCAACGCCATTGCCGAAGTGCGCGAGGCGATCGACTTCCTGCGTTATTACGCAGCGGAAGCTCGCAGGAACTTCAAATCCGGCGAAACACCGCTCGGCCCGGTCGTCTGCATCAGCCCGTGGAACTTCCCCCTCGCCATCTTCATCGGTCAGGTGACGGCGGCGCTGGTTGCCGGCAATCCGGTGCTGGCGAAGCCCGCCGAAGAAACGCCGCTGATCGCGGCCCAAGGCGTGCGCCTGCTGCATGAGGCTGGCGTTCCGCAGGATGCCGTGCAGCTTCTGCCGGGCGACGGCAAGACGGGTGCCGCACTTGTTGGTTCACCTCTCACAGCCGGTGTGATGTTCACCGGCTCCACGGAAGTGGCGCGGCTCATTCAGGGCCAGCTTGCCGGCCGGGTTCTCGCCAATGGCCAGCCAGTGCCGCTGATTGCCGAAACCGGCGGCCAGAACGCCATGATCGTCGATTCCTCGGCGCTTGCCGAGCAGGTCGTCGCCGATGTAATCGCATCTGCCTTCGACAGCGCCGGCCAGCGCTGCTCGGCGCTACGCATCCTCTGCCTGCAGGAAGATGTGGCGGACCGCACGCTGACCATGCTGAAAGGCGCGCTGCATGAATTGCGCATCGGCCGCACCGACAAGCTCTCCGTCGATGTCGGCCCCGTAATTACCGCCGAGGCGAAGGGCATCATCGAAAAGCACATCGAGGGCATGCGCGGGCTCGGCCATCGCATCGAACAGATCACGCTTGCCGGCGAAACCGGCAAGGGCACCTTCGTGCCGCCGACGATCATCGAGATGAAATCGCTCGCCGATCTGAAACGCGAAGTCTTCGGACCGGTGCTGCACGTCATCCGCTTCAAGCGTGACAATCTCGACCGGCTGATCGATGAAATCAACGCCACCGGCTATGGCCTGACCTTCGGCCTGCATACGCGCCTTGATGATACGATCCAGCACGTCCTGTCGCGCGTCGCGGCCGGCAATCTTTATGTGAACCGCAACATCATCGGCGCGGTGGTCGGCGTGCAGCCTTTTGGCGGGCGCGGACTTTCCGGCACCGGCCCCAAGGCCGGCGGACCGCTTTATCTCGGCCGCGTGACGCAAACCGCGCCGAAGATTGATCGCGTCGCCAGCCAGCAGGACCAGGCGGCCGTCGATCTTGCCCGCTGGCTGGATGAAAACGGCCAGACCATCGCGGCTGAGGCAGCGAGGCAGGCTGCGGCCCTTTCCGGCCTCGGCTTTGAAACAGAACTGGCAGGCCCGGTCGGGGAGCGCAATGTCTATGCGCTGCATCCGCGCGGCAAGGTTCTGCTGATCCCCGCTACGGAACAGGGGCTGTATCGCCAGCTGGCGGCAGCGCTTGCCACCGGCAACTCGGTCGTCATCGACAATGCGTCGGGACTGGAAAAAGCGATCTATGGATTGCCGGCAACCGTCACCTCGCGCATCGCCTGGGCTGACAACTGGGAAAAATCCGCACCCTTCGCCGGCGCGCTGATCGAAGGTGATGCGGAGCGTGTCGTAACGATCAACAAGAAGATCGCCGCCCTGCCCGGCCCGCTGGTTCTGGTTCAGACTGCGACAACAGAAGCGCTTTCCGGGGAAAGCCAGCCCTATACGCTCGACTGGCTGGTGGAAGAAGTCTCGGTCAGCGTCAACACCACAGCCGCCGGCGGCAATGCCAGCCTGATGAGCATCGGCTGATAAATACAATCCGGCAGGGTCCTGGCCCTGCCGGTCAACTCTTATCCGCCAATCTCGCCACGCCCGAAAAGCTGGTTCAGGACCTGCTCCTCCAGCCGCGCGAATTCGGCGGTGCCGTGGCGGCGCGGACGCGGCAGCTTCACATCCAGATCAAGCGCGATACGTCCTTCGTCGATGACGACGATACGGTCTGCAAGTGCGACAGCTTCCGAAACATCATGCGTGACGAGAACGGCGGTGAATTTCTGCTTGCGCCAGATGCGCTCCAGCAGAAGCTGCATTTCAATGCGGGTGAGAGCATCGAGCGCGCCGAGCGGCTCATCCAGCGCCAGGATCTGCGGATGGGCCACCAGCGCCCGTGCCAGCGCCACGCGCTGCTTCTGGCCGCCGGAAAGCACATAGGGCCATTCGCCAGCCCGGTCCCTTAGCCCGACCTCTTCGAGAATTGTAAGCGCCTGCTCCTGCGCCGCCTCGCCCTTGGCAATGCCCGTCAGGCCCACGGAGACATTGTTCGCTATTCTCTCCCAAGGCAGAAGGCGCGGCTCCTGAAACATCATGCGGGTGCGGCTCGATGCATCTTTCGAGACGGCTCCGGTGGTCGGCGTGTCGAGGCCGGCCAGAATACGCAGGAGCGTGCTCTTGCCACAGCCGCTCTTGCCGATGATGGCCAGAAACTCGCCTTCCCGCACATCGAGATCGATGCCGCGCAGAACCGGTTTATCACCGAAGCTCTTCGCCACATTGCGGAAGCTGAAGGCGACCTTGCCTTCTGCCGTCTTCTCACGTTGTTCGATTTTCCCCTGCGACGGGAGGGATGGCGGGGCATCCGGGCGTCTCAGCGTCGTCACATTGCCGGTCGACATGGGTTACCTCAGACTTTCTTGAAGGCTGGATGCCATTGCAGGAAGATGCTTTCGAGGAAGCGGGCGAAACTGTCGGCCAGCTTGCCAAGAAGCGCATAGATGAGGATCGACAGAACCACGACGTCGATCAGCAGGAACTCGCGCGCCTGCATGGCCATATAGCCGAGGCCGGACGAGGAAGAGATGGTTTCGGCCACGATCAGCGTCAGCCACATGATGCCGAGCGCATAACGCAGGCCGGTGAAAATGGCGGGCAGCGCGCCGGGCAGGATGACCCGCCGGAACAGCGTGAAGGGTGACATACCATAGGTACGGCCCATTTCCACCAGTTGCGGATCGACACCCTGAATGCCGAGCAGCGTGTTGATGTAGATCGGGAAAAACACCCCGAGCGCGACGAGGAACAGCTTCGCCTCCTCATCGATGCCGAACCACAGGATGACCAGCGGAATGAGCGCCAGATGCGGAATGTTGCGGATCATCTGCAGCGTCGTATCGGTGAAGCTGCGGGAGAATTTGGAGAGGCCATTGGCCAGCCCGAAGATGAAACCGATGGAGCCGCCAATGGCGAAACCCACAAGCGCACGGGCGGAACTCACGCCGATATTGGCAATGAGTTCCCCCGAAAGCAGAAGCCGCCAGAAGGCTTCCGCAACGGCGGAAGGGGCTGGAAGGACATTTCCTGAAATAAGCCCTATGCGGGAAGCCGCTTCCCAGCCTGCAAGAATGATGGCGGGAAGCAGCCAACCCGTGATGCTTCCAACCTCGATGCGCCTTCTGATGCTCATGGCGAAGCCTCCGGATCGGGGATCAGTTCGTCGCACCAGACCAGACGGCATCCTTGATGCTGATCTGTTTCGGGATCAGGCCGAGACGATAAAAGCGGTCGGCGGTTTCCTGCTGGCTGGCGACGATCTTGTCGTCGATCTTGGTAATGCCGAATTCAGAGCGGTTCGCGGCGAGCGTCTGCGCCTCCAGCGGCACGCCCGTCACTTCATGCAAAGCTGCGGCGACCTTGTCGCGGTTGGCGGCGGACCATTTCGCCGCCTCGCCCAGAGCATCGATGGTGATGTTGATCGTATCCGCATTGGATTTGGCGTAATCGCGATTGGCGAGGAAATAGGTGCTGACATTAAGAACATCGCTGGTGCGGGCCAGAGTGACCGGCTTGTAGCGGGTTTCGGCAATCGCATAGAACGGATCCCAGACGGCCCAGGCGTCGATCTTGTCGCTGGCGAAAGCTGCCGCGGCATCGGCAGGGCTGAGATAGACCACCTCGATATCGCTGAATTTCAGGCCGTTCTTCTCAATTGCCGCCACCAGCAGATTATGCGCGCTGGTGCCCTTGCCGACGCCGACCTTCTTGCCCTTGAGATCGGCAACCGATTTGATGCCGCTTTCGGGCTTTGTGAAGATCGCCTCACCTTTGCCGTTCGAAGGAAGCGCCGCGACATAAACGATGGCCGAACCTGCCGCCTGACCGAAGATAGGCGGCGCATCGCCCGTCCAGCCGACATTGATGGAGCCGACATTCAGGGCTTCCACCAGCGGCGGGCCAGCGGTGAACTCAACCCACGAAACCTTCACGCCCTTGGCCTCAAGCGCCTTTTCGATGACGCCGTGCTGACGGGCGATCACCGGCAGGCCGGTTTTCTGATAACCGATCTTCAGCTCTTCCGCCGCCTGGGCCTGAAAAGGCAGAACGGATAAAGCAGCGGCAACAAGAATGCTGGCGGAAAGGGCGCGGCGGGTGACGGCTGGCATTTCATCTCCTTATCACCGGCGCTCTTGCCGGGTTGCGATATGGAGCAATGCTAGGGTTTTCCATTAAAACGATAGAGAGACGATAATTCAATATGAGCAATATTGCGGGAATAAAATTCCGCGCAAATGCCTCTTTTCCGCAAATCGTCGCGGACGCCCTCATCCGCCCCATCGAATAGAAATGCCGGCGCGGATGGAGCCGCGCCGGCATGATGGATCAATTTGTCTATAAGGACGCGATTATTCGATATCGAAGGAAACGCCCTGCGCCAGCGGCAGCGCCTTGGAGTAGTTGATGGTGTTGGTGGCGCGGCGCATATAGGCCTTCCACGCATCCGAACCGGATTCACGGCCGCCGCCGGTTTCCTTCTCACCGCCAAAGGCGCCACCGATTTCCGCACCCGAGGTGCCGATATTGACGTTGGCAATGCCGCAATCGGAACCTTCCGACGACAGGAATCGTTCCGATTCCTGCATGTCGCGGGTGAAGATCGATGAGGAAAGACCAGCAGCGACGGCGTTATGGTCGTCTATCGCCTGATCGAGATCGCTATACTTCATCACGTAAAGGATCGGCGCGAAGGTTTCTTCCAGCACAGGCCCCGCCTGCTTCGGCATTTCGACAAGCGCCGGCTTGACGTAATAGGCATCCGGCGCACCCGTATCCACGCGGCCGCCACCATTCACCACGCCATCATGGGCTTTCGCCGCTTCGAGGGCCTTCTGCATGCCGTCGAAAGCCGCCTTGTCGACCAGCGGGCCGACGAGTGCGGAGGTTTCCAGCGGGTTGCCGACGGAAACGGAAGCATAGGCCTTTTTCAGGCGCGGCACGAGCTGGTCATAAACGCTGTCATGCACGAAGAGACGGCGAAGCGTGGTGCAGCGCTGGCCGGCCGTGCCCATGGCGCCGAAGGCGATGGCGCGCAGCGCCATGTCGAGATCGGCGGAAGGGCAGACGATGCCGGCATTGTTGCCGCCAAGTTCCAGAATGGCGCGGGCGAAGCGTTTCGCCAGACGCGGGCCGACATCGCGGCCCATGCGGGTGGAACCGGTGGCCGAAACGAGCGGCACCTTGGGATTGTCCACCAGAGCTTCACCCACGGCGCGGTCGCCGATCAGAAGCTGCGAGAGACCTTCCGGCGCATCGCCGAAACGGGCGGCGGCGCGCTCGAAGATGCCCTGCACGGCAAGCGCCGTGAGCGGCGTCTTTTCCGAAGGCTTCCAGACCACCGAATTGCCGCAGACGATCGCAAGCGCCGCATTCCACGACCACACCGCGACCGGGAAGTTGAAGGCGGAGATGACGCCGACGACGCCGAGCGGATGCCAGGTTTCCATCATGCGGTGGCCGGGGCGTTCGGTGGCGATGGTGAGACCATAAAGCTGGCGGGAAAGGCCGACCGCGAAATCGCAGATATCGATCATTTCCTGCACTTCGCCGAGGCCCTCGGAGGGAACCTTGCCCGCTTCCAGCGAGACGAGACGGCCGAGATCGGCCTTGAAGGCGCGCAGTTCTTCGCCGAGCAACCGGATCAGCTCCCCACGACGGGGCGCCGGCACATTGCGCCATGTCTTGAAGGCGGCATCGGCCCGGTCGATCACGGCTGCGACACCCTCGACCGAAACGGTCTTGAGATTCGCGACCTGTTCACCCGTCACCGGGCTGAAGGAGGCCATATCGCCGCCGGTATAGAGATCGCGGGCAACGCCCATCCTGTCGAGCAGGGCCGCGGCTTCCTGTTTCACGTCGAGCTTCGTGGTCGCATCCATGTCCATCGTCCTTTTGGCTTAAAAGGGGAGGAAAGGCCGTTTCGATACGGCGCTTTCAACTCCCGTCACTCTTCTTTCCCCGAATTTTCCATTCGTTATGTGAAACTGGTGTTTTACACCGTTCCATTCTTTCTCGTAATCATATATGGCCATAACGACCCTTTTCCAATGAGGAAAGCGGGTAAGTTGATGCGAGAATGGAATGGATCCGCGCAGAAGACTGGTCCCTGACATCGTTACCCTGCAGGCGTTCGAATGCGCGGCACGGCATGGCAATTTTACGCGTGCAGCGGAAGAACTCAACCTCACACAGAGCGCGGTGAGCCGGCAGATCGGTGAACTGGAAGCGCAGACCGGAATGCAGCTTTTCGAGCGCATCCGCAGGCGGGTCGTGCTTTCGGAAGCGGGGCGTAAATTCCTGCCCGATGTGCGGCGCCTGCTACAGCAATCCGAACAATTGATGGTGCGCGCGGTTTCAGCCGGAACATCGCACGCATCGCTTTCCGTCGCGACACTGCCGACATTCGGCAGCCGCTGGCTGATGCCGCGCCTCCACCGCTTCATCGAAGCCAATCCGGAAATAACGATCACCATCGGCTCGCGCTCGCATCCCTTCGATTTTGATGAGGAAGGTTTCGATCTCGCCATTCACTACGGCCAGCCGGTCTGGGCGCATGGCACCTGCACATTTTTGTGCAACGAGGTGATCGTGCCGGTCGCAAGCCCCGCCCTGCTGCGCCGCGCCGGCGTGAACCAGCCGCAGGATCTGACCGGGCAGCCGCTCCTGCATGTGACGACGCGGCCGAAACTGTGGACGGAATGGCTGGAGATGAACGGGGTGACGGCGGAGAATGCCTATCAGGGCAGCCGTTTCGACCAGTTCTCGATGATCATCGAGGCCGCCGCAAGCGGCATCGGTTTTGCCCTTCTGCCGAAATATCTCATCGAGGCGGAGATCGCCTCCGGCCGCCTCGAAATCGTCTTCGACATTCCCCTGCAAACTGACAAGAGCTATTACGTGGCCCTGCCGGAAGGACGGCAGGACAATGCACTGGCCCGCGCCTTTCAGGCATGGCTGCTCGATCAGGTCGGCAAGCCGGTGTAATCCATCATTCACTCAGCTCGAAGGGCTGAGGGAAACGTCATACAGCCCCGGAAGATCGGGGCCGACGGGCACAATGCGGGTCGGGTTGAGCGCCTTGATGGAATAATAACCGCGCTTGATATGGTCGATATTGACCGTGTCGCGCACGCCCGGAATGGTCAGCACCCGCATGATATAGGCCTGAAGGGCGGGATAATCGGCGATACAGCGAAGATTGCATTTGAACAGGCCGTAATAGGCGGCATCGAAACGCACAAGCGTCACGAAAAGCCGGACATCTGTTTCGGTTAAAAGATCGCCGAAAAGGAAAGGTCCACCTGAAACGAGGCGATTTTCGAGCTCCTGAAGCGTTGCAAATACATCGGCGAAGGCCTCTTCATAAGCGACCTGCGTGGTGGCGAAGCCGGTCCGGTAAACGCCGTTGTTGAGGCGCGGATAGATGTGATCATTCAGAGCGTCGATCTCATCGCGCAAACCTTCAGGATAGAGGTCCACGCTATTATCGGCCAGATCGCCGAAACCGGAATTCAGCATGCGCAGAATATCGGCGGATTCGTTGTTGACGATGGTTTTCGTCTTTTTGTCCCAAAGCACGGGCACGGTGGCGCGGCCGGTATAGTGCGGATCCGCGCTGGTATAGACCTCGTGCATATAGGTGAAGCCGTTGAGCCTATCGCGATCCGCGCCCGGATAGTCGCCAAATTTCCAGCCCTCGTCGGAAAGGGTAGGCTCGACAACGGAAACGGAAATCACCTCTTCCAGCTTCTTCAGCTTTCGGCCGATCAGCGTGCGCGATGCCCATGGGCAGATCAGCGCGACGTAAAGATGATAACGGCCACTTTCGGCCGCAAAGCCGCCCTCACCCGTCGGCCCCGCCGAGCCGTCAGGTGTCACCCAGTTGCGGAAGCCGGAGGTCTGGCGAACGAAGCCGCCTTTCTTGTCGGTCGCCTGCACCGGATGCCATTCGGCGGTCCATTTTCCATCCACGAGCATTTGCGGCTCTCCGTTCATCTAAAGATGAAAGCCTTATGGGCCGGGTTGCCACCGGCCCGCAAGCCGCGCTTCGGTTGACGCACTGTTTCCGATCAAGAGTGAGTTCAAAGCCGATTGCGGAAAAACGGGTTCCAGCGCACGGTGCCCAGCCTCACCTTTTCGCGGATCATCGTCAGCAGTCCCGATGCGGCGATGACGGCCAGACCAAGCACGGCGACAGCATCCGGATATTCGTGGAAGAAAGCCATGCCGATCGCCACGGCCCAGAGGATTTGCGAATAATGCGATGGCGCGATCTGGCTTGCCGGCGCGATGCGGGTGGCGACCAGAAGGGTGATCTGCCCCGTTGCCGTGCAAAGGCCGATGAAGGCGAAGGCCAATAGCTGGTGCAGGTTGGGCATGACGAATTCGGGGATGGAGGCAATGCCATTGAAGGTGAGGCCGTAGATCAGCAGCACGCCCATGATCGAGGTGCGCTTTTCCTTGCCAGCAAGCGAGCGCAGCAAAACGATGGTCATCGCCGCCAGGAAGGCGACGCCGATGGCGGCAAAATGCCCGAGTTCCAGCGTCTTGAAGCCTGGCCGCACGACGAGGATCACGCCGACGATACCCGCCAGAACCGCCGCCCAGCGCCATGGACCGATATTCTCCTTCAGCACCACGGCGGAAAGTACAGTCACGAAGAGCGGCGACAGGAAGATCAGCGCATAGGCTTCCGCCAGCGGAATGGTGGTGAAGGCATAGATGCCGAAAATACCCGCGAAAAGGCCGGAGATGGCGCGCCCGTGCACGGCGAAGGGCCGGCTCATGCGCCAGAATTCACGCCACCTTTCTTCGCGCGGCTTGCTGAAGAAAATGAAAATGCCGGAAAATAGAATGCTGAAGAAGCCGATTTCGAAAACGCTGATCTGCGATCCAAGCGACTTGATGGTGGCATCGCCCATGGAAAAGGTCGCATAAGCGAACAGACCGAGCAGAAAACCCTTTTGCATTTGAACTTCCCCAAACACCGACCGCAATGCAAAGCATCCCCCGGCCGCGTGGAACGCGACCCGGACGCCCCTTCAAGGGACAGACAGTCTGGCAGATTTGATCCTCACCCTATGGCTAGACCCGGCTACCTATGAGTGCAAGCCGGAAAAACGGCAAAATTGCCCGATTGAACCCAACCGATGAAAATGGCTGCAAGGTGCGGCAAATTTGTCCCGCCATGGCCATCACATCACCGTCATGGAAAGAGGTTAGCCGGTGTTGATCGTGGTGCTTGGCGGCGGGCGTGAAGGCGGCTAAATATTATCGTGCGATTTTCATCCGCCGATTTCCCCGGCTGATATTGCTGCGTTACCATGGCCTCGCTAACCGAAAGGAAAAAGAATGCGGATTGTGATGATCGGTTCGGGTTATGTCGGCCTCGTGTCCGGCGCGTGTTTTGCGGATTTCGGCCATGATGTGGTCTGCGTCGACAAGATGCCGGAGAAGATCGAGGCCCTGAAAAGCGGCCATATTCCCATCTTCGAACCGGGTCTGGAGACCATCGTCGCCAACAATGCCAAGGCCGGGCGGTTGAGCTTCACCACCGATCTTTCCGCAGCCGTCGCCAATGCCGATGTCGTTTTCATCGCGGTCGGCACGCCCTCGCGGCGCGGCGATGGCCATGCCGATCTTGGTTATGTCTATGCAGCGGCAAAAGAGATCGCCCATTCGCTTGATGGCTTCACGGTCATCGTCACCAAATCCACCGTTCCCGTCGGCACAGGTGATGAGGTGGAGCGTATTATCCACGAGGAAAACCCCTCGGCCGATTTCGCTGTCGTCTCCAACCCGGAATTCCTGCGCGAAGGTGCGGCCATCGAGGATTTCAAGCGGCCGGACCGCATCGTCGTCGGCCTTTCGGACGAGCGCGCCCGCCCCGTCATGACCGAGGTTTACCGCCCGCTCTATCTCAACCAGTCGCCGCTGCTCTTCACCACAAGACGCGCTTCCGAACTGATCAAATATGCCGCCAACGCCTTTCTGGCGATGAAGATCACCTTCATCAACGAAATGGCTGACCTCTGCGAAAAGGTCGGCGCCAATGTGCAGGATGTTTCGCGCGGCATCGGCCTCGATGGCCGCATCGGCCCCAAATTCCTGCATGCCGGCCCCGGTTATGGCGGCTCCTGTTTCCCGAAGGACACGCTGGCGCTTGCCAAGACCGCGCAGGATTATGACGCGCCGGTGCGGCTGATCGAGACCACCATCGCCATTAACGACAATCGCAAGCGCGCCATGGGCCGCAAGGTCATCAATGCGGTGGGCGGCGATGTGCGCGGCAAGAAGATCGCCGTGCTTGGCCTCACCTTCAAGCCGAATACCGACGACATGCGCGACAGCCCGGCAATCGCCATCATCCAGACCCTGCAGGACGGCGGTGCGAAAGTGGTCGGTTACGATCCGGAAGGCATGGCGAATGCCCGCCATCTGATGGAAGACATCGAATACGCGGCCGGCCCTTACGAGGCGGCGGAAGATGCCGATGCCGTGGTGATCGTGACGGAATGGAACCAGTTCCGCGCGCTCGACCTGCCGCGCCTGAAGGCGATCATGAAACATCCGGTGCTGGTGGATCTGCGCAATATCTACCGCACGGATGAGGTCGCCGCGCATGGTTTCATCTATGCCGCGGTCGGCCGTCCGCATGAAGGCGGTTTCGACAAGGGCGCATAGAGGTTTCGTTTTCGCCATTTCATTAAAAGGTTTTCTGCGCTTCGGTCAGACCGCAAACGCACCAACGAATTCGGGATATAATCATCATGCGTTATCTGGTTACCGGCACGGCTGGCTTCATCGGCTTTTACGTTGCGAAGCGACTGTTGGACGCCGGCCATTTCGTGACCGGTTTCGACGGCATGACGAAATATTACGATGTCAGCCTCAAGGAAAAACGCCACGCCATTCTTTCCCGCTCCAACGGCTTCCGGGCCGAAATCGGCATGCTGGAAGATACGGATGCGTTGAAGCGCGCGGCAGAGGCCGCCGAACCGGAGATCATCATCCACCTCGCCGCACAGGCGGGCGTCCGTTACAGCCTTGAAAATCCACGGGCCTATATCGATTCCAATCTCATCGGCTCGTTCAACATGCTGGAGCTCGCCAGAAGTTTGCAGGTCAAGCATCTGATGCTGGCATCGACCTCCTCCATCTACGGCGCCAACGAAAAAATACCCTTCGCGGAAAGCGACAAGGCGGACGAGCCGATGACGCTTTACGCCGCCACCAAAAAATCGATGGAACTGATGGCGCACAGCTATGCCCATCTGCACAAGCTGCCCACCACCGCCTTCCGTTTCTTCACGGTCTACGGTCCATGGGGACGGCCGGACATGGCGCCGATCAAATTCGTCGACGCCGTTTCCAACGGCCGGCCGATCGATATTTACGGGCAAGGCAATATGAGCCGCGACTTCACCTATATAGACGATCTGGTGGAGGGCATCGTCCGGCTGAGCACGGTCATCCCATCCGAGGAAAACCGTGTCACGCAGGAAGGCGTCAACGATACGCTCTCGCACCACGCGCCCTTCCGCGTGGTCAATATTGGCGGCGGCCAGCCGGTGGAACTGATGCATTTCGTAGAGACGGTCGAAAAGGCGGTCGGGAAACCCGCGATCCGCAACATGCTGCCGATGCAGCAGGGCGACGTTCCCCGCACCTTCGCCTCGCCCGATCTTCTGAGAGCCTTGACCGGTTACGTGCCGCAGACCCCGGTCGAAGAGGGCATCAAGGCCCTCGTCGCCTGGTATCGCGAGATGCATCCGGCCGAATTACGGGAATAGCCTCACAGCGTCGCCAGCAGGCGGTTGGAAATGGTGCCGCCGGAAGCGCTCTGCATGGTGATCTTGGTTTCAACGGCCTCGATGATCGTGTCGCTGAAATCCATCTCCGTGAGATCGCGGATATTGGAAAGGCCACCCGGGGAAAACACGTTCACTTCCAGTATCTTGTCGCCAACGATATCCAGCCCGACAAGGAACATGCCGTCTTCCACCAGCTTCGGCCGCATCATGTCGGCAAGCGCCACGATTTCATCCGTCACTTTCACCGCCTCGGCGGTGCCTTTGGCGTGAATGTTGGAGCGCAGATCGCCTTTCGCCGGCACGCGGCGCAGGGCGGCATATTGACCATCGCGCATCAGCGGGCGGCCATTCATCATGAAGAAGCGGATATCGCCATCCTTGGCGGCCGGCAGATAGGCCTGCGCGATCAGATAACCTTCGAGGCTCACCGCCTCGAAAATCTGGTTGAGATTGGCCTCCTTGCTGGAGCCGATCTTGAAAACGTTCTTGCCGCCGGAGCCCTGCAGCGGTTTGACGATGACACCCTTGGGGTGCGCGTCGGCAAAGGCGCGGATTTCCTCGACATTGCGCGAAATGATCGTGGTCGGGCGGACGATTTCGGGAAAGCTCTGGAAATAGAGCTTGTTCTGCGCCAGCGCCAGACCTTCGGGATCGTTCAGAACCACGACGCCCCGCTGTTCGGCAAGCCGCCCGAACAGGATGCCGGCATGCACCGCCCATGGTCGAGTGGTCTGGTCAAGCGAGGGGTCGTTGCGCAGCATCAGCGCATCGATTTCCTCCACATCCATGGTCCGCCGTTCCAGCGCCTTGTCCTGCAGGGCAGCATGAAACGCATCCGATTTCTTGTATTTCGCCTTCGGCAGCACCGTGGCATGGATGGTCAGGCTGTCGTCCGAGCGCAAGGTGAAATCGCCGGGCGTCAGATAGACCACCTCGTGGCCGCGATTGAGCGCCGCCATGGCAAGCAGGCCGGTCGCGTAGTTCGGTCCCTCGGTTTCGATGGAATTGACGAAAAATGCGATACGCATGAAGCCCCTCCTATAATGTCGCCAGTTCGGCAATGGATAATCCCGCCCGTATTTTTTCCAGCCGCTCATTGGCCCGGGCGGGCAGCAGAAATGCGGGCCTGACAGCCGGCGGACGAAGCAGGCCGCGCAGGGCCAGCTCCTGCATCACCGGAAAATGGGCGGCGGCGATCTTGCCCATCCAGAACGGATCGAGCGCCCCGCCCCTGCGCAGATGCTCCAGCACCTCCGCCAGCCCACGCAGATAGATCGCGTCCTTGGAAAGACCGCCGCCGCGATAGATACGCAGCACCATGTTGAAGGCCCCAGCCTCATCGAAACCGTGATCGCGGGTCATGATGCGGAAGGTCTCCACGAAGCTTGCCCCATCCAGCATGGCGGCACAGCCGATAACACGGCCGGCGATCAGCCGCAGGCGCTCACGCGTCATACCACCGGCCAGATGTTCCGCCAGCACCGCCAGCCCCTCCTGCACGCCCTCGTATCCGGAGAGGCCGGTGCGGAAGAGGCGCAAGCCCTGAAACGAGCCGTTGAAATAGGTGAGAAGATGCACGCCGATCTCATGCGACAGCAACGCCTCGACACGGCGCTGTTCCATGACGGTGTGGCGGGAAATCAGAAGTTTCTCGCCCGTCACCATCAGGCCCGGCGGCAGGTCGTCGCGGATTTCGACGCGTGCCTTGAATTCCGGGTCTTCCGCCAGATAGGTCTCGACCATCTCCCGCGACTTCTTGGCGACCGCGTAACAATCGACCATGGCGATTTCGCCGCCTTCTTCCTTTCGCGGACAATCCTTGAGCACACCAAGCGCCAGTGTCAGAAGTGCGGGTTCCACGGCGCCATACAGGGCGCGTGAAAAATCGGTGAAGGTGCGATGGTGCAGGCTTGCAAGCATCGTCAGCTGCAGATCGATCTCCCGCTGTTTTTCCCGGTAGAGGTGATAAAGCACCGGGTCTTCCAGATGATCGAAACCGACCGAATAGAGCTTGCGTTTCTGCTCCTCGACATCGACGCCGAGCGGCCGGTAGAGCAGACGCGGCGCATATTGAAAGCTGCCATCGCGGAATTCCTCGAAGGCCCGGCGAGCATTGATCGGCGTAACGGAGAGAAGAAAATCGAAGGAAGACACAATGTCGTCGATCGAACGATCCGCACGTCTGACTGCATCAACGAAGGCTTTGCGGCCGAGTGCCCGGTGGCTGGTGACCTTGAGGGCGTCCATGCCGGAAGCAAATGACGAGAAAGCCTGCAAACCGGCATCGAAAAGATCGGCGATCATCGTTTCGCGCAGGCCAGGATAATCCGCTCCGGATTCCGGCTGACGATAGATCGGCGCAAAACGCACGCTGATGCAGGGGAAATCCAGCCCGGTATTCTGAAACCTGAGGATCGGATCGGCATCCGGTTCCGGCCGGGTGATGCGCGGCGTGCGAAACCGCACCTCGGCATCACAAACCGCCTTGATGAAGACGCGGCGCGCCTTTTGCGTTTCCGGCTCAGCCGTCGCGGAGACGGAAACTTCATAATGCGGCAGGAAGGGGGAATCGTCGGCCAGAAGAATATCATGCTCCAGCTCGCCGATATCAATCACCATGAAAGCGCCGAAACGCTGCCGCATGGCGGCGCCCACGGCCTCGATCAGAGGCGCAGCCTCCTGAATGGTGGAGGCGATGAGATAGGATGCATGGGCAGCGGCGATATCGCGCGCGGCGAGGTCTTTCGTGCCGCCCGTCAGATGCAGGCAGAGGAACGGCAGCGGCCGGTCGATATGCAGACGGCCATCTTTTCCGACATCGCGGCGGACGGCCTTGCCGGCCTCGAGGCACGACACGACATCATCGACCAGATCGGTGATGGGGGACGGCGCATTGCGGGCGGAGGATATATTCATCGCCGCGATCTCAGACATTCTTCAATAACCGGCTGAAGTGCTGCAATCGTGTCGCGAATATCCGCCACCGCGCGCGCGTCCGCCTCTCCCGTCCACTCATCCATGAAGAATTTCTTGAATTCGATCGCGATGGCGCAGCCATTTTCCGCAAAGCGCTCATGAATGAAGCGGGTCTGTTCTCCTTTGCCCTGAAAGGCCACATTCTCGCGCACATCAAGGCGGCGCCCGCCGATGATCGCGGACGCAAAATGACGGCCCACCGCACTGACGATGTCGTTCCAGCGGCTGCGGTCCATGGAATAGGTGCCAATATTGATATCGGGCGCTTCCGCCTGCGCCGTTGGCGGCGCGGCAGCGCCCTGCCGGCGATGATTATAGCTATGTACGTCCAACACCACGAAAGCGCCGTGCCGGCGCTCAACCGTTGAAAGAACCGCTTCAAGCATCGTGTAATAGTCGGCATGAAAATCGAGCGATTGGCGAAGCGCGTCTTCGGGCGGCTGCCCGTTCCAGACCTCCAAGCCCCAGGATTGTTCCGGCTTTAAATAGATCGCCTGATCGGCAGCGCGGTTGAGATCGATTTCAAAACGCGAATGGTGAACGACGATACGGTTGGTCATCCCGGCGATCATCACGCCGGTAAAGGGATCTTCTTCCCGCAGCCGCTTGTCCGGGGAAAGCGCCATCAGGCCGGCTATATCGGGACGGATGCGATGACCGTCATGAATAGCCGTGCCGATGACGGGCGAATTGCCGAAGTCGATCGACCAGAAACCCTTGTTTTCGTTATTGCCGTGGTATTCGTTGTCGCTCTGTCCGGCTGCCATGCTGCCTCCCCTGCATCGGGGGTAAAACAGCGGGACTGGCCCGTTTGTTCCGGGAAAAATTGCGCGCGATGTATTTGGCCCCGGCAATGACACTCCTTCAAAACATGGGAACCATATAGGAAAGCCCACGTTGTTCTGGCAGGAGGGCCGCCGTGTCAAACGGACGCGATGGCGCTGAAGAACATCGGGATTTTTCCGTTTTCTCCCGGTGGCCAACGAAACGGCAGCCGAGCTTCTTACCCATCCGGCGTCCCTCCGTCCCCGCTTTCCACGCACAAGGAGCCGCGACATGGAAAAGACCGAAACGCGCAAACTTGCGGAAGAATATCTTCGGCTCGGCGGTACCCGCCAGGTCATGATCGACGACAACAAGACCTTCGTGCGCCAATGGAAAGACGAACCGGCGGAAGCGGAGAGATTTTGGCAGACCAACATCGAAAATCTCGACGAGGAACGCCTGAAGGACGTGGAATTTTTTCTCCCTTCCGTGAATTCCGACAAGGATGATTGAACCCATAAGGAGACAGATATGACTGCCATCAACGCTGCAAAGATCCTCATTCTCGCAACGGACGGCTATGAGCGCTCCGAACTGCGCGTGCCCTATGACCAGTTGAAGGCCAAGGGTGCGGACGTAAAGATCGCCTCAATCAAGGAAGGCGAGATCAGGAGCTGGGATAAAAAGGACTGGGGCGACAGCATTGCCGTCGATCTTTCCGCCGGGAGCGTCAAATCGGATGACTTCGATGCGCTGGTTCTTCCAGGCGGCCAGATCAATCCGGATGTCCTGCGCCACGACGAGGATGCGATGCGCGTCATTCGCGATTTCGTCAAGTCCGGTAAGGTCGTGGCTGCGATTTGCCACGCCCCCTGGCTTCTCGTTGAAGCGGATGCCCTGCGCGGCCGTAACGCCACGTCCTACTGGTCGATCAAGACCGACCTGAAAAACGCCGGCGCCAACTGGAAGGACGAAAAGGTGGTGACGGACAAGGGCATCATCACGTCACGCAGCCCGGAAGACCTCGATGCCTTCGTTGCGAAAATCGTCGAGGAGGTCGAGGAAGGCCGCCACGAACGCCGTGCCGCCTGAGGCCCACGACATACCTGTGCCGCCGCTTGCCGGCGGCACTTTTATTGGGAGACATCCATGAAAAGTAGATTGCTGGCCACCGGTGCCGAACGTACCTTCATTCTTGTCATCGACCCGGAGGAAGAGGCATTCGAGGCGATCCGCCGCTTCGCAAAATCGGAAAACATAAACGCTGCGTCGGTGACCGCGATAGGTGCCTTTTCAACTGCGACGCTCGCTTTTTTCGACCTTTCTACGCGCGAATATAAGGAAATTCCCGTGACGGAGCAGAGCGAGGTTCTGAGCCTGCTTGGCGATATTACGCTTGACGAAAACGACACCCCAAATCCGCACCTGCACGTTGTGCTGGGCTTTGCCGACGGTTCTACGAAAGGCGGCCATTTCCTGAAGGGGGTGGTGCGCCCGACGCTCGAAGTCGTCATTCGCGAGACACCGGCGGAGTTGCGGCGCAGTTACCGCCGCGAATTCGGCATCGCCCTCATCGATCCAGCGAAATAGACCAACGGAACCGGAAAAACGCCACTGCGTTATCTCTTCATGCAGGGGGACGCATGGCGGCAATCACACGAAAAGATGCGGATAGTGATGAAGTCAGGCAATTTCTGATCGGTCTGGCACGTGGAACGGCAGGCGCACTGCTGTTTGCCCTGCCCATGCTGATGACCATGGAAATGTGGTTTCTAGGCCTTTACATCAATTCCTGGCGGCTTCTGCTGCTCTGCATCCTCAACCTGCCGCTGCTTTTCCTGCTCGCCCGCCGCATCGGCTTTGAAAATATTCATTCCCGGACACAGGCGCTGCGTGACGCAATAACGGCCTATGGGCTGGGCATTGCCGTCAGCGCCGCCGTGCTTTTGCTGTTCGGCATTTTGAACGATCAGCTCACCATCTCAAATCTCATCGCCAAAATCGCCCTGCAATCCGTGCCCGCCAGCATCGGGGCGCTGCTTGGCCGCAGCCAGCTCGGCGAACATTCCGACACCGAGGATGAGGACGATGGCGAATATTCCGGCGAGACGGGTTATCTGCACGAACTCTTCATGATGATGGTCGGCGCGCTTTTTCTCAGCCTCAATGTCGCCCCGACGGAAGAAATGATCCTGATTGCCTACAAAGTAACTCCCTATCACATTCTGGCGCTTTGCCTGGTCTCGATCGCGATCATGCACGGCTTCGTTTATGCGCTTCATTTCAAGGGGTCGCACCAAGTGCACGAGGGGCAGGAATGGTGGCAGTCCTTCCTGCGCTTCACCCTGCCCGGTTATGTCATCGCCATTGCCATCAGTATCTACACGCTCTGGACCTTCGAACGTCTCGACCATACCTCGCTGTCGCAGATCATGAATGCCGCCGTCATTCTCGGTGTTCCCGCTTCGATCGGCGCAGCCTCTGCCCGGCTGATCCTGTGAGGAAAAAATGACCATATCGAAGGGCCGCAAACATGTTGAAAGCCCCAAGCCGCATTGGGTGGAGTGGCTGACGGGCGCCGTCTGTACGCTTCTTGTCGTCGCGATGCTCGGCTGGATCGGCTATGACATCTATCGCTACAAGCCGGACAAGGCCCGTTTCGAGTTTGCCGTCACGGACGTCGAGGCACAGGCGGGACAGTACCGGGTGAGTTTCGACATTCGCAACCTCTCCATGACGACGGCGGCGCAGGTGCATGTGCGCGGCGACCTGCAGCAAAATGCCGCCACGCTGGAAAGCGCCGACGTGACATTCGATTATGTCGCCTCGGAATCCCGCGACACCGGCACGCTCTTCTTCCGAAACAATCCCCAAAACGGAACACTCATCATCAACGTCGCCGGCTATACCGAGCCGTGAGACCTTTCAGGACACTTTCATGCCCACATCGGAACTGACGAAGGAACGGGACCTCAGGGAATCAAAACCCCTGTGGGCCGATACGCCCCGCATCGGCATTCGCAGCGGAAAGACCCCGGAAGCCAACCATTATGACACGATCGTGGTGGGTGCCGGCATCAGCGGCGCGCTTGTGGCCCATGCGTTGCACAGGCCGGGCCAGTCGATGCTGATCGTCGACCGGCGTGACCCGGTAATGGGCAGCAGCGTCGCCAGCACCGCGATGATTCAACACGAGATCGACACACCTCTGACTGAACTCAGAAAGATGATCGGTAGGGACGCTGCGGATCGGGCGTGGCAACGCTCGGCGCGGGCCGTCCTGCGTCTTGAGGAAATCGTTTCCTCGCTCGGCATATCCTGCAGCATGGCGCGCAAGCAGGCGCTTTATCTCGCCGGCGACGAAATGGGGTCGCGCGCGCTGAAGGCTGAAGCGGCAGCCCGGGAAGAAGCAGGGATTGCGGCGCGCTTCCTTGGCCCCGCCGAATTGAGGAGCGACTACGCCATCGATCGGACTGGGGCTATCCTTAGCGATATTTCGGCCTCCGCCAATCCCGCACAGCTGACGGCCGGCCTTTTGCGCCACACGTCGGGCGCCGGTGCGGAAATCGTGTCCCATCTGGAAATCACCGATCTCAGAAACCTCGGTGACGAGGTGGTCGTCGCCACCGCACAGGGCAAGATCCTTTCCGCCCGCAATGTCGTTTTCTGCACCGGATACGAATTCCTGAAGTCGCTGGAAAGCCCGAAACATCAGATCATCTCCACCTGGGCGCTGGCGAGCAGGAAGGGCATCGATCTGCCGGACTGGCTGAAAAGCCATATCGTCTGGGAGGCTTCCGATCCCTATCTCTACCTGCGTACCGACCGTGACGGACGCCTGATCGCAGGGGGCGAGGATGAGGAAAACCCGACATCGTACCTTTCTGAAGGAAAGCTCTTTGCCAAACAGGATGCAATCCGGCGTAAGATAGAAAGTCTCCTTGGTATCGACATCGGAGAGCCGGAATATCGCTGGGCGGCGGCCTTCGGTACCACCACCACCGGCCTGCCGCTGATCGGCGCGGTTCCCGGCATGAGGAACGTCTACGCCGTCATGGGCTTCGGGGGTAACGGCATCACCTTCAGCCAGATCGCCGCCGAGATAATCGCTGCCGCCGTCAATGGCGGCAAGGATCCTGACGCCGATCTCTTCCGGTTCGATTGATCGCCGTTCATTCGTCCTTGATGCCCGCCACCACCTGTATGCGGCGCAGCGTCCACAGGACGACGATGCCGATGCCGGCGGCAACAATGGCCAGCGGCCACATGCCGAGACCGGCGGCAAGGCCGATCGCCGCGGAGAGCCACATGCTTGCCCCCGTCGTCAGACCTTTGACATCGCCCCTGGTATAGACGACCACACCTGCCGCCAGAAAGGCGATGCCCGCCGTCACGGCCTCCACCAACCGGATGGGATCGAGCCGCGCGGCCTCATGACCCTCCGCCATCGTCTCCATCATATGGATGGTGATGACGCAGAAAGTGACCGCTGCAAGACCGATCAGCATATTGGTGCGAAGACCGGCAGTATTCTTGTGAAATTCGCGCTCCAGACCGATCAGGCCGCACAGGATGACCGCACCAAAAACGCGCACCACCAGCACCTCGAAGGGAATGGAGATATTCATGGAAAATTCTTCTGCAAGGCTTTGGGGCACAGTCGTGTCTCCTCCCGAAATTTCAGCACAGTAAGTTAGGGAAAGCCTGTTGGTTCCCTGCAGCAATATAAATGTTGCGCGCAACGGAGCCGGAACCATGGGAGCTGCGAAGGGTTTGTCTCCCGTGCGGGCGCACGCCACGCACTTTCACACATGGGAGAAGGACCAATGGCCGAGAAGAAACTCGACGACCTGTTTTACGACACGTTGAAGGATATCTATTACGCCGAAAGGCAGATTCTCAAAGCCCTGCCGAAGATGGCGCGGGCAGCAACCGATACCAAGCTGAAACAGGCCTTTGAAAAGCACAAGGAAGAAACGCAGGGACAGATCGAACGCCTGCAGGAAGTGTTCGAAATGATCGGCAAGCGGGCGCAGGGCAAGACCTGCGAAGCTATCCAGGGCATCATCGCCGAGGGCGAGGAGATCATGGATGACTTCAAGGGCACGGCGGCTCTCGATGCCGGTCTCATTTCGTCGGCCCAGGCGGTCGAACATTATGAGATCGCGCGTTACGGCACCCTAAAGGCATGGGCGGAAAAGCTGGGACACGCCAACGTCGTTTCCCTGCTGGACGCCACGCTCAAGGAAGAAACCAAAACAGACGATGCGCTGACATCGCTTGCCAAGACTTCGATCAATGCGGCGGCCCAGAAGAAAGCGGCATGACAGGTTTCAGCCGCACAATTAAAAAAACCGGAATGGTCATCCATTCCGGTTTTTTTTGCTTAAGGGCTACCCGTTCTATGGGAGGGTATAGGCAATCACATAGTCGCCCGGTTTGGTTCCCACCGAGCCGTGCCCCCCGGCAACCATCACGACATATTGCTTGCCGCCCTCCAGGGCATAGGTCATCGGCGTTGCCTGGCCACCGGCCGGCAGACGCGCTTCCCAGAGCTGCTTGCCGGTAGTGAGGTCGTAGGCCCGCAGATAGTCGTCGACCGCCGCACCGAGGAAGGCCACGCCACCCTTGGTGATCATCGGCCCGCCGATGCCCGGCACACCCACCTTGAAGGGCAGTGGCAGCGGCGTCATGTCGTAGACCGTGCCGTTCTTGTGTTTGTAGGCGATATCGCCGGTGCGAAGGTCAGCACCTGCGACATAGCCCCATGGCGGCGCCTGGCAGGGGATTTTCAACGGACCGAGAAACGGCCCCATGAAGACGCCATAAGGCGCGCCGTCATTGCGGTTCAAGCCCTGCTCGCTGCCCTTCTCGTCCTGACCCTTTGGCGGAATCTGGTCGCGCGGAACCAGCTTCGAGGTGAAGGCGAGATAGGTCGGCATGCCGAACATGACCTGACGTTCAGGATCGACCGCTACGCTGCCCCAGTTGAACGTGCCGAAATTGCCGGGATAGATGATCGAACCCGTCAGCGACGGCGGCGTGTAACGGCCCTTGTAGTTCAATTGATGGAAGCGGATACGGCAGGCGAGCTGATCGAACATGGAGACGCCCCACATGTCCTTTTCCTTCAGCGGCTCCGGCTTGAATGACAGCGCCGTCGTCGGCTGCGTCGGCGACGTGAAGTCTTCGGGAATAGCACCGCCCGGCGCCGGTTCTTCCGTGATCGGCAGAAGCGGTTCGCCGGTACGCCGGTCGAGAACGTAGATATCGCCCTGCTTGGTGGGTCCGACGAGCGCCGGAACGCTCTGGCCGTCCTTGGTGATGTCCAGAAGCACCGGCTGGGCCGGAACATCCATGTCCCACAGATCGTGGTGAACTGTCTGCCGCACCCAGCGATCCTTGCCGGTATTGATATCGAGCGCGACGATGGAGGAGGAATATTTCTCCACATTCTCGCTGCGCCCCATGCCGAGCTGATCCGGCACCTGGTTGCCGAGCGGTACATAGACGAGGCCGAGACCTTCGTCATAGCTTAGAACAGACCAGCTGTTCGGCGAGTTGGTCGTATAGGTCTCGCCCGCCGCAATCGGCTCGGTCTTTTCCGGATTGCCGGAATCCCAGTTCCAGATCAAAGCGCCGCTGTTCACATCGAAAGCACGGATGACGCCGGACTGTTCCTGCGTGGAATAGTTGTCGTTCACCGCGCCGCCGATGATGATCTTGCCAGCGGCGATGACCGGCGGCGAGGTCGAATAATAATAACCGGCGGGATTGTATTTCATGCCCTGCTCAAGATGCAGGACACCCTGATCTGCAAAGGACGTGCAGACCTGACCGGTTGCGGCATCGAGTGCGATCAGCCGCGCATCGGAGGTCGGCAGATAGACGCGCTCGGCGCAGGCCGTTCCCTGCGCGGCGTTGGGCTCGGCATAATAGGAAACGCCGCGGCAGGTCTGGTGCTGGCGGTCGGGATTGAGGCCGACATTCGGGTCGTATTTCCACTTTTCCTTGCCGGTGGCGGCATCGATGGCAATCGCCCAATTATGCGGCGTGCAGATATAAAGCGTGTTGCCAACCTTGAGCGGCGTGACCTGATAGGTCGTCTCACCCACATCATCGGGCAGCTTCACGTCGCCCGTCTGGTAACGCCAGGCTTCCTTGAGCTGCGAGACGTTATCGACATTGACCTGGGTCAGCGGCGAATAACGCTGGCCATAGGGGGTGCGACCATATTGATGCCAGTCACCGTCAGGCACATTGCCGCCATAGACGGGTGCCGCAGATGCGGTCTCCTGTGGCAGGGAACCCGGCTTGTCATGCGGATCCTGCGCCATGGAATATCCGGCCACTGCTATGGAGGCGAGAACCGATAGCCCAAGCGGCCATGCATTCGGGCCGTAACGCAAGCCTGTCGGGCTCGCAAAACCAAGTGGTTTTCTGACCCAGGGCACCAGAAGCCAGAGGCCGATGAGAATGATGATGCCGCCACGCGGACCGAGCTGCCACCAGTCGAAACCAACTTCCCAGACGGCCCAGGCAAGGGTCGCGACGATGAAGACGGCATAGACGTGCAGTGCTGCACGATTGCGCTTGAAGAGCAGGATGGCCGTCAACAGGAAGGCCAGCCCGGAAAGGACATAATAAAAGCTCCCGCCCAGCATGACCAGCTGAGAGCCGAAGCCGAACAGCGCAAGGCCGATCAGCGAGAGAATAACCGCAGTGACGGTGACTGCCATGAATGAAACCCCCGATTCCTGTCACTTTGCGTGAAATGAAATCGGGTGCGATCTGGTTCCATAAGAACCATTCATTTGTCGTGAAAAATTTCACGGCATGGTGGTCATGGGTTTTGCGACGCGCCGGTCGAGCCCTGCGGGGCAGGTGAGGTCTCCATCTGGGAATTTTGCGGCCGGTTCTCATCAGGCTCGAAAACCGAATATTCGACGACGGCCCAAACCACCAGCGCAAGAAGTACACTGACAATCAAAATGACAAGCACCGGCCGTCCCTGGGACCCTTGCCGTGCCCGTGTTGCCGTCTCGCTTTTCGGGGAATCCCGACCGTCGAGATAGTGGGCATTTTCTCTGGCCATGTCTTTCACTCCCTGTAACCCTGCAGATTTAATCCCCTGGGTCAGGGTTTTGTTCCAGATCGCCGGAGAACGACTTTAACCGCACTCGGCCGGCAAACGGGGCCTCTCCGCGCGCTCATCCTCTGCCACATCCACCGCGCTGAAGCTTTGCCCGAGGCCGAGCCAGGAGACCGGCAGGCGTGTTCCACCGCCATCCGTTTCCCGGATATCGTCTGGCGGGTTATCGGAATTCGCCGACGGCGGGGGCAATGTTCCCGCATGAAAGCGGGTGCCGGAAAAGGAAAGGTATCTTTTAACCGCATGGCGCCATCCACGCCAAAGGTCCAGAAAAGCAGGAATTCTCAACATCATGATTGTCAGGCAATATATCGATAAAATAACTTCCCCTTGTTTGGCACGTCTGGACGAGTCGCACATCCCCGTTGCGACGCAACCGCAGCGAATGGTCGAATTGTGCCAACAAACCGTCATAAAGTGTCAGATAGAGCTCGGCAAAGCGTGATCAGCGGCCGAGCTGCACGATCCAGCGTGTCCATTCCGCACTATCAGGCTTCAGAATATCCGACGTGACGTCACGGCTTTCCGACGCGAAATGGCGCATCTGGCGCGGCGAAAGACCGAAGGTCTTCTTGAAGACGCGGCTGAAATTTTCCGGATTGGTGAAACCATAAGACGCCGCCACCTCGGCAATCGTCATATGTGCCGATTGCGGTGCCCGCAGGAAATCCATTGCACGTTCGAGACGCCGATGGGTGATGCAGGCCGAAAACCCGCCCAGCGGCTCGAAAAGCCGATAGACGGTGCGCCGTGATACGCCGAATTCGCCCATGACCCTTTCCACCGACAGGGCCGGATCGAGAAGGTGATTGTCGATATAGCGCCTGATGGATGCCCGGAGCGCCCGCTGCACGCCCTGCGCATTGTCGTGCCCGACATGATTGTTGATGGCGGCTGCGGCAAGGTCCAGAAGCGGCGAGACCGTGGCTGCGCCTTCACTGGCGTTCATCACGTCGAAATGACGATAGATGCTCGTCATCGTTTCGCGCAGCAGCGATACCAGCGGCAGACCGGCCGGCAGCACACGTTCATGATGATTGCCGGAACCGACAAGCCTGCCTTCCAGCAGCCGGCGCGGCACGACGAGGCTGAGATGGTCATGGTCTGTCGTCGCAGTGGCCAACGGTTGCGCCATATCGATGAGATAGAGGTCGCCGGGGCCCGCGGTCTCGCCCGATCCACGCCGCGACATGCTTTGTCCGCTGGCGTAGAATTGCAGGAGAAAACCGTCCATGCCGTCGCGGGCAAGCTTGTGGCGCGAACGGTCGAAATCCTGCGCCGAGGACTGGGTGCGACCGAGCGCGACATTGCCGATGAAAGCCGCATCGACGCTGGCGAAGAAACCGTCATCCTGCGGGCGACGCAGCCGGGCATCGAACAGCACGTTGATCGAATCCCGCCAAAGCCCCATGGCGTCGCGTTTCGGCACCTGGCGCGTGTCGAAGCGCGAGCGCGCCAGCGGCGCTTCAAAAGACCCTGTGTTCATCATGACGCTTTTCCGTGAACACGGCGCTGACTCCGCCGTCCACGAAAACTATACAGGATTGAAACCGCTCAACAATGCCGGAAGCCGATGAGACGGTTCGCTTCAAGCGCGTGCACGAGAATTATTTCGCGGTCCAGCCGCCATCGATGGAGATGGTGGTGCCGGTGATGGAGCGCGCCATATCGCCGGAGAGATAAAGCGCCATTTCCGCCACTTCTTCCGGTTGCACAAACCGCCTGGTCGGCTGCGGCGCAAGCATCACCTTTTTCACCACATCCTCCTCGCTCATGCCATGCACACGCGCCTGATCGGCAACCTGGGCGGCGACAAGCGGCGTCCAGACATAACCGGGGCAGATGGCGTTGCAGGTGATGCCGAGTTCGGCCACTTCCAGCGCCACGCTTTTCGTCAGGCCCACCACTGCATGTTTGGTCGCCACATAGGGTCCCTTGAAGGGCGAAGCACGCAGGCCGTGCGCGGAAGCGATGTTGACGATGCGGCCCCAACCCCTTTCCTTCATGCCCGGCAAAGCCGCACGGATCGTATGAAAGGCACTGTCGAGCGAGATAGCGACAATGTGGGAGAAATCGGCAAAATCGAACTCGTCGATCGGCGCGACTTTCTGGATGCCGGCATTATTGACGAGGACGTCAATATGACCGAATTCGGCGATGACGGTTTCCGGCAGATGGGCGCTTTCATCATAATTGGCGAGGTTGGCGGCAAAATAGACCGGCCTGTGCCGCGCCACCTTCGCGACCGCCTCCAGCGCCTGCGTCGCCTCCTCGGCCGTCTCTATGCCATGCACCGCAACCAGATACCCCGCCTCGGCGAAACGTTTGGCGATGGCGAGCCCGATGCCGCTGGTGGAACCCGTGACGAGCACGGTTTTCGGTTGATCCTCCATCGGCCTAGTCCTTCAGCTGCGGCAGGTTGCGGAAAAGTTCGAGCGCTTCGGGATTGGCGAGCGCATCGGCATTCTTCACCGGCCGGCCATGGATGGTGTCACGCACCGCGATTTCGGAAATCTTGCCCGAACGCGTGCGGGGAATGGCGCTGACGGCAATGATCCTTGCCGGCACATGCCGCGGCGTCGCACCCGAACGGATGCGGCTGCGGATCGTTTTTTCCAGCTCTTCCGTCAAAACCGCACCGCCCTTCATGCGCAGGAAGAGGATGACCCGCTGGTCGCCCTCGATATCCTGCCCCACGGCAATGGCCTCTTCGACTTCAGGCACGGTTTCCACCTGCCGGTAGATTTCGGCCGTGCCGATGCGAACCCCGCCGGGATTGAGCGTCGTGTCCGAACGTCCATGGATAACATAGCCGCCGGAAGGGCGCATCTCGGCGAAATCGCCATGCGCCCATATTCCGGGGAACCGGTCGAAATAGGCAGCCTGATAGCGCGAGCCATCCTCATCGCCCCAGAACTTCACCGGCATGGACAGATGCGCATTGCGGCAGACGAGTTCGCCGGCAACGCCACGATCGGAATGTCCCTCATCATCCAGCGTGTCGATATCCATGCCGAGCATCGCACCCTGCAATTCGCCGCGATGCACGGGCTGCAAAGGGTTGCCGCCGAGGAAACAGGCGCAGATATCCGTGCCGCCGGAAATAGAGGCGAGGTGCACGTCGGCCTTCCAGTCGCGATAGATATAATCGAAGGATTGCGGAATGAGCGGCGAGCCTGTCGAAAGGATCGTCCTCAGCGATGAAAGATCGTGGCTTTCGCGCGGCTTCAGCCCGGCCTTCAGGCAGGCGTCGATAAACTTCGCCGACGTGCCGAAAGTGGCGATCCGCTCGGCGTCGATGAGATCGATCAGCCGCGCCGATGTTGGATAACCGGGATTGCCGTCATAGGTGATGAGCGTTGCGCCGAGCGCCAGACCGGAGACCTGCCAGTTCCACATCATCCAGCCGCAGGTGGTGAAATAAAAGAAGCGCTCCCCTTCCTGAATATCGCATTGCAGCTTCAGCTCCTTCATGTGCTGAAGAAGCAAACCGCCGCCGGAATGGGTGATGCATTTCGGCTTGCCGGTGGTGCCGGAGGAATAAAGGATCGCCAGCGGCGCCTTGACGGGCAGACGGTTGAAGGCAATCTCGCCCGCCGCATAAGGCGCGACGAAATCCGTAAGCGTCACGCAGCCGAGATCGGCAAGGCTTTCGGGAACGGTGTCGCCGATCAGCACGATCTTTTCAGGAGCCGCACTTTTCGCGACGGCGCGGATGGTCGGGCCGACATCGATGCGCTTGCCGGCATAACCATATTCCGGCACGGCGATGAGGATTTTCGGGCCGATCTGCGACAGGCGGTCGGAGGCTCCCGCCGGGCCGAAATCCGGCGAGCAGGACGACCAGATCGCCCCGATGGCGCTCGCGGCCAGATAGCTGACGATCGCCTCGATATCATGGGTGACGATGGCCCCGACGCGGTCGCCTTGCCTCACACCGGCATGGGCAAGCGCCTGCACCATGCGGGACACTTCGTCGTAAAGCTCTCTGCGGGTAATCTCGCGCCTTGTGCCGTCGTCGCGATGGGCGATGATGGCCAGCCGCGCGTCGGCATTGCGCAGAAGGTTCTCCGCATAATTGAGCCTCGCGCCCGGATAGAACTCGGCCTCCCGGATCGTCGCGCCCGGTTTGAATGCCACATCGCCTCGCGTGCCGATAATGCCGAGTTCGTCCCACAGCGCATCGTAAAATTCATCCGGCGCGTCGATGGACCAGCGCAGCAGGCCGGCATAGTCATTGGCGGCCTGCCCGTGCAGCTTTGCCGTTTTCGTGGCGAAGGCGAAAAGCGCCGAACGCTCCAGCCTCTTCTCCGGCGGCACCCATAAGATGTCGGATGGCGCGGCGTCCGTCATGCTTCGCTCCCGCGCAGCATTTCGACGATGGCGGAAAAATCACGCCCGCCGCTCCCCTCATCGACGAAGTTCTCGTAAAGCGCCGCCGCCGCCGCACCGAGTGGGGTGGAGGCCCCGGCTCCATTCGCGGCCTCCTGCGAAAGCTTCAGATCCTTCAGCATCAGGGCCGCTGCAAATCCGGGATGGTATTCCTTGTTGGCGGGCGATGTCGGCACCGGGCCCGGCACCGGGCAATAGGTGGTGAGCGACCAGCATTGCCCGGAGGAGGTGGAGGCGACATCGAACAGCGCCTGATGCGAAAGCCCGAGTTTTTCGCCCAGCACGAAGGCTTCGGAAACGGCGATCATGGAAATGCCGAGGATCATGTTGTTGCAGATCTTGGCCGCCTGGCCGTTACCGCCCTTGCCGCAATGCACGATCTTCTTGCCCATCGCCTCCAGCACCGGCTTTGCCGCAGAGAAGGCCTCAGCCTCGCCGCCGCACATGAAGGTCAGGGTGCCCGCCGCAGCCCCGCCCGTCCCGCCGGAAACGGGCGCATCGACCGAGGGGCAACCGGCGGAAGCAGCCAGTTCATGCGCCTTAAGCGCGCTTTCCATATCCACCGTCGAGCAATCGATGAGCAGCGTTCCAGCAGGGATTTTCCGAACCAGATCGCCATAGACCGACACGACATGTTCGCCCTTCGGCAGCATGGTGATGATCACGTCAGCCGCTTCGATGGCCTCGGCGGAATCCGCGGCAACGGGAATGCCCGCCTCTCTCGCCGCCGCGCGGCAGGCTTCGGAAAGATCGTGACCCCTGACGGCATATCCGGCCTTGACGAGATTGGCGGCCATGGGCAGGCCCATATGTCCCAGCCCGATAAAAGCGACGGTCTTCATCGGAGCGCTCCTTTCAGCGATTATCCGCAAGGATCATGTCGGCGGCCTTTTCGGCAATCATGATCGTCGGGGAATTGGTATTTCCGGATGTGATACGCGGCATCACTGATGCATCGGCGACGCGCAACCCGGCGAGCCGGCGGAATTTCAGCCGCGCATCGACCACGCTTTCCATATCCGACCCCATGCGCAGCGTGCCGACGGGGTGAAAGATGGTGGTGCCGATATCGCCCGCGGCCTTTGCAAGATCATTGTCGTTTTCGAAGGAGGGACCCGGCTTGTATTCCTGCGGCTTGAACCGCGCAAAGGCCGGCTGGGCGACGATGCGGCGCGTCAGCCGCATGGAATCGATGGCCACCTGGCGGTCGCCTTCGGTGGAAAGATAGTTCGGGCGGATTTCCGGTTGCATGGCGAAATCCGGTCCTTTCACATGCACTGAGCCCCGGCTTTCCGGCCGCAGATTGCAGACACTTGCGGTAATGGCCGGAAAAGTGTGAACCGGATCGCCGAACTTGTCGAGTGAAACCGGCTGGACATGATATTCCAGATCAGCGGTTTCCTTCTCGGGTGACGAACGGGTGAAGACACCGAGCTGGCTCGGCGCCATCGACATCGGCCCGGAGCGCGTCAGTGCATATTCGAGGCCGATCCGCGCCTTGCCGAACAGGGTGGAAGCCCTTTCATTCAGCGTCAGGACGCCGGAGACCTTATAGACCATGCGCAGTTGCAGATGGTCCTGCAGATTTTCACCCACACCCTGAACCTCCGCTACTGTGTCGATACCGGCCGCCTGCAACACATCGCCACGGCCAACGCCGGAAAGCTCCAGAATATGCGGCGAGCCAATGGCACCGGCGGACAGCACCGTCTCACGCCGAGCCCGCATCGTTTTCAAGACGCCGTCATGGTGAAACTCGACGCCGGTAACACGGCCTTCTTCGATGATCAGGCGCTTGACATGGGCCTTGGTCAGAACCGTCAGGTTCTTGCGGCCAAGCGCCGGTTTCAGGAAGGCTTTCGCCGTGTTCCAGCGCCAGCCCGCCCGCTGGTTGACGTCGAAATAACCGGCACCCTCATTGTCGCCCCGGTTGAAATCATCGGTCGTGGGAATGCCCGCCTCGCCCGCCGCCTTCTGGAAAGCATCCAGCACATCCCAGCGCACACGGGCCTTTTCCACGCGCCATTCGCCGCCGGCGGAATGCATCTCGTTCTTGCCGCGATAAAAGTCTTCCGACTTCAGGAAATAGGGCAGGATATCGTTCCATCCCCAGCCCTCGCAGCCGAGCTGCCGCCACATATCGTAATCGCGCGCCTGGCCGCGCATATAGATCATGCCGTTGATGGAGGAGCAGCCGCCAAGCACCTTGCCGCGCGGATAGATCAGCGAGCGGCCGTTGAGCCCCGGCTCTTCCGCCGTCTTGAAACACCAGTCGGTGCGCGGATTGTTGATGCAATAGAGATAACCGACCGGAATATGGATCCAGTGGTAATTATCGTTGCCGCCCGCTTCCAGCAGCAGCACGCGGTTGTTCGGATCTTTCGAAAGGCGGTTGGCGAGAACGCATCCGGCACTCCCCGCTCCGATGACGATATAGTCATATTCGCCCATACTCTTCTCCATACGCCGCCCTTGCCGCGTCGTCCCGGACGCGGGGGAGGCCTTTCCAGTGTTTTCAAAAAATGTTTAGCCGCGGTGCTGGAAGCCGAGTTTTCTCCCAAGCCGCGACGCGTAGAATTCGCCGATAAGACCCCGTCGGAACACCAGAACGCAGGCCATGAAAACGAGGCCGGTAATGATGGTAACCGGGAAATCCGATGTCGCGAGATAGTTTTGCAGGGTGACGACAAGGCCCGCGCCAAAAATCGGGCCAATCATGGTGCCGATGCCGCCGAGCAGCGTCATCAGGATTACTTCGCCGGACATCTGCCAGGTCACATCCGTCAGCGTTGCGAACTGGAAGACCAGCGCCTTCAGACCGCCCGCAAGACCGGCCAGCGTCGCCGACATCACGAAAGCACCGAGCTTGTAGCGCTGCACGCTGTAGCCCAGCGAAATGGCGCGTTGCTCGTTTTCGCGGATCGATTTCAGGATCATGCCGAAGGGCGAGTTGACGAAACGCCAGATGACCAGAAGCGCCAACACAAAGGCGGCCAGCACCGTATAATAGATGTTGAGCGGCGCGTTGAGATCGAGAAGGCCGAAGAGATGGCCGCGCGGCACGCCCTGCAAGCCATCCTCACCATGGGTGAACGGCGCCTGAAGGCAGAAGAAATAAAACATCTGCGACAGCGCCAGCGTGATCATGGCGAAATAGATGCCCTGGCGGCGGATGGCGAAAAAGCCGATGACAAGACCGAGCAGCGCCGCACCCGCCATGCCGATGACAAGGCCGATCTCCGGCGTCACGCCCCATTCTTTCACCGAATAGGCGGTGAAATAGGCTGCACCGCCGAAAAACGCGGCATGGCCGAAGGACAGAAGGCCCGTGTAACCGATCAGGAGGTTGAAGGCGCAGGCAAACAGCGCAAAGCACAGCAGCTTCATCAGAAAGATCGGATAAACGAACATCGGCGCGGCGATGAGAACGGCAAGCCCTGCGAGAATAAGCACGGTCTTGATGGTGCCGGCAGTCGTCGAAACCTCCGTCTGCGGCATTGCTCCGGCGGTGGGGCTATGGGTGGCTTTGGACATATCAGGCGTCCTTTCCGAAAAGTCCGGCGGGGCGGATGAGCAGCACAAAGGCCATGATGACGAAAATGACGATGTTGGAGGCTTCCGGGTAGAACACCTTGGTAAGGCCCTCCGCAATGCCGAGCATGTAACCGGTGACAATGGCACCCATGATCGACCCCATGCCGCCAACCACGACCACGGCAAAAACGACGATGATGAGGTTGGTGCCCATCAGCGGCGAGACCTGATAGATGGGCGCCGCCAGCACGCCGGTGAAGCCTGCAAGGCCGGCACCCAGCGCGTAGGTCAGCGTCAGCAGTACCGGCACGTTGATGCCGAAAGCCTGCACCAGCGTCGGGTTTTCCGTCGCGGCCCGCAGATAGGAGCCGAGTCTTGTTTTTTCGATCAGCGCCCATGTCGCAATGCAGGCGACCAGCGAAATGACGACGACGAAAGCGCGGTAGTTCGGCAGGAACATGAAGCCGAGATTGGTGCCGCCGGCAAGCTGCGGCGGAACCGAATAGGGTTGGCCCGCAGCGCCATAAAGCCAGCGGAACGTGCCTTCCACCACCAGCGCCAGGCCGAAAGTGAAGAGCAGCCCATAAAGCGGATCGAGATCGTAAAGCCGTGACAGCATGAGACGTTCGACGATCGCACCGAGAAGCGCCACGACAAGCGGCGTCACCACCAGCGCCACCCAGAAATTGATGCCGAAATATTGCAGGCCGAGGAAGGCCACAAAAGCGCCGAGCATATATTGCGCGCCATGCGCAAAATTGATGACACGCAACAGGCCGAAAATGACGGCAAGGCCAAGCGACAGCAGGGCATAAAACGAACCGTTGATGAGGCCGATCAGCAATTGCCCGAGCAGTGCCTGAATTGGAACGCCGAAGATCATCGTCATCGTTAAACCCCCAGCACCTTGTTGAGTTCGCCCATGCGGCCGGAAAGCTCGCCCACCGGAAAATTGCCGACCATCTGGCCATGATCCATCAGGTAGAAGCGGTCGGCGATGCGGCTGGCGAAACGGAAATTCTGCTCGACCAGAACCACGGTCATGCCGCGGCTCTTCAGTGTCTTCAGCACCTCGCCGATGCGCTGGACGATAACAGGGGCAAGTCCCTCGGTCGGTTCATCAAGCAGCAGCACCTTCACCCCGGTGCGCAGGATGCGCGCCATGGCCAGCATCTGCTGCTCGCCACCGGAGAGCTTCGTGCCGGGGCTCGCCCGACGTTCATAAAGATTGGGAAACAGCTCGTATATCTCATCGAGAGTCATGCCGCCGGATGCGACGACGGGCGGCAGCTTCAGATTTTCCTCGACGCTCAGCGTCGCGAAGATGCCGCGCTCTTCCGGCACGAAACCAAGGCCGTATTTCGCAGTTCGATGCAGCGGCACCGGCATCATATCCTTGCCGCCGAGCTTGATGGAACCCTTGCGGTTGCGGATGATGCCCATGATGGTGCGCAGCGTCGTGGTCTTCCCCACGCCGTTGCGGCCGAGAATGGTGATGGTTTCACCCTCGCCGACCGTCAGATCGACACCGTGCAGCGCCTGGCTTTCGCCATACCAGGATTTCAGGTTGGAGACTTCGAGCATTGCCGCCATATCAAGCCTCCTCCGTGCCCATATAGGCCGTGCGCACACGCGGATCGGCGGCAACAGCGGCATAATCGCCCTCCGCCAGAATTTCACCGCGTTGCAGGACCGTGACGTGGTGGCAAATATCGGCCACGACTTTCAGATTGTGTTCGACCATCAGCACCGCGCGTGTCTTTGCCACCTCACGGATGAGTTCGGCGACGTGGGCGACATCCTCGCCGCCCATGCCTGCCATCGGTTCATCGAGCAGCAGAACCTTCGGATCGAGCGCCAGCGTGGTGGCGATTTCGAGGACCCGCTTGCGGCCGTAAGAAAGATCGGCCGCAAGCGCATGTTTTTCTCGTGTCAGGCCGACCATGGCGATCAGCTCCTCGGCGCGGGCGTTCAGCCTGTCGAGCGAGGAGAGCGGCAGCCAGAACTGCGTTGCAAGGCTGTTGGGCCGCTGCAACGCCACCCGCACGTTTTCCAGAACCGTCAGATGCGGAAACACCGCCGATATCTGGAAAGACCTGACGAGGCCGAGACGCGCCACCTTGTCCGGCGGCGTCCTTGTTATGTCCGTTCCCATGAAGGTGATCGCCCCGCCTGTCGGCTGGAGAAACTTGGTCAACAGGTTGAAGACCGTGGTTTTGCCGGCACCGTTCGGACCGATAAGCGCATGCACGCGGGCATGGTGGACGTCGAGATCGACGTTTTTCACGGCCGCGAATGCGCCGAAGGTCTTGGAGAGACCGCGCGCCGAAAGAACGACGCGAGGTTCGGCCTGCCCGGCAAGGGCGGGAGCGATCGTCATCAAGCTTTCCCCTTTTTATTCTTCTTTACTGCGTTACCAGCGGGCAACCGCTCTTTGCGGGGTCCATGAAGGCTTCCTTGCCGGGGATGGTGGCAAGTACCTTGTAATAATCCCACGGCTGCTTGCTTTCCTCCGGCTTCTTCACTTCCATGAGATACATGTCGTGGATCATGCGGCCATTGGCGGCCACACGGCCGTCCTTCGAGAAAACGTCGTTGACCGGCATTTCCTTCATGGCCTTGGCGACGGCATCGGCATCATCCGTACCGGCCTTTTCGATGGCCTTCAGGTAGTGCAGCACGGCAGAGTAAGTGCCGGCATGAACCATGTTCGGCATGGCGCCAGTGCGTTCCTTGAAACGTTCACCGAACTTGCGCGATTCATCGTCGCGGTCCCAATAAAAACCTTCCGTCAGCGTCAACCCTTGAGCCGCTTCCAGACCGAGGCCGTGGACTTCGGCAAGCGTGAAGAGAAGCGCCGCAAGCCGCTGGCCGCCCGCCACGATACCGAATTCGGCCGCCTGCTTGATGGCGTTGGAGGTATCGAGACCGGCATTGGCAAGGCCTATGACCTTCGCGCCCGAAGACTGCGCCTGCAGCAGGAAGGAGGAATAATCCGTCGTGGCCAGCGGATGGCGCACGGAACCCAGCACCTTGCCGCCATTGGCCTTGACGAAATTGCCGGTGTTTTCTTCCAGCGAATAACCGAAGGCATAGTCTGCGGTCAGGAAGAACCAGCTGTCGCCGCCCTGCTTGACAAGCGCGCCGCCGGTGCCGACTGCCAGCGAATAGGTGTCATAGGCCCAATGGAAACCATAGGGGCTGCATTGTTTGCCCGTCAGCTCGGTGGTTGCCGCACCCGTATTGACGGTAATCTTCTTCTTGTCCTTGGAAAGCGCCTGTACGGCGAGGCCCACCGACGACGACGTCAATTCCATGATCGAATCGACCTGTTCGGTGTCGTACCATTGGCGGGCGATATTGGAGGCGACATCCGCCTTGTTCTGGTGGTCGGCGGTCACCACTTCCACCGGCGCATTGAGCACCTTGCCGCCGAAATCCTCGACCGCCATCTTCGCGGCCTCGTAAGAATATTTGCCGCCGAAGTTGGCATAGACGCCCGACTGGTCGTTCAGGATGCCGATCTTGACCTTGCCGTCGGAAATCTCGGCGGCATAAGCGGCGGTGCCCGCGGCTAGTGCCATGGCCGTGGATAAAAGGATACTCTTGCGCATGACTTCTCCTCCCAGAGATGATTGCGAGCCTCAGATGGGTCTGTGCAACGGTGAACGAAACCGCCTGCGGGCTTCCATGCCATTGCACCCGAATGGTCACACCGCCCTCCTCAAAGCGATGCATCCTGAGCCTAGACTTCTCGAATTCGGCCGTTGACACAAGAGCGGGGCATCATCAAATTGCGAACAGGAACTGTTCATTTTTGAACAGAACTCTTGATGGGAGACGAAAATGGCCACCCCTTTTACCTGGGACGACCTGCAATATTTTCTGGCCGTGGCCCGCACCGGGCAGCTCTCATCGGCAGCCCGAAGCCTGCGCACCAGCCACGCCACCGTCTCCCGCCATATCGACCGGCTGGAATTCTCACTTAAAACCAAGCTGTTCGAGCGAAACCCGCGCGGTTATGAACTCACGACCGTCGGCCGGCGGCTGGTGGATACGGTCGAGCGTATCGAGGCGGAAGCGGAAAGACTGCAATCGGATATTTCCGAAAGCGGCAGCCTGCTGCGCGGCGTGGTGCGGCTCAGCGCACCGGAAGGTTTTTCCAATTTTTTCTTCGTTGAAAGGCTGAAGGACTTCGCCATCACGCATCCCCACATCATGGTGGAGATGGTGACGATCCAGCAGATCATGGCGCTATCGAGAAAGGAGGCCGATGTCGCGGTCACGCTCGACCCACCGAAAGCCGGTCCCTATATCAACGAACAGATCATCGATTACACACTGCATATCTATGCCTCGCGTTCCTATCTGGCCGGGCGACCGAAAATCACCAAGCGCGAGGACCTGCTCGATCATTTCTTCATCGGTTACGTACAGGACCTGATCTTTTCGCCGGGTCTAGACTATATGCGCGATGTGCTGCCCGGCCTCAGGCCCAACTTCCAGTCATCGAGCATTTTTGCCCAGCTGACCGCTACTCTCAGCGGCCGCGGCCTTTGCATATTGCCGAATTTCATCGCCGCGCGCTTTCCCGATTTGCAAATGGTGCTTGCCGGGGAAGTGGAACTGCGACGGGGCTACTGGCTGACGAGCCATCAGGACTTTGCCAACGTGCCGCGCGTCCGCTCGCTGATGGACTTCATTCTCACCACCGCGCGCGCCCACGAAAATCTCTTCATCCTCGACCGCAAGACGATTGCCTGAAGCAGCCATCGTTCACATTTCGGCGACACCGTGTTTACGGGCGGCGGATTGGAGGATGCGCGCCATTGCCTATATGACTGACAACAACGAAGCCGGTTTGTGAAAGCCGGCATCCTCCGACATCTGGAAGGTCATCATGAAAAAGATCGGATTTTTATCCTTCGGCCACTGGACGCCCTCGCCCCAGTCGCAGACCCGCTCGGCTGCCGATACCCTGCTGCAATCGATCGATCTCGCTGTCGCGGCGGAAGAGCTGGGAGCCGACGGCGCCTATTTCCGCGTGCACCATTTCGCCCGTCAGCTGGCTTCCCCCTTCCCGCTTCTGGCCGCGGTGGGCGCCAGAACGAAAAGCATCGAGATCGGCACCGGCGTCATCGACATGCGTTATGAAAACCCGTTCTACATGGCTGAAGATGCGGGTTCTGCCGATCTCATCGCCGGCGGCCGCCTGCAACTCGGTATCAGCCGCGGTTCGCCGGAACAGGTGATCGACGGCTGGCGTTATTTCGGTTACCGCCCCGCTGAAGGCCAGAGCGAAGAGGATATGGCGCGGCAGCATACCGAGGTCTTCCTCGAACTCTTGAAGGGCGAAGGTTTCGCTGAGCCGAACCCGCGACCGATGTTCCCGAATCCGCCCGGCCTTCTGCGGCTGGAGCCGCATTCCGAAGGGCTGCGCGAGCGCATCTGGTGGGGTTCCAGTTCCAACGCCACGGCAGTGTGGGCGGCAAAGCTTGGCATGAATCTGCAAAGTTCCACCCTGAAGACGGACGAAACGGGCGAGCCCTTCCATGTCCAGCAGGCGCAGCAGATCCGCACCTTCCGGGAAGCCTGGAAGGAAGCAGGCCACACCCGCGAACCCCGTGTTTCGGTCAGCCGCAGCATCTTCGCTCTCGTCAATGACCGCGACCGGTCCTATTTCGGTTACGGCAACGAGGGTGACGACAAGATCGGTTATATCGACGACAAGACGCGCGCGATCTTCGGGCGCAGCTATGCCGCCGAGCCTGAAAAACTGATCGAACAGCTGAAAGCCGACGAGGCCATCGCCGAGGCCGACACGCTGCTCCTCACCGTACCGAACCAGCTGGGCGTCGAATACAACGCCCATGTGATCGAGACGATCCTGAAGCAGGTGGCGCCCGCACTTGGCTGGCGCTAGGTCTGGCAAACCTACATAATCCACACTCCGTCACCCCGGACTTGATCCGGGGTCCAGCGCGATCAAGTCCTTGATCGCAAGAGACTCTTTTCACGGCGCAGACGCGCCGTGGCTGGATGCCGGATCTAGTCCGGCATGACGGAGGACGGGCTTCCCTCCCTTAAAATCCGGGCTGTGTATCGCTGCTCATTTCACAGCCTTGCCATAGCGGACAATGCTTTCGACCAGAGGCGTGGTGCTGGCGCCCGGAAGCTCGGGCCGCTTGTAAACGCCGTCGCGAACATGGATCGGTTCTTCGAAATGATCCTTGATCCACGGAATATATTCGAGAATGGTCGAGGCCGGATGCCAGTAGCTCAGGTGCACATGCACCTGGCTCATCTCGCCGGCATGCGGCACGACGGGCAGGCGATGGGCGAGTGCAAGGTCGGCGACCTGGATATATTCGGTGATGCCGCCGAGCCGGGTCACATCCGGTTGGACATAGGCAACCGCACCCGCATCGATGAATGAGCGGAACGCATCCACCGTATAAAGCTGCTCCCCGAGCGCAATGGGAATGGACGTATTCTGCGCCAGCCGCGCATGGCTCGTGACATCGTCATACCAGAGCGGCTCCTCGAACCAGTAGATATCCAGATCTTTCGCCGCCGCGCAGAAGCGCTGGCAGGTCGGCAGGTCCCACTTGCCATTGCCGTCAATCGCAATCCTGACGGAAGAGCCGACGCGTTTGCGGACGGCGGCGAGACGCGCAATGTCGATATTGGGATCGTCATGCCCGACCTTGAGCTTCAGGCGGGTGAAGCCATCTTCCTCCACCGCCTTGGCGCTGCCCGCCAGCAGCTTCTCCAGCGTGAAGGAAAGCCAGCCGATATCGGTATTATAGGCTTCCACCCCGGCCGTGCGCGCGCCGCCCAGGTAATGCCAGAGCGGCACGCCCGCCTTTTTCGCCTTCAAATCCCAGAGTGCCACGTCGACCGCGGCCAGCGCCAGATGCGTGATGCCTGCACGGCCAACCCATTGCAATGCGGGGTAACGGGCAAGTTTCATCCAGAGCCGCGAATGGTCGGAGGCGTCCTCCCCCACCAGCAGGGGCGCATAACAATCGCTGATGCAGGATGTGATCAGCCTGTCGGATGGCAAATGTGCATGGGTGCCGGTGAACCCATAGCCCTCGAGACCGTCACTGGTGGTGATTTTTGCGCCAACGACGCCCCAGTGAGTGATGCTGTGGGTGGAATCGGAAATCGACTCCGAAGTCAGCGGCAGATGCAGGATGAAAGGTTCGACAGCGGTTATTTTCATGATCGGTCAGTTCCTCGACGCTTGAGCGGCCTTTGAGGAGGAATAAACGGATGCCCCTTTCTGATCGAAGCCCGACGGTTGGCCGCCGGAAAATCCTCACCCCCGCAGTCATTGACCGCAGGAGGCCCTTCAGGGGAACGCCAGACCGCCCTCCTCCAGCAGCCAGCTTCCGATGACCGATAGAGCTAACGGAAAAACGACCATTGTAAAATAAAAAATTTTTTATTTTTAATATTTGGCCATTGCCTGCCTCGTAAAGCTGAGCGATGATGTTTTCATGAACACGCTGGTCAAAGTCACACTCGCCGAACAGGCGCATCAGGAATTGCGGGCACGCATCGTCAGCGGCAGATTGCGCGGCGGCGAGCGCCTGCTGCCCAATGAGCTTGCCGCCGATCTCGGCATCAGCCCCACGCCGGTCAAGGAAGCCTGCCTGAAACTCGAGGCGGACGGGCTGGTGGTCAATTCCTCCCGGCGCGGCATGGTGGTGCGTGATTTTACGGTGGAGGACGTGGAGGAACTCTACGCCGCCAGAATGCTGCTGGAAAAAGGTGCCGTGGAAGTGGCCTTCGACGCCGGGCAACTGGACGAGGCGCTGCATGCGCAGCTTCTGCAAAGCCTCGTAAAACATCGCGAATTTGCCAAAGGCTCCACCCTCGACGAATTGTCGAAGGCGCTTTTTTTCGACCGCCGCTTTCACACCGACCTGGTTTCGGCCGCACGCATTCCGGTCATTTCCGGTTCGCATGAGCGCATTCTCGACCAGACCCATACGGTTTTCGTATCGATCCTCGGCGACTATGCCCGCTCAGTCGAGGAGCACCAGAATATTGCCGATGCCATTGCCGCCGGCAGCAAGGCCCAGATCGTCGACGCCCTTTGGCGGCATCTCGAGCGCAGCCGGCAGAATACGTTGCGCCAGGTACGCATACTCAAAGAGGCCCGCGCCTGATCCATTCAAAATACCGCCATTCAGATAAAACGGGAGGAACTGACATCATGGGCGAAAACCCGGACGCCGCAATTCCAGTGGCCCATGCCACGGATTTCTTATTCGGAACGGGAAAGTCGCATCGATGACAGACAGGCTTTCCGCTGCCGCCCTGCCTCGCCTGCCGCAATCCGTCGCAACACCCGCCTATGACCGCCAGACCGCGACACCGGGCATCGTGCATCTTGGCGTCGGCGCCTTTCATCGCGCGCATCAGGCCGTTTTCATCGACGATTGCCTCAACCGCGGCGAGACGCAATGGGGCATTGTCGCCGCCTCCCTCAGAAGCCCGGACACCCGCGACGCCATAGAGCCGCAGGATAATCTCTACACCTTCTGCCTGCGTGACGGAGAAAGAGAGCGCCTGCGCATCATCGGCTCCATCCTCGAAACCATCGTCGCACCTGAGGACCCCGAACGCCTGGTGGAACGGCTCTCCGATCCGCGCGTCCTTATCGTGACGCTGACGGTGACGGAGAAGGGTTATCTGACCAATCTCGCATCCCGAAGCCTGCTGCGCGATCATCCCGATATTCTCCATGATCTCGAACATCCGGACCGGCCGCGTTCCATCTTCGGTTTCATTCTTGCCGCCACAAGGCGCAGGCGCGCTGAAGGCTCCCTGCCGCTGACGCTTCTGTCCTGCGACAACCTGCCGGCCAACGGACATGTGCTGCGAAAGCTGCTGCTGGAATTTGCGAACCTCGCGGACAAGGAGCTGGGAACATTCATCGAAACCAATATTGCCTTCCCCTGCTCGATGGTGGACCGGATCGTTCCCGCAACCACCGATAAGGATCGGGATGCGGTATCCGCGGCACTTGGTGCGCGCGATGCATGGCCAGTGGTGGCCGAGCCCTATTTCCGCTTCGTCATCGAGGACAATTTTCCGCATGGAAGGCCGGCGCTCGAAAAATCGGGCGTGGAATTTGTCGGCAATGTCGAACCATATGAGCATATGAAGCTCAGAATGCTCAACGGTTCCCACAGCGCCATCGCCGCCATCGGCCAGATCGCCGGCCTAGCGACGGTGGCCGATGCCTGGGCCGAAACGCCCGTGCGCGATTTCATCGATGCCTACTGGCGCGAGATCGACCGGACACTCGACCCAGCCGTCGACGGCGCGGAATTCGTGGCTGGCCTGAGGGAGCGTTTCGCCAACCCTTCCCTGCAACACAAGACGATGCAGATCGCCTCCGACGCTTCGCAGAAAGTGCCGCTGCGCATTCTCGCCCCCTTACGCGAATTGCTGGAAGAGAAGGCCGAAAGCAGGGCCGTCGTTTTCGCGGTCGCCCTGTGGATCAGGTCCTGCGCGGACAGGGATGAAAAGGGTCAGCCGATCACCATTCTCGATCCTGCTTTCAAGGAATGGGATGCCCCGGACCAACTGACAATGTCGCCCGATGCCGTCGTCGACCGTTTTCTCACCTTCGGGCGCACATTTGGCGAGGACCTTCCTGAAAACGAGACCTTCGTCTCAACCCTGAAGGCCGCTTATCGCAATATTCGGGAAAATGGCGCGCTGGGGGCCATCGGCAGGTTTTTGAAGTCCTGAAAAAAGAACAGGCCGGAAATCCGGCCTGCCCAACTTTACTCACCGGTAAAAATCACTCAAGCCGTCGCAGCCTGCCGTGCCGCCTTACGGCGTTCCACGCGGGCGCGGATGGCGTCGACATCCGTGATCGGCGTGGCTGCAAAAAGCTGGCGTGTATAGGCGTGTTTGGGATCGGCGAACAGTTCCTCGCGCGTTCCCTGCTCCACGGCCTCGCCCTTCGAGATGACCATCACGTCATCGGCGATATAGCGGACCACGGAAAGATCGTGGCTGACGAAGACGTAGGTGAGTTCGAACTCTTCCTGCAGATCCCTGAGCAGGTTCAGCACCTGCGCCTGTACCGACAGATCGAGCGCCGAGACCGGTTCGTCCAGCACCAGAAGTGCCGGATTGAGCATCAGCGCCCGTGCAATCGCGATGCGCTGGCGCTGGCCGCCCGAGAACATATGCGGATAGCGGTTGAAGTGTTCCGGCCCCAGGCCCACCTTCACCAGCATGGCTTCAGCCCGCTCGCGACGCTCGGAAGCCGGCATTCCCGTGTTGATGACCAAAGGTTCCATCAGCACGTCGCCCACCTTCTGGCGCGGATTGAGGCTGCCATAGGGGTTCTGGAACACCATCTGCACCTTGGAGCGCATGTCGGTGCCGGGACGACGCTTGGCGATATCGACCGGCTGGCCATCAATCTTCAGTTCGCCGCCGGATGCCGGATCGATCAGCGCGATGATGCGCGCGAGCGTCGACTTGCCCGAACCGGATTCTCCGACGATGGCGAGCGTCTTGCCACGCTCGACAGCGAAATCGATGCCCTTCAGCGCCTGAACCGTCTTGGCGCCGCCAAACAGGCCGCCCGGAACGTGATAATGGCGGGTAATGCCCTTGCCTTCGACAACGATGCTCATTGGACGCCCTCCTTGCCGAAGAAATCGGAAACCGTGGGCAGGCGGTCACCGGTCGCATTTTCCGGCAGGGCCGAAAGCAATGCCTTGGTATAGGGATGCTGCGGGGCTTCGAAGAGGCTTAAGACATCCGCCTCCTCCATCTTGCGGCCCTTATATTGCACCACGACGCGGTCTGCGGTTTCCGCCACAACACCCATGTCATGGGTGATGAGGATGAGCGCCATGCCATATTCTTCCTGCAGGTTCATCAACAGATCGAGGATCTGTTTCTGGATCGTCACGTCGAGCGCGGTCGTCGGCTCGTCGGCGATCAGCAGACGCGGTTTGGAGGCGATTGCGATCGCGATCATCACACGCTGGCACTGCCCACCGGACATCTGGTGCGGATAGGCATTAAGCTTGGTTTCCGGATCGGGAATACCAACGGCCCGGAACAGTTCGAGCGCCCGCGCACGCGCGGCGGACCGGCCCATGCCGAGATTGAGGCGCAGCACCTCCTCGATCTGGAAACCGACCGTGAACGACGGGTTGAGCGAAGCGACCGGCTCCTGGAAGATCATGGTGATCTCGCGGCCGATCAGCTTGCGACGCTCCTGCGGCGTCATGGCCAGCAGGTTCGTGCCGTCGAAGGTCATCTCGTCGGCAGTGATTGTCGCCGTATCGGGCAGAAGCCCCATGACGGCGAGCATGGATACCGACTTGCCCGAACCGGATTCGCCGACGATGGCGAGCACTTCGTGCTTGTCCACGGACACGTCGATGCCGTTGACGGCCGTGAAAGCGCCGGTGGCCGTGGCGAACTTGACGGTGAGGTTCTTGATTTTCAGCAGGCTCATCGGTCAGCTCCGCTTCAGTTTGGGATCGAGCGCATCGCGCAGCCCGTCGCCCATCAGGTTGATGGCGAGCACCGATACGAGGATCGTCAGGCCAGGAAGGGTAACGACCCACCAGGCGCGCAGGATGAACTCGCGGGCTTCGGCCAGCATCGTGCCCCATTCGGACGCGGGCGGCTGCGCGCCCATGCCGAGGAAGCCGAGAGCCGCCGCATCAAGAACGGCGGACGAGAAGGAAAGCGTCGCCTGCACGATCAGCGGCGCAAGGCAGTTCGGCAGGATGGTCTTGAACATCAGCCGGAAATTGCCGGCACCCGCCACACGGGCGGCCGTGACATATTCACGGCGCAACTCGCTCATGACAGCCGCACGCGTCAGACGCGCGAAATGCGGCTGGTAAACGATGGCGATGGCGATCATGGCATTGGTGAGACCAGGCCCCAGGATCGCGACCAGCACCAGCGCCAGAAGCAGCGACGGAAACGCCAGGATGACGTCCATCACGCGCATGATGACGGTATCGACCCAGCCGCCGAAGAAACCGGCGACGAGACCGATGACGATGCCGCCGACAAGGGCGATGGAGACGACGACAACGCCGATGAACAGCGAATATTGCGCACCGTAGATCAGCCGGGACAGCATGTCGCGACCGACCGCATCGGTGCCGAAGAAGAAGCCGGCGCGGCCGCCATCCTGCCATACGGGCGGAACGAGCAGAGCGTCGCGATATTGCTGCGTCGGATCATGCGGCGCGATGAGCGGCGCAAAAACCGCCACCAGCACCAGAAGAAGGAAGACGGCGAGACCGATGACGGCGCCACGGTTCTGGCGGAAGTAGAACCAGAAATCGGCGATCATCCGGCGGCGGATGGCGGCGTCCGAAAGACGGACGCCGGGGGTGGTGGTCACATCGCTCATTTGTGACGGATCCTCGGATTGATGAGGCCATAGGTCAAATCGACGAGCAGGTTGACGACCATTACCAGACCCGCAATCAGAAGCAGGCCGCTCTGCACGACGGGATAGTCGCGACGAGAGATGGAATCGATCATCCACTTGCCGATACCCGGCCAGGAAAAGATGGTTTCGGTCAGGATCGCGCCCGCCATCAGCACGCCGATCTGCAGGCCGATGGTGGTGATGACCGGGATCATGGCGTTACGCAGCGCATGGATACCGACGACGCGGGAGGGCGACATGCCCTTGGCACGCGCGGTGCGCACGTAATCCTCACTCAGAACCTCCAGCATTGCCGAGCGCGTCTGGCGCGCAATGACCGCAAGCGGAATGGTGGCAAGCACCACCGACGGCAGGATGAGATGCGACAAGGCCGAGGCGAAGGCGCCCTTCTGCCCAGAAATCAGGCTGTCGATCAGCATGAAACCAGTGACGGAGGGGAAGAAATACATCAGCGAGATGCGGCCCGACACCGGCGTCCATTGCAGGATGCCGGAAAACATGATGATGAGCAGCAGGCCCCACCAGAAGATCGGCATGGAGAAGCCCACCAGCGCGGTCGTCATGGAAATCTGGTCGAACCAGGAGCCACGGCGGATGGCGGCGATGACGCCCACCGGCACACCGATCAGCGTTGCGATGATGATGGCGACGAGGCCAAGCTCGACCGTCGCGGGGAAGAGCGACAGGAACTCGGTCAGAACGGGTTTCTTGGTGACCAGCGAATTGCCGAGATCACCCTGAAGCAGCCGCCCGAGAAAATGGAGATATTGCTGCCAGATTGGCTGGCTGAAGCCGAGCTGCTCGGCAAGCTGCGCATGCCGTTCGGGTGAAATGCCGCGCTCACCCGCCATCAACAGCACAGGATCTCCCGGCAGGACGCGAACGAAGGCAAAGGCGACAATGGTAATCCCGAGAAATGTCGGAACGAGATAGAGAAGTTTGCCGAAAATGAACCGGATCATGGTTTTTTCCTGAAAAGACGCGCGGAAGAACCGAGTTCTTCCGCGCGTCCTGTTACTTGGGATTACTCCGCGATGTCGACGGATTCGAAGGTGAAGTCGCCAAGCGGGCTCATGGTGAAGCCGGAAACCTTGGCAGACATCGGAACGAACTGCGTGGAGTGCGCAAGCGTCGCCCACGGAGCCTGTTCCTTGAAGATCACCTGCGCCTGCTCATAAAGCTTGGTGCGCTCGGCAACATCAGTGGTCTGCTTTGCCTTGGACAGCAGCTCGGAGAACTCCTTGTTGCACCACTGAGCACGGTTTGCACCGCCTTCGCCGGTTGCGGCGCAGGAGAGCAGAACACCCATGAAGTTGTCCGGGTCACCGTTGTCGCCGGTCCAGCCGAGGATGACGGAACCGTCACGGTTCACTTCGGTCGACTTCTTGAGGTATTCACCCCATTCGAAGGAGACGATCTCGGCCTTGACACCGACCTTCGCGAAATCCGACTGGATCAGCTCGGCCGTGCGGCGGGCGTTCGGCATGTAGGGGCGCTGCACCGGCATTGCCCAGATCTTCATCGACAGATCCTTGACGCCAGCGGCTTCGAGAGCCTTCTTGGCAGCTTCCGGATCGTAGGCATCGTCCTTGATGCTGTCGTTGTAGGACCACATGGTCGGCGGGATCGGGTTCTTGGCAACCTGGCCTGCACCCTGGAACACGGCGTCAATGATCGCCTGCTTGTTCATCGCCATGTTCAGCGCCTTGCGCACTTCCGGCTTGTCGAAAGGTGCAACAGTGGTGTTGTAGGCGAAGTAGGCAACGTTCAGGCCCGGCTGTTCATCGAGCTTGAGGTTCTTGTCGGCGCGGATGGCGGCAAGGTCAGCAGGGGCCGGGTACGGCATCAGGTGGCATTCGCCGGCCTTCAGCTTCTGCAGGCGAACGGCGGCATCCGGCGTGATTGCGAAGATCAGATCGTCGATCTTCGGCGCGTCACCCCAGTAGTCAGCATTCTTCTGGTAGCGGATGACCGCGTCCTTCTGATAGGCGACGAACTTGAACGGACCCGTGCCGATCGGCAGGTTGTTGAAGTCTTCCTTGGTGCCGGCCTTGTCGAGCGTATCGGCATATTCCTTCGACACGATCGAAGCGAAAGGCATGGCGATGTTGGCGAGGAACGGCGCTTCCGGGCGCGTCAGCACGAACTTGACGGTGTAATCGTCAACCTTGACGATTTCCTTGATCAGCGACGGCATTTCCATGGAGTTGTAATATTCGTAGGTGATGCCTGCGATATACTGGTTCCACGGGTTCTTCGCGTCGCCCTGGCGGTTGTAGCTGAAGATCACATCATCGGCGTTGAAATCGCGGCTCGGCGTGAACTTGTCGTTGGAGTGGAACTTCACACCCTTGCGCAGGTGGAAGGTGTATTCGAGGCCATCGCTCGAAACATCCCATTTTTCAGCAAGGCCCGGCTCAACTTCGGTCGTGCCCTTCTTGAACTCGGTCAGACGGTTGTAGACCGGATGCGCGGAGGCATCGAAGGTGCCGCCGGCGGTGTAGGGCGACGGATCGAAGCCTTCCGGCGACGCCTCGGAGCAATAAACGAAGGTCTTCGCCATGGCAGGCACGGCGGAAGTAATCGCAAGCGCAGAGGCGATAAGCAAACTGCGGGTCAGCGTTTTCATCTGGTGGTCCTTTCCCTCTTTTTCTGAGTTCCTGCGGCCCCGTCCGGGGGCCTACCTCTTCTGGTCAGCAGCGACGCGGGAACCCCGTGTCGCTGTTCGGTCCTTTGCCTCCCGACCAATTACCCGGCGACCGGCTGAAACAGCCGGTCGAGGTTCTTCTCCGGAGGGCAGAACCAGCGTGGCCCAGCCTCCGTCATATAAACAATGTCCTCGAGACGGACGCCGCATTCCCCATAAACGCAAAGCATCGGCTCGATGGAAAAGCACATGCCCGGCTCAAGCGCTGTGGCATTTCCTGCAACGATATAGGGTTCTTCGTGAATATCCAGCCCGAGCCCGTGGCCGGTGCGGTGCGGCAGTCCGGGAAGCTGATAATCCGGGCCGAAACCGGCCGCCTTCAGACTGTCGCGCGCGGCCTTGTCCACATCCGAACAGGCAGCGCCGACCTTAGCCGCGTTAAAGGCCGCAGCCTGGGCATCGCGTTCGGCGTTCCAGAGAAAGCGCTGCCGATCCGTCGGCTGGCCGAAAACATAGGTGCGGGTGATATCCGAACGATAGCCGTGAAGAATGGCGCCGAGATCGACCAGCACCATGTCGCCTTCATTCAGCGTCTGCGCATAGGGCACGCCATGCGGATAGGCCGTCGCCTCGCCGAACTGCACCGCCACGAAAAGCGGCTTCAGGCCAAGCGCAATATGGGCAGCGTTAACGAAATCAGCCACTTCGGTGGTGGAAACGCCCGGACGCAGCCCCTCGAACACAGCCTTCTGCACGCCGTAGCTTGCATCCATGGCGGTCTGGATGAGGGCGATTTCGGCGGCGGACTTGACCTGCCGCTGGGCGACGATCAGCGGCTGGGCGGAAATGATCCGTCCTTCCAGACGCTGCATCAAAGCCGAAGCAAAAACAAAAGGTGTGGCTGGATCGATAGCGACAAGATGGCCGGAACAGGAAAGTGTGTCGATACGCGTCGTCATCAGGTCGAAGGGATTTTCATCCTCTTCCCAGACGACGACCTCACCCGGGATACGGATCAGGGTCTGAAGCTTCGGCTCCTCGAAGGTCGGGCTGACATAGACCGGCGCGCCTTCGGCCGGCACCAGGGCGCCGTGAATCCGTTCGGAAAGACCGAGCGACAGGCCGGTATAATAGGTCAGCGACGATGATGCATCGAGCCAGACCGCCTTGATGTTCTGCTGGATCATTCGCGCTTGCAGGCCGCGTAGTCGCAACCTTAGTTCGTCTTCAGCGATCGATGAAACCGCGATCGGCTGAAACCGCTTCAGCGCCTCTTGAAAGTCTGTCATTCTCTCCCCGCCGCTTTCGGGCGCACAGGCACAAGCGTGCCGGCAACCTCCCAAGCGTTCTTTTGCCCATGCTTAAACACAGGCCGGAGGCTAAGCAATGGGCCAGCACCGCCCACCGCCACAAAACTGTGCATATTCATCTAGACATAACGAAATCGTGATCGACACGCGTCCGATTTCCGCACTCGTCGCCTTGACGGAGAAATCCGAAATCCCCCGGAAATCCATGGGGGAAGATGCAAAAGCACCGTCGGCACATAGCCGGCGCGCGGAAGCTCGCGGATGAGACTCTTCGGAAATGAGGCCCAGAAAAGGAAAAAGCCTGCCGCGGGAGGAGGTGCGGCAGGCTTCAAACTTGATCGGCGACTGGGAGGAGGAGTGCCACCGATCCACATCGAGCGACGCTGGGAGGAGGAGTGCGTCGCTTCGATGATTTGAATATAGCGACTTCCGCGCTTTTTAACAGAGCGAGTCTCGCAATGCAGCATTGCATTTCTGCATAGCTCGAAAAATCCTGCTCTGTTTTTCAGCACTCCCCGGAATACACTGAGAAATCAGCTTTCCCGGTAGACCTGAAAACCGGCAAAGGACTGGTTGACCGGCATGAGTTCGAGGCTGTTGATGTTGATATGCTTGGGCTGCGAGGCGACCCAATAGATCGTATTGGCGATATCTTCGGCCGTGATCGGGTTGACGCCCTTATAGAGATTGTCCGAGGCATCCTGGTTGCCGCCGGTTCGCACCAGCGTGAATTCGGTTTCGCACATGCCGGGTTCGATGGAGGTAACCCGTACGCCCTTGCCATGCAGGTCTGAGCGAAGACCGAGCGAGAACTGCCGCAGGAAGGCCTTTGTGCCGGCATAGACATTGCCTCCAGCATAGGGCCAATGCGCAGCCACCGATGAAAGATTGACGACAATGCCCCTGCGGTCGATCAGGGTCGGCAAAAGCTGGTGGGTGATGTTCAGGAGGCCGGTGATGTTGGTGTTCACCATGGTCTGCCAGTCTTTCAGCGGCACCTGCGGCGCAGGCGCCGTACCGAGCGCCAGGCCGGCATTGTTGACGAGGATGTCGATGTCCCGGAAACCCTCCGGCAGCGCCGCAAGCGCCTTTTGTGTCGCATCTTCATCTGTGATGTCGAAAGCGACACCATGAAAGGCGGAGCCGAGTTCCTTCGCCGATGCTTCCAGCCGTTCGGCCCGCCGGCCGGTGCCGATGACTTTCCAGCCTTCCTTGATGAAGCGCTGCGCCGTGGCCTGTCCGAAACCGGATGTAGCGCCGGTGATGAGGATGGTACCGCTCATGATGATGTCTCCGCTAGATTTTTTCTGTCAGGGTCAGTCTCTGTCAATAATTTTTCGGCGGCCACAGCGAGGCAGCGCCTGTAGGCGTCCAGATCCGTATACAGCGCCTCCCCGGATGCGTTGCCGACGATGATGACGCCGCCGCGCCGCACGATTCCGCCATGCAGCATGAGATTGTCGACCATGTCGAAATTCTCGATCGACAGCCCGTCCGGCCCGCGATACCGGCCGGTTTCGTCAATTGCGGCAATACCGCCGTAATGCGCCTTGATGCGGGTGAAATGATTGGCCGCGACATTGGTATAGGCGAAAACCGGCTTGCCCAGCGCGCACATGAACCCAAGTTCGTAGCTCGTTCCCGTATCGGCGGCGATACCACGGAACGGTGTTAGATTGGCGATCACCGCATCCGCTTCCAGCATCATCTGCTCATCGATGGCATTGATGTTGCAACCGTGGCCAATCTTCGTATCCGCCGGAGGGATTTGTAAATCACCCGGCGATAGCGGCACAAAACCGGCTTCCCGCGCAAGCGCGGCCTTGAGATCAAGCATTTCACGCGCGTTCGGGAGGAAAACTTCCGGTCCGGCGAGATAGATTTTCTTTGTCATCGGGAATTTCATGCAATCTGGAAGAAAAGGATTTCCCGAACCTAACCCGGGGACTTTCGCAAAGGCAAGTGCCAAGAGGCGCGCGAAGGACCTTGGACGGGCCTATAAAACGGTATCGTCCGACCGCTCTTTCCGTTATAGCCGGAGCAACGAACTGGAAATTCCTGGAGCAAGACATGGCCGCACCCATCCGTTACCACGAAGGCGATATTTCCGCCGAAGATGCCGCACGTTATACCGGCGCCATCGCCATCGACACGGAAACGCTGGGACTGGTGCCGCGCCGTGACCGCCTCTGCGTCGTCCAGCTTTCGCCGGGCGACGGCACGGCAGACGTCATCCGCATCGCCGCCGGCCAGAAGGAGGCGCCGAACCTCGTCCGGATGCTTGCCGATCCCGCCCGCCAGAAGATCTTTCATTATGGCCGTTTTGACATCGCCGTTCTGTTCCACACCTTCGGTGTGACGACCACGCCGGTTTTCTGCACCAAGATCGCCTCGCGCCTGACCCGCACCTATACGGACCGGCATGGGCTGAAGGACAATCTGAAGGAAATGCTGGAAATTGATATTTCCAAAGCGCAGCAATCATCGGACTGGGCAGCGGAAACCCTGTCGCCCGCGCAGCTTGAATATGCCGCCTCCGACGTGCTTTACCTGCATGCGCTGCGCGACAAGCTGACAGCCCGCCTTATCCGCGACGGCCGCCTCGATCACGCCGATGCCTGTTTCGCCTTTCTGCCGACCCGCGCGAAGCTCGACCTCCTCGGCTGGGAAGAAACGGATATTTTCGCCCATAGCTGAGCGTTCGCGCAGATTGTTTAAGCACTGATTTACCAGAACTGCCTATTCTCGGCCGCAACTTTGGGCGGCCGGGGACTTTCCAGATGATTACTCCGCTACAGCAGACGGCAGGCATTGCAGTCAGCGACATCATGCGGTCGATGGTCGAGACCATCGAGGAACGCCAGCGCGAAGAGCAGGAAAAGGCAAACGGCACCCAAAAGGATGACGCGGTCAAGACGCAGCCGCAGCCGGACGAAAGCCAGCGTGTCGCCAATGAAAAGATAAGCGCCTATCTGTTCGGCATCATGAAGCCGGACGCGGATCCCTTCGCCTCGCTTGTTTCCCGCTTCTCCTCCGCCCTCGGCATCACCCAGGAAGCCAATGAATCGAACACCTCTTTCGCGCAGAGGCTTCAGGACGCGCTGACCCTGACCGAAAATTTCGAAAAAACCGATGCACAGGGAAAAGCCACGAAGATTTCCCTGACATCCTTCGGTGTCTCGGAAGCGCAGGTCCTGGACGTACTGAACAACGGCGTCGGCGCCAAGACAGATCCCATGGCCGCCCTTGCCGCACGTATCGCCGCAGGCGCCGGCCTGTCAGGCAAGGAAGAGGATTTCGGCGAGCAGCTGTCGAAGGCCATCATGGCGGCCCGCGCCACCCTGCCCCGAACCGTCGATGATCTGGAAGAATCCACGGGTCTCAAGGAACTCGGCGTTTCGGCACAACAGATGATCGCCGCCATCGCCAACCCTTATGGCGATGCCGCGCGCGCCGTCAAGGATGCGCTGAACGAGCAGGCGCAGGGTACGCGCTTCATGACACGGGAGACGCTGAAGGTCATCCAGCGCCTGGAGGATGTCGCAGACCCGAAGAGCAAGGAAGAATTGCAGGCTGAGCGCGGGAAAAATCGCATCGGCGAGATCAACGATGCGGAAGTTGCCGCCGAGCGGGAACAGGATATCCAGACCCGCGATGCGCAGGGCAAGCTTGAAGATGTGCAGGAATTGCAGGATGTCGTCAAAGAACATCTGGACGCATCCGCCGATGAAAAAACGGACGCAGCAGGCGGGCAGGGTCCAGTCGATATTTCTTCGGAAATGGCCCTGATTTCCGTACTTGCCGCCACGCCGGCCGCTGAACCTGCTCCTCCTGAAAACGATAACGAAGCTGCAGGCAAGGATGCACCTGCGTCGCCAGCTGAAGCGGAAGACGACGCCGAAAAACTGCTCGATGCGCAGGCCGTTATCGAGGATGCCCGAGACACCATTCTGCCGATCTCGATCGACGACAATGGCCTTTATGAACTGCTGAAGAAAAAGGCGGCATGATTGCTGCTTCCCATAGTCACTTGAGCGAAACATGATGTGAGTTCAGACATGTCCGATATTTCAGGCATATCCGGCACCGCCAGTCACGATGCCGAACAGAATGCGGCGCAGACGCTGCTCTCCATGGCTGCCCCGTCGCTTGTCCCGGATGACGTTGTTTTTGTCGCGCCGGTCGAGGAAGATAACCTCATCACCCCTGAAGATATCCGTCCGGAGAGAAGCTTTCCAAAGGCGAGCTGGCTCGATGCGATGCCGCCGGAGGCTCTGGATCAGACGGTCAGCGACCCGGATCACATTTCATCGGTCAATTCCGACGATAACGGGCTTTACCGCATGTTCATCGGCGTTTCTCCCTGACGATGCCAGTGAACGGCACTGCCCGTGGTTAGCCAAATCTTAATATCTGCAGGTCAAGCTTCGGCTTGATGATTCTGTGTGCTCCGACAACAGCTGGCATTCGGGCCGGTGGCGCGCACGGCGCTCCCGCATGAGCGGGCGAGATGACACCTGTACATCACCGGCGCGGCAATCTTTCAACATACAGCCAAATGCGGATCAGAGAGCCAGGAGGGCCCTTTCGCAGCCAGCGGCGGTAATCGATAGGAACGGAGCGCAGCATGTTACCGCCTGTACCGAAAATTCCGGCCGCCGATGCCGCCTATGGAGCCTCAGCCACACCGACACCGCGCGGGCAGCAGAAAGAGGTCGCGCAGCCACAGGCAAGCAATGCTGCTTCTGGCAATGGCAGCAGTCTTTTTGCCAGAGCCGCGATCGCCTCTCTCGCCAGCGAATTTCAGCTTTCCCGCAGCACCGCCATTCTGGCGGAAACGCTCGGCAAGCTGATGAATCTGCCAAGGCAGGACGGCGAAGCCATTCAGGCCTACGTGGTGCGCCTGACGGACGCCATTCGCGCCTTGCCCGCCCCGCAGCGTCTGGCACTGGAGCAGCAGGTCGCAAAGGTCCTGCAGGGATTGAGCCTTTCAATGCTGGCCGAAATCCTGAAACAGCCAACGGGACCGGATGCCGCACGCCTTGCACTTCTGATCGAGCTTTCCCGCTACAAGGGAATGGATCTTGCCGCAAAGGCGGTCGTCTCTTCCTATCAGCAGAATAATTCGGCCAATCCAACACCCGCGCAGCCGCCACAACCGAAGGCCCAGACACCCCAAGGCCAGAACGCGGAAAGCCGCCCGAATGCAGCTACGGCTGCGCAACTGTCAAATGCGCAGACAACCGGCAGGCTCCTGTCCCAATTCATCGGCCTGCCGGCCCTTGGTGCCGCGGCGGTAAAAGCCATGGCCACGGCACAGGCCGCATTGCCGGACCTGCGGAGCAATCTTCCTGCCTCACCCGCCGACCTGCCCGATTCTTCACCCGAAGCGGCAAGAGCGGACGGAAAGGCCGAAAGCGCGGCACGTCCGCCTCAACTGCAAACGGGAACCATGGCAAAGGAAGGGACCGCACCGGCGGAGACCCATTCGGCAAAATCCCCACGGGCAGAAAATGTCGAAGCGCGCCCTGCCTTGCCGCTTCGGGACGTGGTGAAGGCCGAACAGAAGGACGCACGGGCGGCCCTGCTCCAGCCATCCGGCCAGCCTGCAGGCGATGCCCGGGATATGGAAAACCTGCTGCTTGCCGCCCTGACCGGCAAACTTCCTGCCAGGGCAACAGCCACGCCCCAGCCCGCCGCCACTCCACCGGGCATTCCGCCACAGCAGCCGGAAGAACAGCCTGCCGAAAAAAACGCTTCGGCAACGGCCGCCGCCCGCCCGTCCGGCGAGGAAACGGAAACAATCGCCAATAGGCCCGAAGCCCAGCCCCTTCCCCGCGCCGCCATTGATCCGGAAGCCAGAATGGCGATGCTCGAACAATCGACGTCGCAATCGCTGATCGCGGCGGCTCTTGCGAAAGAAGGCACGCCGCTACCACTTGTCGCCTATCCCCCGGCGGAAGACGATCACGAATCGGAAAGTCCGCATCGCGGAAGCGGGCCGTTTTCCGAGGAGGAGGCGGAAGGCGAACCGGAGGATGAAAATCCTGGCGCTCAGGACGAAGCCGAAGAACGTGTCGCCGCCAACGACGAGACCGACGAGCTGGAAGCAGCTTCCGATGACAGCGCTGAAAACTATTATCTGCGGATGAGCGGCATGCTCTGAGCACCGCGTCGCTCTTCCATTCCTGACGCGGACAATAAACCCAATAAAAAACCCGCCGGAAATTCCGGCGGGTTCTTCATTTTCAAAGGATCGAAGCGATTATTCGCCGCGGTTCTTCAGAGCCGCGCCGAGGATGTCGCCGAGCGAAGCGCCCGAGTCGGACGAACCGAACTGTGCGACGGCTTCCTTCTCTTCAGCGATTTCCAGCGCCTTGATCGAAAGCATGACCTTGCGGTCCTTCTTGGAGAAGTTGACGACGCGGGCGTCGAAAACCTGACCGACCGAGAAGCGCTCCGGACGCTGATCGTCGCGATCGCGTGCGAGATCGTTGCGGCGGATGAAGGAGGTGATGTCCTCGTGGTTGACGAGCTTCACTTCCACGCCACCGTCGTTGACGGCGATGACTTCGCACGAAACAACGGCGTTCTTGCGCAAATCGCCGGATGTCGCAGCTTCGCCGACGGAATCCTTGCCGAGCTGCTTGATGCCGAGCGAGATGCGTTCCTTCTCGACGTCAACGTCAAGAACGACAGCCTTGACGACGTCACCCTTGTTGTATTCTTCGATGACCTGCTCGCCCGGACGGTTCCAGTCGAGATCCGACAGGTGAACCATGCCGTCGACATCGCCTTCGAGGCCGATGAACAGACCGAATTCAGTCTTGTTCTTGACTTCGCCCTCAACTTCAGTGCCGGCCGGATGGCTGTAGGCAAATGCCTGCCACGGGTTTTCCAGCGTCTGCTTGAGGCCGAGCGAGATACGGCGCTTGGACGGATCGACTTCGAGAACGACAACGTCGACTTCCTGGCTCGTGGACAGGATCTTGCCGGGATGTACGTTCTTCTTGGTCCAGGACATTTCGGAAATGTGGATCAGGCCTTCGATGCCCGGCTCCAGCTCGACGAATGCACCGTAGTCGGTGATGTTCGTGACCGTACCGGAGATCTTCTTGCCAACCGGGTACTTGGCGGAGATGCCATCCCACGGATCGGACTCGAGCTGCTTCATGCCGAGCGAGATACGGTGGGTTTCCTGGTTGATGCGGATGATCTGAACCTTGACCTGCTGGCCAATGTTGAGGATTTCCGAAGGATGGTTGACGCGGCGCCATGCCATGTCGGTAACGTGCAGCAGGCCGTCGATGCCGCCGAGGTCAACGAACGCACCGTAATCGGTGATGTTCTTGACAACGCCGTCAACAACCTGGCCTTCTTCGAGGTTCTGAACGATTTCAGAACGCTGCTCGGCACGCGACTCTTCGAGAACCGTACGGCGCGAAACAACGATGTTGCCGCGACGCTTGTCCATCTTGAGGATTTCGAAGGGCTGCGGGTTGTGCATCAGCGGGGTAACGTCGCGGATCGGACGGATGTCGACCTGCGAACGCGGAAGGAAGGCAACAGCGCCGTCCAGATCGACGGTGAAACCACCCTTGACTTGGTTGAAGATAACGCCTTCGACGCGCTCGCCAGCTTCGAACTTGGCTTCGAGCTTGACCCAGCTTTCTTCGCGGCGAGCCTTCTCGCGCGACAGAACGGCTTCGCCGAGAGCGTTTTCGATGCGCTCGACGTAAACTTCGACTTCGTCGCCGACCTTCAGCGTGCCGTCCTTGGACTTCGCGCCGAATTCCTTCAACGGTACGCGGCCTTCAACCTTGAGGCCGACGTCGACGATGGCAACGTCCTTCTCGATTGCCGTTACGATACCCTTGGCAACATAGCCTTCGGCAAGATCGTTGGAGGCAAAGGATTCTTCGAGAAGCGCTGCGAAATCTTCGCGCGTGGGGGTAGATACTGACATGAAATCTCCTGATTGCATCCGCGCAATGGCGAATACAAAAGCGCCGGTGGGCTAGTGTTGTTGATACCCGACCCCATGCCCGCCTTTTAAAAGGCTTTCCGGCGCAAGGACATGTCTTCGGGCAATTCCGGACTAAACGCAGACGGCAGAAAGCCGTTCCGCGAGAAACCTATCTCTCCAGGGCGGCGTCGATGATCGTCCGCGCGGCCTGAAACGCCGCCTCTATACTCATTTCCGACGTATCTAGCAAGTGCGCGTCTTCAGCCGGCTTCAACGGGCTGTCGGCGCGGCCCATGTCGCGCTCGTCGCGTTTTTTCACTTCAGCGAAAATGGCATGATAATCCGCAACGCTGCCATTGGCGAGGATTTCATCATAACGCCGCCGCGCCCTGACGTCGGGCGAAGCGGTAACGTAAAGCTTCACCGGCGCATCCGGGCACACCACCGTCCCGATATCACGGCCATCCAGAACCGTGCCCGGCTCCTTTAACGCAAAACGCTGCTGCGCCTTGACCAGCGCCCGCCTTACCGGCGTCATGACCGCAATCTTCGAAGCCGCTTCGCCGATATCGTGCCGGGAAAGGACAGAGCGGTCGAGGCCGGCAAGATCGAGTTCCAGCGCCACTTTTTCAGCGATGGCCTCATCATCGAGCGGCAGGCCGGCATCAAGAAGCGCCTTGGCCGTCGCCCTGTAGGTCAGCCCGGTATCGAGATGATGGAAACCATAGGTCTGCGCAATCTTGCGTGACAAGGTGCCTTTGCCCGCCGCAGCCGGCCCGTCTATGGCGATCGTGAAGGTCATGAAGCTTTCTGCCTGTGCATTGGTCATTGATACAATATGGAGTACGGGATGTTTCCCGATATTTATGAGCATCCCCGCATACAGCTTGCGGCAAGGGAAGACGACATCCGAAGTTTGTCTTTGACACGAAAGACCGCAACGATTAAGGGGACCGGCTAGAAATTTTACCGTCTATGCCGGTTTTACGGCGTACACACCGAAACTCATTCGACAATTTGAGGCTTAGACAGTGGCAAAAGCGGAACTTGGTACCAAGCGCACCGACCCCGATACCGGCAAGAAGTTCTACGATCTGAACCGCGACCCGGTCGTTTCTCCCTATACCGGCAAGTCCTGGCCGCTCTCCTTCTTTGAGGAAAGCACCGCCCAGGCCAAGATGGAGCAGGCTGAAGAAGAGGAAGTGGCGGAAGTCGATACCGAAAACACGGAAGTCGAACTCGTATCGCTGGAAGACGCCGACGGAGACAACAGCGGCGACGAGATCCCGGATATGGGCGACGACGACGACGTGGAAATCGACGACGATGACGACACCTTCCTCGAAGCCGACGAAGACGATGATGATGACGACATGTCCGGCATCATAGGCGTAACGGGCGACGACGAAGAAGCTTGATCCTATTGAATAAATCAGCCCGGCGACAAAAAAATGAAGCCGGGCTGTTTTTTGTGCTTGCACTCTTCGATTAGCCGAAGTAGTAAGCCGCCACCGAACGGAACAACAGCCGCTTCGGTTCCCGGAACCGGAAGAAATGCCGGAACCCTTATGGGGCTATAGCTCAGCTGGGAGAGCGCTTGCATGGCATGCAAGAGGTCAGCGGTTCGATCCCGCTTAGCTCCACCAAATTTCCCAGAACCTGCAAATCTCGTTTTCAGGCAATCACTTTCACCCACCTTGTGGCAACCCCTCTCGATCGCCTATTGCAATAACGCCCGCACATCCTGTCCGTTGATCCGGCATTCGACAGAACGGGCAGCGGCACCCTCCTCCACCACGCGGCATTCGAGATATCTCCCGCGCAACCGGTTCTCCAGTGCCTTGAAAGCGTTCAGGCCGCAGGCATAACGGCGGCCATCGGAACCCGTGCAGACCCGGTTGCGGTCGACTTCCTCCACGCCCGCCAGCCGGAATTCCTGCCCCTTGAAAGTGAAGCGGTTGCTGGCAACCACGCGCAGGCGCTGATCCGCATGCATTTTGAGGGGATAGAGATCGGGCGGCGTCGGGATGCGTTCATAGTTTTGGCGACGAGGATCGACCCGCACCGGTGAGGTCGTCCACAGCATTTCCGTGTTGGCGGCAAGGCCTGCCGTCGCATATCCGGCCTCGCCGTTCACGAGCGAGGCGATACGGATGCCCGCGACACCGAGGCTCACGACCAGCGTGATCTGAAAAAGCAAAGCTGCGACCTGCCGGATCATGTCACCGAAACATCAAAACAATAAAATATGAATTCGCCGCCGGGGGGCGGGGATTACATCAACAAGACCTTGCGGGCGGCAACCTCGCGCACCGTGCCCATTGCCATCATCGGAACGCCGTCGCAGTCATGGATCACCCTGCCTGTCGTCCGCAACCAGCGAAAGCCGCCGGACCTCAGCCCGATCCGGTACTCCTGGTCATAAAACTCACCGCGCGTCAGCGAATTATGGACCGCCCTTGCCACCCTCGCCCGAGCGTTAATCTCGACCTGGGCAATGAACGCTTCCACCGGAATGCCGCCGGACGCCTCATCGAAGGAAAAATCCCGCACACGAGCGGCCACAGCATCCAGATAAACCAGATTCTGTCCGATATTCCACGTATAATAGCCAATAAGCGTCTCTTCTAGAGATATATCTTCCAACATCGGCTTTCTACACTATTAGAATGCTTATAACATTTTTATAACATAACAAAATATACGCGACTAACCACAGGAATTCGTCCTTTCGTCTAACAGGACATTATTTTAGGATTTACGCGAATACCGGCAGCACTTTTGGTCCGCTTGTTGGCGAACCGCTCTTCCTGTGCCAAAGAAGGTTGAAATCGCAACCTGCAACAGGAGTCGCCGTGACCATCGGGCTTGCCCATGCCGAACTCATTGCCGTCGTCACCGCCATTACCGGAGATGAGCCGCGGGTAATGACCGTGCGGGCGGGCGCTGCCCTTCCTTCAGGGCCGTTCGAATTCGGGCACAGAACGCTTCAGAGCGGGCTGCGGGAATGGATCCACGAACAGACGCATCACCCCGTCGGTTATCTCGAGCAACTCTACACCTTCGCCGACCGCGACCGGAACAACGACATTCCGGGCGGCAGAACCATTTCGATCGGTTATCTCGGGCTGGTTCGGGAGCAGGAATCGTCCGGCAATGGACGCCCCCTGTGGCATGGCTGGTACGAATATTTTCCGTGGGAGGACCACCGTCAGGGCCGGCCAGCAGTTCTGGACACCATCATCGACAGGCTGCGCGCATGGGCGGACTCCGATCCAGCCTGCAAAAGCCAGCGCCATTTGCGTGCCGATTTCACCTTCGGCCTCGACGGTGGCGGCTGGAACGAGGAACTCACCCTGCAGCGCTACGAATTGCTCTATGAGGCGGGATTGGTCGAGGAAGCCCAGGGCGAACCCCGGATCAATTTCGGCACACCCATGTTTGCCGATCACCGCCGCATCCTCGCCACCGGCATCGCCCGGCTGAGAGCCAAGATCAAATACCGGCCTGTAGTTTTCGAGCTGATGGCCGATGCCTTCACCCTGCTGCAATTACAGCGCGCCATGGAGGCACTGGCGGGACTGACGCTGCACAAGCAGAATTTCCGCCGGTTGATCGAACAGCAACAACTGGTGGAAGAAACCGGCGACATGGCGACCGAAACCGGCGGCCGCCCGGCAAAGCTTTTCCGCTTCCGCCAGACGGTTCTCGATGAACGCGCCCTTTCCGGAACGAAACTGCCACTCTCCCGCAATTGACATATGCTCATATTGAGAATATCTATTTGCCATAGATATACTCAAAAAGAGTATAAATGGGAGAGCGCCGTGAACGAACAGATTTCTGCCGCAAGCCTTTATGACCGCGTCAGCCGCGTCATCCCCAAGGCCGAATGGATGGGTTTTCAGGACGATGTGGAGGCGATCCTTGAGCTGAAACGCAAGCGCAATGCCGTCATCCTCGCCCATAATTACCAGACGCCGGAAATCTTCCACGGCGTCGCCGATATCGTCGGCGACAGCCTCGCCCTCGCCCGCAAGGCGATGGAGGTGGAGGCGGATGTGATCGTTCTGGCCGGCGTGCATTTCATGGCCGAGACGGCAAAACTGCTCAATCCGGAAAAAACCGTGCTCATTCCGGATATGGCCGCCGGCTGTTCGCTCGCCGATTCCATCACGCCCGAAGACATAGCGCTTCTGCGCAAGGCCTATCCCGGCGTTCCGGTTGTCACTTACGTGAATACCTCGGCGGCAGTGAAAGCGGCTTCCGACATCTGCTGCACCTCCGGCAATGCCCGCCAGGTGGTGGAATCGCTCGGCGTGCCGCGCGTTTTGATGCTGCCGGATGAATATCTGGCGAAGAATGTGGCGCGGGAAACCAGTGTCGAGCTGATCGCCTGGCGCGGCCATTGCGAGGTGCACGAGCTGTTCACCGCCGATGACATCAGGGAATTGCGGGAAAGCCATCCGGGCGTCACCGTGCTGGCGCATCCGGAATGTCCGCCCGATGTCGTCGAAGCTGCGGATTTTTCCGGTTCCACCGCCGTCATGTCGGATTATGTCAGCCGCGAGCGGCCGGCCCGCGTGGTGCTTTTGACGGAGTGCTCGATGAGCGACAATGTCGCCGTGCATCACCCGGATGTCGAATTCATCCGCCCCTGCAATCTCTGCCCCCACATGAAGCGTATCACGCTCGGCAATATCCGCACGGCGCTTGAGGAAAACCGCCACGAGGTGACCGTCGATCCGGCGATCGCGGTCGCGGCCCGCCGCGCGGTGGAAAGGATGCTGGCGGTATGAGCGAAGCGCTGTCGCAATATGCGGGCAGGACGGTCATCGTCGGCAGCGGCATAGCGGGCCTGATGGCGGCGCTGACGCTTGCGCCACAGCCCGTGCTGCTTCTGACGCGGAGCGCCCTCGGCGGAGAGACATCCAGCGCCTGGGCGCAGGGCGGCATCGCGGCCAGCCTTGGCGCGGATGACAGCGCAGCGCTCCATCTCGCCGATACGCTTGCCGCCGGCGACGGCCTCTGCGACACGGATATGGCCGCGGACATCGTCTCCGCCGCCCCTGCCGTCATTGATGCACTGGAGAGCGCCGGCGTCCGTTTTGACCGCGATGCGCAGGGCAAACTCGTCTTTGGACTGGAAGCCGCCCATAGCCGTCGCCGCATCCTCCATGCCGAAGGTGACGGGTCGGGCGCGGCCATTGTCAGGGCTCTTGCGGCCGCCGCTCTCAACACGCCGTCCATTGCAGTTCTGGAGGGCACGGAGGTGCGCCGGCTGCTGACGGAAGACGGGGCCTTGACCGGTCTCGTCTGCGCCGGACAAAAGGGCAATTTTATTCTGCCGGCCACGAAGGTCATTCTCGCAACGGGCGGACTCGGCGGGCTTTATGAGGCGACGACCAATCCTTCCGGCAATTATGGACAGGGCATCATGCTTGCCGCGCGCGCTGGCGCCGTCCTTGCCGATATGGAATTCGTCCAGTTCCACCCGACGGCTCTTTCCTCCCCCCGGCGGCCGCTGGCGCTGGTCAGCGAGGCGGTGCGGGGCGAAGGCGCGCTGCTTCTCAATGAAAACGGCGAACGTTTCATGGCGGCCGTCCCGGGTGCCGAGCTTGCTTCCCGCGATATTGTCGCCCGCGCCATCGACCGGGAAATCCTGCGGGGTGGCAGGGTCTTTCTCGATGCCCGAAAGGCGCTCGGCAACGGTTTTGCTTCGCGCTTTCCCTCGATAGACCTGCTCTGCCGCGAGGCCGGAATAGACCCCGCTTGCGAGCTGGTTCCGGTCCGTCCCGCCGTACATTATCACATGGGCGGTGTCGCCACTGACGGGAATGGCCGCAGTTCCGTGCCGGGCCTCTGGGTTGCGGGCGAAACCGCCTGTACGGGCCTTCACGGGGCCAACCGGCTCGCCAGCAACTCCCTGCTGGAAGCGGCCGCCATGGGCATGCGCGCGGCGCAAGATATTGCCGGCCAGTCGACATCGAAACCGGTGGCGACCGTCACACCATTCGCGACGCCTGTTCTTTCGGCCGCAGACCCATCTATCGTCAGGCCAATCGTCTCCCGCCATCTCGGCATAGCAAGACATGAAGCCGGGTTGACCGAGGCGATCCGCGATCTTCTGCCGCTCGCCAAACAGAATGGCCCGGCCTCCGATCCCGCCATTGTCGGGCTCGCCATCGCCGTCTTCGCGGCCCTGCGCACGGAATCGCGCGGCGGCCATTTCCGTAACGATTTCCCGGAAAAGGACGTGACCGCCACAAGGCGCAGGCTTTGCCTGACCGACATCATCGCCATTGCCCGCGACCTTTCCTCCAGCAGCCTTTCCTCCCCCAGCATTGCGCGGAGCGCCTGACATGACCCTTTCCCCCCTGCCACGCCTCATCGTGGAACCGCTCGTCCGCAACGCCCTTCTGGAAGATCTCGGGCTCGCGGGCGACATAACCTCCGCCGCTGTCATTCCTGCCGATCATCGTTCGGTCGTTGTCATGGCCGCGCGGGAACCGGGCGTCATCGCCGGTCTCGATGCCGCAGAGCTCGCATTCCAGCTCGTCGACCCGGCAATCGTGATGAAGCGGCACGTGCAGGATGGGGCGACCGTCGTACCCGGTGATATCATCGCGACAATCGAAGGTCCCTCGCGCGGCCTTTTGACCGGGGAGCGCACTGCGCTTAATTTCCTCGGCCATCTGTCTGGCATAGCATCGGTAACCGGGAAAATCGCTGCCGCCATCGCCGGCACCAGGGCCTCCGTCGCCTGCACCCGAAAGACGACGCCGGGCCTCCGGGCGCTGGAAAAATATGCCGTGCGCGCCGGCGGCGGCATGAACCACCGTTTCGCACTTTATGATGCCGTCCTCATCAAGGACAACCACATCGCCGTGGCCGGGGGCGTGCGTCAGGCTATCCGCAGCGCCCGGCAGGGTGTTGGACATCTCGTCAAGATCGAGGTGGAGGTCGATACGCTCGCACAATTGCGCGAGGCGATGGAGGAAGGCGTCGATGCCGTTCTCCTGGACAATATGACGCCGGAACAGCTGCGCGAAGCGGTGGAAATCGTCGCCGGTCGTGCGATCACCGAGGCCTCCGGCCGGATCAACCCGGAAACCGCCGCCATTATTGCCGCAACCGGCGTCGATCTCATCTCCGTCGGCTGGTTGACCCATAGTGCGCCGGTTCTGGATATCGGGCTGGACTTCCAAAGCCAGAGCTGAACGAAAGGGCCGCCATACAGCCCGCCGCACGGAACCAACCGCCAGCATTTTCGTTATTGCCTCGCCTGGGGTCGATTCAAGGCGGGGGGATCAGTGCGCGCAAAAGCCTGTCCATATGCCGGTGGACCTCTCTCACAAAGGAAAGGCCTGTTATGGAAGACGCACAAATCGGCTGGATTGCAGCAATCATCATTGGCGGCGTGGCCGGCTGGCTCGCCGAACAGTTCATGAAAAGCAACATGGGTGTTTTCATGAACATCATCCTTGGCATCGTCGGCGCCCTCGTCGCCAATTTCCTGCTTGGGCTTGTGGGCATCTCGCTCGGGGGCTGGATTGGATATCTCATCGCCGGTTTCATCGGCGCCTGCATTCTCATCGCCGTCGGGCGCGCATTTCGCCGATAAAGGGAGGACACAATGAGCTTTTTCGACAAGATCAAGAACGCGATTTTCGGCAAGGCCGAAGCCGCTCCACAAGCTTCGGCTCCAACTGCAACAACCGCAAGCCCGGCCGCACCGGCCCAGCCCGCAGCACCTGCTCCAGCCGCCACAGCCCCGGCAAGCACGGGCAACGTCGACGTCGCCTCCATCCTGGATGCGGCCGTCAAGCAGAACGGACAGAAACTCGACTGGAAACGTTCAATCGTTGACCTTCTGAAGGCGCTCAATCTGGACAGCAGCTTCACCGCCAGAAAGGAACTGGCCGGTGAACTCGGCTATACCGGCGACACCTCGGATTCAGCCACCATGAACATCTGGCTGCATAAGGCCGTCATCAAGAAGCTGTCCGAAAACGGCGGCAAGGTTCCTGCCGACCTTTTGGACTGAACCAGCGAACGGGAGAGCCGCGATGGACGACTATTCGAGCTTGCGAGAGCAGATCGGCCAGGACCTCGACACCCTGCACAGGACCGAGAACCCGAAATCGATTTTCGAGATTGCCGACGACTATCTTCTGGGAAATCCAAACCTCAAGAGGGCGCTGGTCGAAGACATCATCAAGGAAGAAGCGGACAAGCGCGGCATCGCAATCCACTGAAGCCGCACGTCAAGCGGGGTGACTTTTACAGGAAGGGCGGCATTCACAACGGATGCCGCCCTTTTTCACCGCGTGCCCCGAAGCATTATTTTTCCGGCTTTGCCTCGGCCTTTCTGGCGTTTTCTTCCATCAGCTCATACCACATCGCGTTCATGACGGCGAAGATGGCGGCGAGAGGCAGGCCAAGCAGCCAGGCGAAATACCACATGGTCGATCTCCTTCTGTTTGATATCAATAGGCGTGGCCGCTGTCGTCGCGGATCGCCTTTTCATCCACCTTGCCCCACAGCACGCGATAGACCCATGAGGTATAAGCGACGATGATGGGAATGAAGATGAGCGCGACGACCAGCATGATGAACAGCGTCATATGGCTGGACGATGCATCCCAGACAGTCAGGCTCGATTTCGGGTCGATCGAAGACGGCAGGATGAAGGGAAACATCGTCAGCCCAACCGTCGAGATGATGCCGAAAATGGCAAGCGAACTGGAAAGCAGCGCCAGCACCTCACGCCCGACCCTGAACAACAGGAAGGCGACGAGCGGGAAGGCGAGACCGAGCGCCGGCGCCAGCATCATCCAGGGATGGGCCGCATAATTCGCAAACCAGACGCCGCTTGCGACCTCGACCGTCTTTGACAGCGGATTGGACGGACCGTCGGTCACGACTTCCGAGGTGAAGCGATACCCGTCAATACCGAGCCACAGCAGAACTCCGCCGAGTGCGAAAAGAACTGATGTGGCGAGTGCGGCAATGCTGCCGAAACTGCGGGCGCGGGCTGCAACCGGGCCTTCGGTCTTCAGCACCAGCCAGCCAGCACCATGCATCACCAGCATGGCAACGGAAACGAGGCCGCAGAGGATGGCGTAAGGGTTGAGAAGCTCGAACAGCGTCGTGCCGTCGTAGAAAATCCTCAAGTCGTCATTGAAGCGGAAGGGGACGCCCTGCAGCACATTGCCGACCGCCACACCGAAGATCAGCGCAGGAACAAAGCCGCCGATAAACAGCGCCCAATCCCAGGCACTGCGCCATGTCGTGCTCTCACGCTTGGAGCGGTATTTGAAACCGACCGGTCGCAGGATCAGCGCAAACAGGGTGGCGAACATCGCCAGATAAAACCCTGAAAACGACACCGCATAAAGCGGCGGCCAGGCGGCAAAGATGGCGCCGCCGCCAAGGATGAGCCAGACCTGATTGCCTTCCCAGACCGGGCCGATGGAATTGATGACGACGCGCCGCTCGATATCCGTTTTCGCGACGAAGGGCAAAAGCGCGCCGGTGCCCAGATCGAAACCGCCGGTGACGGCAAATCCGATCAGCACCACGCCGAGCAGCAGCCACCAGATGACGCGGAGGATTTCGTAGTCGATGAGTTGGTGCAATATCATGATCGTTTACTCCGCAGCGACGAGTTTTTCAGGAACGAGCGGCGCTTCCGGCTCGTGATCCGGATCAGGCCCCTTGCGGATCGCCTTGAGCATCAGCCCCATTTCGACGATGAACAGCACCGTGTAGATGGCGATGAAACACAGAAGCGTAATCAGAACCGTCGAGGCGCTGAGGCTGGAGACGGCGGCGGCCGTCGGCAGCACACCCTCGATGATCCATGGCTGGCGACCGAATTCCGCAACTATCCAGCCCATTTCAGCTGCGATCCACGGCAGCGGGATGGCGAAGACGGCCACCTTCAGCAACAGCGGATAGCGATCCAGCCGGCGGCGGGCCGAGAGATAAAAGAAGGTCGCCGTCAACAGAATGAAGAACATGCCAAGACCGACCATGATGCGGAAGGCCCAGAACAACGTCGGCACATGCGGGATAGTATCGGCGGCCGCCTTGGCGATCTGCTCCTCGGTCGCCTGACGCGGATCGTCGACATAACGTTTCAGCAGCAGGGCGTAACCAAGTTCGTGGCCAAGTTCCGCAAAGGTGCCACGCACCTCTTCGGGCAGTTCCGCGCCCTTGCCGGTGGCGCGTATCTGCATCAGCGCATCATAGGCCTTGATGCCATCGCGGATGCGGGTCTTTGCCAGCTCCACCAGATCGTTGATGCCCGGGATTTCCGTGTCGAGCGAGCGGGTGCCGATAAGACCCATGACCCACGGGATTTTGACGGCGAAATGCGTCTCACGCGCTTCCTGATCGGGAAAACCGATGACGGTGAAAGGCGCCGGCGCCGGTTCCGTTTCCCACATGGCCTCGATGGAGGCGAGCTTCATCTTCTGGTGTTCGGTCGAAAGATATCCGCTTTCGTCACCGAGCACGACAACCGACAGCGCCGCCGCCAGACCGAAGGAAGCGGCGACCGTCATCGACCGCTTGGCAAGATCGACGTGACGTCCCTTGAGAACATACCAGGCCGAAACGCCGAGCACGAAGATGGAGGCGGTCACATAGCCCGCAGAAACGGTATGGACGAACTTCGCCTGAGCCACCGGGTTGAACAGGACCTCGAAGAAGTCAGTCACTTCCATGCGCATGGTCTGAGGGTTGAAAGCCGATCCCGCCGGGTTCTGCATCCAGCCATTGGCGATCAATATCCATAGCGCCGAGAAGTTCGAGCCGATCGCCACGCACCATGTTGCGATGAGATGGCCGAGTTTCGACAGCTTGTCCCAGCCGAAAAAGAACAGACCGACAAAGGTGGCTTCAAGAAAGAAGGCCATCATTCCTTCGATTGCCAGCGGCGCACCGAAAATATCGCCGACATAGTGGCTGTAATAGCTCCAGTTCATGCCGAACTGGAATTCCATGACGATGCCGGTGGAAACACCAAGCACGAAATTGATGCCGAACAATGTGCCCCAGAATTTCGTCATCTGCCGCCAGATCACGCGGCCGGTCATGACATAGACCGTTTCCATGATGGCGATCACCACCGATAGTCCGATCGTCAGGGGAACGAATAGAAAGTGATATAAAGCGGTAACCGCGAATTGCAGGCGCGATAGCGCCACGATGTCGAGTTCCATGTTTTTACCCCACCTTTCAGGAAAGGCCGGCCTTCTGTTACGAGACGGCGCCGGCCCTGAAAAAATCACTCAGTCCGGACGCAATGTTTGCAGCATTACGTCGTATTCCGGGGTGCCGCTTTGACATTGATCAAGTTGGCGGCCCTCTTTCAGCACGATGATGCGATCGGCAAATTCCGCCTCACGGCGATTATGGGTGATCATCACGACAGTCTTTCCCTGTGCCCTGGCAAACAGCCGGCCCAGCACGTCGCGGGCGGTCTCGCCGTCCAGCCCTTCCGTCACCTCGTCGAGAAGCCAGAGCGGTTTGTCGCGCAGCAGGAAGCGGGCAAGTGCAAGCCGCCGCGACTGGCCGCCAGAGAGGCCTTGCCCCGCCTCGCCAAGCTTCGTATCCAGCCCGGCGGCCAGGGTTTTGACGTGCTCACCAAGGCCTGCCGATTGCAGGGCGTCCCACATTTCACGCTCGGTCGCGGCAGGTTTTGCCAGCCTCAGATTATCGGCGATGCTATCGCGGAAAAGCTGGCTGCGCTGCGTCATGAGAGAGCACGGCAAAGCGCTGACCGTGCCAGCCGCCGGCTGCAATTCGCCTGCCAGAAGCTGGATGAGGCTGGTCTTGCCGGCACCGCTCGGCCCGATAATCGCAACCGTTTCTCCGGCGGCAATCGCAAGGTTGATATTTGTCAGAACGGAGTTTTCGTTCCCGTCCCGCTCCAGCCGCACGCCATCAAGCTCGGCCGCCATGCCCGTGGCAGGCACGCGCGGACAGTTGGCGGCGGCCTCGGCGGAAAAACGCGGCGCGATGCGTCTTGCCGAAAAGAGCGTGCGCCCGAGTTCCATTGCACCGCGGCGCAGCGCCGTGAAGGGTTCCAGCGCAGCGAAACAGACGAGCAGACCGAGGGCCGCAGCCGGCGCAGTCACCGCTCCCTGTTCCGCAAGCCAGGCCATGCCGAGCAGAGCCGAACTCAAAAGAACCGCCGCTGACATGCCGAAGGAAAAGCCGGCATTCGTTTCGATCCGGTTCAGGCGGTCGTCGCAGGCAGACAGATAGTTGTCCGCCCGTTTTACCGCGGCAACCTGCGCGGAAAGACGGGATGTCGTCAGCAATTCCGCCTGTCCGTTGACGAGATCGGCCGTGCGGGCGCGGAGCGCTTCAAGCCCGATTGCCCGGCGGCGTGAGAATTTTTCCGCCCGCAATGCCGACCGCACCGAAATACCGAGCCCCGCCGCGACAAGGAAGATCGCCGCCAGAGCACCTGCAAGCGGGCTGAGAAAAGCAAGCCCGATACCTGTCGCGATGGCGGCAAGAACCGCAACGGCCGCGGGCACCAGCACGCGTAGATAGAGCGAATCCAGCGCGTCGATATCCGCGGTCAGACGGTTCAGCAGACGGGCGGGCCTTGCCTCCAGAGTTTTTGCCGCCTGCGGCGCGGCAAAGCCGCGAAACAGCTTTTCCCGAAGAGCTGCAAGCACCGACAGCGTTGCTTCATGGGTGGTCATACGTTCGCCATAACGGGCGGCGGTGCGCGACAGCGCCAGCAGGCGGATCGCTGCCGACGGCGCAAAGACGTCAAATGCATAGGCCGTGGCCGGCAGAAGACCGGCAATTGCGGTGGCCGTGATGAACCAGCCGGAAACGCCGAGCAGGCCGATGCCCGCCAGCACCGTGGTTGCCGCCAGAACGGCACCGGCAAACAGCATACCGCGCCGCGCCGACCAGAACAGCGTGATGACGGGTTTCAATATGGCAAAACGCGCAATCATGACCGTTTCCCCGAATGGATCGCCGTTATGTCCACGATCCTGTCCATGCGTGCCGCAAGCACCGGATCATGTGTTGCGACAATCAATGTCCTGCCCTTTGCAAGCTGCAGCAGGTTTTCCGTCACCAGAGCAGCCGTCTCCCGGTCGAGATGCGCCGTTGGCTCATCCACCAGAACCAGCTGCGTTGCGGGATCGGCAAAGGCGCGCGCAATGGCGAGCCGCACGGCTTCCCCGCCTGAAATGCCATATCCGCCATCTCCGATCGGCAGATGCCGGCGCGCATGCCACAATGTATCCAGCCCGGTACGGCGCAGCACCTCTTCCACCATGCCTTCACCAACACCGGCACGGCCAAAGCGAATATTCGCCTTCAGGGAACCCGCAAAGAAGAACGGCTTCTGGCTGACCCAGCCGATTGTCTTGCGCAGCCCGTCGGCACTCGCATGATCGAGCGTCACGCCGCCGATCCTTATTGCGCCGCTCCCAGCCTCGGCCAACCCGGCAATCAAGGAGAGTACAGTGGATTTGCCACAACCGGAAGACCCGAGAATCGCAACTCTCTCGCCCTGCTGAACCGTAAGGTTGAGATTTTGAATGACGGGTGGAGAATTCGGATAGGCGAAGGAGAGATTATCCAGTTCCACCAAACCCGGCATCAGGCGTGGGGTTAACACGGCCTCGGTACCCTCGCCCACGATGGTGGTGCCGCCTTCCGTCAATGTGCCGAGCGCGCCAAGTGCTGCTTCGCCGGCAGCACGGTCATGCCACACGGCGGATAATTCCCGCAATGGCTCGAAGAAGGCGGGGGCCAGAAGCAGAATGAAGAGCCCCTCGGCAAGCGTCAGCTTCTCGCCCCATGCGCCGAAATCGAGAAAACCGAGCAGATGAAAGCCGATATAAACGGCGGTCATCGCAACACCGAGGGCTGCGAAAAGTTCCAGCACGGCCGAGGAGAGAAAGGCGATCCGCAGCACCGCCATTGTCCGCTTCTTGAGGTTTTCCGCGTCCCTGCTCAGGCGTCCAGCGGTCAGATCGACGGCTTCAAGCGCCCGGATCGTTTCCAGCCCGCGCAGGCGATCGAGCAGGAAGGCATTCATGTTGCCGGTCTCGGCCAACTGCTTTTCACTGGCAGCCTTCGCCTGCCAGCCGATCAGCGCCATGAAAAGCGGGATGGTCGGCATGGAGAGGAGCAGCACGAGGGCCGCAATCCAGGTGAAGGGCAGGATTGCCAGCACGAACACCAAGGGGACGATGGTGGCTTTCATCCGCGCCGGCTGGAAACGGGAAAGATAGGGCACCAGCGCTTCCGCCGTCTCGGCAACGACGCCAGCAACCTCCCCGGATGCCGTACGCGACAGATCGAGTGGCGACACCTGCGCCACGGCATTGAGTGCTTCCAGCCGTCGCTGCGACAGTGCGGTGCGTGCAGCACGAAACGATTGCCTCGCCGCGATTTTTTCCAGAAAGGCCTTGATCAGGCCAAGGACGAGGACAGCCACTGCCGCTGGCAGGATTGCCATCACCGGTGCGCCATCGGCGATTTTTCCAACCGAAAAGGCAAGCAGGCCCGCCTGCGGCAGCCATAGCAAAGCCGGCAGCACATGAAGCAGGGCCACGAACCTTCCCACCGCCGGGGCCTTCGCCATTTCTGCCGTGCTGGAACCCGTGCCACGGGCGTGTTTCCCAGTGGCAGCGTCCAAAGAGTGCCGCCGAGCTGCATCGGGTGAGGCTACTCCAGGCGCGGGACAGTCTGCTCCCTTGCCATCAGCGGGTTGGTGGATTTGTGCCGATATGCTCAAGGCCGATCTCCTCACCCGTCCTTTTTTGCACCACGGGGCCTTGCAAGCGAGACGATCTTGTCCTTGGCCTCCAGCAGCTTCGTGACCTTCGAACCGAGCGCCAGAAGCGAAGCCAGCCTCTCCGTCTCCAGCCTCTTCACATCGTCATACCAGCCGGTGAGCTGCTCGATCAGCGTTTTCATCTCGTCGATGCGCTTCTGCGCATGCCGCTCATCTTCATTTTCCGGTGTTTCCATAAGGATTTCACGCAGCACGCTGAGGGTTGGGTCGATCTCACGCTTCTTGCGCTCCTCGGCAAGGGTGCGCAGAATTTGCCAGACATCCTCCGGCGTGGTGAAGAAATCGCGCCGGTCACCGGGGAAATGTTTGAGAATTGCAAGGTTCCATGCCTGAAGCTCCTTGAGGCTCATCGACACGTTGGAACGCGAAATGCCGAGCGCCTCGACAATGTCGTCCGCACAGAGCGGCTGCGGCGAAATGTAAAGCAATGCATAGACTTGCCCGACCGTGCGATTGATGCCCCAGCGGCTGCCCATTTCACCGAAATGCAGCACGAAGGACTGAACAAGCGGGGAAAGATTAGCCGGCATTTCTTCGTTTCCTGTATTTTCAGTAATTTCTGAAATTTCGATAACGCAAAAAATGGCGAGCGGCAAATCACCTTTTTGACCTGCGTCAAAATGTGCAGATCGGCTGAAACGGGGTCAGTCCGGCAAGACCAAGTTGTCCTGCATGGCCCATGAGCTGGTCATGATATCGATAACATAATCAGTATATTGTTGCGTGCGAAAAGCGCCCGCAAAAAATCGGCGGCGGAAATAATCCGCCGCCGATCAAAACATCGATACACATGCCTCGAGGGACAGGCCCTTATGAAAAAGCGATCTGAACCTTCATGGCGCGACTGCGGTCGGAGGCGAATTCGAAGGCGGAGATGGCATCGGCGAGATCCACCGTCTGGGTGATGAAAGGCTTGACGTCGATCAGGCCCTTGCGCATCAATTCGACGCCGGTGGCGAATTCCTCATGGAAACGGAAAGAACCGCGCAGATCGAGTTCCTTGGCCGTGATCGCCATCATCGGCAGGCTCATATCACCACCAAGGCCAAGCTGGACGATAATGCCGCGCGGCCGAAGCGCCGCAATTCCGCCCGCAAGGGCGACGGCGGCACCCGAGCATTCATAGAGAACGTCGAATGTTCCCTTGTTTGCCCCGTAGGCGGCAAGCGCATCGGGCTCATCCTTGCTGTTGATGACACGATCCGCACCGGCTTCCCGCGCCTTGGCAAGCGTGAAATCCGAAAGATCGGTCGCGACGATTTCAGCCGCACCCGCGCGGCGGGCGGCAAGAATGGAGAGGATGCCGATGGGGCCGCAGCCGGTGACGAGTACACGTTTTCCCAGCAAATCGCCGGCGCGGCGGGTGGCGTGCAGTGTAACCGCCAGCGGCTCCGCCATGGCCGCCTCGCCGGCGCTCAGGCCATCGGCCGGAACGCATTGCAGCGCATCCGCGACAAGAACCTCCCGGAAAGCACCCTGAATATGCGGGAAAGGCATGGCGCTGCCATAAAAGCGCATATTGAGGCATTGGTTGTGCAGGCCTTCCTGGCAAAAACGGCAGGTCCTGCACGGGCGGGATGGCGAAACCGCAACAAGGCCGCCGACCTTCAACCCCTCGACGCCTTCGCCGAGTTCCTCGATGACGGCAGAGACCTCGTGCCCCAGCACCATGGGTTCGCGAAGCCGCACCGCGCCGAAACCGCCATGGTTGTAATAATGAAGATCGCTGCCGCAGATGCCGCCCCGAACCAGACGGAGCCGCACTTCCTGCGGCCCCGGCGCTTCCTCCGGCCGCTCCTCGATGCGCACATCCTTTGCCCCATGGGCGACAATCGCTCTCATAAACAACTCCCGTTCAACCGCACGCCACTCTGGCGCGCAAAATTTTCCGCATCCCAATCCCGCTGCAAGGCGCGCAACAGCCCCTTGCAACCTCCTCCCGCGCCCGATCCGTACCGAAACAGGGCGTTTAAGCCTTGACATCCATGTCTGAAAGGGATGAATGTTATCGATAACATAAACCTGCACGAATGCAATGTCGAGAGACTGGAGGAAACAGTGGGCCTTAATTTGTTCGATCTTTCCGGCCGCCGCGCCCTGATCACGGGTTCGTCCCAGGGCATCGGCTTCGCGCTGGCGCAAGGGCTGGCGGAAGCGGGGGCGGAAGTGGTTCTGAACGGCCGCGACGAGGCGAAGCTGAAAGCGGCTGCCGCCGGCATTAAGGGCGCCAAGACGCTCGCCTTCGACGCCACCGATCATGCAGCGGTGCGCAAGGCCATAGACGGTTTCGAGGCGGATGTCGGCCCCATCGATATTCTGGTCAACAATGCCGGCATGCAGCACCGCACGCCGCTCGAGGATTTTCCGGCGGACGCCTTTGAGCGCCTGTTGCAGACCAACATCGCCTCGGTTTTCCATGCAGGCCAGGCTGCCGCGCGCCACATGATCAGCCGTGGACGTGGCAAGATCATCAACATCGCCAGCGTGCAGACCGCTCTTGCCCGCCCGGGAATCGCGCCTTACACCGCTACCAAGGGCGCTGTCGGCAATCTGACGAAGGGCATGGCGACGGATTGGGCCAAATACGGCCTGCAATGCAACGCCATTGCGCCCGGCTATTTCGACACGCCGCTCAACGCCGCCCTGGTGGCGGACGAGACCTTTTCGGCATGGCTTGAAAAACGCACCCCCGCCGGCCGCTGGGGCAAGGTCGAAGAGCTTGTCGGCGCCTGCATTTTCCTGTCGTCCGATGCCTCGTCCTTCGTGAACGGGCATATTCTCTACGTCGACGGCGGCATCACCGCCTCGCTTTAAAATCTCTCGTCCGGCTGGCCCGCTGAACCCGCCAGCCGGATCGGGCAGACAATACCACGACGCTTTGGGAGGAGACCGTGAGCACCATGACCGACAAGAATAAAGTCGCCCTCATCGGCGCAGGCGCCATGGGTGGGGCGATCGGCACGCGGTTGATCGAGACCGGCAATCACCTGACGGTTTTCGATCTGGATGCGGAAAAGGTCGCGGCGCTGACGAGCCTCGGCGCACAGAGCGCGGGTACAGCCGCGGAAGCGGCTTCGGTTTCCGATGTGGTCATCCTCAGCCTCAACTCGCCGAAAATTGTTCGCATCGCCGTCTTCGGCAAGGATGGCGTCGCGGCGGGAGCGAAGCCCGGCACGCTGATCATCGACATGTCCTCCATCGACCCCGAAGCGACCAAGGAACTGGCGGCCGATGCTGCCGAAAAGGGCCTGCGCTGGGTGGACAGCCCCCTTTCGGGCGGTGCGCCCAAGGCGCTCATCGGGCAATTGACGCTGATGGCCGGCGGCACCGAAAAGGATGTGGCCGACGCCCACCGCGTGCTGCAGCATGTCGCCAGCAACTATACCCATATGGGGCCAAGCGGCGCCGGCCAGACGACGAAACTCATCAATCAGGTTCTTTGCGGCCTGAATTTCCTCGCCGTCGCGGAAGCAACCCAGCTTGCGCTGGATGCCGGTGTCGATGCCGCCAAAATTCCCCAGGCGCTGAAGGGCGGCCGCGCCGACAGCGCCATCCTGCAGGAATATATGCCGCGTTACGTGGCGAAGGACTACCGCCGCACCGGCCGCATCGACAATATGGTGAAAGACCTGAACGGCGCGCAGGATCTTGCGCGACGCACCAACACGGCCATGCCCCTGACGGCGCTTTGCGCCGAGGTGCATCGTATGCTGACCGCCGCGGGACTGGGCGGCGAGGACCAGGCCGCGCTCATGGAATTTTTCAGCGGGGCGAAACAAACCTTTCCGGACTGACATTCGCCAAAGGCAAGGCGACCAAATCGGAATTGCCGAACCGGATGCGCAGGTCATGCATCTTTGCTGCTCGGCCATTGCGAAATGTCCCCGCAACGAAGATGATCTGACGAATCGGCGGGGCAACAGGCCCGGTGACCGCAGACGCATGCATGCAAAGGACAATTTCCCGATGACCACCTCTGTGACAGGCACAGGGATTGCCGGTATTGCCATTTCCGGAAATGGTTTCAGCGCCGAGATCGCTTATGAGGGCGCGACCCTTCTGAGCTGGCAACCGCACCTTGCCGAAGGCGGCAAATGTGAAAACCTTGTCGACGGCTATTTGACCCCTGCGGAATTGCAATCCCAGGGCGGCGTGAGAAACGGCATTCTCGCCCCCTTTACCAATCGCATCCCGGACGGCCGGTTCAGTTTTGGCGGAGAGACGCATCAAATAGAGCCGGTGCTTGCCAGCGAAAGCCTCGTTTTCCACGGTTTCGCCAGAGCCCTGCCATTTGCCCTCACCCGGTCTTTCGAAGAGGATGGCGTCCATGTGCTCGTTTTCCGCACGGAGATATCGCCCGGCGACTTCAAGGGTTATCCCTATCATCTCGCCATCGAGGTGGAATACCAATTCTCCGGCCATGACGTCACCATAAACATACGCGGCATCAATGGTGACGACCGGCCGCTGCCCTTCGCCGCCGGCTGGCACCCCTATTTCCGTCTGCCCGGAATGGCGTCCATCGACGATCTCGATCTAAGGCTCCCCTCGCGAACGGCGATCGAGACGGATGAGCATTTGATACCGCTTCTCGACAGGAAAAACGGATTTCTCAAGCGGCGGGACGATGCGACGTTTCTTGCTGCCGCGCCGCTTGCCGGCCATGTGCTCGATGTCTGCTTTACCGATCTGATCGCATCCGAAAATGGACTGTACGAGACACGGCTGGAGAACCGGCGGAACGGATCAAGCCTGACCATCTGGCAGGAGCGTGGCCACATGCATGTCTTCACCGGCGACACGCTTGCCCGCGACAGGCGAACTTCCATCGCGCTCGAACCCGTTGAGACACCCACCAACGCTTTCAACCAGCCGGAACTTGCCGCTGCGATCACCCTTCAACCCGGCGAGACACGAAATTTCCGCTTCGGTTTTCGCTTCGAAACCGCACGCTGAAAAAAGCCAGTGGCCTCATCATATATGTGTCGTTGGCAGCGACGATGACAGCTTCACCGTCTCCATGGAAATATAGGCGGACATGTCGTAAAGCTCGACGCGGCGGAGGATCTGTTTGTAGATCGTATCGTAATATTCGACATTCGGCAGCACCAGCTTCAGAATATAGTCGAAATTCCCGGTCAGCCGGTGAACCTCCACGATCTCCGGTATGGTGCTGACGGCGGCATGGAACCGGTCCAGCCAGTCCTCCGCATGCAGACCTGTCCTCACCAGCAGGAAAACCGTGGTCGGCAAATTGATCTTGCGCCGGTCGAGCAGCGCCATCGTGCCCGTCACATATCCTTCCGCACGCAGGCGCGTGATGCGGCGCGAACAGGCCGATAGCGACAGCGACACTTCCTCCGCAATGTCGGCGAGCGGCGTTTCAGCATTTTCCTGGAGAATCGCAAGGATTCGGCGGTCACGATCATCAATCATCGACAAAGAATGCACAGGTTAACGCAATGGCGCAAGAAATTTGCGACTTTAACACAAAGAGCGCGTTAGTTTTGCATTTACGCCGCGAAATCCCTGCAAAAACGCATGCCGTTTTCGTCCCGGCGATGGCATTCTTATTTTCAATCAAACTTGATAAGGGAACTCTTATGAAACGGATCGGCCTGATCGGCGGCATGAGCTGGGAATCGACCGCAACCTATTACCGGATGATCAATGAGGCCGTGCGTGACAGCCGCGGCGGACTGGTCTCGGCAGACATCGTCATGCATTCGCTCGATTTTTCCGAAGTCGTCGCCCTTCAGAAGGCTGACCGCTGGGATGAGGCTGGCGCGCTTCTGGGCGCCGCCGGCGCACGCCTTGCCAATGCGGGTGCCGATTGTGTGCTCATCTGCACCAACACCATGCACCTCGTCGCGGAAACCGTAGAAAAAATGTCGGGCGTCGCACTCATCGACATTATCGACGAAACCGCCGCAGCCCTGAAGGCGGATGGACGCCGCAAGCCGCTGCTGCTCGCCACCCGCTACACGATGGAACATGGTTTCTACACCGACCGCATGCGCCGCCACGGCGTCGAGGTGGTCGTTCCGGATGCGGAAGACCGGGCTGCGATCCATGACATCATCTTCGGTGAACTTTGCCAGGGCGAGATCAAGTCGTGCTCGCGCGAGCGCTATCTTGCAGTCATCGAGAAGGCCCGCGCACTCAGCGTCGATTCCGTCATTCTCGGCTGCACCGAGATTTCGCTGCTGATCGATCCCGATGCGCTGCCGCTACCGGGTTACGATTCGACCGCCATTCACGCAAAGGCCGCCGTCGGTTTCGCACTCGGAAACAAGGCCCTGAACAGGGCCGCATGAATGTGTCGCCTCTTTGCCTATTCCGGTAAACCTGTCTGGCTCGACAGTCTTCTGATCGAGCCGGAAGCATCGCTGGTCAGCCAGTCCATGGCCGCGCGGGAAGCAAAGACCGTCGTTAATGGCGATGGTTGCGGTCTTGGATGGTATGGCGAACGCGGAACGCCCGGCGTTTTTCGCGATACCAGACCCGCCTGGTCCGACGCCAATCTGGCCGCCCTTTGCCATCAGCTTCGCTCGGGCATGTTCATGGCCCATGTTCGCTCCGCCACATCGGGCGAGGTATCGCGCGCCAATTGCCACCCCTTCGCGCATGGGCGGTACCTGTTCATGCATAACGGCCAGATCGGCGGTTACGAACAGATCAGGCGCGATATCGATTCCCTCATTCCCGACGATATCTACGCCTCCCGGCGCGGCACCGGCGACAGCGAAGCCATTTTCCTGATCGCCGCCGGCCACGGGCTTGATAGAGACCCGGTCCGGGCCATTTCCACCGCGCTGCGCCTCTGCCAGGAACGGATGATCGCCGCTGGCGTATCTTCCGCGCTGAGATTCAGCGCCGTGCTGATGGATGGCGATTGCCTGCATGCCTTCCGCTGGTCCAGCGATGACAAGCCGCCGACACTTTACTGGCGTGGTCTCGATGAGGGCATCGCGCTGAGTTCGGAGCCCTTTTCCTTCGATTGCACCCCCTGGTGCGCCGTTCCGCCAAATACAAGGGTGACGATCCGCGCCAGCGAGATGAAGACCGAACCATTTTTTCCGGCATAAATCTCGTATTTCCCCCTGATCAGGGCCGGTTTTGAGACCGTAGCCGCCGCCGGCCTGTGCCGCGGCGGCACCGCCTCGTTTATTTTCATTGAATTTTCTCAGCCGCGAAGGCTAGTGTGTGATCCGATAGACCGAAACAGATTTCAGGACCGGTGAACCATTTCGATAGTGTTGCAGCTTCTCTCCCTTTCTTGAACGATGCCCGGCATCGCAACGACCACGCAAACCCGTTCATGAACGGCGCAAAAAGAGCGCGCAATGCCTTCGGCGACCCTTTGGGCGCTGAGGGAAAAGTCTTATTTTTCATTACATTAAGCTGTTCAACTTTCCGGAAAAATTGCTGTTGCCACGCCTCCATATCGATGCATAAACTGGCATCAGCAAAGGCAAACCGGATCGACCTCATCAGACCCTCTCCTCCCACCAAGGTGCTGACCGACCAATGATCAATAATCTCAACGCCGCCGATCTTCCCCGCCCCGCCCCGCGCAGTTCCAATCCGGAAATCATGGCGGCGGAAATCATCGAGCGACTGACCTACCGCATCGGCAAGGACGTCAAGGTCGCCAAGCCGCATGACTGGCTGACCGCAACCATTCTCGTCGTCCGCGACCGCATCATCGACAAATGGATGGAATCCACCCGCAAGGCCTATCAGAACAATTCCAAGCGCGTTTATTACCTGTCGCTCGAATTCCTGATCGGCCGTCTCATGCGCGACGCCATCTCCAATATCGGGCTGATGCACGAAATCCGGGATGCGCTTTCCTCGCTCGGCGTCGATCTGGATGTCATTGCCGGGCTGGAGCCGGATGCCGCACTCGGAAATGGCGGTCTTGGCCGTCTCGCGGCCTGCTTCATGGAATCGATGGCGACCGTCGATATTCCCGCCTATGGCTATGGTATCCGTTACGTGCACGGCCTTTTCCGCCAGCAGATGGCGGATGGATGGCAGGTGGAACTGCCCGAGACCTGGCTGGCGCACGGCAATCCCTGGGAATTCGAACGCCGGGAAAGCTCCTATGAAATCGGCTTCGGCGGATCGGTGGAGACCATCGGCGGCTATGAAGATCCGCAGCGTTTCGTCTGGAAACCGGCCGAACGCGTGATCGCCATGGCATATGACACGCCGGTCGTCGGCTGGCGCGGCACGCGTGTCAACACATTGCGCCTGTGGTCGGCGCAGCCGATCGACCCCATTCTGCTTGCCGCCTTCAACGCCGGCGACCATATCGGCGCATTGCGTGAGAGCAACAAGGCGGAAAGCCTGACACGGGTTCTTTATCCTGCGGACGCGACGCCGGCAGGCCAGGAACTGCGCCTGCGGCAGGAGTTTTTCTTCTCCTCCGCCTCATTGCAGGACATTCTGCGCCGCCACCTGCAGCAATATCCTGATTTCACATCGCTGCCCGAGAAGGTTTCGATCCAGCTCAATGATACGCACCCGGCCATTTCCATTGCCGAAATGATGCGTCTTCTGTGCGATGTGCACGGTCTGGAATTCGACGAGGCCTGGACGATCACCCGGGGAACCTTCTCCTATACCAACCACACGCTTCTGCCGGAGGCTCTGGAAAGCTGGCCGGTGCCTCTGCTGGAACGGCTGCTGCCGCGGCACATGCAGATCGTCTATGCGATCAACGCCAACACCCTGGTTTATGCCCGCAAGGAAAAGAAGATGCCGGATCAGCAGATCCGCTCCATCTCGCTGATCGACGAGGGTGGTGAGCGCCGCGTGCGCATGGGCAATCTCGCTTTCATCGGTTCGCATTCCATCAACGGTGTTTCAGCGCTTCATACCGAGCTGATGAAGGAAACGGTCTTCGCCGACCTGCACAGCCTCTATCCCGACCGCATCAACAACAAGACCAACGGCATCACGCCACGCCGCTGGCTGATGCAATGCAATCCCGGCCTGACAGGGTTGATCAGGGAAGCGATCGGCGACGATTTCCTCGATGATGCAGAAAAGCTGACAGCGCTCGACCGTTTCGCCGACGATGCCGGTTTCCGTGCGAAATTCGCCGAAGTGAAGCGTCTGAACAAGGTGCGGCTTGCCAATACGGTGGCGCAGCGCATGGGCATTCGTGTCGATCCTTCGGCCATGTTCGATATCCAGATCAAGCGTATTCACGAATATAAACGCCAGCTCCTGAACCTCGTGGAAACGGTGGCCCTTTACGACCAGATCCGTTCCCACCCGGAACTGGATTGGGTGCCGCGCGTTAAGTTCTTCGCAGGCAAGGCGGCGCCGAGTTATCACAACGCGAAGCTGATCATAAAGCTTGCCAACGATATTGCCCGGGTCATCAACAACGATCCGGCCGTGCGCGGGCTCCTGAAAGTGGTGTTTATTCCGAACTATAACGTCTCGCTTGCGGAAATCATGGTTCCGGCGGCCGATCTTTCCGAACAGATCTCGACGGCGGGCATGGAAGCCTCGGGCACCGGCAACATGAAGTTCGCCCTGAACGGCGCTCTCACCATCGGCACGCTCGATGGAGCCAATGTTGAAATGCTCGAACATGTGGGTGACGATAATATCGTCATCTTCGGCATGACGGCGGAAGAAGTGGCCAAGGCACGCGCCGAAGGACACAATCCCCGCGCGATCATCGAACAATCGGCGGAACTGTCGCAGGCGCTGTCATCCATCGCGTCCGGCGTGTTCTCTCCCGATGACCGCTCGCGCTTTTCCGCTCTGATCGACGGTATTTACAATAGCGACTGGTTCATGGTCGCCGGCGACTTCGACGCCTATGCCAATGCACAGCGCGAGGTGGACGCCATCTGGAGCAATCCGGATAGCTGGTATGCCAAAACAGTCCGCAACACGGCACGCATGGGCTGGTTCTCGTCCGACAGGACGATCCGGCAATATGCCGCCGACATCTGGAGAGCCTGATGAAAAAACCGCTCAATTCGGCCGAAGAGAAAAAGACTGGCGCTGTCACAAAGGCTGAAATCGAGGCGATCAAGAGCGGTTTGCATTCCAATCCCTTTGCCCTTCTCGGTGTTCACGAAACGCCGGAAGGGTTTTCCGCGCGCTGTTTCATCCCCGGCGCCGAAGAAGTGTCCGTCCTCACGCTCGACGGCAATTTCATCGGCGAACTGAAGCAGCTCGATCCGGAAGGCTTTTTCGAAGGCTCGGTCGATCTCACGTCACGCCAGCCGGTGCGTTATCGGGCCGGCCGTGACGATGCGGAATGGGCGGTGACGGACCCTTACAGCTTCGGTCCGGTTCTCGGGCCGATGGATGATTATTTCGTCCGCGAGGGTTCGCATCTGAGGCTCTTCGACAAGATGGGCGCGCATCCCCTCAAGCTCGAGGGCGTGGAAGGTTTCCACTTCGCCGTCTGGGCGCCCAATGCCCGGCGCGTTTCCGTTGTCGGCGACTTCAACAATTGGGATGGGCGCCGGCATGTGATGCGCTTCCGCAAGGATACCGGCATCTGGGAAATCTTCGCGCCTGACGTCTATGCCGGCTGTGCCTACAAGTTTGAAATCCTTGGCGCGAATGGCGAGCTTCTGCCGCTGAAGGCCGACCCCTATGCGCGGCGTGGCGAATTGCGGCCGAAAAACGCCTCCGTCACCGCGCCGGAACTGACGCAGAAATGGGAAGACCAGGCCCACCGCGAACATTGGGCGCAGGTGGACCAGCGCCGCCAGCCGATCAGCATCTACGAGGTTCATGCCGGCTCCTGGCAGCGACGCGAGGACGGCACCTTCCTCAGCTGGGACGAGCTGGCCGCGCAGCTCATCCCCTATTGCACCGATATGGGCTTCACCCATATCGAGTTCCTGCCGATCACCGAACATCCCTACGACCCCTCCTGGGGATACCAGACGACCGGCCTTTATGCCCCGACCGCCCGCTTCGGCGATCCGGAAGGTTTCGCGCGTTTCGTCAACGGCGCACACAAGGTCGGCATCGGCGTGATTCTCGACTGGGTTCCGGCACATTTTCCGACCGACGAGCATGGCCTGCGCTGGTTCGACGGCACGGCGCTTTACGAACACGCCGATCCCCGCCAGGGTTTTCATCCGGACTGGAACACGGCCATCTATAATTTCGGCCGAGTCGAGGTCATGTCCTACCTCATCAACAATGCGCTGTACTGGGCCGAGAAATTCCATCTCGACGGCCTGCGCGTCGATGCGGTCGCCTCGATGCTCTATCTCGATTATTCCCGCAAGGAAGGCGAGTGGATCCCCAACGAATATGGCGGTCGCGAGAACCTCGAATCCGTCCGCTTCCTTCAGAAGATGAACTCGCTCGTTTATGGCACCCATCCAGGCGTCATGACGATCGCCGAGGAATCCACCTCCTGGCCGAAAGTGTCCCAGCCGGTCCACGAGGGCGGTCTCGGTTTCGGCTTCAAGTGGAACATGGGCTTCATGCACGACACGCTGAGTTATTTCTCGCGCGAGCCGGTGCATCGCAAGTTCCACCATCAGGAACTAACCTTCGGCCTGCTTTACGCCTTCACAGAAAATTTCGTGCTGCCGCTTTCCCATGACGAGGTGGTGCACGGCAAGGGATCGCTGATCGCCAAGATGTCCGGCGACGACTGGCAAAAATTCGCCAATCTGCGATCCTATTACGCTTTCATGTGGGGTTACCCCGGCAAGAAGCTGCTGTTCATGGGGCAGGAATTCGCGCAATGGAGCGAGTGGAGCGAAAAGGGATCGCTCGACTGGAACCTGCGCCAATATCCGATGCATGAGGGCATGCGCCGCCTCGTGCGCGATCTCAACCTCACCTACCGTTCGAAAGCCGCCCTGCACGCCCGCGACTGCGAGCCGGAAGGTTTCCGCTGGCTGGTGGTCGATGACCACGACAATTCCGTCTTCGCCTGGCTGCGCATGGCACCGGGCGAAAAACCGGTGGCGGTCATCTGCAATCTCACGCCGGTTTACCGGGAAAACTATTATGTGCCGTTGCCTCAGGCGGGGCGGTGGCGGGAGATTCTCAACACCGATGCCGAAATCTACGGCGGCAGCGGCAAGGGAAATGGCGGACGCGTTCAGGCGGTCGATGCCGGCGGAGACATCGGGGCGATGCTGGTCCTGCCGCCTTTGGCGACGATCATGCTCGAACCGGAAAACTGACAGACAGAGAGGGAGGACACCATGTCGGAAAAAAGAGTTCAGCCACTGGCGCGTGATGCAATGGCCTATGTCCTCGCGGGCGGCAGAGGAAGCCGCCTGAAGGAGCTGACAGATCGCCGGGCCAAACCCGCCGTCTATTTCGGCGGCAAGGCGCGCATCATCGATTTTGCGCTTTCCAACGCGCTCAATTCCGGCATTCGCCGCATCGGCGTCGCGACCCAATACAAGGCGCACTCGCTTATCCGCCACCTGCAGCGCGGCTGGGACTTCTTCCGTCCCGAGCGTAACGAAAGCTTCGATATTCTGCCGGCCTCCCAGCGCGTTTCCGAAACGCAATGGTATGAAGGCACGGCCGACGCCGTCTACCAGAACATCGACATCATCGAGCCCTATGCGCCGGAATATATGGTCATTCTGGCCGGCGACCATATCTACAAAATGGACTACGAATACATGCTGCAGCAGCATGTGGATTCCGGCGCTGACGTAACAATCGGCTGCCTGGAAGTGCCGCGCATGGAAGCGACCGGTTTCGGCGTGATGCATGTGAACGAAAAAGACGAGATCATCGATTTCATCGAGAAGCCGGCCGATCCGCCGGGCATTCCCGGCAATGAGGGCTTCGCGCTCGCCTCGATGGGCATCTACGTCTTCCACACGAAATTCCTGATGGAAGCCCTGCGCCGCGACGCCGCCGACCCGACCTCCAGCCGCGATTTCGGCAAGGACATCATTCCCTATATCGTCAAGCACGGCAAAGCCGTCGCCCACCGCTTCGCGGATTCCTGCGTGCGTTCGGATTTCGAACACGGACCCTACTGGCGCGATGTCGGCACCATCGATGCCTATTGGCAGGCCAATATCGACCTGACCGATGTGGTGCCGGACCTCGACATCTACGACAAGTCCTGGCCGATCTGGACCTATGCGGAAATCACCCCGCCGGCGAAATTCGTGCATGACGATGAGAACCGACGCGGTTCGGCCGTGTCTTCGGTCGTCTCCGGCGACTGCATCATTTCCGGTGCCGCTCTCAACCGCAGCCTTCTGTTCACGGGCGTGCGCGCCAATTCATACTCCCGCCTTGAGAATGCCGTAGTACTGCCGAGTGTGAAGATCGGACGTCATGCCCAGTTGAGCAACGTCGTCATCGATCATGGCGTGGTCATTCCGGAAGGACTGATTGTAGGAGAAGACCCAGAACTGGATGCCAAACGTTTCCGCCGCACTGAAAACGGCATTTGCCTTATCACCCAATCGATGATCGACAAGCTGGACCTGTAGAGCCCATGAATGTCCTTTCGGTTTCATCCGAAATTTATCCCCTGATCAAGACCGGAGGGCTCGCCGACGTTGCCGGCGCGCTCCCCATCGCGCTCGAAGCCTATGGCGTCAAAACGCGGACCTTGATACCCGGCTATCCGGCGGTGAAAGCCGCCGTGACGGACCCCGTCAAATGTCTGGAATTTTCCGATCTGCTGGGCGAAAAGGCCGACGTGCTCGAAGTGCGGCATGAGGGGCTCGACCTCCTCATTCTCGATGCGCCCGCCTATTACGAGCGTTCCGGCGGCCCCTATCTCGGCCAGACGGGCAAGGACTATCCTGATAACTGGAAGCGTTTTGCGGCGCTGTCGCTGGCGGCGGCGCGCATCGGTGCCGGAGCCCTTCCCGGCTGGCGGCCGGATATGGTGCATGCCCATGACTGGCAGGCGGCGATGACACCGGTCTATATGCGTTATGCCGAGACACCGGAAATTCCGAGCCTTCTCACCATTCACAATATCGCCTTTCAGGGTCAGTTCGGCGCCAATATCTTCAGCAAGCTCGAATTGCCCGCCCATGCTTTCGGCATGGAAGGCATCGAATATTACAACGACGTGAGTTTCCTCAAAGGCGGCCTGCAGACGGCGACGGCGCTCAGTACCGTCAGCCCCTCCTATGCGGAGGAAATCCTGACCCCGGAATTTGGCATGGGGCTGGAAGGGGTGATCGGCAGTCGTTCCCATGTGCTGCACGGCATCATCAACGGCATCGACGCCGATGTCTGGAACCCGGCCACCGACCATCTGATCCACGACAATTATTCCGCCGCAAACCTGAAGAACCGCGCATTGAACAAGAAGGCGGTCACCGAGCATTTCCGTATCGATGAGGATGACAGCCCGCTTTTCTGCGTCATCTCCCGCCTGACCTGGCAAAAAGGCATCGACCTCATGGCGGAAGCCGTGGACGAGATCGTTACCCTCGGCGGTCGCCTCGTGGTTCTGGGAGCCGGCGATGTGGCGCTGGAGGGTGCGCTTCTGGCGGCGGCATCCCGCCACCATGGCCGCGTCGGCGTGGCTGTGGGTTATAACGAACCCCTGTCGCATCTCATGCAGGCGGGCTGCGATGCGATCATCATTCCTTCGCGCTTCGAGCCCTGCGGGCTTACCCAGCTTTACGCGCTGCGTTACGGCTGCATTCCGGTCGTCGCCCGCACCGGCGGCCTCAACGATACCGTAATCGACGCCAACCACGCCGCCGTCGCCAGCAAGGCGGCGACCGGCGTGCAGTTTTCCCCTGTCACGCTGGACGGTCTCAAACAGGCGATCCGTCGGACCGTCCGTTATTATCACGACCCGAAACTATGGACACAAATGCAGAAGCTCGGAATGAAATCCGATGTTTCCTGGGAAAAAAGCGCCGGTCTCTACGCCGCGCTTTACAGCCAGCTTATTTCGAAAGGCCATTGAAACAATGATCAAGACTGTTCAGACGAAGCCCTATCAGGACCAGAAGCCGGGCACATCCGGCCTGCGCAAGAAGGTGCCAGTCTTCGCCCAGGAAAATTACGCCGAGAACTTCATCCAGTCGATCTTCGACGCGCTTGAGGGTTTTCAGGGTCAGACGCTGGTGATCGGCGGCGACGGCCGTTATTACAACCGCGAAGTTATCCAGAAGGCGATCAAGATGGCCGCCGCTGCCGGTTTCGGCAAGGTGCTCGTCGGTCAGGGCGGCATTCTCTCCACGCCTGCCGCCTCCAACATCATCCGCAAATACAAGGCCTTTGGCGGCATCGTGCTTTCCGCAAGCCACAATCCAGGCGGCCCGAACGAAGATTTCGGCATCAAATACAATATCGGTAATGGCGGCCCGGCCCCTGAAAAGATTACCGACGCGATCTATGCCCGCTCAAAGGTCATCGACAGCTACAAGATTTCCGATGCCGCCGATATCGATCTCGACAAGGTGGGCAACTTCAAGGTGGATGAGCTGACGGTCGAGGTTATCGACCCGGTCGCCGATTACGCCGCTTTGATGGAGGAACTCTTCGATTTCGCCGCCATTCGCGCCCTGATCGCCGGCGGCTTCAAGGTGGTGGTCGATTCCATGAGCGCCGTCACCGGCCCCTATGCCGTGGAAATCATCGAAAAGCGTCTTGGCGCACCGAAGGGCTCGGTCCGCAACGCCACGCCGCTGCCGGATTTTGGCGGCCACCACCCCGACCCAAACCTGGTGCATGCCAAGGAGCTCTATGACGATGTCATGAGCGCGGAAGGTCCCGATTTCGGCGCGGCGTCGGATGGCGACGGCGATCGCAACATGGTCGTCGGCAAGGGCATGTTCGTCACGCCGTCCGACAGTCTGGCGATCATCGCCGCCAATGCGAAACTCGCACCCGGTTATGCGGCCGGCATTTCGGGTATCGCCCGCTCCATGCCGACCAGTGCGGCAGCGGACCGCGTTGCCGAAAAGCTTGGCCTTGGCATGTATGAGACACCGACCGGCTGGAAATTCTTCGGTAACCTCATGGATGCCGGCAAGGTGACGATCTGCGGTGAAGAAAGCTTCGGCACCGGCTCCAACCATGTGCGTGAGAAGGATGGCCTGTGGGCCGTTCTGTTCTGGCTGAACATCGTCGCCGCCCGCAAGGAAAGCGTAAAGGACATCGTCACCAGACACTGGGCCGAATATGGCCGCAACTATTATTCCCGCCACGACTATGAGGAAGTGGATTCGGACGCCGCCAACACGCTGGTCGCAACGCTGCGCGAAAAACTCGCCACGCTGCCCGGCACCAGCTACGGCAATCTGAAGGTCGCGGCTGCGGATGATTTTGCCTATCACGATCCGGTCGATCAGTCCGTGAGCAAAAATCAGGGCATCCGCATCCTGTTCGAGGGCGGTTCGCGTATCGTATTGCGCCTTTCCGGCACCGGAACGGCAGGGGCCACACTCAGGCTTTACGTCGAACGCTACGAGGCGGATGCGGCCCGTCACGGCATAGAAACCCAGGAGGCGCTCGCCGACCTGATTTCCGTTGCCGATACGATCGCCGGCATCAAGGCCCATACCGGCCGCAACGAACCGAGCGTTATTACGTAAGGTTACCGAGGCGCTTGCCTCTTCCGGAAGAGAGAGCGCCGCGCAATACGATGGCGTTTGGCAAGGCAGCTTATCGGGGTGACACACCCTTCGCCACATTCGGCGTCATCCTCGGGCTTGACCCGAGGATGACGGAAGAGAGGTTTCAGCCCTTTGGGAGTTTGGGGTGAAAGGATAAGCCTCCTCCAACCCTGCCGACGCGTTTGAGAAGAAACATCATCCCCCGGAGACACAGACCATGCAGACACCATCCGTTTTCCCCAAAGGTGCGATCCAGACGGAAAACGGCACGGAATTCACGGTCTATTCCCGGCACGCCTCACAAATCGATCTCTGCCTTTTCGATGCAACGGGCGAAAAAGAGATAGCCCGTTTGCCGATGTCGCGCGGTGAGAATGACATTCACCGGCTGACGGTCACAGAAGCTGGCCCCGGCACGCGATACGGCTTCCGTGCCCACGGCATTTACGCTCCCGAACATGGTCTCTGGTTCGATCCCTCAAAACTGCTGCTCGACCCCTACGCGACACAGATAGACCGGCCGTTCCGGCATGATCCGGCGCTTTATGCCTTTGGCGAGGAAACAGGCGCGGTCATGCCAAAGGCTATCCTTTCAGAGTATGAGCCGCTCAAGCGCCAGCCGCCGCTTTTTACCGAGGGCGGGCTGATTTACGAACTTTCAGTCAAATCCTTCACCAGATTACACCCGCAAGTGCCGGAAGAGTTGAGAGGCACCGTGGCGGCGCTGGCCCACCCCGCCATTGTTGCACACCTAAAAAAAATCGGCGTCGATGCGGTGGAGCTGATGCCGATCACCGCCTGGATCGATGAGCGCCACCTGCCGCCGCTCGGCCTTTCCAATGCATGGGGCTACAATCCGGTCGGCTTCATGGCGCTCGATCCGCGCCTCTGCCCCGGCGGTGTGCGCGAGTTGTGCGACACGGTCACCGCACTGCATGCGCAAGGCATCGGCGTCATTCTCGATCTGGTCTTCAACCATACCGGTGAAAGCGACAGCGCCGGCTCCATCCTGTCATTGCGTGGGCTGGACAATCTCACTGCCTTTCGCCACCCGCAGGATAAGCCCGGCGTGCTGGTCAACGATACCGGCACCGGCAATACGGTTGCCTGCGATCATCCCTACATTCGCCAGCTCGTCATCGATTCACTTCGGCATTTCGTTCTGAATGCGGGCATAGACGGCTTCCGCTTCGATCTCGCCCCCATTCTCGGAAGAACCGCGAGCGGCTTTGACATGGCAAGCGAAACGCTGGCGGCCATGCATTCGGACCCCGTGCTTTATGACCGTGTGCTGATTGCCGAACCATGGGATATCGGGCCCGGAGGTTATCAGCTGGGTAATTTTCCTGAAAGCTTTCTGGAATGGAACGACCGCGCCCGTGACGATATGCGCCGGTTCTGGCGCGGTGATGCGGGAACGACCGGCGCCTTGGCTAATGCGCTCTCCGGCTCTTCGCCGATCTTTTCTCGCCACGGCCGCTCCGGCACCCGCAGCGTCAATTTCCTTGCCGCCCATGACGGTTTTACCCTGTTCGATCTTGTCAGCCACGAACACAAGCACAATGAGAAAAACGGCGAGAACAATCGCGATGGCCACAATGAAAATCACTCCTGGAACAATGGTATCGAGGGTCTGACCGATGATCCTGCCATTGTCGCCGCGCGCATTGCCGATGTGAAAGCGCTGCTTTCCACGCTTTTCGTCAGCCGTGGAACATTGATGCTGACCGCCGGCGATGAGGGCGGCCGCAGCCAGCACGGCAACAACAATGCCTATTGCCAGGATAACGACATCACCTGGGTCGACTGGTCGTCGCTCTCACCCGAACTGATCGATCACACGGCGTTCCTTTCCACACTTCGCAAAAGGTTCGGCGTTTTTTCGCAAACCGGCTTTTTCTCCGGCAATGGCGACGTGGAATGGCTTGCGCCAGGCGGCAAACCGATGACGGTGGAAGAATGGGAAAGACCGGACGGGACGGCATTTGCCATGGTGCTCTCCACCCCGGATCATGAAACCGGGGACGACGCCGAGCTTGCCGTTCTCATCAACCGCGGCCGCAAGATCGTTCCCTTCACCCTGCCCGGCGATGGCTGGCGGGCGATCGGTACGGATTTCGGCAATCCCGCCTTCCTTCCCGCCCGCTCTGTGGTGTTTTATCGACGCGGTTGATCGCCTGGCCCCGGCACCTTTATAAGTGCCGCGAGACAACCCAGAAGAGGTAACATGGCAAAGGACATAGCGCTGGCGGAAATGAAAAATTTCGTCGGTACGGAAATGGGCGTTTCCGACTGGATCACCGTCGACCAGTCGATGATAAACGCCTTCGCAAAAGCAACGCTGGACGAGCAGTTCATCCATACGGACCCCGAACGCGCCAAGGCGGAAAGCCCTTTCGGCGGCACCATCGCGCATGGGTTCCTGACGCTCTCGCTGCTTTCGGCGCTGAATTACGATGCCCTGCCCCGCATTCGCGAAACGACCATGGGCATCAATTACGGCTTTGAAGCCGTCCGCTTCGTCGCGCCGGTCAAAAGCGGCGCGCGGGTGCGTGGACGTTTCATTTTGGCCGAGGCGCGGTTTCGTGGCGCCGCCATGCTGGTGACGACCTATGATGTGACGGTGGAGATCGAAAACGAGCAGAAACCGGCGCTCACCGCCCGCTGGACCACCATCACCCAGTTCAACCCCGAGGACAGGCCACAGGACGTCTGAGGGGGAAATGCATCGCGGCTTGAGATCGGAGTGTCTGTGAGATTCGCCTATTTGATAGAACCTCCGTTCAACTACAGGAACGAAACCGGTGATGTCACCGGTTGCGATGTGGAATTGGCGCGAGTCATTCTGGCCATGATCGGCATTCACGACATTGAATTCATCGAAGCCGAATTCTCGCAATTATTGCCTGGCCTGAACGAGAACCTCTGGGACATGACCACGGGCCTCTTCAATACGGCTGAACGCAGAAGGATCGTTGCATTCAGCCATCCGATCTGGGCATTGCCCGACGGCCTGCTGGTGATGAAGGGCAACCCCAGAAATCTGGACGGATACGCCTCGGCAGCGAGTGATCCGGAATGTACGCTCGTCGCGATCCGTGATCAAATCCAGCATCGCGTAATTGTGGAAGCGGGCATGCCCGATGACCGCATCCTCATCTGCGAGACCTACGAAGAAGCCGCTCAAGCCGTCCTCGATGGGCGCGCCGACGCCTATGCGAGCGTGGCCATGGCGCATCTCGGCTTTCTACAGCAAAATCCCCAGCTGGATCTCGAAATTGTCGCCGTATCACCAGAAGAAAGACCGGCAGCCTCAGGCGCATTTGCTTTCCGCCAATCAGACCGGAAGCTCCAGAGCGCGGTCGATGCGGCGCTGCGTAGTTATATTGGATCGGACGAGCATCACACACTGATGCGAAACTTCGGTTTCGATGATCAAGCCATCGCCGATGGTAAGGCCGATAGAGCCAGTTAACGCCAGATTGCGCAAAGGAGACGGCCCCATGCATGACGAAGCCGTAAGGAATGCGTTTCTCGTGCAGGCAAGGGCCTGCGACAGCCTTGGTTCGCCCTTTACCGCACGGCTTTGCCGCGCGGTGGCGGCGCGACTGGACCGCCAGACGGAGGTTGGCGAGAAGATTTTATCCTGGCCCGGCGATGTCGGCCCCTCGGGCGATTCCGTACCCCTTCGGCTGGCAGGTGCCCTGCATGCACTTGTTCTTGAGGATAAGATCGTACCGCTTGTCGATATCGCACCCGAAAACGAGGATGCCCTCTGGCGGGCTTGTGCAGATGCGCTGCGTTTCCATTCGGCCTTCATCCTCGAAAGACTGAAATCACCACCGCAGACCAACGAAGTCCGTCGTTCCGCCGTTCTGCTGCCAGCCTTCCTCTCCATAGCAGCACTTACGGGCAAGCCGCTGGCCCTTTCCGAGGTCGGCGCAAGCGCCGGGCTCAACCTGCAATTCGACCGTTACCAGTATCGCCTTGGTGATCTTGCCTGGGGTCGGCAATCCGCAGTGTTCATGTCACCCGAATGGCGCGGAAATACCCCGCCCGATACGCAGATCAAGGTCATCGAGCGGGCCGGCTGCGATCTCAACCCCCTCGACCCGTCATCCGCCGAGGATCGCTCGCGGCTGATATCCTATCTCTGGGCCGACCAGACCGACAGGCTGGAGAGGACGGCAGCGGCCCTTCGCATTGCAGAGGAGAACGGCCTGCATGTTGAAAAAGCCGACGCAATCGACTGGCTGAAACGCCGCCTTGCCACGGACCATCCGGGCGCTACCCATGTCGTCTATCATTCGGTTGCCTGGCAATATTTCCCAGAGATTTTGAAACAGGCCGGCGAGGCAGTGATTGCCGAAGCCGGCGCCCGCGCAACCCCGGATGCGCCGCTTGCCCGCCTGCAGATGGAAGCGGATGCGACACCGGGAAGCGCCGCTATTACCCTGCAAATCTGGCCGACCGGCGAGAAACAGGAAATCGGCCGTGCCGATTTCCATGGACGCTGGGTGGAATGGCGGGGGTGGGAAGCGGAAAAGCAGAGATTTTAAACGAAGTGCCCGCCAAAAATCCAACTAGTACTTGTAAAAGAAATACAACCGTGCTCCTCTTCATAAGACCTTATCTAGAGGGGGATTTTAATTGCGTATCAAAGCCCCGAAACTCATAAATATACTTGCACTTTTCACCTTGGCTGCAGATCCGGCAGCTGCGCAGCAGCAAATGGGGTCACAGGCCGCCATGAATGCCTGCGCAACCATTGCCACCCTGCTTCAAATGGGGGGACCGCAACTACAGTCCGCATTTGGACAGCAGGCATTATTTGCTATTTTTCAACAGACAGGCGGAACAGGTCGTTATCCTCCGCTGGTTCAACTTGGACCTGTTCATAACGTTATGATCGGCGGGGAAAATGTACTGCCGCTGGGTAGTTTTTTGACTTGCAGGACCGTTCACCAGAATGGATATGCGGATTGGCAACTCGCATTTTCTCAAATGACGCAGCGGTTTGAGAATTTTCAGTTTAATTCGGTGCCTGGCGGAATCGCGAACCCCACTCCCCCTACCCCAAACCCAAACCCAAACCCCAATCCGGTCCCCAAGCCACCCCCAGATAACCAGGCATGCCAAAAATTTCCCGAACTTTGCCCCTGAGGTGAACGCCATGATTACAAGACGCGGCCTTCTTGTCGGATGTGGCGCCAGCCTCGCATTGCCTGGTAGATGCTGGTGTCAAACCTATAGCGGCTGCACGCTGACGGCCGCAGAGATTGCATCCGAAACGAACAACCAGACGATGGAATTCTCATATGTTGATGGCCAGTCCCCGGTCTCCACTTCCGGGGACAAGGACTTCGATTATGCACTGGCCCAGACCTTGAACTATCTGAGTAACCTGTTTGATGTCCTCCCCGGCTTCACCTATCTCGATGATGCGAAGGGAAAGAATGCCTATGCCAGCCCGGCCAACTATATGGGCCGCTCGGACGGCACGGTTCTTTTCGGCCTGCGTTTTCTCCAGGAATTTCTGAACCAGCCAGCCTATCCGGCCGCCTATATAGCAGCGGTTTGCGCCCATGAATTCGGCCATATAGCACAATATAAATATGGGATAGATGATAGGCTGGGCGGACAACCGACGGTCAAAAGAATAGAGCTGCATGCGGACTATCTCGCAGGATATTTCGCAGGCCGCCGCAAGCTCGATAACGAAAATTTCCCTGCGGCGACGATCGCCCTGGCGCAATTCAGTGTCGGAGATCATGCGGTTGATCATCCGGGACATCACGGCACACCGGATGAGCGCGGTAATGCCGTAAAAGCGGGTTTTCTAGCCAGTTATCATCAACGCCTGGCATTCAAGGACGCGCTGGAGGCCGGCGTCGGCTATGTGCAGACTCTCTAGGCCCAGAACATCTTTACTGACCGAGAAAGCTATTCGAGGCCGATACAGGGCCTTTCATTTCTGGGGCGGCATGGAAATTCAGGTGAATATGTCCTGCGCCGCCTCCTGCAACAGGCCGCCGACATATTCGGCGAAAGAGCGCCAGCATTCCACGCGAAACGTATCGTCAGCCGTGCGCAGCAGCACAACTTCAGCCTTGCCGAAAACCGTGCGCGAGCAGGCGCCAACGGGGAATTTTTCGAGCGACAGGTCCTGCGGGCAACCGGCATTGAGTGCTGCTTCCGCACCCGGACCGGAAACGATGACGGCCGTGTTGCGATGGGAAATGTCGGTTGCTGAAAACAGGCCGGAGACGTCGGCAAGCGCCGCCATCAGGTCACTTTCGCCCTGATCGATCACCAGCCATTCATCCGGGCCGATCCAAAGAGCGGAGCGCAGGCCCGATGTCGCAGAGCTTTTCGGGCTGGTGGGCAAAGCGAGGCCAAGCGCCTCTGAGAGGGCCGGCAGGGCAGCTTCCCGGGCGCGCAACGACAATCGCGAGGCGGCGGCTGCCGGCTTCAGCGAGACGAAGGGTGAGCCGCCATGGAAATCCTCCAGCACGGATTTGCGTTTTGCGTGAAGCGTATCAGCCATTGAGACGGGCTCCTTCCTTGTCGAGGAAGACCATGTCGGTCACTTCGACGGCAATGGTTTTATCGGCAAGCGGGATATAAAGGGTTTCACCCATGCGCGCCCTTCCATCCGCCACCAGCGCGAATGCAACGGAGTGGCCGAGATTTTCCGACCAATAGGCCGACGTGACATGGCCGAGCATGGTCATGGGTTTTGGCTGGTTCGGATCGACGACGATCTGGCCGCCCTCTTCGGGAACGGTCAACCGGTCCTTTGTCTTCAGTCCCACAAGCTGCTTGCGGCCGGAGCGCATCAGATCCGGGCGCCTCAGACCGCGGATGCCGACGAAATCCGTCTTCTTTTTCGAAACCGCCCAGGCGAGCCCGGCATCATCAGGCGTCACCGTGCCATCGGTATCCTGACCGACGATGATGTAGCCCTTTTCCGCACGCAATATGTGCATGGTCTCGGTGCCATAAAGGCAACCGCCCACGGCTTCGGCCCTTTCGCGGATCGCGGTCCAGACGGCCGCGCCGTAATCGGCGGGAACATTGATTTCGAAACCCAGTTCGCCGGTGAAGGACACGCGGAAGAGGCGCGTCGGCACGCCGCAGAAGGTGCCTTCGGCCACGGCCATATGCGGGAAGGCTTCCGGGGAAAGGTCAATGCCCTCGACGAAGGGCGCAATCACCTCACGCGCCTTCGGACCCTGCACCGCAATCACCGCCCATTGTTCGGTGGCCGATGTCAGCCAGACGTTGAGCTCGGGGAATTCGGTCTGGAGATAATCCTCCATATGCTGCAACACGCGCGGCGCGCCGCCCGTCGTCGTCGTCACATGGAAACGATCCTCGGCGAGACGCCCGACAACGCCGTCATCATAAACGAAACCATCCTCGCGGGTCATGATACCGTAACGGCAGCGGCCGGGTTTCAGCGTATCCCAGGCATTGGTGTAGATGAGGTTCAGGAACTTCGCCGCATCCGGCCCGACAACCTCGATCTTGCCGAGTGTCGAGGCATCGAACACGCCCACACTTTCACGCACCGTTTTGCATTCGCGGTTGATGGCCTCGTGCATGTCTTCGCCCGGACGCGGGAAGAACCATGCACGCTTCCAGTTGCCGACATCCTCGAAGACCGCACCGGCAGCCAGCTCTTCCTCATGCATTGGCGTCTTGCGGGCCGGATCGAACAGCGCGCCGCGTGAATGGTTGATGAGCGTGCCGAAGGTGACCGGCGTATAGGGCTGGCGGAAGGTGGTGAGACCGACCTTCGGCAGATCCCGCCCAAGCGCTTCAGAGGCGATGGCAAGACCGTGCATGTTGGACATCTTGCCCTGATCGGACGCCATGCCATTGGTGGTGAAGCGCTTGATGTGTTCGACGGAATGCATGCCCTCGCGCACGGCAAGGCGAATATCCTTGGCGCAGACATCGTGCTGGAAATCGATGAAGGCCTTGACCCCCGTGCCCTCGCCCGCCCCTTCGGCAGCACCGATCATGCCGCCGGTCCAGGCCCGCGCATTCTCGCCGGAAAATTCCACGGCGCCACCGCCAGCAGCTGCAGCCTCGGCAATCAATGCGGTGAGGTCGTCCGTGCCGTTACAGGCGCCGACGGACACACAGTTCTGCACATGGATATCCGGCAGGAAGCGCTGGTTAGCCGCGTCAAACTTCAGCTTGCCGCGCGATTGCGAGAAGAGATGCACCGAAGGCGTCCAACCGGCCGAAACGATGAGCGCATCGATGGCGATCTTGCGCTTGTTCGAGCCGCCATTGCGGCCAACGGTCATGGAAGAAACGCGCAGGCGTCCCGCCGTGTCGTAAACACTATGGCCGGCCAGCACTTCAATGCCCAGCGCCCGCGCCTCGTCCAGCAGCCGTGCATCAGGGTTCTCGCGGCAATCAACGATGGCGGCGATCTTCACACCCGCTTTTTTCAGATCGAACGCCGTTTCATAAGCGGAATCATGGGCGGTATAGACGCCGACATTATTGCCGACGGTCACGCCATAATGATTGAGATAGATACGGGCAGCCGAGGCCAGCATGATGCCGGGACGGTCATTATTGGCAAAGACCATATGACGCTCGATCGCACCTGCCGCCAGGACGACCTTCCCGGCTCGAACCTGCCACAGTCTCTCGCGCGGCTGGTGTTTGGCCGGCGTGGCGAGGTGATCGGTCACGCGCTCCGCGAGCGCCACGAAATTATGATTGTAATAACCGAAGGCCGTCGTGCGGGTCAGAACACGCACATTGGGCAGGGATTTCAGCTCGGCCAGAACCTTCTGCGCCCACTCATAGCCGGGCAGGCCGTCTATGACCGTGCCGGTATCGAAACGCAGTGCACCGCCAACTTCGGCATTCTCATCAACCAGAATGACGCTGGCGCCGGTTTTTGCCGCTGCGAGAGCCGCCGTCAGCCCGGCAACACCGCCACCGGTCACCAGCACGTCGCAATGGGCGTATCGACCGGAATAGTGGTCCGCATCCGGCTCGGACGGCGCCTTGCCGAGACCGGCAGCGCGGCGGATGATCGGTTCATAGATTTTATGCCAGGCGGCCTTCGGCCACATGAAGGTCTTGTAGTAGAAGCCGGCCGCAAACATCGGCGACAGGAAATCGTTGATCGCACTGATATCGAAGGACAGCGACGGAAAGCGGTTCTGTGAGGCGATGATCGCGCCGTCGAACACATCCTGCACCGTGGCGCGGACATTCGGTTGCTTGCGCATGCTGTCACGCGAGACGTCGATCAGCGCATTCGGCTCTTCCGGACCTGCGGAGAGAAAGCCGCGCGGCCGGTGATATTTGAACGAACGACCGATCAGATGCACACCGTTTGCCAGCAGTGCGGATGCGACCGTGTCGCCTTCCAGCGCCTGATAGATCTTGCCGTCGAAGGTGAAACGCGCGGTTCTGGCGGGTGTCAGGCGGCCAGCGCCCTTGATGCGATAAGCGCCGCTCATTGCGCCTCTCCCTTCTCTCCGGAAAGAACCGTCTCGGCATCCGGCTTCGGTTCGCCTGCCTTGTAGGTCATCAGAAATTTATCGCTGACCGAATCGCGGGCCGCGTTGAAGAACCGGCCGCAGCCGTGAATGTGACGCCAGCGCTCGAAAACGAGACCCTTGTCGTTGTCGCGAATGAAGAAATATTCGGCGAAGGCCTCGTCGGAAATATCGGCGATGTTTTCCGGCCTGGCGATGTGGGCTTCACCCGCCCAGCGGAATTCGAGTTCGGAACGGTCTTCCCGGCAATAGGGGCAATGGATCAGAAGCATCGTCGCTCCACCTTCAAAGAGAATTTTCCGGAAGGACGCTTCCGGCGGGTTGGTCACACAGCCGCTTTCCCATCGCAACAAAGGGGGAAAGCCGCTTCAAGAGCTGCTCGAAATTATCGAATGGTTTCAGCGCCGAGGCCCGACCCATATTGATGATGGCAACCGCCATCATGTCGGTGTCGATCGCGAAGGGTTCGTCCTGTTCGCCATTTTCCTTCTCGCCGACGAAATAGACGAGCTTCTCCATCAGGCTCGGCGCGCAGAGAAGCAGGCCTTTTTCCGCCACGAAGGGCCAGTCGCGTTCACCCTGCATCCTGCGGATTTGCTGGCTGCGAAAATCTCCCGCCTCCGGAACGAAGCTGCCCACCGGCACCATTGCCGACGCACCGGACATATTGGCCGCAACCAAAGCCGCCGCCAGCATCAATGCGCCACCGCGGCGGCGGCGGCCTCATCGATCAGACGTCCGGTACGGAACCGGTCGAGCGTCAGTCCGGCCGCCAGACGATGCGGCTCGCCGCGGGCAATCAGATGCGCAAACAGATTGGCCGACCCAGGCGTCGCCTTGAAACCACCCGTTCCCCAGCCGCAATTGACGAAGAGATTGGGCACCGGCGTCACGCTCTGGATGGCGGAACGATCGGGCGTGTTGTCGGTGATGCCGCCCCATTGCCGCATCATCTTGACGCGACGGAAGATTGGGAACAGCTCGCAGATGGCGTCGAGCGTATGGGTGATGATCTGGAGGCCGCCGGTCTGGGAGTAGGAATTATACTGGTCAGTGCCCGCGCCGATGACCAGCTCGCCCTTGTCGGATTGCGAAATATAGGCGTGGACCGTGTTGGACATCACCACACAGGGGAAGATCGGCTTCAGCGGTTCCGACACCAGCGCCTGCAGCGGGTTGGAATGCAGGGGCACGCGCACATCCGCCATCTTCATCACGATGGAGGAGTGACCGGCGGCGGAAACGCCGATCTTCTTCGCGCCGATGAAACCGCGATTGGTTTCAACACCCGTCACCGCACCGTCCGGCCCGCGCCTGATGGCCGTGACCTCGCAATTCTGGATGATGTGCACGCCGCGATCGGAAGCCGCGCGCGCATATCCCCAGGCGACCGCATCATGGCGCGCGGTGCCGCCGCGGCGCTGGAGGGCGGCACCATTGATTGGATAACGGGCATTGCCGGAAATATCGAGCGGCGGGCAATATGCTTTTGCCTGTTCCGGCGTCAGCCACTCATTGTCGATGCCATAAAGGCGGTTGGCGTTGATATGTCGCTTAAAGGACTGCTGGTCGTGAATATTGTGCGACAGCATCATCACGCCGCGCGCCGAATACATGACGTTGTAATTGAGATCCTGGCTCAGGCCTTCCCACAGTTTCAGGGAATGCTCGTAAATATCCATGCTCTCTTCATAGAGATAATTGGAGCGGATGATGGTGGTGTTGCGGCCGGTATTGCCGCCGCCGAGCCAGCCTTTTTCCAGCACCGCGACATTGGTGATGCCGTGTTCCTTGGCAAGATAATAAGCAGCCCCAAGACCATGGCCGCCGCCGCCGATGATGATGACGTCATAGTCCTTGCGCGGCTCGGGCGACGCCCATTGCGCATCCCACCCTTTATGGCCCCGCAACGCCTCGCGCGCCACGGCAAAAACGGAATATTTGCGCATTCGCTGTCTGCTCCTCAAGAACCGGCCAGAAGCCGGACATCATGGCGCCGGCACGTATAATACACATGGCAAATCGGGGCCGGAGGCAATATCCCTTTTGCGACGCGGCGATGGTTTTGTTTTGACATGAAGGCAAGAAAGGCGGACCGGTCGCATTTTAGCGGTTGTTTGCGGGTTATCGGCTGGACTTGCCGTAAATGATCTGATAATGCACGTCACCAATCGCACGGCCAAAACGGCCTAGCGAACGACTTTGTGTTTGCGCGCGAATGCCTTTATTCGCGCAGCAAGATAACCAAACAAAAGGAACGGGATTCACGTGCAGGTACTAGTCCGCGACAATAACGTTGATCAGGCGCTTCGCGCTCTCAAGAAAAAGATGCAGCGCGAAGGCATTTTCCGCGAAATGAAGATGCGCGATTATTACGAAAAGCCTTCCCAGAAGCGCGCTCGCGAAAAGGCTGAAGCCGTTCGCCGCGTTCGCAAGCTGGCACGCAAGCGTGCGCAGCGCGAAGGTCTGATTGCGGCCCCGCGCGCAGGCCGTTAATAGGCCGTCTTTTGGACGTTTTTGAATGCTTGTTGGGCGGGGGCGATCAATTCGCCGCCGCTCTTTGTGTTTGTGGCCGGAGACCGATCGTGGGACAACGATTATGAGACCGGCCGGCGAGGGAACCCACACCGAATGACCGCTGTTGATGCCTGTGTTGTAAACAACTCCGATGCCTCCACGCGCCGGGTACCGCTGAGAAACAACAAGCGGCTTCATCTTTCCCTTGTCGTCTGCACCGTTCTCGCCGGACTTTCCGGTTGCGCGACGTCCAACCAGACCGATGATGTCTTCAGGATCGACCGCGCCCAGGGCTCGCAGGAAAACATCGCCTCGCTCACCTCGGTCATCAACGCCAATCCGCAGGATCCCGAAGGCTACAATGTCCGCGGTTCGGCTTACGGTCGCGCAGGTGATTCCCGCCGCGCCATCGAGGATTTCAACAAGGCGCTGCAGCTCAACCCGCGCTTCTACCAGGCTTATGCCAACCGCGCGCTGGTCTACCGCAACTCTGGTCAGCAGCAGCAGGCCCTGCAGGACTACAATGCGGCCCTGCAGATCAATCCGAGCTATGATGTGGCCCTGATCGGCCGCGGCAATCTTTACCGCCAGTCCGGACGCGTGAACGAGGCTTTCAACGACTTCTCCCGCGCTATCGAGCTTGAGACCACCGACGGACGCGCATGGCACAATCGCGGCCTGATCTACCAGCTGCGCAACCAGCACGCCCAGGCAATCGAGGACTTCTCAAAGGCCATTTCGCTGTCCTCCACCTCGCCAGAGCCCTATAATGGCCGTGGCCTTTCCTATGTCGCGCTGAACGACGACGAAAACGCCTTCGCCGATTTCAACCACGCCATTTCGCTCGACGGTAACGTCGCGGAATCCTGGGCCAACCAGGCGCTGGTCTATGAACGGCGCGGCGAGATGGCCAAGGCCGCCAAGTCCTATGGGCATGCGGCACGGCTCGATCCGAAATATAAGCCCGCTCTTGACGGTGTTGCCCGCACACGCGGCGCCAGCGCCTCCTGATTAAAACAGGCAGAAACAAAAAAGCCGGCGGTGCAACACTCGCCGGCTTTTTTTATGAAAAACGCTGAGGCCTCAGTGGCTGTCGCGGCGCGCCTCGGGGGTAACATCGCCTGCCCATAATTCCGCCTGCACCGCGTTTTGAAACTCCATGACCTCGCGCCGCATGGCGGCGTCCTCATAACCAAGGCCCATCAGATAAGCGGCCAGTTCACGGCATTCCCTGCGCCAGAAATCATTCGCCTCCACACCATGCAGCTGGTCGAGCATGGTTGCACACCGTTTTACGTCGGCAATACGGTTCTTTGCCGGAAAGGCGATTACTTCTGAACTCGTCGTCACGCGGGCACCCTGCTCGTCTGAGGAATCAATACCGACTTTTTTAAAGGCGAGATGGTTAACGAAGTCTGCAGAGCGCGCGAGAAGGCTGGTTTTACGGTGAGCGGAGGACCTGGCCCGTGTTTTTAGACCGATATGATACGGGCAAAACGCCGATTACCAAGGAATTTACCAATCAAGATTACCGAAATTTCATGCCATGGCAGATAGAAGAAGTATATGTGTGTTGAAACAACACCGGTCTCATCGTATATTTCTTGCAAAGAAAAAAAATGCCGCAGCGCAGCCAAAAATGGAGAAATCGTTCTCGGGAGGAGAGCACCATGTATGCACCTCGTGTTTTTTTCAGCATGATCGGTGCATTGCTCATCTTTGCGGTTGCCACATATTTCATTCACGGGTCGCTCTATACGGCATTTATCCAGACCCTTATCTGCGCCGTCATTCTGCAAGTGGGTTATTTTATTGCAATTCTGGTTCTCGTTGCCCGGGAGAAGCGCCGGATGCGCGAGACGTTCTCGCGTGATCGCAGCGCCGAGAATGTAACGGCGGACGCCGCAAATAACGCCCCGCCGCATGGCGCAAAACTGACCGATATGTGACATTTCACGCACAGTGATTTATTGCGATGCAAAAAAATCACTTGCATCCACACCCCTGACACTTTCTGCTGGCCAAATTCTGACGGTTCGTCACAGCAGAAGGACATTCCATGGTGAGCGGTTCACAGCCCATTTGCGTCATCATCGCTGCAAAAAATGCATCCGAGACGATAGACATCGCCATCCGCTCCGCCCTTGTGGAACCGGAAGTCGCGGAGGTCGTGGTGATCGACGATGGCTCGACGGACGCGACGAGCGAGGTGGCACATGCGGCGGACGACGGCACCGGCCGCTTGAGAGTTGTGCGGTTCGAGATCAATCGTGGCCCTTCGGCCGCGCGCAATCACGCCATCTCCATTTCATCCGCGCCGCTGATCAGCATTCTCGATGCGGACGATTTCTTTTTCAGAGGCCGTTTCGCCGCCATGCTGGCCGATGACGACTGGGACCTCGTCGCGGACAATATCGCCTTCATCCAGCAATCTGTTCCAGGCGCATCATCCATGCAGCCTGCCCGCTTTGAGCCGCAAGCCCGCTTTCTGTCACTCACAGAGTTCGTGGAAGGAAACATTTCCAGACCCGGCGTGGAGCGCGGGGAAACCGGCTTCCTGAAGCCGGTGATACGCCGCGCCTTTCTCGACAAACACGCGCTGCGTTATGACGAGGCCCTGCGGCTTGGCGAAGACTACGAGCTTTACGTGCGCGCCCTTGCCGCCGGCGCCCGCTACAAGGTCATCCGCCATTGCGGTTATGGCGCGATCGTTCGTGGCAATTCGCTGAGCGGGCGTCACAGCACCGAAGATCTTCGCCGATTATATGAGGCGGACAGGGCGATACTCGCCGGCTGCAAGCTTTCAGCAAGCGAGACGGCGATCCTGCGCGAACACGAGAAACATGTGCGCGCCAAATTCGAGCTTCGCCACTTTCTCGATGCGAAAAAGCAAAAGGGAATGGGAGGCGCACTGAGCCACGCACTGACACGCCTGCCGGCCCTGCCCGCCATCACGCACGGCCTCTGGACCGATAAGACAGCCCGTTTCCGCAAACCGGTGCAGCCGGTGCGGGACGTGCGCTACCTTCTCGACGGCACGCCGGTTTCGTGAGGGAAAAGGCGCGGGATTAGGGGAGACAACTTTGCCCAAAACTCCGCCGTCATCCTCGGGCCTGTCCCGAAGATCCAACCACCTATCGTAAAATCAAACGGTTGCAGATGCTCGGGACAAGCCCGAGCATGACGGCAGAGAGATTAGAGGATAATATCCTTAAGTGGGGGCGGCAGAAAATTCTCCGCCGCACCCGGTGCTTCCACCTTCAAAGATAATCGCGCTTGATCGTTTCCAGCACGGCGGAAAAACGCTCCTTGCGCTCTTCCAGTCTGCCATCCGGGCTGAGACGCGGCTCGGCACGGCTTGCCTGCCACAGTGCAAGCGTGGAAGGGGCGGCCAGAACCTGCTTGGCCAGTTTGCGCAACGACCGGGATTGGGTTTCCTGCGACCGCACCAGCACATCACCTTCATGCACCGGGCCTTCATGCGCCGGAACAGAACCGGTTTCAGCGATAACAGGAGCCGGCGGCGGCGGAAAACTCATGCCCCAGAAACGCGAGCCCTTTTTCGCCGCTTCGGCGCGGGTGGAAACGGGCACGTAACGTGGATTATATTCCACACCCACGCTGCCGGCCCAATCGCTCCATTTGAAACTGTTGATCGAGGGGGATGTGGTGACCGCCACCCATGGCACGCGGAAAGCGTCGGCGAGAATTGCGCCATGCATGGATTCGGCCACGATGAATTCCGACTGGGCGATGGCCCGGATGACGGCTTTTGCCTCGCCGCGCGGGTCGAGATAGGTCAGTCCGGCCGGCTCGCAGACCGTTTCCCACATGCCGAATTCCGCCGATTCCCAATGCGGAACGAAGGTCTTCTTGTAGAGCTTCGGCAGGCCTTTGAAATCAGGCATCTCGGTGACCATGACAGCCGGGTCGACAATGCCCTTCTCAGGCGCGAGCCCCAGCTTGGCGGCGGTTTTTTCGCCGCGCACGCAGCGAATATCCCAGAACTCGGTGCTGGTATCCGGCACCGCGCCATAACCATAACCGCTGCCGATCACCAGCTTGCGCTGCTTTGCGGGCAAAAGAACATCATTCAGCACGGTGCCGACGCCGACGAGCATGACATCGTCATGCACATCGCGCAGGCCCGGAAGCAGAAAATCCCACAGCCACAGGTTGAGATCGTCACCGAAATTTCCGTGATGAGATTCCCAGTGGTAAGGTTTCATGAGGTCACTCCTGGGTGAAAAAACATATAAATTCTTGCGGGCGAGAATTCGCTCATCTGGAGCGGACTATTTTTCCAGCACCTAGCTCGAAAGCGGCGCGCAGAAGTGCCGGATCGCGCATCGCCCACTTCAGGAGCAGCCCGAATTCGGGCGCCTTGCGCCGTTTCAGATTGCCCGCCTGGCTCCACAGCGCCTGTTTTCGCGCCGTGTTTTTATAAGAAGCAATGGAGGCGACATCGGCTGGCCGCCGCGAAAAACGGCCCTCCAGCGTATCGAGCGCCACCCAGGTATTGAACTGCTGGCGCAGGAATTCCGGCGAGGTATTGTCGATGCTGTGGAAGATATTGACCCCCATGCCGCGCATCGCGCCGGCATCGTCACACAGAAGCGTTCGCTTCGATGCAAGGATACAATCACAGAAAAACAGGACGTCTTCAGCCGCCAGACGCAGTGCCGGGTCGAAGCGAATCTTTTCAAAAAGAGGACGGCCGATCACCATGCAGGAGAGATGCAGGAAGCTCCAGTTGCGCAGCATCACGCTTGCCAGATCCGGTAGCTCAATCAGCAGAGGCCGCTCTGAAAGCCTTGCCGCGCCTTCATTCTTCTCCAGCTCGGAAATGGCGAAATGATAATAAAATTCGTCACTTGCCTGCATGGATGCCCAGTAGCACTCACCACCGAATGTCGTGAGAGCGGAGGCGGCGTTCTGAAGATGATCCGGCGTCCAGATGTCGTCCGAATCAAGAAATGCCACGTAGTCGCTGCCGTCAGGAACATGGTCGAGACCGGTATTGCGCGCACCGCCCGGACCGCCATTGGCCTGTTTGATGACAATAATTCGGTCTTTCTGTTCTTGCGAAAGTTCCGCAAGTTCCCTGTCTATCGGGTAGGGCGATTCGTCATCGACGATGACAAGATCGAACTCCTGGTAAGTCTGCGCAAAAACCGATGCGAGTGCACGTCCCAGAATCCCGTGCTGCTTTTGGTAATAGGGAATGACGACAGTAAATCTTGCCATTGTTTCGCCCCTTGCGTTGATCAAGAAGTGTCGGGCCCGATCCTAAAAACGGCCCCGATGGTATCGGCAACTCCCAACCGGCAATCCTCCCGCCGGCCTCCAGAAACAGGATGCTTGTATGCCCCCAGCTCCAAATGTAAAGACCATCACCACGAATGTCGGTTGGAGCGTCCTGTCTAAAACAGGCACATTCGGGCTTAAATTTGTCACCGTCCCGATTCTCGCTCGACTGCTTTCCCCGGAGGAATTCGGGGTGGTCGCGGTAGGACTAACGGTTGTACAGTTTCTGACCATGATCGCCGGCGCGGGGCTGACCTCTGCCCTGATCGTCGAAAAGGAAGAGGATATGGATACGATCCATACCGTCTTCTGGGCCAATCTGGCCATCTCCTGCACCATGGCCGCCGTTCTCTACATCTGGGCGGAATTTTTCGGCGGGCTGCTGGGTGCGGTGGAGAGTGCCTATCTGCTGCGCATCATGGCCTTCCTCATTCCGCTGCAGCTCGCAGGCGATGTCGCTTATTCGCTGCTCGCCCGGCGCATGAACTTCAGCCAGGACGCGGTGTGGAGCATGGCGTCGGAAAGCATCGCGGCGGTCGTCGCCGTCGCTCTCGCCCTTCTCGGCTTCGGCGTCTGGGCGCTCATCATCCAGCTTTTCGCCGCAGCCCTCATCCGCCTTGTCGGGCTTTATGCCGTTTCCCGTTATTGCCCGCGTTTCGTCATGAAACCGCGCCGGCTGGTGCCGCTTCTCGGTTTCAGTTCGGGGCTGATGGGCTCGGAAATCGCTAATTTCGTTACCTTCCAGTCACCGATGGTGGTCATTGCCCGACACCTGGGTCTGGCCGATGCCGGCGCCTATTCCGCCTCCAACCGCTTTGCCAGCATTCCCAATCAGGTGGTTCTGTCGGCCGTTATGGGTGTCCTGTTTCCCGCCTTCAGCCGCATGATGGACGACCCGCAACGCCGGCGCGATGCGCTGATGTTCAGCACGCAGGTGCTCACCGTGCTGCTTGCGCCGATGATGTTTGGCCTCTGGGCCGTGGCCGAGCCGGCCATGCTTGTCATCTTCGGGCAGAACTGGGCCTATGCCTGGCCGGTTCTCGGACTTCTCGCCCTGTCAAAGGCCATTCTGACACCATGCAGCACCTTCATCCCCTATCTGAAGGGTGCGGGTTACGGGCGCGTGCTGTTCTGGTCGGCCACGATCCGCGCCATTGTCACCACGGTCGCGGTCTGGGCTGCCGCTGTTTACGGCACCCTGATCGATGCGATGATATGGCTTTGCATCGTCAATGCGGTCACTCTCGTGGCCTATTCCTGGGCCGTGTTCAAGGCAAGCGACACGCCCTTTTTCAGCGGTCTCTACATCAGCAGCAGGCCAATGATTGCAGCACTGGTGATGGCCGTTTCCGTGCGTTACCTGCTTCACGTCCTTGCAGACCGCATTCCCAACGCGACACTTCAGGTCCTCATCGGGGCAGCCGTCGGCGGCATCATCTATGCGGGGCTCATCCTGCTCACCGAACGCGCATTGCTGAAAAAAATCCTCGGAATGGTCAAATCGCGGCGAACACGCGAAAACGCAACCCAAGGTTAGAATAACTGCGCCTCATTTCGGCCGTGAACCAACCCGTTCCCCCGTGGGTTCACGCGCCGACACGGGGCGTCAGGGTCTGATTTTTGCGATGCAGCATCACGACAAATGACAATTTCACACAGTTCAGCTATTTTTAATCATCGCCAATCCTGAATAAAATTGAATAATTTCAATTATTTAATTTTCCATCCCAGCAGCATATGGCGAAACGCCAGACAATTACCCGCAATATCTAAGCTTGCGTTTTTCCCGCGTCGCCACATTTTACCCTTAAGTCGAAACCAGACTTACGAGTGCGGGCTTAAGTTCGCTCTGGTTGCAACGCGGCGTGGGTGGACGCCGCCCAATAGGGGTGACTGATGTGACTGTCGATCAGAACCTATCCTCCCGTATCAATTTGATGCGCATATTGCTGATATCAGGAATCGTGTTCGTCCATGTGCCGCACGATGCCGAAACCAGCCCTTTTCTCGGCCTTTACGGTTTCTTCGACTGGCTGCGGGTTTTTCTGGGCGATGCGCTGTTTCGCATCGGCGTGCCCTGTCTCAGCGCCATTTCCGGCTATCTGCTGTTTCGCCGCGGCATGAGCGGTTTCGATTATCCGGCGACGATCCGTTCCAAGTCGAAAACCGTGCTGCTGCCCTTCCTTCTCTGGAATGGCGCACTGTTTGCCGCCGTGTTGCTGATCCAGCTCTTCGATGTCGGTGTGGGCTATTTCCCCGATCTGTGGAACGCCAGCCCGCGTGAAATCATCAGCCATGGGACTGCGCTTGAAGAGCTGCCGGTGAACGTTCCGCTTTATTTCCTGCGCGACCTCTTCGTCTGCATCCTGCTGTCGCCGGTGCTCGCCTTTCTGATGCGCCGTTTCGCCCTGCCGACGCTCGCCATCCTGCTCTTCATCACAGCCATGCCCGACCTGACGATCTTCATCGTCCAGAAGAAATCCATCCTTTTCAGCTTCTCGCTCGGCATTGCGCTTGCGCTCCACCGCGTCGACGTCAAGGCGCTGGATCCTTACGCCCTGCCGATCATGGCGCTGACCTTTGCCGCCTCGGCCATGCTGGCGACAGGCCTCTATTTCACCGGGCCGGAATTCACCTTCTGGCTCAACATGTCGCGCAATCTGCTCGCTGTCTTCGGTGCGCTCGGTTTCTGGGCATCGTCCGCGCTTTTGATCCGCAGCAGGCTTGGCAGGCGGCTTGCCGAAACCGGCAGCCTGAGCTTCTGGATTTTCTGCGCCCATTATCCGCTCCTCGTCATCATGTGGATGGTGTGGAACAAGGGCGGGCCGGATTTCTACCCCGCCTTCTATATCAGCGCGACGCTTTCCGCCTTCGTCATTCTGGTGGTCAGCAATGCCCAGACCCGCAAATACCTGCCGGCCGTCTATGCCGTGCTGACCGGAAGCCGAAACGGCAAAGGCAAGACGAAGGCCGATTTTGCGACCAAACGGGCCTCCATGATCGGTCCGCCCACATCCGAAACACTTTATTCGCAACGACAGAGGTGAACCAATGACAACATTTGTCACCCGCGTTCAGACACGCATTCTTCTCGCCACGGCCCTTCTGGCCACGCCCTTTGCAACGCCCGGCCAGGCGCAGGAAGGCAATGGCGCATCCTTCATCGAGAACTTCGATTCCATGGACAGAAGCTTCTGGTACGTTTCCGACGGCTGGAACAATGGCGCGCATCAGAACTGCACCTGGTCGAAGAAACTGGCAACGGTGGAAAACGGCCAGCTGACGCTCGGTTTTGAAGACGCCAAGGCCGGCGACCGCAAATTCTCCTGCGGCGAAATCCAGACCAAGGGGCGTTATCGTTACGGCACCTATGAAGCGCGGATGAAGGCAGCCACCGGCTCCGGCCTGAACTCCGCATTCTTCACCTATATCGGCCCAACCGACAAGAAACCGCATGACGAAATCGACTTCGAGGTTCTGGGCAGGAATACGGGCCAGGTGCAGCTCAACCAGTATATTTCCGCCAAGGGCGGCAATGAGAAGCTGGTGCCGGTGGAAGGCGGCGCCGATGCCGGCTTCAACGATTACGCCTTCGTCTGGGAACCACAGCGCCTGCGTTATTACGTCAACGGCAAGCTCGTCCATGAAGTGACGGACGAGACGAAAATTCCCCAGAATGCCCAGAAGATCTTCTTCAGCCTGTGGGGCACCGACACCCTGAAGGACTGGATGGGCCGGTTTTCTTATGCAGGACCATCGCAAATGATCGTTGACCGGTTTGCCTTCACGGCGCTCGGCGACAAATGCCAGTTCCCGGAATCCATCGCCTGCGCCCTCAACTGATTTTTTTGAACCAAACCGTCATCCGCGGCGTCTCTGACGCATGAACCAACCGGACCCTTGCATGACCCATGTTCTATATCTCGCGCATGATCTGTCGGACCCCGCCATTCGTCGGCGGGTGCTGACCCTGCTTGCGGGCGGGGCGCGGGTGACGCTGGCGGGTTTCCGGCGCGGACAGAACCGACTGGCGGAGATCGAAGACGTCGTGCCCGTCGTGCTCGGGGAAACCTCCGACGGACAGTTTCTGCAGCGCATGGCGGCGGTGGCGAAAGCCAGCCTCTCGCTCGGCAAGATATTGAGCGGCATCCCCGCCCCCGATGTCATTCTTGCCAGAAACCTGGAAATGCTGGCTCTGGCAAAGCGGGCCATGTCGATCTATGCCGGGCAGCCGGCGCTGGTTTATGAATGTCTCGACATTCACCGCCTGCTTCTCAACTCGGGCAAGCCCGGACAGCTGCTGAATGCCGCGCAGCGTTATTTCGCCCACGACGCCAAGCTGCTGATCACCAGCTCTCTGGCCTTTGTGGAGCACTACTTCAAGCCCGTGTCGGGCCTCGACCTTCCCGTCCTGCTACAGGAAAACAAGGTTCTGGCGCTCGATGCGGCCGTTGCCGCCACACCGCAGCCACGCGCCCCCGCCCCCGGCGAGCCTTGGAAAATCGGCTGGTTCGGTGCGCTTCGCTGCCGCAAATCGCTGGAAATCCTCGCCGAATTTGCCCGTCAAATGGAGGGCAAGGTCGAAATCATCCTGCGCGGCCGGCCGGCCTATTCGGAATTTGCCGATTTCGACGGCTTCGTGGCCGCTGCCCCGCATGTGCATTTCCATGGGCCTTACAAGAACCCCGAAGACCTTGCCGCCATCTATAACGAGGTGCAGTTCACCTGGGCGATAGACTTTTTCGAGGAAGGCCAGAATTCCAGCTGGCTGCTGCCCAACCGGCTTTACGAGGGCTGCCTTTATGGCACCCTGCCGATTGCGCTGGCCGGCACGGAAACCGCCCGCTTCATCGAAAAGCGCGATATCGGCTTCGTGCTGCACAATGCCGGCGCTGACGATCTCGCCGCGCTCTTTAATCGGATGAACCCGCAAACCTATGCGGATGCCTTCAGCACCATCTCAACACTCGACAGGAAACAATGGCTGACCGACCGCGACGATTGCCGTCAGCTGGTCCAGCAATTGTCCTCTCTCGCCAAATCCGCTTCCGGCCATGCCCGTGAAGCGCAGTTTTCACCCGTGTAGTGCGTAGGGGGCAAATCATGGAAGGTCTTGGTCATTCCGGCATCAGAACGCTGATCGTCATTCCCTGCCTCAATGAGGCGAAGACGATCGAGGGGCTGCTTGTCAAATTCACCGGTGCGATGCAGGGGCGTCTTTTCCGCATCGTGGTTGCCGATGGCGGCAGCACGGATGGAACCCGCGATATCGTTTCCGCCTTTGCGACGGCGGATGACCGCGTGACGCTTCTCGCCAATCCGAAGCGCATCCAGAGCGCCGGCATCAACCTTGCCGTCGCCACCTTCGGCGAGGATTTCGATTACCTCATCCGCATCGACGCCCATGGCGATTACCCGGATGATTATTGCCAGCGGCTGATCGAGGATGCGGAGCGCACCGGCGCGGATTCCGTCGTCGTCGCCATGGATACGGTCGGCCACGGCCTGTTTCAGAAGGCGACGGCCATCGCCCAGAATTCCAAGCTCGGCAATGGCGGCTCCAAGCACCGCGAAGGCGCGAAAGGCCACTGGATAGACCATGGCCACCACGCGCTGATGAGGATCGCCGCTTTCGATGCGGTCGGCGGTTATGACGAGAGCTTCAGCCATAATGAGGATGCCGAACTGGATTTCCGGCTGCGCAAATCCGGGTTCCGCATCTGGATGACCGACAAGACCCGCATGACCTATTATCCGCGCGCGAGCGTCATGCCGTTGTTCAGGCAATATCTCGCCTATGGCCGCGGCCGGGCAAAGAACCTCCTGAAACATCGCTCGATCCCGAAAATCCGCCAGATGATTCCGCTCGCCGTGCTGCCGGTCTTCATCTTTGCCTTGCTGTCACTTGTGCATTGGGCGGCACTTATTCCGCTCGGCCTCTGGATCGCCGCATGTGTGGGGTATGGCTTGTGGATGGCAATAGGTCAGAAAAACCCATACGGCCCGCTCGCCGCCTTTTCGGCAATGGTGATGCATCTGGCCTGGTCCACCGGCTTCTGGCTGGAACTCCTGAAATTCCGGGGAAGAAAGGCTGTCTCATGACCGACAACACCGTCACCCGCCCAGATGATTCGAAAACCGTCGATATCGGCATCTGCACCTACAGACGCCCGGCACTCGTCGCCACACTTCTGTCACTCTTCGAGCTCGACGTGCCGGAAGGCGTGAAAGTTCGGCTGATTGTTGCGGATAATGACGAGGAGCCAAGCGCCAAAGCGAGCGTCGATCGCCTGCGCGAAACCGCCCCCTTCGAGATTACCTATGTGCATTGCCCGAAATCGAATATTTCGATTGCCCGCAATGCCTGCCTGTCAGAATGCAAGGCGGATTATCTGGCCTTCATCGATGATGACGAGACCACCCCGCCGCATTGGCTCTCCGCCCTTCTGGAAAAGGCCGACGAGACCGGTGCGGAAACCGTTCTCGGCCCGGTGACGGCCGTCTACCGCGAAAACGCGCCGGGCTGGATGAAACGCGGCGATTTCCACTCGACCGTTCCGGTCTGGGTCAATGGTGAAATCATCACCGGTTATACCTGCAACACATTGCTCAAGATGGATGCCCCCTCGGTGAAGGGCCGGCGCTTCGCGCTGGCGCTCGGCCAGAGCGGCGGTGAGGATACCCATTTCTTCTCGCATCTTCACGCCGCCGGCGGCCGCATCGTCTTTGCGGAAGATGCCATGCTGTCCGAACCGGTGCCGGAAAATCGCGCAAGCTTCATGTGGCTTGCCAGACGCCGCTTCCGCTCCGGCCAGACCCATGGCCGCGTGCTGGCGGACAGGAAACCCGGTATACGCCGCGTGGTGCAGGTGCTGAAGGCGGGATCGAAAGTGCTGTATTGCGCCGTCTTCGCCGCCTTGAACGGTTTCAACGCCGTTCGCCGCAACCGTTATGCGCTGCGCGGCGCGCTGCATATGGGCTCGATGAGCGGCGCTTTCGGCGTGCGTGAAATCCGCCAGTATGGCGCGGTGGAGGCGACCTGATGGAAAACCTTGCCTTGCCGCCCGATATCAGCTTCGTTATCGCCGCCTATAATGCCGCCGATACGATTGAAGCCGCCATTCAAAGCGCACTCGACCAGCAGGGTGTGACGCTGGAGGTTATCGTCGTCGACGACCGTTCCGCCGATGACACCATTGCGCTGGTGGAAGGTATCGCCATCATCGATCCGCGCGTCCGCCTGCTTGCTCTTGCCGAAAACCTCGGTCCGGGCGGGGCACGCAATGCCGGCATCGAAGCCGCGACGGGACGCTGGATCGCCGTGCTCGATTCCGACGATGTCATCCGCCCGGAGCGTTCCGCCTGCATGATGTGCCGGGCGGAAGCCGCAGGTGCGGCAATTGCGGTCGATAATCTCGATGTCGTCTATACCGACGGCAGGCCCATGGAGACGATGTTTCCGGAAGAATTTCTGGAGGAACGGCCGGTTCTCACGCTTGAGGACTTCATTTCCTCCAACATTCTTTTCCGCGCCACCTTCAATTTCGGCTACATGAAACCGATGTTCAGGCGCGATTTCCTCAATGCCGAGGGACTGCGTTTCCGCGAGGATATCCGCATCGGCGAGGATTATATCCTGCTCGCCTCGGCGCTCGCCGCCGGCGGTCTCTGCGTCATCGAACCGAAGCCGGGTTATGTCTACAATATCCGCGAAGGCTCGATTTCGCGCGTGCTCGAACTTCATCACGTCGAAGCGATGATGCGGGCGGATCAGGAATTCCTGAGCCATTACACTTTGCTGCCCGCCGCCATGGATGCGCAGCAGGCGAGAGCCCGCAGCCTGCGGCTGGCGCATAATTTTTTGACATTGGTGGAAAACATCAAGAGCCGCTCGGTACTGGGCGCCTTGAAGACCACGATAAGGGATCCTGCCGTGCTGGGGCACTTAAGAATGCCGATAGCGGTGCGGCTGAGGAGGCTGCGGGACGCCATGTTTGCGCCCGCGGCGAATACAGGGGTGAAAAGACAGATTTCGTGAAATTGACGCGTGGACGAAATCTGCGCGGGGACTGGGGACAGATCAAACCTTGATGAAGGAGAACGCGATGGACCTGAACAAAACTGTCAGAAAAGCCGTCATTCCCGTAGCTGGCAACGGCACACGGTTTTTGCCCGCCACCAAGGCGATGCCGAAAGAAATGCTGACGATCGTGGATCGTCCGGTCGTGCAATATGCCGTTGACGAGGCCATGCAGGCCGGCATCGAGCACATTATTTTCGTGACGAGCCGCAACAAGACCGCCATCGAAGACTATTTCGACAGCGCGCCGGAACTCATCAACACGCTCACCCGCTCCGGCAAGACCGTGCAGGTGCTGCAGCTTGAAAAGATGCTGCCGGTTGCCGGCACGGTGAGCTATACGCGCCAGCAGGTGCCGCTCGGTCTCGGCCACGCCGTCTGGTGTGCGCGCGAACTGGTGGGCAAGGAGCCTTTCGCCCTGTTGCTGCCTGATATGGTTTCCTATGGCGCACGCGGCTGCATTGCCGGGCTGATGGAGCTTTACGATGAAGTCGGCGGCAATATTCTCGGCGTCGAGGAATGCCTGCCGGAAGAAGTGTCATCCTATGGCGTCGTCGGCGTCGGCCAGAAGGTCAATCATGGCTTCGCCGTCACTGAAATGGTCGAAAAGCCGGAACCATCCAAGGCGCCTTCGAATTATTACCTGAATGGCCGTTACATCCTGCAGCCGGAAATCTTCGATATTCTCGCCAAGCAGGAGCGCGGCGCGGGCAATGAAATCCAGCTGACCGACGGCATGAAGCGGCTTGCCGAAAAGCAGTCCTTCCATGCGCAGAAATATAGCGGTCGCACTTTCGACTGCGGCAGCAAGCAGGGCTTCATCGCCGCCAACGTCGCCTTCTCGCTGATGCGCGCCGACATGGAAGCTCAGGTTCTCGCTTCCGTGAAGGAACTGGTGGCAAACCACGAAAGCCGCGTCCAGGCGGCCTGACTTTAATCGCGCCGCCGGGGAGGCGGTCGGCGCACCAATAACGGGGGGCGGGAAGGCGAGCCAAGGCTCGGCTTCCCGCGTACCATTTTTAATTCACAAGGTAGGTCCATGCACCACAAGACCTTTAAATCCAATATCGGTTTTCCGGAGTCCGGCAAGGATTCCGACACGTTCATCGACCTCGACCGCCTGTGGGCCGCCGTGGTGCGTCGTGCCAATGTCATTGCCGCCTCCGTCATTGCCGCCGTGGTTCTGGCCGGCCTTTATCTGGTGCTTGCGACCCCCGTTTACACCGCGATGACGCAGGTGCTCCTGGATGAAAGCCTTTCCCGTTATGCGGAAGAGGAATCGCCGGTTCCCGCCGCGCAGATCGTCGACAACCGCATCGCCAGCGCCGTGGAAATTTTAAAATCCAAGGAAATGGCCCTGACCGTGGTCGACAAGGCAAGGCTTTACGAGAACGACACCATCGTCAATCCGCCGATGTCGCCGGTGGAGCTCGTCAAATCCTCCGTGCGCGGCATTCTCGATCTCGTCCTGCCGGGCGATCCGCCGGTCTCCGAAGCTGCAATCCGCGCCGGACGCCGCGAAAAGGCCGCCGCCGTGCTGCAGCAGTCGCTGACGGTGGAACGTGTCGGCCGCAGCTCGGTCATCGCCATCTCGACCCGCTCGACCGACCGCCAGCTTGCCGCGCAGATTGCCAAGACCTATGCGCAGGCCTACCTCACCGAACAGCTGAATGCCAATTTCGACGCCAGCGAGCGCGCTTCGGTATGGTTGCAGGAACGCATGACGGACCTGAACCAGCGCGCTCAGGCAGCGGAACTTGCGGTCCAGAAATTCCGGTCCGACAACAATATCGTATCCTCACGCGGCGAACTGATGTCGGAAAGCCAGCTTGCCGATCTCAATGGCCAGCTGATCGCCGCGCAGGCGGATGCCGCCACGGCATCTGCCCGTTACAACCAGTATAAATCGATCATCGACCGTGGACCGGAAACGGCTGTCGATAACGCCGTTGTCTCGGCCCGCGATACCGATAATTCGGTCATTCAGGACCTGCGAAAGCGCTACATCACCATCTCCGACCGGCAGCGCGGCATCGTCCAGCAATTCGGCGCCGACCATCCGCAGGCAGCCGCGCTCGATGCCGAGAAGAAGGAAGTATCACAGCAGATCTTCCAGGAATTGCAGCAGCTGACCGGCAGCTTCAAGAACGAATATGACGTCGCCAATTCCCGCGTACAGTCGCTGCGCGACAATATCGACAAGGTGGCTGGCCGCAATTCCGAAGCCAACATCACCATGGTGAAGCTGCGTGAGCTCGAGCAGCGGGCAACGGCGCTACGCACCCTCTACCAGTCCTATCTCGGCCGCTTTGAGGAAGCCTCGCAGAAACAGTCATTGCCGATCGCCAAGGCCCGCATCATTTCCGAAGCCGGCCTGCCGACCTCGCCTTCCAGCCCGAAAAAGACCATGACCATGGCACTTTCGGTCATTCTCGGCCTGATGCTGGGTGGCGGTATCGCCGCACTTCTGGAATTCCGGGATCGTTTCTTCCACACCGGCAACGACGTGCGTGACAATCTGCGCATGCGTTTTCTGGGCTATCTGCCCTTCATCGGTGAAAGGGGCGTGGAAAACGCCAAGACGGGCAACAGCGCCGCCACCCCGGGCGGCGAGAACGCGACGCTTGATGAAAGCGGTCAGGTCTCGTTCCAGAAAATGCTGCGCCTGGCCGTGGACAGCCCGCGCTCGAGCTTTGCGGAAACGCTCCGCAACGTGAAGCTGACGGCAGATGTCGTCATTCAGGAACGCCAGTGCCGGGTCATCGGTGTGATTTCCTGCCTGCCAAACGAAGGCAAGTCGGTCGTGGCGCTCAATCTCGCCGGGCTGATCGCCTCCACCGGCAAGCGCACGCTGGTCGTGGATGCCGATATCCGCAATCCCGGCCTCAGCCGTATGCTGACGACACGGCAATCCGCCGGCCTGGTGGAGGTCGTGCTCGATGAAGTTCCGTGGACGCAGGCTGTGAAGGTAGATACACGCACGAAGATGGGCATCCTGCCAGTTTCCACCAGCAACCAGTTCGCCCATTCCAGCGAATTGCTGTCTTCCTCCGGCATGCGCAAATTCATCGACTCAGCCCGCGAGGCCTGCGACTACATCATCGTCGACCTTGCACCCGTGGTTCCCGTCATCGACGCCAAGGCCTTTGCACCGCAGGTGGACGGTTTCGTCTTCGTCACCGAATGGGGCAAGACGCCGATCCAGATGGTGCAGAACCTGATGGCCAACGAACCGCAGATCGCCAACAAGACGCTCGGCATCGTGCTGAACAAGACCGACATGACGGAATTGCAGCGTTATGCCGGCCCCGGCGGTTCGGAACATTATCACGAGAAATTCTCGGCCTATTACGGCGATGCGAAGCCGCCGGTGAAGGAAGATGCGTGATCATGAAACGGCCCGGTGAAAACCGGGCCGTTTTATTCTGCCGAAGATTAAAACGACAGGCCTCTGGCATTGCCCCCTGAAATTGCGCATTGATGGCGTGACGCTAAAATCGCAAGCAGGATCAGTCCCATGCCATCACCCATCGCCTTTGTTTCACGGATGAATGCGGAAACGGAAGCCGTCTGGAAACAGGCGCTGCGCGCCGCCATGCCGCAGGAGGAAATCCTTTCCTTCTCCGAATTGACGGACGAGCAGCGACGGGCAGTGGATTTCGCCATCGTCGCCAATCCAGATCCGGCCGATATCGCCGGGCTTCCGGGTCTCAAATGGATCCACAGCCTGTGGGCGGGTGTCGAGCGGCTGGTGCTGGAACTGGGCGACAAGGCTCCCCCAATCGTCAGACTGAAGGACCCCGAGCTTTCCCGCGTCATGGCCGAAGCCGTGCTGGCATGGGCCTATTATCTGCAGCGCGACATGCCCGCCTATCGCGAAAACCAGCAAAAGGCGCTCTGGCAGGAGCTGGACTACCGCCACCCGGGCGAGATGACCGTCGGTCTCCTCGGCCTCGGAGCCCTCGGCACGGCTGCGGCGGAGCGCCTTATCCATGCCGGGTTCAACGTTGCCGGCTGGAGCCGTTCGGCCAAGGCGATCGAAGGCGTGGAAACGCTGACCGGCGATGACGGGCTGCAGGCATTGCTGGAAAAGAGCGACATTCTCGTCTGCCTCGTACCCCTTACCGATGCCACGCGCGGTCTTCTTGATGCGGGCCGTCTCGCCGCAATGAAACAGGGCGCGGCACTCATCAATTTCGCCCGCGGCGCCGTCATCGTTGCCGACGACCTGATTGCGGCGCTTGATTCCGGCTGGCTTTCGCACGCCGTTCTCGATGTCTTCGAGCAGGAGCCCTTGCCCACCGCTTCCGCCTTCTGGCAGCATCCCAAAGTTACCGTCCTGCCGCATATTTCCGCGCCGACAAGCCGCGAGAGCTCGGCCAGGATCGTCGCCGGCAATGTCCGCACATGGCGGGAAACCGGCGCTCTGCCCGAGACTGTCGATATGGTGCGTGGTTATTAAAACGGGATGGCGGGCGACCTATTCTCCCGCCGCCGTCTTTGCCGTGTGGGCCATTTCAACGGCCGAGATGATCTGCTGTTCGTCATAGGGTTTGGTCAGGAGAACCGCGCTTTCCGGTGCTCCCTCCGGCAGATGGCTGTCACCCGTCGCAAAAACGACGGCAAGCCCCGGCTTGCGGCGCAGAGCCTCCACCGCCAGTTCCCCGCCCCGCATGTCCGGCAGGCCGATATCGGTGACGAGAACATCGATATGGTCCGCCTCGATCGCCTTCAGCGCCTGAGCTGCATTGCCGGCCTCGACTACGGTGTAGCCGCTATCCGAAAGCATCTCCGTCGAACTCATCCGGATGAGCGCATCATCCTCGACCAGAAGCACGCGAACGGGTCTGTTTTCATGTCCTGCCTTGGCGGTTTCGGTGATTTTTGACGTATTCGATGCCGATGCCGGCCTCGTCTTGGCCAGAGAAACCTGCTTGCGATTGGCGATGACGTGGCGGATGCGCCGCGCCAGCGCTTCACGCGTATAGGGCTTGGAGAGAAGCTCGACCCCGGCATCCAGTTTGCCGCCATGCACGATGGAGTTTTCCGTGTAACCCGATGTGAAGAGCACGGCGAGGCCGGGCAGCCGTTCCTGCGCGCGACGTGCCATTTCCCGGCTTTTCAAAGGTCCCGGCATCACCACATCGGTGAAGATGACATCGATCGGTATGCCGCTTTCGACCACGGTCAAACCGGCCTGCGCATCGCGGGCGGTCAGCACCCGGTAACCGAGATCACCAAGCGTCTCGACGACAGTGCCGCGCACCTCCTCGTCATCCTCCACCACCAGGATCGTCTCGGTTCCACCCTCGATGGGACCGGTCGGCATCACCACTTCCCTGTCCTCGTCGGCGGCGGAGCGCGGCAAATACATCTTCACCGTCGTGCCCTGCCCGAGCTCACTATAGATGTTGACGTGGCCGCTCGACTGTTTTGCGAAACCATAGACCATCGAAAGACCCAGGCCTGTGCCCTTGCCCTCCGGCTTGGTCGAAAAGAACGGCTCGAAAACCTTCTCCAGAATCTCCGGCGACATGCCCGATCCGGTATCTGTAACGGCGAGCATGACATATTGCCCCGCTGAAACCTCCGAATGTTTGCGGGCATAATCGCGATCCAGAACCACATTACCGACCTCGATCGTCAGCTTGCCCTGCCCCTCCATGGCGTCTCGCGCATTGATCGCGAGATTGAGGAGAGCATTCTCCACCTGGTTGGGGTCGGCATAGGTGTTCCACAGGCCGCCGGAGGTGATGACCTCCACCTCGATCGCCTCGCCGAGCGAGCGTCGCAACAGATCGTCCATGCCCGTCACAAAACGGGCAATGTTGATGACACGCGGTTCCAGCGCCTGACGCCGGCCGAAAGCCAGAAGCTGGCTTGCAAGCTTTGCACCGCGATGGACGCCGGCAAGTGCATTTTCCAGCCGCCGTTCGGCGCGCTCATTGCCAGTCACGTCCTTTGACAGCAATTGCAGATTGCCCGCGATCACCTGAAGCAGATTGTTGAAATCATGCGCCACGCCGCCGGTCAGCTGGCCGATGGATTCCATTTTCTGCGCCTGCTGCAACGCCCTTTCGGTCTGGCGACGCTCGGCCATTTCCGTCTCGACACGCGCTTCCAGCCCTTCGTTAAGCTGGCGAAGCTGCTCTTCCGCCCTGATCCGGTGGCGAATTTCGCGTTCCAGATTGCTGGCATGCTCCTTCAGCGTATTTTCGGCCTGCCGCTGTTCGGTGACATCCGTGTGGACGCCGACCCATTCGGCAATGGTGCCGGTCGTGTCGAAAATCGGAACGCCACGGATCGCAAATGTGCGGTAGATGCCGTCATGGCGGCGCACACGATGTTCCCAGATATAGGTCGATTTTTCCGCAACCGCTTTGTTCCAGCTGTCGACAGACCCCTGCCTGTCCTCAGGATGGACGGCATCCGCCCAGCCAAAACCCTGATATTCTTCTGGTGTCTGGCCCGTTAACGCCGCCCATGCAGGCTGCTCGCCGAGCATCCTGCCCTCGGCGCTGTTGGTCCACAACACGCCGTGGACGGCTTCCACCGCGGCGCGGAAGCGACTGTTGCTGAGCAGGATTTCCCGCTCCGAACGCTTCCGTTCCTCGATATCGATGATCAGCACATAGATGCCATCGATGGAGCCATCGGCGATATAACGCGGAACATAGCGGATTTCGGCCGCACGCGTGGTGCCGTCCGGCCTGTTGATCACAGTATCCGAAACGATCTTCTCGCCGCTGAGGGCACGATCGAGATAGGCCCTGCGAGCCTCGAAAAAAGCCTCACCGACGATTTCGGGAGCGCTGCGGCCGATCACTTCCTCGGCGCGGCGGCCGAACCATTCCAGATAACCGTCATTGGCGAACTTATAGACATAGTCACGATCGACATATCCGACCAAAATAGGCAGGGCGTTGGTAAGCCGGCTTAGTTCCTCGCGGCTCTGCTCCAGCGCCTCGAGCGCCTTCACCTTGTCGGTATTTTCGAGCACGGTGCATAAAACACCGTCCACCGTGCCGCCTTCGTTATAGATCGGCGTGTAGAACAGGTCGAAGATCACCTCTTCCGGCTGGCCGTGCCGCATCAGCGTCATCGGCTGGTCACGATAGGACATGACCTCGCCGCGAAAGCCGGCTTCCAGAATGCGGCTGTTCCAGTCCCATATTTCCGGCCAGATACCCGGCACCGTTCCACCAAGCGCCCGCGGGTGGTAATTGCCGGCGATCTCCGCATAGCCGTCATTATAGATCATCACATGATCACCACCCCACATCAGCACCTGCGGAATGGGGGAATTGACGACGGAATTGGCCTTCTGCCTCAGATTTTGCGGCCAGCCGCCAATCGGACCGAGCGATGTCTTCGACCAGTCGAAACCACGCACAAGCTCACCCGTTTCACCACCACCGATTGGCCATATCGGGGCAGCACGAAGATTGGTCATTCAATATCACCACAAAAACAGAGACGAAATTTCCCGTAATACAGAACGGAATAAATGTCCAAGAAAACAAAAACTTCCGTTTATTGTTCCAGGCTTTTTCAGATTTCGGAAAAGTTCCAGTGGCGTGAAATATTTGCTTGGACGCGCAGCAGCGTCACGCGAAAACGACATCCGCAAGCGGCATTTTTCACCGATGTCTCCGCCAGACGTGAAGATTGATTGACGATTGCCATCCTCAATACGCCAGAAATTGCCGCAAACGGAACGACAACAAAGGAATTATTAAGCCTCAATACGAACGCTGACGGTCGCGGTGCCGTCCGCGCCCGGGTCTCCGCCACACCGCGACCAGAGGGAACAAAAATGAAAATACTTTTGGGTGCCACTATTCTTTCCGCCGGCTTCGCCTTTTCAGGCGGTGCCGCCTTTGCCGCCGACTGTGGAAACGTCACCATCGCCAGCATGAACTGGCAATCCGCCGAAGTCGCCGCCAATCTCGACAAGCTCATTCTTGAAAAAGGCTATGGCTGCTCCGCCGAAATCGTCACCGGCGATACCGTACCGACATTGACGTCCATGGCCGAAAAAGGCCAGCCGGACATCGCACCCGAAGCCTGGGTCAGCCTGCAGCCGGAAATCGTCAAGCAGGGGCTGGAAGGCGGCAAGGTCGTCGCCGCCGCCAAGATCCTCTCGGACGGCGCCGTCCAGGGCTGGTGGATTCCGAAATATGTCGCCGACGCCAATCCCGATCTCAAGACCATTCCGGACCTCTTCAAACATCCCGAACTTTTCCCCTCACCCGAAGACAAGGCGAAGGGCGCCGTCTTCAACGGTCCGCAGGGCTGGGGCGGCACCGTCGTCACCGCCCAGCTCTTCAAGGCTTTCGATGGTGAAAAGGCAGGCTTCACGCTTGTCGACACCGGCTCCGCCGCAGGTCTCGACGGTTCGATCGCCAAGGCTTACGAGGCCAAGCAGCCATGGGTCGGTTATTATTGGGCACCCACCTCGCTGCTCGGCAAATATGAGATGGTGAAGCTCGGCTTCGGCGCGGAATACGATGCGGCCGAATGGAAGCGCTGCACTTCTGTCGCTGACTGCGCCGATCCGAAGCCGAACGCATGGCAGGTGGACGATGTGCAGACGCTGGTCAGCAAGACCTTTGCCGACCGCGCCGGTCCGGCCATGGATTATCTGAACAAGCGCGCCTGGACCAACGACACCGTCAACAAGCTGATTGCCTGGATGACCGATAACCAGGCGACAGGCGAAGACGGCGCCAAGCATTTCCTGAAAGAAAACGAGGCGCTGTGGACCGGTTGGGTGTCCTCTGACGTCGCGGAGAAGGTCAAGGCCGCCCTTTAAAGGCCGCCTCGACATATCTGCCCGGCAACCGGCGTCCGTCAAAGACGACGCCGAGCTGCATCGCGTATTTTGCGAGGCAGGCTGCGTCGGCTCAACAGGATAGAGCGTCCCGCCCGGCATGCCTGAAGGCCGCGCGGCGCTCTGACGATCTTACTCCCGGAGCGCGGAGGATTTGGGTCCCCGCCTCCGCTTCGTCATGGAGAACAGGATATGGAATGGCTTTTCAAATTTCCGACCATGAATGACGATGCTCTGCGCGCGCTGAAAAAAGTCATCGACGAGGGATTTCGGGCATTCACCCGAACCTATGGCAGCGCGATAGAGGGGCTGTTCACCCCCCTACAAAGCTTCCTCATCTGGGCGGAAAGGCTTTTGATCGGCGCCCCCTGGCCGGTCGTTATTCTTATTGTCGGCGCTCTCGCCTGGTTTGCCAGCCGCAGCGCCACCATTGTTGCCCTGTGTTGCGGCATCCTGTTTGCCATCGGCTGGTTCGGCATGTGGGAAGACACGATGAAGACGATTTCGATGATCTTCGTCTGCGCCGTGCTGTCCATCGTCATCGGCCTGCCGATCGGCATCGCCATGGCCCGCTCCAACCGTCTGCAGAATGTCGTCAATCCCATTCTTGACGTGATGCAGACGATGCCGAGTTTCGTCTATCTCATTCCCGTCGTCATGCTGCTCGGCATCGGCCGCGTGCCCGGCGTCATCGCTGTTGTCATCTACGCCATCCCGCCGATGATCCGGCTTACCAATCTCGGTATCCGCATGGTCGACCGCGACGTGCTGGAGGCGGCCGACGCCTTCGGATCCTCGAAGCGCCAGAAGCTTTTCAAGGTGCAGCTGCCGCTTGCCCTTCCCACCATCATGGCAGGCATCAACCAGACCATCATGATGGCACTTGCCATGGTCGTCATAGCCTCCATGATCGGCGTGCAGGGTCTCGGTCAGCCGGTGCTGAAGGCCATCGCCAACCAGTATTTCACGCTTGGCGTGTTCAACGGGCTTGCCATCGTCGGCATCGCCATCATCTTCGACCGCATCAGCCAGGCCTATGGCCTTCGCCTGCAAAAACACCGGGAAGTGGCGCATGGCTAGTCAATCGATCGAAATTCGCAGTCTCTACAAGATTTTCGGCTCCAAGGCGGCGGACTATGTCGAGCCCGTCAAAGCCGGCATGTCCAAGGCGGAACTCAACGCCAAACACGGCCATGTGCTCGGCCTGCGCGATATCAACATCACCATGCCGGGCGGGCAGATCACCGTCATCATGGGCCTTTCCGGCTCAGGCAAATCGACACTGATCCGCCACGTCAACCGGCTGATCGACCCGACCGCCGGTGAAATCCTCTATGGCGGCGCCGATGTCTGTCGCCTGAACGAAGCCGAGCTTCTGGAATTCCGCCGCCACAAGACGGCGATGGTGTTCCAGAAATTCGGCCTCTTGCCACATCGCAACGTGCTGCAGAATGTCGTCTACGGGCTCGAGGTGCAGGGCGTCGACAAGCGCGAGCGGGAGGAAAGGGCCGAAGTCTGGATCCGGCGCGTGGGGCTCGAGGGCTTCTCCAGCCACTATCCGAACCAGCTTTCGGGCGGCATGCAGCAGCGTGTGGGTCTTGCCCGGGCGCTCACCAACAATGCGGAAATCCTGCTGATGGACGAGGCCTATTCGGCGCTCGATCCGCTCATCCGCGTCGACATGCAGACGGTGCTGCTGGAACTGCAGAAGGAGTTGAAAAAGACCGTGGTCTTCATCACCCACGATCTCGACGAGGCTCTGCGGCTGGGCGACAAAATCGCGATTCTGCGCGACGGCGAAATCATCCAGCAGGGCACGGCCGCCGAAATCGTCATGTCACCGGCCGACAGCTATATCGAGGCCTTCGTGGAGGAGGTCAATCGCGGCCGTGTCATCCGCCTCGGCGCCATCGTCCAGCCGGAGTTTTCCGGCCAGTCGCGCCTTCAGCTCGCTGCGGATATGACGGTCGAAGAGGGCCTGCGCGCGCTCGTCCGGGAAAATGTCAGCAGCGCCACGGTTGTTGGAGAAAACGGCAAGTCGCTCGGCACCGTCACCACCGACGCCATCATGCGCTGTCTCGTTAGAACCGCTTCTGGCGAAGACGCAGGCATGGCGGAACGGCTGTCAGGCTGATTCTTCAAGCCACCCGGCAATGCCCTTGGCGGCGGCCTTGCCGGTGGCAAAACAGGCGGTCAGCAGATAACCGCCTGTCGGCGCTTCCCAGTCCAGCATTTCCCCGGCAGCGAATAGGCCGGGGATGCTTTTCAGCATGTAGTTCTCATCAACACCGTTCCAGGCGACACCACCCGCCGATGAAATCGCCTCGGCAATCGGCCTCGGCCGCAAAAGCGGTATCTCGGCATGTTTTATTCTCGCGGCGACGAAATCGTCTGGCATGGCCGCGATGTCGGGAAAGATTTCCCTGAGAAGGCCGACCTTGACGGCAGAGAGGCCAGCCGCCTTGCGCATGCGGTTTGCAAAACTCTCCTTGCGGCCAAGCTTTGCCAGATCGAGGCCCAGGCGTTCCACGGTTCGTCCCGGCGCCAGATCGACGACAAGCGACACTTTGCCCGCCTGTTCCAACCGGTCGCGCAGTGCGGCGGAATGGGCATAGATGACGCTGCCCTCGACGCCGTGCTGCGTCACGACGAACTCACCCTGAAACGCACCTGCGGGAGAAATGGTGATGACGGATTTCAGCGCCTCGCCTGCAAAACGCTGCCGGAACACATCACTCCAGTAGACGTCGAAACCGCAATTGGCAGGTCTGAACGGGTCAAGCGCCACACCCTTTGCCGCAAGCACTGGAACCCATGCGGCATCCGAACCCAGCCGCGGCCAGCTCGCGCCGCCGAGCGCCAGAAGAATGGCATCGGCCTTGACGGTAACGTCACCTTCCGGTGTCGCAAAAACCAGTCGATCGCCTGAAAAACCCATCCAGCGGTGCCGGGCCCTGATGGTCACACCCTGCGCTTCCAGCCGGGCGAGCAATGCCCGCAGCAGCGGCGAGGCCTTCATAGCAGTGGGAAATACACGGCCGGAAGTGCCGACGAAGGTTTCTTGCCCCAGCCCCCGCGCCCAGTCGCGCAACATATCCGGCGTGAAATCATCGAGAGCGGCGCGCAGCCTCGGTTCCGCATCGCCGAACCGGTGACGGAAGCTGTCGTATTCTTCGGCATGGGTAATGTTGAGGCCGGATTTTCCGGCCATCAGCAATTTACGCGCCACGGTCGGCATCGCCTCGAACACCGTCACGGCATGGCCTGAAGCCGAGAGCACATCGGCCGCCATCAGCCCCGCCGGTCCGCCGCCGACAATCGCGACCCGCCTCGCTTCCCTCAAAACCCGCTCCATCGCCATCTTCGCCATTGTGGCCTTATACCGATTTCCGTGAATGAATATATGCGATATTGAAACGCGCATGTTCACGCTCGACCGACCCGTCACCTTTTCGCAGGATATCAAGAAAAGCCGCTTCATCGCCTTTGCCGCACCGGTGACGGGCGAAGAGGATGCGAAAAACTTTCTTGCGGCGCATTCTGACGTCGACGCGAACCACAATTGCTGGGCCTGGCGAACGGGTCAGACCTATCGTTTCAGCGATGACGGCGAACCTTCCGGCACGGCGGGAAAACCAATCCTTCAGGCCATAGACGGCCAGGCGCTGGACAATGTCGCCGTTCTCGTCATCCGCTGGTTCGGCGGCACCCTGCTCGGCAGCGGTGGTCTCATGCGCGCCTATGGCGGCACGGCGGCTGCATGTCTCCGGCTTGGAGAAACCTCGCCGGTCATCGCCTATGTCAGCGCGACTTTGAGCTGTCCATTTTCCGATCTGGCGCTGGTGAAATCGCGCCTTTCCGCCACACAGAACCTGCGGGTGGAAAAGGAAGATTTCACCGGAACCGGCGCGGATATGCTGCTTTCGGTTCCGGCAGAGGAAGCCGAACGGCTCACCCGGCTTTTAAGCGACCTGACCAGCGGACGCGTCAATCTCCACATTCCCGACTAGCACGTCTGTCCGAATGCGCGATTTGTGCTAAGGAAGCGCCATGTCATCTGAGCTTTCCAACCCCGTCTATAATCCGCCGCTCGAACCGTGGCTGACCATCGTGCACCGTGATGACGATCTTCTGGTGCTGGATAAGCCGAGCGGGCTTCTATCCGTGCCGGGGCGCGATCCCGCGCTTTCCGACAGCCTGATGACGCGCGTGCAGAAACAGTTCCCGAAAGCGCTGATGATCAACCGGCTGGACAAGGACACATCGGGCATCGTGCTGATGTCCCTGAACCGAAAGGCGCATGCGGCGATTGCGTCGCAGTTTGAAAACCGCCAGACACGCAAATCCTATATCGCCATTGTCTGGGGAGAGGTTGCCGGAGAAGCGGGCGAAGTGGATTTGCCACTCGCCATCGATCCCGAAAACAAGCCCCGCCACCGGGTCGACCGCGAGAGCGGCAAGCCGGCACAGAGCCTTTGGCGGGTGCTGGAACGATTGCCGCTTCCGGCAACGCGGCTGGCGCTGACACCCCTTACCGGCCGTACCCACCAATTGCGGGTGCATATGAAGGCACTTGGCCACCCCATTCTCGGCGATGAATTTTATGCCGAGGGCGAAGCGCTTGCCGCCGCGCCGCGGCTGATGCTGCATGCGCAGGAGGTCGGGTTCCGCCATCCCGATGGCCGCGACGTCACCTATACCGTGCCCTGCCCCTTCTGAGGCCTGCGATGAAAGAAAAAGACGAAAGCTTCGTAGTAGATTTTGTCGGCGGTGCAGTTGGACACCGATTCCGCTCCGGCGAGGGGCGCGGACAGGCCCTGCCGAAAGCCACAGGTTTCACAAAGGGCCGCACGCCAAAGATCGTGGATGCGACCGCAGGCCTCGGGCGCGACGCCTTTCTGCTGGCCTCACTGGGAGCGGAAGTGACCCTCATCGAACGCTCGCCGGGAATGCATGCCCATCTTGCGGACGGCATTCGCCGCGCATTGCAGGCTGGCGGCGCCTATGCCGAGGCGGCAGCACGCATGACGCTGCTTCATGGAGATTCACGCCAGTTGCTGAAAGAGCTTTCGCCAGAAGTGGTGATTGTCGACCCCATGCACCCGCCGCGCCACAACACGGCGCTGGTGAAAAAGGAGATGCGGGTGCTGAGAGAACTGGTTGGCTCCGACCCGGACCAGGTGGAGCTGATGGAGGCCGCACTGGAGAATGCGACGAAACGGGTGGTTCTGAAATGGCCCCTGCGCGCCGAGCCGATGCCGGGCATTCGCAAGCCCTCGCATCAGATAATGGGCAAGAACACCCGTTATGATGTCTTCATGATCTTCGGGAAATCTCTCGACCCGGAGGAATGATCAGCGGAAATTCGGTTTGCGCTGCGCATTCATCAGAAGCTCGTGCCGCGAAGCGAACTCGCCGAACAGCTTTCTGAGCCGGGTCTCCTCGGCCTTGTCCAGCCGGTAGCGGCGACAGAATTCCGCGACATTGAGGATCGGTTTGGTTCTGTTCCCGTCTATGGTCTTGTTATCGATGATCTGCATGGCGCCCTCCGTATAACCAGAGGGAGAACGTGGGTGCATGATTGCGGTTCCCTACGAATTCGTACGGATGATAAAAGAGGGGGCCGCCTGCACACGAACTCATCAAGTTTTCTTGAAGCTATCGCAAGAAACGAAATCCTCCCCAAATGGTTTGTGCCTGACGCAAACGAAGGAAGGGAGACCCATGTTCCGCAACAACCGATTTCTGAGTTCGACGATGCTATTCGCGCTGCTTGCCGTGCCACTTGCTGGCGCGGCCCATGCACAGACCGCCCCGGCTGCCGAAACGAAACGCGCCAATGCGCCGAATCAGAAACCGGCTTTTGAGGGTCAGACCCGTGCGCCGCAGGCTGCCACCCAGCCGAATGTCGAAAAAACCGTCATTGCCGAGGGCCTGCCCCATCTCTGGTCGATGGAGTTCCTGCCCGATGGCCGCATGATCGTTGCGGCCAAGGAAGGCGCCATGCATATCGTCGCCGACGGCAAGGCCGGCCCCGCCATAGACGGCGTGCCGGAAGTGGCATCCGCCGGACAGGGCGGCCTGCTCGACATAGCGCTGGCTCCCGATTTCGAGACATCGCGCACCATCTTCTTCTCCTTCTCCGAACCGCGCGACGGCGGCAACGGCACCTCTGTTGCCTCTGCAAAACTGACTGAGGAAGGCGGCGCGGCCAAACTTGAAAATGTCGCCGTGATCTTCCGCCAGATGCCGACCTATGACGGTGACAAGCATTTCGGTTCGCGTCTGGTCTTCGGGCCGAATAACGAGCTTTATGTCACTGTCGGCGAACGCTCGGATGCGACGCCGCGCGTGCAGGCGCAGGATCTATCGAGCGGCCTCGGCAAGGTCTTCCGCATCGATACACAGGGCAAGGCCTTCGAAGGCAATCCTTTCGCCGGCCAACAGAACGCCCTGCCCGAGATATGGAGCTACGGCCACCGCAACCTGCAGGCGGCAGCGCTGGATGGTCAGGGCAGGCTCTGGACCGTGGAACACGGCCCGCGCGGCGGCGATGAGCTGAACCTGCCCAAAGCCGGTCTGAACTACGGCTGGCCGGTCATAACCTACGGCATCGAATATAGCGGCCGGTCCGTTGGTGAAGGCGCCACGGCAAAAGAAGGCATGGAGCAGCCGGTCTATTATTGGGACCCGGTCATCGGCCCCTCCGGCATGGCCTTTTATGACGGCAACCAGATTCCCGAATGGAAGGGCGCCTTCATCGTCGGCGGTCTGGTGAGCCAGGGCCTCGTCATCCTGCATCTTGATGGCGACAAGGTTGCCACCGAAAGCCGGCTGCCGCTTGAAGCACGCATCCGCGACGTGAAGGTCGGGCCGGATGGCGCGATCTATGCCGTGACAGAAGAGCGCGGTGGCGGTGAGTCCCAGATCCTGCGGATCACCAAGGCCGGCTGAGAAAACTCACGACTGGAACGACAGGCCGCCGGAACGAAGGCGGCCTGTTTTTCGTTTGCCGCAGCGTGAAACCTGCCGGAAAAAACCATGCCACAGCCGCCCACCCGCCTTCTTGCCAAAATCGGACTTGCCTATGTCAACGATCAGGAGCCGGGTATTGCCCGCGAGAAACGCGGACGCGGTTTCTGTTACCGCCTTCCGGGCGGCGCGCTTCTCTCTGACAGCGTCGAACTGAAGCGCATCAAAGCGCTCGGCGTGCCGCCCGCCTATAAGGACGTGTGGATCTGCATTGACCCCGCCGGCCATCTGCAGGCTACGGGTTTCGATGCCCGTGGGCGAAAACAATATCGGTATCATCCCGACTGGCATGCACTCCGGGGCGAAACAAAATTCTTCCAGCTAAAAAGCTTCGGCAGGGCGCTGCCCGCCATTCGCCGCCGCGCCATCGCCGATATCGAAAAACAGGATCATGGGCAGGAAATGACGCTGGCAGCGCTCACGCTGCTGCTCGATGCCGCCTATCTGCGCGTCGGCAACCGCTCCTATCTCGAAACCAACGGCACCTATGGCGCAACGACATTGCTCAAGCGGCACGTCTCCTTCGGTGAAACCATCGAGTTACGGTTTGCCGCCAAGGGCGGACAGAAAGTGAAACGGCAATTACGTCACCCGCGCCTTCAAAAAATCCTCGAGGAGATCGCCGATCTGCCCGGCAAGGAACTCTTCGTCTGGCAGGACAGCGAAAACCGGGTGCATTCGGTCGATTCCAGCGATCTCAACGCTTACCTCTCCCGCATCGGCGGGCAAGGCATTTCCGCCAAGACCTTCCGCACCTGGGGCGGAACTTTGGCGGCCTTCTGCAACGCGATGGAACATGTGGCGGCGGGTGAAAAGCCGAGCATAAAGGGCATGTGCCAGGCAGCGGCGGCGGAGCTTTCCAACACGCCCGCCATCTGCCGCAAGAGCTATGTGCACCCGGCCGTCCTCGATATCGCCACGGAAGAGAAAACGCAGAAAAAGCTTGGCCGCATCTTGAAAGTCGGGGCAAAGCCCGTCTCCGGCCTCAGAGCGGATGAAAGACGGCTGCTTGCCTTCCTGCCCTGAGGATCAGCGGCTGCCGGCCCATTCCGCCAGCTCCCGCTCGGCCCTTTCCAGCGCGCTGTAATTCAGCAGCTTGCGCAGGAAAGCGACGGTAACGGCGCGGGTTCTGAGATTATACCGGCCTTCCGCCTCGTCATCGCCGGCGGCCTGATGCACGTTCAGCTTCTCATAGAGACTTTGCAGCCGGTTCTGTACGCTGCGCAGCGACAGGTTACGGCGCCGCGCAATCGCCTTGTCGGTGAGGCCGAGCGCGACATCGACAAGGATTTCATATTCGGAATCGGTAAAGCCATGGGCCTTGCCGAGGCTCTTTTCCTGCAGGCCGCGCACTTCCCGATCGATCACGCATTGCGCCTCGATGAAGATGCTGCGCAGCGCCAGCCGCAGGCGGTCATCGGAGGCGGATTTCAGCACGTAACCATAGGCCGCACCTTCCGGTACGATGCGGGAGACACCGCGCACATAGGCCTCGTCGGAATAGTTGGACCAGAACAGGATGCGGGTATCGGGCCTTTCCTTCCAGATGGTGCGCGCCGCCTCGATGCCGTTGCGCTCGTTCATCTGCAAATCCATGACGATATGGGCGGCGCGATTTTCGCGCGCGAGCTTCTCGCCGGTTCTGCCGTTTGCCGCCTCCAGCACCTTGTCGCATTCCGGCAGCGCGGCTCTTACCGCCTCGTTCAGATAGGCGCGGTGCAGCGCGTCGTCTTCGACGATCAGCACATCCATGTCACAACTCCTCCCGCCGGTCGAAAGCGCCTGCCGGCAATGTCACGGTGATGCGGGTTCCCGCTCCCGTGCCATTGCCGCCAATATCGAATTTCGCCGAAATCAGCCGCGCCCGCGTCTTCATATTGCCGATGCCGAGGCCGCCGGAGGCCCCGCCTTCGCCGCCACCGCTGCCGTCGTCGCTGACCGTCACCCGCAAACCGCCGTCGATTGCAGTCAGTTTCACGGCAATCGCTTCGGGCTGGGCATGGCGAATGGCGTTATTGACCGCCTCCTGCACGATGCGGAACAGCGAGATGGCCACCGTCTTGTCCAGCCTTTCCACCAGCCCATCCGTCTCATCCGTCACCGACCAGTCGACTACAGACCCGCTATCGCGCACGGAGCGGTCCACATAGGTCTCGATGGCCTCAACGACGCCGAACAATTGCAGGATCGAGGGTTTCGCCTCCTCGATGATCTCGCGCAAATCCTGCATGCAATGCTGCAGGCTGCGCACCACCGGCTCCAGCATCTCGCCTGACAGGTCAGGGGTATGGCTCATGCGCTCGATGCGCCGCGCCAGCCGCGTCAGATCCGCCAGCGTCTGGTCGTGCAGATCCATGCCGATGCGCTGCCGCTCGGCCTCCAGCGCCTCGGTCAATTGCAACGCGCCTAGCCGCAGGCCCTCCTCGCGGGCATTGGCGCGCGCCTCCTCGATGGCGGAGCGTTTGGCCTGCTCGGCGGCACGGATGGCGTAGAAATAGGGCGCCAGCAAATCGGCGACCGCGCGGGCATTCGCCACATCCTCCATCGTATAGGCGTCCGACTGGTGGGAGGAGCAACTCAGCGCGCCGATAATGTCGCCATGCACCTTCATCGGCACATGCAGGCGACTATGCAGGTTGAGTTCGATGATCGGGCTTGAAAACGACCCTTCGAAATGAAAGCGCGGATCGGCGCAGGCGTCGCCGCTCAGGAGGTATTCCACCTCGCCTGACAGCAGCGAACGGATCGGGCTGCCGGTCAGAAGGGCGGGCGGGAGCCTGCTCCAGGCACTGGCCAGACCGCTCTCATAGGCAATGTGATATTTGTCATCCAGCTGCTTGATGCAGACATCCATATGGTCATGCGGGATAATGTGGCTGATCTCGGTGGCGACCGCCTGGATGATAGCATTAAATTCGAGCTGCCCGGCAAGCAGCCGCGAAATGCCCATATAATGATGAAAAAGAGCGCTTTTCGGCGTATCCAGCATGTGCGGACGCCCTCCCAAGCGCCTGCCTTCGACCATCGCGGCGAAGATTCAATCCCTTGGGCGCCGCATCATTCATTCTGCGCCCGGCAGTGGCGTTTCGTCCTGCGGGTTCCCGCATGCTTTCTGCGGAAACCCGCAGGAAGATTGCCGTGATCTGCCTGTACAAGCCAAATCTTCTTGGTCATTCTCGCTTCTACTGGGGAAAGGAGCTCCAGTGCAAAGGAATTCTGTCTGCCGCCGAGGAGATTTGCGACAGACGGGCGTTTCCGGGCTCGAAAGGGCAAGCCACCAGGGAGGAAATCAAATGGCTTTCAGGAAGATGCTTCTGGCATCGGCCGCTGTCGCATGCGCAGCTTTGCCGATCACCGCTCATGCCGATACGTCGGCCAAAAAAATCGCGCTTTCAAACAATTATGCCGGTAATTCCTGGCGTCAGGCGATGCTGACGAGCTGGGACAAGATCACCAAGCAGGCGGTTGCCGACAAGCAGATCGCCGCCGCTGACGCCTTCACCACAGCCGAAAACCAGGCGACCGAACAGGCCGCGCAGATCCAGAACCTCATTCTTCAGGGCTACGACGCCATCGTCATCAATGCCGCTTCGCCGACCGCGCTTAACGGCGCGGTGAAGGAAGCCTGCGATGCCGGCATCACCGTCGTATCCTTCGACGGCATCGTCACCGAGCCCTGTGCATGGCGCATCGCGGTCGATTTCAAGGCGATGGGCGAAAGCCAGATCGACTATCTCGCCAAGGCCATGCCGAAGGGCGGCAACCTGCTTGAAATCCGCGGTCTCGCCGGCGTTTCGGTGGATGATGAAATCCATGCCGGCATCGCCGCGGGCGTCGCCAAGAACCCGCAGTTCAAGATCGTCGGTTCCGTCAATGGCGACTGGGCGCAGGACGTCGCGCAGCGCGCCGTCGCCGGCATTCTGCCGAGCCTTCCAGAAGTCGCGGCCGTCGTGACGCAGGGCGGCGACGGTTACGGCGCGGCACAGGCTTTTGCCGCCGCCAAGCGCCCGACACCCACCATCGTCATGGGCAACCGCGAAGACGAGCTGCAATGGTGGAAACAGCAGAAGGACGCCAGCGGTTACGAGACCATGTCCGTCTCCATCGCTCCCGGCGTCTCGACGCTCGCTTTCTGGGTGGCGCAGCAAATCCTCGACGGCAAGGATGTGAAGAAGGACCTGACCGTGCCCTTCCTGCGCATCGATCAGGCCAATCTCGAGGAAAACCTGAAGACGACCCAGAAGGGCGGCGTGGCGAATGTGGAATATTCACAGGAAGACGCCCAGAAGGCCATCGCATCGGCCAAATAGGCCGGATCGGCTTTAAGCCTCACTATTGCGGCGCTCCCGGAACGGGCGCCGCAATAGCCACACATTATCCGATTTTCACATCACTGGCGTAGTTGCTCATGAATGACATCATCGAGGCGGAAGAGGTCGTCGCTGCGCGCGGCGTGAAGGTCGTGTTCGGCGCGGTAAGGGCGCTGGATGGGGCCGATCTCGTCATCCGCACGGGGGAATGCCTCGGGCTCGTCGGCCATAACGGCGCGGGAAAATCCACCATCGTCAACGTCATCAATGGCGGGCTGACGCCGCATGAGGGTTCCGTTTCCTATGGCGGCAACGAAAACCGCCACGGCATTGCCGCCGCGCGCGCGAACGGCGTTCGCTGCGTGTTTCAGGAACTGTCGCTTTGCCCGAACCTGACGATCAGCGAAAATGTCCGCATCATGCATGCCGCCACGGGTGGGCGAAACTGGCGCGGCCGTGCGCTGACGACGATCCGCCAGACACTGGATGAAATTTTCCCCGGCCACGGCATCGATTGCGAACTGACCATCGCTGAACTTTCCATCGCCGAACGCCAGATGGTGGAAATCGCCATCAATTTCTGCCGCATACCGCACGCGCCGAGACTGGTGATCCTCGATGAGCCCACCTCTTCGCTCGATGCCGGTCTTGCCGAGCAGCTGATGGATTACGTCCGCCGTTTCGTGCGTGAGGGCGGCTCGGTTCTGCTGATCTCGCATATTCTCGGCGAAATTCTTTCGACGGCCACCCGTATCGTGGTGATGAAGGATGGCCGGGTGGTGGCCGACCGGAAGGCCGCCGACTTCACCACCCGCTCGCTGGTTGAGGCCATGGGCAGCGTCGTCAAGGAACAGGACAGGCGACGGGGTGAAAGCCGCAAGGCGGGCGAGAAGGTGCTTTCCATGCCGGCACGCCGGGGCGAAGGCCTTGCCTTCGAGGCCTTTCGCGGCGAGATCGTCGGCCTTGCCGGTCTCGGCGGCCATGGCCAGACCGAAGCGCTTCTCGATCTTTATCTTGCCCGCAACAATAGCTGGCTGCCCGCGCGCAAGACCGATATCGCCTTCGTGGCGGGCGACCGCAGCCTGAACGGCACCTTCCCGCTGTGGAGCATCCTCAAAAACCTGTCCATCGCCTCGCTCAGGGATATTTCAGCCGCAGGCATGGTGGACAGAACCAAGGAAACCGAGCTTGGGGCGCAATGGAAAAAGCGCATCGAAATCCGCACGCCCGACATGGGTAACAAGATCCTCTCACTCTCCGGCGGCAACCAGCAAAAGGTGCTTTTCGCCCGCGCGCTTGCCACCACCGCCAGCACGGTCTTGATGGACGACCCGATGCGCGGCGTCGATATCGGCACCAAACAGGAGGTTTATGACATCTTGAGAACCGAAGCCTCCCACGGCCGCACCTTCATCTGGTACTCCACCGAAATGGACGAAATCCGTCTCTGCGACCGGGTCTATGTGTTCCGCGACGGCGCCATCCAGGCGGAACTCGTCGGCGACGATATTACCGAGCAGAATGTGCTGGCGGCCTCCTTTGCCGGAGAAGACCACGCATGAAACTCTCGGCAAACGCGCTCCGCCTCATCATTCCCGCCGCCTCGCTCGCCGTCCTGCTTGCCGCCGTCTTCTACATGCAGCCGCGCGCCATGAGCTATACCGGCATGAACCTGCTGTTCAATCTGGCGGTGCCGATTGCGCTCGCCACCATTGCGCAGATGCTGATCATGTCGGTCAACGATCTCGATCTGTCGATGGGCACCTTCGTCAGTTTCTGCGCCTGTGTGACCGCCACTTCCCTGCAAACCACGCCGATCCTCGGTATTGCGATCTTTGCCGGTGCGATTGCGGTTTATGCACTGCTGGGCGCCATCATCCATATCCGCGCCCTGCCCTCCATCGTCGTCACGCTCGGCATGAGCTTCGTCTGGGGCGGCCTTGCCGTCCTCATTCTGCCCTCGCCCGGCGGCCAGGCCCCCGCCTTCATCCGGGCGCTTATGACGGCAAAACCGCCTTTCGTGCCGATCGCCATCGTCGCCAGCATCGTGATCGCGGTCGTCGCCCATTACATCGTCATGCGCTCTTCCTTCGGTGTGCTGATGCGCGGGGTCGGCGGCAATTTCCGCTCGGTCGAGCGCTCCGGCTGGTCGGTCGTCGGCATCCGCGCCGCCACCTTTGCGCTGGCCGGTTTCTTCGCGGTACTGTCCGGTATCGCCCTTGTCGGGCTGACGACATCGGCCGACGCCAACATCGCGCTGCGTTACACGCTGCTCTCGATTGCCGGTGTCATCCTCGGCGGCGGCGAATTCGTCGGCGGAAGGGTATCGCCCATCGGCGCGGTCATCGGCGCGCTGACGCTGACGCTCGCCGGTTCGTTCCTCTCCTTCATGCGCATTTCGCCGGACTGGCAGATCGGCGCGCAGGGGGCGATCCTCATCATCGTGCTGGCGCTGCGCATCCTGCTCAACCGTCTTGAAAAGCGGGAGAAAAACCAATGAACGGGCTCTCTTCCCTCACCAGAAAACCATGGATCTGGTCTTTTGCCGCAACGGCGGTCGTCTGGATTGTCACCGTGCTCTTCACCGGCGGTGCAAGCTCCTTCGGCCTGTCGCATGCCGCACTCACCTTCGCGGCCTTTTCGGTCATCGTCGGCATCGGCCAGATGTTCGTCATCACGCTCGGACCGGGCAATATCGACCTCTGCGTTCCCGCCACGATGACGCTGTCAGGCACGCTGGCGCTCAAATTCATGGATGTGTCCGACGGTCTCATCCTGCCCGGACTGCTGATCGCCATTCTGATCGGCATCGCCATCGGCATCGGCAATTATGCGCTGATCAAACTCCTGCGCATCCCGCCGATCATCGCGACGCTCTCCATGAGCTTCATCGTGCAATCCATCGCCATCTGGTCGAACCGCGGCCTGCGCATCAAGCCGCCGGAAACATTGGCCACATTCACCACATCAAGTTTCTTCGGCATTCCGAATGTCGCTCTCGTGGCCCTGCTGCTGTCCGTCATCGCCTGGCTGCTGCTCGACCGCTCGTTTTACGGACGCTGGATTTCCGCCATCGGCCAGAGCACCTTCGCCGCCCGCATGACCGGCATTCCGGTGGACGGCGCACGTTTCGTCACCTATGTGCTCTGCGCGGTGCTGGCGGCGATTGCCGGTTATCTGCTCGCCAGCTTCTCTGGCGGTGCGGCGCTCAATATGGGCTCGGAATATCTGCTGATGTCCATCGCCGTCGTCGTCATCGGCGGAACGGCGGTGGCGGGCGGCGATTCCAACGTTCCCGGCATATGGGGGGCATCGCTCTTCATGTTCCTGGTGGTGTCGATGCTGAACACCTATGGTTTCGGCGCCGGCATCCGCCTCATCCTCACCGGCCTCATCATCATCTCCGTCATTCTTCTGGCAAGCGGCCCCAAGGCCACGCGCTGACCCCATAACGACAAGCCCCCAAGCGGACCACGCTCATGACCACAGACACGACCTCCCCTTACGAAATCCACGATGACCGCTTCCGCCATCTGATCGTCGGCAATGCCGAACTGGAAGAGCTTTATTCCGGCTGCCGCTGGGCCGAAGGCCCGGTGTGGTTTGCCGATCTGAACTGCCTGCTGTTCAGCGATATTCCCAATCAGCGCATGCTGCGCTGGGTGCCGGATGGCGGGATCTCGGTGTTCCGCGAACCCTCCAACTTCACCAACGGCAATACCCGCGACCGGCAGGGGCGGCTCGTTTCCTGCGAACATGGTGGGCGCCGCGTCACCCGTACCGAAGTGGACGGCTCGATCACGGTTCTTGCCGACAGCTACGGCGGCAAGCGGCTGAACTCACCCAATGACGTGGTGGTCAAATCCGATGGCAGCGTCTGGTTCACTGACCCGACCTACGGGATTCTTTCCGATTACGAGGGCTACAAGGCCGAGCCGGAACAGAAGACGCGCAATGTCTATCGGCTCTATCCCGCAACGGGAGAGGTCACGATCGCCATCGACGACTTCATGCAGCCGAACGGGCTTGCGTTTTCGCCTGATGAGACAAAGCTCTACGTCGCCGACAGTTCCTACAGCCATGATGTCTCCCGCCCGCGCCATATCCGCGTCTTCGATGTGGTGGATGGCGCGAAGCTCACCAACGGCCGGGAATTCTGCAACCTCGACAATGGCCTGCCGGACGGCTTCCGTCTGGATACTGCCGGCAACCTGTGGACCAGCGCCGGCGATGGCGTTCACTGCTTTTCCCCCGAAGGTACGCTCCTCGGCAAGATCAAGGTGCCGCAGACGGTCGCGAACCTTACCTTCGGCGGCCCGAAAAAGAACCGCCTGTTCATCACCGCGACGAAATCGCTTTACTCGGTCTATGTCGCCGCAACCGGCGCGCAAACACCGTGAGCTACTGAAAAACCGGAGGAAACGTGTCGGGAAGGAACTGGCAAGACGGGTTCACCGCGCTATAAAAGCGGAATGAACGACGATTCCAGCCCCTTCCTGACCGATGACATGGCCGAGGACGGCGACACGCCGGCCATTGAACCCACCAGCCGGATGCTTTCCTGGGCGCGCAATTCCGCTCTTTACCGGCTGGAACAGCGCATGATGACGGAAAAGCAGCTACGCGACGCCATCATGCGCAAGGCGCGGGAAAAATTCGAGGATATCAGCCCGGCACAGGTGAAGGCGCTTGGCGAATTTGCCGTGACCTTCGCTTATGGCATCAAGGCGCTCGACGACACGGCCTATGCGGAAATCGCCGTGCGGAGTGGCCAGCGCAGCGGCAAGTCGAAACGCGGGCTCGCGCAGAAACTTCAGGTCAAGGGCATCGCACGGGAAACGGCCGCCGTTGCGCTTGAAGAGACCGATGATCTGGTCGCAGCCGTCATCTTCGCCCGCAAGCGCGCCTTCGGGCCGTTTCGCCGTGTCGAACTGGACGAGAAGCGCAAGGCCAAGGAATTCTCCGCCTTCGCCCGCAACGGCTTCGGCTTCGAGATCGGCGCGAAAGTCATGGCGATGACCTTCGAAGAAGCGGAAGAGATTATCGCTGAAGCACCGCTCTGACCGCTATTGCGACATCGGCCGCGTTTTCAGATAAGCGATCAAATCCGCAATATCGGTTTCACTCCAAAGGCCGAAAAAACGCATCGCATTTCCGGGTATCGCCTTCTTAGGGCTGGCGATGAATTGTTGCAGCTCCTCTTCCGACCACACCCGGCCAGCCGCACCGGCATCTTTCAGCGCCTGCGAATAATGACCGTAATCGGTCACGGAGGCCATCGGCCTGCCGACGACACCCATCAGATGCGGGCCCATGCGAGTGCGCGGCGTGTCGACACTGTGACAGGTGGAACAGCGGCTGAAGACCTTTTCCCCATGGGCCGCATCGCCCTCGGCAAAAGCGGCTGTCGCAAGAAGGAAAGAACAGGCGGTGACCGCCGCGACACTTTTGAATGTGGAAATCATGATCCGCATAATACGACGCCCTCTTCGTCTGACAACGAAGAGGGCGTGTTTAGACATGCGACAGAATGCCCGGCGCGATACACCGGGCATTTCGCTGATCAGTTCATGGCCGTCAGCGTCACCGAGGTGCCGGTGGCGGCGAGGTTGAGGCCAACCTGACCCGTCACGCTGACCGTCTGCAGCTGGATGGAGCCGGACGTGCCGCCAACCAGAACGTTGGTGCCGACGCCGAGACCGACGGTGACTTCAGCCGTTGCGCCCTGATAAAGGCCGCCGAGCGAGCCGCGGTGGTAACCAGCCGTCGGGGCGAAAACAGCCCAGACCAGACGGCCCTGCGTGGTGAAGCCAAGGTCGACGCCCATCTTGCGGATCGCGCCGGTGTAATGGTCGGTGCGGCGAGCGCCCAGCGTAGACTGGAAGGTGCAATCCAGTTCCTTGGCCGAGCCGATCACGTAACCGACGCCACCACCGATATCGCAGGTAAGGTAACCGATCTTGACGCCGTTGCGGTCGTCCTGCTCCTGCGGAGCCGGTTCATATCTTGCAAGGTCGGCAGCAAGTGCGGAAACGGTTCCGCCGAGGCCCATCGTCAATGCGGCAAAAGTTACGGCAACAGCCTTTTTCATCTGATTTTCTCCTGTTTCATTCCTACCCGCAGCAGCCCTTCTTGCCCTCTCCGGATATTGAATTCCGCACTGTTAACGTTTGTTCCCCAGAATCGATCCAAAACAACTTAATTGGATGCAAGGAAAGCAAAACAGTTAACAATGTCTGTTGGCGGTAGGATGCCATTAAGACATTGTTAGGGCGAAAAATGCCGGGAGAATTACTGTCAACAGCAGGCTTTTCCGCGCGTTGTTTTGCTGCAACAAGCTTAAAGCGGCAAAGCGACGGGAAGGCCGGTTGCGGCATGGGTCATGACATCCATGCGCACACCATAGATCCGCTCCAGCGTCTCCGGCGTCATGATCTCTTCAGGCGTTCCCCTTGCAATCAGATTGCCGGAATGGAGCGCGACGATCTCGTCGCAGAACCGCGCCGCCATGTTGACATCATGCAGCACCACGATGACGCCGAGACCCTTTTCCCGTGACAGTCTCTGCACCAGGGAAAGAACCTCGAGCTGGTGCGCCATGTCGAGAGCCGAAATGGGCTCGTCCAGAAGCAGGCTTTCAGCGTTCTGGGCAACCAGCATTGCCAGCCATACGCGCTGGCGCTCACCGCCTGAAAGCGTGTCCACCAGCCGGTCCCTGAAGGCTACCGTATCGGTCAGCTCGATGGCCTCGTCCACCTTGTCCTGATCCGCCCGGGTGAACTGGCCGAGAGCGCCATGCCAGGGGTAACGGCCAAGCGCCACCAGTTCCTTGGCAAGCATGCCGGAGGCGGCCGGCGTATATTGCGGCAGATAGGCCAGCTTTCGCGCAAATTCGCGATTGCCCCAGTTTCCGAGCGCCTTTCCCTCAAATGAGACGCTACCCGCCGTCGGCTCCTGAATGCGTGCGAGAATCTTGAGCAGCGTGGATTTTCCAGAACCGTTATGGCCGATCAGGCCGATCGTCTTGCCGGTCGGAAAGCTGGCCGTCAGAGGATGCAGCAATCTCCTGCCCGGCACCTCCATCGTCACTTTTTCCAGTGAAAAAAGCGGGATATCGTCATAATCGACGGCAAGTGCTGCCTGACCCATGGTTCTCATCTCCGTAAATCGCTCAAAGACATCATCAGCGCCTGCCTGAAAGCCAGATCAGGTAGGGCGCACCGGCAAGAGCCGCAAAAAGGCCGAGCGGTAGTTCATAAGGAAAGGTCATGGTCCGCGCCCCGAGGTCGGAAAGCGCCATCAGCACCGCACCGAACAGGAAGGAGGCGAGCAGATGGTCGCGCGGCGTGGTGAAACCGGCGCGAAGCGCAATATGCGGCGCCATCAACCCGACGAAACTCAAGGGACCAACCAGCAGCGAGGCAGCCCCCGTGGCAATGCCTGCCACCGCAATAACGGCGATGCGCGCAGCACCAAGCGGCAGACCGAGCGAGAGCGGCACATCCCTTCCGAGCGGCAGGATCGTCAGCCAGCGCGTCACCGAAAGCGCAGCCGCGAGCAGCACGACGGAAAGCACCCCAAGAAAGATCGCCGAAACGGGCGTCGCCGTTGAACCCGAGCCGCTGAGCCAGGCGAGAATTTGCCAGGCGCGCTGGTCGCCAATGGCAAGCAGCGCCGAGAGCACCGCCGAGCAAAGCGAACTGATGGCGATGCCGGCGAGCAGTATTTTTTCCGGCGCCAGATGCCGGCGCACCGAAAAGAACAGCACGAGGATCATGATCACGGCCGAGCCGATGCCGGCGCCAACGAACAGCTCGAGAAGACCGGCGGCCGGAAAAATCGTGATGGCGGCGGCAAAACCGAGGCCTGCACCGCCGCTGACGCCGATCACCTCCGGGCTTGCCATGGGATTGCCGGTGAGCCGCTGGAGCAGCGCGCCCGCCATGGCCAGAAGACCGCCGGCGGCCATGGCAGCCACCAGCCGCGGCCAGCGGAACGGCAGCAGGCTTTGCAGATCACCGACCTTCAGCACCGTCCAGCCATCAGGCCCCTTGCCAATGGCAATCGCCGCAAAAACCAGCCCCGCCATGACGACAAGCATTGGCAGCAGCGCCGCGAGCCGGCGTCTTGTCGCAAGCTCGACACCTTCGCCGCGATGCACATCGGTCGGCCGGATTTTGGGAAGCAGCCACAGAAGCAGCGGCCCGCCGATCAGGGCCGTCACCGCGCCAGTCGGGAAAACCTCAGCCGTCGTGCTCGCCAGAAGCTGCACGAGACCGTCGCAGAACCAGAGCAGCAGACCACCCAGAAGCGGCGAAACAAACAGCACGGAAGATGCTCGCCGCACGCCAAGCGCCCGGGTGAGCGCCGGCGCGGCAAGGCCGATGAAGCTGACAAGGCCAACCGCCGCGGCAACGAAGGCCGCCAGCATGACTGCGACGGCCGCGACCGCCAGCCGGATCGAAAACAGCGACACGCCAAGCGATCGCGCACCGGAATCGCCAAGGCCAAGAACCGTGAGCGGCCTTATCAGCAATCCGGTGAGAACCAGGCCCAGGAAAAGTTGGGCAGCAAGCAGAAAGGCGTTCGACCAGTCCTGCTGGCTGAGCGAGCCGCCGTTCCAGACGACCAGCGACATCAGATATTCGCCCTGCGCAAGCGTCAGGGCTGCAGAGGCTGAGGCAGCGGTGATGCCGACCAGCAACCCGGACACCACCATGGTCACCGGCTCGAAGGATCGTCGCCAACCGAGAAGAAATACCACACCCGCCGCGACGGTAGCACCCGCCAAGGCCACCAAGGCGCGGTTACCATCCAGCACCGAAGGAAAAAACAGGGTTGCGGTGACGATTGCCAGTTGAGCGCCGGCAGAGATGCCGAGGGTGGAGGGATCGGCGATCGGATTGCGCAGCAATTGCTGAAAAAGCGCACCCGACAACCCCAGCATCGCCCCCGCCAGAATGGCGACGGCTACGCGCGGCATCAGGCTGAAGGCGAAAATCACCTGATCCATCGACATGGAGGTGGCATCAAACGGCAAAGCCGGCCATGCGCCAAGAGGCAGCCGCAGCAACCCGGCATGCAGGGAAAGCCCCAGGGCCAGAACAAAGACCAGCCCGAAAAGAAACTGGAGAGGCCGCGCCGTCACAATGCTTCCCCCCGTATCGTCAGAGCCTCGGTCAGAAGCCGTGCGAAACGCATGCCGGCGGTGATGCCGCCATAGGGGCTGACATTGCCGAGCGTGACCACGCGATTTTCCCGCACGGCAGGCAGCGCACGCCAGATGGCGCTGTTGCGCAGGCTCTCGCGGGCCTCGACCGGAATATCGGAAACGATGACGATGCGCGCATCGGGGGAGCCCGCGAGATTTTCGAGCGGGACGGGGGCGGCGAAGGTGAATTGCGAACGATCCGCCCAGGCATTGGTGAGGCCCAGCCCGCCAAGAATATCACCGAACATGCTGTCTCTACCGAAGGCACGAAAATGCCGGGCGTCGCCAATGTTGATCACATAGGTCGGCCGCGTAGCAAAGGCTTCGAGGCGCACGCGCATGGCTTGCAGCGCCTGGTTCGTCCCGTCCAGAACCTTTCGCGCTTCCTCAGTCCTGCCGAGCTTTTCGCCAAGGGACGAGACTGCAGCAAGCGCCTTTGAAAATGGCGGCTCGCCCTTCACGTAAAAGGGCAGTGAAAACACCGGCGCTATGGCTTCCAGCCTGCCGGTGTAACGCGTGTAGAAAGGCGAGATGAGAATGAGGTCCGGCCGGGTCAGTTGCAGCAACTCGAAATTCGGCGCACCGCGCAGGCCGAGATCGGCGACGGTCTCGGGAATTTCCGGCTCGACCGCGCCGGCGCGGAACTGGATGAGCTCGGTCGCAGCCACCGGCATGACGCCGAGCGCAACGGATGTTTCCAGCATGGCCCAGTCGATGGCGGCAATGCGCGGCGTCGCCGCCGCCCGCGCCTTGCCGGCAAGAGCCGAAGCGGCGAGCAGGCCCAAAAACTCCCGCCTCCCCCAAAGGGGGGACATCCATCGATCCTTACGCGTCATGCCCCTGCTGCTTCACTTTGATATGGCGTCACCAACGATAGGTCAGCTTGCCCATAACGGTTCTGCCGTCACCGTAATAGCATCCGAAAGTGGAGCAACTAGAAATATATTCTTTATCAGTCAAGTTTTGCACGAGAAGCGAGGCACGGTAGCCGTTCTTCTCGTAATGCACGCCGAGATCGAGCAGGGCCAGCCCCTTCATCTCGAAGGCGTTGGCCGCATCGCCATAGCGCTTTCCGACATAACGGACGCCGCCGCCAATGCCGAAGCCCTCAAGCGCCGTATCCTCCGCGAAGGTGTAATCGAGCCAGAGGCTTGCGGCGTGCCGGGGCGCATTGTCGAGTTCCTTGCCATTATTGACTCGTCCTGCGACTTCACTGTCCATGTAGGTATAGGCTGCCCGCAGATCGAGCCTGTCGGTCAGGCTTGCGACGCCTTCCAGTTCGAGGCCTTTCACATGCGCCTCATCCATCTGCTGCGTCACGCCGCCGACAGTCGTTGTCACGTTCTTCTGCTTCAGATCATAGATTGCGGCCGAGAAGAAACCGTCGAATCCATCAGGCTGATATTTGACGCCGGCTTCCCACTGTTCGCCGGTGGTCGGCTTCGGCGCATCGCCGACAGCCGGCTGCGGCACCGGCTCGAACGAAGTCGCATAGCTGACATAGGGCGCGATGCCACCCTCAAAGAGATAGCTGATGCCGACGCGGCCGGTCAGCTTGTGGTCGTCCTTGTCCAGCGATCGATAGGTCGTTCCGTTGAAGGTCGTGCCGCTGGTGCTTGCCCAGTCCTGCCGCAGGCCGGCGGTGACCCGCCAGTTTTCGTAGGAAATCTCGTCCTGCGCATAAAGGCCGATCTGGGATATGTCGGTTTTCACATCGGCATAAAGCGTGCGCGAGGTCAGGCTGATCGGGCCGCCATAGACCGGATTGACGGGGTCAAGCGGCGTCGCCGCCCAGAATTCGGTTTTTACGTTATTGTCGAAATAGCGATAATCCAGTCCGACGAGCAGAGTATGATCAACCGGGCCTGTCGAGAAATCGGCCTGGAGGCTGTTGTCGATATTGAAAGTGTTCAGCAACTCATCCTGGAAGGTCGCATTGCGGCGGATGAGATTGCCGATCATGCCGCTATTGGTCGAGGACATGCCAAGCGCGCGGTAGGACCAGTCGAAATTGGAATAACGCGCATTTTGCCGGAAGGTGAAGGTCTCGTCGAAACGATGCTCGAATTCGTAGCCTATATTGGTGAACTTGCGGTTTGACGTATCGAAAGACGGATCACCGACATAAAAGCTGCGGTCCAGCATATTGCCCGGCCGGGAAAAGGTGAGTGCTGGGGGAAGGCCGGACGGCGAGCTCGGATTGTCGTGCTGATAGGAAGCAAGGACCGTCAGCTTCGTATCCTCATCAGGCTGCCATGTGAGCGCCGGCGCGATGAAATAACGGTCGTTCTGCAGATTGTCCGTCTGCGCATGGGCGTTGCGGGCAACCCCGGTCAGGCGATAGGCAAGGCTGTCGCTATCCGCAACCGGCCCTCCAATATCGAACATAGACTGGTAGTAATCGAAGCTGCCGATCTGCGCGCCCACTTCGCCGAAACGCTCGAAGGTCGGCCGCTTGCTGATAAGATTGATGAGGCCGCCGGGGTTGCCCTGGCCATAAAGCACCGAAGCCGGCCCGCGAATAACCTCCACGCGTTCCAGACCATAGACCTCATAGGACGGCGCCCCCGCCGTGCGCATCAGTCGAAGGCCGTTGAGAAACTGCAGCTGGTTTCCCGCAAATCCACGAATGCGCGGCGCATCGAAACGCGGATCGGAACCCGAAGGCTGCGCGACAACGCCGGGAACATAATTCAGCGCCTCGCTGAGATTGCGGACGTTCTGTGCATCCATCTGGTCTTTGGTGATGACGGAAACTGATTGCGGCGTCTCGATCAGGGACCGTCCGGTCTTGGTGGCACTGGCGCTGGTTTTCGCCACATAGCCCTTTACGGGGGCTTTGGGGTCCTGTTTTCCAACACCCTCCACGGTAATCCTCTGCAGCACCGTCGTGCCGGCTTCCTGCGCGAAGGCAGCACCGGAGGACAAAAACGCCACATAGGCTATGGCGGCGCAACCGCCCGCCAGAATGGAAATGTGTTTGGTCTTTCCCTGCACCGCCAAAACCCTTTATCAACCCGCGCCGCCACCAAGGCGGATATTTTTCTGGAGAATTTAACTCATCTTATTACGCAAGGTGCAGATTGTGATCCAATAAGCGCAGGCGGTTTTTTTCAGAAGTATTGATTATGAAAATACCGACAGATAATAGCTTGGAATTATTCAAATCTGCTAAAAAGGCCATGCGATGGGCAGGAAACCGGCAAGCCGGGCTGAGACATTCGAATTGCGACACCTGCGCTATTTCACAGTGCTGGTGGATGAGCGCAATTTCGAGCGCGCCGCCGCCCGCCTCGGCATTGCCCAGCCGGGACTTAGCCAGCAGATCATGGCGCTTGAGGACATTGTCGGCATGCCGCTCTTGGACCGGACGCGCCGCTCGGTGAAGCTGACCACGCCCGGCCAGCTTCTCTACGAAGACGCCCGGAAAATTCTTGCCAATGCCGAAGCGACGCTTGCGGCGCTGAAGCGTGTCGACCGTGGTGAAACCGGCCGCATCTCCATCGGTTATGTTGCCTCGGCCGCTTATTCCGGCCTGCTCATCCGGTCGATCTCCAGTTTCCGCGCCTCTCATCCCGATGTGGAGCTGCAGCTCATCGAAATGGAGATGCGACTGCAACTGGCCAAGATCGCCGACGGCAATCTCGATTTCGCCTTCATCCGTCCACCGGCGCCCATCCCGGAAGGTGTTGCGGCCCATGTGGTCCTGCGTGAGCCGTTGATGGCCGCCTTGCCGGAAAATCATCCGCTGGCCTTTGCGCTCCAGATCGATCTCAGGAACCTCGCCGCAGAAACCTTCATCACCCCGCGACAGCCGCCGGATGTCGGCTTTCACTACAATACGATAGAAGCCTGCAACGAAGCCGGATTCCAGCCTTCCATCAGCCCGGAAGGCCGGGACTACACCACCATCGCCAGCATGGTGGCTATCGGCCTCGGCGTCGCGCTGGTGCCGCGCTCGCTCGATTGCCTTCGGCTTCCGGGGGTGCGTTACGTACCGCTTGCGGCAAGTTCGGCAACCTCTGACCTCGCAATCGCTCACCGGAAAACGGAAGCCTCTCCGGCCGTCAGGGCCTTCATTCTCCATGCCCGGAACTGAGGCGGAGGCCTCCGCCCGGATGGGGACGTCAAGCCATTTGGAACGATTCCGTGGACGAAAAATCCGCCACAGGCCATCTGGCGGATTTGGTGACGATAGGGCCATTGCAGCCAACCGCATGTGAAGACACAGACAATATCCGCTTGCCCGGACAGGACGGCGCAGTCCTCGCGTCCGGCGCGACATCCAACGTCCCCGTTTGTCCCCTCCCGCCCGCAAGGCCGTATATTCACGACAGGTTCGTTTTACGGGAGACAGCAATGGCTGAAATTTACACACACTATGCCGCCGGCCTGGAATCGCCGGCGTCCAACGGTTTCGACATCCTTCCGGACGATGCCAGCCCGCTTCCCTCTCCCACACGCGCGATTTATGTCGGCAATGGCGGGCAGCTCTGCCTCACCCTGCTTTCCGGGGCGACCGTGACCTTCCAGAACCTGCCCGCAGGCAGCCTGCTGCCGGTTCGGGCCACACGCGTATTTTCAACGCGCACCACCGCAACGGGCATCATCGGACTGAATTAAGTGGTATTATGCCGTCGTCTGAGCATCGGCTGCCACGGCATTATGTGACACTTTCATGACAAAGCTTTCAGGTTGATGTCAGCTAAATGACGCATCCGCCATCAATCGGCCCATGCGGCAGCCTGAAGACGGGTGCTTCCACACGTTCCTTGCTACCGCCGGCATATATGAATCTGGTGGAACTGACAGTGGCTCTTTTTACGGCGAAAGCGACAGGAACTGAAACATATCGTCCGGAAATCGGCAGCGTGCCGCTCAGCCTGCTGACGGCGGTCTATCTGCTGTTTTTCACCAACCAGACATTCTGGTCGAAGGTCCATACCTATCTTTCCGCCTATCCGGTCGCCATCGTCTCGCTTTATGTTGCGATGATCGCACTTTTCGGCGCCCTCATCACGATTTTTTCCGCCAAATACCTCATCAAGCCGTTCCTGATCTTCCTCGTCTTCGCAGCGGCGGCAGCCTCGTGGTTCATTGACCGTTACGGCATCGTCATTGACAGCGACATGATCCGCAACGCCGTGGAAACGACGCCGGCGGAAGCCGGCAATCTGATGACCCCCGGCCTGTTCTGGCATCTCGCCATCTTCGGGCTGGTGCCATCGCTCGTCATCGTGTTCGTCCGCGTCAGGCATCGTCCGATCCTCGACAAGCTCCTGTGGAACACCATCAGCATTCTCATCTGCCTCGGTGTCGCCGGCATCATCAGCTTTGCAAATTCCAAGACGTTCACCACCGCCATCCGCCAGCACAAGGACATCGTCAAAAGCGTCAACCCATTGTCGCCGATCATGTCCACCGTCCACTATTTCACGCAGGCCGGAAAGGAAGCCGACATACAGGTCAGCGCCATCGGCAAGGATGCGAAGGTTCTTCCCGCAATTGGCGGCGTCCATAAGCCGCGCATCACCGTCATCGTGGCCGGCGAGACCGCCCGCGCCGCGAATTTTTCGCTGAACGGTTATGGGCGCGACACCAATCCGGAACTCGCCAAACGCAATGTGATCTATTTCCCGAGCACCACCAGCTGCGGCACCGCAACGGCTATTTCCATTCCCTGCATGTTCTCGAAGTTCCCGCGTTCGGAGTACAGCCACAACAAGGCGCTCGCCAACGAAAACGTCATGGATGTTCTCGTCCATGCCGGCATCGGTGCGACATGGCTGGACAACAATACCGGCAGCAAGAATGTCGCCGACCGCATTCCCTATTTCGACCTGCCCTCCACCAATGACAGCCGCTTCTGTACCGGCGGAGAATGCCGCGACGACATCTTCTTCGACAAGCTCGATGCCTGGCTGAACAACGTTACGAAGGACAGCGTCATCGTGCTGCACCAGATGGGCAGCCACGGGCCGACCTATTATCTTCGCTACACCGACGAATTCCGGAAATTCACCCCCGACTGCCGGACGGCGGAACTTGGCAACTGCACCGACGCCGAAATCGTCAACTCCTACGACAACACGCTTCTCTACACCGACCATTTCCTGTCGACTGTGATCGACAAGCTGAAGGCACGCTCCGACAAGCTCGCAACCGGCATGATCTATGCATCGGACCACGGCGAGTCGCTCGGCGAAAACGGCGTCTATCTGCACGGCGCGCCCTATCTCCTGGCGCCTGACCAGCAGACCCATGTGCCTTTCCTGGTCTGGTTCGACGACGATTTCGCCAAATCCATGGGGCTGGACAAAGCCTGCCTGGCGAAAAGCGCGGCCAAGGGCGGACGCTCCCACGACAATTATTTCCACAGCATCCTCGGCATGATGAACGTCTCCACCTCCGTCTACGATCCCTCGCTGGACGTGTTCGGTGGCTGCACGCAGCGCCAGAACAGCTGAACACACAGTGCTTGACGCCTATCCCGTGAAAGCGATACGCAGGACGACGCGATAAAGGAGCTGTCTTGCGGGTTCTGCTTGTTGAAGACGATCATGTTCTGGGAGAAGCGCTGAGAGACCACGTTGCAGCGGCGGGACACGCCGTGGACTGGTTCAAGACGCTGGGCGACGCCATGGCGGCGACGCGGACCATGGGCTATGGCCTGATCCTGCTCGACATGCGCCTACCCGACGGCGAGGGCATCACCCTGTTGCAGGGCCTGCGCAACCGCGACGATGCGACACCGGTGATCATTCTGACGGCCCACGATCAGGTTTCCGACCGGATTGCCGGACTGAACGCCGGCGCCGACGACTATCTGGTCAAGCCCTTCGACCTCAACGAACTTTCGGCGCGCATGCTGGCGGTCTCGCGCCGTTATGAAGGTCGCTCGGCCCCGGTCATCCGCCTGCCCGGCATCGAAATCAACCAGGTGGCGCGCAATATCACCGTCGACGGAACGGCGCAGACGCTCAGCGCCCGGGAATGGGCCGTTCTCGAAAAACTGGTCGAATATCCCGGTGCCGTCGTCTCGAAAGCGCAATTGCACGACACGCTCTACGAATTCGGCGCGGAAATAGAAAGCAACACGGTCGAGGTCTATATCAGCCGGCTGCGCAAGAAAATCGGCCATGACCGCGTCGAGACCGTGCGCGGCGTCGGCTACACCATCAGATAGTCAGAATTACAAGCAGGCAGACATGGCCAGACCGACCAGCATGACCCGCAAGCTCGTGACGGCGCTGACAAGCGTCGTCGCCATATCCTGGCTTCTTGCCTGCGGGCTGGGCGTCATGGTGATGCAGGACGAGTTCGCCGAAATTTTCGATGCCGGCGTGCAGGAAACGGCCGAAAGGCTGCTGCCGCTTCTGGCCGACGACCTCAGGGAAAACAACACGGCCCCCGCCTCGAGAAAGCTCAACCCCTCGGCGGAAGGTGCCGAATATCTCACCTATCAGGTGCGCGACCGGGAAGGACAGGTCGTGCTGCATTCGCATGATAGTTCGACGGAGCCTTTCGAGGTCTCGCTCGAACCCGGCTTTTCCGAAACGGCCACGCAGCGCATCTATACGGTGGCAACGCCGGACGGGGAATATTTCCTTCAGGTCGCCGATGCCTTTGCCAACCGGCGCGAGGCGATAGAAGAAGCCGGCAGCGCGCTTTTGCTGCCCGTCCTCATCCTCATCCCCGCCAGCATCTTCGCCGTCATCGTGGTCGTGCGCAGAACCCTTCAGCCGATACAGACCCTGCGCGACGAGATCGGCAGAAAGGACGGCGGCAATCTGGCACCGCTGCAAACCCAGCCTTTTCCGGCCGAACTCCATCCCATTGCCCGCTCCGTCAATCTGCTGCTCGGGCGGCTGCGATCGGCAATCGAGGCGGAACGGGAGTTTACCGCCAACAGCGCCCACGAATTGCGCACACCCATTGCCGGCGCGCTGGCGCAGGCGCAGCGGCTCCGCGCGGATATTCCACCGGAACTTGCCCCGCGCGTGGAAAATATCGAAAAATCCCTGCAGCACCTCGGCCATCTTGCTGAAAAACTGCTTCAGATGTCACGTGCCGAAGCAAGGATCGGCGTGACCGATACCACGAGCGATCTTATCCCCGTGCTCGAACTCGTCATCGACGACATGAGCAGGACGGCGATCGGCACATCCCGCATCCGCTTCACCAATCGCTGCGAAGGCGGCATGAATTGCAAGATCGGCGCGGATGGCTTCGGCATCATCATCCGCAACCTTCTGGAAAACGCCCTGATCCACAGCCCGGCGGGAAGCCCGGTACAGATATTCGCCGAAGAGGACGGGACAATCCGCGTCATCAATTCCGGACCGGCAATCGACAGGGCGCTCCTGCCGAAACTGACGACACGTTTTGCCCGAGGCCCGACCAAAGCGGATGGCACCGGGCTTGGCCTTGCCATCGTCAAGAGCCTGGTGGAGCAAACGGGCGGAGAGCTGGTGCTCTCCTCTCCGGCACCGGGCAGACAGGACGGGTTCGAAGCCCGCATCGTTCTTCCGGTCGAAGCCGCCTGAATGCGCTGAAAACAAAAAGCCCCGCCAGGGTGGCGGGGCTTTGTTTCGTCTGGATTGGAGGGCTCAATCCTCGTGGATATGGCTGTGATCGCGCGTATCGCGCATCTTCACATAAACCACCAGCGACAGCGCGATCATGATCGTCACATACCAGAAGAACCAGTTTTCATGGCCGATCTGCTTGAATTTCAGGGCCACGAATTCCGCCGTTCCGCCGAATATGGTGTTCGCCAGCGCATAGGGCAGAGCCACACCGAGCGCGCGGATATGGGCGGGGAACATCTCCGCCTTTACCACCGCATTGATGGAGGTGTAGCCAGTAACGATCAACAGGCCGACCAGAACGAGGGCGAAAGCCATGATCGGATCGGTGGTCGTCGCGAGCGTGCTGAAGATGACATAAGTAAACAGCGTGCCGAGAATGCCGAAACCCACCATCAGCGGCTTGCGGCCGATCTTATCCGACAGCGCACCGGCAATCGGCTGGCACAACATGAAGACAAAGAGCGCCGCCGTCGTGATTTCGGTCGCACTTTCCTTGCTGAAGCCAGACGTATTGACGAGGAATTTCTGCAGATAGGTCGTGTAGGCGTAAAAGGCGAGCGTGCCGCCCGATGTCAGCGCCATGACCATCAGCGCTTCCCTCGGATAGTGCTTGAACAGCGCCCATCCGCTGGATTTCGGCTTGTCCGCATCACCCGCCTTGGCATTTTCGAAAGACTGCGTCTCGACAAGGCCACGGCGGATGTAAAACACGGCAATCGCAAGAAGGCCGCCGATGAAGAAAGGAATGCGCCAGCCCCAGGAACCGAGCTGTTCCGGCGTCAAAACCCGCTGCAGCACCAGAAGCACCGCCAGCGCCAGAAGCTGGCCGGAGATCAGCGTCACATACTGGAAGCTGGAGAAGAAGCCGCGGCGGTTCTTGCCGGCCATTTCGCTGAGATAGGTTGCGCTGGCGCCATATTCGCCACCGACGCTGATGCCCTGCAGGAGGCGGGCGAAGACCAGAATGGCCGGTGCGGCAATACCGATCGTTTCATGGCCTGGCGTGATCGCGATCAGCAGCGAGCCGAGACACATCAGTGTGACGGACAGGGTCAGGCCGGCCTTGCGGCCCTTGCGGTCAGCATAGGTTCCCATGAACCATGCCCCGATGGGTCGCATCAGAAATCCGACGGCAAAAACGGCAGCTGCGCTCAACAATTCTGCGGTCTGGTTTCCGGAAGGGAAAAACACCGGCGCGAAATAAAGGGTGAAGGCCGAATAGACGTACCAGTCGTACCACTCGACGAGATTGCCCGCCGATCCGCCGATAATGGATTTCAAACGGGTTTTCTGATCCGGCGCGGTGGCAGGACCATTTGCCATAATATTCACGGGTTGACTCCAATTCATCTTCGTCTGGAGATGGAAGGGCGAACGGAAGGTGTGATAATTTGTCGCTCTCGGTGGGGGTATATACCCCTCATATTGCAATGCGCAAGCTTATGCCGCATCGCAACATAATTGATAAAGCGGCGGTAAAGGCCTCAATGACGGTGATTTTGGCTTCCCTGCGCCGCGACAGCCGGCATGATCCCGGCGTCGAAGCCGCGAAAAGCAAAAAATCCATCATCGCAATCCGCCTTGTCACCCGTGCGTGCTCAAACTAAAAAATATCAATGATTTACGATGTGTCCGACGTCCAGATTGAAAAGCTTCTCATACCCGCTGCCCGCGCGGGCGAAGCGCTGGCGCGGCTGGACGAGCGGATCAGCCGGTCTCCGATGAAGCATGGCTTTATCGAAAGGCAAGATTTTACCGATGCGATCTCATCCATGTGGGTGGATGGCGAACTCGTGCACATGGAAGATCTGGTTTTGCATGATGCCCACATGGACGTGCGGGTGCCGACGCACGAAATGACGGCGGCACACCGGATATTGCGGTCAAGGCGACTGATTTTCTCCAATGCACCGGGTTGGGCCTTCACGGCGCAGGGCCTTTCCCGCCTGCGTGGCAAGACGGCAATTGCCGCCGACGAGACGGTATTTACCCCTGGGCCCACGGATCATTCCAGCAACGAGGAGCCGGAAACAGATGGTGAAACACCGCTGGACGGGGCTTTTTCCGAGCTGGACGCGCTTCTGGCTCGAAGCGCCGCAACACTGAGCGCCATTACCGCCGGCACGACGCTCGCGCCCCTTCAACATCGGGAGGAGACCAATCCGATGGTCAACGATCCCGACTGGGACGAGGAGGAACGGCTGGCGGAATGGCGGCAGGTTCATGGCCAGACGGAGGAACTGCCCGCGATCCTGCGGACCGCAATCATGCTGGATGCCTGGAACATGATAGAGGTCCTGCAGCGCAGCCCGTGGCTCGGCAGGCTTCTGGCCGCTGCATTTCTGCGCGACGGGGCTGTCGCGCCCGATCACCTGCCGGCGCTCAGCACCGGCCTTCGCGCCGTTCCACGCGAGCGGCGGCATGCCAGAAACCAGACGCAACGCCTCCTCGCCCTTCTGGACAGCTTTCATGAAGCAGCGCTCGCCAGCATGAAGGAACATGACAGGCTGACCCATGCAAGGGAGCGCATGCTGCGCAAGCTGGCCGGCCGGCGCTCCTCCTCCCGCCTGCCTGAGCTGGTGGAGCTCGTGGTCTCCCGACCGGTGGTCTCGGCGGCGATGATTGTCAGGGAACTTGGAACCACGCCACAGGGCGCTATCGGGCTCGCCAATCAGCTGGAATTGCGCGAGGTAACGGGCCGTGGCCGGTTCCGCGCCTGGGGAATGCTGTAGCACTCATTGCTCTGACACGGCACGGCGGTGACCGGAAAATCACGTTTCATCTGCCCATTTTCGCCACGGAAAAATGCCGCGGGAATGCGGCGATCACGAATCTTAACAAAATTTAACTATTGCGTAGGTGGACGAAGCGTCTATGTTCCTCGCTGCGTTGCAGCACCGATTTCTTCTCCGGCAACGCGGTCGCATTCGGCCCGGCAACTTTTTTCTGCCGCCCGCATTAAAGTGTCCATCATGAGGGAGATGCAAATGACAATTTCAGTCTCACAACCCGATTCCGATCAAGAAACAGATGCTCCTTTTGCCAGAAAGGTTCTGACCGCTCGCAATCTCGCCGGTTATACCGTCGAGCAGCTTGCAATAACCTGCGGCCTCACGACCAGCGAAATTCGCGCCCTGGAAGACGGCACGGACAGCGATCCGCTCCGCATCAGGCGCGTTGCCGCCGCCCTGCATATTCCCGTAGAAACCGTTATCTGATCGTCTACGGCGATCCGGATAAAATTTGAGCGCCGCCGGGGACGATGTTCGCGAGAACATCCGGGCGGCGCTTGCAATTGAACACGGCCAATCTCTCCGGAACATTTTCCGCACCTCTCTCTTAACATTTCCGTTACCCGGCACCACATGTTGTCCGCACGGACCATGTTCGGCATCTGGCCCGCCCGCACGAGAGCAGCAACAACCTCCGGAATCCTGTCATGACGCTTAGTCTCAACACCGAAGAACGGGTTTCTTCAGCTTTGGATGAATTGTGGCCGGCGGAGAAAACGGAAATCCTCGACTGGCTCATCACCGGCACGAAGGATGAGCGCTTTATCGACGAAATATTCGTCGAGCTTTGCAGCAGATTGCGGTCTAGCGGCATTTCCGTCGCCCGTGGTGTGCTCGCTTTCCGCATCCGTCATCCGCAATGGCTTGGCGCACGGATTTTGTGGAAAGCCGGCATGTCATCCGCCGAGATCGCTACCTACGGCTACGGATCGGAAAATACGCCCGAATATCTGAACAGCCCCATCAACGACATCCATCAGGGCGCCACCGAAGTTCGTCTCCGCCTGAATGATGACGAGGCCGACGAGCCCGGCTACACCATCTATGAGGAACTGCGGGCTGACGGGCTGACGGATTATCTGGCCTGGCCCATCGAACACACTTTCGGCAAACGCCATGTCGCGACATTTTCCAGCGACCGTGCGGGAGGCTTTACCGAAGCGGAAGTCCTCGCCCTGAAAAACCTGTTGCCGGCGCTCGCGCTGGTCAGCGAGATACGCCTGAAAAACCGCATGACGCGCACCCTGCTGGAGACCTATGTCGGCCCGCATGCGGGTGAAAAAATCCTCAATGGGGCAACGACGCGCGGCAGCGGCATGACCGTGGGCGCGGCGATCCTGATCTGCGACCTGCGCAATTTCACCCATATTTCCGACCTCTGGCCACGCGACGACGTCATCGAGCTGCTGAACGGTTATTTCGACGCCATGTGCGATCCGATCGAAGAGTTCGGCGGGGAAATCCTGAAATTCATGGGCGACGGGCTGCTGGCCGTTTTCCCGCTCAGCGACCCGCAGGCCTGTGAAAACCTGCTGAAAGCCATTGCCAGCGCACAGAAAAGTCTCGTTGCCCTCAATGACATCAATTGCCAGAAGGGCCACGACCCGCTGGGTTACGGCATCGGGGTCCATGTCGGTGATGTCATGTATGGCAATATCGGCTCCAAAACCCGCCTCGATTTCACCGTTATCGGCCCTGCCGTGAACATCGCTTCTCGGCTTGAAACGCTGACCAAGGAAACCGGCCGCAGCGTGTTGTTTTCCGAAGAATTCGTCCGTATGGCCGGGTACGGGGACAAGCTGGAAAATCTGGGGCCGTGGCTGCTGCGCGGACTTGAAACCCCGGTCGAGGTTTATGCCTTTCCGCAAAATGCCGTCCTTTCATCTTCCATCGACTGATCGCCGGCACCGGCTTTCAACCCGCCCCAGGTTGCTTTTCCACCGTGGCCGCCATCCGCAACATGCGCCTTGCGGGGGGAATAATTTCGGCTGTCTAACCATCGTCAAAACGCTTGACACGCCCCGGATGTCGCTCTAGCAAAATAGAACATATATTCCATATCGAAACATTGTTTGCGTTCATATTCTGTCTTTCCGGGAGTGAGGGTCAGATGTGAGGAACCGGAGGAAAGATGGTTACGAAATTGGCACTGCTGGGCGCTGGACGGATCGGCAAGGTCCATGCCAAGGCAATCACCACCGACAGCCGCGCGAAGCTGGTTGCCGTCGTGGATGCCATGGCCGGCGCTGCGGAAGCAATCGCCCACGAAGCGCAGTGTAAGGTGAGCACGATCGATGAGGTTCTGGCCGACAAGACGATCGACGCCGTCATCATCTGCACGCCGACCAACACCCATGCCGACCTGATCGAGCGTTTCGCCCGCGCCGGCAAGGCCATATTCTGCGAAAAGCCGGTTGATCTGGATGTGAGCCGGGCCGAGGCCTGCGCCAAGGTGGTTGAAGAGACCGGCGCAAAGGTGATGCTCGGCTTCAACCGCCGTTTCGATCCGCACTTTCAGGCCGTCCACAAGGCCATCGAAGATGGCCGCATCGGCAAGGTGGAAATGGTGACCATCACCAGCCGCGATCCCGGTCCGCCACCGGCGGAATATATCAAGGTTTCTGGCGGTATTTTCCGCGACATGACCATCCATGATTTCGACATGGCCCGTTTCCTGCTCGGCGAGGAAGTGGAAAGCGTGTTTGCGACAGGCTCCGTTCTGGTCAATCCGGAAATCGGCGCGCTTGGCGATTTCGACAGCGCCAGCATCATCCTGACGACCAAGAGCGGCAGGCAGGCGATCATCTCAAACTCCCGGCGCGCGACCTATGGTTACGACCAGCGTATCGAAGTGCATGGTTCGCTCGGTTCGGCAGCGGCCGAAAACCAGCGACCTGTCTCCATCGAAATAGCCAATGCTGAAGGCTATACCCGCCCGCCGCTGCATGATTTCTTCATGACGCGTTATACGGCAGCCTATGCGGCAGAAATTACCGCTTTCATCGATAGTATCGAAAACAATATCGCACCGACCCCTTCCATCAAGGACGGGCTGATCGCATTGAAACTGGCCGACGCCGCGCTCAAATCCGTGGCTTCGAAAGCGGTCGTGACGATCGGCTGATCGCTGCAGCAAAAACTGCAAACGTCATGGCGTATTGCTGAACCCTGTCCGCCGCACAATTGTTGACGGCGGACAGGGCCTTTTACCAAGTCGTCTTGGATGATAAGCGAAAACCGCTCGCGAAACTCTGCGTAACACCAAGGCTTGACCCGAAGGTCCATGATTTCAACCTGTGAATTCCCGGGTTGAGCCCGTGAATGACCGAAGAGAGGTTGCGGCGGTAACGCCCTTTAGCGCAGCCGGCAATCTGCCTATTGAAAGAGCAGTTTCCGGACTTGCATAGCAGCTATTCGGAAAATAAGGTTGTCTGACAAGGTAAGGCCGTCACATATGGCTGTTACCCACCTCATTCACGCCGAATCCTCTTTTGCCGGCAACAGCCGGACAGCGGTTTTTTTATGCCATCACACAAGACCGGTTATCTTTATGCGCTTGTCGCCTTCACGATCTTTGCGGCGCAGGATGGCATATCGAAACACCTGGGCACCTTCTATCCGCCGGTCTTCGTCGCAATGCTGCGATACTGGGCCTTCGCCGTTTTTGTTTTCCTGATGGCCGCTGCTTCACCCGGTGGCATCCGTGGTGCCGTCATGGCCAACCGTCCCTGGTTGCAGATTGGCCGCGGCGTCCTGCTTGCCGTGCAGATCGTTTTCTCCATCTTCTCCTTTGCAGTTGTCGGGCTGGCGCACAGCCATTCCATCCTCGCCTCCGCGCCGCTGATTGTTGCGGCTCTTTCCGTGCCATTGCTTGGAGAACATGTGGGCTGGCGGCGCTGGTGCGCCATTTTTGTCGGTTTCATCGGCGTTCTCGTCATCTTGAAACCCGATGGCGAAGGTTTCGATAACAGCCTGCTAATCACCTTTCTGGCCGTCTTCATGCTGGCGCTTTACAGCGTCCTGACCCGGCTCGGCAGTAAAAGCGATTCAGCAATGACCAGCTTCTTTTATACTGGCGTGGCCGGTGCGGTGGCGCTGACGCTGGTCGGTCCGTTCTATTGGGTAAGCATAGCACCGCAGGATTGGGGATGGATGCTGGCGCTGTGCATTACCGGCATGAGCGGCCATTATTGCCTGATCAAGGCATTCGAACTGGCAGATGCGGCCTCGGTACAGCCCTTTTCCTATTACCAGCTGGTGCTCGTCTCCATCATCGGCGTCACCGTCTATGGCGAAGTCGTCACGTCCAATATGGTTCTGGGCGCAGCAATCGTAATTGCCGCCGGTCTCTTCACCATCTGGCGCGAACATGTTGTCGGACGGAAAGAACGCCGGCAAGCGGACTAAAGCACTTGCCGAACGACCTTCCCTCTCAGAAGAGCGCTGCCTCGCAGCGCAACAGCATTCCGAACAGATCGCGCGGCTCATCCGGATCGGCCAGCAGATCCAGCTCGGTATAAAGCCCGGTCGCTGCCAGTTTCGACCGAACATAACGCAGCGCCGAAAAATCCTCGGTCGCGAAGCCGACGCTGTCAAACAGCGTGATCTGCCGGTCGCTTACCCGCCCCTGCTTTTCACCGGCAATGACCTGCCAAAGCTCGATGACGGGGTAGTCCGCCGGCAATTGCTGGATTTCGCCTTCGATGCGCGTCTGCGGCGGGTATTCGACGAAAATATCCGAGCGCAGCAGAATATCCCGGTGCAATTCCGTCTTGCCGGGACAATCGCCGCCGACGGCGTTGATGTGAATGCCGGGACCGACCATGTTGTCGGTCAGGATCGTCGCATATTGTTTGTCGGCAGTAACGGTGGTGATGATATCCGCGCCTTCGACCGCCTCCTGCGCACTATCGCAAATCTTGATCGCAAGGCCTTGGCCGGCAAGATTGCGGGCGCATTTTTCGCTGGCCGAACGATCTATATCGAAAAGCCGCAGCGTATCGATGCCGAGAATGGCCTTGAAGGCGCGCGCCTGAAACTCACTCTGCGCGCCATTGCCGATGATGGCCATCGAGCGGGCATTTTTACGGGCGAGATGTTTTGCAGCGACTGCCGAGGTGGCGGCGGTGCGCAGCGCCGTCAGGATCGTCATCTCGGTTAGAAGCAGCGGGTAGCCGTTGCCGACATCGGAAAGCACGCCAAATGCCGTGACGGTCTGGCGGCCCTCCCTCATGTTTTTCGGATGACCATTGACATATTTGAAGCCGTAAAGCGTTCCGTCGCTGGTGGGCATCAACTCGATGACACCCTCTTTGGAGTGCGACGCAATGCGCGGGGTCTTGTCGAAGCTTTCCCAACGGCGGAAATCCTCCTCCACTGCATCGGCAAGCTCACGCAGAAAGGTGTCGACCCCTACCCTGAGCACAAGTTTCATCATGTGATCGACGCTGACGAAAGGTACGATATTGAGGTTCGGTATTGCCGTCATAAGCCCCTCCCTCAGCCAGCCCGTGTCGGGCGATCCATGACCCGCTTGCCCAACAGGCTGGCGGCAAGATCGACCATCAGAGTCGCCGTTCTGCCCCGCTCATCAAGGAACGGGTTAAGCTCCACCAGATCGAGGCTGCAGACCAGCCCGCTATCATGCAGCATTTCCATCACCAGATGCGCCTCCCGGAACGTCGCCCCGCCCGGAACCGTGGTGCCGACCGCAGGCGCGATCGACGGTTCAAGGAAATCGACATCGAGACTGACATGCAGGAGGCCGTTTGACTCCTGAACCCGCGCCAGGAATGCGCGCAGCAGGACGGCGACGCCGTGTTCGTCTATCGAGCGCATGTCGTGAACGGTGATGCCGCTCTCTTCCAGGGCGGCCCTCTCGGCCGGATCAACGCTGCGAATACCGATCATGCCAATATTCTCTTCGGGAACCGCATGGGAAAGGGGCGGAAAATAGCCAGCGAACCCGTCACGCCCGCTGAAGTAGGCGACCGGTGTGCCATGCAGGTTACCGCTGCGCGTTGTCTCCAGCGTGTGATAGTCGGTATGGGCATCGAGCCAGAGCACGAAAAACGGGCGCCCGCTTTCCGCGACCCGGCGTGCCATGCCGGCAACGGTTCCAGCCGAAATCGCGTGGTCGCCGCCGAGAAAGATCGGCAATGCGCCATCGCTTTCGCGATAGGCCGCCTCCGTCAGCGCCTCCGTCCAGGCCACCGTCTCGGAGAGGTGATGCACCGCCGGATTGGGGTGGGAGAATTCCTTGAGGGGCGCCGGCGTCACATTGCCGGTATCGACCACCCGATGGCCCAGATCCTCAAGGGCGCGCGTAAGACCGGCAATGCGATAGGCGCTCGGCCCCATCTCACATCCCAATTGCCCGGCACCTATCTGCAACGGCGCACCAATCAGCCTGATATCCATTTGAACCCTCGCTTTTCAACAGAACCCTACTAGACCACAGAGACATGGCGGAATGAACATCAAATATTGGCAATATTATTGAAATAGGCTATCAGTTTGGTAAAATCTATTTATCAGAGTGACTATTAATGGATATCCTCGACGAACGGCTCGTAACCCTTTTGCGGCACAACGGCCGGCGCAGCATTTCCGATCTGGCCATCGAAACGGAAACCTCGCGCGCGACGGTGCGGTCACATATCGAAAAGATGGAAAATGACGGCACCATCATCGGCTACACCGTCATCCTGCGTGCCGATGCGGTGGAAGCCGCGATCCGCGGCATCATGATGATCGAAATTGAAGGCCATGTGACGGACCGCGTCATCCGCACGCTTGGCGGCTTCCCGGAAATATCCGAAATCCACACCACAAACGGGCGCTGGGACCTTATCCTGGAACTCAATGCCGCAACGCTCAGCGATTTCGACGCCGTGCTGCGCCGCATCCGTCTCGTACCCGGCATCACCGGCAGCGAGACAAGCATTCTGCTCTCCACCCCGCGCTCGACCCGCGCGCGGCTCTGACCAGCAGACGAAACGCAAAAGAACAGTGAAAACGCATTTTTCGATTTTTTCGACTTGCGCCCCTGAATAAATCATCTATATGACGACCCACCAAAGCGAACGCGCCGAAGCGCTTCAGGCTTTTGGGGAATAGTTCAATGGTAGAACAGCGGACTCTGACTCCGTCGATCTTGGTTCGAATCCAGGTTCCCCAGCCAACCATTTTATCATATAAAATCAAATGATTATGCGGAACGAAATGCCGACACGTCCGGCATTTCAGATTGCGCTGCATTGCTCCGTATTGTCAGCCGCCATACGGCGCTTCGGTCTCGCGTCAAGGCGACTGGTCCGGGACAATCCACCAGAATAGTTGCACGAGGTCGTTCCAGAGCCTGACGGTATCATCGATCATCGATGTCACTTCTGAATAGGCGTAAATGGCCAAAAGCGTCAGAACCGCCAGCAGCAGCCAAGGCCAGATCGAGCGTCTTGGCTGTGTTGCATCATGTTCTTTTTCATCGAGGTTCAATGGCAGCCTCCCGGTTTGCTTTGAGACTATGACGAAAAGCAGCGGGGCCGCAATGACATGCGCAGGCCCGTTCGCGCGATGAGGCCTGCCGTTTTGTGAGTTGGCTTAAACTCGATAAATCACTGCACCTCCGGTCAGGCCCGCCCCTGCCGCAGTCAATAACAGCGTCTCTCCCTCAACGAAGCGTCTTTCAGCATTGGCAACCGAAAGCGAAAGCGGAATGGTGGCGGCGGACGAATTACCGAAAGTCTCTACCGTGCGCACCGTCTTTTGCCGGTCAATGCCGAGATTGCCGCAGACGGCGTCGAACATACGGGCATTGGCCTGATGCGGAACAAAGCGGTCGATATTGGCGGTTTTTATGCCGGCCTGTTGCAACACCTGGTGTGAGGTCTGCGTCATCAACGCGACGGCGCGGGAAAAGACTTCGCGCCCATCCCGCATCGTCATCAGCGTCTCTTCAATCGGCATATCAAGGGAGAAAGGCTGGCTGCTGCCGCCGGCCCCTATCTGGATAAGGTCGTAGCCGCTGCCATCGGAAACGAGATCGGCGGAGAGGAGGCCACGCTCAGCGTCCCGGCACGGGGCAAGCACAACGGCCCCGGCGGCATCGGCGAACAGAACGGCACTCGCCCTTTCCGCCGGATTGATGCGACGGCTCAAAATATTGGCGGCGACGACGAGTACCGCACGGCCATGGGTGCGGACAAAACCATCCGCGAGGGTGAGCGCATAAAGAAAACCGGAACAGGCCCCGGCAAGATCGATAGCGCCGGAACGTTTCAGGCCGAGGCGATGGGCAAGCAGCGGTGCGGAAGGCGGGAGAAGATGGTCCGGTGTCGAGGTTGCCAGCAATGTCAGTGCAATATCGTCAGAGCCGATCTTGGCGTCTTCCAGCGCCAAACGGCCGGCTCTTTCCGCAAGCCCGCTTAACGTATCGCCCTCTCCGGCCCAATAACGCGTGCGGATACCCGTCCGACGCTCAATCCAGCCGGCGTCCAGCCCAAGACGCGCTTCTATTTCGGCATTGCCGACGCATCGCGCGGGGACGGCATGTCCGAAGCCGGCCATGCGGGAAGAACGTGTCTGCATTGTCAGGCCTTTCCGAACGCTTGGAAAATGCGGATGTCTGGTTCACGCGGTCCCAGTGGCGCGCGATTTGGCCGGAGCGGCGTCATTCACGATCGAGGCCACTTCATCGATGGCGTCAAAGGCGTAGGTCAGGTCGTCTGCCGTCGTGCAATAGGGCGGCATCAGATAAATGACGTTTCCGAGCGGGCGGATGATCAGCCCGCGCTCGCGGAAGAATTGCCGCATGCGAGGACCAGCCTCGGCGAGATAACCGCCGGCAGGCACGTCGAGGTCGAGAGCCGCTATGGTTCCCGCCTGGCGGATGTTCCCGAAACGCCCGTCCCCTTCAAATCGCCCGAGTTCAGCATGCAAGGCTTCCTGCAATTGCCCGATGCGCTGCGCCACCGGCTCATCGCGCCAGACCTGCAGATTGGCGACGGCAGCAGCACAGGCAATCGGATTGGCGGTATAGGAACTGGAATGGAAAAAGGTCTTGCGGCGGTCGGTTGAAAAATGCGCATCGAAGATGTCGCCGGTGCACAGCGTTGCCGCAAGCGGCAGAGAACCGCCCGTAAGCCCCTTGGAGGTGCACAGAATATCCGGCGAAATCCTGGCCTGCTCGCAGGCGAACATGCTTCCGGTTCGGCCCCAGCCCGTCATCACCTCATCAGCGATGAGCAGGCAGCCGTGGCGTTCAGCGATCTGTTTCAACCCGGCCAGAACATCCGCACCATAAATCTTCATGCCACCGGCACCGAGAACCAGCGGCTCGATCAACAGGGCGGCGATACGGCCCGAACGGCAGAAGCTCTCGAACATGTCGAGCGTCTCCTGCCCGCGCTCCGCTTCCGGAAAAGCAAGCCGGTCGACGCCGAAAAGCAGCGGTTCATAAGCGGCATTAAACACGCCGCGCTCGCCCGTCGACATGGTCCCAATCGTATCGCCGTGGTAGCCGTGCTCCATGACCACGATGCGGTCGCGCTTTTCACCGCGGTTATGAAAATAACCGAGCGCCATTTTCAGCGCGACTTCCACCGAGGTCGAGCCGCTATCGGAATAAAACACATGTTCCAACCCGGCGGGGGCAAGTTCGATCAGCCCTTTGGCCAGCGTTTCCGCCGGTTCGTGGGAAAATTCGGCGAAGATGATCTGGTCGAAGGCCTCGGTCGCCGCGCGAATGGCTGCCATGATCGCGGGGTGCCGGTGGCCGTGGGTGATGACCCACCAGGATGAAATGGCATCGAACAGCCGCTTGCCGTTCTCATCGACCAGATAGGCGCCCTCCGCCGAGACGATGCGTTTCATCGGCGGTTCCAGCCCATGCTGGGTAAAAGGGTGCCAGACAGGGGAACGGCTCATGCCGGCACCTCCAGAAAATCAGCGAGATCAAATTGTTGAGCGAATGTTTGGTGTAGCGTGTCCGCACTCATCGACGGCAGGTGAGGCAACCGGCCAAGCGAACGAACCCTGCCGATATCGGCGATGATGCGCTGATTTTCCCGGTTCTCGTCGCCGATGAACACAACGCCATGCACCGGAATTACCCTTTGCCGCAGCGCCTCAAGCGACAGCAGCGTATGGTTGATGGTGCCAAGTGACGTCCTGGTGCACAGGATCAGCGGAATTTGCCAGCGGGCGAAGATATCGGCAAATAATAATGTGTCGGTGAGCGGCACCAGCAGGCCGCCTGCCCCTTCGATCACCAGCGGTCCGTCCGTCTGCGGCGGAAACAGACGTTCGGGATCGATCGTCACATTTTCAAGGCGGGCCGAAAGATGCGGTGAGGCCGGCATTTTCAGACGATAGCTTTCCGGCAGGATGCGCGCGCGGGGCACGCCGCCCAGCCGTTCCACAACCTCACTGTCGGTTTCTTCCTCCAGCCCGGATTGCACGGGCTTCCAGTAATACGCTTGCAGGGCATGGGCCAGCGCTGCCGAAAAGACTGTCTTGCCGATACCCGTATCGGTGCCGGAAACGACGAAACGAGGGCTCATCGCTCCTCCTCCGTAATAGCGGCGAGCAGCCCGATCATGTCCGCGATCTGACTTTCATCCACATTGAGCGTGATCGATATGCGCAGGCGCGCCGTGCCTTCCGGTACAGTCGGCGGGCGGATCGCACGTACATCGAAACCGCCACTACGCAGACGCGCAGCGATCCTCAGCGCACGGGCATTGTCACCGATCAAGACAGGCAATATCTGCGAGCCGCTGGGTGCCATACCAAGTCGGGCGTGCAATTCTTCACCGGCGAAGTTTACCAATTCCTCCAGCCGTATCCGACGCCAGGTCTCGTCGGCAACGATATGCAAGGCCTCACGCACGGCTGCGGCCATCAGCGGGGACGGCGCTGTCGAATAGATGAAACCGCGGGCGCGATTGGTGAGGTAATCGGCAAGAACCGCAGGCAGGCTCAGAAGCGCGCCGGAAAGGCCAAGCGCCTTGCCGCAGGTATGCAGCGCCACGACATTGCCCCGGCCTTCCAGTTCGGCAGCAAAACCACGCCCGCCGGATCCGAAAATGCCGGTGGCATGCGCTTCATCAACGACGAGGAAGCCGCCGTGCCGCTCGGCAAGATCGGCAAGGGCCGCAACCGGCGCCCGGTCTCCATCCATGGAGTAGAGGCTTTCCACCGCGATCCATGGGCGGCCCCTGCCGCCCGCCTGCCGCCAGCGGTTTATTTCCCGCTCAAATGCCTCGACCTGATTATGCGGCACGGCGACAGCCTTCGCCTTGCCCGCCGCAATTCCATCATGCACGCTGGCATGGATCAGTTCATCGTGAAGCACGAGATCGTCCCGAAGCGGCAAGGCAGAGAAAAGCGCGACATTGGCGGCAAATCCGCTGCCGAAATAGATCGTTCTTTCGGAACCGAAGAACATCGCCGCCTCCGCTTCAAGCGCCTGATGTTCCGGGTGGTTGCCGCGCAGCAGCCGCGAGCCACCGGCACCAACAGGCACGCCTCTTTCGATGGCGGCGGCAATCGCCGCCTTCAGCCGGGGCGCATCGGCAAGCCCGAGATAATCGTTCGAGGTGAAGTCGACCCCCTCCTGAGGGGCGAGCGCGCGCAGCCGCGATTTGCGATGCAGGCCGGCAAGCTTCGCTTCATAAGGAGAGAGCGCCGAAACGGTCACCGGCACCCTCCCGCCTCCGCAGGCTGCAGCTCCATCGGCTTCAGACCCAGCCGCCGGAACAGCGCCGTATCGTGATCTTCGCCCGGATTATCCGCCGTCAGCAACGTCTCGCCGATGAAGATGGAATTCGCCCCGGCCAGAAAACAGAGCGCCTGCGTCTCATCGCTCATTTCCGTGCGCCCGGCGGAAAGCCGCACATGCGACGTTGGCATGAGGATGCGCGCAAGCGCAATGGTGCGGACAAAATCGATCGGATCGACCGGGTCAGCATTGGCGAGCTTCGAGCCGGGGATCGGGATCAGCATATTGATCGGCACGCTTTCCGGCGGAACCGGCAGATTGGCGAGCGTCACCAGCATCGAAATACGGTCATCGACCGTCTCCCCCATGCCGAGAATGCCGCCGGCGCAGACCTTTATGCCGGCATCGCGGACATTGGCGAGCGTTTCCAGCCGGTCCTCGAAAGTGCGGGTGGTGATGATCTGCGAATAGAACCGTTCCGATGTGTCGACGTTGTGATTGTAATAATCGAGCCCGGCATCGGCGAGCCGTTCGGATTGCTCCGGCGTCAGCATGCCGAGCGTCATGCAGGTTTCCATGCCAAGCGCCTTCACGCCTTCGACCATGGCCACGACCGCCTCCATGTCACGCTCCTTGGGGTTGCGCCATGCTGCGCCCATGCAATACCGCGTCGCGCCGCCTTCCTTCGCCTTGCGCGCCTCGGCCAGCACCCGTTCCACCTCCATCAGCTTGGAGGCCTTCAGTCCGGTCGGATTGCGGGCAGACTGGCTGCAATAGCTGCAATCCTCCGGGCAGCCGCCTGTCTTGATGGATAAAAGCCGGCTCATCTGGATGGCGTTGGCATCGAAATGTCGGCGATGCACCTGCTGCGCTTGGAAGAGGAGATCATTAAACGGTAAATTATAGATAATTTTAGCTTCTGCTAGCGACGAATCTGCTCCATTCATCGGAGGCGGCGCCGTGTTTGGCTCCATTTGCGTAACAATCTGATCCATTTGACGGCCCTCCGGGTAAAATAAATAGATAGAACTTCTTTTTATCTATTTTTTTTAACGCGGCTTTTGCAAGCGCTTTTTTCTGAAAAATCGTCGCCCGCAGGAATCGAGGGGACAGGCCCATCCAGATGTCCGGGCTTCTAAAGAACGACCGAAAAGATGAGAAAACACTTTTTAAGAAAGATCAGAATCGCCCCCATGGCGCAAAAAGCTGGCAATTGCTAAGGGTTAAGACATGATTACACTTCGCTCTTCCGACACTCGCGACACGGCCCGCATCCTTGAAATATGGAGCAAGGCCGTCGACGCCACTCATGACTTCCTTCTTCCGGCAGATCGCATCGCGATCGAAGAGGAGGTGACGGCTTTTCTGCCGCAGGTCCCCTTGACGCTCGCGGTCGATGCATCCGATCAGCCCCTTGGTTTCATGTTTCTGCATGAAGGCCATATGGAGGCGCTTTTCATCGATCCGGACCAGCATGGCAAAGGGATTGGAAGGGCGCTCGTACAGGCGGCGCTCGCCGCATCTCCGGCGCTGACTACCGATGTGAATGAGCAGAACGCACAGGCAATGGGCTTTTATCGTCGACTCGGTTTCGAGCCGACGGGACGTTCCGACCTCGATGGGCAGCAACGGCCCTATCCGCTCGTTCATCTTCAATTTCGCGCGGCGGAAAAATAAGCCGACGGGACAGGGATCTTCGGGGAGGAGCAAGTCACGAACACCATCATCCGTTTCGCAACCGATGATTTTCAGCCCGAGCACCGCTTCGACCAATGGCGCGAGGTGCGCGGCAAAAGCCTGTTCGGCGTGACGATCGAACTTGCTCCGGATCGTCGCCACACTTTCAGAGGGTCGTTTCAGGCGCACGCCATTGCCGGCGCCGTCGTAAGCGAGATGCGCGCCTCCTCCTACCGGGTCAACCGCACGGAAGCGGATATAGCCCGCATTGCTGGCAACAGCCTCTGCATCGGCCTGCAGGTGACCGGCTCGGGGCTGCTGCATACCGGCAGAGACCGTGTCCATGCCGTCAGCGGTGGCGATATCACCATCAACTACTCGGATTTACCCTATGACGCGTTACCGGGCGGCGAGGCGGCTTTTCACTACAGGATGCTCAAGATTCCCGTCGACTACGAGGTCATGCTTGGCCAGCCGGCCGATGACCTGTTTGCGACGCGTTATAGCGACAATACCGCCTTCTCCCGGCCCTTCCGAGCGCTTTTCAATGCACTGAACGCCGACAACGGCAGGCTCATAGACCCCGCACGCGATGTGGCGCATGTCGCCCGGCTTGCCATGACGGTGCGCGGGCGGCTTTCACCCTCCATGCCGGAAGTGCGCGCCGCGCTGAGGACCGGGCTTTGTTATGCCGCCCAGGACATCATGATGCACAAAAAATCCCGGCAAAACCTGACACCTGCCGCAGTGGCGAAGGAACTGGGCATTTCGCTGCGGCAATTGCATGTCGTTTTCGAGGGCGCGGAACTGTCGTTTTCCCGGACGCTGTCCTCCATGCGTATCGAGGAAGCGCGACGCCTGCTGCTGGAGTTTCCCGCTTTGCCAATAACGCAGGTCGCCTATGGTTGCGGCTTTGACAGCCTGGCCACCTTCTACCGGGTGTTCAGCAGCACCTTTGGCATGACACCTGGCGACGCACGCGCGATGAGCCTGCCGACCGCTTAAATTTCACCTCTGCGCGCAATGAGAAGACGCCTCATCTCCACCTCTGTAAAGCCGATGGATCGTGCAGTCCCGTCCGGTAATCTGAGGAGCGCTCCCATGACCAATTTTTTCGATTTCGCGATTTCCGGGCTGCCCGACGCCACCGCATTTCGCCGCAGCCCACCGCCCTGTGAAATCGACCGGCTGCTCCAGACGAGTTCCTTCACGGCAGCACTGCGTCTGCTTTCCAGAAGTTTCATCGCCCTTTATGAAGGTTCGCCCGTCATGACCGCGCTTTTCGCGACGCGCCAGAGCCGGCTCCTTTGCCATGCGCTGCTGGCGCTGTATTTTCAAAAATGTGACATCTGCGAGACCGGAGCGGGCAAGCCCGCCCTGACGCGGGAAGATTTCGGCCGTCTCGCGCTCCGCCATGGCCTCGCAAGCCACGATGTCGCTTATGCCTTTTTCGAAGAGGCGCTGAAACGCGGGCTGACGAGAGAGGTGAAATCCGACGGAGAAAAGAGCAACGGGGTGGCGCCTTCGCAGCTGACCCTGGCGATGCTTGCCCATTGGTACGATGTGCATTTTCAGGCACTCGACCTGATCGATGAAGGTTTCAGGGCCTCCAGATTCATCAAACAGTCCAAAACCATGCTCGCACACATCCATCCCCGCGTGACGGAAGCGCTGCTTTCCAATCCCGAGGTTCGCTGCCCCGGGCCACTTTCCATCATCTTCAACTGGTTCGACGCCGGCGGGCTTTTGATGGACCGCCTGATCGCCGGGATAGACTGGGAAAAGCCGACGGAACAGGGCAGGCATCTGACGGATGTGAAGACGGTGTCGGAATTGGCAAAATCGCTCTCCCTTACCCGCCCCCATGTTGCCCGCAAGCTTGCGGCGGCCGAACTGATCGGCGGCATCGGCTGGAGCGGAAGGCGGGGTCGCTCGGCGCTCTGGATATCGCAGGGCTTTTACGAGGAATATGCCCGCATGCAGGCGCGCAAGCTCCTCATCCTCGATGATACCTTCATTGAGACGACATGAGGTTGCGGAACCGGAGGGCACGGCATTTGTCGATGGTTATGAGTGATACCCATTGACAAAATTCGAGAACTACGGCTCTTCTACTGTCCATGCGTAAGATGTTGCAAACATCGAAATTGACGGCACTGCTGTTTAGACTGGTGATGATACTGTCACTGGCGGGTTACAGCGTTTCCACCGTCAATGCCGCAATGCATGGTCCAGACGCTGCGGGAATGCCGCACGACCAATCGGTCACTATGGATCATGGCGCGATGAAGAGCCACGGCGGTTCAGCCATGGCGTCCGACGATCATCACAAGATGGATGCGGCAGAGCATGACAGCGGCGTTAAAAAGCCGGTCAAGCCGGAATGCTGCGGCGATTTCTGTCTCGGCATGGCCGTGTTGATCGCTCATGACGCGCTGGGCAAACCCGTCGACAATTCCATTCGTTCCTTCCTCGACGATAGCAAGGCCGTGGGCGAGACCCCGCTCCTTCACCGTCCACCGAATATCTGAACAGGCAAAGCCCGCCTGCTGGGCAATGACCGTGCGTGAGCGGCTTTAGCGCCGTCGCGCCGTTACATCTCCTGTTCGGACATTACCATGAATCCTATTTACATCGTGGTGGCAGCGCCCCTGCTTCTGGGCGGCTGCACGGCCACATCCTTGATGAACGAGGCTACCTCGTTTGAAGACGCGGCGAACCCGTCGCTCGGCGTCGCACCCATCCGCTATCAAACGCCGGTTACGGGTTATACGCACCGCGCCCCGGCTGACCCGAAGCCCTGGCGTAACCAGAACGATGCGCAGGCTCCGAAAGGAGACGCATCATGACGATACGTATATTCAAACTCGCGGCCGCCCTCTCCTTCCCCGTCATTCTCGGCGGCTGTGTCACGGCCGCCGACTACACCTCGAAAAATGCGGGCTTCACCACCGTATCGGCCAAAACATCCGAAGCGACCGGAAAGCAGACGGTCTGGATACAGAACAGGGCAGAGGCGCAGGCGACTTCGGCCCGCGTCAAGTCGCTGATGGCCATCAAAACCATCGATGTCGAAACGGCGGTTCAGGTCGCGCTGCTCAACAACAAGGGCCTTCAGGCTGCTTATACGGATCTTGGCGAGTCTGCCGCAACCGCCTGGCAATCGACCATGCTGGTCAATCCGAGGGTCGGCATCGGGCTGACGGGCATCGGCACTCCTGGGCTCAGGGCCTACAAGGCGATCGAGGGTGTGATCGTCACCAATATTCTGGCGCTGGCCACTCTTAAACAGAATGTCGAGATCGCCGATACCGGCTTCCGCAAGGCGCAGCTCTCAGCCGCGCTGAAGACGTTGCAACTGGCCGCGGATACCCGCCGGGCGTGGATCACGGCTGTCGCGGCCTGGGAAAATGTCGGCCAGCTCGCTCAGGCGCAGACGGCGGCGGATGCAGCCTCGGAACTTGCCAAAAAGCTCGGGGAAGCGGGCTCCCTGAACAAGGAGGGCCAGGCCCGCGAACAGGTCTTCTATGCCGAGCTGACAGGCCAGATCGCCAAGGCGAGGCTTGAGGCACGTCTTGCGAAGGAAGAGCTGACAAGGCTGATGGGACTATGGGGAGGAGACATCGAATACAGCATCCCCAATCGCCTGCCGCAGCTTCCCAAGGATATTGCCAAACGCGACATGATCGAGGCCGAGGCGCTGCAGCGCCGCGTGGATTTGCAGATCGCCAAACTCGATCTGGAATCGACCGCCCGGTCGTTCAAGCTCACCGAGGCCACCCGATACGTCACCGATCTCGAACTTCGTTCCGGTTTCGAGACCGAACGCGAGCGTGATGAGGACGCCATAAACAAACAGACGACGGGCAATGCGGAGCTGGAATTCGTCATTCCGATCTTCGATTCCGGCCGGGCGAGAATGCGGGAATCCGAACTTGCCTATATGCGGGCGGCAAACCTGCTGGCGGAAAAGGCGGTCAATGTCCGCTCCGAAGCCCGCTCGGCCTATCAGGCCTATCGCTCGAACTACGATATCGCCCGGCACTATCGCAACAGCGTTGTACCGCTGCGAACGAAGATCGAGGAAGAGTCGCTGCTCACCTATAACGGCATGCTCACCAATACCTTCGAATTGCTCGCCGACAGCCGCGAAAAGGTCAATTCGAACCTGCTCGCCATCAATGCCAAACGCGACTTCTGGCTCGCGGAAGCCGGCCTCGCTCCCGCCATCTATGGCGGTGGCGCGGCTACGGCAGGGGCAGAAACAGAAGTTGCCACCGCTGGTGGCGGCGGTGGCGGACATTGAGAAAGGAAACGGCCATGTTCAATAGAAGAAACTTTCTGGGTGTCGGCGCCGCGATGGTCTCCACGGCGGCCTGGGCAAAGACATCGAATAGCAGCCTGCCGGAAGCGGCCGTGATGGAAACGGCGGCAACCCAGGCGCCGGTCAAGCCCACCACCGGTCCCGATTACAATCCGGTCGTCACCCTGAACGGCTGGACCCTGCCATTCCGGATGAACAATGGCGTCAAGGAATTCCACCTTGTCGCCGAGCCGGTGGAGCGCGAGATGGCGGAGGGCATGACCGCCCGCCTCTGGGGCTATAACGGCCAGTCGCCCGGCCCGACCATCGAGGCCGTCGAAGGCGACCGGGTGCGTATTTTCGTCACCAACAAGCTGCCGGAACATACGACCATCCACTGGCACGGCATGATCCTGCCGTCGGGCATGGACGGCGTCGGCGGCCTGTCACAGCCGCATATCCCCGTCGGCAAGACCTTCGTTTACGAGTTCGATCTCGTGAAATCGGGTACCTTCATGTACCACCCGCATTCGGACGAAATGGTCCAGATGGCGATGGGCATGATGGGCTTCTTCGTGATCCATCCGAAGGATCCGGCATTCATGCCTGTTGATCGCGACTTCGTCTTCCTGATCAACGCCTTCGATATCAACCCCGGCTCCTACGTGCCGAAAATCATGACGATGACGGATTTCAATCTGTGGTCATGGAACAGCCGGGTGTTTCCGGGCATCGATCCGCTGGTGGTTTCCAAGGATGACCGGGTGCGCGTGCGCGTCGGCAACCTGACCATGACAAACCATCCGATCCACATGCATGGCTACGATTTCGAGGTGACCTGTACGGATGGCGGCTGGGTGCGGCCCGAGGCTCGGTGGCCCGAAGTCAGCATCGACATCCCTGTCGGTGCGATGCGAGCTTACGAATTCGACGCCAAATATGTCGGCGACTGGGCGATCCATTGCCACAAGTCGCACCATACGATGAACGCGATGGGGCATGATGTCCCGACCTTCATCGGCGTCGACAAAAAGACCGTCACCGAAAAAATCCGCAAGGTCCGGCCGGAATATATGCCGATGGGCACCGCCGGCATGGCCGATATGGGCGCCATGGAAATGGAAATCCCTGAGAACACCGTTCCCATGATGACCGGCTGGGGTCCGCACGGCCCGATCGAGATGGGCGGCATGTTCTCCGTGGTGAAGGTCCGCGAAGGCATCTCCGCCGGCGATTACTCAGATCCCGGCTGGTACGAAAACCCGCCCGGAACCCAGGCCTGGGAATGGACCGGCGACGTGCCGGCGACCGAAAAGACCAATTATCCCAAAACACAGATCACGCCGAAACCCATGAAACACGGCTGATCGTGCAGACCACAATCCCCACAGAACCAAGGAACATGCAATGACCAGACTGAAACTTGCACTGCTTCTCACCGCTCTTGCCACACCCGCCTTCGCCTCGGGCACCCACGGCGGCGGCCATGATGCGATGGCGATCGGCGAACCCGGCGACAAATCCAAGGTAACCCAGACCATCCAGGTGACGATGAAGGAGACACCGGATGGCAAGATGCTGTTCACCCCCGCCAAGTTCGAATTCAAGAAGGGCAAGACCGTGCGTTTTGCCGTGAAGAATGTCGGCGAGCTGGACCACGAATTCATCCTCGACGAGCAGAAGGCCAATCTTGAGCACAAGGCCGCCATGGAGAAGGCCCCGGAGATGGAACATGACAATCCCAATGCGATCAGCCTTGCGCCGGGCGAAAGCGGCGAAATCATCTGGAAATTCACCAATGACGGGATGTTCGAATTCGCCTGCCTGAAACCCGGTCATTATGAGGCCGGTATGCGCGGCGATCTCAAAGTCTCGGCAAAGTAACCCATTCACCAAAGGAACCTGACCATGAAGACAATCATTAAAATCTCCGTTGCAGCAGCGCTCCTGCTTACCGCTCCCTTCGGCGCATTCGCACAGGAATTCACCAAGGGCACGGTGAAGAAGGTCGATGCCACGGCCAAGAAAGTCACCATCATCCATGAGGAACTGAAGAACCTCGACATGCCTGCCATGACGATGGTGTTCCGCGTCAAGGACGACGCCCTGCTCGCCAAGCTGAAGGAAGGCGCGAACATCGAATTCGTCGCCGAGCGCGCAGACGGCAAGCTGGTCGTCGCCCAGGTGAAATAAGGCCCCCAAAGCCTGCACACGCCTGTGACGGACCGAAATCCGGCACCGGGACGGGCGTGTGCGCCATGTCAAATATCCGCGCCGAAGCATAGCCTTCGAGTCGCCGGCACCCATGCTCGAAACAGGCCGATTTGCGGCGGGGGGTGCCGCCTTGCCTGACGGTCGGGAATGAGGTGGCCGCAAAGCCTCCATATGCCAAATGATTTTCTACAAAATAAATAGAAAAAGAACGACCTGTCTTTCTTGACGCGGTTCTGATCCCTAGGCTAGCTGTCATCATTGGCCGCCTTCAGGGAGGGACGATGTTGAACGAAATCCTGTATCAATGCCGCAATCTCAACCGCTGCAATTGATGCCGGCGCAATATCGGTCCGGTTGAATTGGGGAAAAAGGTGACACGATACGTTATTATCGGCGCAGGTGCGGTCGGTGCGAGTCTTGCCGCGCAGTTCGAACTTTCCGGCATCAAATATGCTCTGGTCGGGCGCGGCGCACAGATTGCTTCCATTATCAAACAGGGCCTGAGCTATCAGAGGCCATCCGGCACGCAGCAGATAAGGCTGAACGCCTTTGATGTATCCGAACCGCCCGAACTGGCACTCGATGATATTCTGCTGCTGACCGTGAAGACGCAGGATGTGGTAGCCACGCTGGCGGACTGGTCATGGCGTCAGGTGCGGGGCGCGGAGGACGCGACGGCTGCGCAATTGCCGCTGGTTACCTTTCAGAACGGTCTGGCGACGGAAGCCCTGGCGCTTAGAACCTTCGCCAATGTCTATGGGGCCAGCATTCTGACCCCTGCCCGGTTTACGCAAACGGGCGCAGTGGCAGCAGCCGGCAATCCGCAGGTCGGCGTCGTCACCATAGGGCGTTTCCCTGCCGGTTCCGACGATACGGCGACGGAAATTGTCGCAGACCTTACTCGCGCCAACTATCTCGCGGAAACCAGCAACGATATCCACCGCTGGAAATCGACAAAACTCCTTCACAATGTCCGCAATGCGCTGGATCTGTTTGCAGGAGAAGACGGCCTGCGGGCCTCCATCGCCGAGGCACTGGTCCATGAGGCCCGTCAGGCGCTTGAAGCCGCAGGTTACAATCTCGCCTCTGCTTCCGAGCGGACCATCGATATTTCGAGCTGGAGCATCGCAGAAAACAGCGGCATAGAGCCTGGCCAGCAATCAACCTGGCAAAGTTTTGCCCGGGGCGCCTCCAGCGAGGTCGATTATCTCAACGGGGAAATCGTGCTGCTCGGGCGTCTGCACAACATTGCGACGCCTTACAACGAGGCTATCCAGTCCCTTGCCGGCAGGCTGGCGCATCAGGGCCGTTTCTCGAAGGCGGCGCCGCTCGATGCAATCCGGTCCCTTGTCCTGCAATTGCAGGATCGCGACAAAAACGGTCTCGCCGCCGCGCAATGACGCGGTCGATCCATTCTTCACATGAAAACCACCAAACTGAAGCGATAAAATGAGAGAAGCCATTCCAGATCAGATCCTCACCGCCGCCGGTGCGCTGTTTTACAACGAGGGTATCAGGGCAGTCGGGATCGATCGCATCATTGAAGAAGCGAAGGTCGCCAAGGCGACACTCTATCGACATTTTCCATCCAAGGATCACCTCGTTGCTGCCTATCTTCAGGATCGCCACGACCGTGTCATTCGCTCGCTGCAGGATGTTTTGACCGCAACGAACAATCCGAGGGACCAGATCCGGGTGATTTTCGAGCGGCTTTACGAGAAAGCCGACAGCCCCGAATTCAGAGGCTGCGCCTTTGCACTTGCGGTTGCCGAACACGGCGATTCCGATCGGGTCGTCACCGTGGCGAGAACCCATAAACGAATGGTACGGGACATCTTTGAGACGGTCATGTCCAAGACAGGGGGCCGGCCGGATCAGGCCGCATCTCACCTTTCGCTTCTTTACGAAGGCGCGCTCGCGACCGTCGCCGTCGGGCGCGATCCGCATGCCGTTCTCATCGCCCGGGACTGTGCGCTCTCGGTGTTCGATCTTGCAGCCGGCCAGGCATCCTGAGGAAACCAGATATGACAAAGACCATCGATTATTTCTTCGGCATCGGCTCCCCCTGGGCCTTCCTCGGCCTGGAGCCTTTCGCCGCCCTTGCCGGTGAACAGAACGCCACGATCCGGCCCCACATCATTCCGCTGATCGAGGATAATGGCGCGATCTATTCCCGTAACCGTCCGGAGGCGCGCCGTGCCTATTGGACGAAGGATTTAAAACGCTGGGCCGCGTTGCGCGGCAAGTCGCTGAACTTCGAAAACCGTGCCGCCCTTTCCGATCCTACCCCCGCAGGCTTCATGGTCATTGCCGCCATCGAGGCGGGCGAGGACTGGCTGAAGCTGACCAAGGCACTCCAGGGAGCCTTCTGGGAAGGCGGCGAAGACATCGGCAAGGCCGAGATTCGCCGTGCAATCGCGGACAAAGCCGGCTTCGACGGCAAGGCGCTGGATGAGCGCGGCGGAAGCGACGCCATCGCCGCCATCTGGAAAGCCAATTACGAAACCGCAAAGACAGCCGGCGTGTTCGGACTTCCGACATTCCGTTACGAGGGCGAACTTTATTGGGGGCAGGACAGCCTTCCCTTCCTTGAACGTCATCTCAAGGGCGAAAAACTGGTCGCCTGATCCTGTCGTGACCGGGTGCTCGCTGCCGCTTGGCTGCACCCGGTCTGCGGCTTTCTTCGGACCGTTCCTGTGGAGTTCCCCATGTCTCTCTTCCCGCCGTCCTCGCGCGGAGTGTCGCGATGAGCGCACTGCCTTCCGCTCTTTCGGACGCTTTGCGCAACCGTTTCGGCGAGCGCTTTTCCACCGCTCAGGCCTTGCGGGAACAGCACGGCCGTGGTGAATCCCACCATACGCCGGCGATCCCCGATGCCGTCGTTTTTGCCGAGAGCACGGATGATGTTGCGGAAACCGTCCGGCTTTGCGCCATTGAAGGTATTCCCGTCATCGCGTTCGGTACCGGCACCTCGCTCGAAGGCCATCTGACGGCGGTGCGCGGCGGCGTCTCGGTTGACCTGTCGCGCATGTCGAAAATCGTCCGCATCAGCGCAGAGGACCTCGACTGCACGGTGGAGGCAGGCGTCACGCGCGAACAGCTGAATACATATCTGCGCGACATGGGCCTGTTTTTCCCGATCGACCCCGGCGCCAATGCCTCGATCGGCGGCATGACCGCAACGCGCGCGTCGGGCACCAATGCCGTGCGTTACGGCACCATGCGGGAGAATGTGCTGTCACTCACGGTCGTCCTGCCCAATGGCCAGGTGATCCGCACGGGCGGGCGGGCACGCAAATCGTCAGCCGGCTATGATCTAACGCGGCTTTTCGTCGGCTCCGAAGGAACGCTTGGCATCATTACAGAAGTGACGTTGCGCCTTTACGGCATTCCGGAAACCATCTCGGCCGCGCTCTGCTCTTTCGAAGACGTCGAAAAGGCGGTTGCCGCAGCCATCACGGTGGTGCAGCTCGGCATTCCCGTCGCCAGAATGGAACTGATGGACCGTGGCCTGATCGAAGCCGTCAACGCCTATTCCAATCTTTCCCTCAAGGTCGAGGACACGCTCGCCTTCGAGTTCCACGGCTCGCCGGCCGGCGTTCAGGAACAGGTGGAGATGGTCGCCGCGATCGTGGAAGACAATGGCGGCAGGGATTTTGAATGGGCGAATGCGCCGGAGGACAGAAACCGCCTGTGGAAAGCCCGTCACAATGCGTTTTATGCCGTGGTCTCACAGCGCCCGAACGCCAGGGGCTGGTCCTCCGATGTCTGCGTGCCCGTCTCTGAATTAAGCGGCTGCATCGTAAAGACCCGTGAATTGCTGCGCGATTGCAGCGTACCCGCCGCCATTCTCGGCCATGTGGGCGACGGCAATTATCACGTGGTCTTCGCCGTCGACCCTGCCAACCAGACGGAACTCGATGAGGTGGCGGCAATCAACAAGAAGATGGTGCAGCACGCCATCTCGGTCGGTGGCACCTCCACCGGCGAGCACGGGGTCGGCACCGGCAAGATCGCTTATCTTCGGCAGGAACACGGTGATGCGGTTGATCTCATGGCCGTCATCAAAAACGCCATCGATCCGGCTGGCATCATGAACCCGGGAAAAATTTTGCCCGGCCGCCAAGAAACGCTCTGACCACGCGGGATTTCGCAGATGGATAATTACAGGACCCACAGCTCCCACTGGGGTGCGTTTTCGGGCAGCTACCGCAATGGCAAGCTCGATATCCGTCCGCATCCGGGTGATCCACACCCTTCGCCTTTGCTCGGTAACCTGCCGGCAATCGCTGACAGCAGCGCGCGCATCCGGCGCCCGGCGATCCGGCGTGGCTGGCTGGAGGGAAAACCCGATAACGCCAGAATGCGCGGTGCGGATGATTATGTGGAAGTCAACTGGCAGCAGGCGACGGATATCGTCGCAAAAGAGCTTCAGCGTGTTTACGCGGATTTCGGCCCGCAGGCCGTATTCGGCGGGTCCTACGGATGGTCGAGCGCCGGCCGCTTCCATCACGCGCAAAGCCAGGTTCACCGCTTTCTGAATGTCCTTGGCGGCTATGTGCGTTCCGTCAACACCTATAGTTCCGGCGCGGCGATGGTCATCATTCCGCATGTTCTCGGACCCTATGACCATTTCGACCGCAAGAGCGTGACCTGGGATGCGATAGAGCGCAGCAGCGAATTGATCGTCGCTTTCGGCGGTATGGCGCTCAGAAACACGGATGTGCATGGCGGCGGCAACAGCGTCCATATCGTGCCACAGAAGCTGAAAGGCGCATCTGCACGCGGCGCGCGCTTCGTGCTGATCAGCCCGCTGAAGGACGATTTTCCGAAGGAGCTGAATGCGCAATGGCTGCCGGTCACACCCGGCACCGATGTTGCGCTGATGCTCGGCCTCGCCCATGTTCTCGTCACCGAGGGCCTGCATGATCGCGAATTCATCGACCGCTATACTGTCGGCTATCAGCGTTTCGAGGACTACCTGCTGGGCCTGACCGATGGCGTCGCGAAAAGCCCCGAATGGGCGTCCGGCATCTGCGGCATCGGCGCCGACACGATAAAGGAACTGTCCCGCGCCATGGCGGACGCGAGGACATTGATCACCGTCAGTCATTCTCTTCAGCGCGCCGATTATGGCGAGCAACCCGTCTGGCTGGGCATTGTCCTGGCCGCCATGCTGGGCCAGATGGGCCTCGACGGCGGCGGCTATTCCTATTCCCTTGGCGCTTTGGGCAATGTCGGCAAGAGCCTGCTGGCCGTTCCCCTGCCGACACTCAATCAGTTCAAAAACCCGGTTGCGGATTTTATTCCCGTCGCACGCATCGCCGATATGCTGCTCAATCCGGGTGACGACTATGATTATAACGGCCAGAGGATGCGCTATCCCGATATCCGCCTGGTTTACTGGGCGGGCGGCAACCCGTTTCACCACCATCAGGACATCAACAGGCTGCGGGCGGCTTTCAGAAGGCCGGAGACCATCATTGTCCATGAGACCGCATGGACATCGTCCGCACGTCACGCCGATATCGTGCTGCCGGCGACAACAACGCTGGAGCGCGACGATATTGGCGCGGCCGACCGCGATCCCCTGATGATTGCGATGAAAAAGCTGATCGAGCCGGTTGGCGAGGCGAAGGATGACTATGAAATCTTCTCCGGGATCGCACGCCGCCTCGGCAAATTCGAAGCCTTCACCGAAGGCCGCAGCAGCCGGGAATGGCTTGCCTTCCTCTACGAAACGACGCGTGGGGCGCTCGCCGCCGGCGGGCACGAAGCGCCCGATTTCGAGACATTCTGGGAGCGTGGAGAGATTGGCCTGCCGCTAAAGCCGGATGATGGAGGGCCTGCACGGGCCTTCCGGGACGATCCGTCCACCTTCCCGCTGAAGACGCCATCCGGAAAAATCGAAATCTTCTCCGAGACGATAGAAGGTTTCGGTTATGATGATTGCGGCGGCCATCCGCAATGGTATTCCGGCAGAACGACATCGGAAGATGCGGCCCTTTATCCGCTGCATCTCATCTGCAACCAGCCGCATCAGCGGCTGCACAGCCAGCTCGACTATGGCGCTTTCAGCCGCTCCACAAAGATCAGGAGCCGCGAACCCGTGCGTATCAACCCCGAAGATGCCGCCCGTCGTGGCATTGCCGATGGCGATATCGTCCGGTTGTTCAACAGTCGCGGCAGTTGCCTTGCCGCAGCCGTTCTGAGCACGGATGTTCGCCACGGCGTGATGCAGCTGGCCACGGGTGCGTGGTTCGAAGCGCATGACCCGCAGGCAGAACATGCCATGTGCATTCATGGCAATCCGAACATCCTGACCCGCGATATCGGCACCTCGAAACTGGCGCAGGGTTCCACCGGCCAGATCACCAGAGTGGAGGTCGAGCGTTTCCTCGGGGAAGCGCCTCCGGTGCGGATTTTCGAAAAGATGGCATTTGCGAATGGCGTGACGGAGGGATGATCGCCGCCATCCGCCATGCCCACGGCCTTGATGTTTCGGCACAGCCAAAAAGCCCAGCGCGAGGGTGTCATCAGCCCCGGAAAAGCTGATCCTACCACCTTCGTAAACCGCGGCAAAATAATCCATTAATTCGATAGAAAAAGAACAACTGGTCTTTCTCCTTCTGGCTACCCTGCTACTTTATGCATCAAGATCCGAATTTCAAACAAAGGGACCGCGTCATGACCGCACGATGTATCAGCAAGCACGGCCTGCGATCGAATGAGCCGTCCATCGCTGAACGGTAACGGCGACACCGCAGCATCGGCCTGACTGTCCAACGGGATAAGGCAGGCACATTTTCCCGATTTCCGGGCCTTTGAACCTCGCGGCAGACTGCCCGCGTGAACGCCTTCCCATGCGCGCAATTGGCGGGCGTGAAGCGGCGGCGGCCCATGAAACCAGCAAGACAAGACACAACTCTACCAATCAGGATTTTTTAATGACGATACGTTCTTCCCTTTTTTCCTTCTCCCGCCGGGGCCTGCTGACGACCACTCTTGCAGGTGCAATCGCGCTTCTGGCGGCGACGGGGCCTGCTCCGGTCGAGGCAGCCGACACCCCGCGTAACGGCGGCGACATCACCTTCCTCATCGACTCGCTCGGCGATACCTGGATTCCGAACAACAGCGCCATCTCCAGCTTTCAGGGCCATATCTGGGGCCATGTGGCCGACAAGCTGCTTTATGTCGACGCAGACGGAAAAGTCAGCCCCTGGCTTGCCGAACGCTGGGAGCAGAACGACAACGCCACCGAATTCACGCTTCATCTCAAGAGCGGCGTAACCTTCTCCGACGGTACGCCCCTTGATGCGGCAGCAGTCGTTGCCAATCTCGACATCTGGTATGCCGGCCGCAAGGCCGAAGGCATCAACCCGATCGGTCTCTTCCCCAAGACCTATGACCGTGCCGAAGCGGTGGATGCAACGACGGTGAAGGTCTTCTTCAAGAAGCCGACACTCGGCTTTATTCCCACACTCGGCTATCACGGCTCCATCCTGATCTCCCCGAAGACAATCGCACAGCCCGCCACCCAGCAGGCGGACCTCAGCAAAACCTCCGGCAGCGGCCCCTATGTCGTCGAATCCTGGAAGGAAGGTGACTACGTCAAGCTGGTTAAGCGCAAGGATTACAATTGGGGTCCGGCAGCCGTCGGCCACACGGGCCCGGCCTATCTTGATTCCATTACCTATAAACTTGTGACGGAACCTTCACTGCGTGTCGCCTCGGTCCAGTCCGGTCAGGCCGATGTCGCCTACAATGCCTCTCCCCAGGAGTTGAAATCCCTGCACGAGGAAGGCTTCACGGTCGCAACGCCACGCTACCTCGGCTTCGTTAACGGCTGGGCCGTCAACACCAAGCTTCCTCCCTATGATGATGTGAAGGTTCGCCAGGCGCTTCAGGCCGGCGTCAATCGTCAGGAAATCATCGACACCGTCTATACGCCCGACTGGAAACTCGCCGCATCCTTCATCCAGAGCAATGTGCCGGGAGCGACCGATCACAGCGATCTCCTTGCCTATGATCCGGCCAAGGCCGAAAAGCTGCTCGACGAGGCCGGCTGGGTCAAGGGCGCCGACGGCATCCGCACAAAGGACGGCAAACCGCTCGCGCTGACGATCCATTCCAATCCCTATCTTGCCACATCGAAGTCTGTCGATGAGCTCATTGCCCAGCAGCTCGGCAAACTTGGCTGGAAAGTCACCATCCGCTCTTACGACGTCGTGACCTACGGCGAAAAGGTCAAGTTCGGTGGCGCCGCCGTTCCGACCTATGAGGTGACGCGCAGCTTCATAGACGCGGGAACGGTCGCCAGCATTCTCACCAACGCCAATAATGGTGAGAACTGGTTTGCGCTCGACGACCGCGACGCGACACTCAACGGATTGCGCGACAAGATCGCCGGCGCAGGCTCCTTCGACGAGCGCAGCCCGCTTCTCGACCAGCTGCAGAAATACGTGCTCGAGCAGGGCTATTTCATTCCGAGAACCCAGATCGTGCAGCGGATTTACGTGCAGTCGCCGAAGCTCAAGGGCGAGGTCTATAACGGCGTCGCTTACGCCAGCTACTACACCGCTTCCCTCAGCGACTGATCCGCATCATCGAGCAACGTGAAGGAGAGCACCGGCATGAGCAATGCCTACCTAACCTACGCCGCAAAACGGCTTGGCCAGGCGGTCGTCGTCATACTGCTGGCTTATGTCTTCACCTTCGTGGTCGTCAGCATCCTGCCTGGCGACCCGATAACCAGTGTGCTGCGCAACCCGCAGAACGGGTTTACCGAACAGGAAATCGCGGAAATCATCGCCGCGCAGGGCCTCGACAGGCCAGTAATCGTGCAACTCTGGTCGTCACTGTCAGGCTTTCTGACCGGCGATCTGGGCATCTCGATGCGCTCCAACCGGCCCGTTGCGACCTTGATCGCCGAGGTGCTGCCTTCCACCCTGGTGCTGGCATCCACGGGACTTGCCGTCGCCCTGTTTCTGGCGATGGCGGTTGCCTATGGAACCCAGGTCATTCCGAAACGCTATGGCCAGGGATTGCTCCGGGGTTTTCCTTCGCTGTTTCTATCAACACCGAATTTCGTGATCGGCCTGATACTCATACATCTCTTTGGCTTCCAGCTGCGCCTTTTCCGCGTCATCGAGCCTGATAGCTTCTGGGCAACGCTGTTTGCCGCAATCACGATCGGAATTCCCTTTTCCGCACAGATCGCCGAAGTGCTTATCGCAAATCTCGACAAGGAGGCGGAACAGGAATATGCGGCCGTCGCCCGCAGCCGCGGCATCGGACAGGCGCGGCTGTTTGCGCAGCATCTGCTCAAGCCGGCCTCCTTACCCGTCGTCACCGTTATCGCCATTACCGTCGGAGAACTGATCGGCAATTCGCTGATCACCGAAACGGTCTTCGGACGAACCGGTCTCGGCAGCCTGGTGCAGCGTTCGGTGAGCACGCAGGACCTGCCTGTCCTGCAGGCGATCGTTTCTCTCGGTGCCGTGGTCTTCGTCCTCGTCAATCTGATTGCCGATCTGCTTTATCCATTGCTCGATCCGCGCGTGAAAATCCTCGATGGGCAAAAACGTCGCCCGACCATCGCCGATGAAACATCCACCACCAAGGCGGTGACCCCATGACCTTCTCTTCAAACCCTTACCCGCCGGGCACGAGCCTCGCCGACCGGCTGGCGGGCTTTCGGATACCGGTAACCGTGGCGCTGTCTTTCGCCATCATCACGCTAGTGATCGCCTGGTCGCTCGCGCCCGGCCTCTTTACCAGCCATAGCCCGATCAACGGAGTTCCTACGGACAAGCTGCTTGGGCCAAGTCTCGAGCACTGGTTCGGCACCGACCACCTCGGCCGCGATCTCTATGCCCGCGTCGTTTATGGCACCGCCTCCTCCGTCTCGAGCGCCCTCGTCGCAGTGATCATCGGCGTGTTCGCCGGCGGTCTCATCGGACTTCTGGCGGGCTTTCTCGGCGGTTGGGTCGATGTCGTCCTCGCCCGGCTGGTCGATGTGTTGCTGGCAATTCCAAAATTCCTGCTGGCCGTCATCGTTGTTACCGCCATCGGCTTCGAGACAATCAATGCCGCAATCGCCACCGGTGTCTCGGCCGTCGCCGTCTTCGCCCGCGTTACGCGTGCAGAGGTCATCAAGACGCGACAGGCGACATTCGTGGAGGCCTCCTTCCTGCTCGGCGGCTCGCGCTGGTTCATTCTTCTGCGCCACGTCCTGCCCAACGCATCACGCTCGGTGCTGCCGCTTGCCGTGCTGCAATTCGGCGAGTCGATCCTCGTGATCGCCAGCCTTGCCTTTCTCGGATACGGCGACCCGCCGCCCGCCTCCGACTGGGGCCTGCTGATCTCGATCGGCAAGGACTACCTCAAATGGCCGTGGCTGGTATACGCCCCCGCCTTCGTCACAATCGCGACCGTCCTCTCTGTAAACAGGATCAGCCGATGGCTACGCAAGACAGACTGACCACAACGATCGACCGCTCCATCGCCTTTGCGGGCAGACCGCAGCAGGCTCCCGCCCCGCTCCTGCGCGTCGACGACCTCTCAGTTGCCTATGGGCGGCAGGAAGTCGTCAGCAATGTCGGTTTCGAACTCGGCCGTGGCAAGAGCCTTGCCCTCATCGGCGAGTCCGGTTCCGGCAAATCGACGATAGCCCGCGCGGTGCTTCGGCTTTTGCCGAGCGGAGGATACGCCACGGGTCGCGTCACCTTCGGCGGTCAGGAAATATTGGCTTTGCCGGAGCGCAGCTTCAGGCCGCTGCGGGGACGCGCAATCGGCTTCGTCCCGCAGGATCCCGGCAATTCGCTCAATCCTGTCAGGACAATCGGTGCGCAGGCGATGGAGGCGGCAGCCCTCCTCGATGAACCTGACAAGGCGATCCGGAAGGCCCTCATTCTCGAGACCTTCGCGCAGGTGGGGCTCGACAACCCGAATGTTGTCTACGATTCCTACCCGCATCAATTATCCGGCGGCATGCTGCAGCGTGTACTCATCGGGCTTGCGGTGCTGCCCCGCCCATCTCTGCTGGTCGCCGATGAACCGACCTCGGCACTGGATGTCACGATCCAGAAACGTATCCTCGACCTGCTTTCACGGTTGCAGCATGAGCTGGATATCAGCCTGCTCCTCATCACCCACGATCTGGCGATTGCCGCCGAGCGAGCAGATTCGCTGGTGGTCCTGAAGGGCGGCACCATCCAGGAGGCCGGAAGCACCGCCTCGGTCTTTTCCGCGCCCGCTTCCGCCTATGCAAGGAAACTGCATGCCGATGTCCCGGCCCTCAATCCGGACCGTTATGCCCGCCTGCGTGACCCAGGTTTCCGGCTGCTAAAGGCCGAAGCCGCCACGGAGCGGAAGATCGAGCTCAAAGCCGTCACCAAGAATTTCCGGGTCGGCGACCGGGTACTGACGGCGGTCAACAACGTATCTTTCAACGTGCCCGCCGGCACCACCCATGCCTTGGTCGGCGAGTCCGGCTCGGGCAAGACGACGACCATCCGGCTGCTGCTCGGCCTCGAAGAGCCCGATACCGGCACGATATCAGTAGCCGGCGAAGAGTTGGCCGGCCGCTCCCACGCATCGCTGCGTGCAACATGGCGGCATCTCCAGTTCGTTTACCAGAACCCTTTCACCTCTCTCGATCCCACATGGACCGTGGAGCAGCTGGTGCGCGAACCGCTCGACCGTTTCAAGATCGGAACCCGTGCGGAACGGCTGGAGAATGTCCGCGAGGCTCTTTCCAATGTGGGGTTGGGCGAACACCTGCTCACCCGCAAACCGGCGGCGCTTTCGGGCGGGCAGCGCCAGCGCGTTGCCATTGCCCGGGCGCTGGTTCTCAAGCCGGATGTAATCGTGCTCGACGAGCCAACCTCCGCGCTTGATGTCAGCGTTCAGGCCGACATTGTCGACGTGCTGTTGTCGTTGCAGGCAAAGCTCGGTCTGACCTATGTTTTCGTCTCCCATGACCTCGCACTGGTGCGCCAGCTCGCCCATACCGTTTCGGTGATGCAGCGCGGGCGTATCGTCGAGCACGGAACGGTTCTCGATATCTTCGACAATCCGCAGCATCCCTATACCGCGTCACTGCTGGAATCGATCCCGTCCGGCGCCGCCGCCATGGCCCGTGCGCCACAGGCTCTGCCCCGGCGGGTTCTCGACAAGGAAAAGATCGCATGACCATCGCCGCACCCGCCGATACTCTGCCTGCGCCCTTCCGCCCCAAACGACGGCTCGGATTCAACACCCGGGTCTCCTTTAACGACGATGCCGGACCGGCGCAGGGGCTGCGTGAAGGCATCGAACTCTTCAAGGCCGCCGAACAACTGGGCTATCAGTCTGGCTGGGCCTATCAGCGGCATTTCGATCACTATCTATCCTCGCCGCTGCCGTTCTTTGCCGCAGCCGGCCAGCACACCCATCATATCACGCTGGGTTCAGCGGTCATCCCGATGCGTTATCAGGATCCGATCCTGCTCGCCGAAGCAGCCGGCACCACTGACCTCCTGATTGACGGGCGGCTGGAACTTGCCATCTCGACCGGTGCAAACGCCACTTTCGATGCGGTGTTCGGCACGGTCGACACCGATGCCCGCACGGAGGCCAGGCACCGCCAGACACGCTTTCTTTCGGCAATCGCGGGCGATGTCCTGCACCGTGTCGAAGGGGGGCAGTCCAACCCGGAGGGCACCGAACTGCGTGTAACGCCGCACAGCCCGACGCTTCGCACGCGTATTCGCCAGGGCGCGGCAAGCATCGGCTCGGCGGTGCAGGCGGCAGAACTCGGCATCGGCCTCATCTCGGGAACCGTCCAGCACGATCAGGCCGAAGGCGAGAGTTTCGGACAGTATCAGGCGCGGATCATCGAGGCTTTCCGGTCCACATGGCGCAAGACATGGAAAACGGAACCGCCGCCGGTTGCCGTCGCCGCCTCCATTCTGGTCGGCACCACGACCGAACTTCGGGAAAAATACGCTGCCTATGATCTGGAGCGGCGCACCAAGGGTATCGCCGCCTCTCGCCCCAAAGGCGCCCTCGAACAGGCAGCCCAGCCGGCGGGCTACAAGATTTCGCCGGTCTTTCAGGGCACGCCCGATCAGGTGCTGGAAGCGGTGTTCAACGATCCGGGCCTTGCGGCAGCCGATGAGGTCGTGCTGTTTTTGCCACCAGCCTTCGGTCTTGCCGAAAACATCCAGCTGCTGAGCGATCTCGCAAGCACGGTGGCGCCGAGCCTCGGCTGGTCGCCCATCTCCTCTTCCTGAGATAACGAGCCGATCGGCGCCAGGGGTTAAGACAGCAGACCACGGCGGTCACCGGTCCTATATCGAAGGCCGTCTCAGGGAATATTTTCTACATATTCCATAGAAAAAGAAAGACCTGTCTTCCTCGTTAATCCGCCGCATCCTAACATGCCCGCATTGAACCTGAAGGAGCCCCCATGGCCGCGGAATTTATTAGCGTTAGTTTTCCCAATGCGTCGAACGACCTGAACCCTCTGCCCGATGCGCCCGTGGATCCCGTTTTTCTGGAGCGCTACGCGCGTGCGCTCGATGATTACGGTTTCAACTATACGCTGATCCCCTACTCCTCCTCGTCCTTCGATCCGTTCACGCTTGGCGCCACGGTGCTCGCCCACACGAAAAACATCAAGATCATCGTCGCGCTGCGGCCGAATACGGTTTATCCCACGGTCGCCGCCAAATCGCTCGCAACGCTCGACCAGTTGAGCGGCGGACGTGTCGTGGTGCACTTCATTGCCGGCGGCAGCGACGAAGAGCAGGCGCGTGAAGGCGACTTCCTCAACAAGGAAGAACGTTACGAGCGTCAGGAGGAATATATCCGAATCCTGCGTCTGGCCTGGACCTCCAAGGAGCCCTTCGACTTCGATGGAAAATATTACCAGTTCAAGCAGTTCCGCAGCGCCGTGCGCCCGACCAACGGACTTATTCCGATTTCGCTCGGCGGCTCTTCGGATGCCGCCTATCGCATCGGCGGTTCGCTCTGCGATATCTTCGGGCTCTGGGGTGAGCCGCTTGCTGAAACCAAGCAGCAGATCGAGCGGGTCTATGCCGAAGCCGCAAAGGCGGGCCGCACGGATCGCCCCCGTATCTGGGTCACATTCCGGCCGATCGTCGCCGAGACGGATGAGCTTGCCTGGGAAAAGGCCCACAGAACTCTCGATCGATTGAACGAGAACCGCCAGAAAGGCGTCACCCGCGCACCGCTCAATGCGCCACGCCCGGCCAATGTCGGTTCGCAACGGCTTCTGGAGATCGCCGCACGCGGTGACGTGCATGACCGCGCCCTCTGGTATCCGACAGTAACGGCCACCAATGCCAGCGGCGCCACCACGGCGCTGGTCGGCTCGCCACGCACCATCGCGGATTCCATACTCGATTATATCGACCTTGGTGCCGACCTGATCTCGATCCGGGGTTACGACAATTACAATGATGCGGTGGATTATGGCCGCTACATCCTGCCGCTTGTCCGTGAAGGCATTCGCGAACGGGAAGAGGCGAAGAAAAAGACCGCAGCCTGATGCCGCAATCCGGCCCGGTCATCTGGCCGGGCATTTTTTCAAGTGCAGACGGAGCCAGTCGTCCCTGTCGGGGACATGGCGCTTTCCTCCATAGCCAGAGAGCCTCGACAACGCATGTCCCATGACACAACCGTCCTCGACGCAACCGTGCGCGTCCTTGAGCAGGCCGCACCGGATGCGGACCAGACCGGCCAGTTCCCCTGGACGGGTATCCGCGCCGTTCATGAAAGCGGCCTCCTCGAAAGCACGGTTGCGACACGCTACGGCGGTCAGGGTGCCACGCTTGCCGATACCGCCCACATTCTGGCGGCGCTTGGCCGGGGCGATCCTTCCGTGGCTCTCATCAGCGCCATGACGATCTTTACCCATCTCGGTCAGGCCGCGAAAAACCACTGGCCGGAAGATCTCTACAGGCGGCTTCTGGCGGACGCGAAACAAAAGCCGCTGCTGCTCAATGCCGCGCGCGTCGAACCGGAATTGGGGTCGCCGGCGCGGGGCGGTCTGCCCGCGACACTTGCCCGCCGGACAAAAACCGGCTGGTCGATCACGGGCCGCAAGCGTTTCGTGACGGGTGCATATGGCCTCACGCATTTTCTTGTCTGGGCGCATACCGACGAAACACCGGCGCGGGTGGGAACATTCGTGGTGCCGAACGGCTTGCCGGGCATCAAGGTCATCGAGAACTGGCAGAGCCTCGGCATGCGCGCCACCGGATCGCATGACGTCGACTATGCCAATGTCGAAATCCCGGCGGAAAACGTCATCGACCTCGTCGATCCATCGGTGGCCCAGCAGGACAACCGGGCGCATGCCGCCATTACACTGGCCTTGACAGCGCTCTATCTTGGCGTGGCCGAAGCCGCTCAGGCCAAATTCATCCGCTTCGCGCATGAGCGCGTGCCGGCCAATCTCGGCCATCCCATCGCCCGCACCGAACGTTTCATCACGCTTTCAGGCGAAATCGACCTTCTGGTCTCCGGCGCCCGCCAGATCATTTTCGGTACACTCGAAAACAATAATGGCGATGCGGAAGGCTTCATCAGGGCAAGGCTGCTTGCCGGCCGGCAGCTGCGCGATGCCGTTGAGATCGCCGTGCGCGGCATCGGCAATCCCGGTCTTGGAAGCGAATTGGGGCTGGAACGGCATTTCCGCGACATTCAGACAGTGCTCGTCCATGCGCCGCAGGAAGACACGTCGATTGCGATTCTGGGCCGCGCCGCCTTTGGCCGCTGGAGCCGCGACGAGAATGCGGCCGCCCAGCCCGCAGCGGCGTTGCAAATCCTGAAAACCGCCTGATCTATCGGCCCCGCGCAAGGCAATTCCCTAAACGTGGACAGGTTTTTGCGCCGGGCCAAAGACCACAAAGCTGAGAGCCGCGAGCAGCCAGACGCTGATGCAGGCATAAAGCATGACCAGACCGAAACCGTCTGTGAGTGCCTGATGGACAAGTGCACCCGAAACACGCTCTGCCGACGACCCCGCGGTTCCCGCCGCGATCTTCTCCGCGAGGGAACGCAGGTCATCGGTATCAGGACCGGACGGCAAATTGGCCCTGAGCGACGACCACACGCCCTCAACCAGAATGAAGCCCATGATCGGGATATTGATGGCGAGCGAGATCATTCTTGCGCTCATGTCGATGCCGGAGGCCATGCCGGAACGGGTGGCAGGGACGGCGCCCGTCGTCGTATTGGTCACCGGCGTGTTGGTAAGGCCAAGCCCGATGCCGGACAGGATGCAGCCGGGCAGCATGGTCAGCCAGCTCGCATTTGCAGCACCGCCGCCAAGTTTCATCAGCATGAAACCCAGACCGATGGTGAACAGCCCGGCCGGGATGACAAGGCGGGGTTGATAACGCAATGACAGACGCTCCGCCAACGGTGGCACGACCAGCGCCGGCAGCGTGTAGGCAAGCAGACCGAGACCGGCGGTGACACTGTCATAACCAAGACCCGCCTGAAACCAGATCGGCAGATAGATCATGAACGGCCAGAAGCTGATATTCATCGCCGCCGAGCCGATGATCGCGCCGGAAAAGGGCCGGATACGGAACACGGAAAAATCGAACATCGGCCTTGGCGTGAGCTTTTCCACGATGACGAAGGCGATGAAGCTCGCAACCGCGACACCAAGGATCAACAGCGCCTCTGCACTGGCAAAACCGAGTTCAGGCCCCTGTGTGATAAAAAAGGCAAGGCAAAACACCGCAACCGACAGCGTGGCAATGCCGGCAAGATCAAGGCGCGTCGCCTCCGGGTCGCGCGATTCCCTGACACCGCCCATGGCTAGCAGCAATGTGACGATGCCGAGCGCCACGTGAACGAGGAAGACCCATTCCCAACTCCAGAGGGCGACAATCGCGCCACCGATGATCGGCCCGAAACCCAGCCCAACACCTGAGATAATACCCCACCAGCCGAACGCCATGCCGCGCTCACGGGCCGTGCGGAACTGGTGTGAGAGAATGGCGATCTGGCACACCAGCATCGCCCCGCCGCTCAAGCCCTGAAGAAAACGTGCGCCGATCAGCACCGCCACGCTTTCCGTCATGCCACAGGCGAAGGAGGAAAGGGCGAAAGCGATGATGCTTGCGATGAAGACGCGTTTGCGGCCGAAGCGATCAGCCAGCGCACCGGTTGCCATCAGCACCATCGTCACGCCGATCGTATAGGCGTTCATGATCCATTGAAGCTGCCGGAAATCCGCATGCAGCACCTGTTCGAGTGTCGGCAGGATTGCCGGCACGCTGGAGATTTCCAGCCCGAACATCAGGGCGGAGAGACACACAGCAGCAAGCGCAAGCGCGCTTCTGCTGGCGGTTGGGGCGGTAACGGCAAAGGTCACTTCTTCAGCCTTTCGTGGTTCACACCGTAGCGGCGAAATCCGGCCATGACGAAGGCTCGCCCGCTACGGTGGATATGTTGCAGAGCCGAAGGCAAATTAGTGAAAGCTTGACCATAACTGAATTGGATGCTTGGATATTTCAGAGACAACAAATTTGGATCATTGCCATGACCACGCTGGATGTGGATGCCGTCCAGGCTTTCGTCACCATCGCCGATCTGCAGAGCTTCACCCGTGCCGCCGAAACGCTTGGAACCACACAGGGCGCCATCAGCGTCAGGCTCAAGCGGCTGGAGGACCGGCTCGGCCAGCGGCTCCTCGAACGAACGCCGCGCTCGGTGAGGCTGTCGGCGCAAGGCGCCGTGTTTCTCGCTCCTGCCCGTGAATTCCTGGCCGCGCATGATCGCGCCATCACCGGCCTTTCGTCCACGCGCCGCCGCTTCGGTCTCGGCATTGCCGCCCATGTTGCCGGGCCGGAAGTGCCGACGCTGCTGGCACGGCTCAATGCACATGATCCGGGGCTGACGATTGAAGTGCGCATGGACAATTCCCGCGCGCTGCTGGATGCCTTCGACCGCGGCGAGATCGACGCCGCAATCATCCGGCGCGAGGATGACAGACGGGATGGCGAAGTGCTCGGGCCCGAGCATTTCGGCTGGTTCGCAACCCCGCAATTCGAGCATAGACAGGGTGAGCCGCTGCGACTGGCAGCCCTTTCGCCGGCCTGCGGCGTGCGCGATATCGCCACCCGCACTCTCGATGCCGCCGCCATCGCCTGGACGGAAGTGTTTCTCGGCGGAACGTCGTCGATGGTAACCGCAGCCGTGTCGGCAGGGCTCGCCATTTCGGCCTTCTCCTGCCGTCTGGCACCGCCCGGGACCGTCGAGGTCAGCCAGCGTTTCGATCTGCCGCCGCTGCCTTCCACCGAGATCGTCATGTTCTCCACCCTCACCGACAGCAGATCGCGCGAGGCGCTGCGCACGCTCGCCGCCGCTTTCCGGGAGCACCGGCCGGGACAGTGAGCCATGGCAAGGGCCGGATATGGCTTGCCGGGCGGTCGCTGCGGCGCTATAGAGAAGCGTCGAAAAAGGCACGACTTGGTGTGGTCTAGCCCAAGTCCTTTCGGAAACGAAAGCTCTGTCCATGCCCCGTGCATGAGTCCCACGACGAACAACGACGCTGTTCAGGCGTCAAATTGTTCGTCCGTGTGGTTCTCAAAATCGACGAGCCGCTCCGGTCGAACGACCAGAAGGAGCAGTTCATGTCAAATAATCCAGACACTTATGATGTTGTCATTGCCGGCGCCGGCCCTGTCGGCCTGTTTCTCGCCTGCGAGCTTCGTCTCGCAAACCTTTCGGTCCTGGTGCTGGAGCAAGCCCCTGACCCTTGCTCTCCGCTCAAGAAACTCCCCTTCGGCATGCGTGGCCTTTCCGCGCCGACCATCGAAAATTTCGACCGGCGCGGCTTGCTGGATGATCTTGCCGAACGGCAGCGCACCAAAGAGCAATCGAACGACAGCCATTTGTCGGCCCAGCACTGGATGCACCAGCAGCGCCGTCCAGGCGGCCACTTCGCCGGCATTCAGTTTTTTCACGACAATATCGATCCCTCGAAATGGGCCTATCGCCTGCCGAATTCGACACCCGTTACCATGGCTTCCAGCATGGAAGAGATCGAATCGGTTCTGGAGACACGTGCCAATATTATGGGTGCCGAGATCCGGCGGGGCGCCGGTATTGATGGCTTCGAGCAATCGGACGGGGCCGTAACCATTCGCGCCGGCGGCCGGACATTTCGCGGACGGTGGCTCGTTGGCTGCGATGGCGGCCGCAGCACCGTGCGCAAGGCTGGCGGTTTCGATTTCATCGGCACCGATCCCGAATTTACCGGCTATTCCGTCGAGGTCGAAATGGCGGATCCGGAAAAACTCGCTGCGGGTCGCCACTACACGCCAACCGGCATGTATACCTACCAGAAGCCCGGAACCATCGCGATGGTCGATTTTGACGGCGGCCGGTTTCACCGCACCAGCCCGATAACGCTGGAGCATGTGCAAGCGGTATTGCGGCATGTTTCCGGCACCGACGTCACGGTCACCAATCTTCAGCTTGCAACCACCTGGACGGACCGCGCCTATCAGGCCACGACATACCGCAGGGGCCGGGTATTGCTGGCCGGTGATGCCGCGCATATCCACTCTCCGCTTGGCGGACAGGGGCTCAATCTCGGGCTGGGCGATGCCATCAATCTTGGCTGGAAACTTGCAGCGACGATCCATGGCACTGCACCGGACGGATTGCTGGACAGCTATACGAGCGAACGGCACCCGATCGGCGCGCGGGTTCTCGACTGGTCGCGCGCCCAGGTCGCGCTCATGCGTCCAGGCCGGAGCAGCCGGGCGCTGGAGGCCATCATCCGCGATCTCATCGAGACCCGCGATGGCGCCACATATTTCGCCGAGCGCGTCTGGGGCGTTTCCATCCGCCACGATCTTGGCGGCAACCATCCGCTTGTCGGCCACAGCGTCCCGGATTTCGAACTGATGGACGGGAGGAGGACCGGCGAACTTTTGCGAGAAGGAAAAGGCCTGCTCTTGAACTTTGGCGCGGATGCATCCCTTCAATCACTGACCGATCGCTGGAAAGGACAGATCGCATATGTCGCGGTCGACGCTGCGGATCGATTGGGATTGAGCACCCTGCTGGTGCGTCCCGACGGGATCGTCGCCTGGGCTGCGGATTCCATTCCCGACAAAGAGGAAATCGCGCAGGCCGCGGCCCGATGGTTCGGCGTGGCTTGACAGTAGCTGAAGCAGGGAATCGGCCTTGCTTAACGATGCGCTTGACGGCGGCAAAAGCCGCCGCCAGCTCCAGCATTTTACCGACACGACCGAAGCCAACCCGTTACTCGATCACCTCACCTCGCATGAGAAACTTCGCCAGCGCGACCGTCGAAACGAAGCCGAGAACGGCAAGGATGAGAATGAAGGGAAGGTAGAGGGCGTTTCCGGTTTTAATCGCCAACACCAGCGCCTGTAATATTCCCAGATTGTAGATGGTATCGACAGCCATGACACGATCTTGCACGCGTGGCCCCTTGATCAGGCGATATGTGGCAAGCGCCATGGAAAGCAGAAGCATTCCCTGGGCAAAACTGGTCGACCAATAAATGATATCCGAACTCAACATCGCCGACACCGCTCAGCAAGGTCGCGCCGGAGAAATAAGGCAAATCTGCAAAGGGTGGTCGAAAGGGATCATGGCTCTCTCCTCGTGTTCTTTACACACGGGGCCGTCCCCTCTTGATCCGGATGGCGCAGGTCGTCCTGCACAAATGGGTGCTATCATCAGTGGCACCTATCTTCAAGACAGCTATTTAAGCGCCATTGCCTTCAAGAACCCGGTCATGGTATCGCTGAAGCCAGCTGCTTGACGAAGCTTCGTTCGGGACGACCCGAATGCGACAGATTGCCGGGGACGACCCCAGATGAGGTCGCCTGCAATGTCAGATACAAAATCTCCATCATTTATCCGGGGGCCCTGGCCCAAACTCGTCTTGGCCTGGCTGGTCGTCGTGGTTTTCCAATTCGCCGGTAAGTCATGGCTTTCGCCCGATATGACGCCGGCCATTGCAATCTCCTGCTTTCTCGTTCTCTTCATCACAATCCTGATGGCGGCCTTCGGCGTCGTGAAAGAGGCTGACGAACTTGCCCATCAGTTGGGCGAACCTTACGGAACGCTCATTCTCACCCTCTCGATCGTTGCAATCGAGGTGATCCTGATCGCCGCCGTGATGCTCGGGCCCAACGAGGCGCCGACGATCGGACGAGATTCCATATTCGCGGTGATGATGATCATTCTCAACCTCGTGACGGGTATCTGCCTGCTCGCGGGCGCGATACGTTATGGCGAACAGGAATATAATGCGCCGGGGGCCGTCTCCTTCATCGCGATGACGGTCGTATTGGCCGGTGTCGCGCTGCTGGTGCCGAATACGCTGCCGGCAGGCGACGGCACCTTTACCGCTCTTCAGGCCGTTGTGGTTTCGGTCGTGACCGTGATTGTCTACGGCGGGTTCCTTGCCCTTCAGATGGGGCGCTACCGCAGCCACTTCATGCAGCCCGAACCGGGCCGGATGTCGATCCGGCTGGCGGAACCAATCGCTCGCGGCATGACGGATGATCATGTTCCTCAGGAGGGCGGGGCCGGCAGAAAAAACATCATTCATTCGGCAATGCTGATCGGGTTGATGTTACCGATCGTGCTGCTCGCGCATGACCTTGCCGTCGTCATCGATTTTGGCGTCGCCCGGGCCGGTGCTCCCGTGGCGGTTGGCGGCGTGCTCATCGCGATCATCGTCTTCACGCCGGAATCGATCACGGCCGTCAAGGCTGCGCTGAAAAACGAGACACAAAGGGCAATCAACCTGTGCCTCGGTGCATTCGTCTCGACAGTCGGGCTGACCGTGCCGGCAGTTCTGACAGTCGGCCTCCTGTCCGGCAAAACGGTGATCTTTGGAATTTCGTCCACGGAAACCATCCTGTTTACGCTGACCATCGCACTGACGACCCTCACCTATCTGGGCAGGCGAACCTCCGCGGTACAGGGTCTTCTGCACCTGATGCTGTTCGCGATCTTTGGGCTGCTGCTGTTCACGGCCTGAAAACATCCGGCATCGCGGGACGGCCCGCGCTCTGCGAAACCAAACGGGGACGGCCCCACAATCGTGAGATTCATGATGTGGAAAACGCCGCAGACGCTTTATCGAGACATTTCGGAAACGGCCATGCGGAGTGCGCACGAGCGCACCGCAAGCTGGAAAACGCTGATCTCATCGGCCTTGATCTTCATTTTTGTCGCCAACCACGCAGTCAGGCTCTCCCGCGCCGATGCATTTGCCCGAAAGCCATTGCCACCCGCCGGCGATTTGGCTAGAAAGCGCTCGCGCGGGACGACCCGCGCCTTGAAGCGTTCCGGGGACGGCCCTGATTCTCAATCTTGGGATCAGGATGACCGACCTAGCGAACACCCTCCTCATTTCTGATGCTCCATCAAACGCGCGGCCTTCCTGCGTCCGGCAGAGCCGCGACCTTGCGCATCAGCATGTCCCCGTCATTGCCGCAATCTACTGAAGGACCTTCCATGGCCGGCCCTATCGAGCAATTCGAAGTCAAACCTCTCGTTGAAATTACCATCGGTGATATCGATCTGAGTTTCACCAATGCCTCGGCATACATGTTCCTCACCGTCACCCTGGCGAGTTCGTTCCTGCTGCTGGCCACAAGCAGGGCGCGCCTCGTGCCCGGCCGGTGGCAATCCAGTGCTGAAATGCTTTACCTGTTCGTCGCCAAGACACTGCGTGACAATGCCGGCGAGCAAGGAATGCGGTTCTTCCCCTTCGTCTTCTCGCTTTTCATGTTCATTCTGTTCGCGAACATGATCGGCATGTTTCCTTACGCTTTCACCGTCACCAGTCAGATCATCGTCACATTTGGTCTGGCGATGATGGTGTTCGGCACCGTCACGCTTTATGGGCTTTTCAAACACGGCATCCGTTTTCTCGGCCTGTTCAAGCCGGCCGGGATCCCGGCAATTCTCGCACCCATCATCGTGCCGATTGAAATCATCTCCTATATGTCGCGACCGGTCAGCCACTCCGTCCGCCTGTTTGCTGTCATGCTTGCCGGTCACATCACCCTGAAGGTCTTTGCCGGTTTTGTCGTGTCGCTGGCCAGCGTCAATGCCCTCGGCATGATCGGCGCCATCGCACCGCTTTTCATGACGGTCGCGATCACGGCGCTGGAGTTCCTGATGGCTGCCATTCAGGCCTATGTCTTCACCATGCTGACCTGCATGTACCTCAATGACGCCTTGCATCCGGGCCACTAGCATACCGATCTGGAAATCGGCCACCTGCGTGTCGACAATTCCGGGCTGAAAATTTAGCATTGCGCGAAAATCAGATGGCCGACGTATTTTCGGCCCTCACCGCGCGGAGCAAACATGTCCCTTCCCCAGAAGATCGGTTTTATCGGAACCGGAGCGATCACCGATGCCATGGTAAGGGGCCTGCTCGGCAAGCCCGCCGCCGTGCCGCATGTCATGGTCTCCCAGCGCAGCGCGGATATCTCGGCCCGGCTTGCCGCCGATTTTCCGCAGGTGATCGTGTCCGGCGACAATCAGGCAATCGTTGACGGCTGCGACACCGTCATGCTGGCGATCCGACCGCAGATCGCCGAAGAGGTCATCCGCGCCTTGCGGTTTCGGGATGGACAAAAGGTCATAAGCGTCGTTGCCGCGACAGACCGGCAGGCCCTTCTCGACTGGATCGGTGCGGATGTGCGCCTCACGCAGGCGATCCCCCTGCCCTTCGTTGCCCGGCGCAAGGGCGTCACCGCCATATATCCGCCCGATATGGATACGGCGGCGATCTTCAACGTTCTCGGCAATGCGGTGGAATGCGAAACCAAGGCGGAATACGACCTTCTCGCCGCCGCAAGCGCGCTAATGGCCACCTATTTCGGCATTTTGCAGCACACGACGGAGTGGCTTGTCGAAAACGGCCTGCCGGAAGAAAAGGGGCGCGCCTATCTTGCACCCCTCTTCGCTGGCCTATCCGAGGTAACGCTCCATGCCGGCAGGGACATCGACTTCATCGACCTCAGCCGTGAATTCGCCACCAAAGGCGGGCTCAACGAGCAGGTCTTGAACGATTTCAACGACAATGGCGGTTCGGATGCGCTGAAGCAGGCTTTGAGCCGCGTGCTGGAGCGGATTGCGCAATAGGCGCAATTCGATGCCTATAGCGCCTTTGCCCACTCGTGTTCGGGGTGGAGGTGCTCGAGACAATCCCGCAGCCACCGACGCTCGGACGCCGACAATTTCGGTGCGGCGTGTGCGAAATCCTTCTCGTCCTTGGGCCGGCGGTGCTTTGCCTTGAACAGCAGCACGGCGGCGGGGTTTAGGTGGGGAATGCCGTCAGTGGTCAGCGCGACCATTTCGGCGCGGGGCCGCTTAATTTGCGGATCCCTTTTGTAGGCCCAGCTATCATCCGTTCCCGGCTCGATCATCATATCAACCCGCCAGCGGAGAGCGGCACGATCGAAACACCATATCTGGAAAATCTCCGTCGCCGGTTCCCGGTCGGCGGCCAACCGTTCGAGCACGCCGTCATTGACGGTGTAAAATTCCATATCGTTCAATTCACGCCGGAAAATGCCCAGATCCTCACGCAGGACCGTGAATTCCAGATCCTCATGCTCGCGTGTCTTCTTCCCGTGCCACAGATCGAGAGCCCATCCGCCAACCACGCACCAAGGTTGTGATACGTTGCTCAATCGCCGGAAAAGCTCGGCAGGGCTCCAGGGCTCCCAGATATCCTGATCAGGGACAAGGCTTTGATTATTCATGCTGTCGGATCTCTCATGCGATTGTCATGGTCGTGATTTGGTCCCGGCTGCGTCGGACCACCGTTTCAGCAATCCCGCCAGAAGCATCATTGCCCCGGTCAGGTCGTCGAATGACGGGCCGCCGAGGCAAAACCGAATGCCGCTTGCCTGATCCTGCGAATCCACCATCATGGACTCCGGAGCGGTCAATCCTATACCGCTTGCGGATGCGATGGATACGAAACGATCCGCGGCGTCACGTTCCATCGGAAGCCAGACATTATATGCAGCGGGATGCGAGACCAGCTCGCTGACACCGAGAAGAGAAACAGCGAGAGCAGAGCGCCGCCGCGCCTCGTGATGCAGATCCCGCTGGACCGACGCAATGATGCCGGTGGCCAGCCACTCCTCGACCACCGCGCAGGAAAGCGCTGAGGGGGCCATCGGCACATCCTGCAAAAGACGCTCCGCTGCGCCCTTCAATCCTGCCGGCAGCATGAGCATGCCGATCTGCAAACCGGGACCGAGCGATTTGGACAATCCATTCACATGCAATGAAATGTCAGGCGCCAATGCCGCCAGGGGACGCAAACCGGTTTCGGATGCCGCATACACGCCGTCCTCAATGATCCAGACGCCGGCCCGGCGGCAAATATCCGCAATGGCCTGCCGCCGCGCCGCGCCCATGGTGGCGGTTGTCGGGTTGTGCAATGTCGGCGTCAGATAGACCGCCCTGCCACCGCGCGGGGCCGTGCCGCCAAGCGCTTCCGCAAGCGCCTCAGGCACCATTCCCTCGGCGTCGATCTCCACCCCCCTCATCCGGCACCCCTTGCGCCGGAGAAGCGAAAGGGCGCCGGGATAGGTGATCCGCTCGGTCAGCAGCAGACCGTCGGGACCGCAGGCAAGATCGAAGGCCAGCGCCAGTGCCTGACGGGCGCCACTCGTCAGCACCAGATGCGACGGATCGATGGACAATCCCAGCGTTTCCAGCCACCGCGCCAGAACACGGCGGTGTTCCACATGCCCGGCGGGCGGGGCGTAGAGATTGAAATGATCCGCATCGATCTTGCGCGCGATCCCGGTCAGCGTTTTTGCCAGAATGCGGGGGTTGAGCGTGGGCGGTGGCGCGTTGGAGGAGAGGTCGATCTGCCGATCGGCATGCGCCTCCTGCAGCGCCACGAATGTACCCCGCCCCTTGACGCTGCGCGTCAGGCCGCGCCGTTCAAGAGCCGCATAGGCTTTCGTCACCGTGCCGAGGCCAACGCCCAGTTTCCATGCCAGATCACGATGAGCGGGCAGGCGGTCACCCCCCGCCAGCCGCCCCTCGATAATGTCATCGGCAAGGGCAAGCACCAGCCGTTCGGCCGCATTCGCCTCGATGTTCGCGAGGCGGGGCGTCCAGGGGGATTGCAGCAGCACAGGCACTACCTCGTTTAAAGTGTCACGTTACACTATTTCAATAAACAGCAAGTGTAACATAGGCTATGACGTCGCTTCGTGAAACCCACATCGTTCAACGCGACGACCTCCCGCTCTTTCCGGGGACGCCCTTTGATTGCCGGAGAACGTCCGAATGATCGCCAGCCAGCTCGCCCTCGTCTATGGCACCTATCTCATCGCCACCGCCAGCCCGGGGCCAAGCAACATGGCGATCATGGCGACGGCCATGCGTGACGGCCGCTTGCCGGCGCTCGTCCTGGCCGCAGGCGTTATCACCGGCTCGCTCTTCTGGGCGATCCTTACCGCGACCGGCCTGTCCGCCGTGCTCACCACCTATGCCCAGGCGCTTTTCGTCATCAAGATCGTCGGCGGCTTCTATCTGCTATATCTCGCCTTGCGCGCCGGCAGATCGGCCCTGAAGCCGGCCCACGACATCGCAGGCACCAATGCCGGGCGTGCAGGGCCGCGCTATCGGGCGCTCTACCGGCAGGGCCTTTTCATGCATATCGGCAACCCCAAGGCCATCCTCTCCTGGATAGCGATCATGTCGCTGGGGTTTCGCGCGGAAGGGTCAGCCGGCATGCTGCCGGCAATCATTGGCGGCTGCGCAATCCTCGGTATCATCGTATTCGGTGGCTATGCCCTGCTTTTTTCTACGGCCTCGATGGTTGCGCTCTACACCAGATTGCGGCGCTGGATCGAATCCGTGCTTTCTGCCGTGTTTGCCATTGCTGGCATTAAACTGCTTGTCTGGCAGGGCTGAACGCCCCAACCCTCCGCACGACCACCACCCATTGATTCAAACTGAAAGAGCGATGTTATGACCTTTACACTCCATATGATCGATGTGTTCAGCGCCGGTCCGCTTTCCGGCAATCCGCTGGCGGTCGTCACCGGCGCCGACAATTTGACGACGGATGACATGCAGCGACTGACGCGGTGGTTCAATCTTTCCGAAACCACATTTCTGCTGCCGCCTACGCATCCAAAGGCTGACTACCGGGTCAGGATATTCTCGCTGGACAGGGAGTTGCCCTTTGCCGGGCACCCCACACTGGGCAGCTGCCATGCCTGGCTCTCCGCCAAGGGTACGCCAAAAAACGAAACGGAAATCGTGCAGGAATGCGGTGCGGGGCTGGTCACGATCCGGAATGAGCATGGACGGCTTTCCTTTGCCGCCCCGCCTCTGATCCGTTCCGGTGCCCCAACGCCGGCTGAACTGGAAGAGGCATTGCAGATCCTGCGCATCGAAGCCCGCGACATTGTTGATGTCGCCTGGGTCGATAATGGTCCCGGCTGGCTGGGGATCAGACTTGCTTCAGCAGAAAAAGTGCTTGCTCTTGACCCAGCCCGCAGCTGGCACCGGCATATCGATATCGGCGTGGTGGGTCCGCATGCGACAGGCGGCGAGACCGCCTTTGAGGTCCGCGCTTTCTTCAGCGATCATCTGGGCACCATCGCCGAAGATCCCGTCACAGGAAGTCTCAACGCCTCGCTGGCGCAATGGCTGTTTGCCACGGGCGTGGTAAAGCAGGACTATATCGCCGCGCAAGGCACACGCCTTGGCCGGAACGGCCGCATTTACCTGACACGCGACGATGCCAGCCAGATATGGGTCGGCGGCGAGACGCACACACATGTCGAGGGCCGGTTGCAAGGCCTTTGAAAAGACAGATGAAAACGAGGTGACTGGATGGACAGCAGCGTTTACCGCCCGATTTCCGAACGCGTCTTGGCAGATGATTGGGGACGGCTGACCAAATATGAATATGAACTCCGGCTCAGAGACGGAAGCTGGCAGCGGCAGACCCGGGAGGCCTATGATCGCGGCAACGGGGCGACATGCCTGTTGTATAATCCCGCGAACGACCATGTCCTGCTGACGCGCCAGTTCCGGCTGCCGGTTCTTTTGAACGGCGGCCTGAAATCACTGATCGAGACACCGGCGGGGCTGCTGGAGGGCGCAGAGCCTGCAACGCGCATGCGTGCGGAACTGATGGAGGAGACCGGCTATGAGGTTTCCGAACTCACGCATCTGTTCGATATCTATATGAGCCCCGGATCGGTCACGGAATATCTGGCCTTTTTCCATGGCGAATATGCCGAAAAACACAAGGTCGGCGCGGGTGGCGGCTCCGCTGCCGAAGGAGAGGATATTGATGTGCTGGAAATCGCCCTTCCCGAGGCGATGCGGATGATCGATCGTGGCGAAATCCGCGATGCAAAGACGATTATTCTGCTCCAGCATCTTGCCCTTCGGCTTTTGCAGGAAAAGCACGGCCTGCGCTGATCCTGACCCGGACAATAAAAAGGGGCCAATCGGCCCCTTTTCCAATTCAAGCTTTGCCTGGACGATTGATTGTCAGGAAGTGCCGCACGACCGGTCTTTCCAGACCCGAGTGATAGGCGAGTACCTTGCCCTGCAGATCCGCATCGGCATTGGAGACCCGCTTGTGCTGTCGCAGGTGCTCGGCCCAGGATTCCACCATGAACCATTCGACGATCTTCTGCGGATCGGCGGAATCTTCGGTCACACCCCAGCCATAGGCGCCATCCCGTCGACGTTCCTGGGACAGCTCGTCAAGCGCATGCAGGAATGCGCTGCGGTGATGTTTTTCGACATTGTATTCGATCAGTATCAGAACCGGGCCACGGTCATGGGCCACCGGCTCGGCAACGAGCGGCTCGGGCCAATGGTTGGAAGGCACCATATCCGCATCTCCGGCAGGCAACTTCAGACGATGCATGACGAGACCGGCGACGAACAAACCAGCAGCGCCAATCAGAAGGGTTCCCGGCACGCCCGCCGCTTCGCCAACCGCACCCCAGCCGATGCTGCCCGCCGTCATCGCGCCATTAAAGACGGTGAGATAGACCGCGAGGCCACGGCCGCGCACCCAGTTCGGAAGAATAGCCTGAGCAGCACCGTTCAGCGTCGTCAGCGCCGTGATCCATGCGCCGCCAAGAAAGAGAAGGATGATGATGGCAAGCCATTTGGGCGGAGCAAGCGACAATCCCGCCATGACGAGTGCGGTAATAAGGGCTGCCCCCAGAAGCAAGCCATCAGCATCGAAACGTGCGCGCAGTTTCGGCATGATCAACGCGCCGCCGATGGCGCCGGCACCGACCGCGCCAAGCAGGATGCCATAAAAGCTGGCATCCCCGCCGAGTAATTGCCGGGCGACCAGGGGCAACAGCGCCCAGACGGCACTGGCAAAAGCAAAGAAGATCGCGGCCCGCAGCAGGACGACATGCAACGGCCGGCTGGCGCGGGTGTAACGAAGGCCCGCCCGGAATGCCCCGAAGAAACCTTCGGCCAGTGCATCATTGGCGTTCTTCGCCCTTGGCCACCATAAAAGCGCGGCGATGACCACGAAATAGCTTGCGACATCGGCGCCATAAGTGAATGCCGCGCCGAAAGCCGCAAGCAGGATGCCGCCGGCGGCGGGACCGATGGAGCGGGCGATATTGATGCCCAGCGAGTTCAGCGCCACGGCGCTCTTGATATCCTCACGTTTCACCAGTTCCGGCACGATGGCCTGCCAGGTCGGCCCCATCAGCGCCGCACCAATACCGCCGAGGAAGGTGAGCCCGATCAGCGCGCTGACGGACAACAGGCCGGTATGGGAAAGAACCATGAGGGTGACGCTGACCGAGGCCAGCAGAAGCTGGACCGCGATCAGGAACTTGCGGCGGTCGAGAATATCTGTCAGCACGCCGGCCGGGATCGCCAGAAGAAAGATCGGCAGGGTTCCGGCCGCCTGAACCATGGCGACGGCCGCTGGCGAGGCCGAAAGATCGGTCATCAGCCATGAACTGGCGACATCGCGCATGAAGCTGCCGGTATTGCCAAGCACCGTCGCCGCCCAGAGGACCGCGAAAACCGGTTGCGCAAGGGGAGCAAAGCTGCTCGCGGAGGATTTTGCGGCACTCATTTGCCTGTTCCTTTCGTGAGATCGATTGCAGCGACGATGATGAAGGCGCCGGCAAGGCCAAGATGCTCGAAGAAGGCGTTGGTGGCCATCATGCGGTCCATGCCGGGCGCCATTTCCCAGAAACGGAGAGCGATGAAGGTGGCGAGAAGCGTGAAGCCTGCCAGCGCCAGAGCGCCGGCCCAGCGCAGGAAGCCCGACACCACCAGAGCGGAGGCGGTAAGCTCGAACAGGATGACGACGACAGCGAATGCGACCGCCGGCTGAAGGCCAAAATGGCTCATCTCGGCAATCGCTCCGGGGAAGTCGAAGATCTTGGTCAGCGGCCCCTGAATATAGGCCGAGCAGAGCGCCAGAAGCGCGAGGGTTTTCGTTACGGGCGCGGCAACGATATCGGCGAGAAGCCCGCGAGGGCGAAGGGTTGAAGATGGCTCAGTCATTTTTTGCTCCTGCGATCTGGCCGGTCGGTTCGAGCGGCGCTGCGTTCATCTGATGGAGCGATATTGGCGCAAAGGATTATCGCCAACAATTGCATCAATAGTTTCTATATAATTGCGTATTTCGCAATATTCTTGAGCAGGCCGGGCAGCGGCGATCCGCTGCCCGGTGGATTTTTCCGCTGGCCGGGCTCAGACTGCCCAGCAGGAGCAGCCCAGCGCTCCGAAGAAGCCCTTCAGATCGGCAATCGGCAATTTCGACGTCCATGCGCCGGCATGGTCATGGCCGTGAACGCCGCAATCATTGGCGCAGCCGCAGGAGGTGATGGCTGCGCGTCTGAGCGAGTTCTTTCCAGCGCCCTGCGGCTCACCCCAGGCGGCATAACCGCCGAAGGTTCGCACAGGCGACCAGTCGGGCATCGCCGGCGGAATATTGCTTTCATCCAGCGTCCTGAAGTCGCCGGCGCCATAAACGACCTTGCCGCCCACCATGGTCAGTTCCGAGGTGAGGAAGGAAATCTCATCTTCCGCGCAGGAGAAATAATCCTTGTCCGGCACCACGAGATCGGCGAACTGGCCTTTTTCGATGCGGCCCTTCTTGCCTTCCTCGTTGGAGAACCAGGTGACTTTTTCCGTCCACATGCGCAGCGCCGTCTCGCGGTCGAGGCAATTGGCGCGCGGATAAAGCTGCATGCCGCCCACCGTCTTGCCCGTCACCATCCAGAACAGCGACACCCACGGATTATAGGAGGCGACGCGCGTCGCATCCGTACCGGCCGAAACGTTCACACCCTTTTCCAGCATCCGCGCAATCGGCGGGGTGGCTTCCGCCACGCCCTGACCGTAACGCTCGACGAAATATTCACCCTGATAGGCCATGCGGTGCTGGGTTGCGATGCCGCCGCCAAGGGCTGCGATACGGTCGATAGAGCGGTCGGAAATGGTTTCGGCATGGTCGAAGAACCAGTTCAAGCCTTCGAGCGGAATGTCCCGGTTGACCTTTTCGAAGACATCCAGCGCCCGCGAAATCGTCTCGTCATAGGTGGCGTGCAGACGCCACGGCCAGCGGTTTTCCGCCAGAATGCGGACGACGTCTTCGAGCTCGCCTTCCATTTCCGGCGGCATGTCCGGTCGCGGCTGGCGGAAATCCTCGAAATCGGCAGCGGAAAAGACCAGCATTTCGCCTGCGCCATTGTGCCGGAAATAGTCGTTGCCCTGCTTGTATTTGACCGATGACGTCCAGTTGAGGAAATCCTCCTTCTCCTGTTTCGGCTTCTGCGTGAAGAGATTGTAGGCCAGCCGAACCGTCATCTGGTTCTCATCCGACAGCTTCTGGATCACCTCGTAATCGTCAGGATAATTCTGGAAGCCGCCGCCAGCATCGATCACGCCGGTCACGCCCAGCCGGTTCAACTCACGCATGAAGTGGCGGGTGGAATTGACCTGATAATCGAGCGGCAGCTTTGGCCCCTTGGCGAGCGTCGAATAGAGGATGCCGGCATTCGGCTTGGCCAGCAGCAGGCCGGTCGGATTGCCGTTCGCATCGCGGGTGATCTCGCCGCCGGGCGGGTTCGGCGTGTCCTTCGTGTAGCCGACGGCGCGAAGGGCTGCGCCATTCAGCAGCGCCCGGTCGTAAAGATGCAGCAGGAAGACCGGCGTATCCGGCGCTACCGCATTGATTTCCTCGATGGTCGGCAGGCGCTTTTCGACGAACTGATGTTCGGTGAAGCCGCCGACGACCCGCACCCATTGCGGCGCCGGGGTGATCGCCACCTGACGCTTCAGCATGTCCATGGCATCGGCAAGTGAGCGCACGCCGTCCCAGCGCAGTTCCATGTTGAAGTTCAGGCCGCCGCGAACGACATGGGTGTGGTTGTCGACCAGGCCGGGCAGAACCCGCTTGCCCTTCAGATCGATGATCTTCGTATCCGGCCCGGCAAGGGCCATGACCTCGGCGTCGCTTCCCACCTCCAGAAACAGGCCGTCCTTGATGGCGACTGCCGTTGCATTCGGATTGCCGCGGTCGAGCGTCGTGAAGCGGCCATTGTGAAGGATCGTATCTGGATGCATGGAAGAACCTCCGGTCTTGATGGGATCAGCGGCCTTAGCCGGTGAAAACAGATTCGGAAAGGCAAGGCTCGAAGCCGCGCCAAGAAAGGTGCGTCGTGTCGGCATCAGCCTCTCTCCCGCTCGATCGGCTGTTTAACTTCGGCGAGACCCGTGGTTTCAGCGCCACCCTTCGGCATATGGCCGAACATGTGCGGCTTGATCTGGTTGATCCACGAAACGACGGCCGGTTCCTTGCCGGCGATCGTCTTCGCGAAGGGAATGATCTGCTCGCCAACCAGGATGCCGAGCAGGCCGACGAGAGCGATGATGGGCGGTGCGGGAGAGCGCACATTGAGCAGGCTGTAAACGATGCCGACCAGCAGGCCGGCGCCAAGGGACAGAAGATAGACTTTCATGGGAACCTCCTCGATGGGTGAAAGCCGCACCGGCCTGGATGTCGATCCTGCCGGTGCGGCGCGGTTGAAAGCTTATTTCTTGGCCGGGTTGGGGCCGATGCGCTTGCCGTGCTTGACGCGCTCTTCGCCGCCATGGACATGGGTAACGGCATAGTCGATGCCCATGCCGTAGGCGCCGGAATGTTCCTTCACCAGCGAGGTGACGGCGTCATAGGTTTCCTTGCGTGCCCAGTCGCGCTGCCATTCGAGCAGCACCTGCTGCCAGGTGACGGGAATGATGCCGGCCTGCACCATGCGGTCCATCGCATATTTATGCGCATCGACGGAGGTGCCGCCGGAGGCGTCCGCCACCATGTAGATCTCGTAATCCGCGACATCGTGGAGCGCGGAGAGCGCGAAGGTGGTGTTGCACACTTCCGTCCAGAGGCCGGAGACGACGATCTTCTTGCGGCCGGCCGCCGCATTCTTCGCCAGCGCATCGCGGACATTCTGGTCATCCCAGGAATTCATCGAGGTGCGCTCGAGAATGTCGTTTTCCGGGAAGACCGCGAGCAGCTCCGGAAAGGTATTGCCGGAGAAGCTTTCCGTTTCGACCGTGGTAATCGTCGTCGGGATATTGAAAATCTTTGCCGCCTTGGCGAGGCCGACGACATTGTTCTTCAGGGTCTGGCGGTCGATCGACTGCACACCGAAAGCCATCTGCGGCTGCTGGTCGATGAAGATGAGCTGGCTGTTGGCGGGGGTCAGGACTTCGAGCTTGGACATTTTCGTTTCTCCGTTCTGGTGGTGATTGCCGATCTGCGGCGGTGGAAATTGACAAGTCTTCGCCAATCGGCTGCCCGGCACGGGCAGCCGTCTTGAAAAGGCGCGGAAGTATCGATCAGTGGGTGTGGGTTACACGCCCGGTTTACGCAGCGAGAGGAGCGAGATTTGCCTCGATCTGGTTGCGGAACGGCTCATAGCGGTTCGGCAGCTTGAGTGCTTCGCCGAGATGCGCCGTATCCTCGTCCCGGTCGAAGCCGGGTTCGTTGGTGGCGATCTCGAACAGGATGCCGCCCGGTGTGCGGAAATAGATCGCCCAGAAATAATCACGGTCGATAACGGGGGTAACCTGATAGCCGGTATCCATCAGCGCCTTGCGGACTTCGAGCTGCTTTTCGCGGTTTTCGACTGCGAAGGCGATATGGTGGACAGAGCCTGCTCCAGGACGGGCAAAGGGCGTCTTTGGCAGGGTTGCGAGATCGATCGTATCGGCCCCGTTGCCCCCGGGAACGATGAAGCGCGTAACATTGCCTTCGACTTCTGCCCGTTCATATCCCATGAAGTGAAGAAGTTCCTCAGTCGCGGCCGTGTCGTTCAGATTGAAGCGCGCGCCGGTGAAACCGCGTATGGCGTTGTCTTCGGAAATACCCTCAGCCAGCCAGGCAGCACGAGCGTCATCAGCTATTTCGATGAGTGCAAGGCCATCGCCATCGGGACCGGTGAAGCGCAGGCGATTGGCGCCAAAGACCGTGTCGGCCTGAATGCCGGTGGCACCCTTGGCACTGAGACGCTCTTTCCAGAAGCCCAGCGAACCCTTCGGAATGGAGAACTGGGTCTCGCCCACTTCGCCGACGCCGGGACGACCGGCCATCATGTTGGCAAAGGGAAAATAGGTCATGACCGTGCCGGGCGTTCCTTTTTCGTCACCGTAATAGAGGTGATAAACACTGGGTTCGTCGAAGTTGACGGTCTTCTTCACCCGGCGAAGCCCGAGCGTTTCGGTGAAAAATCTGTTGTTCTGCCTGGCATCCGACGCCATGGAGGTGACGTGGTGCAGACCCTTGATATCCTTGATCATGGCCGGAGCCTTTCTTGCTGGTGTGCCCGTTTCGATGACAAAGATGTAACCCGCTTGATTGCATTGCGGAATTGCAATATTTCTCTCGAATGAATTGCAATTTTTGAAATAATCGGATGAACGATCACAAAGCTCTCAAAACGTTTCTGATGGCCGCCGAAAAGCGCAACTTCGCGCAGGTCGCCCGCGAACTGGGCATGACAGCCGCCGCCGTCACCCGTGCGATTGCCGCGCTTGAAGATGATCTGGGTGTGCAACTATTTGTCCGCACGACCCGTCAGGTGTCGTTGACGACGGATGGCGCTGTCTTTGCCGCGCAGATTCAGCCGGCGGTCGAGGCGCTCGAAAATGCACGGCGCGATGTCCGCAATGCCCATAAGGCCGACGAAGGGCGGTTGCGGATCAGCGCACCGACTTGGCTCGGCAAGACGGTGCTGCCGCCAATCCTGTCCGGCTTCCGCGAACTCTATCCGAAAATGTGCTTCGAGATTTCCCTGTCGGACGGCCTCGTCAACATTGTCGACGACGACTACGATCTCGCAATCCGCATCTCGTCGGCCCCATCGGACAAATTCACCATCTGGCGCAAGATCAGGGCCGTGCCGCGAATATTGGTGGCGGCACCGGGCAGCCGGTTTACGCAGATGGAACATCCAAGCGAATTGACCCCTGACGATTGCCTTGCCTATAGCGGTGAAAGCCGGCGGGAGAACTGGGCACTCTCGGACGGCGGATCGAGCTTTACCATCGCTGCCGGTCGCGCATTCAGCGCCAATAATGGCGAGGTTCTGGCTGATATGGCGGCAGATGGCGCGGGCGTGGCGATGCTGCCGGGATTTCACATCGCCGAGCATATTCGCAGCGGCCGGCTCGTTCATGTCCTGCCCGGCTGGGCACCGCCGGAACTCTGGTTGACGCTCTATTACCCGCCCTATCAGGCCCTGCCACCCCGCATCGCCACTTTCTCGAAATTCTTTGAGGAGCAGCTGCCGGCCTATATGGTGGCGCTGGAGTAGGCTTCAGGATCGGCATTCCCCTGCGCGCCCTTGCATTATACGCTACTCGAGCAGCGTCTCGACGAGCGCGCGGGTGGCCGCAGAAAGGCTTCTATGGGGAACATAAAGGATCGAGAACGGGCGCGAGCGACCTGACGCCTGCGGCAAAAGTTCAACAAGGCTGCCGCGTTCGATCCGTTCGCGTACAATGAAATCATAGGTCTGGCAGATGCCCATGCCCGCCTCGGCCAGGGACATGACGCCCAACACGTCCTCAGAAACCTCGACCGTGCCCTGCGGCATCCAGTCTATATCTTTACCATCAACTGAAAACAGCCAGGCGCCCGGACGGCCGGTACTGGGCATGATGAATGGAAGGCATTGATGCCGACCCAGATCGTCGACCGAGCGTGGCATACCCATGCGCTTGAGATAGGCAGGGGAGGCAACCAGGCGCAGCGGCGCATCCTCCAGCTTGCGACCGACAAGCCCGCTGTCAGGAAGGTGACCGAGACGGATGGCGATATCATAACCCTCGGCGACCAGATCGACATTCCGGTTTGAAATACTGACTTCGATCTGCACCTTCGGATGAAGGGTGGCGAAGCGCGCCAGTTTTTCCGGTAGCCGGAAATGCCCGTAGGTCGTGGAAACACTGATGCGTATGCGCCCGCCGAGCGGGCCATCCCGCCCCTGCACCGCCCGCTCGGCATCGCTGATTATCGTGAAAGCCGCTCGAGCCTGTTCCAGATAGGCAAGGCCTGCTTCGGTCAGGCTGAGACGCCGTGTCGTCCTTCGCACCAGTTGCGTTCCCAGACGCGTTTCGAGGCGCGTGATCGCCCTGCTGAGGACCGATGGCGTTGTGGAGAGCGCCACCGCACCGGCGCTGATCGACCCTTTGTCGATAACGGTGACAAAAGCCTCCACGTCACCGAGATAATCGAAACGCCGCATGATTATACCCTCTGGAGAACAGATGATTTCCACGGCGTCATGTTTATCGCCTTCTTCGGAGAGAATAAATGCTCTTCATCGAATGCATGCGGCCCCGCCGCCGATGATATCAGTCACCCCAGGAGACAGACATGAAACTGATCCGTTCGCTTGCGGCAACGCTTGCACTCATCTTCGCCGGCGCGCAGGCCGAAGCTGCCAACATCCTCGTCGTGCTCTCGGACGAAAATCATCTTGATCTCAAGGACGGCAAGGTTTTCAAGACCGGTTTCTATCTCAATGAACTGATGCAGCCGGTGAAGGCCTTTCTCGACGCCGGCCACGAGGTGACCTTCGCAACGCCGAAGGGCAAAATCCCGGCCGTCGACAAGACCTCGATCGACAAAATGTATTTCGGCGGAGACGAGGCAGCCATGCGCGCGGGCGAAGCCCTGCTTGCGGAACTGAAGATACTGGATGAGCGCGCTTCACCCGTCGTTAGCCTCTCGCGCATCGAACAGATCGGTTATGATCATTTCGACGCGGTCTATGTTCCGGGCGGACATGCCCCCATGCAGGATTTGCTGGTCAGCCCCGAACTTGGCGCGCTTCTCCGGCAGTTTCACACGGAGGGAAAGATAACGGCGCTGATGTGCCATGGGCCGATTGCCCTGATGTCCACTCTGAACGATGCCGCTACATTCAAAGACGGCCTGGAGACCGGTGCGACCCCGAAGACCCCCGCCGACTGGATTTATGCCGGATACAGGGTCACCGTCTTCAGCAATGAGGAAGAAGAAATGGCCAAGCCGTTGCTTGGCGGCGGTGAGATGAGGTTCTATCCCCAGGATGCCCTGCAGCAAGCCGGCGCGATTTTCGTCAGCAACAAGACGGCCTTCGAACCGAACATGGTAACTGACCGTGAATTGATCACAGGCCAGAACCCGGCAACCGCGAATCAAGTCGCAAGCGAAATCCTCAAGCGTTTGAAAACAAAGATGTGACGACCGTTGGGTTGGAGAGAAAAGCTCGTCCGGCCGAGCACATTTACTATCCGGCTAATCTTCTGCTTTGACTGCGATGAGGTCGTTCCAACCGGAACGACCTCACTAGCAAATCTGCCATCGAGGCGAGTACGTGGGACAGGACTCTCCCGCAAGCGTTCCGGTACCAAATCGTGCTGCAAACGTTTGGCGTTAAAAGCAAACTTCTGTCTCGAGGCATCACGGTAAGCTTGGATCCCTTCAGCCAAGTTGATCTCCTAACCCACCAAGCTGATCAACGCGGCTTGACTCACCAAAACACAACAGATATGTCATAACCACATCTGATATCTCAGTTTGGTAATTGATATGTCTAACCCGGTCGAATTTCCATCGCTGCCATTGTCCGAACTCGTCACCCCGCAAGATCTGCCGGCTGACGGGAACATGACCAATCGGATTCATGCCCTGCTTCGCAAACTGATTGTCGAGGTAAAGCTTCTTCCCGGACGGGCGCTGTCTGAGAAGGAGATCGCTGCGCTGCTTCACGTCAGCAAGACGCCCGTGCGCGAGGCGATCATCCGTCTCTCCGAGGAAGGTTTCGTGACTGTCGTGCCGCAGGGCGGCACCTATATCTCGCCGATTGACGTTCAGCGTTACATGGAAGCCTGCTTCATCCGGTTCAAGCTGGAAGAGGGCGCTGTCATAGAGGCGACCAAGCGGCATTCGCTTGAAGATATCGCCCGTCTGAAAACCTGCATTTCCCAGCAGCGCACGGCAGCCGAAGACGAGGAATTCACGGACTTCTTCCTGCTGGACGAAGAGTTTCACCGCACGATCTTCGCAGCAGCCCGCCTTCCCGGCGCCTGGAGCGTCGTCAATCAGGCGAAAGGTGAAATGGACCGCATGCGCCACCTGAAGCGCGTCTTTGCAGTTCGCCGCACCGAAAAGGTGATCGGGGAGCACGAGGCAATCGTAAGCGCCATCGAGTCGGGCGATGTCGAGGCCGCACGCGAAGCCGTCCAGCGCCATCTCGGATCACTCGAAACCAAGATCGCAGAACTCTCCAGAAACCCGAAGATCTGGACCTTCATCGAACAGGTCAACACGCGCGTCACGAGGAAGCGCGCTTCACGGGGGTCGAAGACGCCTGACTGAACATTCAAGGCTTTTGAGGAGGGGCCTTTCATGTCTGCAGTTCAAATCAACGATGTCGTCAAGCGCTACGGCGCTCTCGAAGTCGTCCACGGTATCAATCTTTCCATACAGCCGCAGGAATTCGTTGTCCTCGTTGGTCCCTCGGGATGCGGAAAATCCACCACGCTGCGCATGCTTGCAGGGCTGGAAGACATCTCGGACGGCACCGTTTCGATGGACGGCCGGGTGGTCAACAAGATCGCCCCGAAAGACCGCGATGTCGCCATGGTGTTCCAGAACTACGCGCTTTACCCGCATCTGAGCGTCGCCGATAACATCGCATTCGGCCTGCGTGTCCGGGGCGAGAAACGAGCCGCCATCGACAAGGCCGTTGCGGAAGCCGCCCAGATACTGGGGCTCACCGAATATCTGGCCCGCAAGCCGGCCGATCTTTCCGGCGGCCAGCGTCAGCGCGTCGCCATGGGTCGCGCCATCGTGCGCAGGCCGAAAATCTTCCTTTTCGACGAGCCGCTCTCGAACCTCGACGCCAAGCTGCGCACCCACATGCGCGCCGAAATAAAGCTGCTGCACAAGCGGATGCAGGCCACCAGCATCTATGTCACCCATGACCAGGTCGAGGCGATGACGCTCGCCGACCGTATCGTCATCATGAATGGCGGCCATATCGAGCAGGTCGGCTCGCCGATGGAGGTCTTCCTCGAACCGGCAAATACGTTTGTCGCAAGCTTTATCGGCTCGCCGCCGATGAACCTTCTCGATGGGACCATCGAGAAGCGGGACGGCAACGTGAAGGTTGTGCTTGCGGGCGGTTCCGGCCAGCGCTTCAGCATTCCCGAAGCTTTCGCGAAGAACGCCACGGAAGGGCAGCCGGTCAAGCTAGGCCTGCGACCGGAAATCATGTCGGTAGAGACCGAAGAGGGTCGTGAAACATTAAATTGCAGCATCGACCTCGTGGAGCCACTGGGCGCGGAAGCGCTCCTGCATGGCACGGCCGATGGCCAGCCATTTATCGCCAAGGCCGAAACACTCTATGGCGACCATACTCTGAACGGCGTCAACCGCCTCGGTATTGATACCGCGCGCATCCACGTCTTCGATGCGGCGACCGGCAGGTCGCTGAAGGCCAGAGGTGAGGCGCTGGCATGAAACAGGGCTTTCAGGAACGCCTCCACGATCTTCAGGAAGATATGCGCCGCGACTGGCAGCTCTATCTGCTGCTGGCGCCGATGCTCATCTGGTTTGCAGTCTTCCTCTACAAGCCCATGTACGGGCTGGTCATCGCATTCCAGGACTTCTCGATTTTTCGCGGTATCGAAAAAAGTCCCTGGGTCGGTTTTGCGAATTTTATCGAACTCTTCCACAATGACATGTTCGTGCGCTCCTTCTGGAACACCATCAAGATCAGCGGCCTTGGACTGATCTTCGCCTTTCCGGTCCCCATCATTCTGGCCCTAATGTTCAACGAGGTTCAAAATGGCGTCGCACGCCGCTGGGCTCAGACGGTCGTTTACCTGCCGCACTTTATTTCGGTGGTGATCGTTGCCGGCATCGTCATCAATTTCCTGTCGCCATCGATCGGTATCGTCAATCTTCTGCTGAAAGGCCTTGGGTTTGAGCCGATCTACTTCCTGACCCAGCCGGAATGGTTTCGTCCCATTTATATCGGCTCGTCGGTCTGGAAGGAGGCAGGTTTCGAATCCATCGTCTATCTCGCCGCCATCGCCGGCGTGAGCCCGACGCTTTATGAATCCGCCCGGGTGGACGGCGCATCGCGCTGGCAGATGATGTGGCGCATCACCCTGCCCTGCATCCTGCCGACAATCGTGATCATGCTGATCATCCGCGTCGGCAATCTGGTCGAAGTCGGGTTCGAATATATCATCCTGCTCTATCGCCCATCCACCTATGAGACGGCGGACGTCGTTTCCACCTTCATCTACCGCACCGGCCTGCAGGGCACCCAGTACGACCTGGCCACGGCCGCCGGACTGTTCAACGCCGTCATCGCTTTCGTTCTCGTCTATTCGGCCAATCGCATCAGCCGAAAAGTCTCGTCGACATCGCTGTGGTGAGGAGCTGAAACATGGCAAACTTCAATCTCTATTCCCGCGGCGACAAGATTTTCGGCTGGGCAAACGCCATTCTTCTCGGCCTGTTCGTCCTGTCGACGCTCTATCCCTTCATTTACGTGCTGTCGGTCTCGCTCTCCTCGGGCGCCGCCGTCACCGCCGGCCGCGTCACGCTCTGGCCGGTCGACGTCACGCTTGCCGCCTATGACCGGGTCTTGTCCGACAGGATGTTCTGGGTCGCCTATGGCAACACCTTCATCTACACCTTCGGCGGCACGCTCATGAGCCTGCTGATCATGATCCCCGGAGCTTATGCCCTTTCGCGCAAACGCCTGCGTGGTCGCACCTTCTTTAACATCGCCATCGCATTTACGCTCTGGTTCAACGCCGGCATGATCCCCTTCTTCCTGAACATGCGCGATCTCGGGCTTCTCGACAGCCGCTTCGGCATCATTCTCGGGTTTGCCGCCAATGCGTTCAACGTCATTCTGCTGCGCAATTTTTTCGAAGCCGTGCCTAAATCCTTCGAAGAGGCCGCCAAGATGGATGGCGCCAGCGAATTGCAGCTGCTGTGGAAGGTATTCATTCCACTGTCGAAACCCGCCATCGTCACCGTTGCGCTGTTCTGCATCGTCTCGCGCTGGAACGGTTATTTCTGGGCCATGGTGCTGTTGCGCGGCGAGGAAAAGATCCCGCTTCAGGTCTATCTGAAGCGCGTCATCGTCGATCTGAACTCGAACGACGAATTCGCCTCGAGCCTGCTCACCGCCCACTATTCGTTCGAGACGGTGACGTCAGCGATCATGATCGCTTCCATCATTCCCGTCCTCATCATTTACCCCTACGCGCAGAAGTATTTCACCAAAGGAATTCTGCTGGGCGGAGTGAAAGAGTAGCAGCACAAGGGAGGAGAACCTGTGAGAGCACTACGAAAAGGCGCGCCCCTACTGGCGTTGATGACAGCCGCGACCCTGGCCTTGCCGGCATCGGCACAGGATTCAGGCAAGATCACCGAAGACCCGCTGGAACTGACGATCCATTTCCACTTCCGCGACAAATACGTCTATTCGGAAAAATGGCCGGTAGAGCAGAAGGCGGCGGAAATCACCAACATCCATGTCCGCAACGTGGCGTCGCTGGCAACCACCAGCAGCCGCGATGCCTTCAACCTTCTGATCGCCTCTGGCAACCTGCCCGATATCGTCGGCGGTGACGCCTCCGGCGGACTGAAGGAAGACTTCATTCGCTACGGGCTGGAGGGCGCGTTCATTCCGCTTGATGAGCTGATCGAGGAAAACGCCCCCAACCTCAAAGCCTTCTTCGACAGCCACAAGGAAATCCGCAACGCCATCTCCGGACCGGACGGCAAGCTTTATTTCATTCCCTATGTGCCTGATGGCAAGTTCTCGCGCGGCTGGTTTATCCGTCAGGACTGGCTCGACAAGCTTGGCCTCAAGCAGCCGGAAACGCCGGAAGAAGTCTATGAGGTTCTGAAAGCCTTCCGCGACAAGGACCCGAACGGCAACGGCCTCAAGGATGAGGTTCCCTATTTCGCCCGCGAGGAAATCGATGCCGTCCGCCTCATCAATCTGTGGGATGCGCGCGTGTCCGGATCCGAACGTTATGGTGACTTCGCCGTTTATGACGGGCAGCTGCGTCACCCCTGGGCGGAGGAAAACTACAAGACCGGGATTTCCAATGTTGCCAAGTGGTACAAGGAAGGCCTGATCGACAAGGAGATTTTCACCCGCGGCGCGCGCTCGCGCGAATATCTTCTGGGCAACAATCTCGGCGGCATGACACATGACTGGTTCGCCAGCACCTCGACCTACAATGATGCGCTGTCGCCCAAGATCGAGGGCTTTGCGCTAAAGCCGATGCTGCCGCCAAAAACGGTCTCCGGCCAGCGCTTCGAAGATTCCCGCCGCCTGCGTGTCCAGCCCGTCGGCTGGGCCATTTCGGCGACCAATGAGCACCCGGTCGAAACCATCAAATATTTCGATTTCTGGTTCTCGCAGCAGGGCCGCATCCTGTCGAATTTCGGCGTCGAGGGCCTGACCTACGAGATGGTCGACGGCAAGCCGCAATTCAAGAAGGAAATCCTCGCCAACAAGGATCCGGTGAATGCCCAGCTATGGGCCGTCGGTGCGGCGATCCCGCGCGGATACTGGATGGACTACGAATATGAGCGCCAGTGGACGAACAAGATCGCGCTCGAAGGCATCGACATGTACGAGAAGTGCAATTGCCTCAAGGACGAGTTCATGGGGGTTTCCCTGAACGCCGAGGAAAAGGCGACCTTCGACCGCTACTGGCCGAGCATCCTCACCTACATGACCGAGATGCAGCAGACCTGGATTCTCGGCGCGCAGGACGTCGATACCGGCTGGGACGCCTACAAGAAGCGCCTCACCGCACTCGGCTACGACGAGGTCATCAAGATCATGCAATCGGCCTATGACCGTCAATACAAGGCCGCGCAATAAACCCTTCGACCGTGATGGCGGCCTTGTCGCCGCCATCCTTTTCCTTCCGTTTTCATAGGAGTTAGAGCGCAATGCGTCCCTCTGCCCCGGCCATATCCAGACAGACACTTCTCGATGAACCCCGGCCGGGTTCATTGACCATTGGCTACGAGCCGAGCGAAGAAGCACCACCGACGGAGAACCCTCCGCGCTTTTCATGGCTACCCGATATCGACGACGGCGCACGTTACGTGCTGCGCATTTCTACCGATCCCGGTTTCGCCGACAAAAAAACACTCGTCTTCGAAGATCTCGCCTGGAATTTCTTCACGCCGGATGAGGCCTTGCCGGAAGGCCGTTATCACTGGTGTTATGCGCTGTGGGATGAGACCACCGCAACGCCGGAGTCCAACTGGAGCACCGTGCGCAGCTTCGAGATCGGCGCGTCGCTGCCGAAAACGCCGCTGCCCGGCAGGCAGGCGCGCCATGCCGCCGCCCATGCCAGCCATCCAAGGCTGTGGCTCAATCCCGAGCAGTTGAGCGCCTTCGCGGACGCCGTGGCAAAGGACCCCAACCATTGCGGCTGGTCCGAATTCTACGAAAAATCGGTCAAACCCTGGCTGGAGCGGCCGGTCATGCCGGAACCACAGCCCTATCCCAACAATATGCGCGTCGCGACACTCTGGCGGCAGATGTATATTGACTGCCAGGAAGTGATCTATGCGATCCGGCATCTGGCCATAGCGGGCCGTGTGCTTGGACGCGACGATCTGCTCGATGCATCCCGCAAGTGGCTGCTGGCGGTCGCCGGCTGGGATCCGAAAGGCGCGACCTCCCGGGCCTATAATGACGAGGCGGGTTTCCGTGTCGTCGTCGCACTCGCCTGGGGTTACGACTGGCTCTACGACCATCTGAGCGAAGACGAGCGAGAAACCGTGCGTTCGGTTCTGCTTGAACGGACACGCGAGGTTGCCGACCATGTCATCGCGCATGCCCGCATCCACGTGTTTCCCTATGACAGCCATGCGGTTCGCTCGCTTTCGGCAGTCCTGACACCGGCCTGCATCGCGTTGCGGGGCGAAAGCGACGAGGCAGGCGAATGGCTCGATTATACCGTTGAATTCCTCGCCACCCTCTATTCCCCATGGGCCGGAACCGATGGTGGCTGGGCGGAAGGTCCGCACTACTGGATGACCGGCATGGCCTATCTCATCGAGGCTGCCAATCTGATCCGTTCCTATATGGGTTACGATCTCTATCAGCGGCCGTTTTTCCAGAATACCGGGCGCTTCCCGCTTTATACCAAGGCGCCGGGAACCCGTCGCGCCAATTTCGGCGACGACTCCACGCTCGGCGACCTTCCCGGCCTGAAGCTCGGCTACAACGTCCGCCAATTTGCCGGCGTTACCGGCAACGGCCACTATCAATGGTATTTCGATCACATCAAGACCGATGCGACGGGCACGGAAATGGCCTTTTACAATTACGGCTGGTGGGATCTGAACTTCGACGATCTCGTCTATCGCCACGACTACCAACAGGTGGAAGCCGTTTCACCGGCCGATTTACCCGCACTCGCGGTTTTCGACGATATCGGTTGGGCGACCATCCAGAAGCACATGGAAGACCCGGACCGGCATCTGCAATTTGTCTTCAAATCCAGCCCCTATGGTTCACTGAGCCACAGCCATGGCGACCAGAATGCCTTTGTCCTCTATGCCCATGGCGAGGATCTGGCGATCCAGTCCGGCTATTACGTAGCGTTCAATTCGCAGATGCATCTGAACTGGCGTCGCCAGACACGGTCGAAAAACGCCGTGCTGATCGGCGGCAAGGGACAATATGCCGAAAAGGACAAGGCGCTTGCCCGCCGCGCCGCCGGCCGCATCGTTTCGGTCGAGGAAAAGCCCGGCCATGTTCGCATCGTCGGCGATGCAACCGCCGCCTACCAGGTTGCGAACCCGCTGGTTCAAAAGGTGCTGCGCGAAATCCACTTCGTCAACGACAGCTATTTCGTGATTGTCGATGAGGTCGAATGTTCAGAGCCACAGGAACTGCAATGGCTTTGCCACACGATTGGAGCACCGCAGACCGGCAGGTCGAGCTTCCGCTACAATGGTCAGAAAGCGGGCTTTTACGGACAGTTCGTCTATTCGTCAGCCGGCACGCCACAGATCAGCGCCGTCGAGGGCTTCCCCGACATCGATCCGAAAGAGTTCGAGGGACTCGACATTCACCACCATGTCTGCGCCACGGTTCCAGCCGCCACCCGGCATCGCCTTGTCACCCTTCTCGTGCCTTACAGCCTGAAGGAGCCGAAGCGCATCTTCAGCTTCATCGACGACCAGGGATTTTCGACCGACATCTATTTCAGCGATGTCGATGACGAGCGTTTCAAGCTCTCCCTTCCCAAGCAATTCTAACCATACGAGGTTCTTCAAATGCAGCGTTTTACCAACAGGACCGTTGTTGTCGCCGGCGCCGGCCGGGATATCGGCCGGGCATGCGCCATTCGTTTTGCAAAGGAAGGCGCCAATGTCGTTCTTACCTATAATGGTGCGGCCGAGGGTGCGGCCACGGCCGTTGCCGAAATCGAAAAACTTGGCGGTTCGGCTCTGGCAATCAAGGCCGACCTGACAAATGCAAGCGAAGTCGAGGCCGCGATTTCTGCTGCCTCGGACAAATTCGGCGAGATCCATGGCCTCGTCCATGTTGCCGGTGGCCTTATCGCCCGCAAGACAATTGCGGATATGGATGAAGCCTTCTGGCATCAGGTCCTCGACGTCAATCTGACGTCGCTGTTCCTGACGGCCAAGGCCGCATTGCCAAAAATGGCAAAGGGCGGGGCGATCGTTACCTTCTCGTCGCAGGCGGGCCGTGACGGCGGCGGTCCGGGCGCGCTAGCCTATGCGACCTCCAAGGGTGCCGTGATGACGTTCACCCGTGGCCTTGCCAAGGAAGCCGGCCCGAACATTCGCGTAAACGCCGTTTGCCCGGGCATGATCTCGACCACCTTCCATGACACCTTCACCAAACCCGAGGTACGTGAAAGGGTGGCCGGCGCCACATCGCTGAAGCGGGAAGGCTCGAGCGAAGACGTTGCCGGCCTGGTGGCTTTCCTCGCATCCGACGATGCCGCCTATATCACCGGCGCCTGCTACGACATCAATGGCGGCGTCCTGTTCTCCTGATATCCCGGTAAAACCATGTCCGTATCGTTACCAAGGGCGAGCCGGATTGCCATTCTCGGCACCTCGCTCGTCCAGCAGAACCATATCGGCGACGCCAGCTCGCTTGCCACATCGGCACGCGGCTGGATGAGCTGGGCCGAGGTCCTGTCGCATGGCAGGCTTTGCTGCCCCGTTCACCACGATCCATCCGTGCCGCCCGGCTGGGAGCCGAGCAACCGGCGGGGTGTCAGCCGGTTCTTTTCCGGCCTCAATTTCGGGGTGTCCGGCCAGAAAGCGATCGAGATTGAACGGCGGCTGCCGCGACTGCTGCAATCGGATTTCGATCTGATCATTGTCGATGCCGGCACCAATGACATGATGGTGGAAACACGCCAGACGATTGCCGATACGCGGGCGCGGATCGTCTCGGCTCTGCTCGACGCGGGCAAGGTGGTCATCCTGCTTCCGATCCTCGCACGGGGCATTGGGAAATGGCCGGCCGGCGGTGCGGAACGGGCAAAGGCGCACTGGATCAACCGGCAGAGCATCGAATTTGCTGCCAGCCACGCCAATTGCCATGTCTTCGACTGGAATTCGGCGTGGGTTGACCCCGAAAGTGAATTTGGCGAGCCCTATCGCGGCTATTCCGATGACGGCACCCATTTTGCCGTTTCCGGCGCCTTTGCCGTCGGAAAGCGGCTTGCGACCTATCTCGAAACGATCGTGCCGCGCGCGCCGGCCCGCATCCTGTCAAAAGACGACCGTTTCGACCCGGTAAACAACCCGACAGGCAATCTGGCATCGGATTTTTCGGCCCTGACAGTCACGGAAACGAGTGAACAAAGCCATAGCCTCGGCGGGCAGCTTGTCCATCCGGGCACAGGCTTCTGGGTGGAGGCGATATGCGATGTAGAGGTGCCGGCGCATGGGGACGTGCTCGGAATATCGCTCCGGCTGAAAGATGCTGCAACCGAAGGGCAGGAAGCAGTCGCACTTGCGCCTTTCCGCGCGGAAGAGGGTTCGCTTTTCCCTTTCCCGCCCGCCCAATGGAGCGGAGCGCTCAGAACTCCTCCGTTGAAACTCAGGCCAGGTGAAGCGCCTCCGGAGCTTTTTCTCGATGTCATCCTGCGGCCCGGTTCCCGACCGATCGAAATCGAGGTTGACCGCATCGATATTCGTCCTGTTTCAAGTCCGGTGCGCGCATGAGACAATTTCAGAAGAAACCACGGCTTTTAATCGCCATGCGCAGGGAACTACCGGAAGGTTTCTTCGGTGCGCGCGAATGGGCACGGTTGAATGCGGTGACGGATATCATCCCCGGTTTCCCCTATACGGATTTCGACACGGCAGCGGGGGCCGAGGCGCTGGCCGAAGCGGATATCCTGCTGGCTGCCTGGGGTACACCTTCCTTGACACGCGAGCGCCTCGCCCGTGCGCCAAAGTTAAAAATGATTGCCTATGCCGCATCCTCGGTGCGCACGGTTGCACCCACCGAATTCTGGGAAACATCCGATATTCTCATCACCACGGCGGCATCCGCCATGGCTGTTCCGGTTGCCGAATTTACCTATGCGGCCATCATCATGTGCGGCAAGGATGTGTTTCGTCTGCGCGACGAACACAGGGCCGAGCGCGGCACCGGTGGGTTTGGCAGCAGGCGTGGCATGAGCCTGCCCTATCTCGGCAATCATGCCCGCAGGATCGGCATTGTCGGCGCTTCACGAATTGGTCGGCTGGTCATGGAGATGCTGGCGCGCAGCAAATTCGAAATCGCCGTTTACGACCCTTTTCTTTCGGTGGATGAGGCGGCGGCACTTGGCGCGACGAAAATGGAGCTCAACGCGCTTCTCGCCTGGTCCGACGTCGTTTCCCTGCATGCACCGATCCTGCCTGAAACCCGCCATATGATTGGCGCCCGCGAGCTGGCGCTGATGGCGGATCATGCCATTTTCATCAATACGGCGCGGGGCTGGCTGGTCGATCATGACGCATTGCTGACAGAGGCGGTTTCGGGGCGGTTGCGCATTCTCATCGATACACCGGAACCGGAACCATTGCCCACGGACAGCCCGTTTTACGATTTGCCCAATGTCGTCCTGACGCCGCATATCGCCGGGTCACTGGGAAATGAATTGCGGGCGCTTTCCGATCTCGCCATCACCGAGATCGAGCGTTTCATCGCGGGGCTTGCCCCGCTTCATCCAGTTCACAAGCGGGATATGGAGCGTATGGCATGACCATTTTCCAGCATTGCTTTTCGACCCTCGGCTGCTCCGAGCTCAGCCTTCATGAGACGGCCGATCTGGCGCAACGGCACGGTATTGTGACCGTGGAATTGCGCGCATTATCCGGTACGGTCGAGCTGATCCCGGCCCTCGCCTCCGAGTTTGGCACACCTGCGGCGTTTGCAGCATTTCTGGCCGAACGCGATCTGAAGATTGCCGCTCTCAACACCTCCATTCGGCTCTTCGGAAGTACCGATCTCGCCGCCATCGAGCCTTTCATTGGCTGGGCAGAAGCTGCTGACATTTCCCATTTGCGCATCTTCGACGGTGGCAAACGGTTGACACCGGACGAGATAAACCGCGCAGCAGCGCTGTTGGAGGACTGGCGTGCTCTACGGCAGTCCCGCGGGTTGAATGTCGATCTGATGATCGAGACCCACGATGCGCTGGCGGATTTCGATCAGCTTCTCACCTTCATCGAACGCGTGCCGACAGCACGGATTTTATGGGACACCCACCACACCTGGGCCAAAGGCAGCGATCTTAAGACCCTTTGGCACCATATCGCGAAAAACATCGTCCATCTGCACGTCAAGGACAGCAAGACGGATAGCGATGGTCGGCGACGCTATGTTTTGCCCGGCCAGGGTGATTTTCCCATGGCGGAACTGCTTTCGATTTTACAGTCGAGCGAACGATACATCCCCCTCAGTCTGGAATGGGAACGCCACTGGCATCCCGAACTGCCACCGCTGGACGATGCGCTGAGAGCTGCGCGCAGCTGGTGGCGACAAGGAGCTTTTTGATGCGCATAGCCGAAATTCACCTCACGCCGGTCGCCATTCCTGACAGGCCGCTGCTGAACTGCAAGGGCGTACATCAGCCCCATGCATTGCGTACCGTCATCGAGGTTATATGCGACGACGGCACGGTCGGCCTCGGGGAAAGCTACGGCAGCATCAAGGCGCTGGACGGGTTGCGGCGCGCGGCACCGGCGCTCATCGGGCTGGACCCGTTTCATCTTCACGCGCTGAAATCCCGCGTCATCGCCGCATTGCCGGGCAGCGGCGGCATCAATGCCAAATCGGCGGTGGCTGATCACAAGTTGACGGACGTGGTCGCCTCGGCCTTCGAAGTCCCCTGCCTCGACATTCAGGGCAAGCTTCTCGGGCGGCCGGTCTCTGACCTGCTTGGCGGCGCGGTTCGCACCAGCGTTCCCTTCAGCGCCTATCTGTTTTTCAAATTTGCGGGTCACATCGGCGAGGCCCCAGATGAATGGGGAGAGGTTCTCACACCGGACCAGATGGTTGGCGAAGCCTGCAGGATGGTCGACACATACGGTTTCCAGTCGCTGAAACTGAAAGGCGGCGTTCTGCATCCCGATCTTGAGATCGAGACGATGCTGAAGCTCCGGGAAGCCTTTCCCAATCATCCGTTGCGGATTGACCCCAACGGTGGCTGGACCGTGGAGACGGCGATTTACATTGCCCGCGAGCTCGAAAATGTTCTGGAATATCTGGAGGATCCGGTCATCGGCATGGACCAGATGGCGCAGGTGGCAGCCGCGACGTCCATCCCGCTCGCCACCAACATGATCGTTCTGGAATTCGACCAGATCGCCACGGCCTTCCGCAAAAACGCGGTCCAGATCGTGCTGTCCGATCACCATTATTGGGGAGGACTGCGCGCCTCGACCCATTTTGGAAAAGTCTGCGAGACATTGGGGCTTGGCGTTTCCATGCATTCCAATTCCCACCTTGGCATCACCCTTGCGGCAATGATCCACGTGGCCGCGGCAACGCCAAACCTGAGTTTCGACTGCGACACGCATTACCCATGGACGGGTGTCGACGTCATCGAAGGAACGCCATTCACGTTCCGGGGTGGCCGGCTGGATGTACCCGAGGGACCGGGACTTGGCGTCACGCTCGACCGGCAGAAGCTTTCCGAACTTGCCGCACTCTATGAGCAGACAGCGATGAAAGAGCGTGATGACACGGCTTACATGAAGCTCTTCGATCCAGCCTATGAAAGACGCGTGCCGCGCTGGTAACCAGAACCCGATCACAATGTTTCGGACCAGGAAAAGGCTCCGGCGTGAGCCGGAGCCTCCATCCATGCGGATGCGAAACCGCTGTCCCTAGCTGTTGATCTGCAGAACGATCTTGCCGCGGGTGCGCCCGCTTTCGGACAGTTCCAGCGCTTGCCCTATGCTCGCAAGCGGCAGGACGGTTGCCACATGGGGCCGTACCTTCTCCTGCTCGACCAGTTTGCGGATGGATGCGAGCTGTTCCGCATCGGGCTTGCACTGCACACGCGCGACGCCGATGCCATGGCGCTTGTCCTCTTCGCTGGGGAAAGCCACCGCCGTTACCAGAAAACCGCCCTGTTTGAGAGTGGCGAACGCCCGCTTGAACGTGTCGCTTCCAACCGTGTCGAAGACGACATCCATATCGTGAGCGACCAGCTCGAAGGGCTGCTTCGTATAGTCGATAAACTCGTCCGCGCCGAGGCTTTGGACGTATCCCTCGTTCCGACCGGACGCCATTGCGGTGACATGCGCCCCTCTCGCCCTGGCAAGCTGCACAGCCAGAGAACCGACGCCGCCCGCGCTGTTGGTGACGAGCAGGCGCTGGCCATTTGAAAGGCCGGCCACATCGAACAGTGCCTGCCACGCGGTCAAGGCGCCGAGCGGCACCGCAGCCGTCTCGATGAACTCCAGGTTGGAAGGTTTGCCTGCGATATCCGTCACTTTGGCGACCGCATATTCCGAGAACCCGCCGGCCTTGATGATGCCGTAAACACCGTCGCCCAGTTTGAATTCGCCGACGCCCGGTCCAAGCTTTTCAACAATGCCGGCGATCTCGCCACCAAGATGGATCGGCAGGGTCATGCCCATCCGCTGGCCGGCGCCGCTGCGGATCTTCCAGTCGATGGGGTTCACGCCCGCCGCATGCACCTTTACCAAAACCTCGCCGGGACCCGGCTCCGGACGTTCAACATCGGCAACTGTAAGCACGGCGTTGTCGCCATATTCGTTGATGACCACTGATTTCATATCTTCACTCACCTTTGTTCCGGCTTCGATGAGTCCTCGACCATCGACATCTTCCATGCTAGCCAAACACCTTATCGATGTGCCGCCAATCGACATCGCTGAGAGGCCAATCATGCCCGGACGTCCGTTTATGTTCCAAAGAGGCTTCAAGCCGCGCGGCGGCGGCTTGCCAATCCATGCCCATGACGAGGCGCAACTGACCTTTGCGGCATCCGGCATGGTGCAGGTCCATACCGAAGAGGGCCGGTGGTTGGTGCCCTCCCAGCTCGCAGTCTGGATTCCGGCCCGCGTTGCCCATCGCGTCGATGTCCTGACGGATGCGGAATTATGGATGGTTCATTGGGAGCCATCGGCAGCGCGAGCATGGGCGCCGCCGATGCCGCTTGAGCGTACATTTGCCCTGCATGTTACCCCGCTCATGCAATCCCTGCTCGAGGCGGCTTTCGTTGCCGAGATCGAGGAGGAGAAGGCCGAACTCATTGCAAGGCTCATGCTACACGAACTGACATCCACCGCCCATGCCCCCACATTCCTGCCGCTGCCAACGAGCACGATCGGAATACGTGTCGCCAATATGGCTCTCGACGACCATAAAAACAGATTGAACATTGAGGAACTGGCCTCGAGAGCCGCGACATCGGTCCGAACCCTGAGCAGGCTTTTTCCTTTAGAGACAAGCCTGACATTTAAGGCCTGGCGGCAACGGGCTCGTATCGTGCAGGCCATGGATCACCTCGCCAGAGGAAACCCTATCGCCAGGGTGGCGGCCGAATTCGGCTTTTCCAGTACCGCCTCGTTCTCACATGCCTTTCGGCAGGTCACGAACATGACGCCGACCAGCTTTCTTGGCATGGAAGACCAGTTGGCCTGAAGGACGGATCGTTTCAGAACCGCCCCTCTGCAAGCCGCGGCCTCTCCTTGCAGCCTAAAATGAACCTGCGAAGATTTTCGCCAGCCTTTCGATACCCGCCTGATCGTCAGCATCGAAACGTGACGGCAAAGGGCTATCGAGATCGATGACACCGATCGTCGCACCGTCCCGAAAAATCGGGACGACCAGTTCCGAGCGCGAGGCTGCGTCACAGGCGATGTGGCCAGGGAAAGCGTGGACATCCTCAACAAGGATCGACGACTTCCGCTCAACGGCGCTGCCGCAAACGCCGCGGCCAACGGGGATGCGAACACAGGCAGGTTTTCCCTGGAAGGGCCCAAGAACCAGCTGCTCGCCCTTCAAGAGGTAAACACCCGCCCAATTGAGGTCTGGCATCATCTGATAGATCAGCGCCGACATGTTGGCGCCATTGGCGATCATGTCCGCCTCTCCGTCAAACAAGGCCTGCAATTGCTGGGCGAGCGCGCGGTAAAACTCGGTCTTGTCGGCAGTGTCGATAGAGACCGCTTCAAACATGTCCGGCACCTTCCTTAATCGTCTGGGTTGACGGCTGATATCAAATACCGTTCTCGGCGACCAGCACGGGCTTCTCGCGAAAATCCCTTGCAAACAGCTTGCGCAGGTTTTCGAGCTTCGGAAGGTCGTTATAGACGATGTAGGGATAGGTCGGATTGTTCGTCAGGAAATCCTGATGGTAGGCTTCGGCGGGATAAAAAGCATGGCCCGGCTCGATTGTCGTCACGATCGCCGCGTCGTAAAGACGTGCCTTGTTGAGCTGGGCAATATAGGCTTTCGCCACACGGCCCTGATCCTCATTTGCTGGAAAGATGGCGGAACGATACTGCGTGCCGATATCCGGCCCCTGGCGGTTAAGCTCGGTCGGATCGTGGGCGACTGAAAAATAGATCTGCAGCAGATGACCATAGGTCACCTGCTTCGAATCATAGGTCACCTTCACGGCCTCCGCATGGCCGGTCTTGCCACTGCCAACCGCTTCATAATTCGCCGTCTGCCTTGCGCCGCCCGCATAACCGGAGACTGCGTTTTTGACGCCGCTCACATGCTGGAAGACACCCTGCACGCCCCAGAAACAACCGCCCGCAAAAACCGCCGTTTCGGTGGCTGCGGTGCCTGGGGAAACATCAGCCGCAGGCGCGGGAAGCGCTATGCCTTCCTGCGCCGAGGCTACACTCAGACTTGCCAACATTATCGCGGATCCGACGGCCAGCGTTGCCGTTACCGCTTTCCACGCAAACATGCGTCTCATGACCTTTTCCTTTCAACCGAAGGTGAATGCATAGGCTTCGGGACCAGCGTCCAGAAAGCGGATTTCGAATGTGTGATCTTCTACCGGTCCACTCTGGCGGACGAGTTGATAAAGGCGCTGTTCGGTAATGGTGCCGTTTCCATCGGGATCGACATCCATGCCATGGTCTTCACGCGGCGGCTTGCCATCAATCGTAACCTGGAAGCGCACCGGCTTGCCATCTGCACCTGGACCAAGGACCAGATGCAGGTCCCGGGCCCGGAACCGATAATAAATGCCGCCGCCGCTGTCATTCAATGCCGCATGTTCAGCGCCAACCGTCCAGTTGCCGGTTAGACCCCATTCGTTGCGCCGGGGCTTTTCCTCGACATAGGCGTGGGCCTGATCGTTGACGATCCCGCCGGCACTGATGAAGTTCTGCGCCCGTTCGTAACCGACATAGGTTTCCGGCGATTGCACGTCGGCCGTGTCGGAGGCCGCCTGCGTGCCACTTGCGGTGACCGCGACGATATCCGTCTTTCCCGCTTCCGCAAGAAGCTGCTGGATGACACGCTCCGACCGGTCGTATTCGCCCTCACCGAAATGATGGTAGCGGACCTGTCCCTTTGCGTCGATGAAGTGATGCGCCGGCCAATATTGATTACTGAATGCCCGCCAGATCGCATAGTCATTATCGACGGCGACGGGGTAAACAATACCGAGATCAGCAATCGCCTTTTTGACATTGTCGATGCGTTTTTCAAAAGCGAATTCCGGTGCGTGCACGCCGATCACGACAAGTCCCTGATCCCTGTATTTTTCGGCCCAGGCGCGGACATAGGGGATAGACCGCAGGCAGTTGATGCAGGAATAGGTCCAGAAGTCGACGAGCACGACCTTGCCCTTCAGCTGCTCCATGCTCAGGGGTTGCGAATTGAGCCATTCAACCGCGCCTGCGAGCGACGGAGCGGTGCCTTCGACCGGAAGCTGTTCTGCGGTGGACGCCGATGGCTTGCCCTGCATCATCATCGCGCTCAAGCCACTCATCGCGGCCGGATTGGCAGACATCATCGCGGGATTGCCCTGCATCGCGCCATTCTGCACGGCATCCTTCTGCATCACGGTCGAGGGCTTCATCGCGCCGCCTCCAGCGATATCCTGATCCGGCTTGCCGCCCAATCCATCGATCAGCTTCTGTTCGAGCGCTGAGGTGCTGGCAAGCGACGCCTGTGTCAGGAAGCCGGTATCGAGGCCGAGGCCGATTGCGGCGACCGCGACAAGCACGGCGACACCCAGGCCGCGCCTTATCCATTCCCCTGCCCCGATGGAACGTTTCATGGCCTGAAAAACCCGGCCGCCGATCAGAAGGGCAAGCATCAAAGACGTCGCCGCGCCAAGCGCATAGGCAAGCAGCAGAAGCGAGGTTCCGACATTGGCTCCCTGCAGTGCTGCTCCAGTCAGAATGAGGCCGAGAACCGGTCCCGCGCACGGGGCCCACAGGAGGCCGGTGGCGACGCCGAGCATCAACGATCCGGCGACAGCCGAACCACGGCCTGTTTCCCGGTCGGCTGATTGCGAAAGTCTCGCGCCCAGCGCCACCAGCGGCCGGGTCAGACGCTCCGACAATGACGGGAAAAGCAGGAACAGGCCAAAGACTGCCAGCAGCGTGATGGCCGCCACCCGCCCATATTCATTGGCTTCGACCGCCCAGCCGCCCCCGACCGCCGCGAGTGTCGCCACGCCGGCGAAGGTTGCCGCCATGCCGACCAGCATGGGAAGGATGCTGGTCACGAAAGGTCGACCGGCACGTGCAAAAACAAACGGCAAAACCGGCAGGATGCAGGGACTGACGATCGTCAGCACGCCGCCTATATAGGCGAGAAGAAACAGCAACATCGCAATATTCCCTATCGGTCAGGCCGACGTCGGATGGAAGTTCAGCGCCACGCCGTTCAGGCAATAGCGAATACCGGTTGGCTTGGGACCATCATCGAAAACATGGCCCAGATGACCGCCACAACGGGCGCAATGGACCTCCGTTCGCACCATTCCAAGAGAGGTGTCCTGTGTGGTGCCGACCGCGTTTTCCAGAGGGGCCCAGAAGCTCGGCCACCCGGTTCCACTTTCGAACTTGGTGGTGGAAGAAAACGCCTCCTGATCGCAACCGGCGCAGGCGAAATTGCCCCGGCGTTTTTCATGCAGCAATGGGCTGGATCCCGGATATTCCGTGCCCTCTTTCCGCAAAACCTCATATTGATCCGGGGTCAGGCGTTTGCGCCATTCCTCATCGGTCAGGGTGATGGGGAAAGAACCCGTCGCGGCAAACGCTCGTCCGCCACCAAGCTGAAGCGCAATCGCCGCGAATGCCGCCCCTTTGAGAAGCTCTCGTCTGTTCACCATTGCTCGATCCTCCCGTTGAACCAATTCTTTCAATATTTACGAGGGCGAGGCCGAGGAAGTTACAGCCCACGGAGCACATATTCGTGATCGGGACGCAAACGCCATTTCAAGGTGCACGCGGCCATTCCGTTTCGGCCTGAAGGTCTGGCAGTCCCTAAAATTCGACGCGGCAGCGCTGATAAGTCACCCCGGTATTGATGATCATCGATATGTTTATGAGAATATATCGGTAGTCGCTTAAGTGCCCATCGGCAAGGACTTAACTTGCGAGCGCTCTCCGCTCACCCAATATACAGATAAGCGGACAGCGCTTTTTTGTCAGAAGCCCGAGGGGCGGATCAGTCCACCGCGACCATGACGTCCGATGCCTTGACGACAGCATAGGCGTCCCCGCCGACCTTCAGTCCAAGTTCATCGACGGCATCATTGGTGATGGATGAGGTGACGACAATACCGCCACCGATATCGATACGCACATGCGCAGTTGTCGCCCCTTTGACGACATCGATGATCTTGCCCTTGAGGCGATTGCGCGCACTGATCTTCATCGTCAACTCCTTCTACCCATGTCGATATAATCAGCCGAGTCTAAGATGCTCTGCGGCGGCTGCCAAGAATTTACGGGGTCAATGACTAAAAGAATTTACGAGGCAGTTGAACCAAAGGTACTTCGGCACCGGCTCTCCAAAACCCGGAAAAGGCAAATACCCGCCTCGTCAGGATGATCGAAATGCACGGGTGATACGTGCGAGCGCGGAGTTCGCACGATCGCCGGTCACTGTGGAAATCATCACGACATCCAGTTTTGGAAGCGCCGGCAGAAAGCGGCTCCTCACCTCCCGCACACCCGCGGGAGCGGCACTTCGCGCCAGGAGCGCGATGCCGATGCCGGCTTCCGCCGCTGCTCCCACCGCCGTTGCCCCGGTTCCCACAAAAGCCTCGCGCCAGGCAATATCCACGCTATCCAGCGCCCGAAGAGCCATGGTTCGTAAATTGCAGGGCTCCGGTTGAAGAACCAGCGGCACCGGGGCGCTTGCAGGAAGATCAAAATCCGGGCTGGAGTACCAGCCAAAGCTTTCCTGAAACAGAGGCTCACCATCTCGCCGGATATCGTCATGCCGCAACACGACGATCGCATCGAGCTCTCCGGCATCGTAGAGTTCAAGCAGGGTCCTTGTGCCGGCTGTACGAAGATGGAGCGTGACGGTAGTCTCGAGTTCACTGATCACCCGGAGTATTCGAGGCAGGTCGGCTCCGATCAGATGATGCGTAACGCCGATCGCCAGACGTGTCGGCTCCTGCTCAAAGACATCACTCGCACGACGGCCGGCGGCGACATAGGCGCGGGCCGGCTCCAGGAAGCGTTCCCCTGCCGCCGTCAACCGCACCCGGCGCGGTGTCCGTTCGACCAGGCGATGCCCCAACATTTCTTCAAGCCGACGCAGGCGCAGGGATATGGCGGCCTGCGACGTATTCATCACGCCCGCAACCCGGGTGAACGACTGCAATTCGGCAACAAGAAGAAAAGCCTCGACGGCCATGGGATCCAATGAACGCATGGCTTGCATAACAAGCTGTTATCATTGAAATGTGCAAGTCCTTAATTCTGTCGGCTCCTCGGGAAGGCTATTGCACGAAAACTCTTGATAGGAGCTTTTCCGTGTCGTCACAGATTTCTTCGACTTCGCCTGCACCCGCTGCCGCCACCGATCCCAGGATCTGGGCCGTGCTTGCCGTGGCAGTCGGCACGCAGACCGCCGGCTCGTTCGTGTCGCAGGGCATCTACATTCTCGTGCCCTTCTGGCGTGAAGCCTTTGGCGTCTCTCTTGCATCCGCGTCACTCGCCGTCACCGTCATGAACGCTATCCAGATCGTGACCATGTTCACGCTCGGCCGCGCCATCGACATTCATGGTGAACGCCGCATCGTCGGCATTGCCATGCTCGGCATGGCGATCGCGATGGCATGTGCGGCGGCATTCGCAAACAGCCTGCCTGCGCTGCTTGTCTGCATCGCGTTTCTGGGCGGTACTTATGCAGCGGTCCAACCGGGTGGCACGCGGGCGATCATGCGCTGGTTCCCGCCCGCCAAACGCGGCATCGCGACAGGGTTTCGACAGGCAGCCGTTCCCTTCGGAACGATGATCGCAGCCGCTCTCCTTCCCTTTATGGCAGTCCGTTACGGATGGCATGCCGCAGCATGGCTCTGCGCCGCTATCTCCGTGCTGGGCGCTGCGCTTTTCTGGGGACTGTATCGCGAGGGAAGCGATTTGGCGGCAAAAACGGAGCCACCGCTTCCGCTGACAAAACTCGTCCGCATCGTCGGTCAGAATAGCAGTTTCTGGCCCGTATTGCGGCTGGGCATTGCCATGTCCGCCTTTCAATTTACCCTTACGGCGCATGTCATCGGGTTCATGGCTGACGGACTGGGGCTTGGCCTCTTTGTCGCCTCCTCGATGTTCGCCGCAACACAGCTTGCGGGCATTCCGGGCCGCATTCTGCTGCCATGGATCAGCGATCGCTTTCGGCCCGGTCTTCGCGGTCAATCATTCGGCCGTGTATCCATCATTGCCGCAGGTACTGCCGCAATCCTGGCAATCCTTCCCATCGGCACCCCGGCACCCGTTATCCTGTTCGTGCTTGTCCTGCTGGGCATATTCGGCATCGGCTGGTTTCCGCTTTACCTGCTGGAGATCGCCGAAAGTGCGCCGAAAGGTTCGATTGCATCAACGATCGCCTTCGCTTCCACCATTTGTCTGGCGGTCATGGCAATCGGCCCCTACATATTCGGTCTCCTTGTCGACCATTTCGGCTATGGGGCAGCATGGTCGGCACTGATCGTGCCGGTGCTTGTAACGGCGCTCCCTCTGGCCATCTCATCGTCGCGCCTCCCTCTCTCTCAGACGGGCTCGTAACGTCAGAGCAAGGTCTCGGCTGAAACATCACTTCCGCTTGACCATTCGGCGAAGCAGCGAGCCTGCTCTCGCCTTGCGGGGAATGAGATCGATATCGCTGACAAGCTTCGCGCCGCCGTCCCGACGTTCCAGTGTGATCTTGCGGCTATGAAATGCTTCCAGTTCGGCACGATGCGCCACGCTTATAATCGTGGCGTCGGGTAGTTCGTCGATCACCGTTTGCATCATCTTGTCCTGACTTTTTTCGTCCAGGGCTGCCGTCGCCTCATCCATGACGATGATATCGGGGGCATTCAATAACAGGCGCGCGAAGGTCAGCCTTTGTTTTTCGCCGCCCGACAAGGTCTGGTCCCAGGGCGCGTCGTCTTCGATCCTGTCCTTGAGTTGACCGAGACCAACCTTGTCGAGAGCCGCCCCGATCTCTTCCAGCGTCCAGCTCTCAGCCGCTTGCGGATAGCAGACAGCCCGACGTAGCGTGCCGGCAGGAATATAGGGCCGTTGCGGCAGCATGAACAATCGGCTGCCGGCGCGGAAATTCACGCTGCCCCCACCCCATGGCCAAAGACCGGAAATGGCCCGAACCAGCGTGCTCTTGCCCGATCCGGATTCCCCCGCCACCAATACCCTCTCGCCCGAGCCGATTTCGACATCCGTCTCTTTGACGACAGCCGTTCCGTCACCCAGCGAAACGGCAACATCCTTGAGGCTAAGTATTGTCTCGCCTTCCGTTTCGCCACGCACGATCCGACCGAGAGTATCGCTCTTTTCAGCCCGTTCGAGGCCATCCAGCGACATCATCAGGGAGGCAACGCGTCGCGCGCAGGCATTCCAGTCGGCAAGGCGAGGATAATTGTCGACCAGCCAGCCAAATGCAGACTGGACGATGGTGAAAGCGGAGGCGGACTGCATCACCTCGCCAAGGGACATGCTTCCATCGAGAAATTTCGGCGCACAGAGCAGAACCGGCACGACGGGGGCAATCAGCATCGATCCATTCGACACAATTGTCGTGCGCATATATTGCTGCGCCATCAACCGCCACTGCCGCCGGACATTGCCGAACCTCTTGTCGAGATCGCTGCGCTCCTCGTCTTCGCCGCCAAGCAAGGCGATACTCTCGCCATTTTCCCTGACGCGGGTGAGCGTGTAGCGGAACTCCGCTTCGACCTGGTTTTTGACTTCGGAAACCTTGACGAAGTTCCGGGCAATGAAGGCTATGGAACTGGATGTGATGAGCGCATAGATGACGGCCGCAATGACGAGAAAGCCGGGGATCGTTATCACAGCACCGCTGATCGAGACCGTCAGGGCGCCACCAATCGTCCACAAAACAACAATAAAGGTGGAAGCCGATACAAAAGCAGCGATGACACCCGAAATGAAATCCACGGGTGCCTCGGTGGCGATCCGCATATCCTCAGAAAGCCTCGCCTCCGGATTTTGGTGGTCGCCATCGATCAGATTGAGCTGATAATAACGGCCATTTGCGATCCATCTTCCAACCAGCGCCTTTGTCAGCCAGGAGCGCCAGCGCCGCTGAATACGCATCCTGACATAGACCTGTGAGGTCACGATGAAGACGCTTCCCAGGACGAGTGGCGGAAAAACGGATCCGAGAAAATAGACCGTAGCCGCGTCCCTTTTCTCAATCGCGTCAAAGATCCCGCGATTCCAGACATTGATGCCATATTGGACGCCGACATTTATGCCGATCATCGCCAGAAGCCCGAGCGAGAATGGCCATGCAAACCCATCGCCACGACGGCTCCAGAAACCTCGCGCGCTGATCCAGAAGCGCTTCAGCAAATATCTCCGACGAGCCTGTTCAGCCTCTTCAGGCGTCAAGCCCAAAACAGCTTCCATCTCCTCTGGCGGGAGGGGATCATCGGTATCGTGAGCATCCTTCGCGGATGCGGTTTTGGTACCATTCTGGTCGGCACCATCGACCGGTTTCGGTCCTGCGTCAGCGTCGGTCATGGGCGCTTAACGGATGATCGCCTGAAAGGTTTCACGCCCTTGTGAGGGAGGGCGATACATTCTCCAATTTTCTTCTGGGGCAGCGCTCGTCCGCATATGTTTCTGCCGCTTAGGCCAGTGTCCCATCCATAAACAAAGGCCTCGTGGCGTGCACAATGGCATCAATCGCCACCCGCAAACGAGGCAGCATGAGGGGTGAAGCCGGCCACAGCACATGGATTGGCAAATGCCCGGCAACCCGCTCATCCAGAACGGAAACCAGACGTCCGCTGGCCAGCTCGTCACGAATGAGCCAGCGGGGCAAAAGACCGAGCCCCTGCCCTTCCACAATTGCCGAAAACGTCAGCAGGCTTCCATCCAGCATAAGGCGCGCCTTGGGATGCCAGGTCAGGAGTTCGCTTTCAGCGCCGCGAAACTGCCATGGCGCAGGTTTACCGTTGCGTGGAGAAGCGATCACGGTGTGATCCGCCAGATCTTCAATTTTCTGCGGCACCGGCCGCCCTTCAAAGTAGGCCTTGGAAGCACAGAGAACAATGCGCTGGTGACCGAGCAAACGAGCCTTGAGCCCGCTCACATCCGGAACTTCGCCAATCCTGACCGCAAGATCGGTCGTGCCATCCAAGAGGTTGCTTGGTTCCGTCGAGGTGGAAATGCTGAAATCAAGGTTCACCCATTGCCGGCAGAGCGCATAGAGCGCCGGCGCAACGATCCTCGCACCAAAGAGCGGCGGCAAACTGATATTGAGTGTGCCAACCGGTTCTTGCGCGAGACCCGCGATTGCTGCCTCGGTTCGCTCGATCTCCTTGCGCGCGCGCTGGCAAACATCGCGATAAATCACACCCTCCGCCGTCAGGTGCAGTCTGCGTGTCGTGCGCTGAAACAGTCTTATACCCAGCCGATTTTCCAATCGCCCCACCGACTTTGCCACAGCGGAAGCCGAAAGCCGCAGGCGCACCGATGCCGCGACGAAGCTACCCGCTTCGCAGACTGCCAGAAACGCGCCGATGTCATCGCCGGATTGATGTCGCATAGTTTCTACTAACGAATTTCATTCCGTAATCGAAGGAAAATTATGCGCTTCTACCGCGTGAAAGATGTAACGTAAGATGTCTTCCATGAGCAAAAATCAAACCTACGCCATCATCGGGGGCACATCCGGTATCGGATTGGCACTCGCCCGCAAACTCGTTGAACGGGGAGATCATGTCCTGCTCGGCGGCCGTTCTCAGGAACGATTGTCAAAGACGCTCGCCGAATTGGGCGATCGGGCTTCAGGCCGCACCGTAGAAATCACCGATCGTGCCTCGCTTGCCCAATTCTTTGCCGAAGCCCCTTCACTTTCCGGGCTTTTCACGCCAGCAGCGTCATACAGCACCGGCACATTCGCGGAAGGCGACCCGGAGACCAGCGAGGACCTGTTCAGAGCGAAATTCTGGGGGCAATATTGGGCCATTCACGCCGCCCTGCCCCGTTTGACGCCTGACGCATCCGTCCTTCTGATGTCAGGCGCGGCATCCGTGCGCCCTATTGGTGCACCGGCCTACGCCGCCTGTAATTCGGCGCTGGAAGGACTGGCGCGTGGACTTGCCATTGAACTCAATCCGATCCGCGTCAATTGCCTTTCACCGGGAACAACCGATAGCGAGTTATGGCGCAAACGGCCGGCCGAGATACGCGAGCCCGCCTATGAATATTGGGGAAAGCTTTGCCTCGTTCAGCGCCCGGCGACGGTTGAGGAGCAGGCACACGCGGCGCTGTTCCTGCTCGACAACACCAACATGACCGGCAATACGCTGTTCAGCGACGGCGGTTATTCCCTGCGGTAGCGGGATCGTCGAAAATCCTCCGCCTATTGAGGAGATCGTCCATTTTGTCGAACGACTGGACGATCTCGATCTCCGCCAGGGTAATAATGGCTCCGCCGCGCTGCCGCTTTTTATCAGGCGCCGCTGATGATGTTGCAGATGCCTGTGCGAACGACGTTCTTGTCGGTGATCTGCCCCGCCTGAATATTGAACACAACGTCAATCCGCACACCCGCGCCCTTCTGCCGCGCGACAACCCGAAGGGTCTGAACTCTCCCGCTCCCGGTCGTCTCCTGATGCGCATCGACCGATGACAAAGCCTTGTTGACCTGGATACCGGAGAAACCTTCCGCTGCCACGGCCTGGGCAAGCTTCTGGAGAACTGTTGACGCCTTTGCCTTCGGCAATTCCTGCCAGGATTTATAGGAAACGGCCGTTACCATCGGAACGCCTGAAACCGTGAAGTTTTTTTCGCAAGAAGCGGCAAAAGCGGAACTCGAAACGGCAACGAAGCCGAGGGCGGCAATTACAGTTCTCATATCAATGTCCAATTTCGGTGATGTTTGACTTTTTAGCGGGCCGCGTCAGAACGATGCCCCATCTTTACCGAAGCTCACTTACTCTTAAACGAGAGTCAATCTCCGATAACAACTTTTGGTACGCGGGTGGCTGTTCGAAATGAGACAGCGAGCGGCCCTTGATTTCGAAATTGCCGCGGTTTCGCTCCCGTTGGCAGCGTGCAGATGTAACCGGAGCGTTGACTTCCCGTTTAACGAGGTGGCTTAAAATAAGCAGACACTGAAATTAGACCCGCCGCATCCGGTCATCACACCTTGCGGCAAGCAGACGGCGCCCATCATGCGACTCAGCACCATCACGAACCTGGCTTATGCCGTAACCCTCGTGCTCACGACAGTATCGGCAACGACGTTCATTCTGTCGGCCAGAAGCGCCTCCCAGGAGCGTGTGGCGATCCAAACTCACCTTGATCTCAACGATCTCGCTGAGGAGCTGGCGATCATTGCGGATGAGCGTACCGAGGAGGCGCGTCTTTACGTCATGCGCGGCGATGAGCAGCACCTGGCGAAATTTTACGTCGATGAAGATCAGGAGAACCGCCTCGAGAACACCCTGCCTAAACTGACCGCCCACGGGGTTTCCCTGGAAGAGTCCAGCACATTTATGGATATACGCAAGCGTGCCGATGCACTGGACAAGATGGAGCGCGAGGCCATCGGTCTCTATCGATCGGGCCGCCAGAACGATGCGCAACAACTCCTGTTTGGCGATGAATATTATCAACTGCATACGGGTCTGGTGAGCACCGTCGAGACGCTGAGGCAGACCATTGCAGCCCGATCGCAGGCAACGGTTGACCAGGCCAAAAGCCGAAGCGATTTCTACGGGTCGATCGCCAAGGTCATGCTTGCCCTGACCGCCCTGATGTTTGTAGCCGTACTCTATTTCGTCCTCAGCAGGCGCGTTGCCGTACCCCTCATCAGGATGAGCAATATTGTCATGCGCCTTGCCCGCCAGGATTACAGTATCGACGTTCCCGACGAAGGACGCCGTGACGAGATTGGCGAAATGAATCAGGCCATCAGGATTTTCCGCAGCAACGGGCTGGAACGGGAACGGCTTGACGCGGAGCATCGCAAGAACCAGCGCATAAAGGACCTGATCCTGCAAATGATGCATCGGATTCAGGCCTGTCAGAATCAGGATGAATTATCCGACGTCGTCTCGAAATTCATGCCGCAGATTTTCCCCGCCATCGCCGGCCGGCTGCTCGTGCTCAAGGAACATAGTCCGGTCCTTCAATCGACGGGCCAATGGTCCGATCCTTCATCTTCCGCCCCGGAGTTTTCGATAGACGATTGCTGGGCGCTCCGCCGCGGACGCCCCCATGCCAGCAAACCGGACGGCGACGATGTCGTCTGCCACCACCTCCAGGGAAATTTTGGAACGGGCCTGTGCATACCACTGACGGCATTGGGCGACACCGTTGGCTTATTGTATCTTGAAATTCCGCAAAGCAGCGAGGCTCTGGAGGCAGAGCGCCTGTATCTGGAACTCCTCGCCGAAAATATCGGCCTTGCCGTTGCAAATCTTCAGCTTCGGCAGCGACTGGTCGGCATGGCAAAACAGGATGCCTTGACCGGTCTTTTGAACCGTCGGTCTCTCGATGAGGCGCTGAACAGGCATATTGAAAAGCCAACCAGCACGCTTGCCTGCCTGATGCTCGACATCGACCATTTCAAGCGCTTCAATGACCGCTTCGGCCATGATGCCGGAGACGCGGTAATGCAATATGTCGCCCAGGTCCTTTCGGAGGCCGTTGGCAATCTGGGTGAATTATTCCGTTTCGGCGGTGAGGAATTCACCGTGCTGATGCCCGCCGCGGGCATTGAAGATGCGATCAAACTTGCGGAAAAACTTCGATACGCCGTTGAACGGGCGCCGTTTACCTATCGTGGCCGCCTGCTTGATCCGGTTACCATCTCTATCGGCATCGCAACGTCACCAGAGGCGGGGACCGTAAGCAGCGTATTGGAAAGAGCGGATGCCGCTCTTCTAAACGCCAAGCAGACGGGACGGAACAGGTGGGTGTCGTCGGACGCCATGTGAGTGGCAAGGCCTCACGGGCTGCGCCAGCCCCGTGCATTGTCGATCGCGCGCGCAAACCGAGCGTGGTCTGCGGTTTCAACCGAACCATCAGGTGTAAATATCTCGGTATCGTTTCGCATGGCGGCGACATTGATGTCGCATAGTTCCGCCAGACCAAGCGCCGTCAATTCGCGCATGGCCGGAACGCGAATAGTCCGGCCACTGGCAGCAGCCAGGAAACGGGCGAAATAGCGACTGTTCGACAGGCCGCCATCGATGGAAATCGTATCGCCGACGGGAACGACGGCCTGCGCCGCCTCGATCAATCGAACCGTCAGCAAGGCAATGCCCTCAAGCAGGGCCCGCACCATGTCACCCCGCCCGGTGGCATGGTCCATGCCAATGAAGAGCGGCACGGCCTGCCTGTCCCAGTAGGGTGCGGCAAGGCCTGAAAGTGCGGGCACGAATACGAGGCCACGGCGAATGGCCGACGGTCCCTCGAAACCGTCGAGTTCCGCATTGTCAGTATAGAGGCCGATCTTTCGCGCCCATTCGAGCGAGGCGCCGGCATCGTAGACCCCGCCTTCGATGGCGAAAATGGCGGGCGCGTCCTGCTTTTGCCAGCCAATGGTCGGCAGAAGCTCTCCTTTCAGCGGAGGTTCACTCCCTGCCACGGCCAGCAGGAAAGCTCCCGTACCGAAGGTAATCTTGCAATCGCCAGGTTTACGGCAACCATGGCCATAAAGTGCTGCCTGCTGATCAACGATGGAAACGCGGATCGGCGTTCCCTCGATGGAACCGAAGCCGCCATCGACAGGGCCGATGGCGGGCAGGCAATCCAGCGGCACGCCGTGAAGCGTGCAAAGTTCCGGGCTCCAGTCACCGGTTGCCAGATCAATGAGACCGGTGCGCGAAGCCGTTGCAAGGTCGGTGCGGAAACGGCCCGCCAGCCGATCCAGAAAAAAGGCATCGGTGGTGCCCAGCCGCAACCGCCCCTCGGCCCTCGCCTGCGCCACCGCCGGATTGTGCTTCACCAGCCAGGATAGTTTGCTGGCCGAAAAATAGGGGTCCAGCGGCAAACCGCAAATCTCTTTTGATCGTTGCGCAACCGATGGCGGTAAGGCTTCCAGCGCTTCCGCAGTGCGGGCATCCTGCCAGACGATGACCGGAGAGAGCGCCTCGCCGCTTTTGGCGTCCCAGGCCAGACAACTCTCGCCCTGGTTGGCGATGGCGATGCCATCCACCGGCCCGGCAGCGGCCAGCACCGCGCGGATGTTGCCCAGCAACTCTTCCGGGTCATGCTCCACATGGCCGGGCGCCGGATAAAATTGCGCATGACGCAGGCTGGCGACCACCTCTGCCTTCCCGCCGTCGCTTACCACGAGGCATCGGGTTGATGTCGTTCCCTGATCGATAGCTGCAATGCGCATCAATCCGCCTCCCGGAAGTGAAAGGCAATTTGGCTCGCTTCAACAGCGGCGCGGGGAATAGGCACAAGCACACGGCGCTCAGGCAGCCACAGGCCCGCCTTGCTCCACACTTCCGTTCCATCGAGATGAAGCGAAAGCCTGCCTCGAACACGTCTGGTAAAGCGCAGCTGAAAATCGCGAAAAGCCTGCCGCTCAAGTCCCTGCGATCGCACCATGGTGGGTACGGCGAGTTTGATGGGATCGGCGAAAGTGACAGGCACTGGCCGGTCATTACCGGGCTCGCGGGCGAGATCGGCGGCGACGGCGGCGCCCACGCGTCTGCCTTCGCGGAACGACCAGCCACCCGTTTCCACGGCCCGCAATATGTTCCCTCCGGCAAAGAAGATCGGGTTGGCCATTCGGCCGTCCTGATCGATCATCGGCCCCGCGCTGCCCGCCGCAACATCGACCGGGGATGCGTTCAGAAGTGCGGCCTCCGGTGTGAACCGCCCGGTCAGAAGAACACCATCGCACTTGACGGTCAGGACCCGGCCATCCGCCAGCCGGATGTCTGCCTCCTCGACACGGTCGCGCCCACGAATATCCGTGACCACCGCATGGCAATGAAACGGCACGCCAACCAGCCGCGGGAACCACCGGAAAAACGACCGCGCCAGCGGTTTCGACTCGGGCTCGATCATCGCCACTGGCCGCGCATGATGCGTCAGACAGGTGAGGAGCGCGGAGAAGGACACCAGTTCCGAACCAATGATAAGCGGCCGGCGAAAGGGCATGATGCCGTGAAAGGCGACATAAGATTGCAGCGTGCCTGTTGTGATCACGCCCACCGGCCGGTCGCCCGGAAGAAGCCGCACGGAGCGTGGTTTTTCCCGCGCGCCGGTGGCGAGCACGATGCGCCGCGCCTTCAACGTTTCGACCCCGCGCGCCGATGTCACCAGCAGCGAGCCGTCCTGTCCCAGTTCCACAACGGAATGACCGGTGCGGATATCCACACCGGCATTCTGCGCCTGCCGCTGCAGGCGTTGCGCATAGGCCGGGCCGAAATAGATGCGTCCGAATTCGCGCATGCCGAAGGGCGAGTGCGAACAATGCCGGGTCGCGCCGCCCAGTGCCGGTTCACGTTCGAGGATCATCACGCGCGCAATGCCACGGGCCTTCAGCTCCAGCGCTGCCGCCACACCCGCCGGGCCACCACCGACTACGATGACATCCGCATTTGGAACATTTTCACACGTCTGCTGAAAAGGCTGCAAGACGTTCATCGGTCGTCTCCCGCACGGACTGCAAGCGGTACAGCCAGACGGTCGCCCGTCATCGCTGCCAGCCGGGCATTGCAGTAAAAACCCTGACAGCGCCCCATGCCGGCGCGGGTGCGCCGCCGCAGCCCGCCGAAATCGCCCGGCGGCACCGGACTGGAAAATGTCGCGTCGATCTCGCGCCGGGTGACAAGTTCGCAATGGCAGATGATTTCGCCATGATCGGCGCGCTGCCAGTCGCGCTCGCAGGTTTCGGTGAGGTTCGGCATCCTTACCTCTGGCACCACGGGAGGGGGCACAAAGCTAGTGCCGAAACTTTCGTGAAGCGCCAGAGCATGCTGCGCCAGACCGAGTGCCGCGCTGAGGCCCGTGGAACGGACGCCGCCAAGCGTTATCGCCCGCCGGTCCGGCCGCGCAGAGATCCGGTAATGCTTCTTTTCAGAGGCCGGGCGCAAGCCGGCATAGACAGCCGTCACGGAAACGGAGGCCAGCGCTGGAACGATCTCCGTGCCGCGCTTCAGCAGCGCTTCCAGCGCAGCCGTCTCGACCGTCGCGCGGTCGCGATCATCCTGCTCTTCCGCCGTCGGGCCGATGAGAACGTTGCCGAAGGCGGTCGGACACACCACGATGCCCTTGGTGATTTCGGTGGGAACCGGCAGGACGATGCGCGGCACATGCCGGCGGGCAGCCTTGTCGAGAACGACGAATTGTCCCTTGCGAGGCTTGATGGTGAAGTCCGGGACAAGGCCGAGCCGCGCATCAACAATATCGCCGAACAGCCCCGCGGCATTGACAACGCCTGCCGCAAGGATCGGACCCGCGGTCGTCTCGATACGCCATGCCCCGTCGAACACGCCGGACAGGACTTCGGCGTTGCACACCAGCTGCGCGCCCAGCGCCACCGCCTGTGTGAGATAACCCAGCGGTGCGGACCACGGATCGATGACATGTTCGCCGGGAACGTCGAGCGCGGCAATAAGATGGCCCGACAAGCCCGGCATGGTTTCCCGGGCCTGCCGCGCCGTGAGGAGACCGAGTTCCGCAATCCCGTTGCGCCGCCCCTGCCCGGCGATCGCTTCCAGACTTTGCGCCTCGTCGATATTCCACGCGCAGACCAGCGCGCCGGTTTCAACAAGGATGAGGCCCATCTGCCCATGAATCGACAGATATTCCGCCCGGCCTGCCTTCACCAGCTCCAGTTCCAGACTGCCTTCCGGCGCGTCGAAGCCGGTATGCAGGATGGCGCTGTTGGCCTTCGACGCCCCGGAAAGGATATCTGAACCTTTTTCGATGACCACGACTTTCGCACCGGCCAGCGCGAAACGACGGGCAACCGCGCAACCGACCACCCCGGCCCCGATGACGGCGATGTCGAATTTTATGGAGGGGTTCTGGACCATGACGTCCCTTCATTTTAGTGGTTCAAAAACGCAATCGGCAGGCGCGACGGATCGAGCCGATTCACCCTGCCGGGTCGTGCCTGAGAATGAGATTCGGTCTGCTGTTAGTCGGACAAAGCCGTCACCGGCCTTTCGGATTCAATCAGTGTCACGCCACTCGTCTGCTGCTGGCACATGGCGCTGATCAGGGCCATGATCCTGCGGGCAGCTTCGGCGGGCGACACGCCGCCATCGCGAATGTTCGAGATGCAGTTTCGGCGGGAATCGGGCAATCCGGTCTCTGGCCCGAAGGTGACATAGGCCCCCAGACTGTCGGCGGCCGAAAGGCCGGGCCGTTCGCCAATCAGGATCACCGACACCTTTGCTCCAAGCGCAGCGCCCACATCGTCCGCCAATGCCACCCGCGCCTGCGTGGCAAGAGTGACCGGCGCGACCGCCAACCCTTCACGTGCCAGCGCTTCCAGCAGCGCCGTTGCTACCGATACGGCATTCATCTCCACAGCCGTCGCCGAAAGCCCATCGGCGATCACCAGCGCGACGTCGGCCCCTTTGCCATGCCCTTCCAGCGCAGCACGGCCCTCGGCTGAGAGCGCGCGACCGAGATCGGGGCGCCGCAGATAATCCGCACGGCCTGGCGCGCGGCTTGCGACATGCACGATATCAGCACCCGCCTCACGCAACTCACGCTCCACCCTGTCAACATCCAGCGGACGCCACACGGCCTGACGCGCCTGCGCATGATCCAGCAGAAATCTCTGCGCCGCGCCCGTGGGCAGGCCCGCGCCGGCGCGACCAAGCGCCACCCTTGCATCGGTTGCAACCCGCAGGGCCTTGAGACGTTCCGGCGGACCCGAGATGAGGAAGGATCGGGGATGGCGCATCAGGCAGCGTCCTTTGCCAGAAAATCGAGTTCGCGAAGGCCGCGGTTCATCAGCGCCGGGTTCTCGATCATATCGCCAGCGGCATCCGTGACGCCCATAGCGACCAGCCACGCGTCGAATTCCGGCGCGGGCCGACGCTTCAGCGTTTCGCGGGCATAGATGGAATCATGATGGGAAAGCGTCTGGTAATTCAGCATCACATCGTCCGAACCGGGCACGGTGATGACGAAATTGACATTGGCGGCGCATAGCATGGTCAGCAACACATCCATGTCTTCCTGATCGGCATCGGCATGGTTGGTGTAGCAGACATCGACACCCATCGGCAGGCCGAGCAATTTGCCGCAGAAATGGTCTTCCAGGCCGGCGCGGATGATCTGCTTGCCATTGTAGAGATATTCGGGACCGATGAAGCCGACGACCGTATTGACCAGAAGCGGTGAGAATTCGCGCGCCACGGCATAGGCACGCGCCTCCATCGTTTGCTGATCAATGCCAAAATGCGCACCCGCCGACAGGGCAGCACCCTGCCCCGTCTCGAAATACATGAGGTTGCTGCCGATCGTTCCACGCTTCAGCGACAGACCCGCCTCATGGGCCTCCCGCAGAACGGCGAGGTCGACGCCGAAGCCCGCATTGGCCTTCTGGGAACCGGCAATCGACTGGAACACCAGATCAACGGGCGCAGCACGTTCCATTGCCCGTATCGCCGTTGTCACATGGCCAAGGCAGCAGGTTTGGGTTGGAATGTCGAGCCATTGCCGCAGATCATCGAGCAGCTGCACGACGCGGATATAGTCCGACACCGCACTGGTGGCCGGATTAACGCCGATCACCGCATCGCCGCTGCCCAGCAGCAGCCCATCAATGGCCGAGATGGCGATGCCTCGGGAATTGTCAGTGGGATGATTGGGCTGGTTGCGGGTGGACAGGTGGCCGGAAAGACCAATCGTGTTGCGGAAGCGGGTTATGACTTCCCGCTTGGCCGATACCGTCACCAGATCCTGAAGCCGCATGATCTTTGAGACCGCCGCCACCATTTCCGGCGTCAGGCCCCACATCACCGCTTCGAGTTCCGCCTGCCCGACCCTGGGATTGAGCAGCCATTCGCGAAACTCTCCAACCGTCAAGGAAGCCACGGGGGCAAAAGCCTGCGCATCGTGCTGGCGAGCGATCAGCGCCGAAATCTCGTCCTCATCAGAGGCGATCAATTCCTGTGCAACGAAGGTGGAAAGCGGCAGATCGGCAAGCACCATCTGCGCCGCCAGTCGCTCCACCGGCCCCTCCGCCGACAGCCCGGCGAGCTGGTCGCCGGACCTTTCCGGTGTCGCCTTCGCCATCAGGGTCTTCAAATCCTCGAAACGATAGGTCGTGCCGGCGGCGATCTGTCGATATGCCATTCTTCCAGCCCTTATTTCACGAAGGTCTTCGTCAGGCCCACCGTGCGGTCCACGATCAGGACAACGGCAAGCGTCAGCACGATCAGAAGAACGGAAATGGCGGCAACAAGCGGATCGGCCTGGGTTTCGACATGCTGATACATCGCGACGGGAAGAGTAGTGATGCGCGGACCGGTGAGGAACAGCGAAATCACGGCTTCATCGAACGAGACGAGAAAGGAAAGTGCTGCCGTCGCAACGATGCCGGGCGCAATCATCGGCATGGTGACCCGGCTAAAGACGGTGAGCGGTGATGCCCCAAGCGTGGAGGCGGCCTCCTCGAAGATCAACGGCAGGCCCGCAAGCGAGGTGGTTAGCACACGCAGCGCATAGGGCAAGACGATGATAAGATGGGCGATCACCAGACCGGTAAAGGTGCCGAGCAGGCCCGCGCCGGCAAAGACGATCAGGATCGCAAGGCCGAGAACGATGGTTGGCAGAAGCAGCGGTGCTGTAAAGAAGGCGAGCAATGCATCCGCGCCGAGCACCCGCATCCGCACGATGGCATAGGAGGCGGGCAGCGCGATCAGCATGGACAGCACGGTGACGATGATCGCAAGAAGCGTGCTGGTGCCCAGGGCACCAATCATCTTGGAATTGTGCATGAGATCGACATACCAGCGCAGGCTCCAGCCCGAAGGCGGGAAGCTCATGTAGCTGTCGGCCGAAAACGAGATCGGCACGACGAGCACGACAGGCGCAAGCAGAAATAGGAACATGATGAAGGCGACGATTTTCAGCGCCAGCGGAGCGGGACGTTCTTCCATCTTCGATCTCCTTTACAGAATGGCCCGCAGAAGCCGGGAATAGAGCACCAGAGCGGCACCGAAGATCACGAGGATGATCATCGAGAGCGTCGCGGCCAGAGGCCAGTTGAGCGTCACGATGGCCTGATCGTAGATTTCCGTTGCCAGAAGGAAGACACGGCCGCCGCCGAGCAGCTTGGGTGTAATGAACGAGCTGACCGCCAGAACGAAGGAGAGCAGACAGCCCAGCGCCACACCGGGCATGGTGAGCGGTACGATGATCCGCCAGAACACTTTCCAGGGGGATGCGCCGAGCGTTTCCGCGGCCTCCTCGACACGTGGATCAAGCCTGCCGAAACCGGCGAGCAGCGCCAGGATCATGTAGGGCATCAGGATTTCGGTGAGCCCGATGACGACGCCGATCTTGTTGAACAGAAGACGCACGCCGCTTTCAGCGCCCAGCGCGAAGAGGATGTTGTTGATGAGGCCGTCATCCGCAAGGATCGCGATCCAGCCATAGGTGCGCACCACCGCCGACGTGAGCAGCGGTGAAATGACCAGCACCAGCAGCAGCGTCTTCCAGCGGCCCTGTGCCCGGTGAAGATAAAGCGCGATGGGATAGGAGGCGACAAGCGTCAGGACGGTGATCAGAAGGCTGGTGAGAATGCTCTGACCGATCAGTTCGATATAGAAACCGTCCGTCAGTGTTGACGACCAGTTTTCGAGCGTGTGCGCTTCCCCAAGGCCGCCGCCGCCGAGGCTTTCGCGGAAGGAAAGCAGAAGCAGATTGAAAACGGGCATGACGAAGGCCAGACCGTTGACCGCAATGATCGGCCCAAGAAGAAGGGTTGCGAGAAAAACGATGGAAGAGGTGCGGCCGCCGGGAGCCGTGATCATGACCGCCGCTGTCATCGGTTCGCTCCGAAGACAAGAGTATCTTCCACGCGCCAGACAAGACTGACTGCGCTACCTGCCGAAACCGGCGTCTCGCCGCCCGAGGTCGCACGCTCCACGGACAGGGTCTGCCCGCCGGCGGCAATCTCGTAATGCAGGATGTCACCCGCATAATAGACATCGCGGACTTCGCCGGCGATGCGATTGACGGGCGCGCCGTCGAAATCGGGCGCGGCATCGCCGGCGACCGTCATGGCCATACGATGCGGCCGTACCATCAGGTCGATTTCGCCACTATGCGCGCCGGGCGCGCGCAGCACCGCATCACCAACCGTGATGCGGTCGCCCGCCGCATTGCCGATCAGCCTGTTGGTGCGGCCGACAAAGGAGGCGACGAAAGCGGTCGCCGGGCGCTCATAGAGATCGTGCGGTGTGCCGAGCTGTTCCAGGCGACCGCCGTTGAGCACGGCGACCTTGTCACACATGCTGAGCGCCTCGACCTGATCATGCGTGACGAAGATGGATGTGATGCCGAGCTGTTTCTGGATGCGCCGGATTTCAGCGCGCATCTCGTCACGCAGCTTGGCATCGAGATTGGAAAGGGGTTCGTCGAACAAAAGGATGGAGGGCTGGATGACGAGGGCGCGCGCCAGTGCGACGCGCTGCTGCTGGCCCCCGGAAAGCTGGGCTGGGCGGCGGTCTTCACGCCCCTCCAGACGGACCATGGCAATGGCTTCACGGGCACGCCGTTCCGCTTCGGCAGCCGGCACCTTGCGCATTTCAAGACCGAACATGACGTTCTTGAGGACCGTCATATGGGGAAAGAGCGCGTAGCTCTGGAAAACGAGGCCAATGTCCCGCTTGTAGGGCGCAAGCTTCGTCACGTCCTTACCGTCGATCAGGATCGAACCCGAGGAGACGGGAGAGAGGCCTGCAATCATCCGCAACGACGTCGACTTGCCGCAGCCCGAAGGCCCGAGGAAGGCAACCAGCTCACCCTTGGGAATCTCGAGATTGAGATTATCCACGGCGACGATGGTCTCGTAGCGCTTGGTCAGTGAACGAATCGAGAGGAATCCTGGCTGCATGATATCTGAAGTTCCCATTATGGCTTCTTGCCTTTCTCCAGAACACCTCCAGCCCGCAGGGGAGCGGAAATGCCCTGTCCCTTGATCTAAGCAGGCGCCGCGAAAATTCGCGACGCTGTTTCGCGGCGCCTCCGTTTCTGCAGGCCTGTCGGCCCGCTCGGAATGCATCGCCGCGTCAGTTCACCCCTTCTGTCGCCCCAGCGCCGACAGAAGAAATGAGCCGAGGGGGTTTGATATGCCGTTTCCGCAACCGCTGTGGAGGTTGCGGAAATCCTTTCATTTTGCGCTCGGCGCAAAGTCTCAACGGCTGAGCGGAATGACCTTGCGGCGCCAGTCCTGCGTAATCTGGTCGCGGACCTTGGAGAGGCCAATCCAGTCCACGGGGATGACCTTGTCCATCGCCTTGACGACCGTGCGCTCGCTCACATCGGCAGCGACCGTGGATTTGGAGTTGGTCGGCGCATAATACATGGCGGCGGTAAAGGCGGCCTGGGCTTCCGGGCTCAGCGCATAATCAACGAACTTTCGCGCGGCTTCTGACGACGGGCCACCCTTGACGAGATTGAGCGTATTGATCTGGAGGATCGTGCCTTCCTTCGGAAGGACGACCTTCATCTTGCCCTTGGAACCATCGGCATTCACCTGGCTGCGGGCATTCCAGCCCACGCCCAGCGACACCTGGCCGTTGACGACATTCGGATAGACTTCCGGCTTGGGCTCCCAGGTCTGGACGTTTGGGGCAACTTCAGCCATGGCATTGATGCCGGCATCGATGTTCTTGATGAAGTCGGTGCCGCCATTCATGTGATTCATGATGATGGTCGTGCCGATACCGACGATATCGGGGGCGCTCAGCATGGCGACTTTGCCCTTGAGGGCGCTATCCTTCAGGGCATTCCAGCTGTCAGGCGCCGTCTTGATGGCGTCGGTATTGTAAATGAGTACGAGATTGTCGAACGTTACGCCAACGCCAGCCACGCCTTCGAAACGCGCATTGGGATAGAGGTCGGCGACATTCTTGGTGACGCTTTCATCGATCTTGTCGAACAGACCTTCATCCGTGCCGGTTTTGGCCACGGAGACATCCATCAGCGCGATATCCGATTGCGGGGCGGCTTTCTGCGCGCGCAGCGAGCCAAGCATGGCGGCAGAGCCCTGCTGCGGGAAATATTCGACCTTGATATCAGGGTTGGCAGCCATGAAAGGTTCGATGACGGCCTTGGTATAACGCTCCTGGAAAAGGCCGCTATAGCCGAGGAACGTTACGGTCTGCTGGGCATGCGCCGGAAGGGCGGCCGCTCCAAGCATGAGAATCCCACTCAGAAGTATCGATTTCTTCATTGTCCTGTTCTCCTCTATTGTTATTGGGAGTGGCGAACGGGTCCGCCACCCGTAAGATTGTGTCAGGCGCTCAGCTTGGCCTGGACGAATTTGTTGGCACCTGAAATATCCGGCAGCTTCTCGCCGTTGCGCAGGCGTTCCAGAAGCACGATCTCGGCCTCCTGCATGCTGATGGCGCGTTCCGCCATGGCGCGGGCCTGGCTCGGATGAAGGGCGACAACGCCGCTTTCATCGCACAGGATCGCATCACCCGGATTGATCATCTGGCCACCGACGCTGATCGGAACATTGATCGCGCCTTCCAGCCCAAGGATCTTGGTGGTGATGGGCGACGGGCCGCGGCACCACATGGGCATGTCGACCTTGGTGAACTCCGAGAAATCGGTCGCCGGGCCATCGACGACACCGGCCTTAACGCCGGCCATCTTCATGGTGTTGGTGATGACACCGCCCCAGCAGGCGTGACGGGTATCACCGCAACGGTCGATCAGGACGATATCGCCCGGACGCACGAGCTGCGTCAGATAGTGGAGCATGGTCGAATCCGCGTTTGGGATACGCAGCGTGACGGCGGTGCCCGCCACCCGCTTGCCCGGAAGGACCGCCCGGATTTCAGGATCGACGAAGCCGGAATGAAGCACATGACCGATCGTTGCGACTTCGACCTTTTCAAGAAGTTCGATGATGTCCGCGTCGATCTGGTCCGGCATTGGGTTGACGATAAACATTGGGTCTTTCTCCGATCAGAGAACGTGGTGGTTTGCCACCGGCACGTTGGCGCGCACCTTGGCCGAATAGTCGAAGTCGAGGGCAGCGCCGGCAGTTCCAACACTGTCGGAGCATTGCGTAACGATGTGGCCCCACGGATCGATGACCATGGAATGCCCCCAGCAGGCCTTCTTGCCACCCGCATGGGTGCCGATCTGGCCGACAGCCAGAAAGTAGGTCTGGGTTTCGACGGCGCGGGCGCGGGCCAGCACTTCCCAATGATCCTTGCCTGTCATCAGGGTGAAGGCGGCTGGCAGAACGATGACGTCTGCACCTTTATCCCGCAGGGCGCGGAACAGTTCGGGGAAGCGAATATCGTAGCAAATACCACAACCAACCGTCTTGTCACCCACCTTGTAGGTCACGACATCTTCGCCTCGGGCGACTGAATCGGACTCGCGATAGCTGATGCCGTTCGGCGTATCGACGTCGAACAGATGAATTTTGCGGTAGCGGGCGATCTGATTACCGTCCGGACCAAAAACGAGTGTCGAATTGTAGAAGCGATTGCCTTCCTTCTCGACGATGGAACCGGCATGCAGCGTGATCGCGTGCTTCTTCGCCAGTCCCGACAGCAGCGCGTAGATTTCGCCGCCGGGGAATTCTTCCCCGCTTTCATGCATCTCTTGAGGATTATCCCCAAGAAATGCGAAGTATTCTGGAAGAACAACAAGGTCAGGATTATCCGCCTTAACTGCTTTCTCAATTAGATCGGCAGCAACCTTCAGGTTTTCTGCCTTGTCATTCTGGGTATTCATTTGAACAAGTGAGACTTTCACGTTGCTCTCCTCTCATGTTGCGAGGAGAATTAAGAACGGGAACTGTTTCCATTACAAACGGAAAAACTCTATCGAACCCCATAAGGTAAGCTTATAGATTAATCGTTTTGCGGTGCAGCATAAAATTTAGGCGGCAGCCGTCATCCATTGCGTTGTGGTTTCACTGACGATTTCCGTCGCCATGTCGGCAATGGCGCGGGCAAGCGCGTTGTCGCCCCGCTCCTGATAAACGGTGTGAAAGGTCAGAGGCGGAACCGACGGCGTGATATCGAGAATACGCGCTTCGCCTGATTTGATGATACCGTCCACCAGCACGCGCGGCAATGCACCCACGCCAACGGCGGCGGCCACAAGGCGGGTCATGATCGACAGGGAGTTGGAATTATAGATACGGCTGTCAGACAGCCCGTGGGAATCAAGCAACGCGCGCAGTGCCTGATGCGGCTGCGATCCTGTCGAGAAGGTAAGCAGCGGAAAATGCGCGATATCTTCGAGCGTGACATCCGTTTCCGGCAACGCCAGTTCCATCGCGCCGACCCAACAGGATTCGAATGTGCAGAGCGGCGAATTATAGATATTCGCAGCCATGACCGGCCCCATGATGAAACCGACATCCACCTCACCGTTCTGAATGCGCTGGGATAATTTCAGGCTGGTATCGATGGTCAGATCCAGGCTGACACCGGGATATCGTTCATTCATACGGCGAATGAGTTGTGGTAACCACGCGTAGACAATCGTATCCGCAGCGCCGATACGCACTGTGCCTCTCAGCGCCTCGCGGCTACTCACGATCTGCCGGAACTCCCCGGTCAGGTTGACGATCTTTTCAGCATGCTGCAGCGCCAGACGACCGGCTGGCGTCAAGTTGACGCAGCGCACATCGCGCGTGAACAGCACGACGCCGAGCTCCCTCTCCAGCGCGGCAATGCGGTTAGACACGGATGCCTGGGTGGTGTGCAAACGTTCCGCAGTTGCCGAAAAGCTGTTCAGCCGTGCAGCCCAGAGGAAAGTCTCGAGAAATCGCGTATTCATGAGGTAAAATCTTCTCGCATGGCGCCGCGATCCAGCACTGCGTCTCTGGCATCGTTTTGCCGGTGGCTTTGTGGTTCGAATGCGAGTATGTCCGATGCGCGCCCCGATAATCAAGGGATCAACGCCGCCTTGGCGCCTGCCTCTCGCAAATGCGCGCCGGCTTCATCTGCAATAGATCGGTTGTCACGGTTTTTTCTTTTGATTGTCTGTTTTGCATCAGGTCAAATTGCGGCTGAAGACAGTCTGGAGGGTTTTATCCGTCGCTAGGAAGTGAGCATTGCCTCGGGTTTTCGGCCCGGCTGCTTCGGTATTTTGAACGCCAAAAGGGCCCTGAGTTTCCTCGGGCCCTTTGATAAGTCTTGAATGTCTTATGAGTATTGGTTGCGGGGGCAGGATTTGAACCTGCGGCCTTCAGGTTATGAGCCTGACGAGCTACCGGGCT
>NZ_JBXAPJ010000006.1:0-313137 GCF_058803865.1 Agrobacterium sp. GW821-FHT14E08 | reverse complement strand
TCATGCGGGTTCTCGGCCACGTCAGGATCGAGATTGTTCATCAGCATGCGCAGCGGCGCTTCGGTCATCCAGCTCTTGGTGTTGAGCTCAATACCCTTTGGCGCGCGGACGTCGCGGATGTTGTGGCGCGGATTGTTCATGTGATTTCCTCCGGTGTCAGGCCAAGCGCAGAAGCTTCGATGCGCTGGAGAATGGTTTTAAGATTGGGCGACGCCTTCGGCCATGGCGGTGCCGTAAGCGAAGGGTTCGCCATGGTCAGCAAGCGGTATTGAAGAGAAGCTTGCTCATACGGCGCTTTGGAACAGGCCTGCTTCCGTTGTGCGCACCAGGGACGCGATGCGGGCGAAATCGGTGTTCAGGGGACGATCGTCGGCATAATGGGGGACGGTATCGCGTATGCGATTGTAGAGCCCCGTCAGAGGGTCCCCGCGATGAACGTCCGGTGAGAGGTCATAGGCCTGAGCGGCGCAAAGAAGCTCGATTGCGATGACGGTTTCGAGATTGTCGAGAACGCGCAAGGCCTTTTCAGCCGCCGGTGTGGAATGTGGAAGGACGTCTTCCTGAAGGGCTGACGTGATTCCTCCATCTATGCTTGCGGGCGCAGAAAGTCTGCGGTTCTCTCCGCAAAGCGAGACCGCCGTATATTGAGCAATCATGAACCCGGAGCCAACGCCACTTTCGCCTGAAAGGAAAGCGGGGAGGCCGCTGACGAGAGGATTGACCAGCCGGTCCGTTCGACGTTCCGAAATAATCCCGAGCTGCGTTGTGACGATTGCAAGCTGATCCATAGCAAAGGCCAGCGTCGTTGAAAGCGCATGCGCTTGGGAATAGACAACCGGTTCCTCGGGACTGCCCTTCACAAGCGGATTATCCGTTACGCTTGCAAGCTCCCGTTCTGCCGTTTCCGCAATCGTGGCAAGGCTATCCCGGATCGCGCCATGAATTTGTGGAACTGCCCTGATGCTCATCGGGTCCTGCGTCCGTACATCCGCGCCGTTGCGCACCGTCCCGATTAGTCCTTCGCGGAGGTGCCGTGCGGTTTCCCACAAACCGGGCGACTTTCGCAATCGCATCGGCTCGTCGGCAAACGTATTCTGCTGGCGGCCGAGAACCCCATAGGTGAAGGCCGCGGCGGCATCGGCCCAATCCAGCAGACGCATCGCCCTGTTAAGAGCGACGCATGTGAGCCCCGTTGTGCAGGGGCTGCCGTTTACGAGACTCAATCCTTCTTTCGCGCCAAGCGTCAAAGGGCTCAATCCCGCAATTTCGAGGGCCTCCGCTCCCGAAATCTGCCGTGATTGGAAGGTGGCTGCTCCATGCCCGATGACAACAAGCCCTATTGCCGCTGCATGGGTGATGTAGCCGAGAGACCCTCGCGACGGTATGACCGGAATGACGCCCGCATTGAGAAGCGCAACAAGCGTCTCGACGACCTCAAGCCGAATGCCGGAATAGCCGTGAGCGAAATTGTTGATCTGAGCAGCCATGACGGCGCGCGCCTGGTCTTCAGGCAAGGGCGTTCCCACACCGCAGGCATGGCTGAACAGGATGTTGTGCGAGAGACGGCTTTGTTGTTCGCGATCAATAATGACCTCGCAAAGCGCGCCGACACCGGTGTTGATGCCATAACCCCGCATGCCACGATCCACAATTGCATCAACGAGTTCCCGAGACCGGCTGATCCGTTCACGAGCACCGGCTGACAGGACGAGCTTTGCTCCGCCCGCAATGGCTGCGATATCGGCAGCCCTCAAGGGATGATCCAGAACGATATCTTCAGCCATGTGCCCGGTTCCTGCCCTGTACAAAGCGGGCGACATACTCATTCGCCGGGTTTTCGAGAATCTCGTTGGGAGTGCCCTGTTGAACGAGTTCTCCATCTTTCAGAATGGCAATCTGCGACCCTATGTAGAGGGCTTCGTCGAGGTCATGCGTGATGAACACGATCGTTTTTGAAAGGTCCTGCTGGAGCTGTAGCAACTGATCCTGCATGTCGGCCCGGATCAACGGGTCGAGGGCGCTGAAGGCCTCATCCATCAAAATGACATCGGTGTCGGCGGTCAGCGCGCGGGCCAGTCCGACACGCTGTTTCATGCCGCCCGAGAGTTCGTGTGGATATTTGTTTTCATAGCCCGAAAGGCCAACGGTTTCGATCCACTGCATTCCCAGCTCTTCGGCCTTCTTGCGGGGCGTGCCGCGGACACGCTGGCCGTAAATCACGTTCTGAAGCACCGTGCGATGGGGCGCCAGCGCAAAGCTTTGAAAAACCATGCTGACCTTATGGGTCCGGAACTTTCTGAGCTCCCGCGCCTTCAGTGACAGGATGTTGTTGCCTGCGAACACAATCTCTCCGGCGGTTGGTTCGATCAACCGGTTCAAGTGGCGCACGAGCGTGGACTTGCCGGAACCCGACAATCCCATAATCACGAAAATGCCACCGGCCGGGATATCCATGCTGACGTTGTTCAGCCCAAGGCTGCAACCGGATCGCGCCAGGATTTCCTGTTTGCTGACGCCTGATTTCGCCAGCTCGAGAGCGGCGCGGCTGTTGTGGCCGAAAATCTTGTAAACGTTGCGAATGCTGATGCTGGTGACCATCACTGCTCTCCCCGGCTCTTCCCGAAACCTTGTGTGATGCGATCCAGAACGATCGCAAGGATGACGATGCCCAATCCAGCTTCAAGGCCCATGCCGACATTCAGGGTCTGAATCCCATTCAGAACGGTTTCGCCAAGGCCGCGGGCACCGATCATTGAAGCAACCACCACCATGGACAAAGCCATCATGATCGTCTGATTAAGGCCCGCCATGATTGTTGGCATGGCAAGCGGGAGTTCGGTTCCGAAAAGAATCTGGGTAGGGCTGCCGCCGAAAGCCACCGCAGCTTCGGTCACCTCCTTGTCGACTTGGCGAATTCCAAGATCCGTCAATCTGATCAGCGGCGGTATGGCGTAAATGATCGTCGCCAGCACGGCTGGAACCTTACCAAGGCCAAACAGCATCAAGGCCGGTATCAGATATACGAAACTCGGCATCGTCTGCATGACGTCGAGAACCGGCAATGTAACGCGCCTTGCCCAGACGGATTTTGCCGTCAGGATTCCTATCGGGATGCCTATGAAAATGGAGATCAGCGTCGCCATTAACATGAGCGCGAGGGTCTGCATGGTCTGATCCCAAAGCCCCAACACGCCGACGAGAAACAACATGACGCCGACGAGGACGGTAACGACCAGATGTCTGGTGCTGAACCAGGCGAGAACCATGAAGCAGGCAATGATGATCCACCATGGCGTCCCGCGCAGGACATTTTCGATGGTCAGAAGAAAATGTAGTATGGCGTTGGAAAACGCGCGAAAACCTTGTCCGTAGTCTGTAACCAGCATGGTCACAAATGAGTTGACTGGTTGACGGATCGAAAAACGAAATTGCTCGGGAAACAAGGCAACCTCCAGAATATAGTGGGGTGACGGAGTCCGGGAGAAGCGTCTTGCGCTCCTCCCGAAAGGTTCACTTCAGGCTTGCTTCGATTTTGGTGCGCGCCTCGTCGCTCACCCAAGCATGCCAGATGTCGCCCTTTTCCTTCAGAAAGCGGTTGGCGACCGTCGCGCCGTCGGCGCCGTTGTCGACCATGTAAGCCAGCGTCTTGTTGACTTCATCGAGCGGGAACGTTGCCTTCTTGAGGACCTCGATGATTTCGGGAGCATCCTTCGCGAAGTTGGCATTGACACCATAGGCAACTTCCATCGGAGAAAGCGCGCATGCCCCTTCGCGGTTGCTGCCGCCACCCTTGACCTGCTCCCGGCAAGCGTCGCTATATTCAGGGGCGTCCAGCCGTATGAGCTCGAATTTCCCCATGATTGCGGTCGGCGTCCAGTAATAGAACAGGACAGGCTGACCTTGCAGATACGATGAGGTGATTGCCGAATCGAGAGCAGAGCCACTGCCTGGGCGGAAGTTCACATACAGGTCCTGAATGCCATAGTCCGTCAGCTTGATGGTCGACTCGCCTTCGCAGGTCCAGCCGAACGGGCAATTCAGGAAACGGCCCTTGGACGGCTCCTCCGGATCGCTGAAAATCTTGACAACTTCCGGATCCTTGAGTTGTTCAACCGATTTCAGGTCCGGAACCAGAGGTTTGATGCCGCGCTTCACGTCGCCTTTGACAACAAAGGCGGGAACGTACCATCCCTCGCTGGCACCGACGATCGGCGCGCCGATATTCAGGCCCGTTCCCTCGGAAACCGCTTTCTTCCAGACTTCGCTGCGTCCGACCCATTCCTCAGCAAAGATCTGGACGTCATTTTGCGAAACCGCTTGTTCAAGCGTTACCGAGTTGCCGGGAATGGTGTCAGTTTTGCATTCATAACCTTTGGAAAGGATCGTCTCGATCACGCGTGTGATGAAATCACCGCTCTCCCAGGCAAGGCCTGCGAAGGTGACAGTTTTCCCGTCGCCGCAATAGGATGCATGTGCTGTGCCCATTGAGCCGCCCATAAGGAGCGCGGAGGTAATAAGCGCAAGTCGCAATTTAGTATTCAACATTGGTATTCCCCTATTTGTTTGATTACTGCACTCACATTGCGAAAACTTACGTGAGCTTTCGCAAAACCTGTTGGAACGCGTGATCGATCTCCTCGTCGCGTTCATGCCTGCGATCGCGGATCACCCATTGACCGGCAACCATGACGTCGCGCACGGTTTCGGGTCCCAGGGCGAAAAGCCAGCGGTCAAGAATCTGGTCGCCAATAGCGGTCGAAATGAAGGGAGACGACCCGTTGAGAACGACAAGATCAGCCTGTGCACCTACACGAATGCCAACTGTCTCGACACCAGAGGCGCGGGCACCGCCAGAAAGGCTGGCGTCGAAGATCGTTCGACCGACGGATGCACCTGCGCCAGACACGAGCCTGTTTCTTTGGCGATCGCGCAGACGCTGGCTGTATTCGAGGAGCCGCAGCTCTTCTGAAACGCTGGTTGCGACGTGGCTATCGGTGCCGATACCGACCATGCCACCGGCTGCCAGAAAATCGGTGCCGGGAAAAATGCCGTCGCCGAGATTGGCTTCGGTCGCAGGGCAAAGGCCTGCTACAGCTCCCGTGCGCGCCAGGCGCACTGTTTCCTCGTGCGTCATCTGTGTGGCGTGTATCGCGCACCATTGATTATTGACCGGCATTTCATCCAGCAACCACTCGACAGGTCTGCGACCGCTCCAGGCGATGCAGTCCTCGACTTCCTTTTGCTGTTCGGCGACATGGATGTGAAGCGGGCCTTCGCCCAGTCCGGCGTCCAGAAGGATGCGCATTTCTTCGGGTGTCGCGGCGCGTAGAGAATGTATGGCTGCCCCCAGAACGGCGCCGGCGTCATTAAAGGGGCGCTTGAGCCGGTCGTGGAGGGTTAGGAACGCCTCTGTGGAGTGAATGAATGGACGCTGGCCCTCGGTGGGCTCGGCACAGCCAAATCCGCTATGGGCGTAGAAGACCGGCAGATGGGTGAGGCCGATTCCCGTGTTTTTCGCGGCCTGAAGAATGCGAAGCGAATTCTCGCCTGGATCCGAGTAGGGAATCCCGTTTTCGCTGTGGTGAAGATAGTGAAACTCCACCACGCGCCCGAAACCGCCCTTGAGAAGTTCACTATACAACTTGGTGGCAACAGTCTCGATGTCTTCGGGCGATAGCTTGGAAACGACACGGTACATCAAAGTTCGCCACGTCCAGAAACTATCGTTTGACGATCCGGCCACCTCGGCGAGGCCGGCCATGGCGCGCTGGAACGCATGGGAGTGAAGATTGGAGAGGGCGGGTAAAACCGGGCCAAAAGCCCTATCTTCGTTCGCAATTGGCGATGAATTGCATTCAACGGCCGTGATCTTGCCGTCGCTGTCAGTGGTTATGCGGACATTGTCGCTCCAGCCGTGCGGAAGAAGCGCGCGCTCGCAGAATATTGATTTCCACATCGCCATCGTCTCTCAAGTTGTATATGTAAGTTTGCATAATTGTAGGAGACAAGCAAGAGGAAAGGTGATAATTTTGGCCTCGAGATGATGTCGTCTATTTTTTGAGCAGGAGAACGTTTTTTGGTCGTTTCAACGTTGTCTGAGATTGATAGCAGCCTGGCCCTGCCCACAGGGCGCCTGTCAGAGATCCCTCTCTATGAACGGGTGAAGGGGCAGATAAAGGCGAAGGTTGCCAATGGCGAATGGCCGCCTCACCACAGGATTCCTTCTGAAAACGAAATCGTTGATTTGCTGGGTGTAAGCAGGATGACTGCCAACCGGGCATTGCGCGAACTCGCCACCGAAGGCGTGATCGTGCGGGTTCAGGGACGCGGTTCTTTTGTCGCTCCGCATAAAAGAAGCGCCGGGACGATGGGTGTTCGCAACATTGCCGATGAAATCAGGGAGCGTGGCGCCAACCATCATGCTGTGCTCATTCTGGCCCAACAGGAAGTGTGTGGTCCCGATCTCGCCGGAGCTCTTGATATCGAGGTCGGTTCGCCGATATTTCACTCGATTATAGTGCATCATGAAGATGAGCTGCCAATTCAGTTAGAGGATCGTTTCGTCAATCCAAACGTGGCGCCGGATTATCTGGCGCTGGATTTCAATGTATTCACGCCGAACGCCTACCTGACCGCGCTGGCGCCGATTTCCCGGAGAGAGCAGTTTATTGAAGCTGTCTCTCCGCAGCCCTGGGAGTGCAAACTTCTTGCGGTCGGGCGCAGCGAACCGTGCCTTCTGGTGCGCCGGCGAACATGGTCGGCAACGCAGGCTGTAACAGCGGTGCGCCTGCTTTACCCTGGCACGCGCTACAGGCTGGAGACGCAGGAGTGATCCGGATGCCTGATTGCAGCGATGGTACTCCCGTGTCGGAAAGGCTGGATCCAGTGCCCGGGAGGTTTGATCTGCTCCAGTGCAGGATTCCACGGTTACATTCGATCCTAGAGAAATAATAGTTACGCGGACAGATTGATGGCACGCCGACATTTGCCGCCTCTGATGACACTACGCGCATTCGAGGCTGCGGCACGACTGGAAAACTTCAAGCATGCGGCTGAAGAACTCAATGTGACCCAATCGGCCATCAGCCACCAGATCGCTTCGCTTGAACGCGATCTGGGCGGGCTGCTGTTTGAGCGGATGCCTGGCAGGGTTGTCCTTAACGAAAAGGGGCGCCACTATTTCCTTGCGGTGAAGGACGCGATTGATCGAATTGCGAGCGCGACGGACGCGATTCGATGCGTCGAGCCGCGAATGGAACTGACGATTCAGGTCTACGTTACCGTCGCGGTGCGCTGGCTTATTCCCCGCCTTCAGGCGTTCAAGGCGCAGGCGCCTGCCACGCATGTCAGTCTTAACGCCGGTCTTCTCGATTGGGATTTCAATCCTGATCATGCCGATGTCGGCCTCGTTTATGTGCCCAAGGCCAAAAAAATCAACGTCTTTTATCAACCTTGGCGTCAAGAAAGGCTCGTTTCCGTCTGCTGCCCGGCGATGGCGACGCGGATGAAAACGGCAGATGATATTCGCCACGCCACTTTTCTTTCGATCGACGGCACTCAGGACGATGTGTCTTCGTGGACGCACAATAATGGGTGGTTTGGCGGGATGCAGGGCAAGATCTTGCATTTCGATAGTTACCTGTTGGCAATCGAGGCTGCGGTCAACGGCCAGGGAATTGCGATTGTCCCGGAATTTCTTGTTGAGAATGACATTCGGCAACAGCGTCTTGTCATGACGAACACCCATTCCAGCGTTCAGCCCGGCCAATGGTTCATAGCCTGTCTCAAGGCGCGTAAAGACGAGCCGGCAATCAAACAGTTCTCAACATGGCTTGTTGGTCTTGAGAAATGATGAGGTGGCCCCAGTAGCTGACTGGGGCCATGGCCAAGCCTACCTCACCTTACCGAAATACCTTCAGGAATTCGGTGCCGGCCGCAATGTCGGGCGTCATTGATCGATCAGCATTCAGGAATGGTATCGTTTCGCGAACTTTGTCGTGAAAACGTTTTGTCGTTTCGGAGAGCTTGCGTGTCGGTTGTTCCTGCAGCCGCAGGTCGGCGGCCTGCGCCGCATGCAGGAGTTCCATCGCCAGGATCGAAAAATTGTCGTCAATTTGCTGGCGGACCCTTTCAACCACAAAGGGGGCATTTGTTCCAACATCCTCGACCCCACCCGCAATTGGGCGGGAATCAAAGGACGTAGGCTGTGCGAGAGCACGCGCCTCCGTGGCCAGCGCCATCAACGGTGCTTCAACAACCAGGAACGCGTGGTGCGTGTTCTCGGTCCCCAGATATCTCGGCAGTTTGGTATGAACCGGATTGTTGAGTTTCAATACCCGTTCGGACGAGGCAGTGGCGTTGTGTGCCAGCACGACGGCCAGTTCTTCGAAGGATATAACCCATGTGAGAGGCTCGAAATTCGCCGTGGGCAAAACAGCGCCCCCTTTAACATATCCCCGCGTCGCTTGGTACAAATCGGACTTCGGCGTCACGTTGACGGCCACTCCCGGGTTGTCATCGGAAGAATTGATTTGGATATGCAATAGAGCTTTGGTTCTCTGAATGCTGTCGGTAAAGCTGCCAAGAAGATAGGGTGCTGTCCGGTAGCTTAGTGGATCCTGAAGAATTCGCTTCTCATCTTTCTCCCACAGATAGCTCCCTTTGAGAATGGATCGAAGGTCGCTGGCTGAGCGCACATAACTTGGGAAAGGCCTCAGTGCCGTGACGTCCTCAAGAAGCGGAGAAACGTTGCCATTCAGGCCTTCGAGGCTTAGCGCGTAAACGAGTTGCGAGACCCGCAACAGCTGCTCTGCGTCGTGTACTGCGAAAGCGCCAAGTGCCGCCGCATAAGCATTCGAGCTCAGAATGGCCAGGCCATCTTTTCCAAATGGCTTCAGAGGTTCGATGCCTGCCTTGGAAAAGGCTTCGGACGCTGGTTGCCGTTGCCCTTGATAAATTACGTCCCCTTCACCCAGCATCGCAAGTCCGATATGGCTAAGCAATGTCATATCCGCCTGGCCAACGGAGCCTCTTGACGGCATGATGGGAGTGATCCCCTTGTTCAGAAAAGACACCAACATTTCCGCAACATGGGGCTGTACGCCCGGTCCGCCGGTCAGAATGTTGTTCAGTCGCACAGCCATCGCTGCACGAACGATCCTGGGCTCGGCATCAGGTCCGACACCAACGGAATGCGCGCGCAAAAGACCTTCATTGAACTCGCGTGATGCTTCCATTAATTCGGGTGTCAGTTCTCCCGAAGCATCGACCATTTTGCGGTCTTTATTCCAGCCAACCCCTACTGTCAGGCCGTAAATTTCTTGTCCTTCTTTCGCCGCCTGCAGTAAAACCGCGTAGGACTGGGCAACGCGCTGGAGGTCATCTGGAGATACCTTCACCTCTTCACCGTCGGCGATCCGCACAATCATTTCAGGCGTCGTATCGTGCCCGGTAAGATCGATCTCCGCATGCGCCACGTTTGCGAGCAGAAATGAGATGCTGGCTACTTTCAATAAAATAGTGGATTTGAACATGAGGCTCTCCGTCACATAATATGCGGCGAGTATCGATGAACGCGCAGATATCGCAAATGATCGCTGCTCATGCCAGATGAATACTATTCACGCTTTTCTTCCCAAGCATGCGTGAGAAAATCCCGGACTTTTCCCGGGCATCACCATCCGTGAAAAGAGCTGCGCCAACCACCGCCAGATCGACGCCCAGCCGGTCCAGCCTCTCGAAGTGTTCGGGAACGATCTTTCCGTCAACAATGGTGTAAAGCCCGGTCGGGCGCTGTGCGAGACGTTCGAACGCCCTGTCGTCAAAGGAGCCGCCGCCGGCCGGCGCCGTCAAAAGAAGGCAGCCATCCACGTGCTCTGCGACCTTTTCGAGCTCCGATATGGGTGTCGTGTGCCTCAGCGCCGCGAATGCGCCGGAACCGTTTGCTCTTGCGATACGGGAGAGTTCCACGAAGTTTTCTTCCGCTTCGAGATGTATCGCAATCGACCTGACACCCAGCTCGGAAAAGCGGATGACGGCATCTCTCGGGCGCGCCACCATCAGGTGAACATCCAGCGGTTTGGATGCGCATTCGCTGAGATTGCGGATGACCCTTGCGGTCAAACCATATTCCGGCGCGAAGACGCCATCCATCACGTCGAGATGCAGGGATTCGACGTTCGGCAGCACCGCTTCGATGTCTTCCGCCAAGCGGAATGGATCGGCGGCGTAGACGGAGGCTGATAGCGCGGTCATGCCGCGGGCGCCCATGCGGCTTCGCGAAGCTTGCCCAGCGACCATTCTTCCACCGGCTTCGGCGCGGTTGTGCAGAAGCCGTGCTGGAAGATCGCGATGCGGTCGCAGATTTCCACCAGCTCCTCTTCTTCCGAGGAGACGACGACGATGCAGCGGCCTTCATCGGCCAGACGCCGGATGATGTCGTATATGTCCGATTTCGCACCGATATCGACGCCCTTGGTCGGCTCGTCGAGAAGGATGAGATCGGCGTTCTGTTCGATGATGCGGCCGAGCAGCACCTTTTGCTGATTGCCGCCCGAAAGCGATTTGGTCGGGGCGTCGAGCCGCCCGCGCGTGCCGATCGAGGCGAGTGTTTTCTGCGCCGAGGCTCTTGCCGCGTTGAGGTCAACGATCCCGTTGTTGCGGTAGCGCGTCAGCGTCGAGAGAACGACGTTCTGGAACGAGGACATGAGGGGGATGAAGCCATCCTGCTTTCGCTCTTCCGTCAGGAAGGCGATACCGTGCTGGATGGCGAGCTTGGGGCTCGATGGAGTATAGCGTTTTCCGGAGATTTCCACCGTACCGGCCGATATGGGTTCCATACCATAGAGCGTGCGCAGGAAACGGGTGCGGCCGGAGCCGATAAGACCGTAAAGGCCGAGAACTTCCCCGCGCCGCGCCACGATATCGGCACCCTTCAGCCTCTTGCCAGCCAGTCCCTCAACCTTGAGGAATATTTCGCCCGCAGCCCGCGCCTCACGCCGGCTGGCAACATGCTTGCCATGGGCGTCGCCGACGATGGCGTCGACAATCGCCTGCTTGCTGACGTCCTGGCCGGCCGCATGGTAGACGACGCGCCCACCCGAAAGCACGGTCGCTTCGTCGCAGACCGCCAGAACCTCATCGAGCTTGTGGGAGACCAGCACGACGCCGATATTGCGCTCAAGCGCGATGCGGCGGACATGGGCCAGCAGTTCCGTGGACTGATTGCCGTCGAGCGCGGTGGTCGGTTCGTCGAGGAAGAGATAGCGGACCTTGCCTTCGAGGTTGGCGATCACTTCTAGGAGCTGTTTCTCCGGGTGGGAAAGCCCTTTTACGGTCCGCGTCACGTCGACATGCAGGCCATAGCTTGCGAGCAGGGTCTTGCAATAGGCGTTCATTTCGGAGGTTTTCTTCAGGCCGTGAAGCGTCACTTCCCTGCCGAGAAAGAGGTTTTCCGCAACCGTGAGGTTCGGGATGAGACGCAGTTCCTGATAAACGCAGCCAATGCCCTTGCCGAGCGCCTCTCTGGGCGAGGTGAGGGTGACGGTTTCGCCGTCGACGCTGAGCGTGCCATTGTCCTGCGGCTGGGCACCGGCGAGGATTTTCAGCAAGGTCGATTTGCCCGCGCCATTGTGGCCGAAGAGACCATGGATCGTTCCCGGCTTCACTTCGAAGCCGATGCCATGCAGGACCCCGACGCTCCCGAAGGACTTGGTGATGTCTGTCGCCTTATAGCTCGACATATCGCGTACCTCACATCTACTGACCGGAAGGCGGGCGCGCGAATTTCCGCGCGCCCGGACAGTCTTGGAGCCTTGTCGCATTTCCGGACGGAAAACGACGCTCCACGTTCTTGGCAATGCCCTTAGTAGGCCTTGTCGACGGTTTCGCCGGCATTGTCCTTGTTGACGAGCAGCGGCGGGCTGTCGATCACAGGGTCAAGCTTCGCGCCGTCGAGGAACTTCTTGATGTTCTCTACCTGGATCTGGGCGAGCTTGGCAGGCTCCTGAATCGCACCGGCCTTCAGGATGGTGTTGTCCTCGATGTGCTTCACGCCGAGCTTGTCGACAAAGGCGTAGAGCGTCACGTCGCTGCGGCCGAGCTGTTCGATCGCGGCGATCGCGCCAAGCGCCGACGGTTCGGTGTCGGAATAGACGACAGTGATTTCAGGGTTGCCCTGAAGCATTTCCGTCGTGACCTTCAGCGAGGTGGTTTCCTCGACCTTGCCGTTGACGAGTGCGACGAATTTGACGTTGGGATTGGACGCCAGGGCTTCCTTGAAACCTTCGTCACGGGCATTTGCCGCCACGGAGGTTGGTTCGCCGACGATGCCGATGACAGCTTTGCCGTCCGCGCCGATATCCTTCAGCAGCTGCTTGCCGATATAGACGCCGCCGGCCTTCTGGTCGGTCTGTACGGCCTGTTCGACCTTCAGATTTTCAGCCTTCAGACCCACCGGATCGGGCAGGAGGTTGATCGTGAAGACCGGAATCTTTGCCTGATTGAGCTCGGAAACGGAGGCGACGCATGGACCGGACGAGACGCAGTTCAGCGCGACGGCGCTCACACCCTGCTGGGCAAGCGTCTGGACCTGCGAAAGCTGCTTGGCGTCGTCATTGTCGGCGATCAGCACGCGAACGTCGAAGCCCTGCTTGGCGCCGTTTTCCTCGAAGCTCTTCTTCATCGCTACGTAGTACGGGTTCGTCAGGTTCGGCAGGGCAACGCCCAGAACCTTCTTGTCCTGTGCATGGACAGCTGCAGCGGACAGCGCAAGCGACATGCCAAACGCCGCCAATACGGAATTCTTCACGAGTTTCTTCATCGTTCTCCTCCTATTGGATGATGAATTCGATTGCCGGATCGGCCGGCGCCGTCTCTGGTCCGCGCGTTCAGGCGCTGGCCGAAAACTTCTTCTTCAGCAGGGCGACCCAGGGCAGGGAGAGCCGGCTGGATGAACGCATCGTGTCAAAGGTCACGCCGACAAGGATGATCACGCCGATCACCAGGGGCTGCCAGTAGGCGCTGACGTTCAGGACGTTCATGAGATTGGAGATGGTAGCGATCAGGGTGGCGCCGATCATCGCGCCCCAGATCGATCCGATGCCGCCGAAGAGGCTGACGCCGCCGACCACTGCACCTGCAATCGAAAAGAACAGCTCGTCGCCGCGACCGGCGGTCGGATAGCCCGTCATCAGGCGCGATCCGTAGATCAGGCCGCCGCAGGCGCCGCAGAAGCCGGAGATCGCATAGACGAGGATGGTGATGCGGGAGGTATTGACGCCTGCCAGACGGGCCGCCTCGACATTGCCGCCCACCGCGAAAATATGCGTGCCGGTCACGGTTCGCTTGATGAACAGGGCGGCGAGCACGACGGCGACGGCAAGGGCGATGACCGGGAAGGGAATTCCGAACAGCTTGTATTGCCCGATGAAACGATAACCGAAGTCCATGACGCGGATCGATTCCGCACCCGTGATGATCTGCGGCACGGAGGCTGCGACGCCCATCATGGCGAAGGTCACGATGAAGGGCGGGACGCCGGTTTTATCGATGATAATGCCGTTCAATGCGCCGGCGAGAGCGCCTGACGCGAGCACAAGCACCGCTGCCACCGGCCAGGGCAGGCCGACATATTCGATGAAGACGGCGGCAAGAACGCAGGTCATCGCGACGATCGATCCGCAGGAAAGGTCGATACCGCCCGTGAACAGGACAAACGATTGCCCGAGGCAGAGGAAGCCGATGACCGCGCCGTTGAGAAGCAGCACGAAAATGTTCGACAGCGTGAGGAAATTCGGAGACGCGATGGCGCCGGCGATCATCACGACGAGAAGAACGAAGGCGATGCCTGCTTCGGCGGGGATGCGAATTCCCTTGCCGTCATAGGGTTGGGTCTGTGTCATGTCCGTCATTCCTTCCTCCACTTCGCGAGGGGCAGCGCGGCCCTGTAGGCTTCGCGCACATCCTCGCTCCGCGCGACATCCTGCGCGCGCGGCTCCGCCACGATTTCGTATCGGGGCTCCCATTGTTCGGCGATTTTCGCTGTATGCTGTCCGGTGACCGCCGCGGCTGCCTGAACTGCCGCGCCCGCGGCTGCGGCTTCCGGAAGGTTGCAGGTCCAGACCTGCTGCCCGGTGAGGTCGGCAAGGATCTGTCGATAGGCTTTCGATCGGGACGCGCCGCCCGTCACGATCAGCCGGCCGTTACGCTCCAGCCCGAGAGATGCGAGATAATCGCCGCCCTCCAGCAGGCCGCAGATGACCCCTTCCACGGCGGCGCGGGCGATCTGCCCCGGTTCGACGTCGCTGCGAATGCCTGTCAATATGCCCGTGGCGTCCGGCAGATCGGGGGTCCGCTCGCCATCGAGATAGGGGACGAGGACAAGTCCGCGTGCGCCCGGTTCGGTCGCAAGGGCAATCGTATCGAACTCCTCGGTGCTTGCCCTGAGGATTCGGCGGAACGCGTCGGTTACTTTTGCCGAGTTCAGTGTGGTGATCATCGGCAGGAAGGCGTCAGCGGCATCCGCATAGCCGTTGATGGAGCCTGTCTCATCCTTGATGCCGATTGGCGTGCGCCCGTAAAGGGTCCCGCTGGTGCCGAAAGAAATGATCACGTCACCCGCACGGATGCCCATGCCGAGCGCCGCCGTCATGTTGTCACCGGAGCCGGCGCCGACGATTGCGCCCTGAAGCGCCTCAAGCCCATCGATCCGCTGAACCACGCCTGCGGCCTCGCTGGAGCCGATGATGTCGGGCAGCACGCTTTCCCAGTCGATGCCTGATACGGCCAGTTCTGCCAGCGCGTAGTCCCATTGATTGGTGAAGGGGTCGAAATATCCCGTTCCCGAGGAGACGCCGCGCTCGGTGGCGGCCCGTCCGCTCAGCCGATAGAGAAGATAATCGGACGGCAGCATGATCTTGCGCGCCCGGGCGATCATGCCGGGATGCATGCGTTCGGTCCATGCGAGCTTGCTCACGGTCAAGGCTGCGGCCGGCACCGATCCGGTTCGCCCGGCCCAGTCCTTGAGTGGCAGTTTTTGCCGAAGAATGTCCGCGTCGGGCGCGGATTCGGTGTCGTTCCAGAGTTTGGCGTCCCGCAGCGGCAGGCCATCGTCACCGAGCATGACAAGGCCATGGCCTTGGCCGCCCACGGAAATGCCGGCGATGCGCGGGAGATAGGTCGTCAGTTCGCCGAAGGCGGAAACGAGCGCCTGCCACCACGCCTCGGGCGCCTGTTCGCTGCGCGGCGGCGTTGTGGGTGGATGCGGCTTGCGGGCTTCGGCAATGACGGCGCCGTCTTCCAGACGCCGAAGCACGATCGTGCAGGATTGCGTGGAGGAATCGACGCCGGCGACGAGATCGCGTTGCATCTGATCAGCCCTCGGCGTTTTGCAGTCGCTTCAGGCTGTCTTCGGCATCACGGCCGACGGCGCCGGAAGGATGGGTGAAAAGGAGCTTGTCCCATCCGTAACCGCGCGCGACGCGGCAGACTTCGACGAGCGCGTCGGTAACGGCGGCGGTCGCAAGCGAGCTGCCGGTGGCAACGACGGCGCCGAGATCGCTGTCGGCGGGAAGCGTCAGCGTGATCACCTCATCCGACATCTGCGCCAGCGGCGACTTCGGATCGGCGGTGATCGAGATCAGGCCGGCGCAGAGCGTCCTGGCGCGTGCGCAAAAGTCGTTGAGCTCATCCGAGCTGCCACCCTTCGAAAGGGCAAGAACGAGGTCATCCTTCTGAAGGACGCCGAGGCCGCCATGCAGGCCATCGGCCGGCGGCAGGTAAAAGGCGGGCGTGCCGCCGACGGAAAGAAGATGCGCCGCGCGGCTGGCGATTGCGCCGGAGGTGCCGCTGCCGGTGACCAGGATTTTGCCCTTGCACGCGATAAATTTCCCGGCAACGGCCAGAAAGGTCTCGTCGACCCCATCAAGCGTTCCAAGAATGGCCGCAGCATCCGCACGGATGACCTCTTTGGCGCGACCGACCCACTCATGTTCTGACTGCATAGAATGCCTCCCTGATGAGGCAGTCATATGACAGACACGAAAATTCGTCAAGTGAGTATATATATGCTCATTTGAGCGTTATTAACTTTTAGGTCGCCATCAGCTTCCTTGCCACCCCGGCGTCGGTTATCAGCGTTGTCACCCAGTTCCCTTTCAGCGTGGCCCGGATGGCATCGGCCTTTTCGATGCCGCCGCCGATGCCGATGCGCTCGGGAATGCGTCGAAGCTGGTCCGTGCTGAGGCACAGTCCGGTCTGATCGAGCGGGCTTGGCACGGCTTGGCCGTCCTCGTCGATCAGGGTGGCGCACACGTCGGCGCATACGTTTTTCTTCAGTGCATCACGCCGCCAGTCTTCCGGGAAACCCGAGCACAGGCAGGATTCCGCAGGCCGCCAGGAGCCTATGCCGACCGCAAGCACGTCGATCTTGTCGTAACGCGACATGGCGCTTGCGATGGATGTTTCGTTGCGAAGCCTTGCAATCAGGTCGGGATCATCCACCCACATGGGGCCGAACAGTGGATAGGCCGCACCGCCGCTGGCGCGCGCGACGCGATGAACAAGCTCTGTCGGGTTCTGGGAAAGGTCGAGCCCCGCAGGGCTTCCGCCAGCCTGCACGACATCCACGCGCGGCAGGCGGCCAAGCGCCTTGCCCGTGGCGGAAAGGGTGCGGCCCCAGGAAAGGCCGAGCAATTGGCCATCAATCAGCGATTCCTCGAGATAGTCGGCTGCGAGCAGGCCAAGCGGCTCGAACAGCTCGTTCGAATGAAGGTCCGGGCCGTCCAGAACAAGGGCGGCCTTGAGGCCATATTTCTGCCTGAGCTTCTCGGCCAGCTCCGTGTTCATGTCGCCCTGATCGTTGATCTCGATCTTGACGATGCCATCGGCAAGGGCGGTGTCGAGAAGGCGGGCGACCTTGAATCTGGAAATGCCCAGTTCATCGGCGATCTGGGATTTGGTCTTCTGCTCGATGTAGAAACGGCGAGCGACGAGGGAAGCCTGAAGTTTTTGAAGGGGGCGTCGAGGCATTTGAGAAGATTTTCGCTCATTTGTTGCAATTGATCTAACCTTTTGACAGATTGCGCGCTGATGGGCAACGACGCCGAATTCTGCCGTGCCCTTTCGTCAGCCATTCAACAGCCAGAAGAACAAATCATGTTGCCGTCCAATCCGATCCAGTCCCGATTCTTTGATGCATTCCTGTTCGACATGGACGGGACGATTCTCGACTCCAGCGCCGCGTCGGAGCGCGTCTGGGGAGGATGGGCCAGGGAAAACGGAATTCCGACGCCACCCTATCATGGTCGTCGGGTGGAGGACACGATGGCAGACCTGAAAAGCGCAGGAATTGATCCCGCGAAGGCCGCGGCTGAAATCACCGAACGGGAGCTCTCGGATCTCGACGGCGTGGTTCCTATCCCGGGAGCGATCGAATTTCTGGGATCGCTTCCAGGCGAGAAATGGGCGGTGGTGACCTCTGCTCCGAAGGAACTCGCCTTGAGACGTATCGCGGCGGCCGGATTGCCTCGACCGATGGCAATCATTGCGGCAGAAGATGTAAAGCAGGGAAAACCGAAGCCCGATCCGTTTCTTGCGGGCGCAAGGCTTCTTTCCGTTGATTCCACGCGATGCCTCGTGTTTGAAGATGCGGATGCGGGGATTTATGCGGCGGAGGCTGCCGGCGCCTCCGTTGTTGTGATCACGCATACCAACAGTGCGACCATCAGGGATAGGCCGGCCGTGGCTGATTATCGGGATCTGCGTGCCCTGGTAGTTGGAGCGTCTCTTTCGGTTGAGCTGGTTCAACGCAGTTAGGAATTGCTGTGTGTGAAGGGTTTTCCTGGCAGGCGGCTGGAAAGGTCGCCGCCGGCATGTGAGTTGCCTTATCCGTGGATGTCATGCATGGAGGTGAGCGACCACGCCGCTTTTCGTCTGATTCATCCGAGATTGGGGAAAGCCCGCATGAAAGGTGGATGAGGACATGTCGCTAAGCCTTCTCCTGAGTAATGCTTCGCTCAGAGCTGCGAGCTTCATCGTCACGATTTACGGCGATGTCGTCGAGCCGAGGGGTGGCGCGATCTGGGTCGGCAACCTCATCGAAACCTGCGCGGAAGTTGGCATCAGCGAGACTTTGGTGCGCACCGCAGCATCCAGGCTGGTTTCCGCCGGCCAGTTGACCGGCGAGCGGCAGGGACGTCGCAGCTATTATAGTCTTACCGAGGCAGCCCAGACTGATTTCGCGGCGGCCGCGCGTCTGCTTTTCGGCACTGCCGATGAGCCGGTCTGGCGTTTTGTTTACCTCGGCGGACCTGCCTTCGAGGCCGATGCGCGAGCCCTGGAGCTGGCTGGATACACCCGGCTTGGTTCTCGCCTGTCAATTGGCGTGCGGCCACTTCCACCCCTGTCTGCCGCAGCCGTCACCTTTAATGCCGAGGTTGCCGGTGGCGGCGCCGGCCTTAAGGAATTGGCGGCCGAACAATGGGGTCTGCAGAGTTATGACGCGGCCTATCGGGAATTCCTTGAACGATACGGCAAATTTTCCGAGGCGCTGGAAGCGGGAGCAAAGCTCAGCCCGATAGAACATCTGGCTGCCCGTCTTCTTCTTGTCCATCAATACCGGATGATCGTCCTGCATGACCCGCGGCTTCCCGCCGCTGCGCTACCCGATGATTGGCCCCATGCCGAAGTACGGCGCCTTTTTGCCCGGCTCTATGTTCGTTTGTCACAAAAGGCGGACGACTTCATTGCGCGGAAATTTCTGACGGAGGACGGGCCTCTTCCGGCCGAAACGGTTGCCACCAGGCATCGAATAGACGGGCTCCTCGCCATCTTGTGAATTCATGTTTCTGCGAACGCAAAAATGCGGATGAAGGCGCAGAATTTCAAATGTCACAAGAATCGTCAAAAATCGCGTTGAACTGTGACATAAGGAATGGTATTAACTAACCGATCGGTCGGCTAATTGCCTGCCGGGCTGAGGAGGACGAGGAGGAATTCGTGCCTGAAGCATTTATCTGCGACGCTGTTCGCACTCCGATTGGACGATATGCGGGTTTATTGGCATCTGTACGTGCCGATGATCTCGCCGCTGTTCCGCTCGCGGCACTGATGGCGCGTAATCCGCAGGTTGACTGGTCGAAGGTCGATGACCTGATTTATGGATGTGCCAATCAGGCGGGCGAAGACAATCGCAATGTTGCGCGCATGGCGGCCCTTCTATCGGGCATGCCTGTCTCCGTCCCCGGCACGACCGTAAACCGCCTCTGTGGTTCCGGCATGGATGCCGTTGGCATGGCCGCCCGGGCAATTCGCGCCGGTGACTGCGATTTCGTCATTGCCGGTGGCACCGAAAGCATGAGCCGCGCCCCATTTGTCATGCCCAAGGCCGAGAGTGCCTTTTCGCGTGCCAATGCCGTATACGACACGACAATCGGATGGCGCTTTATCAATCCGAAGATGAAAAAGGCTTTTGGCGTCGATTCCATGCCGGAAACGGCCGACAATGTCGCCTCCGATTATGGGGTTAGCCGTGAGGATCAGGATGCTTTTGCTGCGCGCAGCCAGGCACGGTGGGCCGCAGCATACGAGGCCGGTGTCTTTGCCGATGAGATAGCCCCCGTTTCCGTGCCGCAGAAGAAGGGCGACCCGATTATCGTTGATCGGGACGAGCATCCGCGACCCGGAACGACGGCCGAGCAGCTGGCCAAACTCAAGGGTGTCAACGGACCGGATCTTTCGGTTACCGCCGGCAACGCTTCCGGCGTCAATGATGGTGCTGCCGCACTGTTGATTGCGAGCGAGATGACGGCCAGGGCAGAGGGCCTGACGCCGAAGGCCCGCATCGTGGCCATGGCCGCCGCAGGCGTCGAGCCCCGCATCATGGGCATTGGCCCTGCGCCTGCCGCGCGCCGCGTGCTGGAACGTGCTAAACTGTCCATCGGCCAGATGGATGTCATCGAACTGAACGAGGCCTTTGCCTCGCAGGCGCTCGCCACGTTGCGTGACCTCGGTCTGCCCGACGATGCGGCGCATGTGAACCCGAATGGTGGCGCGATCGCCATGGGCCATCCGCTCGGCATGAGCGGCGCCCGTCTCGTCACCACCGCCGCCTACCAGCTTCATCGTCAGGGCGGCCGCTATGCGCTGTGTACGATGTGCATCGGTGTCGGCCAGGGCATCGCACTCATTCTCGAACGTGTCTGACGCGATAAAACAGGAGGAATGGCCATGTATGCACAGATGGTGAAAACCGACGCCGCCCACGTCCGCAGCCTCGATGAAATGGATCCGGTCGAGCGCGCCTTCCAGGAGCGCATCGACGCCGGCCAGAAGATCGAACCGAAGGAATGGATGCCGGAAGGTTACCGCAAGACTCTGGTGCGCCAGATAAGCCAGCATGCCCATTCCGAGATCGTCGGCCAGCTGCCGGAAGGCAACTGGATCACCCGCGCACCGACGCTGGAGCGCAAGGCGATCCTGCTGGCCAAGGTGCAGGACGAAGCCGGTCACGGTCTCTATCTCTATTGCGCCGCCGAGACCCTCGGCATCAGCCGCGACGAAATGTACGAGCAGCTGCATTCCGGCAAGGCCAAATACTCCTCGATCTTCAATTACCCGACGCTGAGCTGGGCCGATATCGGCGCGGTCGGCTGGCTGGTCGATGGCGCGGCGATCATGAATCAGGTGCCACTGCAACGCTGTTCCTACGGGCCTTATGCCCGCGCGATGGTTCGCATCTGCAAGGAAGAAAGCTTCCATCAGCGCCAGGGTTTCGACATCCTGATGAAAATGGTGAAGGGCACCCCGGCACAGAAGGCGCTGGTTCAGGATGCGCTGAACCGCTGGTGGTGGCCGTCGCTGATGATGTTTGGTCCTTCCGACGACGCTTCCGTGCATTCGGCCCAGTCGATGGCGTGGAAGATCAAGCAGAATTCGAATGACGAGCTGCGCCAGAAATTTGTCGATCAGACCGTGCCGCAGGCAACCTATCTCGGCCTGACCGTCCCCGACCCGGACCTTAAGTGGAACGAGGAAAAGGGTGGTTACGATTTCGGTGAGCCGGACTGGAGCGAATTCTTCGCGGTGATCGCCGGCAATGGCCCCTGCAATGCCGAGCGTCTCAATGCCCGCAAAAAGGCCTGGAACGATGGCGAGTGGTTCCGTGACGGTCTCGTCGCCCATGCCGAAAAGGTGCAGTCGCGCCGGCAGGCTGCCCGCATCGCCGCCGAATAGGTGTGTTCCGGATCGCGCATGCGGTCCCTTGGTCCCAATCGCAGTCAATACGCTCTCACCGCGGCCCGCCGCTGACGAGCGCGAATAAGGGAGAGAAATCATGTCCAGCGAATGGCCCCTCTGGGAGGTCTTCATCCGCGGCCAGCACGGCCTCAATCATCGCCATGTCGGCAGCCTGCATGCGCCGGATGCGGAAATGGCCGTCAACAATGCCCGCGACGTCTATACCCGCCGCAATGAGGGTGTCAGCATCTGGGTGGTCCGCTCCAGCGACATCACCGCCAGTGCGCCGTCGGAAAAGGGACCGCTGTTCGAGCCGTCCAATTCCAAGGTCTACCGTCATCCGACTTTCTTCGACGTGCCGGAAGAAGTGGGGCATATGTGATGGGCGCGGCTCAAGAGACTGCCACCGTCGACAATGCCGCCCTTTTCGAGTTCCTGCTGCGGATGGGTGATAATACCCTCATTCTCGGTCATCGCGTCTCGGAATGGTGTGGTCACTCGCCGGCGCTCGAAGAGGATATCGCGCTGTCCAACACCGCGCTCGACCTGATCGGCCAGACGCAGCTCTGGCTTGGCCTTGCCGGCGAAGTGGAGGAGAAGGGGCGTTCCGCCGACGATCTCGCCTATCTGCGTGACGGGCTGGATTTCCGCAACGTGCTGCTTGTCGAGCGCCCGAACGGCGATTTCGGCAAGACGTTGATGCGGCAGTTCCTGTTCGATGCGTGGCACTACGTTCTGCTGAAGTGGCTCAAAAGCTCTAGTGACCAGCGCATCGCCGAAATCGCCGAAAAATCCCTGAAGGAAGTGTCCTATCATCTCGATCGCAGCCGCGATCTGGTGATCCGGCTTGGCGACGGCACGGTGGAGAGCCATCGCCGCATGCAGGCGGCACTCGACGATCTCTGGCCCTTTACCGGCGAGTTGTTCATCGGCGATGCCTCGGATACGGCGGTTGCCGCCGCCGGCGTGGCGCCGGAGCCCGCATCGCTGAAGGCATCCTGGGATGAACTCGTGGCCGAGACGCTGGAAGAGGCGACGCTGAAGACGCCGGCCGACGGTTATATGCAGAAGGGTGGCAAGAGCGGCATCCACACCGAACATCTCGGCTTCATTCTCTCCGATCTGCAGTTCCTGCAACGCGCCTATCCCGGCGGGACCTGGTAGGAGGCGTCGATGATGGCGGCCGAGCATCACCCTTCTGCGCGGCAGGTCTGGACCTGGCTTGCGGACGTTCCGGACCCGGAAATTCCTGTCATATCGCTGGTCGATCTCGGCATCATCCGCGATGTCGCCTGGGAAGAAGAGGGGCTGGTCGTGACCGTCACGCCGACCTATTCCGGCTGTCCGGCAACGACGATTATCAACCTCGATATCGAGCGTGCGCTAAACGAGCGGGGTATCGAAAAGGTCAGGCTGAAGCGCCAGCTTTCGCCCGCCTGGACGACCGACTGGATCAGCGCGGAAGGCCGCGAGAAGCTCAGGGCCTATGGTATCGCGCCGCCGATTGACGGAACCGCCGCCGACGGCGTGCTGATGAAGCGGATCGACCGGCTTTCGGGCCGCTCCAATCTGACGATCGCCTGTCCGCGCTGCGGGTCGGCCAATACTGAAAAGATCAGCCAGTTCGGCTCGACGCCATGCAAGGCCAGCTATCGCTGTACCGACTGCCTGGAACCCTTCGATTATTTCAAGTGCATCTGACCTGACGCAAAGGATGAGGGCCACCCATGGCACGTTTCCATTCCCTGAATGTTACTGAAGTGCGCCGCGAAACCCGCGATGCTGTTGTCGTGACGCTGGTTCCCGCCGAGGAAGACCGCGCCGCCTTCGATTTCACCCAGGGCCAGTACCTGACCTTCCGCCGCAAGTTCGATGGTGAGGAACTGCGCCGCTCCTATTCGATCTGCGCGGGCCGCGATGAAGGTGTGTTGCGCGTCGGCATCAAGCGGGTGGATGGCGGCTGCTTCTCCAGCTGGGCCAATGAGGGGCTGAAAGCCGGCGATACGCTGGAGGCCATGCCGCCGATGGGGGCCTTTTTCACCGATATCGAACCTGAAGTGGCCAAGCATTATCTCGGCTTTGCCGGCGGCAGCGGTATTACGCCCGTCCTGTCGATCATCAAGACGACGCTGAAGCGCGAGCCGCGCTCCAGCTTCACGCTTGTCTATGCCAACCGCCAGATTTCCTCGATCATGTTCCGTGAGGAACTGGAGGACCTGAAGAACAGCTATCTTGGCCGTTTTTCCGTCCTGCATGTGCTCGAAAGCGAGGCGCAGGACATCGACCTCTTCACCGGCCGCGTCAATGCGGAAAAATGTGCGGCGCTGTTCAAGAGCTGGATCGACCTGACCTCGGTGACGACAGCCTTCATCTGCGGTCCCGAGCCGATGATGCTGGCGATTGCCGGCGCGCTGCGCGAGCACGGACTGCGCGACGACCAGATCAAGTTCGAGCTTTTCGCCTCTTCGCAGCCCGGCCGCGCACGGGCGAGGGCACAGAATGCCCATGGCACGGATGCGAATGCCAGCTGTCAGGCAACGGTGACGCTCGATGGCGCCACCCGTATCTTCAACATGCCCAAACAGGGCCAGAGCCTGCTCGACGCCGCGCTCGAAAACAATATCGACGCGCCCTATGCCTGCAAGGCCGGCGTCTGCTCCACCTGTCGCGCCAAGGTCATCGAGGGCGAGACGGAGATGGAGGTCAATCACGCGCTTGAGGATTACGAGGTTCGGCAGGGCTATGTGTTGACCTGCCAGTGTTACCCGCTGAGCGACAAGGTCGTCGTCAGCTACGACCAGTAAGAGCGGAGGACGACCGCATGACCCACACCGAAACAATGCCGATCGAAGACTATCTCGCGCAGGGCGGTGTCCTAACCTCCCCGGACAATGTGCCGGCGCGCTATCGCGGCGAATTGCTGCGCCTGATGGCAAGCTTCGTCGATAGTGAACTGGCGGGCTCCGCCGGTTTTGCCGATATCATCAACGACGCGCCGGGTATCCAGGAGCGTATCTCTGCCGCCCGCATCGTGCTCGAAAAGACCGATCATGCCGGCCAGATCCTGAAGGTGATGGAAAGCTTCGGTGCCGATAGCGGACGTTACGCCGTCCACCACCCCTGGGCCGAGCGCCTTCCCCGCGACGCCGATATCGGGGCTGCCCGCCAGAAAGGCGATATGCGTCTTTCGGTCTTCCATTATCCGCTCGGCGGCTGGGTCGACGCCGTCGTCATGAATGTGCTGATGGGCAAGGCGGGGGTCATTCAGCTGCGCGAGCTTTCACATGTCTCCTACCAGCCGCTGGCCGAGGTTTTCCGCCGCATCCTGCCGCGCGAGGCGCGCCATCTCGAACTTGGCATCGCCGGTCTTGAGCGCATCGCGGCAAATCCGGCCGAACGTGATACGGCCATGGCCTCCATCACCTATTGGCGGCCGCGGGTTGCCGCGAGCTTCGGGCTTTCCGGCTCGGCGCGCTTTGGCACGCTGGAACGGTTCGGCCTTCGCCATACTCCCAATGAAACACTCCTTGCCGAATGGCAGGCGGACGTCGAGGCGCAATTGTCTGCGCTGAAACTGATCTGACAGGAAGGAAATGACTATGAACGTTCTGGCGTCCCGGCCTCGCCGGCTCGAAAGCTATGTCTGTGGCAGCTGGACCGCGGGGGCCAGGGAAGGGGTTCCGCTTCTTGACGCCTCGACCGGTGCGCCCGTCGCCTTCATCGATTCGAGCGGCATCGATTTTGCCAGCACCCTTGCCTATGGTCGGGAAAAGGCCGGTCCGGCGCTGCGTCGCATGTCCTTCCATGAACGGGCCGCGATGCTGAAGGCGCTTGGCCTGGCGCTGATGGACCGCAAGGAAGAATTTTACGCGCTTTCCGCCGCCACCGGTGCGACCCGTGCCGACAGCTGGGTCGATATTGACGGCGGCATCGGCACGTTGCTTTCCTACGCTTCCAAGGGCCGGCGCGAACTGCCCAATACGCGTGTGCTGCTCGATGGCGATGCCGAGGTTTTGTCGAAAGACGGCACTTTTTCCGCCCAGCATATTCTAAGCCCGCTTCAAGGCGTGGCGGTACACATCAACGCCTTCAATTTTCCCTGCTGGGGCATGCTGGAAAAGCTTGCCCCGACGCTGCTTGCCGGCATGCCGGCAATCGTCAAACCCGCTAGCCAGACGGCCTATCTGACGGAACTGATGGTGCGCCGGATGATTGAGACAGGCCTTTTGCCGGAAGGCGCCGTGCAGCTTATTGCCGGCTCGGTCGGCGATCTACTGGATCATGTCGAGGGTCAGGACGTCGTCACCTTCACCGGCTCGGCCTCCACCGGCCGTAAACTAAAGAGCCATCCTGCCGTTATCGGCAATTCCGTCCGCTTCACCATGGAAGCCGATAGCCTGAACGCTTCCGTGCTCGGCATCGATGCCGGGCCCGGAACCGAGGAATTCGATCTCTTCGTCAAGGAAGTTGCCCGTGAAATGACGTCGAAAGCCGGGCAAAAATGCACGGCCATCCGCCGTGTCATCGCGCCGCGCGCCCATTGTGATGCGCTGGTCGCGGCTTTGGGCGACCGGCTGGGCAAGACGGTGCTTGGCAATCCCACGGACGAAAACGTCCGCATGGGCCCGCTCGCCAGCCTCGACCAGCGCGACGAAGTGCGTGCCCGCATCCGCGATCTGCTCGGCGATGCGGAAATCGTTGCCGGTGATCCCCATATTCCGCGCATCGTTTCCGGTAATGCCGAGGCCGGCGCCTTTCTCAATCCGGTGCTGCTTTATTGCGACCGTCCCTTCGAGGCGAAGGCCGTGCATGACGTCGAGGCTTTCGGCCCGGTCAGCACCGTCATGCCCTATGACAGCGCCGAGGAGGCCGTTGATCTCGCGCGTCGTGGCAAGGGCAGTCTCGTCGCCTCGGTCTTCACCAATGATCCGGCCTTTGCGGAAGAGGTCGTGCTTGGCATGGCGCCGTTCCATGGCCGGGTGATGATCGGCAACCGCGTCAGCGCCAAGTCTTCCACTGGCCACGGTTCGCCGTTACCCGGCCTCGTCCATGGCGGTCCCGGCCGCGCCGGTGGCGGTGAGGAGCTTGGCGGCATGCGCGGCGTCAAACATTACATGCAGCGCACTGCCATACAGGGCTCGCCGACACTTCTTTCAGCCGTCACCGGCCGCTGGGTTGCCGGCGCGCAGACACAGACGGACGGCGAACATCCCTTCCGCAAGTCGCTGGCGGAGCTTCGCATCGGTGACCAGCTGGTCACCGCCGCCCGTCAGGTGACGCTGGAGGATATCGAACATTTCGCCAATTTTACCGGCGATACATTCTACGCACATATGGACGAGGAAGCGGCCAGGGCCAATCCGTTCTTCGAGGGACGCGTTGCCCACGGTTATCTGATCGTCTCCTTCGCGGCAGGCCTGTTCGTCGATCCCGCACCGGGTCCGGTGCTTGCCAATTACGGTGTCGACAATCTGCGCTTCCTCACGCCGGTCAATCCGGGGGACACGTTGCAGGTGCAGCTGACCTGCAAGGAAATCAATCCGCGCGTCGATGCCGAGCACGGGGAGGTGCGCTGGGACTGCAGGGTCACCAACCAGAATGATGTTGCCGTCGCCCAGTATGACGTTCTGACCATGGTGGCGAAAACGAGAAGCTGAACCTTCGGGCACGCCGAGGAGGCCTGATCTTGAGTGCGAGATTGGGCCTGTCGGATCAGGGAGGTGTGGGTGAAGGGCGTCTTGAGCCGCACGCCCTCGAAAAGAACGATGGTTAGCGTCAGCGCACGGCTTTGACGCCTTCGAGGATGAGCGTGGTTGCGATATCCGCATATTCGTCGCGCGTGACAGGGCCGTTCGGCCTGAACCACATATAGACCCAGTTCATCATGCCAAAGAGCGACATGGTCACTGGCATCAGCAATGGCCGGTCCCGGTTAAGGTCGGGGTTGACCTGCTGTATCACGCCGGAGAAGCGCTTGACGATGCGTCTTTCGATCGCCTGCAGCTCTGCAAGCTGTTCCTGCGACAGCGCGCTGGTGCCGTTGAGCTGCACCTTGTGTTCGTTATCGCGGCCTTCGTAGTTCTTCATGACGGCCTTCACGAGAAGGCGCAGGCGCTCCTGCGGCGCCACATCGCTACGATCCGCCGCTTCGATCGCGCCGTCGAGTTCCGTCAGGTGCGTGCGGACGATGTCGAAGATCAACGCGTCCTTGCCGGGATAATAGTGATAGAGAAGGGCCTTGGAGACATTGCTGTGCGAGGCGATCATCGACATGGAAGCCTTCTCCATGCCCACCTCGGCAAACACCGCCGCGGCACTCGTCAGAATGCCACGCTGTTTTTCCTCGAAATCAACTGCCCGCGTCCGTGCCATGGTCTTCCTGTTTCTGCTCATTCCCGGGTGATTGCCGTGGGAGGGTTGCCGCTCCTCCCTTTACACAGTCAACCCGGTGCCGGACTATTCCGGCTTTTCTTTCATTCATTCTTTCGGGCGGTTGTCCACCACCCGCTTCGCCTTGCCTTCCGAGCGCGCCACGCCACCGGGCTCATGCACCGAAATCTTCGTTGAAACGCCAACCACGCTCTTGATGTGGTGGGCAAGCTCTTTCGCAGATCCGGTACGTGCGCCCTCATCGGTCGCGTCCAGCGTACATTCGACGTGAACCGTCATGTTGTCCATACGGCCCGAACGGCTGAGTTCGATCTGGAAATGAGGGGCAAGGCCGCGACATTTCAGGATCTGTTCCTCGATCTGCGTGGGGAAAACATTGACGCCGCGCAGGATCATCATGTCGTCGGAACGCCCGGTTATCTTCTCCATGCGGCGCATGGACCGCGCCGTGCCGGGGAGAAGCCGTGTCAGGTCCCGCGTGCGGTAGCGCACGATCGGTAGGCCTTCCTTGGTCAGTGTCGTGAAGACCAGTTCGCCAAGTTCGCCATCCGGCAGCACGTCACCGGTCACCGGATCGATGATTTCGGGGTAGAAATGATCCTCCCAGATGTGCAGGCCGTCCTTCGTCTCGACGCATTCGTTGGCGACACCCGGCCCCATCACTTCCGAAAGACCGTAGATATCGACGGCGTGCATGTCGAAGGCTTGCTCAATCTCCTGCCGCATCGAATTGGTCCATGGTTCGGCACCGAAAATGCCGACAGCAAGAGAGCTTTCGCGCGGGTCGATGCCATGACGGCGGAACTCGTCGAGGATGGAGAGCATATAGGAAGGCGTGACCATGATGATGCGCGGCTTGAAATCCTGCATCAAGGTCACCTGGCGTTCTGTCATGCCGCCGGAGATCGGCACGACCGTGCAGCCGAGTTTCTCTGCGCCGTAATGCGCGCCGAGGCCGCCGGTGAACAGGCCATAACCATAGGCAACATGGACGATATCGCCGGCGCGGCCGCCCGAGGCGCGGATCGAACGGGCGACGACGGTTGCCCAGGTATCGATGTCCTTTGCGGTGTAGCCAACGACGGTCGGCTTGCCGGTGGTGCCGGAGGAGGCGTGGATGCGGGCGAGCTTTTCGCGCGGCACGGCGAACATGCCGAACGGATAGGTGTCGCGCAGGTCCTTCTTGGTGGTGAAAGGGAATTTAGCGAGATCCGACAATGTCTTCAGGTCTGAAGGGTGAACGCCCACCTCGTCGAAGCGCTGGCGGTAAAAGGGGGAATTCTCGTAGGCGTGGGTCAGCGACCACTTCATGCGCTCAAGCTGCAGCGCGGAAATCTCGTCGCGCGACGCCGTCTCGATCGTGTCGAGGTCGCCGGGGCGGGGGGAAAGGTCTTCCATTAAAATCTCCTCCGAGAATGCGGTGGTACCGGCGTCGGCTTTATTCCGGCAGATGGGTACCCTTGACTGTTCGCGAGTGGCCGCGGAATTCCGCGACGTGCTCGCCCTCCTGATTGGTGATGCGGATATCGTAGATCCCGGCCCGCCCGCGGCGTGACACCTCCCGTGCCGTCGCCGTCAGCCGGTCGCCCTTGAAGGCCGGTGCGATATAGGTCACCGAACAGTGCTGGGCGACCGTGCGCTGGTTATAGGTGTTGCAGGCAAAGGCGAAGGCCGAATCCGCCAGTGTGAAGATGTAACCGCCATGGCAGGTGCCGTGGCCATTTGTCATGGTTTCGGTAATCGTCATCGTGATCGTCGCCTCGCCGGGCGCGACCGCAAGAAGCTCCATGCCAAGATGGCGGGTGGCGTTGTCATCGTCCCACATGGCTTTGGCGCAGGCTTCGGCCAGCGCCTGCGGGGAAAGGCTGGCGGCGCTCATTTGCCTTTGAACTCCGGTTTGCGCTTTTCAAGGAAGGCGGCAACGCCTTCGGCATAATCGGCGCTGCGCCCGGCCTCGCGCTGCAAGTCGCGTTCGAGGTCGAGCTGCTGATCCAGCGAGTTCGTCGCAGCCGCCTGTATGGCGCGCTTCGTCATGCCAAGCCCTTTCGTTGGGCCTGCGGCTAGGCGGGTGGCGAGCGCGGATGCCTCTTCCAGCAACTTGTCGTCATCGACGGAGCGCCAGATCAGGCCCCAGTCGGCGGCGGTTTCGGCTGCAAGCGGTTCCGCGGTGAGCGTGAGCGCCTTGGCACGAGCCTCGCCGATCAGACGCGGCAGGCTCCAGGTGCCGCCGGAATCCGGCACGAGGCCGATCTTGGCGAAGGCCTGGATGAAGCGGGCGGAGCGGGCGGCGAGCGTGATATCGCAGGCAAAGGCGATATTGGCGCCAGCGCCGGCGGCGACGCCGTTCACGGCACAGATGACCGGCTTTTCCAGGCTGCGGATCAGGCGCAGCAACGGATTATAGAAGGTCTCGATGGTGTGGCCGAGGTCCGGCACGCCCTTCTTAGGGTCACGGTCGCCAAGGTCTTGCCCCGCGCAGAAACCGCGGCCGGCGCCGGTCAACAGGACGGCGCGGACATTCGCATCCGCATGGGCGCGCTCGAAACCGGCGCGTAGTGCAAGATGCATTTCCTCGTTGAAGGCATTGAGCCTATCCGGGCGGTTCAGCGTCAGGCTGAGAACGCCATCGGCAAACGCAGACAGAATAGTGTCTGAATCCGACATGTTTCCTCCCTGTCGCCCTTCCCAGCGGCGACCGTAAAAAAGTTCTTGCATAAACCGGCCGGTCAGTCAATTATAAAACAACAGACTGGGAGGAGTGGGACATGACCGGACTATTCGAGCGCCATCATCCGACGCTGCAAGCGGCGACAGATGCTGCGGTCAAGCGCGATTACTGGTCTGCTTATCCGGAAGTTCCAAGCGGCAAGATCTATGGCGAAACCGCCAAGGATGATGGTCTAGCCTCTTACAAGGCGCGCCTCGCGCAGCCGTTCCACCTGCCCGGACACCCGGCAGATAAAAGTCCTGTCGGTGTGGAAATCTCTCCCTTTGGCCCGGCGCTCGGCATTACCTATCCCCCCGCATCCCCTGATCTGCTGATTTCGGCGTCTCGCGCCGCCGCGTCGCAATGGGCATCCGCATCGCCGGAGGTGCGCACCGGCATCTGTCTCGAAATCCTGGCACGACTGAATGCCAGAAGCTTCGAGATGGCGAATGCCGTCATGCATACGACGGGCCAAGCCTTTGCCATGGCCTTTCAGGCCGGCGGCCCGCATGCCCAGGATCGTGGTCTTGAGGCGGTGGCTTATGCCTATGCCGAGATGAGCCGCACGCCTTTGCAGGCGATCTGGACGAAGCCGCAGGGCAGGGGCGAGCCGATCGTCATGGAGAAGCACTGGCGAATTTTTCCGCGCGGTATTTCACTGGTCATCGGCTGCAACACGTTTCCCACCTGGAACAGCTATCCCGGCCTTTTCGCCAGCCTTGCCACCGGCAATACGGTCATCGTCAAGCCGCACCCGGCTGCGATCCTGCCTCTGGCCATCACCGTCGAGATAGCCCGTCAGGTACTGGTGGAAGAGGGGTTTGCAGCCGACATCGTGCTGCTCGCCGCTGACGCGCCCGGCGCCGAGATTACGAGGGATCTCGTGCGGCATCCCGCCATCGCTATCATCGACTATACCGGTTCGAACAGTTTCGGCAGCTGGGTGCGCGAAAACGCCGGCAGCGCCGATGTCTATACCGAAGAGGCGGGCGTCAATTCCATCGTCATCGGCGCCACCGACAATTTTGCCGGCATGTGCGGCAATATCGCCTTTTCGCTGTCGCTCTATTCCGGCCAGATGTGCACGGCGCCACAGGATATTTTCGTGCCGCGCGGCGGCATCGAAACGAATGAGGGTCACAAGAGCTTCGAAGAGGTCGCATCCGGTATCGTCGCTGCCGTCGATGCCCTGCTTGCTGACCCGGCGCGTGCTGCCGGTATCTGCGGAGCGATCGCCAATCCCGACACGCTTGCCCGCATTGCGGCGGCCCGGTCGGTCGGCCGCGTGTTGCGCGAGTCCATGCCGGTCGAGGGACTTGAGGAGGCGCGCACTGCGACACCTCTGATTCTTGCCGTCGATGCGGCCGATACGGATGCTTATGGTGAGGAGCGCTTCGGCCCGATTGCCTTCGTCGTTGCTGTCGATAACGTGACCGAGGCCGTCAACCGCGCTGCTGAACTTGCGGAGCGTAAGGGGGCGATTACGGCGGCACTCTACGAAACAGACGAGGCACGAATTCTCGGCGCAGCCGACCGTTTCGCTGCCGCAGGCGTCAATCTTTCGGTCAATCTGACCGGCGGCGTCTATGTCAACCAGAGCGCCGCTTTCAGCGATTTCCACGTTACCGGTGCCAACCCTGCGGGCAATGCCAGCCTGACGGATGCGGCATTTGTTGCAAACCGGTTCCGCGTGGTGATGTGGCGCCGCCCTGTGGCGGCGTGAGAGGAATTTCGACTTAAACTTTTTCTTTGGGAGGAGAAATCAACATGAAATTTTTGACGACGACTGCGCTCGCAGCTTCGCTGGCCTTTGCCCTCGGCTTTGCCGCGCCCGCTTTGGCTGACATCAAGATCGGCGCCACCGTTTCGGAAACCGGCCCCGCATCGTTTTTGGGCGACCCGGAAGCCAAGACGCTGAAGATGCTCGTGGAAGAGATCAATGCGGCAGGTGGCGTCAATGGCGAGAAGCTGCAGCTTGTCATCTATGATGATGGCGGCGACCCGAACAAGGCCCGCACCTTTGCGACCCGCCTCGTCGAGGATGATGAAGTCGTTGCGGTCATCGGTGGCACCACGACCGGCACATCCATGGCCGTCATCCCGGTCCTTTCTGATGCCGAAGTTCCGTTCATCTCGCTTGCCGGCGCAATCGAAATCATCGATCCGGTCAAGCCCTTCGTCTTCAAGACGCCGCATACGGATCGCATGGCCTGCGCCAAGATTTTCGAGGACATGAAGAAGGCCGGCATCGCCAAGATCGGCCTGATCTCCGGCTCGGACGGTTTCGGCGCTTCCATGCGCAAGCAGTGCCTGGCGATCATCGGCGAATATGGCATCGAGGTTCTGGCCGACGAGACCTATGGCCCGACCGATGCCGACATGACGCCGCAGCTGACCAACATCAAGGGCAAGAATGGCATTCAGGCCGTGCTCAATCCCGGCTTCGGCCAGGGCCCGGCGATCGTCACGCGCAACTATGCGCAGCTTGCCGTCGGCCTGCCGCTCTACCAGTCGCACGGCGTCGCCTCGGACGGCTTTATCGAGCTTGCCGGTGCGCAGGCGGCGGAAGGTGTGCGCCTGCCGGGCACGGCGCTGCTTGTTGCGGGATTGCTTCCGGAAAGCGACCCGCAGCGCGCCGTCGTTGTTGCCTACAAACAAGCCTATGAGAAGGCGACCGGAAAGCCGGTCTCGACCTTCGGTGGCTATGCTCATGACGCCCTGCGCATTCTCGTTGATGCGATCAAGCGGGCTGGCAGCGCCGAGCCGTCGGCAATCCGTGATGCCATTGAAGGCACATCGGGTCTTGTCGGAACGACCGGTACGGTGACGATGTCGGCAACGGATCACCTTGGCCTCGATCTCTCAGCCTTTCGCATGCTGAAGATCGAAAACGGCGGTTGGAAAATCGTCGAATAACCGGACCGTGCCGCCGGTCTGCGCCATCAAGGCGCTGACCGGCGGGAACCGTCGCGCCAAGCGGAGGCCCCCATGCCCGAATTGCTGCAATTCCTTCTGTCCGGGATAACGGTTGGCGCCGTCTATGCGCTGGTCGCCCTCGGTTTCACGATTATCTACAACGCCTCCGACGTTGTGAACTTCGCCCAGGGTGAGTTCGTCATGCTGGGCGGCATGATCACGTTCTTCGCGCATGCCGCAGGCGTGCCGCTGCCGCTGGCTGCGCTCATCGCCATCGTGACGACGGCGGCGATTGGCGTTGCGCTCAACAAGCTGGCGATAGAGCCGGCACGCGGCGCGCCGGTCGTTTCGCTGATCATCATCACCATCGGCGCTTCGATTTTTATCAGAGGCGCCACGCAGCTCGTCTTCGACAAGCAGCTTCACCGTTTCCCCGCCTTTTCCGGCGACCAGCCGATTGCCATCGGCGGTGCGACCATCCTGCCGCAGAGCCTCTGGGTCATTGCCGGTGCGCTGGCCGTCTTCTTCTGTCTCTGGCTGTTCTTCACCCGCACGCTGATCGGCCGTGCGGTGCTGGCAACCGCCAATAACCGCGTCGCCGCGCAGCTTGTCGGCATCAACACCAATTATGTGATGACGCTCTCCTTCGCCATGTCCGCCGCCATCGGGGCGCTGGCCGGCGTGCTGGTGACGCCGATTACGCTGACGGGCTATGATGTCGGCCTTGCGCTGGCGCTGAAAGGTTTTGCCGCAGCCATGCTTGGCGGCATGGGCAACCCGAAGGGCGCGCTGGTCGGTGGCCTGCTGCTCGGTATTCTGGAAGCAATGACGGCTGGTTATATCAGCTCGCAATACAAGGATGCGGCTGCTTTCATCATCATCCTCGCCGTGCTTTTCGCCATGCCACAGGGGCTGTTTGGCCACAAGTCGACGGATCGGGTGTGACAATGCGGTTATCGAACAAGGCAACCACGCTTCTCATCCTCGCAGCAGTCATCGCGATTGCGCCGGTCTTTTTTCCGTCGTCCTATTATTTCCGTGTCGGCTCGCTGATTTTCGTCAACGGCCTTGCCGTGACGGGCCTCGTCATCCTCATCGGTTATGCCGGCCAGATCAGCCTCGGCCATGCGGGCTTTGCGGGTATCGGCGCCTATGCCTGCGCACTCGCGCCTGTCCATCTTGGCCTGCACCCGGCGCTTGCCGCCATCCTCGGCGCGCTTGTCTCTGCGGCCATCGCCTATCTTGTCGGTCGGCCGATCCTGCGCCTCAAGGGATATTATCTTGCCGTCGCCAGCCTCGGCTTCGGCATCCTTGTTTCGATGGTGCTTTCGAACGAGGCCAAATTGACCGGCGGGCCGGATGGCATGGCGGTGCCGGAGCTGGGCCTGCGCGCCATGCTGAAGGCAATCGGCATCGACCTGTCGAACACCGAGTTCTGGTATGCCTTTTCCGGAGTCGTGCTGGTGATCGGTGCCTGGCTGGCGCTCAATCTTTATCACAGCCCGACCGGGCGGGCGCTGCGGGCATTGCACGGCTCGGAAGTCGCCGCCCGCACGGTTGGCGTCGATGTTGCGCACCATAAGCTGGTCGCCTTCGTCATCTCCGCGGTCTATGCCTCGGTTTCCGGTTCGCTGCTGGCGCTGCAGAACAAGTTCATCACGCCGGATGTCGCGGGTTTCATGCACTCCATCGAAATGGTGACCATGACGGTGCTCGGCGGTGCCGGCTCGGTGCCGGGCGCCATTCTGGGTGCTGCGATCCTCACCACGCTGCCGCAGGTGCTGACGATCTTTCAGGAATATGAACAGCTCATGCTCGGCCTCGTTATGATGCTCGTGATGATCTTCATGCGCGAGGGCCTGCTGCCGTCCATCGCGCGCCGTCTCAGAGGGAGGGGAGAATGAGCCTGCTTCAGATAGAGGGTCTCGGCATCGATTTCGGCGGATTGCGCGCCGTCCAGGATGTCGGCTTTTCCCTGAAACCCGGTGAGATCGTCTCTGTCATCGGCCCGAACGGTGCTGGCAAGACGACCCTCTTCAACATGATCTCCGGCGTCTATGCCCCGACGCGCGGCCGTGTCCTGCTGGATGGTGAGGACGTTACCCGCATGTCACCGCACCTGCTCGCCCGCCGCGGCCTGTCGCGGACCTTTCAGAATTTGCAGATATTCCAGTCGATGAGCGTGCTCGAAAACGCCATTGTCGGCCATCATCTGCATGAGCGCGGTTCGGTCTTCGCCGATCTCTTCTCGCTGCCTGCCACGCGTCGCCGCAGCCGGGCGTCGGAGGAAAGTGCGCGGGCCCTGCTCGACCGGGTCGGTCTCGGCCGGGCCGCCGAACAGGAGGCGGGCTCACTCTCCTATGGTGCATTGAAACGCCTGGAGATCGCCCGCGCACTGGCGCTGAAACCCCGTGCGCTGCTGCTCGATGAACCGGCCGCCGGCTGCAACGCCGTCGAGACGGAGGAGATCGATCACCTTATCGCACAGGTCGCGGCCGAGGGCGTGTCGATCCTGCTGGTGGAGCACGACATGAAGATGGTCATGCGCATTTCCAACCATATCGTCGTGCTCGATCACGGTGAGAAGATCGCAGAGGGCGAACCGGCGGCGATTTCGCGCGATCCCCGTGTCGTCGAAGCCTATCTCGGCACCCAGGCAGCGGAGGTCCAGAATGCTGACGGTTGAGGGGCTGCGCTCCCGTTATGGCCGCATTGAGGTGTTGCACGGTATCGATCTCGACGTGGCGTCCGGGGAGATCGTCACCGTGGTCGGCGCTAATGGCGCCGGCAAGACAACGCTTTTGAAGTGCCTCTCCGGCATCCAGCCGGTCTCGGCAGGCTCGATACTGTTTCGCGGTGAAGCGCTGACAACCGTTCCGGCGCATACCCGTGTGAAACGCGGTCTCGCCCAATCGCCGGAAGGCCGCCAGATTTTCACAAACCTCACGGTGGAGGAAAATCTTCGGCTCGGCGCCTATCTCTTCGCCGACGACAAGGTGGAGCGCGACATGCAGGATGCCTTTGCGATGTTTCCGATCCTCAAGGAGAAGCGGAACCTTGCGGCGGGCGGCCTTTCCGGCGGCCAGCAGCAGATGCTGGCGATCGCCCGGGCGCTGATGGCACGCCCCTCCTGTCTGCTTCTGGACGAACCGAGCATGGGCCTTGCGCCCATCCTCGTCGCGCAAATCTTCGACGTGGTGAAGAGCATGAAGGTGCTCGGCGTCACCGTGCTTCTTGTCGAGCAGAACGCCTTTGGCGCGCTTTCCGTCGCCGATCGCGGTTATGTCATGGAGACCGGGCGTATAACCATGTCCGGCCCTGCCGCAGACCTGATTGCGGACGAACGCATCCGCGCCGCTTACCTGGGAATATGAGACAATGACCGTTACCATCGCCCGCGAAGACGCCATCGCAATCGTCACAGTCGACAATCCGCCCGTCAATGCGCTGTCGCAGGCGCTTCGCCAGGCGTTCGTCGACACGGTGGCGGAGCTGGACGCGGATGCGGGGGTGAAGGCCGTCGTGTTGCTCTGCGCTGGCCGCACCTTCATTGCCGGCGCTGATGTCAACGAGTTCGGCAAGCCGCCGTTGCCGCCGCATCTGCCGGCTGTGGTGGCGAGTATCGAAAACGCGAAAAAGCCCTGGGTCGCGGCGATTCACGGCAGCGCGCTTGGCGGCGGTCTCGAAGTGGCTCTCGGCTGCGCCTATCGGGTGGCGCTTTCCACCGCCAGTCTCGGTCTGCCTGAAGTCAAGCTTGGCATCATCCCCGGCGCGGGCGGTACTGTGCGCCTGCCGCGCCTGATCGGTGCCCCTGCCGCTGTCGATCTGGTGACAAGCGGTAACCCGGTCGGGGCGAAGAAGGCAAAAGACCGGGGCCTCATCGATGCCGTGATCGACGGCGAGCTTCGTGCAGGTGCAATTGCGTTTGCGAAGCGTGTCGCTGGAGACCCCCTTCCGCAGCCTATCTCCAGCCGTGCCGTGCCTGCCGTCGAAACCGGCTTTTGGGAAAGCGCTGAAAAAGCCGTGGCCGCCAAGGCCAGACGCGAGGTTGCCCCACTGCGCGCATTCGTCTCCATCCGCAAGGCGAGCGAGGCCGAATTCGCCGAGGCCATGGTCTTCGAGCGGGAGACTTTCCTGGAACTGCGCGGTTCTCCCCAGGCAGCCGCGCTGCGCCACGTCTTCTTCGCCGAGCGGGCTGCGCCACGTCCGCCTGAACTATCCGGCATTACGCCGCATGATATTGGCACCGCAGCCGTCATCGGCGGTGGCACCATGGGCGCTGGCATTGCCGCAGCGTTGCTTGACGGGGGCCTGCCCGTCACCCTCATCGAGCGCGATACGGCGGCGGTCGAGCGCGGGCTTGCAAATATCCGTGCTATTTTTGAAGGCTCGGTGAAACGCGGCCGTATCACACAGGACGTTGCGGACCAGCGCATGGCCGGTGTCACCGGCAGCGACGATTATGGCCTGCTTGCCGATACCGACCTCGTTATTGAGGCCGTATTCGAGGACCTTGCCGTCAAGCGCGCTGTGTTTGAAAAACTTTCCGATGTCTGCCGGCCGGATGCGGTGCTGGCGACAAACACCTCCTATCTCGATCCCATCGCGATCAGCGAAGGCGTCAGCCACCCCGAGCGTTTCCTCGGCCTGCATTTTTTCAGCCCAGCCCACGTCATGAAGCTGCTGGAGATCGTGCCGACGGCGGCAACCGCGCCGGAGGTTCTGGCCACCGGTTTCGCGCTCGCCCGCCTGCTCGGCAAGATCCCGGTTCGCGCCGGCATTTGCGATGGCTTCATCGGCAACCGCATTCTGAAGGTGACGCGTGCTCAGGCCGAACGGTTGCTGCTTTCCGGTGCAACGCCTTCGGCGGTCGATGCCGCCATGCGCGCCTTCGGCCTGCCGATGGGGCCTTTCGAGGCGCAGGATCTCGGTGGTCTCGACATTGCCGCCTTCCAGCGCAAGGCGGCGCGCGCGCGGGGTGAAACGCCTTTCGCGCCCGTGGCGGACCGGCTTTGCGCCATTGAGCGCTTTGGCCAGAAATCCGGCGGCGGCTGGTACGATTACCAGCCGGGCGACCGCGCAGCAAAACCGTCGGAAACCGTGGCTGCGATCATTGCCGAGGAGGCAGCCGGTCAGGTGCAGCGGGTTTGGGACGACGCCTCGATTGCCGATGCGATCATTCTGCCGATGGTCAACGAGGCGATGCGTATTCTGGAGGAGCATATCGCCCTGCGCTCCGCCGACATCGATCTCGTCAAGATCCATGGCTATGGCTTCCCGCGATGGCGCGGCGGACCGATGCTTTATGCCGTGGAGCGCGGTCTTGGCGAGGTCGTGGCCGTCCTCGACCGCCTGTCAGCCGAGGGCCTTGCGGAGCCCCCAAGCAATGGCCTGCGCCGAGCCGCTATTCAGTCAGCGACCTAGAGCCTGAACGTCTGCCACGGCAGGCAATGCGCCGGGCATTTGGATGCGCTTGCGTCTAGGGCTGCTCGGTGCCCGTGCGGGTAAGCCCGTCTCTCAGCGATTGAACCTTCTCGTTCAGATCGATCATCTGGGGTATGGTAAACCCGGAGCGGCGCAGCAGCGCATCCGTGAGGCAGCCGGTTTTCGGATGCAGTTCCGTTCCTTTCGGGGTCAGGAATACCTCGACCAGACGCTCGTCGGTCGTGCTACGCCGCCGTAAGAGGAAGCCGGCGGTCTCCAGCCGTTTCACCGCCGGTGTGATCGTGCTCGGCTCCAGGCCGAGCCTGTCGGCTATGGCGGATATCGTCAGGCCATCGCGTTCCCATAGGGCGCTGAGGGCAAGATACTGGGTATAGGTGACGCCGAGTGCATCGAGCATGGGTTTGTAGGCCCGGTTGATCGCAATCGCGGCGGAATAGATCGAGAAGCACAATTGGCTGTCCAGCGGCAGGGTTGGGGCGTCGGTCACGTCTCATCTCCAAAATTTTCTGCGAGTGTTTTCATTACATTATCACAGAAATCGTTATCGCGATAATAAAAATATGGACAGATAAAGTTTGATGCCGTACAAGATAATTATCGCGATAATGATTATTGCGAAATAAACAAAACAGGAGTTACGCACATGCTCAAGAATGTCCTGCTTGCCGCCGCCTCCATCGTTGTGGCCGCCACCGGCGCCTCCATCGCATCGGCGCAGAATGACGCCGCCGTCAAAAACATCGTCCTTGTCCACGGTGGTTTCGCCGATGGTTCCGGCTGGAAGGGCGTCTATGATATCCTGAAGAAGGATGGTTACACCGTCAGTATCGTCCAGAACCCGACCACCTCCCTTGCCGATGACGTTGCCGTCACCAAGCGCGCCATCGACCAGCTGAATGGCCCTGTTGTGCTCGTCGGCCATTCCTATGGCGGTGTTGTCATCAGCGAAGCCGGCACCCATGAGAAGGTCCAGTCGGTCGTCTACATCGCCGCTTTTGCCCCGGATAAGGGGGAGTCGGTTTCATCGCTGATCGCCAATCCGCCGGAAGGTGCTCCCGTTCCGCCGATCCTGCCTCCGGTGGATGGCTTCCTGTTCCTCGACAAGGCAAAATTTGCGGCTTCCTTTGCCGCCGACGTTGACCCGGAAACTGCTGCTTTCATGGCGGATTCCCAGGTTCCGTGGGGTGTTGAAGCCCTGGCTGGCGCCGTGACCGAGCCGGCCTGGAAGGCAAAGCCGAGCTTCTATCTGGTCGCTTCCGACGACCGCATGATCCCGCCGCCAGCCCAGCGCCTGATGGCAAAGCGCGCCGGTGCCGCCGTCACTGAAGTTCCCGGCAGCCATGCCGTCTATGTCTCCAACCCGCAAGCTGTTGCCGACATCATAGAAAAAGCGGCAAAAGCCAGGAACTGAGACGCGCAAAAGCGAAAGTGAAACGATAACCGGGGAGATGATCCCCGGTTTTCAGGCTGACGCCCCAAAGGAACCAGTCGCCAGCGGTGGTTTCAGGGTTAAGCCCCAAACCTCCCCCCAGAGTACAAAGCGAAGGCTTCGTGCACGGCGCACCGGCCCATTCCCGGTCAGCTATTCGATTTACTGCCGAGAGGCAGACACAGTGGCGTGCCATCGGCGGGATGCGGAATGACCATCGCCTCGACCCCAAAAATGGCGTTGATGAGGTGTGGGGTCAGCAGGGCGGAGGGGCTGCCTGTGGCGAGTATGCCGCCATTTGCAAGGGCAACCAGGTGGTCGGCATATTGTGCAGCGTGGTTGAGGTCATGCACAACCATGACGATCGTTCGGCCTTCGTCTGCGTTCAGCTTTCTCAGGAGGACGAGAATTTCCAGCTGATGGGCGATGTCGAGATAGGTCGTCGGCTCATCGAGCAGGAGGAGCGGAGTCTCCTGCGCCAGTGCCATGGCAATCCAGGCGCGCTGCCTTTGGCCGCCCGACAGCCGATCGAGTTCGCGCTCGGCAAGCTCAAGAAGGCCGGTGGAGGCCAGAGCCTGTTCGACAATCTCTTCGTCGTGCCGGCTTGGGCGCGACAGGATGCCTTTGTGCGGATGGCGACCGAAACGGCAGAGCTGTCTGACGGTCAGCCCATCCGGAGATACCGGGCTCTGCGGTAACAGGGTAAGCGATTGTGCAACCGTTCTTGCGGCCATCGTTCTGATTGGTTTGCCATCAAGATAGACCGTGCCGGAGGAGGGGTGAATGACACGCGCCAGCGTGCGCAGCAGTGTCGACTTGCCGCTGCCGTTTGCGCCGATCAGGGCCGTGATTTTCCCGTCCGGTATGGCGAGATCGACATCGTTCAATACAGGGGCGGCGGCATAGCCGACGGTGATTTTTTCGCAGTGAAGGCGTGTCGGGTGGGCATCAGCCATGGCGACCTGTCTCCTTGATCAATAGAAAGACAAGATAGGGACCGCCGATCACAGCGGCGACGATGCCGGCGGGAATTTCATTCGGCAGGGCGATCACCCGGCCGATCAGATCTGCTGAAGAAAGGGCAAGGGCGCCGACAAGGGCGCTTGCTGGCACAAGATGGCGTGCGCGGCTGCCGACGAGAATGCGTGCGGCATGCGGTGCGATGAGCCCCAGAAACCCCATGCTTCCCACAGCCGCGACGCCGCCGGCGCACAGGAGAACGGATATGAGGATCAGGCCGCCACGCAGGGCAGGTGGTGAAATTCCGATGCTGATCAGCGTATCGTCACCGAAGCCGCCGGCATCCAGCCGCAGCGCAGAGTAGATAACTGCCGGCAGGCAGGCGAGGAGCCAGAGCGAAAGGAAGAGCCCATCGCGTGCCGTGCTGCCATAGACGCTCCCCGCAAGCCAGACCATGGACTGGTCGGTGCGGGAAGGGTGGAGCACCATGATGTATTGCATCAGCGCCTGGGCAAGCATTCCGAGAGCGACGCCCGTCAGCGCGAGCGAGGCAACGCCAGCGAAGCGCCGGCCGATGAAAAGGAGCGCGGCCGCGCCGAACAGGGCGCCAGCGATCACGCCGAGCGGCACCGACCAGCTCACCCAGGCCGGTGGTGTCACGAGCCCGGCGAGAAAAGCGCCGAGACCCGCCCATTTGGTGATGCCGACGACATCCGGGGAGGCGAGTGGATTGCGCAGCGCACCCTGCAGGAAAACGCCGGCGAGGCCGAAAGAGAGACCTGCCAGAAGGGAGACGGCAATCCGCGGCAGACGGTATTGCATCACGATGAAGGCGTTTTTACCGCCGCCGAGCGCGTCAAGAACCTCGCGAAAACCGAGCGTGACGGCACCCGCCATGATGCCCAGAAGAGCGATGGCCGCAAGCAGCAGAAAAAGGATGCCGCAGACGCCGATGGCACGCGCGTCTGCCTGTCGCTCCAGCGCGCGGTTCATGCACCCCTCCGGCGGTTGAGCAGCAGAAGAAAGGCTGGAGCGCCGATCAGGGCCGTCACGATGCCGACCGGCAGTTCAGACGGAAAGGCGGCGATGCGGCCGAGAAGATCGGCGGTGTTGAGCAGGAGCGGGCCACAGAGCAGGGAGAGGGCAAGGACGGTTGCCTGGTCGCTGCCGACGAGACGCCGGACGATATGCGGCACCAGAAGGCCGATGAAACCTATGGGGCCGCTGACGGCAACAGCCGAGCCAGCCAGGACGACGATGAGAACCGCAGCCAGTCCGCCAACGCGCCGCGCATTCTGCCCGAGTGACACGCCGGTGCTTTCATCGAGCGACAGAACGCCGAAATGCCGCCCGGCAACAAGCGCCAATCCACCGCCCACCAGCGAGAACGGCAGGATCGTCCAGACCTTGGACCACTGCGCGCCGTTGACCGAGCCGGCGAGCCAGTAGACGATGTCCTGCGCCGCATTGTTGGCGATCAGGATCGCCTGGACGAGGGCGGACAACACGAGCTGGATCGAGATGCCGGCAAGGGCGAGTTTCATATCGTTCATCGCCCCGGATACCGAGAGCGCCCACATCGCAAAGCCCACGATGGCAGCGCCCACGAAGGCCGGCCAGACTGTGCCTGCTCCCCGAAGCGCCGGAAAGGCGATCAGGCAGACGACGATGGCAAGCGACGCGCCGGCATTGATGCCGAAGGTCTGCGGCGATGCCAGCGGGTTTCGTGTCAGGGTCTGGATCAGGACACCGGCCACCGCCAGATTGGCGCCGACCAGAACGGCAAGAAGGATGCGCGGCAGGCGGATGTCCCAGACAAGCGCGTTTTCTGGCGACCCGTCGGGAGCCACCAGAAGCCGCAGGGCCGTCATTGGCGACAATTGCGACACACCGAAGGCAATCCCGGCGATCAGGCTTGTGGCCAGAAGCACGAAGAGAAAAGCTGCGACGAGAAGTGGCCGCCGTGTTTTGTTGTCCGGGCCTTTGGAGGCCATCGCCGTCACGATCCCTATCCCGCCCTGTAGACCTTGGCCAGCAGCTCCCGGGCGATCATCTCGGCGGTTCGCAATCCGCGGAACCGGGCGAACTGGTTGCGATCGACCTCGAAGACCATGTTGCTTCGGATCGCCGCGATGTTGGCCCAGGCGGCATTGCCCTTCCATTGGTCAAGCGCGGTGCCGCCCGGGTCGGTAGCGACAAGCAGGATGTCGGGATTGACCGCGATCAGCCGCTCAAGGCTGGCCCCGCTCTCCACCGGATCGGAGGAGCGGAGGGCGGGCACGAGGCCGAGAGCCTCAAAAACCGAGCCGGTGAAGGATGACGAGGTATGAAGGCTCATCGAATCCGGCGTCGCCACCGCAAGCAGAATGCGACGCTGTTCACCGGACGGGATGCGTGCGACCAGTGCGGCGATGGTCTCATCGTGCGCTGCAAGCACCTGCTGGCCCCTGTCGTGTTCGCCGAGGGCGTCGGCGATGGTGGCCACGCTCTCCTTGATGGTCCTGTAGTCACCTTCCCAGCTATTCAGAACGATGGTTGGCGCAATGGCACTCAACTGGCCATATATGGCGGCGTGCCGCACCTCATCCGCGATGATCAGGTCCGGCGCAAGGGTGCTGACGAGTTCGAGATTGGGTTCAAGCCGTGTGCCGACCGAGGCGTAATCGATGCTCTTGCCCAGCAGCAGCTCGATGCGCTGGCGCTGGTTGTCGTCGGCTATGCCTGCGGGAACGACGCCAAGTGTATCGAGAGCCTGCACGAAGGAGAATTCCAGTGCCACGACGCGGCGTGGTCTGCCGACGATTTCCGTCGAGCCAAGCTGATGGGCGATGCTTCTTGGTGCCTCCTCGGCGATGCCGGTTCGGGAAAACATCGCTGACGCGATCGTCGAAAGAAGCAGGATGCCTGTTGTTCTGCGAGTAAAGGTAATCATCGATGGTTCCGGAGAGTGCGGCAGGCCGGTACTATACCGGCCTGCAAATTTTACGCGATCAGAATGCAACCGAGGCACTGACAAAGAAAGTGCGTGGCTGGCCGACGAACTTGCCGCCGTTGTTGTCAGTTGAGCGTGTGAAATATTCGTTGTCGAAGAGGTTTTTCACGCCGAGTGCGAATTTGGGGGCGTTCTTGTTGTTTTCCGGCTGGTACGCCAAGCGCAGGTTGACGGTGCCATAGCCCGGTATGTCGCCAAGGCGTCCGGTAGAGTCTTCTTCCGTGACATAGGTCGTGCCGCTTCCAGGAGAGCGCTGCTTCGACTGCGCCGTGACATCCGCATTGATGACCCAGTCTTCATATCGGTAGCTCGCACCGACGGTGCCGAAGTGGCGAGAATAAAAGGGAAGATCTTTCTCCTTGAAATCTCCTGCCTCGTAAACGGCTTCCGTATAGGTGTAGTTCGCATAGACAGAGAGCCCGTCCAGCGACGGGGTGAGGCTGCCGAGATCGTAACGCCCTGCCGCTTCTATGCCCTGGTGGGTGGTTGCGCCGAGATTTGTCCATACGCCTTCACCGACGATGTTGCGGCTGAGCAGCAGTTCCTTGTCGAAATCGATGTAGAAGGCCGTCAATTCCGCGCTCAAGGCATCGCCCTGGTAATGCGTGCCGATTTCATATGTCTTGGCCTTTTCAGGATTAAGGCCATCCGTGGTCGAGGCAAGATGGCTATACTGCTGAGGCCCGAAGGAAACGCCGGCATTTCCAAAGACGCTCCAGGCATCATTGATCTGGTAGGCGACGGAGAGCGTGGGCAGCAGTTCGTTCGCGTCGAATTGCGGCGAGCGCGATGCGGTCACGACACCACCGGTGAGGTCATTGACGGTGTTATTGGTGCTGATCATCTCGTAGCGGACGCCGGGCGTGACGGTCCAGTTGCCGAACTGGATCTTGTCGTCGATATAGATGGCGTGTGCCTTGGTGCCGCCCTCGCTGGTCTGGTAGGTGACCATCGGACGCGTATGGGGATTGTAGCCGGGAACGCGGTCGTAATATGCGGTGCGCGCTGCCACCTCGGAGCTTTCCTCCCAGAGATAACGATAGCCGACTGTCACCTCATGCGTGGTGTCGCCGATGTCGAACAGGCGCGAGTAGCGTGGTTCGATGCCGAAATATTCATAGTCGCGCGGTGCCGAAGTCAGGCGATAGCGGTTTGCGCTTGCCCCTGTTCCCTGCTGTTCGACGAAGCTGCCGCGGAACGAATTCACATAATAGCCGAGGATCTCGAAGTTGTTTTCGCCGTCATTGTGCTGATAGCGCAGCGAGATATCATTACGTCGTCCATTGAACTCGTCGTATTGCCGTGTCGACTGGAATGGGTCTGCCGCATATTCACCCGTTGTAAGGCCCCCTGGCATTTTCCCTTCGCCGCTGTAGTGGTGATATTGCAGGCTCAGCGTGTCCGTATCCGAAAATTCATATTTGCCCTTGAAGATCAGGTCGTCGATATCCGTGCGGTCGTTGCTGTCACGATAGCCGGTGCCATGAATGCCCGAATAGAGAAGCGCGGCCCCAAGCCCGTCATCATTGGTCCCGCCGATCAGGAAACTCGGTGTTGCCTTGGTGCCGCCGCCGAATTCAGCGGATGAAGACATGCGAACGGTGACGTCATCAGGGATCGGGTGTGTCACGAAATTTATGATTCCGCCGACATTCTGCGGCCCATAGCGTACGGAGCCAGCCCCGCGCACCACATCCACGGTGTCGACATTGCCCAGCACGAGCGGGAAAAGCGACAATTGCGGCTGGCCATAGGGAGCGTAGGACAGCGGTATGCCGTCCATCAACACGGTGGAGCGTGGTGACAGGCGCGAGGTGAGGCCTCGAACACCGAGGTTGAGAGAGACATCGCTGCCGCCGGTGCCGGCACTTTCCTGCACCTGGACGCCGGGAATCTGGTTGAGGGCGTCACGAATGTCGACGGCGCCGCGCTCTTCCAGCTCCGTTTTGTCCATGATGGTGCGAGCGCCGGGGTGCTTCAGCACCTTTTCCTTGTTGGGCTGCTCCAGCCAGTTGCCGGTAATGGTGATGGCTTCAAGGACGGTTTCGCCGCCATTGGCGCTATCCTGCGCGAAAACGCTGGCGGGTGCGAAGGCGACCGAAGCGAGGAGAACGGAATTTGCTAATCTACGGTAGGAAATCATCAGGGCCCCAGACTGAAAACAGGACAACAAAATTCCTTCCGTGCCGGTACGGCGCGGTAAAGGGATTATCGGTTTGAAATGGTGTGCGGGAGCGGGTGCTTGCGCGCTTCCGCTAGAAAATGATTTTTCGACTATATTTCATGAGTGCCCCTCGACGGAAAATACGGGATCGGCCGCTGTCGCCCGCGGTTATGTCGTCGTCACTACATTATTGAAGTGCGGATATCAATAAAACATTACTGATATCCTCATCTTTTTGAATGGCGCCTTTCGGGATGCGCTATTGCGGTATCTGTTCGCGCAGCCGCGCGAGGCGTTTTCGGCTCTTGAGCGCTCGGTCCTGATTACGCGTAGCAATGCCGTAGGCAAGAATATCGGAGGTAACGACGGCGCCGAGCGTCCAGCTTGCAAGTCCCGCCGCGGATCCGACGCATGTCAGCACTGCGGAAACCCTGTCGCGATAAAGCTCCGTCAGCTGGACGCCGCATACCAGGATGACACGACAGCCAATGTCGCTGACCTGATTGACGATGAGTCGTAATTCGGCCGTGTCGCGGGCGACGTGGAACAGAATGACGACGTCCTCCTGCCGCAGATCAACCAACTCGTTGGCGAGCGAAAAGCCGGACGATCCGGAATGACGGGTTCTCAGCCCGACGCGGCTGAGTGCTGTCGCGCAATGCCTTGCTTCTACCTCGGATCGTCCCATGCCCAGGCACCACACGGTATCGGCGGCATCGAGCAACTGGATCGCATTCGCAAGCGAATCGATCTCCAGTTTTTCTTCACATGAGGTCATGATCTCATGGGCTGTGGAGAAGATGCGTTTTTTGATCCTGCCAAGATCGTCGCCGGTGGCGCGGAACCGTTGCGACAGCCGTTCCGTGGTTGGAACGCTTTTCGCCATGTTGCGGCTGGAGAGCCGCTTGAGTTCCGGCAGGCCGGTGAAGCCGAGCCGTCGCGCCGCGCGAATGACCGTTGCGTCGCTCGTACCGCTCTTTGCGGCTATATCTTCCGCGCTTTCGAAGATCAGGACATCGATCGGCGTTGCCAGTAAATATTCGGCAACAGCCAGTTCCGAACGGCTGAGTTTTGATTTGTGCTGCTGAAAGCGGTCCCGCAACACCATATGATTGTCGTCGCTCATGCCATTCCCGTTTTGAAAATGAAGTACTCACGACAAACTAGATAGCTGACAAGCCTTTCCATCGAAACAGGAAATCCGTTCACCGATGAGAATGAGCGGCGAAGGGACGAGCGGGCGCCCGCTTCGATCGCGGCGTCCGGCGATTTTCATATTAGTAATCCGAGGCGAAGTTCAGGCGGAAACGCGCAGTCTGAACCGGGCGAGGATATTGCCTTCACACCACATCGGAAAATTGGTGCCCCACTTGTTATTGTGCAAATTGAAGCGGATGCCTTCGGCAAAGCTCGGTCGTTCCCGGCAGAACGTCATGAAATCCCAGCTTGCGGGTGCGACGAGTGGCGTGTCCAGGGGCTCGATCGTGTATTGCGGCCCGTCCGACAATGCTGCGCGAGCAGCGGTGACGGCCTGGAGCTGAGCGCCGCCGCTCTCGGCGGTGTTCTCCGCCTTGTGCCATAGGCCCATCTTCTTGAGGTTCCAGGTGATATCACCCTTCGGGGTGAACGACAGGAAACTTGCCTCGGGCATGCGGTTGGCAGGTTTTTCATGCAGGACGAATGTCAGCAGCAATGCATCCTGATCCTGTGCCAGCCGCAGCGAGACGGTCGGCGGCGCGCCATATTCGGCCGTTGCAAGCGTCGGCAGGGAGAGGAGCAGGCTATCGCCTTCCGCGGCCAGCAGCTTTGGCAGGAAGGTTTTTGACAGGCCGGTGCCGGAGGCGGCAAGGCCGGGCTTGTCATGGTCGAGAACCGCCCATTCCTGCCGGTGCGTAAGATAGGTATCCATATGACGGGCCACGTCTTTGGCGTCGTAGCTTTCATAACGATAGCTGATAAGCGACCCGTCGCCGCCTTCGATGCGATGGCCTGATGGCGCAATGATGGTGACGATATCCCCGGTCGCAGGATCGATCTCGGCCGACCACGCGCCGGCCTTCAGTTTCCCTTCGACGGCGCGTGGCGTGGGCATTGCAGGCGGCGCCACGGCAGTAATGGCCGCCTTCGCCTCGGCATGGTCTTTTTCATCCAGCGCCGACATTGCCTGATCGAGATAATTACGCTGCTCCTGCCATGAGGCTTCGGAATAGGTAAAGCGGTGGTCGCTGACGCGCGCAGCATCGAAATCCTTGCGCGACCAGGCCTTGTCGTCACGCAGATAGGACTTGATGTCGACGCCGCAGGTATGCTCGGCGACCATGGCAAGACCGCGGCCGAAGGCGAGGCGCGAAGTGGTGAGGCCATCGGCGGCGAAACGATCATAGACGCCTTGCAGGGCGAGGAATCGGGATATTTTCTGCGGATCGGTGGCGCTGCCATGAATCCAGCTGTCCGCCAGTTCGAGATCGATGACAGGGAAGCGTTCGCGCTCCTGCCACATCAGCGCGCCGTAATCCTCAAGCGTGGCTGCCTGGATAACCGCCTCGGGTTCGCGGTGGCGCATTTCACGATAAGTTTCAGCCGTCTGCGGCACGCTCTGCGGGCCGATATTGTCGCTGGTATGGGCAAAGCCGAGACCATCCGCCATGCCCTCGGGGAAACAGGTTTCGCCATAGGAGCGCTGGTACATGACGACGATTTCCTCGCCGCCCGGCGCGTGCCAGCGGAAAATGTCGGGAACTTCCGGCGGGGGTGAGGCTGTGTTGACGCCAAGATGCAGGAAACGAATGCCGGCTTCGGCCAGCAGCGGCACCATGCCGAGCGTGTGGCCGGGAACGTCGGTCATCTTCGCTGCGATTGTTTTGGTTGCGAAGCGGCGGTCAAGTTCCTGCGAATAGGAGAGGCCGGCGCGGAAGAGATGGGGCGACATCAGTTCCGTATGGGTGGTGAAAGGCAGGCCGTGCCAGCGGATCAGGCCGCGCTCGATCGCTTCTTCAAGCTTTGCGACATCCGAGGCGGGGCGGGTATTGAGATAGTCCCAGATCAGCCACGCGCCAGTCGTCCAGATGAACTTTGGCGCCTCGGGATTTTCCGCATAAAAATGCGCCCCGGTTTCGATGGCCTGCGGGATGAAACGTTCGTGATATTGCTTGCGGACCTTTTCCGCGTGGTCGGTGAAGCCAATGTCGAGATGGGTCTTGAAGACCAGATGCACGCGCTTTTTTGTCATATCTTTTCCGTTTAGCCCACGGTGCCGCGCACGACGAGACGCGTGCCGAGCGTTTCGACCATGGGGTCTGCGTCGGGGGTTTTGAGCCGCCTCAGGATGAGGCGGACGAGGGCCCGGACGCGATCTTCGAGATCGATCCGGACTGTGGTGAGGTTGTAGCTCTTCCAGTGGGCCTGCGGGATGTCGTCGAAGCCGACGACCTTCACGTCGCCCGGAACGGAAAGGCCGAGATCATGGCGCAGCGCATCGATCGCGCCGAAGGCACCAACGTCATTGGCGGCAAAGATGGCATCCGCACCGTTACCGACGCGGAAGAGGTCGAGTGTCGCGCGGTAGGCGGTATCGTAGGTATAGTCACCGGCAACGACGATCGGTGGCTCCATGCCCCGTTCGGCGAGAATTTCGGTGATCATGCGCTCGCGCTCGTTGTTTGCGAGCGATTGTTGCTTGCCACCCAGATAGGCAACACGGTGTGCGCCATAACCCTGCAGCAATGCAACCGCCTGCTCGATGCCTTCTCTCTGGCGCACCAGCAGACGGTCGTAGATGCTGGAGGTGGGCTTGCCGGAAAACTCCGTGGCGTCGTCATAGATGACGTAGATCGGCACCGCGCGGTCGAGAAAGCCGGTCAGCACGTCAGGCGCGATATTTTCCGTGAACGCGATTACCGAATCCGGGTTGAAGCCGCGCATATAGGTCAGCAGGGTCTGGTCCATGCTGAAGTCGGCCTTGGCCTTGAAAAGCAAGGTGGCGAAGCCCTCTGCCTGCAATGCCGTCGTCAGCGCGTCAATTTCCTGGCTTTCCCATGGGCTGCACACATCAGGCACGATCATGCCGACAAGGTGCGAGCGGCGCGTGACCAGCGACCGCGCGGCCATGTCGGGCGTGTAGTTCAATTCGCGCGCCACCTGCAGAATGCGGTCGCGCTTCTCCGGCTTCAGCGAGGCATTCGGGTTGAATGCACGCGATACAGCGACCCGGGAAACATTGGCTTCGCGCGCCACGAGGTCGGCGGTCGCACGGGCTGTTTTTTTGCTGTTCAGTTCATCCATAGATCGCACTCGGCGCCAAAATGAAAACGTGTTCATTGATGAATTGCCTTTTTGACGATGTCCGTCAAGCTGGATGTGGTGAAATTACGATAAATCTGGTCAAATTCTTCGTTTTTATGGTTCGTATTCAGGTCTGTAATTTTTTCTGACGAACGCCCTGTTGACAAAAATGAAAGCGTGTTCATTCTTGGCGGTGGGATGAGGCGGGGACCGGAGGTGTTCTAGCTTGCCGGATCCTCGAAAAGCGCGCGCCGTCGCGCCGAACTATTTTTTGGGAGGACTTTCAATGCGCAGGAGCATCAAAACTCTGTTGTTGGGTGCCACAGCAGCAATCGCGCTGTCGGGCCCGGTCTTGGCCGCGACGGAGCTCAACATTACCTGCCGCTGCGTGATCGGCGGTGTTAATTCCGGCATGGCGGAATGGATTCAGAAGGCCGTTATTCCCGCCTTCACGGAAAAAATGAAGGCCGATGGCAAGGATGTCACGGTCAAGCTGACCCAGTTTGGCGGCGAGGACGAGCAGCTGACGCAGCAGCTCGCGCTTGATTTCTCCACTGGTGCAGGCCCGGATATTTCCAATTTCGACGGCTTCATGATCCCGAGCTTTGTGCAGGGCGGCCTTTTGAAGTCGCTCGAGGAGATTGCCGGCCCCGCGGCGGCATCCTGGGAGGGCTGGAAGCATATCTCGGAAGGTTCTCAGGCCCTGATGAGCTATCAGGGCAAGCCCTATGGCATCGCGCTTGGCACCGATGCGCGCATGATTTTCGTGCGCAAGGACGTATTCAAGAAGGCTGGCATTGATGCCGACGGCTGGCAGCCGAAATCCTGGGACGAACTCCTCGAAGCCGCCCGCAAGATCAAGGCTGCCGATCCTGAAAGCTTCCCGCTGCAGCTGAATGCAGGCGTTTCCATGGGCGAAGCCACGACGATGCAGGGCTACTGGATGGCGCTGCTCGGCACCGGTGAGCAAGTCACCGATGAAAACGGCAAATACATCGTTTCCAGCCAGGGCATCCTCGATACGCTGAAGCTCTACAAGACAATCTATCTGGACGAGAAGCTTGGAGACCAGCGGGCTCAGCTGCTGGCCGATGGCCGTAACCGCAGCTTTGCCAATTTCCGCAATGGCAAAACCGCCATGCTGGTCGAAGGCGACTGGTTCTATCGCTCCGTCACCAAGCCGGGCGCCGAATTCGAAGTCGCTGACCGCGACAATGTCATGACCTGGAAGAAGATGCCTTCCGAAAAGCCTGGCCGTGGCCTGCGTGGTCAGGATTTTGTCACCATGTCTGGCGGCACCGGTTTTGTCATCAATCCCAATACGGATACGCCGCAGGAAGCCTGGGAACTGCTTTCTTTCATGAACAGCAAGGAACAGCTTGATGCCTTTCAGGCGATCCAGCCTGCGATCCGCATCCGAAATGACGTGCCGATCCCGAATTCACCCTTCCTGACGGAAACCGCCAAGACATTACTGCCGATCACCACCGCGCGCCCGAATGACGCGAACTACAACAAGGTTTCCGCTGAAATTCAGCGCATGACCGAACGCGTGGTTTCCGGCGAGCTCTCGCCGGAGGATGCAATGGCTCAGTTCAAGACCGCCGTGATCGGTATCGTCGGTGCAGAAAATACGGTTAGCCGCCTCTGAGGCATAACGGACTGCGTCTGACCGATTGCCGGTCAGACGCAATTTGCGACGGATCGGTGTGATCCGCCATGAGGTAAAAAAGCATGAAAAACTTCTCGCTGCTTTCCACGCGGGCAGGCGCTGTCTTTTTGGCTCCTGCCGCCGCGCTGGTCGGCATTTTTGTTATGGTCCCGTTTTTCTGGGTGATCTTCGTTTCCTTCACGAACCGAACGCTCATCGGGCGCACGGCAGTCGATCCGGATTTCGTCGGTCTGCAAAATTATTTCACGCTGTTTAATCCGGATACGTTCTTCACCCGCGGCCAGTTCGGTTTTTCCTTCATCCTGACGCTGCAATTCGTGCTGCTTTCCGCACTTGCAGGCCAGGCGCTGATCGGCCTGTTGCTCGCCTGGCTCAGCCAGGCCGTATCGCCGGCATTGAAGTCCTTCCTGCAGACGGCGGTCATTGCCGCTTGGATCTTGCCGGAAGTGGTCATCGGTTTCGCGTGGTTCGCCTTTCTCGACTATGACAATGGCACGCTGAACATGATCATGCGCGGCCTCGGCCTGCCACCCGGCGACTGGCTTCTGCAGCAGCCTTTCTGGGTGATCGTGTTCTTCAACACCTGGCGCGGCGCAGCCTTTTCGATGATGCTCTTCAATTCCGCCTTTCAGTCCATCCCGCCGAGCTATTTCCAGGCAGCGGACGTGGCCGGTGCAACCTCCTGGCAGAAACTTCGCGACATCGCGCTGCCGCTCATCCGTGGCCATGTCGTCACCGACCTCATCCTCATCACAATGTGGACTTTCAACGTGTTTACGCCATTCCTGCTCACCAATGGCGGGCCGTCCTACCGAACGGAACTGCTGTCGATCTATACCTATCGTATCGCATTCAAGGATTTCGAGTTCGGCAAGGGTGCGGCGGTCGGTGTCATCATCATGCTCGTCAACCTCGCCTTTGCGCTTGTCTATCTGCGTATCGCGCGCAAGAAAACGGCGGAGGCTGAGTGATGCAGATCTCCGGAAACGTCTTTAAACGCCGCATTCTCTTTTCCGTGGCAGCATCCCTGCTCGGCGTGGCCTTCGCCCTGCCGCTCGTCTGGTTCATCTTCGCACCGTTCAACGCCCGCGCCGAACTCGGACTTGCAATTCCCGAAGCGTTCACTCTCTCGAACTTCATGACGGTGTTCGAGAACACCTTTGCAATGCGGGCCCTTTTAAACAGTCTGATCCAGTCTTTCGGCGGGGTCATTCTGATCGGCGCGGCAGCGACGCTTGCTGCTTATGCCCTTTCTCGCTCGTCAATTCCCGGTAAAGGGGCGGTCACCTACACGCTTCTGCTGTTTTCTTCCGTTGTGTCGGGTTCGGCGGCGATGGTGCCGATCTTCCTGATCATTTCTGCGGCCGGTCTCATCAATACCCATATCGCCGTCATTCTCGTTTTTGCGGGCGGGCTGCTGCCGACGGCAATGTTCATTCTCCGCGATTTCATCGATGCCATCCCGCGTTCCTACGAGGAAAGCGCCATGGTGGCCGGTGCCTCACCGCTGCAGGCTTTCTTCGACGTGGCATTGCCGGTCATCCGGCCGGGCATTGTGGTCGTCGTGGTCTGGGCATTCGTCAATATCTGGGGTTCATTCCTCATCCCCTTCATCCTGCTGCGCAGCGATAGCCTGATGCCGGCCTCGGTCGCGATCTACTCCTTCTATTCGGAGGCGGGCACACCGATCGTTACGCTGCTTGCTGCCTATTCGCTCATCTATTCGCTCCCCGTCATCGTGCTTTACCTCTTCGTGAACTGGAAGTTTGGTTTCCGGTTCTTTGGTGGCATCAAGTCGTAATCGGAAATCAGTTTCATGGCCTCTGTCGAATTCCAGAATGTCTCCAAGAGCTTCGGTCACTTTCATGCGGTGCCCGACATCAGCTTTCAAATATCGGACGGCGAGTTCGTCTGCCTGCTCGGCCCCTCCGGCTGCGGCAAGACGACGAGCCTGCGCATGATCGCCGGCCTCGAAACGCCGACCTCGGGCAAGGTGCTGATCGGCGGCAAGGACGTCACCTATCTGCACCCCAAGGACCGGCAGATATCGATGGTCTTTCAGGACTATGCGCTTTATCCGCACATGAACCTTGCCGACAACATCGCCTATCCGCTCAAAGTGCGCGGCGAGAGCGAGGAAAAGCGCCACGCGCGCGCCAAGCAGGTGGCCGACGTGCTTAAGATCGGTGATCTGATGAAGCGCCTGCCGAGCCAGATTTCCGGCGGACAGCAGCAGCGTACATCGCTGGCACGTGCGCTTGTTTATCCCAGCCAGGTCTATCTGTTCGACGAGCCGCTTTCCAACCTCGATGCCAAGCTACGTCTTGAAGCGCGCGGCTTCCTCAACCACCTGCAGCGCGACATGGGCATGACGGCGGTCTATGTCACCCACGACCAGGCGGAGGCCATGGCGCTTGCGACCCGCATCGCAGTCATGGACAAGGGCCGCATCGTTCAGTTCGCACCGCCCATCGAGATTTACCGGCGTCCGGCCACCACCTTCGTTGCCAATTTCGTGGGCAACCCGCCAATGAACCTCGTGTCGGCCGATGCCATGGTTGCCTATGGCAAGCTGCAACTGCGCGCCGATGGCCTGACACTGCCGGGCCTGCCTGTCTCCGACGCCATTGCGGCGGCCGCGGGCCGCGGCCGGATGACGCTTGGCGTCCGGCCCGAACATTTGCGGATTGCCCAGGCCGGTGATGAAAACACCATCACGGGCAAGCTTTTCGCCAATGAGAACATGGGCCCGGAAAGCCTTGTCACGATGGAGCGCGAGGATGCCGGCCGGGTGACCGCCCGCATTTTCACGGATGATGAGATTCGGGTGAACGACGTCGTGACGCTCGCCTTCGATATCCGCCACGTCACATTGTTCGATGGCGCCGGCATACGCATTCCGGATGTCGGTGAGTAAGACGGGAAGTGTGATGACCGAAATCAGGGTTCACGTCAGTCGCGCCGACCAGTCGGCCGATCCTTACTTCTATGTTCCTTTCGATGTTCTGAAGGGTGTAACGCGCATCGACGTGACGATGGCCTATCGGAAGGACGAGGATTGCGTCATCGATCTCGGCGTGCTCGACGCTACGGCGACGGACTACCCTTCAGTCGCCGGTTTCCGTGGCTGGAGCGGTGGCGCACGCGATTGCTTCTTTGTTGCGACCGATGATGCAACGCCCGGCTATATCCACGGCGAGATGCCGGCCGGCACATGGAAAGTCATGCTCGGCCTGCATAAATTGCCGGAAAACGGAGCCGATGTCGTCGTGACTATCCGTTGCGACAGCGCGCCGCGCAAACTCGAGCCGCAGCCGGAACGCCGCTTTCCGCGGCGGGAAGGGGCGGGCTGGTATCGGGGCGACCTGCATTGCCACACTTTCCATTCCGATGCATTGGGCTCTCCGGAGCTGCTGCATCAGGCTGCCTCCCAGGCCGGTCTCGATTTTCTTGCCATTGCCGATCACAACACCATCACGCAGCGCCGCTATTTTCATCCGCAATCCTCGCCGGACCTTGTCTTCATCCGGGCGATGGAGATAACGACGGCGACTGGCCACGCCAATGTCTATGGTGTCGATGAGTGGATCGATTTCCGCATGACCAAGCCGGAACATGCCCATACGCTCTCCCGGCTGGTGCATGAGCGCGGCGGGCTTTTGTCCATCAATCACGACAAGCCCACCATTCAATGGGACTACGAACTGCCCGAGATCGACTGCATGGAGGTCTGGCAGTCACACTGGATGGCGTGGAACTGGGTGTCGCTCGGCCGCTATCAGCAGCGACTGGCTTCGGGTCTGAAGATCTCCGCCATCGGAGGCAGCGATTTTCATCAGCCTGCGCAACTCATGCCCGAGGGGCCGCTGGTGCTTGCCCGCCCGACGACGGTGTTCTGGCTGGAGGAGTTGTCGGAAGATGCTATCCTCGCTGCGATGAAGGCGGGTCGCGGTTATGTGACGGAAAGCCCGACGGGGCCGCATCTTGCGCTGACGGTGAACGGCCAGCCGATGGGTTCGACGGTTTCCGGACCGGTCATCGCAGAGGCCGATGTGAGGGGTGCGGATGGCGATCTGCTCGTCTGGATCGATGCAAGTGGCATTCTCACCACGCAGACCATTGAAACAGATGCTTGGACGGGCAGTTTCTCCGGCGAGGCAAAGACGTTTCTTCGTACCGAAATCATCGCTGCGAATAGCCGCGAAAGGCTGGTTGCCGATTTCATGGCGGCACAGGAGGGGCGCTCGCTTCCCTGGCAGCTTCAGGGCGCCCATATGCAGGATCAGCCGATCCGCCGGGCAGTGAGCAACCCGGTTTACATCCAGCCCTAGTTTCCCGGACAGATGACAGGTGGGGCGGGCGGACTTCTCCGCTCGCTCGTGCACTTGCGATATTACGGGCGCGGCAAAGCCCGCACGCCGTCGCGGCCGGTTCTGCCGCATCCTTGGTTAAAGACTATCAGGTGGTCCGGTCGTTTCTCCGCCATGGCACAGGTTTCGGCAACGATGTTATGATGCGTCCGAGAGTGACGTGTATATACAAATGGATGCCGCTGAGGTCATTCGGCCTCCCAGCGCGATCTCCAGATTTCAGGGCAGTTCCGGCGCGCAGATCGCCTGATTTACCGATGTGAGCGTCAGTCGATAAAAGTGCTTCAAGCGGTATTGCATTCGTATGCATTTATGCTACTTTGCATACGAATGCAAAAACTGACGCGACGTCGTTATGAGAAATTTGGGAGGAGCCAAATTATGATTTCGAGGCGTAACTTCACGCAACTGGGTTTGGCGGCGTCGATGGCGGCCACCTTCGGTGTTTCGCCGCGCCGGGCCTCGGCTGCTCTTCTTGAGGGCAAGCCTTTCGCCGGCCAGGCTATCAATATCATGCTGCCGCAATCGAGCCAGTTTCGCGCCCATGAAAAGCGGCTTGCGCAATTTGAAGAATTGACGGGCATCAAGGCTGTTTATACCTATGTTCCCTATGGTCAGGTGCGCGACAAGATCACGACCGAAGCGGTGGCGGGCAGCTCTGAATATGATGTCGTCTGTTATCAGGACAATTGGGGTCCGTCCCTGTCGATTTATCTGCACCCGCTCGACGAATTGCTCAAGCGCGATGGGCTCGACATCAACCGTTACCCGCAAGCCTACAAGCTCGGCGGCCAGATCGGCGGCGTGACCTACGGTCTTCCGGTGCGCGGCCATCCCCAGATGCTGTTTTATCGCAAGGACCTTTTCGATGCCGCGGGCCTCAAGCCGCCGACGACCTGGGACGAGGTTGCTGCTGCGGGTGCCGCCATACAGTCGGCCAATCCCGATGTGTCGGGCGTGGCGATGTATTACGGCAAGGGCAATGGCCAGCAGAACCTCTTCCTCTGGCTCAATCATTTGTGGGGCAAGGGCGGCGACATCTTTTCACCCGACTTCAAGGAAACCCGCTTCACCGATCCGGCTGCCATCGAAGCCACGCAGATGTATCTGGACCTTTTGCTGAAGCATAAGGTGGCTGCGCCCGGTTCCGTGCAGTTCGTCGAAGGGGACGCCGTCAATTCCGTGGCGCAGGGCAAGTCGGCCATGGTCATGGTCTGGTGGTGGGTCTATTCGGTTCTGACTGGCGAAAAATCCTCTCTGAGGCCGGAACAGGTCGGCTTTGCGCCCATGCCGCAGTTCGACAGCGGTGCCCCCGTATCCTATGCACTGTCTTTGCCCTTCGCGGTCAGCGCGCTTTCGAAAAAGAAGGATGCGGCATGGGAATTCATGAAATGGGTTTCGACGCCGGAACTCGAGATCGAATGTGCGATCGACAAATCCGACCCCAAGACGTCCGATATCGTGGTCACCAACACGAAGAGCTTCCTCGACGAAAAGGTGAATGCGGCAAATCACGGCCTTCATAAGGTCGCTGCGAAGAGCCTTGAGGGTTCGCGGATCATGCCGCAGCTCAAGGAATGGCCGCAGATTGCCGTCACACTCGAAAACACCATCTCGGAACTTGCCACCGGTTCAAGGCCGGTAAAGGATGGGCTGGATCAGGCGGCTCAGGACATCGATCGTATCCTGCGGCGTGCAGGTTATCGCAAGGGCTGAGTGAACCGCCTTCACCGTGAATGAAGGCATATGCCGGGTGGAGCAGGCGCTTCCCCTGGCAGGCCTTCCCTGTCGTCAAGGGATTTTCCGTGAAAGACAAACATCTGAAATACTGGCTGATTACACCAGCCTTCGTCGTCATCGCAGCGACGCTTCTCTACCCATTGGGCGCCGCTCTCTGGTACTCGGTCCATGAGTGGAACCTGGCGCAGCAGCCGACGCTCGGGCCTTTCGTAGGCATGGAGAACTATACCCGCGCCATCACGGACGATCCGGATTTCTGGCACAGCATCCGGGTGACGTCGGTCTTCACGGTCTTCTCCGTCTTCTTCACGATGATCCTCGCCATGGGGCTGGCTTTGCTTCTGGCCGGTGCCGATATGATGCGGGTGAGTGTGCGCACGCTGCTCGTGATACCTTTCGCCATGTCGCCTGCATTGCTCGGCATATCCTGGCGCTTCCTGTTCAATCCGGAGTTCGGCGCATTTGCCGCCGTGGTCGGCGCCGTCGTTCCGTCGTTGAAAGGCGTTCCGATCCTTGCTGATCCGACACTTGCGATGGCGACGTTGATAGCCTCGGACGTCTGGCACTGGTCGCCTTATTTTATGCTCCTGTTCATTGGCGCGCTTGCCGCTCTTCCGCAGGAAACGGTTGAGGCAGCCCAGGTCGATGGGGCTTCCAAGACGCGTGTGTTCTTTGAAATCGTGCTGCCGCAGCTGCGGCCGGTGCTTGCCATCGCCCTTCTGCTCAAGGCGATCTTCTCGCTCAAGGTCCTCGATCAGGTCGTCACGCTCACCAATGGCGGTCCGGGAACGGCGACGGAAACGCTGGCGCATTTCGTGTTTCAGACCGCCTTCCGCTGGTACGACCTCGGTTATGCGGCGGCGGTTGCCTATCTGCTTGCGGCTGTCATGGCGGTGCTTGCAGCAATTTATTCACGGTTCGTCATGGAGCGCCAGTGACATGCAGATGAAAACCAGAAACCGGATTTCAAGCCTCGCGCGCGGACTTGCCATCGCGCTCATTCTCCTCGTTTTCATCGGCCCGATCGTGTGGATCGTGGCGACGGCATTCAAGGACCCGCGTGACGTCTACGCGCTGAGGTTCTTCTTCACGCCCACGCTTGAAAACATCCGCACTGCGTTCGAAGCACCGTTTCTTGTCGGCGAGCGCACCTGGAACAGCATCGTCGTGACGATGGGAACGCTGCTGCTGTCGTTGCCGATCGCCACTGCCGCGGCCTACGCCTTTTCGCGCTTCCGGTTCCCCGGTGGCAGCATCTGGCCAATCGGCGTGCTGGCGACCCAGTTCATCCCGCCCGTCATCGTCATCATTCCGCTCTTCATCGCCTTTCGCCAGGGTGGTCTGCTCGACACGCGCATCGCGCTCATCATCGCCAACATGTCTTTCGTGGTTCCCTATGCGATCTGGATGATCAAGGGGTTCATCGACTCCATACCGGTGGACATGGAGGAAGCAGCGCAGATCGACGGCGCGTCACGCCTGAGGGCAATCTGGGATGTCGTCGTTCCAATGGCGCTTCCGGGCATCGCCACCGCCGGCATCTTCTGTTTTGTCGTGGCATGGAACGAGTTCTTTTATGCGCTGGTGCTGACGCGGGAAAACGCAACGACCATCCAGGTAGCGCTGATGAGCGCCAGGACGGAACGCGGCGACGCGTGGGAAATCATGGCCGCCATCGGCCTCGTGATCATCCTGCCGATGCTTGTTCTGTCCCGATACGTCCAGAAATATTTCGTTAAAGGCCTTGTTTCGGGCTCGGTAAGATAGGGAGAAGACAATGAACGATGTATCAACCGCAAAGCGTGACTTGCGCGCAGGCGTGACAACGGTGCGGCAGCGCTCCGTGGAGGAACTGCTTGCACCCAAGGAACGCAATGGCTTTCCCCTGGCGGGCTTCGACGATGCATTCGGCGATATCGTCGACTATATCTTCAAGATAACGCACTGGATCTGGGCTGAAAAATCTGTCGGCAAGATCTACGATTATTACGATCATGCCTGCATGGTTTATACCGCCTTCGATATTACCCGCTCCGTCGAGGAGGTCGTCAACGGCACCGTCTCGATGATGCAGGCCTTTCCCGACCGGGAGAGCCGTTTCCTCAACGTGGCCTGGAGCGGCGACGACAAGGAGGGCTATTACACAAGCCATCTCGGCTTCAGCCAGATGACCAATATCGGTCCGAGCGCCTATGGCGAAGCGACCGGGCGGCGGGTGAACATCCACACCGTGGCCGACTGCGTCTCCAGGGATAACAAGATTTTCCGTGAATGGCTGGTGCGAGACAATGGTGCGATGGTGCGCCAGCTGGGTTTTGACATTCATGAGGTTGCGCGCAGCCTCGCGGATCGGGATGCTGCTGCCGGCCGTGAACCCTGGTTCATCGGCCAGCCCGAGCGCTCCGCAGGCCAGGCGCTGCCTTTGCCCCTCGACCGGCCGAAGAAGACGATCGAAGACAGGCTTGCCCATATGCTGCACGAGGCATGGAACCGCCGGCGGTTCGACGCGCTTCGGGAAGTTTACGACCCTGCCGTCAATGTCCATATGGCCGGCGGCCGCGAAATTACCGGTATCGAAGGCCTCGTCTATCATTTCATCCAGATTGTCGCGGCTTTCCCGAACGCGGTGTTTTCCTTCGATAATTATTGCCACGCGGACGAAGCGGACGGTACGATTGCGGCGGTACGCTGGTCCATCCGCGGACATCATCGCGGTAACGGTCTGTTCGGCGCGCCAAGCGGCAAACCGGTCTATATTCTCGGCATGTCGCATTTCCGCTTCAACGACGACAAGATCATCGAAGAGTGGACCCTGTATGACGAACTTGCCATCCTCCGGCAGATATATGCCCACGGGCCGGTTCGGCAGGAGGATTGAGACGTGGCGTCAGTAAACCTCACCGATATCGAAAAACGCTTCGGGTCCTTCGTTGCCCTGCCCAAGCTCAATCTGTCCATCGCCGACGGCGAGTTTCTGGTGCTGCTGGGACCATCGGGCTGCGGCAAGACGACGACGATGCGCATTGTGGCCGGACTGGAAGAGGCGAGCGCGGGCGAATTGCGGATCGGAGACAAGATCGTCAACAACATGTTGCCCAAGGACCGCGACGTGGCGATGGTCTTTCAGAACTACGGCCTCTATCCGCATATGACGGTGGCAGGCAACATCGCCTATCCACTCAAGGTGCGTGGCGTTCCCAAGGCGGAGCGGGAACGTCAGGTTCAGGCTGCAGCCGAGAAGGTCGAGCTTGGGCCGCTTCTCGGGCGCAAGCCCCGCGAACTGTCGGGCGGACAGCGTCAGCGCGTGGCGCTGGCACGCGCCATCGTGCGCACGCCCAAAGTATTCCTGATGGACGAGCCGCTCTCCAATCTCGATGCGAAACTGCGGGTCACCATGCGCGCGGAAATCAAGCATCTGCAGCATCAGCTTGGCGTGACAACCATCTACGTCACGCACGACCAGATCGAAGCCATGACATTGGCTGATCGGGTTGCCGTCATGAACAAGGGCATCATTCAGCAACTTGCGCCACCGGAAGAAATATACGACCGGCCCGCAAACCTGTTCGTCGCCGGTTTTATCGGCTCGCCCCCGATGAATCTCATTTCGGGCGAAACCACCGATGGCGTCTTCTGTTCGGACGCCCTTTCGCTGGGCCGGCAGAAGCTGCCTGGAAAGGGCAAAATGGTTCTCGGTATCCGCCCCGAAGACATGTCGGTCGCCGAGGGCACGACCGGCGATTTCACCGGCAGCATCTATGCCATCGAGCTCACCGGCGAATCCAACTACATCACCGTCCAGCTGGGCAAGGATCGGATAATCGTAAGAGCGCCGCGGTCATGGCGCGGAAAACCGGGGGATACGGTTGCGATCGACTTGAACGCATCCCGTCTGCACCTCTTTGACGCTGCCACGGGAGAACGCATTGACTTGCCCTCCATGGAACACTCGCTTGGGGCAAATATCAGCCGTCCGCAATTGCAGGGGTAACGACCTTTTCAAATTGCGCTGGATGATAGCAGAGCCTATTGAATACGTATGCATTTGCCGGTAACTACTTGTAGCAGTGCTACTGGAAGGGAAGGCGATTGAAGTTTCCGAGCGGCATTGCGTTTTCGCATGCTGAAACGCCAAGGGAAGAAACACATGACAGTCACCTATCTCAAGCGCGGAAAGCCAGAGGCGCAACGGTCTGAAGACGATGCGAAGGTTCGTACGATCGTGGAGTCGACGCTGAAGGACATCGAGACGCATGGCGACGCTGCCGTGCGCGCGCTCTCGGAGAAATTCGACAAATTTTCACCGCCATCCTTCAAGCTCAGCCCGTCCGAGATTGAGGCCGCAATGTCCAGGGTCTCGGCGCGCGATATGGCCGATATCGATTTTGCCCAGGCGCAAATCCGCCGTTTCGCACAGGCCCAACGCGCCTCGATGACCGATATCGAGGTGGAAACGCTGCCTGGTGTGATCCTTGGTCACCGCAACATTCCGGTTCAGTCGGTTGGCTGCTATGTGCCCGGCGGCAAGTTTCCGATGGTCGCCTCTGCCCATATGTCGGTGCTGACGGCGTCCGTTGCCGGCGTTCCGCGCATCGTCGCATCCGCTCCGCCGCAAAAGGGCGAGCCGCATCCGGCGATCGTGGCGGCCATGCACAAGGCCGGCGCCCACGAGATTTACGTGCTGGGCGGGATGCAGGCCGTTGGCGCAATGGCTCTGGGCACGGAGACGATCAAGCCTGTCGATATGCTGGTCGGTCCCGGCAACGCCTTCGTAGCCGAGGCCAAACGCCAGCTTTATGGCCGCGTCGGCATCGATCTCTTTGCGGGTCCAACCGAGACGATGGTGATTGCCGATGAGACGGTGGATGCCGAGATGTGCGCCACCGACCTGATCGGCCAGGCGGAACATGGCTATAATTCGCCATCCGTCCTCTTGACCAATTCCGAGAGGCTGGCAAGGCAGACGCTGGCCGAAGTCGAGCGCCTGCTGGCGATCATTCCAACCACGGAAACAGCAAGCGCCTCCTGGCGCGACTATGGCGAGGTCATCGTCTGCGACACCTATGAGGAGATGCTGGCGGTTGCCAACGATATCGCCTCCGAACACGTTCAGGTGATGACCGACCGTGACGATTGGTTCCTGGAGAACATGCACTCCTACGGTGCGCTGTTCCTCGGCCCGCGAACCAATGTTGCCAATGGCGACAAGGTGATCGGCACCAACCATACGCTGCCGACCAGGAAGGCCGGCCGGTATACCGGCGGTCTCTGGGTCGGCAAGTTCCTGAAGACTCACTCCTACCAGAGGGTGTTGACTGACGAGGCCGCGGCCGAAGTCGGTGCCTATTGCTCGCGTCTCTGCCTGCTGGAAGGCTTTGTCGGCCATGCCGAGCAGGCCAATGTCCGGGTTCGCCGTTACGGTGGCCGCAATATTCCTTACGGAGAGGCGGCCGCCTGATGCAGATCCCCCGCACGCCCTCCTTCCGTCTTGCCGGCAAACGCGCTCTCGTCGCCGGTGCATCGTCCGGCATCGGCTTCGGCTGCGCGGTCGCGTTGGCGGAGGCGGGCGCGCACGTGGTGCTTGCCGCCAGATCGGCGGAAAAACTCGATGAGGCGGTGGAGGCTATCCGGTCCGAAGGTTTCTCGGCTGAAGCAATGGTGCTGGATATTGCCGATGTCGAGGCGACACAGGCTCTGGTCGATGACCAAGGACCGTTCCAGGTGCTCGTCAACAGCGCGGGTATCGCCAGGCATGGACCCGCGCTCGAGACGACCCCCGTTGACTTCGATGCCGTCTTCTCTTTGAACGTGCGCGGCGCCTATTTCCTGACCCGCGCCGTGGCCAGAGGGCTGATTGACGCCGGCCAGCCGGGTTCCCTGATCAATATTTCTTCTCAGATGGCCCATGTCGGTGGCATCGACCGGGCGGTTTACAGCGCCACGAAACATGCCGTCGAGGGGTTTACGAAGTCGATGGCGATCGAATGGGGCTCGAAAGGCATCCGGGTCAATACGATCTGCCCGACTTTCATCGAGACGCCGCTGACCGAGCAAACCTTTTCGCAACCGGAACGGGTTCAGTGGATAAAGGAGAAAATCAAGCTTGGCCGCATCGGTCGTGTTGAAGACATTATGGCCGCGGTCACCTATCTTGCCGGCGACGCGGCGGCGATGGTGACAGGAACGGCGCTTATGGTCGATGGGGGTTGGACGGCAGACTGATGGCAAACGATAAGATCACTTCGAACGATGTTGCGCGCCTGGCAGGTGTAAGCCAATCGGCAGTCTCGCGGTACTTCACGCCAGGAACCTCGGTTTCCAAGAAGACATCCGAGAAGATCAGGGATGCAGCCGAACAGCTCGGTTACCGGCCGAACGTTCTCGCCCGCTCGCTGATTACCGGGCGCAGCCGCATCATCGGTCTCGTCGTCGCCTATCTGGAAAACTACTTCTACCCGGAGGTTGTCGAGCGGCTGTCGAAAGCGCTTCAGGATCAGGGCTACCATGTTCTGGTCTTCATCTCCTCGATCGCCTCCGAAAACGTCGACCAGATCACCCAGGAAATTCTGGACTATCAGGTGGATGGCATCGTTCTGGCATCGGCGAACATGTCGTCCGAACTTGCGGCGCGCTGCCATGCCTCTGGCGTGCCGATCGTACTGTTCAACCGGTCGCAGGATGATATGCGGCTCTCGGCCGTCACTTCGGACAACCGCGCCGGCGGGCGCCAACTGGCCGATCTGTTCGTGTCGCTTGGTCACACGCGTTGCGGCTATATCGCTGGCTTTGAAGGCGCCTCGACGCAGCGTGACCGCGAACAGGGTTTTCGGGAAGGGCTGGAAGCGGCGGGGCTCACGCTCTTTGCCCGTGAAGTCGGCAATTTCCGTTATGAAGAGGCGCAGGCGGCGGCGCGGCGGATGTTCGCCGGGCCGGATCGCCCCGATGCCGTCTTCGTCTGCAACGACCACATGGCATTTGCCGTCATGGACGTGCTGCGTTTTGAATTGAAGTTGAGCATTCCCGGCGACGTTTCGGTCGTCGGCTTCGACGATGTGCCGCCGGCGCGCTGGCCGGCATACAATCTCACGACCATCCGCCAGAATGTCGACGACATGGTCGGCGAGACGGTTGCGACGCTGATGCAGAGCATCAAGCAGGGCGATGGTGCCGCGCGCCGTGTCGTCCTTGATGGTGCCCTGGTCCTGCGTGGCTCGACCCTCCAAACAGCTCCTACAGAAGTGAGACGCTAAGCCTCCTCATCCCGGAAGGGATGGAGAAGCACTGACCGCAACCCATTTTGCATACGTATGAAAGGCTGAAAAATGCAGATCTCCCAGGAAGAAATGGAAAGACGGATCGTTCGTTATGGCGAGTTGAAGCCATGCCGCACTGCCTTCATCGACGCCCATACGCCGGGCTCGAACAGCAAGGAGAACTTCACGATCATCGGTGGTGGCGTCTCGGAAAGTGCTGATCAGCACGTTCACATCAAGGACACGCCCGGCTTCAATATCGGGGCCGCAGGCCAGCCGCCCAAATGCCGCAACTCGCTGCATTCGCACCGCACCGCAGAGGTGTTCTTCGTCCTCAAGGGGCGTTGGCGCTTCTTTTGGGGCCGCTGGGGCAATGCCGGTGAAGTGGTGCTTGAGGAAGGAGATATCTTCAATATCCCGACCGGCATCTTCCGCGGTTTCGAAAATATCGGAACCGACTATGGGATGATCATGGCGATCCTCGGCGGCGACGATGCCGGCGGCGGCGTGATCTGGGCGCCGCAGGTGATCGAGGATGCCAGGGACCACGGGCTGGTTCTTGGGGAAAACGGTAAGCTCTATGACAGCAAGAAGGGCCACACGCTGCCCGATGGTATCAAGCCGATGCCGCTGCTGACGGACGAGGAACTGAAGGGCTTCCCCGAAACGCCAGTAACCGACGTGGTGCGTGACTATGTTGCCCGTTACTGGGACCTCATGGCGCTCGCCCAGAAGGCTCCGGCCAAGGTGATCGGTGAAAATGCATTGCTGCGGGACAAGCCGGGCTTTGAGGTCGAGCTTCTGACGCGCGGGTCCATTCCGGAAGCCGCCTATGTCAACGAGCGCCATGAGGTGCTGATGGTCATGCGTGGCCACTGGAAGCTTGTCTGGGACGGTGGCACCGCCGTGCTGGCGCCGGGCGATACCTGCGCCGTTCCCCCGGGCCTGAAACACAGCCTCGTGCCTTCGATGACCGGCGAGGCCAGTCTTTATCGCGTCGTTGCCACTGGCGAAAAGGCAGGCCTTACCTGGCGCGGCTGAAATTGGATGCAACGCGGCGGCATACCTGCCGCCGCGGTTCCAGACAAAAGCAGGTATCGGACGAGACGTCTGATTTAACCTGATGCATCGGAGGATGACACTTGGACGACACTCTCCTGGCCCTGCTGCGCAAGGTCGATACACCAACCGTCTGCAATGCGATCGAGGTGGCGCAGGGCAAACGCGGGTTCAATGCATTCACCCGAGGTACGGTGATCTCTTCGGCCCCCGCGGCTGCGCCCGCCGTCGGTTATGCCCGCACGGCGAAGATCGCTGCGGCTGTTCCTTCAAGCGAAGATCCCGCCACTATCAAGGCCCGGCGTCGGGACTATTACCGGCACATGGCAGGTGGCGATGCGCCGTCCATAGCCGTCGTCGAGGATCTGGACTTCCCCCATTGCGTCGGCGCCTTCTGGGGCGAGATCAATGCAACGGTACACCGGGGACTGGGTCTATCCGGGGTGCTGACCAATGGCGTCATGCGTGACCTCGGCGATGTTCCGGACGACTTTCCGATGATTGCCGGTTCGATCGGCCCAAGTCATGCTTTCGTACGTGTCGAGGCAATCGGCACGCCCGTCACGGTCTTCGGAATGACAGTTGCGCCGGGCGATCTCGTCCATGCGGATCGTCACGGAGCCGTCGTCATCCCGCCCGACATCATCCCCGTCCTCGCTGCTGCGATTGATAAGCTGCAGGCGACCGAGCGGCTTATTCTGGAACCGGCTCGGCGGAAAGATTTCGATCTTGCGAAATTCGAAGAGGCCTGGGCCTCATTCGAGGCCGCGCGCACTTGACCGGACAAATCGGCGGGGGACTTGCGTTGGAGAAAGGTCCGAAACACTCAGTAGATGGGCGGCCTCCGCTCCTGCTTCTTCCCGGAACTGCCTGCGACCGGCGCATCTTCCAACCGTTGATCGATCGGCTGGGGGACTACCCCGTTATTGTCGGCGACCTGACGGGTGGCCGGACGATGCCGGATATTGCCCGAAGCGTGCTTGCGGCGGCGCCATCCGTGTTCCTGCTCGCTGGATTTTCGCTCGGAGGCATCTGCGCGCTCGAGATGGTGGCGCAGATGCCTCATCGCGTGGCAAAACTGGCCCTGATCGATTCCACGGCGCGACCAGACCCGCCCGCAAACGCGGAAATTCGGCGTGGGGCAGTGGAGCGGGCAAGAACAATGGGAATGGACACGTTCATACTCGACGGGTGGGAACGGCTCGTCGCTCCGGCTAACGTCGGCGATGTCGGTCTGCGTGAAGAAATTGTGGCGATGGCGCGCGACTGTGGGCCGGACAATCTTGAAACGCAGGCGGAAGCCGCCATTCACCGCGCAGACAGCAGGCCGCGGCTGGCTGCAATCGGCATACCAACGCTGGTGCTGGCCGGCGAGCATGAGCAGATATGCCCGATCGAGGCGCAATACGAAATGGCGAAGGGTATTGCGGGCGCAAATCTGCAATTGATCGCCAATGCCGGTCATTTCGCTCCGCTTGAAAATGCCGAGGCGGTGGCGTTGCATATCGATCGCTGGCTGAAAGGCGCATAGGGGGCATACTTCGTCAGACGGGCCCCGGCACCGCGTTGATCGCTGGCGCAGGAGTGCCGATTGCTGTGAGATGCACGCCACCCAGAACGAAAGATCCGTTGCACTGTTCGCACTATCTCTGCGTCGCCATTTGCGTCTCCTTGGCTGTCGCACCAGCCGGCAGAATTCCTGGCGACGGATGCCATCCGGGACGGCTTGCTCAAGACCGTCCTGAACGAATACCTCGCCGCCCCGGGTCAGTTTTCGATCGTCTGGCCGTCGGCTCGGTTCATGCGCCGCGGCTGCGCGCCTTCATCGATTTTGCAGTCGAAAAGCTGTTTGTCGAAGCCTGAGTGAAAAACGCCGCAGAGAAGATGCCTCTCGGCCCGTACCAACGCTTCATGCATTTTGCGATGCCGCAAATTGTCGCCGGTTACGTCTCCCAGGTAACACTTCATTTAGTGCTTTTGTGAAATCTAAAATACGCAGGTTCCAAGGTTTCATCGGCGGAGCCGGTAGAACAAGTGGACCCATCTCGGAAAGCCCTGCGGCGACCCGGACTGGACATCCGCTTGTCGCCCTATGAGGAGGGGCACAGCTACCCGCAATGTTTCTTTATATGTTTCTTTGGCTTCCCGCACCGGCCGGGCAGCTGGAGAGCGCTTGCCCCGAGGCCATTCATGTCTTTCCTGAAGAATACCAAAATTAAAACGAAGGTCGTTTTCGTCATTTCGCTGATGAGCTTGATGTCGATCTCCGGCATCAGCTACGTCAGCTTGCAATATAAAAAAACCGACGATGTCTACAGCGATTTCATTGCCAATGAGGCGCTTGCCGCGGTGCTGAACGCCCGAACCAGCGGAAATCTCAATGCGCTCGGCATGCAGATGCTGCGCGCTTCTCTCAATGACCCTGCCAGCAGCGATTTCGAATCCGCAGTCAAGACCTTCAAAGCCGATCGCAAGCAGCTGGAAGAGCGGCAGAACAAGATCATCGAGCTGGTTCCAGCCCGCACGGAAGCCGCTCGCGATATCCTCAAGGGGGTTGTCGAAGTCGAGGAAATGGGTAACCAGGTCATTGCCCTGATGCAGGCAGGACAACGTGCGGAAGCACAGCAGATGGCGCTCAATCTGCTTCGGAAAATGACCGAGGTTTCGCCGAAGATCAGCGCGGGCAACGAGCAGCTGATTCAGGTGATGAATGATGGCAGAGAACGCCTCACGGCCAGTACCAACACGACGATCTGGACGGCTCTGGTCAGCATAGCGCTTGTGTCGCTGGCATTGATCGCCCTCGGCCTGTTCATCTCTTCCCGTGGCATAACAACCCCGATCGCACGGCTTCGCGAGCGTATGGGATCGCTGGCGGCAGGTGATACCGCCACGGAAATTGCCGGTATGGACCGCAAGGATGAAGTGGGCCAGATGGCCGCCGCAGTTCAGGCGTTTCGTGAGAACGCCATCGAGCGCGTTCGGCTTGAGAATGAGACGGAGGCCAACCGCTCATCTTCGGAGAAGGACCGGATCGAGCGGGAAAAACAAAAGGCGAATGAGGCTGCCGACGTGCAGTTTGCCGTCGACAACCTTGCGACTGCCCTTTCGAAGATTTCTCAGGGCGACGTTACCTACAGGATCGCTCAACCCTTCGTATCCAGCCTTGATGGCATTCGTGGTGACTTCAACAGGGCGGCGGAGCAGCTGCAATCGACGCTGAGCCAGGTGGCACAGAATGCGCGCGGCATTGATGCGGGTGCGAATGAGATCCGCTCGGCTGCCGACGATCTGGCGAAGCGCACCGAGCAGCAGGCTGCGGCTGTCGAGGAGACAGCGGCTGCCCTGGAAGAGATCACCACGACGGTGAAGGACTCGACGAAACGGGCGCAGGAAGCGGGTCATCTTGTCGGTCGCGCGAAAATTGGTGCGGAACAGTCGGGAGAAGTGGTCCAGAAAGCTGTCGCCGCGATGGAGCAGATTGCGGGATCAGCGAACGAGATTTCCAACATCATCGGCGTGATCGATGAGATCGCCTTCCAGACGAACCTTCTGGCGTTGAATGCGGGCGTGGAAGCAGCCCGCGCCGGCGAGGCGGGCAAGGGGTTTGCCGTCGTCGCTCAGGAAGTTCGTGAGCTGGCACAGCGTTCCGCCGGTGCCGCCAAGGAGATCAAGAATCTCATCACGACATCGAACAGCCAGGTTCAGCAGGGTGTGCAACTGGTGGGCCAGACGGGCAAGGCGCTCGAGTTGATCGTCACGGAGGTGCAGGAAATCAACCGGCACGTGGCGGCGATCGCAGAATCGGCACAGGAGCAATCCTCCGGTCTTCAGCAGATCAATACCGCCGTGAACCAGATGGATCAGGACACGCAGAAAAACGCTGCCATGGTGGAGGAAAGCACGGCGGCAAGCCACGGGCTGGCCCGCGAGGCAGCGTCGCTTAACCAGCTTCTCGCCCAGTTCAAATTGTCGGAAGGCGGTTACAGCGCGGCGTCTGCGCCTGTTCGTGCAGCCTCGCCCGTCGACAGGCCTGCGGCTTCACCCGCTCGCGCGCTTGGCGGAAAAATCAGGGCTGCATTCTCGGGCAATGCCGCACTGAGCACATCCGCTGATAACTGGGAGGAATTTTGATAGTCTCCGCTCCTTCACGCCCCGCGTGAGGAGGAGAGGACTTTCGTAAGGACTGCACCGGAGATCGGGGTTTTTCGCCTCCGATCCCCGGTGCGCTTATTGCCTTTTTGGGAATCTGTATACTTCTAATCGCCAGGCTTGTTTGGTCCGGCATAGGCCACCCAGCCTCTGAAACTGAATGCCGTATAGAAATTGGTGATCCCGTCGAAACCGCTATCGCGGAGAAGTGCCTCTTCCTTCTCAGGGTGTAGAATGGACAGCCTCTCGCGCATCGCGGCCCGCCCGCCCTGAAGTTTCGCAGGATCAGTTCCGTCCATCGCGCCATAGCTTATGTGCCGATCTATCCAGATCGAACGTTCCGGCTCGTTCTGGGGGAAACTGACATGGGCAAGCACGAAGGGTGAGCCGGGCCTGAGGCGTTGCCGCACGCCATTCAGCGTTTTGATGCGTTCCTCCAAACGGAGATGATGAAACACGAGAAGGCACGCCGCGCCATCAAAGGGTTCGTCCGGTGCCGCTGATATATCCCCCTCGTGCAGGTTAATTCGCGCGGCGTAATCTGTGGTCGTTTCGCGAGCGAGGGCCAGCATGTCGGGCGAGGGGTCGACCCCGTCGAAAATCCACCCGTTATTGGCTTTGGCAAGAGCCTTGAGTTCTAGCCCGCCGCCAGCGCCAACGACCAGAATCCGGCCTTTGTCGGGAGCTTTCTCGCCAAGCAGCATCGACGTCATTCGATGCAAGCTTTCAAGGCCGGGGACCTGGCGCGTTGCTCCTTCGATATAGCCAACCTGTCGTCCCTTGAAATCAGTCATGGGATTTCCTTCTTTCTAGATGGAGGCGACTTGATTGAGAAACGACAGGATGAGGCTTGTCACCTCACTCGGCCTTTCCTGCTGGAGCCAGTGTCCCGCGCCGGGAATGATGTGGGATCCGAGCAGATGCGGCACCAGGTCGGGCATGGAGGCGATGATCTGATCCATGCCGGGAATGGCCATGCCGGTGTCACGTTCGCCAATGATAAACAGCGCCGGGACATTGACGCGTTTACCGCTCACTGCCTTCTGCAGTTCCCAGTTGCGATCGAGGTTTCGATAATAATTCAGGCCGCCGGTAAACCCCGATGTCTTGAAATCATTGACGAGCCTGTCGAAGTCGCGGGGAGGCAGCCAGTCAGGCATGCGCGCGGGGAGGGGTAATTCTGCGAGAAAGCCCTTGTCGCGACTGACCATGCCAAAAGGGTTTGGCGTGCCGTCGCCCGGCCGCCGTGCGCCCGCTTCCCCACTTGCGGCGTAGATAATCTTGCTGAGCGTCTGGCTGACATCCCGGTTGAACTCCTCTTCCGCGACGCCTGCCTGCTGGAAATAGAGCGTGTAGAACAGCGATTGCCCGTCCTGCGGAAATATCCTTGAGGGCGGGAAGGGAGGCTGGTCCATCATTGGCACACTCAATGCGACGACGGCCCTGAACCGGTCGGGACGAAGGAGCGCGGCCTGCCAGGCGATGGTCGCGCCCCAGTCGTGGCCGACGATGACCGCTTCGCTTTCACCAAGGGCATCCATGAGGGCGACAAGATCGCCAATGCCGTGGAAGACCGTATATTGATCCACCTGTTCGGGAATATCTGTCCTGCCAAAGCCGCGCATGTCGGGCGCAACGGCGCGAAAACCCGCTGCAGCCAGCGACAGGATCTGGTACCGCCAGGCATGTTTGGTTTCCGGAAATCCATGGCAGAGCAGAACCAGGGGCCCCGTTCCCTGATCAAGGATGCTCATGTCGATCATGCGCGTCTTGATGATTGTTTCAATCATTTTCTCACCCCGGATTTTCTCAATCAGTTGTTACCGCAAGCCAGGGATGGGAACATCCCGGGCCGAAGTGACCAGGAGAAGCCTGCGACGCAGCGCATTGCGCTTCCCTGTTTGTGTAACTATAGATGTTGCGGAAAAGCGCTTGCGTCAAGATAGTGTAACAATTTTTGTTGCGGAAAGGGTCGTGATGAAAACCGACGGCAGGCTTGCCCGAATGCTGCATGTGCTTGTGCACATGGGGCTGCTTGGCGGCAGGGAAACATCAGAACGGATCGCACAGATGCTCAACACCAATCCGGTGGTCGTTCGCCGCACGCTTGGCGGGTTGCGCGACCACGGTATCGTCGCATCGGAAGGTGGCCGGGGTGGTGGCTGGAAACTGGTCAAGCCGCTGGAAAAGGTGACCGTTCTGGACGTTCAGCGCGCCTTGAATGCCGGTCTTATCCTGCCTGCCCCCATATCGCATGACCATCCATCCTGCCCCGTGGAGAAAGCCTCCAACGCGATTATCGCAGCGGCCCATGCCGCGGCCGAAAACGAGCTTGTGGCGCGTTATGCCGAGACGACGCTGGCGCAGATAGCCGGGATGGCATTGCAGGAAAGCCGGAAATCGTCTCCGGCCGGGTGACTTCCATTTAAGCCGGGCATGTCGCCGTTGTAACGACAGGTCGCCACCGGCCGAAATTCAGGCCGGCGGCGGCGGGCGCGGGTTTAGAATTCGATGACCTGCCGCACGGCGCTGCCATCGTGCAGCCGGTCGAAACCTTCATTGATGTCCTCGAGTCTGAGCCTTCCGCTGAGCAGGCGATTGACCGGCAATCTTCCGTCCCGGTAAAGGTCGATGAAACGCGGAATATCCCGGACGGGTACGCAAGTCCCGATGTAACTGCCCTTCAGCGTTCTTTCTTCGCCAACGAGCTGCACGACATTGACCGGCAGGGCAGCGCCGGGCGGTGGCAGGCCCGCGGTCACGGTTGTGCCGCCGCGCTTGGTCATTCTGAAAGCGTTTTCCAGCGCCCGAACCGACCCGGCCATCTCGAAGGCATAATCCGCACCGCCCGAGGTCGCGTCGCGAACCTGTTCGACGACGTCTTCATCGCGCCCGTTCACGACGGCGGTTGCGCCAAGCTCGCTGGCAAGGGCCAGTTTTTCCGCAGAAAGGTCGACCGCGACGATCTTGCTGGCGCCCGCAGCCCGCGCACCAAGGACGGCGGCAAGGCCAACACCACCAAGCCCGACGACGACGGCAGTCGAGCCGGCCTTGACCTCAGCCGTATTCACAACGGCGCCCACGCCGGTCAGGACCGCACAGCCGAAAAGCGCAGCCTCCACGAAGGGGAGATCCCGGTCGATCTTGACCAGCGAATTGCGGGACACGACGGCATATTCTGCAAATGCCGACACGCCGAGATGATGATGGACGGCCTTGCCGCGATAGTTCAGCCTGGTTGCGCCGCCAAGCAGCGTTCCCGCTGCGTTTGCCGCCGCACCCGGCTCGCATAATGCGGGCCTGCCTTCGGCGCAGGGCAGGCAATGCCCGCAGCTTGGCATGAAGACCATCACGACATGGTCGCCGGGCTGAAGATCACGAACACCGTCTCCCAACGCCTCGACAATGCCTGCCGCCTCATGGCCCAGCGCCATCGGCATCGGACGAGGCCTGTCGCCGTTGATGACCGAGAGGTCGGAATGGCACAGGCCGGCTGCACGAATGCGGACAAGGACTTCGCCGGCCCCGGGTGGCGCAAGCTCTATGTCCTCGATAACGAGCGGCTTGTTGACAGCATAAGGATGAGAGGCTCCCGTTCCCTGCAATATTGCGGCTTTGACCTGCATTATTCCCTCCTTCGTGGACTTGCTTCAGCTGCGCGGCAATGGGCCGATCCGGCATGGCAAAGCTATATTTCAGCACGGCGCCGCTCGATAATAGTTTTACGGGAGTGGCTCGGATTTTCCTCTTTCACTGAGGTGTTCCGCCAGGAAGTCGATAAACGCGCGAATGCGTGCCGCAAGATGCTCATGTCCAGCGAAGACGGCATGAATCTGTTCGAGGTCCTCGGGATTATATGCTTCGAGCAATGGAATGAGCCTGCCTGCGTCGATATCCGGCTGTACATGGAATTGTCCCACCCTGCCCAGTCCAATGCCGGCGAGGCAAAGCTGGCGCATGATCATGCCGCTATTGACCGCGGTGTTTCCCGTTACGGGAAGGCGATAAATGTCCGATGTTCCCGGGTTCCGGAACGGCCATTCGTTGAGAGTGCGGCGGAAGTTGAAGCTGAAACAATTGTGGTCGAGCAGGTCCTGCGGTGTTTGCGGTGCGCCCTTTGCTTCGAGATAGACAGGGGACGCAACAATAACTCGCCGGCTTTCGAGAAGCTTGCGCGCCTTCAGGGACGAATCGTCCATGGTTCCAGATCGAATGGCTATGTCGGTTCGCTCCTCGATCAGGCCGATGATGCCGTCGGTTAGCGAGATGTCGAGCTGAACTTCAGGATAGAGTTCGAGGAAAGCCGGGATCAGTGGAAGCAGATGTCGTTCCCCAAAGCCCACGGACGCGTTGATGCGAAGCAGCCCGCGCGGGACCATTTTACCTCCGCCAGCCACGATCTGCTCGGTCTCGGTAATATCAGCCAGGATACGCCGCGCGCGGGAGAGATACACCTCGCCTTCCGGCGTCAGTATCATCGACCGGGTCGAGCGTACCAGCAGGCGTGTTCCGAGACGATCCTCGATGCGCGTCACCAGCTTGCTGACGGCCGATGGAGACATTTTGAGCCGCCGTCCGGCGGCAGAGAAACTCTGCAATTCCGCCGCCAGGACGAAGACTTCCATTTCACCCGTCCGGTTGTCCATCGTTTCCGCCTATGAATGAAATTCACAGGTATTTATCCAATACTCCCGATTATCATTCAAGCCCTCTCCGCTCATATTCCGTCACAGCAATCGTTCAACCAGCAACTCTGCTGTCTCAGCACCCCTCACGTGCATTGTGGGGCGGAAAGGAATTTATCATGCCCTTGGCTATATTTGCTTTGACGATCGCAGCTTACGCGATCGGAACCACGGAGTTCGTCATTGTCGGCCTGTTGCCGACCGTCGCAAACGATCTTCACATCACCCTGCCGCTTGCCGGTCTTATCGTCAGTGTCTATGCGCTTGGCGTTACCTTCGGCGCGCCGATCCTGACCGCGCTTACCGGCAAAATAGAACGGAAGCCGCTGCTGCTCGGCCTCATGGCCCTGTTCATCGTCGGTAACACTGCCGCGGCGCTGTCACCGAGCTACGAGATTCTGCTCATTGCCCGCGTGATTGCCGCTTTCGCTCATGGCGTGTTCTTCTCCGTTGGCGCGACGATCGCTGCCGATCTCGTGCCCGAAAACCGCCGTGGCTCGGCGATTGCCATGATGTTCATGGGATTGACCGTCGCCATCGTCTCCGGCGTTCCTATCGGTACCTATATCGGTCAGGTCTTTGGCTGGCGTGCAACCTTCTGGGCCGTTGGCGCTCTCGGTGTCGTTGCCTTTGTCGCCATTGCCGCCCTTCTGCCGAACACGCTCAAGAAGGCGCCGCCGGCAAGCATTCTTGATCAGGTCCGCGTGCTCGGTTCCGGTCGCCTGCTCATCGTCTTCGCCATGACCGCGCTCGGTTACGGCGGCACCTTCGTCGCCTTCACCTTCCTTGCGCCGATCCTGCAGGACGTCACCGGCTTCTCCGAATCCAGCGTCAGCCTGATCCTCGTGCTCTACGGCATCGCCATCGCTGCCGGTAACATCGGTGGCGGCAAGATTGCCAACAGCAATCCCGTCAAGGCATTGATCGGTCTCTTCCTGGCACAGGCCATCGTATTGCTGGTGTTTTCGTTCACCGCCGTCTCGCCGGTCCTGACCCTGATCACGCTGGTGGCGCTTGGCTTCCTGTCCTTCGCCAATGTCCCGGGCCTGCAGCTCTACGTCGTGCAGCTGGCCAAGGAACACCGCCCCGGCGCCGTTGATGTTGCATCCGCACTCAACATCGCCGCCTTCAACCTCGGCATCGCCATTGGCGCCTGGCTGGGTGGTGTGGTGGTGGAATCGCCGATGGGTCTTGCTGCAACCCCATGGGTCGGCGCCATCCTCGTTGCCGTCGCCCTGCTTCTCACGCTCTGGAGCAGCGCGCTCGACCGCCGCGCTGCCGTATCCCTGAAGACTGCATAACCGCCGACAGGCCCGGTACATGAAGGGCCGGGCCTGTCTGCTCAAACTCATTCCGGAGAATTCTCATGTCCTCGGCATTGAAATCCACGACATCCAAAGTCCAATCGGGTGCGCTCGATCTTATCCGCAAGCCCCAGGGCGGCCTCACGCTTGGCATTGAGCTTCCGCTCGACAACGACTGGGCGCCAGCGCGCGAAGCTGAACGTGTCGCGCAAGGCCGTCCCTTCGGTGTACCGGATCTCACACACTATCCCGATCTCGTCCGCCAGGTCGATCGTTCCGGTTTCGCCGCCGTCTGGACGCGCGACGTTCCGGTCTTCGATCCCAATAATTTTGGCGATGCGGGCTCGGTCTACGATCCCTTCGTCAATCTCGGTTTCCTTGCCGGCATCACAAAGAATGTGGCGCTCGGCACCGCGGCGATCGTGCTGCCGCTGCGTCATCCAATGATGGTGGCGAAGGCTGCGGCTTCCGTCGATCAGCTGTCCGGCGGCCGTCTCATTCTCGGCGTCGCCTCCGGCGACCGTCCGGTCGAATATCCGCTGCTTGGCCTTGATTTCGAACAGCGCGGTGAAGCCTTCCGGGACGCGGTCGGTTATCTGCGCGATGCCTGGAAGACCGAAGGCCTGCCGCTTGGCGACGGGCGCATCGAAGCCAGCCTCGACCTGCTGCCAAAGCCAATGCGGGCGCAGGTGCCGATGGTTATTGCCGGGCAAGGCCGGCAGTCGCCAGACTGGATCGCCGCCAACATGGAAGGCCGCTTCGTTTATCCGAACGGGCTTGAGCGGCTCACCTCCCAGGCAAGAGGCTGGGCCGCCGCGCGCACCGCTCTCGGGCTGGATCGTGGTGTCTTCATAAGCGCTTTCCATCTCGATCTGGCCGACGATCCGGATGAACAGCCGACACCGCGCCGCTTTGGCGCGCGCGTCGGACGCAATGCCTTCATCGACCATCTGCATGCCCTCGAAAACGCCGGGGTCGATCATCTCGCGCTTCTGCTGCGGCCATCGCGACGGCCCCTCAGCGAAGTGATCGATGAATTGTCGCACGATGTTCTGCCTGTAATCGGCAATATCTCTCCCGCCGTCAGAAATGCCGCGGAATAACCAAGGAGAAAGACCAATGCATACTGTAACCGCCAACGGCTCCACCATTCCCGCTCTCGGCTTTGGCACCTTCCGTATCCCCGGCCCGGATGTTCTGCGGATCGTCCCGCACGCCCTGAAGCTCGGCTTTCGCCATGTGGATACCGCGCAGATCTATGGCAACGAGGCGGAAGTCGGCGAGGCGATCGCCGGTTCCGGCGTGGCCCGCGGTGACATATTCCTGACCACAAAAGTCTGGGTCGATAACTACAGGCATGATGCCTTCGTCGCTTCCGTTGAGGAAAGCCTGAAGAAGCTGAAGACCGACTATATCGATCTGCTGCTGCTACACTGGCCGAATGAAGCGGTTTCGCTCGCCGAGCAGATCGATGCGCTGAACGAGGTCAAGCAGGCCGGCAAGGTTCGCCATATCGGTGTTTCGAACTTCAATACGGCGCTGATGGCCGAAGCGGTCAGTCTTTCCAAGGCGCCGATTGTTACCAACCAGATCGAGTACCATCCCTATATCGATCAGACGGTGGTGATCGAGGCTGCCAGGAAGGCGGGCATGGCCGTGACCGGCTATTACGGCATGGCCGATGGCAAGGTATTTACCGATCCGGTCCTGAAGGAGATTGCCGCAAGCCACGGCAAGTCGGTGGCGCAGGTGGTTCTGCGCTGGCTGGTGCAGCAGGATGGTATCATCGCCCTGTCGAAGACCGTCGGTGAGGCACGTGCCGCCGAGAACCTGGCCATCTTCGACTTTGCCCTTTCAGCTGATGAAATGGCTGCCATGCATGGCCTTTCCAGCCCTGCTGGCCGGATCGTCTCGCCCGATGGCCTCGCTCCCCTGTGGGACAAGGCTGCCTGAGACGCAAAGGGGAGGGGTGCAAACCCCTCCCGAGGCTGCACGACAAAACCAGGAATGGATTTCTTACGCCCGCCGGCTGTTCATGTGCTCCACTATGCCGGCGGGCGCGTCTTGCGAAAACATATCTGCAAAGCCCGAGGCGGCATCTTCGGCAATGCTGGCCGCGCGGTTCTGCATCATCGTTTCAAATCGCTCGACGGCCAGAGGCCAATCGGATGCCGAAACCAGAGCCTCGGCCAGATCGGCCGCATCGAGCATGGCAAGATTTACGCCGACGCCGACGGGCGGCATAACGTGAGCGGCATCACCAACAAGCGTAAGACCTGGCCGGTGCGCCCAGCGCAAGCCAGCAGGAAGCGCGATGATCGGGCGGATCGCCGTTATGGCGTCGGCGTTTAAAATCATCTTCAGAAGCTTCTCGGACCAGCCGGAGAACCGCTTCAGGAGCTCGTTTCCAGTGATGCCGGCCAGCGCCATATCCGGTCGCTGGCCTTCTGCGGGGGCGACTGGGATAGCGGCATAGACCCGGACATGTCCATTGCCGTTTCGCTGGGCAATCAGGCCCATTTCTGCATGCAGGGCAAATATGCTGCCGCGGCCGATCATCTCTGCGATTGCTGGATGACGTTCATCGATTGCATCGATCCGCAGTTCGACGAAAGTGGTGCCGGTGTAAACGGGCTGCACATCGGTCAGGGCTGGACGTACACGGGACCAGGCGCCATCTGCGCCGATGATGAGGTCGAAACATTCGGTTCTGCCATTTTCAAAATGGAGAGAATGTTTGCCATCTGAGTGGCTTGTTACCGTTTTCAGCCGGTGATCCCATTGCACGGTTTCAGGTGCAATCGAGGAAAGGAGAAGTTCGCGCAGGGCGTGACGATCAATCTCCGGCCTTTGGCCTTCGCCCGGAGCCGGCAGATCTTCCGCAAGAATTGTCGCCGACCGATAATCGAGCACACGGGTCTCTTGATCTTCGTGGCGGGCGATGCGGTTAAAGCAGGGTAGGAGGCCTGCCTTTTCAAGCGCGAGCTGACCCGTATCGGCGTGCAAATCCAATGTGCCCCCCTGATCGCGAGCCTGTGCCGAGATGTCCGCTTCAAAAACGACAGTTTTCCAATTGTGCCTTTGAAGGATCGATGCTGCCGTGAGCCCTGCCGGACCTGCGCCGACGATGGCGACGATAGGATGTTGTAACATGGGAGACTCTCGCATAATAAAGATAGGTTCCTATGTTATTTATATAGGTGCCTATTTAAATGCAAGCCCCGGGGATGGCTCAAGAAATGAATGAAGAAGCCGAATGGCGACCACAGGAAATGCCGGCGCTGATCATCGGGCGGATTGCACGGATGCTGGCAAGACTTGACGACGAGGGACTTCGGGAAATCCGCATCAGTGTCGCCCAGCTTCCCGTCCTGGTCGCCCTGAAGAACGGCGAAATGCGAACCCAGAAGGAACTGGCCGTCATTGCGGGGGTGGAGCAACCCAGCATGGCGCAGCTTCTGGCCAGAATGGAGCGGGATGGGTTGATCCGGCGTAGCCAGGATCCCAACGACAAACGCAGCAGCCTGATATGCCTGGAGCCGGAGGCGTATCGCAGGCTGGAGCCGGGACGCGATGTCCTGCGTGGCACCAATGAACGTGCGCTCGCCGGACTTGCGCCTGACGAGGTCCGAACGCTGACGGAGATGCTCCATCGAATTCACGCGAACTTGGCAGGTTGCTGACGGTGGTTGTTCCGATCAAAGGACGCTGCGCAACCTCCGGCCGATGCCAATAAAACGCGACTAGCTGGCCGCCTTGGCGCCCCTTACTTTTGGGAGATTGCTCAAGAGGGACTCACAGGCTTTTGTGATGTGGGTGACAAGCAGATCGGTCGCGAGATTAACGTCTCGCTGCCGGCACGCGGCCAGGATCTGGCGATGCTCCCGGTCATCGATGCCAGTGCCGCCTGATAGTGTCAGCTGAATGCGAAGATACCGTTCGATCCGGTCGTTCACCGACCGTATTAGATTGAGCAGGAATGGTTTGTTGGCATCCTCGTAAAGGCAGGAGTGAAACTGCCAATTGAGTTCTGCCCATCGCGCCACGTCGGTCTCGCGTGCGAATTCATTGCAATAATCTTCCGCGCGCTGGAAGGTGTGCTCGGTCATTCTCGGGATCGAGAGTTTCAGGGCATTGGCTTCCAGCATGGCCCTCACTTCAAAGATTTCAGCGATCTCTGGTTCGGTAATGCTTGTTACCACCGCGCCACGGTTGCGTTGGAACTCCACAAGGCCTTCTGCTTCCAGGCGCTTCAAAGCTTCGCGAACCGGGATTTTGCTGACGCCAAAAAGCTTCGCGATGTCATCCTGACGGATCGGTTCGTCTTCATCGAGGACGCCCGTTATGATCGCCTCTCGTATGTGTTTTGCGATAATATCCGACGTCGGCGGGGTGTTGCCAAGAGAGGGTAGGTTTTGAGCTTTTAGCGGCATTTTTACTCCATGGTCAGAACCCGACGCGCAGCGGCAAGATCAAATAACGTAGCTTATATACGATCGGTACTTGCCTGTCTTGCCTCATTATCGTATACGATATCTTGTGAGGAAGAGGCAAGACGGATTCCCGAGCCATGCGCGAGCAAAAAATCCCGAACTTGATCGGTTACGTTACGCCACTAAGCGCTGCGCCGGGCGGCGCTTTGGAATTCAAGATTTCTTCGCGTGGCAATCGAGACGTCAGCGCGCGGGCAATTCGCATAATTTGCTGCGATCCCAATCCGCAAGGACCAGGCGTTAAAGTGGCTTCGGCAGATTTCGGTCTCGCTGCAGAATATACCGCCGTTGAGCAGCCGGCCTATCTCGGTTCCTGCGCGTTCGGTCCCATTCCCATTTTGGGTGACCGCTCCGCAATCAAGGTCGATCTGACGGTGATGCCAACCTTGTCATCCGAGGCTGCTCAGACGCTTTTCTCACTGCAGAATATCGATGCGACCCTGGGATTGGCGATTGTCACTCGCGACGACAGATTGTTTCTCCAGCAACTTGATACGAATGCCTGCCATGACACAGGCATCGAGCTCCCGGGAAACTGCTGGTCGCGGATCGAGGTAATCCTTGGCTTGGAGGGTTTCTCGGTGACTGTCCGTCAGCATTTGCAGATAAAGCAGGAGAAGACGAAAAGCGCGAGTTTCCCGCACCTCACGCGCCGCGCACTTGTGGAAATCGATCATATTTGTTTCGCCGCCGTCTGGCGGGGGCATCCTGAACAGACCTTCAACGGCTCCATCGAAAATCCATCCCTGAGTTCAACGCGTTCGGAACCAGTCCCGGTAGCGGCGTGGGAGGTTATCGCCGAGTGGAATTTCGGCGGGGATGCGCGCGATATCTGGATAGAGGACGAAAAGGACCGTGCGAGACGGTTATGCTTGATCAACATGCCGATGCGCGCGGTCAAATCGTCTGCCTGGTCCGGCCGACATCAGGATTGGAAGCAGGTGCCACAGGAATATGCGGCGATCAGATTTCATTCCGACGATCTTAGTGATTGCGGCTGGGAAACGACTATCCGGATCGATGTGCCAGAGGATATGCGCTCCGGCGTATATGGGCTTGAGGTCGACAATGGCGTCGGAAAGGACACGATCCCGTTCTATGTCATTCCGGGAGAAAGAACGAAACGTCGGCGGATCGTGTTTCTGGCTCCGACATTCACCTATATGGCCTATGCCAATTTCGCCCGTGGCAACTTTGCGGGCGAACTTGCCGACAGGGTAGGTGCGTGGAACGCATATCCGCACAATCCAGACGAAGTCGGTGCTTACGGCTATTCCACCTACAGCCGCCATCCCGACGGCTCGGGCATAAACCTGTCGTCACGGCTGCGCCCGATCCTGACGATGCGGCCGGAATACCTTATCTATTTCGATCCGATGGGATCAGGAATGCGGCATTTCCCGGCGGATTCACATCTCACCGACTGGCTCGAGACTAAGGGATTCGAGTTCGACGTCATCACGGACGAGGATCTTGACCGGGATGGCGTTACCGCCCTGTCGCCTTATGATGTGGTTCTGACGGGAACGCATCCCGAATACCACACCCGACGCACGATGGAGGCGCTGATCGCCTACCGGGAAGCCGGTGGAAACCTCATGTATCTCGGCGGTAACGGTTTTTATTGGAAGATCGGCCGTAACGACGACATGCCCCATATGATCGAGGTGCGCCGCGCCGAAGGGGGCATGCGGGTATGGGCGAGCCAGCCTGGCGAATATTACCATCAGCTCGATGGAGAATATGGCGGTCTCTGGCGTCGCAACGGAATTCCGCCACAAACCGTCGCCGGCGTCGGCTTTACGGCCGAAGGAGCATTCGAGGGCTCGTATTATGTCCGCACCGCTGCCTCCTACGAAGAGGAATTGGCATTTCTCTTTGAAGGCATAGCCGCCAATGAGCGCATCGGCGATTTCGGATTGTCTGGAGGAGGTGCTGCCGGCTTCGAGATTGATCAGGCGGCCATCGATCTCGGTACGCCGGAATATGCATCGGTCATTGCCTTCTCTGAAGGTCATGGTCCGTCTTTCCACACGACATTCGAAGAACTTCTTCTGCCTGACGTGTTCGATGGCAAGCCGCGTCCGCATGGCGGCATAAGCGCCAACATCGTCTATGGCAAATCCGAAACGGGCGGAGGTCTCTTTGCTGTCGGGTCAATCACGTTTTGCGGGAGCCTGTCGCACAATAATTACGACAACAATGTTTCGCGGCTCCTGGAAAATTGCCTGAGGAGGTTCCTGGGCGATGGTTGAAAAGAGCGATGCGCGAGACGAGCTTATCGGTTTTCGTGAACTGAAAACGCTTCTTGAGACGATTTTCGTCAACGCCGGCACTGCCGGGGACACAGCCGGGATTCTTGCGGAAAACTGTGCGGGATGCGAGAGGGACGGTGCCCTCAGCCACGGTATTTTCCGCATGCCCGGCTATGTCGGCTCCCTCAGGTCAGGTTGGGTGGATGGGCTGGCGGTGCCCGATGTCACGGATCTTGGGCCGTCCTTCATTCGGGTCGACGCGCGTAACGGTTTTGCACAGCGGGCGCTTTCTGCCGCGCATCCACTTATCAAAGCTGCCGTCGAGAAAACGGGCGTCGCCATTGTCGCGATCCGCAACTCCCATCATTTCAGTGCATTGTGGCCGGACATCGAACCTTTCGCGCTTTCCGGCCATATGGCCATAACCGCGGTAAACGGACTTGCGAACGTCGTTCCCCATGGCGGCCGGCAGGCGGTTTACGGGACCAATCCCATTGCCTTCGCCGTGCCGGTGGAGAATGCCGCGCCATTGATCGTCGACCAGGCCACCAGCGTGATGGCAAATGGCGAGGTGCGCCTGCACGCACTCGCTGGTAAACCAGTTCCTGATGGAACCGGCGTCGATCGCGACGGCAATCCCACCATGGATCCGCACATGATCCTGTCCGGTGGAGCGTTGAACACTTTCGGCGGCTACAAAGGTTCCTCAATTGCCCTGTTCGTCGAAATTCTCGCCGGCGCCATTACCGGTGGGCAATTCTCCTTTGAAAACGACTTTGCCGGTTTCGCTGGCGCGGAAACCCCGAAGGCGGGGCAGTTCCTCATGGTGATCGACCCGGATTGGGGCGGGTCTACCGGCTTCGCGTCTCGTCTGCAGCATCTATGTGGCCGGTTGACCATTGCCGGACAGGATCGTCTGCCGGGCGCACGACGGTTTGCAAATCGCACGGCAGCAGAGAAATGGGGCATCCCCATCTCGCCGGGCGCGCTGCACCGGCTTCGAACGCTGGCGGGCGAAAAAACGTAAAACCGACAAACAGACTTGAACAGGAGGCCTCGACATGGCGCCCGACAAAAACAGACTTGAATTTCGACGGGACCTCACTCCCGAGCAGGTCGACCAGCTGGTGGAACTGTTTCAGCAGGAGTGGTGGACCAAGGGGCGCGAAAAAGCCGATGTCGAAAGGCTGATGGCGAATGCGGGTCCCATCTTCGCCTTCATCGATCCCCTGAATGGCGAACTGGTCGCCTTCGCACGCGCCATGACGGATGGCGTCTACAAGGCGATGATCTTTGACATCATCGTCAAGGAGACGTGGCGAAACACCGGGCTCGGCCGCCTGTTGATGGATAAGGTCCTGACCGATCCCGTGCTCGTGCGGGTCAAGCATCGTGAACTCTATTGCCTGGAGGAGATGCTGCCCTTCTACGAGAAATGGGGCTTCACCGCCAATCTGCCCGGACTTTTCTTCATGCGCCAATCGTCCTGAGCGCCCATGACCAGTTCTCAAACCATTCTCGAGGTCGATTACGCCGTGATTGGTCTTGGCGTCATGGGTGCTTCAGCACTTTACGCCCTGTCTCAGACGGGTGGGAAAATCGTTGGTATCGATGCCTATAGCCCCCCGCATCCCCATGGGGCCAGTCACGGCGGCTACAAGGTCACTAGAGAAGCTGTTGCGGAAGGCCCCGCCTATCTTCAGTTCGTCCAGCGTTCGAATGCGCTCCTGCACGCGTTCGAGCGTCGGTTTTACATTAGCCTTATGCAGAACACGGGGACGCTGATCATTGGATCGGGGGCGGCGGGTAGTTCCAGCAGTTTTCTGCACGATACCGTTAAGATCGCCGAGGAGAATGGCATTGTCCATCAAGTCCTGTCTTCCGGGGACTTGATGTTGCGTTATCCTCAGCTCATCGGCCTGACGGACATGGACGTGGGTTATTTCGAACCCGCTGCCGGCTTCATTCGCCCCGAACCATTGTTGAACCTGCAGATCGCCCTTGCCAAACAGGCTGGCGCTGAGGTTTTGCCGAATACGGTCGTCAAACGGATCGTGCCAATCACGGGCGGTGTGGAAATAGAGGCCGAGGGCGTGGTGATCCGGGCCCGGCAGGCGGTTGTCGCCATGGGCCGCTGGGTGGGCGGGGTTCTTGGCGGGCAGTTTGCCACTTTATTGTCCGTCAGCCAGCAAAGGACATTTACATTCAAAGCGCGTGATGCGGCTGCCTATCAGCCAGGCAGGTTTCCGACCCTGATGTGGTTTCGCGAAGGTGTTGATAACGCCTGTGCGACGGTCTTTCCGCTCGAAGGGGCGGCTGATGGGGTCAAGTTTTTTGTAGCAGATACCGAGACCGCTCCGCCTGCCGGCATGTCTGGCGATCAATTCTTCCGGCACCACGTCGAGCCGTTCTTCGGAGGTATCTCCTCGGAACTAAAGGCTTCGGAAGCATGCTTCTACACATCAACGCCGGACCACGGGTTCTTGCTCGATTGGCATCCGGATATTCCGGGGCTGTTCCTGGTGTCGGCATGTTCGGGGCATGGTTTCAAGCATGCTTTAGGAGTGGGCGAAGCTGTTGCCGCGCAGCTCACGGGGCATTCCTCGCCCGATCTCTCTGCCTTCAGCCTCGCGCGATTTTCCGCTTAACCCGCCGAGGAATCTATCTTGACAGCTAAAGTAGATCGTATACGATATCGTAAATACTAAAAATCTGATGGCGAGATGGTCGTCAACGAAAGGGAGAAACATGAAATACGATCGGTTCCTAACGACAGTCGAACTGCATACTTGCGGCGAAACCTTTCGTCTGGTCACGCAGGGTCTGCCGAAGATTCCCGGAAAGACGATTGTCGAGCGCATCACCTGGCTCCAGGAAAATGCGGATCACTATCGCCGTGCCGTGATGCTGGAACCCCGCGGTCATAAGGATCTCTACGGGGGATATCTCACGGAACCGGTAAGCCCGGAAGCGGACTTCGGCGTGATCTTCCTTAACAACATGGGTTATAGCCCCCATTGCGGCCACGGCGTTATTGCTCTTGCGACCGCAGCCGTGGAGCTTGGCTGGATCGAGCGACAAGTGCCGGAAACGAAGGTGGGCATCGATGCTCCCTGCGGGTTTATCGAGGCCTATGTTCAGTGGGACGGCGAGCATACGGGTGCGGTGCGTTTCGTGAATGTGCCGTCCTTCATTTTCAGCCACGACGTCACCGTTCATACGCCGACTTTCGGCGAGGTGACCGGCGACGTGGCTTATGGCGGCGCAACCTATTTCTATGTTGATGGCCGTAAGCACGGCGTTGAAATCCGCGAACACGATGCGCAGCGCGTCATGCAGCTCGGCTACGAGATCAAGGCTGCCGTCAATGCCAAGATGCCGTTCGTGCATCCAGAGATTCCGGAATTCAACAACGTCTATGGCGTTATGGTCTATGGCGATCCCCGCCACGAAGGCTCTAGCCAGGCCAATTGCTGCGTCTATGCCGATCGCGCGGTTGATCGTTCGCCCACTGGCTCGGGAACCGCCGGTCGCGTTGCGCAGCTCTACCTTCGGGGCGAGATGACCGCCGAGGATACGCTGATCAATGAATCGATCATCGGTACGATCTTCAAGGGGCGGGTACTCTCCAAGGCAAAGGTTGGAAGTTTCGATGCGGTCATCCCGGAAGTGGAAGGTACCGCATCCATTTGCGGCTTCGCCAATTGGGTGATCGATGAAGCCGATCCGCTCAAGTACGGTTTTCTGGTGGCATGACGATGGTTAAGCACTTCAACGCAACATCGACCGAGGCCCTGCTGCCTTTCGCTCTGCTGGTAGCGGAACTGGAAAAAACGGTTGTGGAATATGCGGACGGAAAGATTGTCAGCCCGGAACGGCTGGTGGTTCCCCTGGCGGCCGGCGGCGTCATGCTTTCCATGCCTGCGAGCGCTCAGGACATTGCAAGCCACAAACTGGTCAATGTCTGCCCATCGAATGCTTCGCGTGATCTCGCGACGATCAACGGGGAAGTCGTCGCCTATGATGCTCTCACAGGGGTTTCCCTGTTTGCGCTCGATGGGCCGACCGTCACTGGGCGGCGAACGGCGGCGGTAACCCTTCTGGCGATCAGCCGGCTGCGGAAAGAACCGCCGAAGGTCGTTGCGATCATCGGCACTGGCAAACAGGCGTCCACGCATGCACAGGCGCTTTCGTCTTTCTTTCCCGGGGTAGATCTGGTCGTCGCCGGCATTTCCCGGGAGGAAGAAGAGCAGTTTTGTGCACGGCATGTCGACTGCGCCGTCAGGCCATTTGTGGATCGTGACTGGTCCCGCGTCGACGTGGTCGTGACATTAACCACCAGCAAGACGCCGGTTTACACGGAACCTGCGTCGCAGGAGCGGCTTGTCATAGGGGTAGGGGCCTTCACGCCGGATGCCGCGGAAGTTGGGAGCGAGACCGTGTTGGCGAGCACCCTCATTGTCGATGATCCTGCTGGAGCGCGGCACGAGGCGGGCGATCTCATCCAGGCCAATGTCGACTGGTCCGCTGTGATTTCGCTCAGCAGCGTGCTGAAGGGAACGGCAGATGTCTCCTCAGGCCCGGTGTTCTTCAAAAGTGTGGGCTGTGCCGCCTGGGATCTGGCGGCTTGCCGCGTGGCCAGGGAGATGGTCGTACAAATGACCAAAGACTGACGGCAATATTGACTCAAATTGACTATCGTATACGATATTTAGCGTAAGCTTATGGGTCGCTTCGTCAGGTCAAATGAGCGCTTCAAATAGTATACGATAGTCGATATTCCAACGTTAACCTATAAAAAGAGAGGAACTGACATGAAAAAATTTATCCCCCTTATGGCACTCGCTGCAGTAGCGATGTCTGGTGTGGCCGCGCAGGCTGACCAGCTCGACGATATCATCAGCGCCGGTAAACTTCGCTGCGCCGTGCAACTCGACTTCCCGCCGAACGGATCGCGTGATGCGAACAACAATCCGATCGGTTTCGACGTCGATTATTGCAAGGATCTTGGCGCGGCACTGGGTGTCGATGTTGAAATCGTTGATACGCCTGAAAACGACCGTATCCCGGCGATCCTGTCGGGTCGCGCGGACGTCGCCGTCGCCGTCGCTTCCGATACATTGGAGCGCGCCAAGACTGTAGGCTTCTCAATCCCCTATTTTGTGTTCGAGACGATCGTGCTGGCGCGCGAGGATTCGGGCATCAAGGCGCCGGACGACATCAAGGGGCATACGGTCGGAGGGCCCGCAGGTGCTTATGAAACGCTTGCTCTTGCCAAGGAGGTCGAGAAGAAGAGCGATACCGGCGCAAAGATGCTGACGTTCCAGACCCAGTCGGACACATTCCTGGCACTCGGTCAGAAGCGCATCGATGCGACTTATACGACCTCGACGATTGCAGCGGCTATCATCGAATCCGGTAAATATCCTGGCCTCAAGGTCGTCGGTCCCGCACCCGTTGACGCCGACTATTGCGCGCTGATTGTCAAGCGCCAGGAACAGGGCTGGCTCAACTATGTGAACCTGTTCCTGAACCGTCAGGTGCGCTCCGGCCGCTACGCAGAGCTTTACAAGAAATGGATTGGTGAAGACGTCGGTGCGGCGCCTAACCTGACCGTGCCCGGCGTCTATCGCTAAGCGGTTCTCCTGTCATCAATGGCGCTCGATCAGGATTGACGAGCGCCATTCAAGAGCCCGGTGCCGCCTCGGCAGATGCTGCTATCGCCAACGAATGGACGCGGTGGCCGCTGCCCCCTGAGACTTTCCGGGCTCGTAGATTCCTTCTTGTACGCATGGCTGCGCCGCGTGCGTTGACAGAGAATGAGGTCACAAATGGACTATCAATTTCAATGGAGACCTGTGCTGCGGGCTCTTCCGGAGATGCTGTGGGGCGCTTTGGAAACGATTGAGATCGCGGGCCTGGCCATGATGCTTGGAACGATCCTTGCTATTTTCCTGGCACTCGCCAAACGCTCCGGAAAAAAATACCTGTCCCTGCCTGCGGATATGTGGATCGAGACCGCCAGAAACACTCCAGCGCTCTTCCAGATCTACATGCTCTATTTTGGCCTGGGGTCGCTCGGTCTTCAGGTCGGTTCCTATGCCGCGCTGCTGTTCGGCATCACCTTCAACAATGCCGGCTATCTTGCCGAGACGTTTCGCGGCGGCTTTGCAGCCGTTCCGGAAACGCAGACGCGGGCGGCACGCTCGCTTGGCCTGGGGGCGGTGCAGACGCAGTGGCATATCGTGATCCCGCAGATGCTGCGCGCTGTCTTCCACGCCATGACAAACCAGATGGTGTGGTCCGTTCTGATGAGCTCTCTCGGGGTTATCGTCGGCCTGACCACGGATCTTACCGGCGTCACCCAGGAACTCAACGTCGTGACCTATAGAACCTTTGAGTATTTCTTCGTCGCGGCATGCCTCTACTACGTCATTTCCAAGGCCTTCACGCTGTCGTCGCGCATCGTGGCCTGGCGCCTGTTTCGATACTAGGAGGTCGCGATGTATTTCGGTGGATCATTTTCGTGGGGCGACCTTCAATTCCTGTTGTCGGGAGCCGTGACCACACTTTCAATCACCCTTGTTGCGGTTGTCATCGGCACCGTCCTCGGTGTCCTTTTCGGCCTTGTCCGGGCCGGGGCGCCATGGTGGATCGGCAACTCGCTAGGCGCCGTCCTCGACGTCTTCCGGTCGGTGCCGCTTCTTATCCAGCTCGTGTTGTTCAACTCGTTCAACAGCATGCTCAAGCTCAACTGGCCGACCTTTGTCGTCGGCTGCGTTTGCCTTGGGATTTACGCTTCCGCCTTCTGCACCGAGATCGTCAGAAGCGGTGTCGGCGCAGTCCCCCAGACGACGCGCCGCGCGGCACGGTCTCTCGGCCTCAGCTGGCGGCAGGAATTGACGTCGATAACGCTGCCGATCGCCACCCGGATCGTCTTTCCGAGCTGGATCGGTCTCACGCTTGGCGTGATGAAGGATACCGCGCTCGTTCTCTGGATCGGCATAGTCGAACTTCTGCGAAGCTCGCAAATCGTAACATCGCGCGTTCAGGAGCCACTGCTGATCCTCGGCATCACCGGCCTGATCTACTTCGCGATGAGTTTTCCAATCGCCAGGCTCGGCAATCAACTTGAGAAGAAGTGGGGCACGCAATGATCGCCATCGAAAACGTACACAAACAATTCGGTACGCTGCATGTCCTCAAAGGCGTGGATCTGACGGTTCAGAAGGGCGAAGTCCTGTCGATGATCGGCGGTTCGGGGTCTGGAAAGTCGACGATGCTGATGTGCATCAACGGCCTTGAGGGAATTCAGCAGGGACGTATTACCGTCGATGGCGTGGAGGTTCACGCCAAGGCTACCGACCTCAACAAGCTGCGCAGGCGCATCGGTATCGTCTTCCAGCAGTGGAATGCCTTTCCGCATCTTACCGTCCTCGAAAACGTTACGCTGGCTCCGCGGAAGGTTCTTGGGAAATCACGGGAAGAGGCTGAGGCCATCGCAATCGAGCAATTGTCGCATGTGGGGCTGAAGGAAAAGCTCGGCGTATTTCCGTCGCGCCTTTCCGGCGGCCAGCAGCAGCGCATGGCAATCGCGAGGGCGCTTGCGATGTCTCCTGACTACATGCTGTTCGATGAGGTTACATCGGCGCTCGATCCGCAGCTTGTTGGCGAAGTGCTCGATACGATGCGCATGTTGTCGAAGGAAGGCATGACGATGATCGTCGTCACCCACGAAATGCGTTTCGCCCGCGAAGTGTCCGATCGCGTTGCCTTCTTCCGGGAGGGGCGCATTCACGAGATCGGCTCGCCGGAGCAGATTTTCGAGAATCCCCAGAAGCCGGAAACCGCGGCTTTCCTGAAGTCCATCTGAACCGCTCCGGTTGTAATCGAGGAAACTGAACAGTGCGCTCATCCAAGATCGTTCATGTCGTCAGCTGCCATGCTGAAGGCGAAGTCGGCGACGTTATCGTCGGTGGCGTCGCTCCTCCTCCGGGATCCACGATCTGGGACCAGGCGCGCTGGATTGCCGAGGACGAAACCCTCCGCAACTTCGTTCTCAACGAACCGCGCGGCGGCGTGTTTCGGCACGTCAACCTGCTGGTGCCGCCGAAGGACCCGAAGGCACAAATGGGCTGGATCATCATGGAACCGGCCGATACGCCGCCGATGTCGGGATCGAACTCGATGTGTGTCTCGACGGTTCTGTTAGACACGGGGATTATCCCGATGCAGGAACCGATCACACGTCTGGTCCTCGAGGCGCCAGGAGGACTGATCGATATCGAGGCTGAGTGCCGAAACGGCAAGGCTGAGCGTATCCGCGTCCGCAATGTGGCCTCTTTCGCCGACAAGCTCGACGTCAAGCTGGAGGTGGAAGGGATCGGTACGGTAACCGTTGATACCGCCTATGGCGGCGACAGCTTCGTTATCGTCGATGCGGGTTCGCTTGGTCTCAGTCTCAGTCCCGATCAGGCACGTGACATTGCTCACATGGGCATGAGGATTACGGATGCAGCCAATGAACAACTCGGGTTCAAACATCCTGCGAATGACTGGAATCACATCTCATTCTGCCAGATGACCGACCCGGTTTTCATGAAGGACGGCGTTCTACATGGCAAGAACGCCGTTGCAATCCGGCCGGGCAAGGTTGACCGCTCGCCCTGTGGCACGGGTTGTTCCGCACGGATGGCGGTCCTCCATGCCAAGGGATTGATGAAAGTCGGTGACAGGTTCGTGGGCACCTCACTGCTCGACAGCGAGTTCCATTGCAGCATCGATGAGGAGAGTGAGATCAACGGCGTGCCGGCAATCAGACCTATCTTGTCTGGTCGCGCCTGGATCATTGGCACCAAGCAGCTGATGGTGGATCCGGCCGATCCGTTCCAGAGCGGTTATCGCGTCTCCGATACCTGGCCAATGGATCATTGAGGTTGCCAGGATGCCAATTGTAAAAGTCGAACTCTTTCCGGGCCGTAGCCCCGAGAAGAAGGCGGAACTCGCCAAGGCTATCACCGACACGCTTGAAAGGGTGGGTGGGATCAGGCCGGAGGCGACAGTCGTGTTGTTCGTTGATATTGCGGCCGACAACTGGTTCGTTGCTGGTGCGCCGCTGGCGAGCAGTGGATTTGTTTCAAATAACTGATGCTGGCAAATCCTGTCCGTCGCGACAGGATTTGCCATTCTTTGGTTGGTAGACTCAAAGTCCCGTTGAACAGGACCATTGCCCGCCATTACGCGCGCGGCTGCGAACGGAAACAGGCTTCATTGGCTCGCAGAAAAGACCGTTTCAGCGAGTGTCGCAATCCCTTGCCTATTGTGAAACCATTCGCATCACCGCCGGATTTATGCGGGTCACCCGCGTGGCGAATAACAATGGTACCAGATGTTGGCTTTTCCAAGCAGGACCATGATCGTCTCTGCCCACGACAGGGCAGGCTCTTTCGTTCCACTGAGTATAGTTGTCGGCATTTTTAATCCTCCCAATTAAAGTGCTGTTTCGATAACTCATGATGACCTTAAGCCATTTTTTGGGAATTATTCCTCGGTAACTCCGAATACAGAATTCACAATATCGGTGAGCCTCCACGAGCCGCCATTCCTCCTGCTGCCGGCGATGAATGCCCGCAGCAGGAGTGTTTTCGAGTTCCTGTGCGACGCGTTTGATCAGCTCTTCGGATAATCTTCGATGAAGCTTCCAGCGACGGACTTGATGCCGGCGGCGTCGAGCTTGTAATGGGCATAAAGGTGTGTCGGTGGAGCGATCAGGCTGTATTCATCGTATATGCCGTGCCGCTTCAGATATACGGGCATTCCCTCATCCGAAAGAACCTCTGCGACCGCGCCGCCAAGGCCGCCGAGAACATTGTGCTCCTCAACGGTCAGAATGCGTCTGCACTGGGCGGCGGCGTTCAGGATCGCGTCCCTGTCGATCGGCTTGACGGTCGCCATGTCGATGAAGCCAACGCTGTGCCCTTCCGCCCGCAGGGTTTTCGCGGCCTCCAGACCCGGATGGACGGTGGAGCCGGTCGCGATGATCGTGAGGTCCGTTCCCTTGAAGTGTTCGATGGCCTTGCCGAACGTAAAGGGCAGGCGCTGCGGATAGACCACAGGATCGCGCCCGCGCTGGATTCTGATATAGATCGGGTCAGGATAATCGTTAGACGCCTTGATGACCTCCATCAGCTGGTTCCCATCGGCGGGCGCCACGACGGTCAGATTGGCGATGGACCGTGCAATGGCAAGGTCTTCCGTGGCGTGGTGCGATGTCCCATAGAAGCCAAGCGAAATGCCCGCATGATGGCCGATAAGACGGACGGGCAGCCGCGAATAGGCTACGTCCATGCGGATCTGCTCGCAGCACAGCAGGGCAAGGAATGAGGCGAATGTCGCGACATAAGGTTTCATCCCGACCGCTGCCATGCCGGCGGCGGCCGACACCATGTTCTGCTCGGAAATCCCGAATTGCACGAAGCGCTCCGGATGCAGCCGGTGGAACTTCGAAAGACCGTTGGAATATTGCAAATCGGCGGTGCCGGCGACGATCGGTTCTCCGAGTGCCACCAGTTCAAGCAGCGCATCGGAGAGGGCATCGAGGCCCGGGGTGACGGCGTTCAACTGGCGATACTGCCAGGACTTGTCGGAAAGCGGCTTGTTCATCTCAGATCTCCATGGCCTCAATTTCGGCAATCGCCTTTGCGGCGTCGGATGGGTCAAGGTATCCCAGATGCCAGCCCGGCTCTGTTTCCATGTAGGATACGCCCTTGCCCTTTACGGTCTGGGCAATAACCATAACCGGCTTTGTCCGATTGACATCTCGCTTCAATGTCCGCAGCAGGGTCGTGACCGCGGCCACGTCATGGCCGTCGACGACGTGCGTTTCCCAGCCGAAGGCGCGCCATTTTTCCTCGATGGGCTCCACGCCGATGACGTCATCGACGGAGCCATCCAGCTGGTAGCCGTTGCGGTCGATGATGCCCACAAGGCGTCCAAGCTCATTGTGAGCACCAAACAGTGCGGCCTCCCACACCTGTCCTTCCTGAAGTTCGCCGTCGCCGATCATGACGAATGTGAAGAAGTCCTTGCCGAGCATTCGCGCCGCCAGCGCCATGCCGCAGCCGGCGGAAAGAGCGTGGCCGATCGAGCCGGAGCTGAAGTCGATTCCCGGCACCTTGGTCATGTCGGGATGATCTCCGAGGGGGCTGCCGAGCCGCGTGTAATCGTCGAGAAGAGCCGGATCGATAAAGCCCAGATCCGCAAGGATCGGAAACAGGCCGACGGCCGCGTGCCCCTTGCCCATCATGAAGCGGTCCCGGTCTTCCCATTTCGGCTCGCCGTGCCGCAGATCCATCACACCGTAATACAGTGCAGAGAAGAGTTCGGCCGCCGAGAAGACCGATGTGTAATGGCCGACCTTGGCGATCTCGATCAGCCGAATGGTCTCGAGCCGGCAGAATTTTGCCCTGTCCTTGAGATAGGCGATTTCGTCTTCGGTGGGATGGAGCAGCGCATCGTTCGAACGCTCGCTGGCCTTGGCTAAGTCGGGTCTGGTCACGTCAAATCCTCGTCATTGCGCGCTGCCGGATAGAGGCAAACGCGATTTCGAATACTAAAGACTTAACAAGTCGGGCGCCCGCCCGCTGCCGCTTTTCTCTGAAAACAATCTTCGAATTTTCCAAAGAAAATAATGGGTTCGCGTGTGTTACTCACCGGATATCCATCGTGCAAAAATTCCAAACGAGGAGATATCGAATGAAAGACGGGATGTTCGTTTTCGATGCCGCGGTCCACACGCAGGACTTCGGCGACAATCAGATCAAGGACGGAAGCGACGGGAGACGGGTGCGTCTGCTGCGATCGCAGATCGCGGGTTTCATCAACCTGACGGGCCGCAGGGGGCCGCCGCCGGAAACCTCGACCTTCTCCAATCCGGACCTGGAGTGGGGCAACAAGATGCTGTTTGAGAACTCCGATACCGACATGGCCTCTGCCTGCTCGGTGCCCCTCTTTTCACACTGGCGGGCCGGGCTCGGCCCGGTCGAACTGAGCGACGCTTTCGCCAAGTCAAACCCGAAGCGTGTCGTCCTCACCGGTGGCGTGGACCCTGCCTATCACGGGCTGGATTTCGCGCTTGCGGAAATGGAGCGGCAGGTCAAGGAACTGGGTGCCGTCAGCATGAAGTTCTATCAGTACCAGCGCCGTGGATGCTCCTGGCGCGCAGACGACCGCGACATTGCCTATCCGCTATGGGAGAAGGCGATTGATCTCGGGATCAAGATGGTCCAGTTCCACAAGGGCTTTCCGCTGGAGCTCGGCCCCGTGGAGGCGTTCAAGCCGAATGATATCCAATATGCCGCTGCCGATTTCCCGGAGTTGAATTTCGGCATCCATCATCTTGGTGACCCCTATGTCGATGAGACGATCTCCATCGCCAGCCGTTTCGACAATATCTTCCTGATCCTGCCGCTGTGGTTCAATCAGTACTATCTGCAGCCCTGGAAAATGCTCGAGCGGCTCGGCGAAGCCCTCCTTTATGTCGGCTCCGATCGGATCTGCTACGGATCGGAAGCTTTCATCTGGCCCCACGTGCAGACCTATATCGATACCCTGGCCAATCTCGAAATGCCCGAAGAGCTCCAGGAGCGCTACGGCTACCCCGAGATTACCCGCGAAATGAAGGAAAACATACTCGGCAAGGCATTTGCGCGGGGCATGGGCATAGACATCGAAGCCAAGAAGATCGAACTGGGGCTGGTGGCATGATGCAGTCATCCCACATCTCGCCGGAAGCACTTGAGGCCGCATTCGCCCGGGTGCGTCCTCTTATTCTGGGCCATGGTGGAGATATCGAGGTTTCCGATATCTCCGCTGACGGTGTCGTCAGCATCAGGCTTCTGGGCGCCTGCAAGGCGTGCCCGAATATGGCGATGACCTATGTGGGTCCTATCCGGTCGTACCTGATGGATGTCGAGGGTGTGACGGATGTGCGTTGCGAGCAGGTCAATGTCGGGCCGAAAGCGCTCGACCGGCTTGCCCGCAGACTGGGAGCGCGCCCTGTCCTGGAGGCTGCTTCCTCAGCAGGCTAGGCTCTGCATTTCTGGATACACGATCAACAAAAAATGCGGGAGCCCCGGCTCCCGCATCTCTTTTTTGTGGGAGCCACGACGCTGGCGTCGCGGCTCCGCATTTTCAGGGAATGATTTTCTCGGCTCGCAGACGGTCGAAGACGTCGATGAATGACTGTTCGGTGTCCTGCGTTTCGGTAAAGCCCAATGCCCGCGCCTTGGCCGTGGAATGCACGCACTCCATGGGGCGACCGAGATCGAGATCGGTGTGCCAGGCGGAGGCAAGCTTGTCGAGCTTGTTGGGCTGGAGGTTGTGCGTCTTGACGAGCTCGTCCCAGGCGTCGGACGAGTTCTTCATCTGCTCTACCAGCGAATTGAACTCACCCGGATATTCGGCAACGGGGATATCGAAATAATCGGCAATACGCTGCCACAGCTGTTCCCACCGGAAGACGTCGCCGTTCACGGCGTTGAATGCTTCGTTGCGGGCATTGGGTTCGGTACCTGCCCAGACGATCTGCTTGGACAGAATCCGGGCGTCCGTGATGTCGTTCAGGCCGCGATAGGCCGTGGCGCTGCCGGGAAAGCGGAAGGGCTGCCCGGTCGCCTTGCAGATCGAGGCATGGGTTGCCAGCGTGGCGCCGATGTTCATCAGATTGCCGACTGCATAACCGATGATGGTGTGAGAGCGATGCACGGACCAGCCGAAACCATATTTCGCGCCATAGGCCATCACCACATCTTCAAGCTCGTAATAGAAGTTCTTCTTGGGAAGGCGGGGTGCCGTTTCACGGAACGGCGTAACGGGGGTGACCTTGCCGTAATCCTCGAAGGGACCAAGATAGTGCTTGGTGCCGGTAACGACGCCTACATGCTCCACGCTGCCCTTCTCCGCGAAGGCATCGAGCACCGTGCGCAGCATGTCGCCGTTCAGCCGGATGTTTTCGTCTTCGTTGGAGCCGAGCGTCCAGGAGCAGTAAAAGATGTGGGTAGGGGCGAGATCGGAGAGTGCGGCGATGGCTGCGTCCCGATCAAGGAGATCGACGCTGCGGGACTGGATGTAGGAGGCGCCGACAGGCGGCCGCCGCGACAGGCCATGAATCTCCCAGCCACCTTCGCTGCGAAGATGCTCGGCCACATTCAGTCCCACGATCCCCGTTACGCCGACAATCAGCGCGCGCTTCTGGTACATTTTACACCTCTCATGTTTGGAAAGAGGGTGAAGATGGCTGCTGTGGCGCTTGTCGGAAATCCCATCCACGGAATAAGTAAAGTGAAAATTGTTCACAGATGGAGCCGTCATGCAAAACCGCGCCTTTGAGATGGAGGTATTCGTCTGTGTTGCCGAGTCCGGAAGCTTTTCGAATGCGGCAGATAAACTCGGCCTTTCTCCCTCCGCAATCAGCAAGCTCGTCGCGCGGCTTGAACAGCGGCTGGGCGTCCAGCTCGTCGTTCGTTCCACGCGTTCGCTGCGCCTGACATCGGAAGGGGAGGCATTTCATTCCCTCTCCAGATCCATCCTGCAGGACATTGCCGAGGTGGAAACCCAGATCGCCCGGCAGTCAGAAAGCGCCGTTGGTGTTCTCAAGGTCAGTTGCAACGTTCCTTTCGGAATTCACGCCGTATGCCCTCTCATTCCGCGATTCCTGGCCGAGAATACGGGCATGAAAATCGACCTGGAACTGAGCGACGAACCGGTGGATCTCATCCTGGAACGGACCGATCTGGCGATCCGCACGGGAAGCCTTCAGGATTCATCCATGAAGACCAGGCGTCTTTTGAATTCGCCCCGGTATGTGGTGGCCAGCCCGGAATATCTGCGCCTGCAGGGCAGCCCTGTTCATCCAAATGACCTGAGAAAGCACAATTGCCTGACCATTGCCGGCAAACCGCAGCACTCGGTCTGGAATTTCAGGGATGTCGACGACAGCGGCGTCGGGATTGTGGTTTCGGTTGCCGGCAATCTGGCGGTCAATAACGGCGAGACGCTCAGAGGTTTTGCGCTTGCCGGGCTAGGCATCGCCAGGCTCTCCGAATTCCACATCGGCAAGGATCTGGAAGAGGGGAGGCTGGTGGCACTTCTGCCGGCCTATGATGCCCAGGAATCCGAACCCATCAGCGCCATCTATTCCGCCCAGTCGCACGTTCCCCAGCGAATCCGACGTTTTCTCGATTTTCTCGTCACCAATCTCGGGGATGCAAGACGGCACAAATGATCATTTGATAATTTATCACTTGATCATTTGTGGGGCTGGTGTTATCTCTAATCCTGCTCAGGGAGTGGGCGCGGGTGGTTTTTCGATCCCGGATGAAATCCGGGTCAATATTGTTTCGATAGCGGGAAGGACGGTGGCGGTAACGCTGCCGAAACTGGCGAAACATGCAAAAAGTTGTCAAAAAATATCTCGATGCGGCTGATCGGGAACAGCAGATTCTCGATTTTGCGATCACCTACGTGGCGCAACGCGGCCTGAGCTTCACGACGCGGGAGCTCGCTGACGCGCTTGGTGTGTCCCAGCCGCTTCTCTATCGGTATTTCAAGAACCGCGATGAACTTCTGAAGAAAATCTACGATGAAGTATATTTGAAACGCTGGGACCAGAACTGGAATGCCCAGCTATCCGATCGTAGCATTCCGATACGCGATCGCCTGATCCGCTACCTCAAGGCCTATACCCTGGCTATTCTCGACGAGCGGTGGATTCGCATTTTCATCGCATCCGCGCTTGAAGATCCGCAGATCAGCAAGCGATATCTCGGGCTTCTCCATGAAACGACATTTCCCCTGATCTACAGGGAGATCGCTGCCGAAGCGGGAGTAACGCCTCCGACGGGCGCTGCCGCAGATGAGCTGGCGGTTGAGATCGTCTGGGGGTTTCACTGCAGCTTCTTTTATTTCGGCGTGCGCAAATACATTTACCGCAACAGGATTCCTGAAAAACTCGATCCTGTCATCGAGGCGCGCGTTGATGTCTTCGTCACGGGGCTTTCCGAAAGCATGCGCCGCATGGGCACGTATGTTTCCAAGATGGAGGGTTCGAAATGAGCAGCATTCAAGACCTTCGCGTCTTTTCCGAGATCGTCAAATCCAACAGCTTCTCGATGGCGGCTACCAAGCTGGGTCTTTCGCCGGCGACGATGAGCGGACGCCTGAAGGCGCTCGAAGACCATTTCGGTGTCGCATTGTTGAAACGGACGACGCGCTCGCTCAGCCTCACGGAAGAGGGCAGGTATCTGTTCGAAACGTCGAAGGCGATCATTGATGATTTCGAAAAACTCGACAAGACGATGCGGGCCCGCAAGGGATGTGCTTTCGGCACGGTGACGATCGCAGCACCGGCGGATTTCGGCCGCAAATACCTGGTTCCGCTGACGAATGAGTTTGGCAAGGATCATCCGGAGGTTGGCTTTCGGCTGATCTTTGGCGGGGAGGATATAAACCTCGTGGAGAACGAGTGCGATATGGCGATCCGTTTCGGCGCAATGCCGGACAGCGCTCTGACCACCCGAAAGCTTGGTGCCAACCCGATCGTCACCTGCGCGTCACAGGCCTATCTCGATCGGTTCGGGGTACCGGAAACACCGCAGGATCTGGTGAACCATAACTGTCTTATCTACCTCGACGGCAAACTTCCGAACGACAAATGGACGTTCGCAGCCGACGGGGAGCAAAGCGCGGTGCGGGTCAGCGGCAACCGGCTGGTGTCGGACTGGACGGCGCTTATCGACCTTGCGCAGGCCGGGCAGGGCATCATCCATGCATCGTCCTGGGATGTCTGTCATGCGCTCGAGGCGGGTACGCTGGTGCCGGTGCTGCTGGAGTTCCAAGAGGAGCCCGCGATTATCCATCTCCTGTCCGAACAGCGGCACAGACTGCCGCTCAGAACGGTGGAGTTCATCGATTTTCTCGTTCATCGGGTCAAGCGGATGAGCCGTAGCGTGGAGCTTAGCCTCAAAGGGCCACTTCAGCTCTGCGGCGCAGCCTAACAGAAATCGCCCAACTCAAATTTTTTACCGGCAGCCTCGCGGTTTTGCCGAACGATCAACCGTGGAGTTTCGAATGGATTATGGCCTGAAAGACAAGCACGTCCTTGTCACGGGTGGTGCGACCGGCATCGGACTTGCCATAGCAAAAGCTTTCGCGGCCGAGGACGCAATTGTCACGGTCAGCGGCCTGAATGATGCCGAAGTTGAAAGCGCCTGCGCGACCATTGGTTCCCAATGCCGAGGCCGAGCCGGCGACCTGACGGCTGATGGTGAGGCGCAGGCTCTCTACACATTCGCCCTCAGCCGCAAGCCGGTGGACATTCTGGTCAACAGCATCGGGATTTTTGAAGTCCGGGATTTCTTCGAGACGACCGACGAACACTGGTTTCGCTATTTCGACGTCAATGTCATGACCGGCGTGCGGATGTCCCGCCTTGTACTCAAGGACATGCTGGCGCGCGGCGAGGGCAGCGTTGTCTTCATCGGCAGTGAAAGCGGCGTGAAGCCGCAGGCCTGGATGCCGCATTATGGCGCGATGAAAACCTGCATCCTCGGTGTCTCGAGGGCGCTCGCCGAACTGACCAAGGGAACACGCGTGCGCGTGAATACCATCCTTCCCGGTCCGACCGACACGGATGCCGTCAAGCGGTATCACGAAGAGATTGCGCGGGATCGCGGGGTAACGCGCGCGGATGTGGTCGCCCAGTATTTCGATGACACGGAACCGACCTCGCTGATCCGCAGGATGATCGAGCCGGTGGAGGTGGCTCGAAGCGTGGTCCATCTGGCGGCTTCAGCACATCTCAACGGCATGGCGATGCGGGCCGAAGGCGGCACGATCCGGTCGATTCTGTAACGTCGGATAGATATCCGAACCCTTCTTCAGCATTGCTGAACAGTGAATTCAAAGGCAGGCCATCAATGTAAATAAGCATTTGCGCTATCAAGGGCTTACGCAGATTTCGGGAGGAGCTTCGTGAACCAGTTTGACCTTACTGACAAAAAGGCCTTCGTCACCGGTGCGGGCAGCGGCCTTGGTCAGGCGATCGCCATAGCCTATGCCGAGGCCGGCGCGGATGTGGCCTGCCTGGATCTCGGCTCCAGCGCCGGTCTTGATGAGACAGTCCGGTTGATTGGCGCTCTGGGGCGCACGGCAATCGCCCTTGAAGGTGATGTAACCGATCCGGACTCCATCGATCGCGCTTTTGACAAGGCTGAAGAGGTTCTTGGACCTGTCGTTATCGCTGCCAATAGTGCGGGTGTCGTTGACGTCTCTCCGGCCGAGCATCTGCCCAGGGCGCAATATCTGCGGCTGATGGAAATCAACCTCAACGGATTGTTCTGGTCCTGTCAGGCGGAGGGGCGGCGAATGCTGCAGCGGGGCTGCGGCTCCATCCTCAACATGGCGTCGATCTGTGGCTCGACGGCCATCAATGGCCTTGAACAGGTTCACTATGATGCCAGCAAGGCAGGCGTTATCCGCCTCACCAAAAGCCTGGCAGCCGAATGGGCGCCGCGGGGCGTAAGGGTCAATTGCCTGAGCCCGGGCTTCATGGCGACGCCGATGAACAGTCGCTCGGAGGTTGCGGAACATGTCAGCCGGTTCGCATCGATGACGCCGATGCAACGTCTGGGCCAACCCCGGGAGGTCGGCGGTCCGGCGGTCTTTCTGGCAAGTGATGCTGCAAGTTACTGCACCGGCGTCGATCTCAACGTCGATGGCGGCTTTCTGTCGACCTGACCAACAAACAACAAAGGAGGAGAAAAACATGCATAGGCTTTCCAAACTGACGGGCACGCTATTCGTATCGATGCTCATTTCCGGCACGGCGTTCGCGCAACCCCTCAAGATCGGCTGGATCCAGGGTAATGCTGCATTCCAGGCCGAACAGCGCACAGAGGACGGGTTCAAGAAGTACCTGACCGACAACAAGATTTCCGACTGGGAAATCACCTATCTCGATTCCGCCGGCGCGGCCGAGAAGGTTGCAAACAACATCGACGATGCGGTCAATCGCGGTGTTGACGTGATTTACATTACCTATGCCGACCTGCGCGCCTCCAGCAATGCGCTGAAGAGCGCCGAGGCCGCCAAGATCCCGGTTTATACGGTCGATTCAGGCTGGATCCCCGGATCTACGGCCGACATTACGACCAACAACTGGCAGATGTCGGCCGAGGTCTCTCTCAGCCTTATCAGCCAGATCAAGGGCAAGGGCAACCTGATCATCATCACCACCGACAAGATCAAGCCCGTGCGGGAACGCACGGACACGCTGAAGGCGATCCTGAAGGAGTATCCCGAGGTCAAGATCATCGGCGAATATAATTTCGACGTCGCCAATTTCTATCAGGAGACGCTTAACGCCGTGCAGGATTTCGCAACGCGTTACGGCAACGACATTACCGCGGTGTGGACGCCGTGGGACGAGCCGGCGCAGGCGGCCATCACCGCTCTGCAGGGAGCTGGCCTTACCGTGCCGGTCTCCGGGATGGACGGGCATCCTGAAGCGATCAAGGCCGTATGTGCCAAGGATTCGATGTTTGTCGCGACGGGCCGTCAGCAATTCGAGGAATGGGGCGCGAAGCTGGCCGAATATGCCAAACGCGCAAAGATCGATGGTGAAGACCCCAAGTCGGTCACGAACGGCAAGGATATCGTCTATTACGGCGCCACGCTGTTTACCAAGGATAATTGCCAGTAACTCCTCCCAGGCGGGCGGCGAAAGCCGCCTGCCGAACTCTATAGGTGAATGATGGCGATCGCGCTCGAAAACATCTCTAAGCAATGGCCGGGTACGCTCGCGCTCGACAACGTTTCGATCGAGATCCGGGAAGGCCGGGTGCACGGCGTTGTCGGCGAGAACGGCGCCGGAAAATCGACCCTCATGGGTGTCTTGAGCGGTGCTGTAATGCCGACAACAGGGACATTGCGCATGGCAGGGCAGGCGATCACTTTCGAGAACCCCGCCGTTGCGGTGGCCACCGGTGTCTCGCTCGTTTCGCAGGAGGGGAACCTTGTGCCCCACCTGACCGCCGCAGAAAATATATGCCTTGGATTTGAACCTGCCAAAGGCGGTTTCTTCATCAACAGGGGTCAGGTCGTGCGCCAGGCCGAAGAGCTGGCGCGGCAATGGTTTCCCGATACGCCCATCCAGCTGAACCGCCGGGTGGACGAACTGCCTTACGCTGACCAGAAGGTGGTGGAGATCCTGCGGGCGCTGCATTCGCGTCCCAAGGTGCTTATTCTTGATGAGCCGACAGCGACACTGCCGGCCAAGCAGAAACAGAGCCTCTGGAATCTGATCCACACGCTCTCTCAGGCCGGAATGTCCGTTGTTCTGATCAGCCACTTCCTGCAGGAAGTCATCGATCTGTCAGACGAAATCACCGTGCTTCAGGACGGGCGCAAAGTAAGCCACCTCGTCAAGAGCGACGGCGAAATCACGGAGCGGCAGCTGATTGATCTCATGCTCAACCGGGCCAAGAGAGGCGAGACCGATTATCATTTCGATACGTCGGCGATGACCAACCGGGAAAACAATCTCGGAGAAACCGTCGTGAACGTCTCGGGCTGGGCGGGAGACAATTTTTCCGTTTCGCAAATTGCGGTCCGCCGTGGCGAAATCCTCGGTCTGATCGGCCTGACGGGTTCTGGCCACTTCGAGTTCGCCCAGTCGCTGTTCGAGCCCTCTAGGGCTGCTTCCGGTCAATACGAGTTCATCGGGCGGGATGTCGGAAGGGCGTCCGTGCGCGACATGAAACGCGCCGGGGCAGCACTCGTGCCGGATCACCGGATGATCAACGCCATGGTGGCGGATTGGACCGTGCGGGAAAACATGTCCATGGCGGGCGTGCGCGAAACGAGCATCAAGCCATTCGGGCTTATCCAGCGGCGTCGGGAAAATGACGAGGCGCTGCGTCTGGTCAAGCGCCTCAACATCAAGACCTCCTCTGCAGAAGCAAAGATCGTCGAACTCAGCGGTGGCAACAAGCAGAAGGTCTCGGTCGCAAAGTGGCTGTTCGCCGCCGAGGGACGCTATTCGCTCTTCATTTTCCTCGAACCCACGGAGGGTGTGGATGTCGGGGCTAAACGCGAGATCCACGAACTGATCAAGAAACTGGCCGATCAGGGTGCTGCTGTCGTGGTCGCATCCAGTGATCTTCTCGAAGTCGCCTATGTGGCCGATCGCATCGTGCCGTTCCGCCAGGGCCGCAATAGCGATGAGATCGAACGCAAGGATTTCAATGAGGCGGCCTTCATCAATGCAATTGCGGGAGTGACACAATGACCATTACAGCAACCTCCGAACGGGACATTACCGTGAGAAAAATCAGCTTCGGCATGCTGGCGCAGAAATACAGCACGCTGGTCGTGCTTGTCCTGCTGTTCATCGGATTTTCGGTGGCGACGGACAGGTTTTTCACGAGCACGAACCTCGTCAATATCCTCCAGCAGATATCGATGCTGACCATTGTTGCCATCGGTCTGACATTCGGCTTTGCGGCGAAGGAAATGGACCTTTCCGTTGGCTATGTGGTCGGCCTTGCAGGTCTGCTTTGTCCGCTTCTCTTGGTCGCGGGAACGCCGATACCCCTTGCGATCCTTGCGGCGCTGGGTGCCGGTCTTGCCGTTGGACTGATCAACGCCTCGCTCGTCGTGGGCATCGGCGTCCCCTCGTTGATCGCGACACTTGCCGCGGGATCAATCCTCTGGGGCATCAACTTCATCATCTCCGGTGGACGGGCGATCTATGGCGGAATTCCCGGCGGATATCTCGTCCTGGGTCAGGGGAAAATCGGCGCATTCTTTCCCTATCCGGCGCTGATCATGCTCCTTCTCGTCGCTTTCTCCTGGTTCGTCATGGAGCGCACGACCTTTGGGCGTTACCTCTATGCGGTCGGCGGCAACGCCCGCGCAGCCGAACTGTCCGGCATCAACGTCAGATCCTATCGGGTCTATGGCCTCGCCCTGAGTTCTTTCTTTGCGGCGATCTCCGGAATCATCCTGTCGGCACGGCTCGGATCTGGCCAGCCCAATGGCGGTGAGACCTATCTCCTCGACGGCCTTGCGGCAGTCTTTATCGGCATGACGATGCTGCGCCCAGGTACGGCCACGGTCATGGGAACGTTCTTCGGCGCGCTGCTCATCGGCATCATGAATAACGGCCTCAACCTGATGGGCATGGACACATATATTCAGAGCATCGTCAAAGGCGTGATCATTGTCATTGCCGTTTCCATCGTGTCCCGCTCGACCAAGTTGAGGCTTCTCTGATTGGTCGCCGGCCGATGCGAATGCTGTCCGCCATCCTGCAATGGTCCTGCTTGACTGCTCTTCATGCCTTTGTTGCATTGTGCCTGTCACAGCGCCGCAGAGTGCAACGGAGGAGACTGCAATGGATCTGAAACTGACGGACAAGGTTGTTATCGTGACTGGTGCGAGTTCGGGCATAGGGTTTGAGACCGCCAAGAGCTTCTTGTCAGAGGGAGCATTCGTCGTCGGCGTCAGTCGGGACATGCAGCCGCTTGCCGCGGTGGCTGATCCCGACCGCTGCGCCACGATCGAACTGGATCTTGCCGTGCGGGGGTCGGAGGCTGTGGTTGCCGCCCATGCTTTGGAACGTTTCGGCCGGATCGACATCCTGTTCAACAATGCTGGGATATGCCCGACACGAACAGGATTCCTCGATGTAAGCGATGATGACTGGGACGAGACGCTCAACCTCAATCTGGGTGGCTATATTCGCATGTCGCGTGCGGTTTTGCCGACCATGTTGCAACAGGGAAAGGGTGTCATCGTTCATTGCGGGTCGGAGGCCGGGCGCATGCCGCATCCGCTCCTTCCGGATTACAGTACGTCGAAAGCCGCCATAACCCTGCTTTCGAAAGCACTGGCCCGTGAGTTTACATCCCAGGGTGTTCGTTCCAACGTGGTCGCGCCTGCGCATATTCGCACTGAACTCTGGGACCGGCCCGGCGGTTTTCTGCATGCGCTTGCGGAGCGCTACGGGACATCGCCCGACGCCGCGGTCAAGGCATTTTTGCAGGAGGCCCGGCTGCCGGCGGGGCGACTTGGTACAGTGGCGGATGTTGCCTCCGCGGTTCTGTATCTCGCATCAGAACTCTCCGATTTCATCAGTGGCGACGTCATCAACGTCGATGGTGGCGTACTGCCCACCACATGAGATCAAACCCAAGAGGAAACGCCATGACGAACTTGGCTACCGATAAGCACATCAGCGATCTGCAAAGGGAGTTCGCTGAAGCTCAAACCAACGGAAATGTTGGGCAGGTTCTCGAGACCGAAACAAATGACGTCCGGATATGGAAAATACGTCTCAAACCAGGCGAGCGCGTCGGCTATCACCGGCACGTATTGAATTATTTTTGGGTCGCGGTGACGTCGGGAAAATCGCGTTCAAGGCTGTCCACGGGAGAAATAGTGGAGACAGAATATAGCCCGGGCGATTGCAGGTATTTCAGTTTCGGGGCCGGCCAGCATATGATCCATGACCTCACGAATATCGGTGACACCGATCTCATTTTTACGACCGTGGAGTTGAAAGGGTCAGCGAACCCGCCATTGGCGTTGAAATGAGCTGGGTTTGGGACCATCCTCCATCGTCGGTCGGGCGTCGTCCTTTGCACTGTTGCCGGGCCAGATCGCACTAGCCAAAAATAAAAATATAATGCATCATATATCATGCATTATTAAATGCTCGATATTTGGCGGATGTAAAGCCGCGAAGCTACCACAGGAATACTGGAGATCAGTCCAATGCAACTAAAAGACCTGACATTGTTCCGGCAGGCGGCATATGTGGCCGGCGAATGGATCGAGGCGAATGCTACGGCCATCGCCGTGACGAACCCCGCGACGGGTGAGGTGATCGGCCACGTGCCGAAGCTTGGCGCAGCCGAGACCAAGACGGCGATTGCCGCGGCAGAGAAAGCCCAGAGGGAATGGGCTGCCCGCACCGCAAAGGAACGCGCCGGTGTCCTGCGGAAATGGTTCGAACTGATGATGGCGAACCAGGATGATCTGGGCCGGATACTCACTGCGGAGCAGGGCAAGCCGCTTGCCGAAGCCAAGGGCGAAATCGCATATGGCGCGAGTTTCATCGAATGGTTCGCCGAAGAAGCCCGCCGCATCTATGGCGACATCGTTCCGGGGCACCAGAAGGACAAGCGCATCCTGGTCCTGAAGCAGCCGATTGGAGTCGTTGCGGCGGTCACGCCGTGGAACTTCCCGAATGCGATGATTACCCGCAAGGCAGGGCCAGCCTTTGCGGCCGGCTGCGCCATGGTGCTGAAGCCGGCAAGCCAGACACCCTTCTCGGCGATTGCGCTGGCGGTTCTCGGCGAACGCGCTGGTCTGCCCCCGGGTCTCTTTTCGGTTGTGACCGGCTCGGCACGCGAGATCGGGGCGGAGATGACGGCTAATCCAATCGTGCGGAAGCTGACTTTCACCGGTTCGACCGAGGTGGGTGCGGAGCTTTACCGGCAGTCGGCCCCAACCATCAAGAAGCTCGGTCTGGAACTCGGCGGCAATGCGCCCTTCATCGTCTTTGATGATGCCGATCTTGATGAGGCGGTGGAAGGCGCGTTGATTGCCAAGTTCCGGAACAATGGCCAGACCTGCGTCTGCGCAAACCGGCTTTACGTCCAGGACGGTGTCTACGATGCCTTTGCGGAAAAGCTCGCGAAAGCGGTTGGCGGCCTCAAGACCGGTAATGGTTTCGACGAGGGCGTTGTGCTCGGGCCGCTCATCGACGACGCGGCGTTGAAGAAGGTGGAGGAGCATGTCAGCGATGCGCTCTCCAAGGGGGCCAGAGTTCTTCAGGGCGGCAAGCAGCATCGTCTGGGCGGAACGTTCTATGAAGCGACCGTGCTTGCCGACGTCACGAAGGATATGGCGGTGGCCACCGAGGAAACTTTTGGCCCGGTTGCGCCGCTCTTCCGTTTCGCACACGAAGCCGATGTTATCGCTCAGGCGAATGACACGGAGTTCGGTCTCGCATCCTATTTCTATGCGAAGGATCTCGCCCGTGTGTTCCGGGTAGCGGAGGCGCTGGAATATGGGATGGTGGGTGTCAATACGGGGCTCATCTCGACGGCGGAAGCACCCTTCGGAGGCGTAAAATCGTCGGGTCTGGGCCGCGAAGGTTCGAAATACGGTATCGATGACTTCGTCGAGATCAAATATGTCTGCCTCGGTGGCGTCGCCTGAGCGACGCCAGAGTGGACCTTCCCCGATGGCGGGAGTTCGCTCTTCCGGTTCTGAATGGCTGCCTGACCTCACGGTCGGGTGGCCATTTTCCTGTCGGGGCAACATTGGCTGCCAATTGCCGTGCGATTGGAAGTGAAACGCTCGAAGCGGCGATTGTCGTGCGCCGCTTCGATAATGTCGTGTGTATGGTGCAGGCGCCGTCCGCTAGAGGACGACCACCCGGTTGCCCGGGTTCGGCCCCGCTTTCAGGCGTGAAAGTGCAGCGGGCAGATCCTCAAAATTCGCCGTTTCGATAAGCTGAGGATCGAAGGTTCCTTCGCAGATATGGCGTGCCATTGCGGCACCGGCTGCGACCAGCCGTCCCCATTGATGATCGCATGCATGGGCGTGCATCGCGTTGAGGCCAACTTCATGCAGTGAGATCGTTGTGGAGAAAGCTGGAAGCGGCGCTGCTTCCTGCCGGTCCTGAATGCAGACAAGATGACCATTCGCCGTCAAAAGCGGCGCAAGGCTGGTGGCGTGAGCGCCGCTCACCATATCGAACACCGCATGGATTGGCTGATGCAGCACCCGTTCCCTGAAGTCACTCTTCCAATGTTCGTTGTGATAGTTTGTGACGGTCGCCGCGCCGAGCTTCAGCAGGCGGTTTGCCTGTGCGGCAGAGGCGACCGCATGGACGACCCAGCCTTTGTCGCGCGCGAGCTGGAGCAAAGCGCCGCCGACGGCTCCGGAGGCGCCGGTGACGAGCACATGGGCTCCGGGCCAGAGCGGCACCTTGTCGATGGCCTGCTGCGCGGTGAGGCCAGGGCAGGGAATTGCGGCGGCTGCGGCGAAGGGCAGGCTTGCCGGCAGAGGAATGGCCGCGCGCGCGGGGATAACCGTGTATTCAGCAAACGAACCGGGGCGTGTGAGGTCGTTGTGATAGGCGACGCGTGCGCCGGCCGCGATGTGACTGACATCTTTCCCGACTTCTTCTACTTCGCCGGCCCCGTCGACACCTGGAATATGCGGCCACGTCCAGGCGTCATGGCCCCAGAGTATGAATTTCCAGTCGACAGGGTTGAGACCGATCGCCCGGTTACGGACGAGCAGTTCACCGCGCCCGGGACGCGGCTTTGGCATTTCGCGTAATTGCAGGACGTTCAGGTCGCCGGTTATGTCATGAACCCAAGCTTTCATTTTTTACCCCTCAGCAGATTGAATAGCCGCCGTCGATCGGAATCATCGCGCCAGTCACATAACCCGCGTCGGGCGACAGAAGGAAACGGACGACAGATGCGACTTCGGCGGGTTTGGCCCAGCGTCCCATCGGAATGCGGGCGCCGATACGTTCGGCGCGTGCTGCGTCGGTCCGCGCATTTTCCGAGATACGGGTCTCCACCCATCCCGGCGCGATTGAATTCACCCGAATGCCGCGTCCGGCCCAGGCGACCGCCTGTGACCGGGTCATCGCGGCGACGGCGCCCTTGCTGGCCGTATAGGCCGGGGCGCCCGGGGAGCCGAAGATCGCCCACATCGAGGCAACATTGACGACGGCGCCACCGGCAGCCTGCAACCTGTCGAGCAGGGCGGCGGAAAATGCAAAGCCGGCGGTGACATTGACGCGCATGACCTGTTCGAAGGCGTCGGTCTCCCATTCCTGCTGGTGGCGCAGCATGCCAGCGCAGTTTACGAGGCCAGCGACGGGCTGTCCCTGCGGCAGCGCCGCGATACTTGCCTTGGTGTCGGTCAGGTCCACCTTGTGAAAGGCGATTGCGGCGCTCAGATCCGCATCGCGATCCAGCCCCAGCGCGATGACCTGATAGCCGCTCTCGGCGAGAAGTTCCGCCACGGCCCGGCCAATGCCGGTTCCGCCGCCGGTCACCACCGCAAGGGGTTTTGCCTGGTCTTCATTGGGCATCATGTGCTCCTGCCTTTTCTGTTTGATATAACGTCATGCGTCCTCGACCGAATGCATTGCCTCCACGAGGTCCTCGACCGTGAGCGGGCGGGGGAAATTCAGCATGTGAGGTACGGTGATGGATGCCTGAGCGACGGCGAGAAACTGGTCCTCGGTGATGGGGTGTCCGGCAAGCGCACGCAGGCTGAGCGGAAGTCCCGTATGCCGGTAAAGGGCGGCAATAGCCGGTGGCAATACCTCACCCAGAAGCTGATGGTGAACCAGAAGCCCATAGGCGACCTGAAATCCATGCGGTTTCGCATTGACGCCCGGTACATGCGGCAGGCCGCGGGTGAGCGCGTGGGGAACGGAGAGGCCACCGCTTTCAAAACCGAGCCCCGCCATCAGTATCATCGCCTCAACGGCCGCGTCGAAAGCCTCTGTCGGCAGACCCGAACCCGCCGCATCGAAAGCGGCAATGCCGTGCGTTACGAGTGTGTCGTAACAATGGGTGGCGATCACGCCTGAGAGGCGGGTCGGCCGGGCGCGAAACATGGTTGTGCCGCAACCGCTCGCGCAGGCGAGCGCCTCGGCCTTCTTCGACAGGGCGTCACCCAATCCGGCTGCGAACATGGACTTCGGCGCTCCCGCCAGCAACGCGGTATCGACAATGACAAAATCCGGATTACGTTTCAGGTGCCTCACTTCAAGGAGGAGGTCGTTGGTGTCGTAGAGCACGTAGTTCTTGCTTGTCGGTGCATCATTGGAGGCGACGGTCGGTACGGTGATCAGCTTGATGTCGCGCTCGCCCGCCAGTGCCTTGCCGGCATCGATGGCGCGACCGCCGCCCGCGGCAATGACGATTTCAGGTGCGTTTTCGCCGAGCGCGGCGGAAAGCCGCTGCGCGGTCTCTATACCGATCTGGCCTTCGAACGGCAGGATCACCATGGAAACGCCGGCTTTTTCCAGGGACTGGCGAAAGGTGTCTTCAACGAGAGGGAGGACGTGAACGTCTGCCACGAGGACGGCGCTTTTTCCAATCTGCGCGGCGAAGCCGCCGATCCGGTCGAGGATCTTACGGCCCTGGACATAACGCGACGGCGCGCCGAAGACTTTGAGTTGGTTGTCGAAAATAGTTAAGGGATCAGACATTTTTGCTCTCAGACAATTTTCATATATGATATATGATTGTTTGGAAGGCGCAAGCGTCTTGTCGCCGTTTTAAGGAAGAACCGCATGATTTCCGGAAAAACCCGTTTCGTCCCGTTGCTCGCCCACCCCGCCCAACATGTCCGCACGCCGTCACGTTTTAATGCTGAATGCGAGCGGCAGGGGCTGGATATGATCATGGTGCCGCTTGATGTGCGGCCCGACATGCTGGACCAGACGGTCGCCAGCTTCCGGGCTATTGCGAATATTGCCGGCATGGTGATCACCATTCCACACAAGGCTTCCGCCGCAAGGCTATGCGACCGGAGAGTTGGGGCTGCCACTCTTGTCGATGCCTGCAACATCATTCGCCGGGAAGCGGACGGCAGCCTCACGGGCGGCATGTTCGATGGCGAGGGTTTCGTCGCCGGGCTTCGCCATCAGGGGCATGATCCGGCGGGTTTTCGCACGCTGCTCATCGGTGCCGGCGGAGCGGCGAGCGGTGTGGGACATGCTCTTCTCGGGGCTGGCGTGATGGACCTTACAATCGCAAATCGCTCGCTTCACAAGGCCGAACATCTGGCAAAACAGCTTGCCGGCGCCTTCCCGGATGCCCGCGTGGTGGCGGCTGCGGCGGATGCGGCGGGCTATGACCTTGTTGTCAACGGCACGGCGCTCGGCATGCATGAGAACGACGCCCTGCCCATCGATGTCGACAGGCTCGACAAAGGCACTGTCGTCGCTGAAGTGGTGATGCAACCTGACATGACGCCTCTGTTGATCGCGGCTGAAAAGCGGGGATGCCACATACATAAGGGTATCCACATGATCGAGCAGCAGGTGCGCCTGCTTGTTGATTTCCTCAAGTGACGCAAAAAAGGTCCGCATCGACTTGCGATGCGGACCAGGTGCGGCGCCTGGGAGGTCAAACACGTCTTTTTGCGTGGGCGCCGATGCCTTGCATAAGAACTGCCAGAATGATGATGACACCCTTGATGATCTGCTGCGGATAGGCTGGAACGCTCATCAGGTTCATGATGTTGCCGATCAGTCCCAGAATGAGGACGCCGATCATCGTGTTGATCACCGTACCCCTGCCGCCGGACAGAAGGGCTCCACCAATAACGCAAGCGGCAATGGCGTCGAGTTCGAGGCCGATGCCGGTCACCGGTGTTCCGACGGCGGTACGGGCCGTCACGAATATGCCGGCGAGGGCCGAAAGCGCGCCGCAAAGCATGAAGGCGAGGAACTTGTAGCGCCAGACGGGAAGGCCAGCGAGGCGCACCGCACTCTCATTGCTGCCGGTTGCGACGGTGAGGCGTCCCCAGTTGGTCCGGCGCAACAGGAAAATGAACAGGGCAATGAAGAGGAAGACGGCCAGGACCGGCCAGGGAAGGCCGAGACCGGGCACGCCCTTGCTGCCGAATGCCGTCAGAATCTGAGCCGTCGATAGGTCGCGGGGAAAGCGTACGGGCTGGCCATTGGAGAGCATATAGGCGAGGCCGCGGGCCATGGTCATCATGGCGAGCGTCGCGACGAAGGAGGCCATGCCGAAGCCGGCGACAAGAACGCCATTGATCGCGCCGAGCAAAGCGCCGAACAGCACGCCACCCAAGATGCACAGGACAAGTGCGGTGCCGCCGTCAAAGGGCAGCGCCGGCATGACCATCGCCACGCTCATGCCGCCGATCGCCGCGACTGAACCGACCGAGAGGTCGATTCCTCCCGTCAGGATCACCAGCAGCATGCCGATGGCGACCAGGGCAAGCGGTGCAAGTTGCCGCAGGAGATTATATATGTTTTGAAGTGTCAGGAAATGTTCTGACAACAGCGTGGAAACGACGATGAGCGTCACCAGCATAATATAGATGTTATAGGTGACCAGGTTGGAAACAAGGCCGGAAGCCTTTGAATTAGTGGACATTCTCGCGCCCCATTGCCAGTTCGATAATACCTTCCTCGGAAATGTCTGTGCCGGTCAGTTCACCGGCGATCCGGCCGGCGCGCATGACAAGCACGCGATCGCACATGCCGATCAGTTCCAGCATTTCGGAGGAGACCATGATTATGGCGGCGCCATTGGCCGCCAGTTCGTTGATGACGCGGTAAATCTCGACCTTCGCCCCGACGTCGACGCCGCGGGTGGGTTCGTCGAGCAGCAACACCTCGCAACCGGAAACAAGCCATTTCATCAGCGCGACTTTCTGCTGGTTGCCGCCAGAAAGCGTTCCAGCTTCAGCGTCGATGCTTTCGGCCTTGAGGTTGAGCTGTCTGCGCAGGCTTTCGGTTGCGCCGCGCTCCCGGCGATCGCGCAGCAGGCCCAAAGGCCCCAGATGCGGATTGACCGGAGTCATCATTGCATTGGTAAGAATGGGCATGTCGAGAAGACATCCCTGATGTTTGCGATCTTCGGGCACCAGGCCGATGCCGGCGCGCACGGCTTCCCCGGGTCTGCTGATGCTCAGCACTTTGCCATCGAGACGCACTTCACCCTGTGTAAGGGGATCGGCACCGAAAATTGCGCGCAGTACCTCGGTTCGTCCCGCACCGATGAGGCCACCGATGCCGAGCACTTCGCCCCTTCTAACTTCGAAGGTGACGCCGGAGACGAGCGGTCCCGTTGCCAGGTTTTCGACGGCAAGAGCAACCGGGCCGGGCGTCACGTCCCGTTCGGGAAAGAAGTCCTTCAGTTCACGACCGATCATCAGGTTGACGAGGCGCTTGTGGTCAAGTGTGGCGATCTCCCACGTGCCCACGATTGCACCGTCCTTTAGTACGGTGGCGCGGTCACATAGGCTGAATATCTCGTCCAGCCGATGGGAGATGTAGATGATGCAGACACCGTTCTCCCGCAGCTGCCGTATGAGCTTGAACAGTTTTTCCGTCTCGTGGTTGGTGAGGACGGCGGTGGGTTCGTCAAGGACGAGGATCGAACATTCCCGGGACAGCGCCTTGCATATTTCGATGACCTGCTGGTGCGCGACCGTAAGGTTGCCGGTAAGCTCATCCGGATCGATATCGTCAAAACCCATGCCGGCCAGCAGTTCGGCGGCGCGCGCCCGCATTGCTCGTTTGTCCAGAAGGAAGCCGTGGCCGAGCTTTTCAATGAGAATGTTTTCGGCCACCGTGAGGTGGCGGGCGAGCGAGAATTCCTGGTAAATGATCGAGATTCCCCTGCGCATCGCGTCCTGCGGACTGGTGATGGTCACGGGCGTACCGTCGATGTGGATCTCGCCTTTGTCATGGGTGTAGGCGCCCGCGAGGATTTTCATCAGCGTCGATTTGCCAGCACCGTTCTCGCCCATGAGAGCGTGAACTTCTCCGGCACGCGCGGAAAACCGTGCGCCGCTGAGCGCTGTGACACCTCCGAACTCCTTGGAGATGTTAAGCATTTCTAGACGGTCCATCTTATCTTCCTCTCAAATGGGCAGGCCCCGGAAAGGCCCGCCGTGCTTGCTGGCCGTCGGTCAGCCCTTGAGTTCGCTGATCGTCTTGAAAGGCGGAACGGTGTAGCGGAAGAAGGGGTTTGCCGTGTCCGGATCGATGAACTCATCGACGTTCTTTTCCGTCACGATCTGCGAGGGGTAATATGAGCCGAGCGGCAGATTGCTGGCATCGAGGCCCTTGTCGAATATCTGGTTGATAAGTGCCAGGACGCCTTCGCCGGTATGCGAGCCGGAGCAAAGGCCGGTGACCAGCATGTCGCCGGATTTCACGAGATCGAGGGCGGTACGGAAGCCATCTGCCGCATTGGCAACGGCTATCTTGCCCTTAAGGCCCTGGTTTTCGAGAGCGCGCAGGGCGCCCATGCCCATGAAGTCGTTTTCGGCAAGGATGATGTCGAGCTTGGAGGAGTGAGCGGTGAGGATGTCTTCAGCGGCATCGAGGCCGCCTTCTTCTGTCCAGAGACCGACGCCCATCGAAACCACACCGAATTTGGCTTCCGGATAATCGAATGAACCGCTCGTCTTCAATTGCTGGAACTTCTTGAAGCCGGCAAGCATGGCATCTTCCCTGGAGAGATTGAGGCCAAGCTGTTGCGAACGCTCATAGATGATGCCGGTGATCATGCCGTTGACGCGGCTTTCAGACGTGGAATTCCCGACGGTGCCGAGGATAGCCGCTGCGGTGATCTGTTTGTCGGCACCATAATGCTGCGCGACGTAACGGCCGGCTTCAAAACCGTTACCGTAAGGGTTGAACAGAACGGTGGTGACGATCGGGCTTTCATCCGGCACGGTGCCAAGGGCAATGACGGGAATGCCGGCATCGACGGCACGCTGCGCGTCGGCAGCCGCTGCGGCGAGATCGGTCGGGTCCATGACGATGACGTCGACCTTCTTGGCGATGAAGGCGTCGATATGGGCCGAGGTCTTGGCCGGATCGCCGTCCGCGACCTGGACGTCCAGTTCGTAGCCATAGTCCTTCGCCTTGGCCTTCGCGGTGTCGATGACGCTGACGAACCAGGGATTGCCGAGCGTGATTTCCGTCCAGCCGATCACCAGTTTTTTGCCGGGCTCGCGGGTGGTTTTAGGCAGCGCCTTCTCCACATCGGTACGATCCGCCATGTTGGGGTCGATGACGCCTGAAAGCGCCGAGTTCGGCAGGAGCGTGTAGATCTCGTGTTTTTCGGCAGCGTTTGTCGTTGTGGCGGCAAGGGCCAGCGCTGCGGTGCATAGCATGGGCAATGCGGATTTCAGGAACCTCATGGTCTCACTCCCTCTGTTGAAGTTCTATGCATTTGTCGCTCCTGCGAGCGGAAGTCGTGCGCCTCCCTGCGCACGACGGGGCCTGTCAGCGAATGATTTCGCGGACAACCGTTTCGATACCGGCCTGGTCGAGCCGGTAGTGGGCGTAGAGATGTGTCGGCGGTGCAATCAGCGCGTATTCATCGCGGATACCGTGGCGCACAAGCCTTGCGGGGCTGCCTTCTTCGGCAAGAACCTCGGCAACGGCGGCACCGAGGCCACCGAGGATATTGTGCTCCTCGATCGTCAGGATGACCTTCGAACGGGCGGCTGCTGCAAGGATGGCATCGCGATCGATCGGCTTGACGGTCACCATGTCGATGACGCCGATACTACGGCCTTCCGTCTTGAGTTTCCGGGCGACCTGCACCGATGGATGGACGGGAAGGCCGCAGGCAATGATCGTCAGTTCTTCGCCGACAGCATGTTCGATCGCCTTGCCGAAAATGAAATCGCTCTTGGGATCGTAGAGATCGGGCTCGCGTCCGCGTCCCGTGCGGAAGTAGATCGGGCGATCATGGTCGGCCGAAGCGCGAATTGCCGCTTCAAATTGCGGGCCATCGGCCGGCGAAACGATCGTCAGGTCGGCGATCGAACGCATGGTGCCGATATCCTCCGTCGCGTGATGTGACGTGCCGTAGAAACCCATGGAGATGCCGGTATGGTGTCCGATCAGCCGAACGGGCAGGGCGCAATAGGCGACATCCATGCGAATCTGCTCGCAGGTGAGCAGGCCGAGGAAGGAAGCAAAGGTTGCGACATAGGGCATCGTGCCCGTTGTCGCGATGCCGGCGGCGGCCGATACCATGTTTTGTTCGGAAATACCGAAGCTGAAGTAACGGTCCGGGAAACGGGCGGCGAAGCGGTTGAGCCCGTTGGAGTATTGAAGGTCCGCGGAGCCGGCGACGATGTCGCGGCCCGCCTCGACAAGCGAGATCAGCCCGTTGGACAGGTGGTCCAGACCGGGGTTCTTCATGTTCAGCTCGCGGTAGTGCCACGAATTCGGCGAATTTGGCCGCAGATTGACAGTGCTCATCTCAAATTACCTTGGAAAGAATTTCTTGACGTGCGGCTTCCGCATCGGATGGATCGAGGTAGCCAAGGTGCCAGCCGGGTTCGGTCTCCATGTAGGAGACGCCCTTGCCCTTGAGCGTGCGCGCGATGATGCAGCATGGCTTTTCGCGGGTGTTGTCGGCTTTGACGCGACGCAGGAGCGCGGTCAGCTCGGCAATGTCATGGCCGTCGACGATATGCACTTCCCAGCCGAAGGCGCGCCATTTCTCATCCAGCGGCTCGATGCCCATGACGTCATCGACGGCGCCGTCGAGCTGGTAGCCGTTGCGGTCAACGATTGCGACCAGCCGCGACAGCTTGTGATGGGCCGCGCCGATGGCTGCTTCCCAAACCTGGCCTTCCTGCATCTCACCATCGCCGAGCATGACGAATGTGGTGAAGTCACGGCCCTGGCGGCGTCCGTTGAGCGCCATGCCGAGACCGTTGGACAGGGCGTGTCCGATGGATCCGGAGGAAAAATCGACGCCCGGCACCTTGCGCATGTCGGGATGGTCACCGAGCGGATTGCCGAGGCGGGTGTAGCCGTTCAGCACCTCCGTCGGAATGTAGCCAAGCTCGGCAAGAATGGGGAACAGCCCCACCGCCGCATGACCCTTGCCCATCAGGAAGCGGTCGCGATCCGGCCATTTGGGATCGGGCGAAAGCCGCATCACATCATAGTAGAGCGCTGCGAAAATCTCGGCTGCGGAAAATACCGAGGTGTAGTGGCCCACCTTGGCAATTTCGATAAGCCGGATGGTCTCCAGCCGCACGAACTGCGCGCGGTCTCTCAGGCGCGCTATCTCGGTTTCGGTGGGACGAAAATCGTTTCTGATGGGCTGCGCCACGCGCTCCTCCTCCAATTTGCCAAAGGGTCGGCAACAACTGCTTGCGATGATGCGAGATAACATGATATATGATATATGTCACGAACAAAAATGGAGGATAACGTGAATCTTGCACTGACGCAGTCGGATGTGACTGCCATCCGCAACCGGATCACCATCAGGGGGCAGGCCTTCATAGACGGTCGCTTTACCGACGCCGCTTCGGGAGAGACGTTTGACGATATCTCGCCTCGCGACGGCACGGTCATCGCGCGCGTTGCAGCCTGCGACAGGGAAGATGTGGACCGCGCCGTTGCGGCTGCGCGCCGGGCTTTCGAGGCAGGCGTCTGGCGCGACCGGTCACCAAAGGAGCGCAAGAAAGTGCTTCAGCGCTTTGCGGCGCTGTTGGAAAAGCACATGGATGAGCTTGCGGTGCTTGAAACGCTCGACATGGGAAAGCCGATTTCCGAGAGCCGCAATATCGATGTCAACGTCGTGCTGGATACGTTGCAATGGTATGCCGAGTGCCCGGACAAGCTCTATGACGAGATCGCGCCCACCGGTCCCGGCCAGCTTGCCATGATCACACGCGAACCGATCGGCGTCGTCGGTGCGGTCGTGCCCTGGAACTTCCCCATGCTGATGGCGACGTGGAAATTCGCGCCGGCGCTTGCCATGGGCAACTCCGTCGTCCTGAAGCCTGCGGAACAATCGCCGTTGACAGCGCTGCGGCTGGCGGAGCTTGCGGCGGAAGCCGGTATTCCGGCCGGCGTCTTTAATGTTGTGCCGGGTTTCGGCCCGACAGCCGGCAAGGCGCTCGGCCTGCATATGGATGTTGACTGCCTTGCCTTCACCGGCTCCGGCGAAGTGGGAAAACTGTTCCTGCAATATGCCGGTCAGTCCAACATGAAGCGTGTTTTCCTCGAATGCGGCGGAAAGTCGCCCAACATCATTCTCGACGATGTGCCCGAATTGCGTGTCGCGGCCGAGCGGGCGGCGACAGCGATCTGCTTCAACCAGGGCGAAGTCTGCGTTGCGCCGTCACGGCTGATCCTTTCCAGACGTATCCAGGAGCAATTTCTCGACATCGTCATCAATACCGCCCGGTCGATCCGGCCGGGCGACCCGCTCGATCCGGCGACCAAGCTTGGCGCCCTTGTCGAAAGCAGTCATCGCGACCGTGTTGAAAGCTACATCGAAAAGGGCAAGGCGGAAGGCGCGCGGCTGGTGCTCGGCGGTGACCGTCCGACCGACACGCCGGACGGCTATTACGTCAATCCGACGATCTTTGCGGATGTTCGCAATGACATGACAATCGCGCGGGAAGAGATTTTCGGCCCCGTATTGTCGACCATTACGGTTGAGGATGACGAGGAGGCCGTCCGCGTCGCCAATGACAGTCCCTATGGGCTGGCTGCAGCCGTCTGGACGCGCGATCTTTCCCGCGCTCATCGCATGGCCCGCAAACTTCGGGCAGGCACGGTCTGGGTCAATTGCTATGATCACGGTGATACGACGGTGCCGTTTGGCGGGTTCAAGCAATCCGGCAATGGCCGCGACAAGTCGCTGCACGCAATCGACAAATATACTGAGCTGAAAACGACGTGGATAGAGCTTTGAAAGATCAGGGGGCGGCTTCGGCCGCCCCCTTCGCTTCCAGCCATTCGACCATTACGACGCCAACGCCGATATCGGCCTGGATCGCCTTTCGGCATCCTTCGGGGTCGCGGAGGGTAAGGGCACGCAGCACATCATAGTGGCCGTGGTCGCCACTCGCCAGGATACGGGTTGGTGTGTTGAGATGGTAAAGGTGGATGAGCGGTCCCATCTGCGCCCACATGCCCTCGATCGTTGCATAAAGCATTGGCATTTGTGCTGCTTCAGCAAGCTTGAAATGGAACTCGCGGTTGACGCGGGAGGCTTCCAGCGGATCGCTGGCTGCCGCCCTGGTAAAATCCCCCTGCAGAGCTTCGAGAGCCGCCAGTTCTTTTTTCGAAATCTTGACGGCCGCCTGGGCGGCCGCCTCGCCTTCGAGATGATGGCGTATGAGTTGTATCTCACGCAATTCCGAGGGCGTCAGGCTTCTCACCTGGATCGAGGTTGCCGCCCTCATCTCCAGCGCGCGCTCGGTCACGAGCCGGAAGATCGCTTCGCGGACCGGCGTTATCGATACACCGAGCTGCTCGGCCAGGCTTGCGATTGTCAGCCGTTCACCCGGCTCGTAACGCCCATCCATCAGCGAGGAACGGATCGTGCCGTAAACCTGCTCGGAAAGGTTGCCTTTGTTGATTTTTTGCAGCTGGTTCATCTAAGGGTCCGTCGCGTTTCTTTGATCTGAGATTCGACAAGTCAACGCATAATGCGCATCACGCGTTTGAGGGTGCAAGTGGCGTGAGGCCGCGCATCATATCTGACGCTTTCTCGCCGATCATTATAGCCGTTGCGTTGGTATTGCCCGAAATGAGTGTCGGCATGATGGAGTTGTCCACAATGCGCAGATTGCGAAGGCCGTGAACGCGTAGTTGCGGATCGACCACCGCCATCTCGTCATTGCCCATGCGGCAGGTGCCCACGGGATGGTAGACCGTCTTGCCTTTCGAGCGGATATAGGTTTCGAGCGCCGCTTCGTCCGCGACCACCTGTCCGGGATAGGCCTCTGTTTTCTCGACATAACCTGCAAAGGAAGGCTGCGCCAGGATTTCCCGGGCGAGCTTCAGTGACTTTACGGAGAGACGCATATCCTCCGGGGCTGTCAGATAACGCGGGTCGACGATGGGATGGTCTGCCGGGTTGGTGGATTTCAGGCGGATTTCACCACGGCTTTCAGGACGCAGCACGCAGGGGTTCACTGTTGCGCCGGCGCGCTTGATCGGTTGCTGGTCGCTGTCCATGAAGACGATCGGTACGAAATGCATCTGGACGTTCGGCTCGGCCTCCATGTCGTCCACATTGACGAAGGCGCAGGCCTCCGTAACGTTCGACATGACCGGGCCGGACTTGAAGAGCAAATATTGCAAACCGTTGCGGATGGAGCGCAGGAAGCTATCCTCTCCGTAGTAGCCATAGCGGCCGGTACAAAAGCGGATGGCGGGGAATTCGAGATGATCCTGGAGATTCTGGCCGACCCCTTCCAGCCGGTGCCGGACGGTGATGCCATGCTGGCGAAGCTCCGCCTCGGGGCCGATCCCTGACAACATCAGAAGCTTTGGCGTCTGCACCGCGCCGCCCGACAGGATGACTTCCTTGTCGGCCCGGACAGTTTCCAATTTACCGTTGCGAACATATTCGACGCCCGTTGCGCGGTCCCCTTCAAAGAGAATGCGCGTCACAAGGCAACCGGTGCGGATCTCCAGATTGCCGGACTTCATGGCGGGACGAAGATAACCGACAGCCGCGCTGCAGCGTCGCCCGTTGCGCGTTGTGGTCTGGTTGAAGCCGACGCCACGCTGCCGCAGGCCGTTGAAATCCGGGGTGAACGGAATGCCCGCCTCTTGCGCGCTGCGCACGAAGGCACGCGTTAGGTCATTCACCTGCCTGAGGTCGGAGACGCCAAGCGGGCCGCCGGTTCCGTGATAGGCGTCGGAGAGCCTGTCATTGTCTTCGGCGCGGCGGAAATAGGGGAGCACGTCACCATAGCTCCAGCCGTCAGCGCCAAGACGCGCCCAGTCGTCATAGTCGCGGCGTTGGCCGCGGACATAGATGGCGGCGTTGACCGACCCGCCGCCGCCGAGGACTGCACCCTGCGGCATGACCGGCGCACGGCCGTTCAAGGCTGCCTGCTGCACCGTCTTGTAGTGGTAGAGCAGATCGCTATCCAGCAGCTTCACAAAGCCGGCGGGGATGTGAATGAGCGGATTGCTGTCGCGCGGACCGGCCTCGATTACAAGCACCTTTCCGGCATCGGCCATTGCCAGTCGCCCTGCCAGAGCACTCCCTGCGGACCCACCTCCCACAACAATATAATCGACCATTCGCTTCTTCCTCCAATAAAAATATATCATATATCTTATTTTGGACGTAAGCCTGCGTCAATCGGGAGAATGGGCGAGCGGATCAGGAAAATTATTGCATGGCTGGTTTCCACGGCGACGGGCGCGGATCACGTGTTGGGGGATGAGCCCAACTCCTCATGCGGAGACTAAGCGCCTTGCGTCCTTATCCTCAGTGTCTTCGGGCGCAACAGAAGCAGGAAAACCGGTGCGCCGATGACTGCGGTGACGATGCCCGCCGGTAGTTCAAGAGGAGCGATGATGCTGCGTCCTGCAAGATCTGCGAAAACCATCAGCAGCGCACCGAGCGCCATCGCTACTGGCAGGCTGCGTCCATGTCGCGACCCGACCAGGAGCCTTGCGGCGTGAGGGGAGAGGAGGCCGACGAAGCTGACAGCGCCGATGGAGGAAACGGCAATCGCCACAACGCAGGCGGAATAGAGAATGGCCAATGTTCTCGCCCTGCCGGTCACCATGCCGAGCGAGCGCGATTTTTCATCCCCCAGCGAGAGCGTGTCCAGATGGCGGCTGCACAGGATGCCGATCGCCATCAAAATAATCACCCACGGGAAAAGGATAAGAACGTCGGCATAACCGCGCCCATGGGTCGAGCCTGTCAGCCAGGACAGGGCCTGTGCCGTCTGCAACCGGGCTTCGACCACGACAATGGTCCCGGCTGCACCGAAACTCGCGGCGATGGCAACGCCTGCCAGAATGAGTCTTTCCGGCGCGTTTTTGGGTCCGAAAAATCGCAGAAGGAGAACGGCGGCTAGAGCGCCTATAAACGTTACCGCCTGGAAAATCAGCGTTCCGGGTATGAGGCCGGATAAAAGCCCGACAAGGCTGAACAGGGCGGCCCCCTGCGTGAGGCCGAGCGTTTCGGGGCTGCAAAGTGGATTGCGCGTCACGGCCTGTAAGACCGTACCGGCTGCTGCCAGCAGGGCGCCGCAACCAAGCGCCACAAGTAAACGCGGTGCGCGAATATCGAGGTTCGCAGTGATGTCCGTCACCGACAGGGACACGCCATCGCCAATCGCCAGCGCTGCGCCGATACCCCCCAGCGAAATTACCGTCAAAACCGTGACCAGCAGGGGAATGGAAGGCAGCCGTAGCGCCGAAGGCGAGCCGATACGGCGCTCCGCCCCCAATCTCGAAGTCCGCAGCAGGAGCAGCATGACCGGCGCGCCAAGACAGGCGACGACAACGCCTGTCGGGACAATGGTGCCGTTGGTGCCGAAAAGCTGCGCAATGACATCGGCAAGGAGCAGGGTATTGGCCCCCCAGATCAGCGATAGCGGCAGATGAAAGCGGTGCCTGATGATGCCAAGCGCGCGAAGAATATTCGGTATCGCGAGCCCTATGAAACCAATCGGGCCTGCGAGTGTAACCGCAGCGCCGGACAACAGGATGCCGGCAAAAATACCGGACAGTGTCAGGCTTCGTGTCAGGCCGAGACTGGCTGATGCCTGATCGCCGAGGCCGAGCAGGTCGAGCGGCCGCGCGATCAGCATCAGCGCCAGAAACGATAATAGAATGGCCGGACCGGCGACCAAGACTTTCGACCATCCGGTCTGGTCGAGAATACCGGAAGACCAGAGCACCAGACCGGAAGCCCTGTCGTCGGCGAGAAGGACGATTGCGGAAGAGACTGCGGCAAAGCAGAGGGAAATCGCAACGCCCGCCAGAGCCAGCCGCCCCGGCGGAGCACGGAACCCGCCGGCCAGCGCGATGCAGGCCGCGGCTCCTGCCAGGCCGCCCAATGTCGTTGCCATGATCGGCGGCATGGCTATCGGCAACAACAATGTGGATATGACCAAAACGAGCTGGGCGCCGCTGGTGACGGACAGAATATCCGGTGCCGCCAGAGGATTTCTGAGCACGCTTTGCAAAACCGAGCCTGCCACAGCCAGAGCGGCTCCCGTCAGGATCGCCGCCACCACTCTCGGGGCGCGGCTCGTTTCCAGAATCGCCTGGGCGAGCGTGGTGGGGCGTGTCGGGAAGGCAAATATGTCGTGCCAGCCGATCAGCTTGCTTCCCAGCCGCATATCAAGTGCCGCCAGGACGAACAGAAGCAGAAGGCCAAAGGGTAAAAGGAGCGTCGAGGTGAGACGGTTCGAGCCGATGGACGGCAGCGGCATTTTCATTCGGATACCTGATGCTCGCGCGGCCTGCCGGCTGCGCCGATCCAGTCGATCAGGCAATAGGCACGGTCGGCACCGCCGGGATGCGCCACCAGGTCGACCTTGCAGCTAAAGGCCGCTTCCAGCAGGTCGGCTGTCAGCACCTCCCTTGCGGGACCCGTCGCCAGCACTTCACCCTTGCGCATCAATATCACGTCATCTGCGATATCCATGACCTGATTGAGATCATGAAGCACGGCGATGATCGTCAGGCCCTCCGTCCGGTTGAGCTGTCTCAGCAATGTCAGTAGTTCGGCCTGATGGCGAATGTCGAGAAAACTGGTTGGCTCGTCCAGAAAAAGCACGCTCGGTTGCTGGGCCAGCGCCATGGCGACCCAGGCACGCTGCCTTTCGCCTCCGGACAATGTTGCGAGCTGGCGTGCGCGCAGGTGCTGCAGGTCGACCCTCTGGATGGCGCTGTCGATGATGTCGCGGTCAGTGGCTGAAAGGCGCCCAAGCCAGGGGCGGTGTGGATACCGACCCTGCTCGACCAGTTCTTCGACCGTGAGACCGACCGGAATTTCGGGCGATTGCCCCATGACGGCGACCTGTCGGGCAATATCACGGCGGCGCAATTCCGATAGCTCTCGCCCCAGGAGCAGCACCTTGCCGTCCGTCGGCACTTCCAGCCCGGCGAGGCATTTGAGAAGCGTACTTTTTCCGGAACCGTTCGCCCCGCAAATGACGGTGACGCGCCCCGTCTGCACCTGAATGTCGACGTTGCGTAGAGCATAGGCCTGATCGTAGGCGACACTCAAACCGCGCGCGTGCGCAGCGGGCATATCAGCTTGGGTCCTGTTCAAACCGCAACCTCGCGCATGGCCTTCCGTAGTGATGACAGGCTGCGATAACCGACATCCGCTGCCGCTTCCTCCAGCCGTGCGCCTTCCGCCTGCCTGCGCATCACATGCGCCATGCGCAGCCGGCGGCGCCACTCGGCAAAACTCATGCCGGTCTGAGTGCGGAATTTTCGGGTCATGGTCCTGCGGCTCATACCGAGATTGTCGGCCCAGTGGTCGATATCGAGGTCGATCGCCGGCGTTTCGGACAGGTCCCGGCACAGGCGCTGCAGGCGTTTGTCGCTCGGCATGGGAAGTGCGAAGGGACCCTCCTGCGCATCGGCAATCTCTTCGAGGATCAGGGCGGCCAGATGCCCGCCGCGACCATTTTCGTCATAAAGCGTCGGTTGTTCGAGAAAGGATCCAACCGCTGCGGACAGGAGAACGGATGTGGAGATGACGCGTGTCGGCTCCCAGCGTAATGTCAGGCCGGGTTCGGGCTCGATATAAAGCGACTGCATGGAGACACGTCCATGGGACCTCACCGCATGGGGAATGTCGGGGGTGATGAGCAGGCCATATCCACTCGGAATGATGAATGAGGTATCGGGGGTGCGAGCGGTCATGAAACCGTCGACAATTTGCAGCAGTTGGCCGCGCCGATGGCTGTGCCAGCCGAAATCGACGCTCTTTTCATATATGCGCGCCATTGCCGCGACGGGCCTTGGCAGGTTTTGAAGGTCCACGGCCTTTTGCGGCTGTTTCATCGTATCTCCCAATGCAGCCGGACCAGAAACCTGGTGGGCATTGTCATGAACGGAGCAATAGCCGCACGCATCTGTTTTTTCAAAAGGAAAAGATGGCCCGGTTATGGGTTGATTTGCGTATTTCGATCATTCGGGCCATTTAATGGCCCGTTTGCGATCAAGTTTGACCTGACAATGATGATAAAAAAAGTCTAGTTAAGCGGCCGAATGCGGCGGGATAGAGCTTTATGGCGGAAACTCCGAGGTCTTTACCCGCCCCGGCAGTCCTCACATCACAGGTTCCCCATAATGCAAAATTCCCGCCTCACAACGCGCAAGCCATCTGATTTCCTGCCCAGACGCGCGCGGTTTCTGATTTTGACGTCGGGCGTTGCATTGGGCGTGATCGCAGGCCAGGGAGTGGCGATTGCGCAGCAGGCCAACGGCTCCACGCAACTTGAAACCATCGTGCTACAGGGAAAAGCCGCTGCCAAGGGGGCACGTGTCGAGCAGCGCGGCTATGTCGCCCGGGATTCCGCTTCCGCCACGAAAACCTCCACGCCCGTCGCCGAAACGCCGCAGTCCGTCTCCGTCATTACGCGTGGTGCCATGACCGATCGTGCCGTGCAGACCGTGGCGGACAGCCTGCTCTACAGTTCTAACGTCAACGGTCAGCGTTACGGCAATGATCCGCGCTCTGACTATTTTACCATTCGCGGTTTTGCCGCCGATCTTTACCTCGATGGGCTGAGGGTGCCGCAGATCGCCAACCAGACCGGCGGTTATGCGGGCTTTCGTGTGGAGCCGTATTTTCTGAACCGTGTGGAGGTCCTGCGCGGACCGAGTTCGGCGCTATTCGGCCAGACAAATGTTGGCGGCGTCGTCAACATGATCAGCAAGGACCCGAAAGACGTTGCCGGCGGCGAACTCTACACGCGTTTCGGCAGCTATAATCAGAAAGAGATCGGTTTTGACGCGACCGGTCCTATCGGTACTGGTTCCGGGCTCAGCTACCGGTTGGAGGGTGTTCTGCGTGACAGCGACGCCATGAACGATTTCGGCAAGAACGACCGTGTCGCCATCAGCCCCACGGTAAAGTGGTCGCCGGATGAGGATACCAGCCTGACAGTATATGGCGCCTATATGAAGGATGATGCCGGCCAGGTGCCGTCGCTCATTCCGGCCGCAGGCAGTGTCTATCCGAACAGGCTTGGACTGACGATCCCCCGCAATTTCTCCGATGGTGATCCATCGCTTGCGATCTATGACAAGGAAACGGCCTATGTCGGTTATCGTTTCGAACATGCTTTCAGCGATGATCTCGTGCTGCGGCAGAATTTCCGCTATTCCTATCTCGACGTGAACTACCAGAACCTGTTCGGCAATGGTCTCGCCGCCAATCAGCGCACGCTTTCCCGCCTGGTTTACAATGCGCAACCGACACTCAATGCTGCCGCACTCGATACCAATCTCGAATATAAGTTCGATACCGGCGCGGTCAGCCACACCCTGCTTGGCGGTGTCGACCTGCAATGGCAGAACCTGGTCAACGACACCGGTTCCCGGGCGGGTCCGACACTTGATCTTTTCAACCCGACCTACAATATCGGCGTCACCCCGGCGACATTGACGACGCGCCTCGACCAGACACAGCGTCAGATCGGCATCTATCTTCAGGATCAGATCGAGATCGGCGGCTTCAGGCTGACAGCCGGCGGACGTCAGGATTATGTGGACAACGATTCCGATAGCACGGCGCTCTCCAGCGGCATCACCACACAGTACAGGCGAAATCACAGCGCCTTTACCGGCAGGGTAGGGGCTGCCTATGTCTTCGACAATGGCATCATTCCCTACGCCGTCTATTCCACCTCATTTGCTCCTGTTCTGACACTGGCAGCGGATCCGCTCAAGCCGACGACCGGAGAGTTGAAGGAAGTGGGCGTCAAATACGCGCCTGAGGGCGAAGATTTCAGCCTCACGCTTTCCGGTTTCGAGGCAACCCAGCAAAATGTGGTGAACCGCATTGCGGGCGTTTATTACCAGACTGACGAAGTGCGTGTCCGCGGCATTGAGCTCGAGGCAAACGCGACGCTCTGGGATCGTATCAATCTGACGGCTGCGGCCAGCTGGCAGGACCCGGAAGTCACCCGGAGCGAGACTGCAACCCAGGTCGGCAAGATGCCATATACGGTTCCAAAGCAGCAGCAGTCGCTTTTCGTCAGCTATGATGTCCCGATGCCGGATGCCTGGGACGGGAAGCTGACCCTGGGCGTCGGCGCCCGTCACGTCGGCAAGACGGCCGGGGATACGGCGAATTCCTTCTTCGTGCCGGGCTACACATTGGTGGATGCGTTTGCCCGTTATGAACATGATCGCTATTCTTTCCAGCTCAATGGTTATAATCTTGGCGACAAGACCTATGTCGCCGGCTGCAACACGACCACGCAGTGCTATTACGGTCAGGGATTGACCGTGGTCGGCACGGTGAGTGTGAAATGGTGACAGCAATTCGAAGACGATCTTTCGTAACCGGCGTGGTGGCTCTGGCCACCACGCCGAAATCGTTTGCGGCGCCTGCGCCCAAACGTGTCGTTACGCTTGAATGGACTTCGACCGAAATTGCGCTCTCCCTAGGAATTTCGCCGGTTGGATGTGCAGAACCTTCTGGTTATCGCACCTGGGTGGATGTCGATAACGACCGGCTTGGTGATGTTGTCGATGTCGGACGGCGGCAGCAGCCGAGCCTTGAAGCCATTCGCAAGCTGCAGCCCGATCTCATCCTGTCTTCCCGTTTCCGCCACGCATCACTCGCTTCAGCGCTTGGCGATATCGCGCCGACCCATCTGATCGACGATCAGGCTGCCGATGGCGACATGCTGGCGGGCGTCTATCGCAGCGTCACTCAGGCTGGCGCTGCACTTGCGCGGGAGAGTGAAGCTGCAGCACTGCTGGCGCGGCTGGACGAGAGCATGGAGATTTTGAAGGCCCGGTTCCACGGAAAGGTTTCGGGGCGCAAGCTGATCGTGGCTCAGCCCCTGCCGGGCGTGCCGCGGCTGCGGATATTCGCGCCCAACTCGGCCATCGCGGGATTGCTGCACAGGATAGGGTTTGCCCCCGCCATGGACCTGCCGCCGCAACCATTCGGCTTCACGACGATCGACCTTGAAGGGCTCGCCGCCCTTGACGGTCAGGGCACCCTGTTCCTCCTATCGGAGTCGATACCGGATGACCTTCGCAATGCCGCGCTCTGGCCGGTTCTCCCGATCGTTGCGCAAGGCAATGTCATGGTGACAGGTGCCACGACCTGGCCATTCGGCTCAACAACATCATTGCAGAAGCTGGTCCGTGAGATTACCAGCCGGTTCGATTGACATTGCTGGACGGCTGATGCTGCGAACAGAAATACTGAGCTGCCTTTTTGAACAATCGACACCCGTCGGTTCCCGTTCATTTTTTCAGCGAAAACGGCGCGGCGATCTTCTCCTTGCCGAGCTTCTGGAGCCGCGCCGCATCGAGAGGGTACTGAGGAATTATGGTTGTAGACATGGGCGCGAGCCGCTCCGTGAAGCAGTCGCAAGTGAATGGTCCAAACGGTATTTCGCTTCGATTGTGAAGCCAGCGGTCGCTGCGGCGATCCTGGTCGACTGGCGGCTGCCGCTCACGCCGGAGAAGATCGGCCTTGATGTGAATGATGATGGTGACATCGTTTCGGTGCTCCTCTCGTCTTTTGGTCGGCCTGTTGCTGCAGCGTTGCCGGAAGAGCGCTTCGATTTTCTGATCAGGGACAATCTGGCCGTGGTCGTGAATGCGATCGCCAATGCCAGCGGCCTTTCACGGAACGTTCTGTGGAGCAATGCCGGCAACATGTTCGAGGGAACCGCACGCAGTTGCGAGGCGCTTTTGCAGTTGAGAACAAGTGGCCTCGATCACGCCTTCGAAATTCTCAAGACAGAGCTTTTGCCTGACGGCGCGCGTAACCCGCTCTTTCGGCCTATTATCTATCCCGTGGAAGGCGGCCAGCCCAAACGCAGGCGCCGGGTATGCTGTGTGCGCTATCTTCTGGATGCGCTGGATTATTGCACTACATGCCCCGTTCCAGAGAGATGTAAATCCAGTCAGAACTGACGCTTGAAGCCCGTGCGACCGCTTGCTTGTCGAGGGATGGCGGCAGGATATGCGGCGCTCATTTTTTAACCGATGGGCGCTCAATCCGATCTACCACTTTTTTACTGAAATACGGTATCTTGTCATCCGGCCTCGGTTGGCGTACTCGAAACCGATAAAAGACCCTGTGCCTATTAACAATACGGTGCGGTGGCGCTGCGTTTCGGCGCCATACACCTCATGACGTTGGGATTGCGATGAACCTTTACTTGGATTACCTGGCTGAGATCAAAAGCAGAGAAAATCAAGGGCTAGCTCCCAAACCGATCGATGACGGCGGACTGACTGGCGAAATCATTGAACTGATCAAGGATGCCGGTAACGAGCATCGGGCGGATGCCCTCAAATTCTTCATTTACAACACCTTGCCCGGCACCACGAGCGCCGCGGGCGTCAAGGCTGCCTTCCTGAAACAGATTATTCTGGGTGAAGTGGTGGTCCCCGAGATCACCCCGACTTTCGCCCTCGAATTGCTGTCGCATATGAAGGGCGGCCCGTCCGTCGAAGTGCTGCTGGACGTTGCCCTTGGCAATGACGCTTCTCTTGCCACGCAGGCGGGTGACGTGCTGAAGACGCAGGTCTTCCTTTATGACGCCGACATGTTCCGGCTGCGCGATGCCTTCAAGGCTGGCAATGCCGTCGCGAAGGGCGTTCTGGAAAGCTATGCGAAGGCCGAGTTCTTCACCAAGCTTCCGGATGTCGAAGACGAGATCAAGGTCGTGACCTTCATCGCCGCCGAAGGCGATATCTCGACCGACCTTCTCTCCCCCGGCAACCAGGCGCATTCCCGTTCGGACCGCGAATTGCACGGCCAGTGTATGATCACGCCTGAAGCGCAGGCGGAAATTGTTGCGCTGCAAAAGCAGCACCCGGACAAGCGGGTGATGATGATTGCCGAAAAGGGCACGATGGGCGTCGGCTCGTCGCGCATGTCCGGCGTGAACAACGTGGCGCTGTGGACCGGCAAGCAGGCCAGCCCCTATGTGCCTTTCGTCAACTTCGCCCCTGTTGTCGCCGGCACCAACGGCATCTCGCCGATCTTCGCAACCACCGTCGACGTGACGGGCGGTATCGGCATCAACCTGAAGAACTGGGTGAAGAAGACCGGTGAAGACGGCAAGCCGATCCTCAACAATGATGGTAACCCGATCCTCGAGCAGAAATATTCGGTCGAGACCGGCACCGTCCTCAAGATCGATGCCAAGAACAAGAAGCTGTGCGACGAGAACGGCAAGGAACTAGTCGATGTCGCCGCCGCCTTCACGCCCCAGAAGATGGAGTTCATGAAGGCCGGCAGCTCTTACGCCATCGTCTTCGGCAAGAAGCTCCAGACATTTGCCGCCCAGACCCTCGGTGTCGAGCCGACCCCGGTCTTTGCCCCGAACAAGGAAATTTCGATCGAAGGTCAGGGCCTGACCGCGGTCGAGAAGATCTTCAACCGCAATGCCGTCGGCGTGACCCCCGGCAAGGTGCTGCATGCGGGCTCGGACGTTCGCGTGACGGTCAACATCGTCGGTTCGCAGGACACCACCGGCCTGATGACCGCCCAGGAACTTGAGGCGATGGCGGCCACCGTCATCTCGCCGCTCGTGGATGGCGCCTACCAGTCGGGCTGCCACACCGCATCCGTCTGGGACAAGAAGGCCCAGGTGAACATTCCGAAACTCATGTCCTTCATGAACAATTTCGGCGTTATCACCGCCCGCGACCCGAAGGGCGTCTATCATTCGATGACGGACGTGATCCACAAGGTGCTGAACGACATCACCGTGGATGACTGGGCGATCATCATCGGCGGCGACAGCCATACCCGCATGTCCAAGGGTGTGGCCTTCGGTGCCGACTCCGGCACCGTGGCGCTGGCGCTCGCCACCGGCGAGGCAACGATGCCGATCCCGCAATCGGTCAAGGTTACCTTCAAGGGCACGATGCGCCCGCACATGGACTTCCGCGACGTGGTCCATGCCACCCAGGCGCAGATGCTCAAGCAATGTGGCGACAACGTCTTCCAGGGACGTATCATCGAAGTCCACATCGGCACCCTGCTCGCCGACCAGGCCTTCACCTTTACCGACTGGACGGCTGAGATGAAGGCCAAGGCCTCGATCTGCATTTCGCAGGACGACACGCTGATCGAGTCTCTGGAAATCGCCAAGGCGCGCATCCAGATCATGATCGACAAGGGCATGGACAATGCCGTCGGGACGCTGAAGGGCCTGATCGCCAAGGCGGATGCGCGCATCGCCGAAATCCGCTCGGGCGAAAAACCCGCTTTGACGCCTGATGCCAATGCGAAATATTTCGCCGAGGTTGTGGTGGATCTGGACGTGATCGACGAACCGATGATCGCCGACCCCGACGTGAACAATGCCGATGTATCGCGGCGCTATACCCATGACACGATCCGCCCGGTTTCGTATTATGGTGGCACCAAGAAAGTCGACCTCGGCTTTGTTGGCTCGTGCATGGTGCACAAGGGCGACATGAAGATCGTCGCGCAAATGCTCAAGAACATCGAGAAGAGCGAAGGCAAGGTCGAGTTCAAGGCGCCTCTGGTCGTCGCTGCCCCGACCTATAACATCATCGATGAGCTGAAGGCCGAAGGTGATTGGGAAATCCTGCAGAAATATTCGGGCTTCGAGTTCGATGATCTGAAGCCCAAGACCACCAACCGTACCGAGTATGAGAATATCCTCTATCTCGAGCGTCCGGGCTGCAACCTTTGCATGGGTAACCAGGAAAAGGCGGAGAAGGGCGACACGGTTCTCGCCACCTCCACCCGCCTGTTCCAGGGTCGCGTTGTTGAAGACACCGCCGAGAAGAAGGGTGAATCGCTGCTGGCTTCCACACCGGTGGTCGTGCTTTCGGCGATCCTTGGCCGCACCCCCAGCATGGACGAGTACTTGAACGCCGTCGACGGAATAGACCTGACAAAGTTCGCGCCGCCGAAAACTACTCCGATCGATTCCCTGTCCGTCCATTACTAAGGTCTGACCTTTGAATATTGTGCACCGCGATGGCCTCGCCTTCGCGGTGCACTGTAAAGTCATCTCAATCCTTCACATTCATTGCCTTGAAGGGTTCTGATTACTGTCAAATATTTGAAAAACACCCTGATCAACGAGAAATTGCAGCGACACATAACTTCTGATTAATACGCCTGCGGCAGAATAGCAGTGATATTACTATTCTCGATTAAACGCCTGTCCGGCAAGAAGCGTCGATCATGCCTCAGATACGTTCATTTATTGCGGACGATCTTGTGTCCGTGGCCGACATGTTTCACCGTGTTTTACGGAAGAAGGATGGCGCCGCGACGGGTGATCTGACCTCATATCTGCGCGCGCTTTTCCTCGACGGTTCAAACACAAATCCGGATATCTGCTCCAAGGTCCATGTGCTCGATGACGGGCGCGTGTCCGGATTTCTGGGCGTATTGCCCATGATGATGGAACTCGGCGACCGGAACATTCAGGCTGTCGTCTGCTCCTCCTTTGTCGCCGAGGATCGCGAGACTGATCCTTTTGCCGGCGCGCGTTTGCTGCGCGAGGTTCTGGCGGGCCCGCAGGAGCTGACCTTCGGTGAGACGATCAATGACGTTTCCACCGAAATGTGGAAGACGATGCGCGGCCACCTGCTTTCCACCTATAGTCTTGACTGGTTGCGGATATTGCGCCCGGCTTCATTCGCAACGGAACTTTCTGCGACGCGTATTTCAGGCGCTTTCCGCGCGCTGGCGCCCATCAGCACGATGATCGACCGGACCATTTCGGCGCGCGGCCACGGGCGCGCCTTGTCCTATTATGCATCACATCCGGACAAGGTGGACAGTTTTACCGATGAAGAGGCGAGCGATGCCGAATTCGCGCATCTGGCTCTCGAACTCATCGGGCACTTTTCGCTCCGTCCGGTATGGAGCGAGGAAGGCCTGCTGACCATGCTTCAGCATGCCAGACGCAAACGTCTGCATGGTGAGCCGGTGCAGCGGATCGTGCGGGCCCGAGGCGGCAGGGCGGTGGGTCTTTTCCTCTACCACGGCAATCCGAAGGGAATTGGCCGGACCTTGCAGATCATGGCCCTGCCGGGGCAGGAGCAGATCGTTATCGACCGGCTGATCCGCAACGCCTATGAGCGTGGCCTCGTCGCGATCAGGGGACGCACCCAGCCGGCAATTCTGCAGGCGATGATCGGCAGGAAATGTTCGTTTCTCCACGCGGCGTCGACCATCGTGCATTCCCGCGATGCGGAACTCATCAAAGCCGCGACGGATGGAAAAGCGTTCTTCAACGGTTTTTCCGGTGAAAGCTGGACACGCCTTATCGGCGACAGTTTCGGACAGGCGGGCGAGTAATGTGCGGAATTGCCGGGTTTTATAAACATAACATGCCGGCCGATCGTGCAAACGAGCGCCTTGCGCTGATGGCGTCTTGCCTCAGGCATCGCGGTCCAGATGCGCATGGAACCCTGCTGCGCGGGGATGTCGGACTTGCCCATGCCCGGCTGGCCATTGTCGGCATCGCCGATGGCGCGCAACCCATGCGTACGGTGGAAGATGATCTCGCCGTCTCCTTTAACGGTGAAATCTTCAATCACATCGAATTGCGCGAAATGCTGTCCGCACGCGGCCATGCCTTCCGCACACATTCCGACACCGAAGTCATTTTGCATCTTTATCGCGAGAAGGGCCTGGATTGCCTTACCGAATTCAACGGTGATTTCGCCTTCGCCCTTCATGATGCCCGCAGCGACACACTGGTACTTGCCCGCGACCGGATGGGTGTGCGGCCGCTTTATTATACCTGGCACCAGGGCACGTTCTATTTCGCATCCGAGATCGGGGCGCTTCTGGCTCTGCCGGGAATGACGGCCGAAATCGATCCGGTGGCGCTGGATCAGATTTTCACCTTCTGGTTTCCGGTGCCGCCGCGCACCGCCTTTCGCGGTATCCACGAGTTGCCGCCCGGCCATATGATGGTTCTCCGCGACGGCGTGTCCACCGAGCGGCGCTGGTGGCAGCTTTCCTATCCTGACGCCAAGGATGCGGCGCCGGCCGCAGAGTTTGAAACCCAGGTGGAGGAATTGACGGCGCTGCTGGCCGACGCGACGCGGATCCGGCTACGCGCCGACGTGCCGGTCGGCTCCTATCTGTCGGGCGGGCTGGACTCTTCCCTTGTTTCGGCCCTCGCCGCAAAAAATGTCCGCCAGGGCTTGCGCACCTTTTCCCTGGCTTTTGAAAGCGCGGAGCACGACGAACGTGTCTGGCAGAAGGCGATGAGCCAGCATCTCGGCGTCGCATCCGAGACCACGGAATGCTCGACTGAGGACATAGCGCAATACATGCCGCAGGTCATGGACCATGTGCAGACGCCCGTTCTTCGTACCGCGCCGGTGCCGCTTTACCTGCTTTCCCGGCTTGTGCGCGAACGCGGCATGAAGGTGGTGCTGACGGGCGAGGGCGCCGACGAGCTGTTTGCCGGCTACGACATTTTCCGCGAGGCGCGGGTAAGGCGGTTTTGCAGCCGCCAGCCGCAATCCTCCCGCCGCCCGAAACTGTTCCAGCGGCTATATCCCTATCTGCCGGGGCTGAAACAGCAGACGCCGGATTATCTGGCCCGCTTCTTCTCCTTCGGCGCTGAAGCCTCCGACGAACCGCTGTTTTCCCACAGGCCCCGCCTGCGCTCGACAGCGGCGGCGAAAATCTTCTTTTCCGCCGAATTGAGGGATGCGTTGGGTGACTATGATGCGGCGGCTGACCTTGCCGCGCAATTGCCGGAAGATTTCCGCCGCTGGCATCCGTTGCACCAGGCGCAATATCTCGAAACCGCATTTCTCTTGCCCGGCTATATTCTTTCCAGCCAGGGTGACCGGGTGATGATGGCCAATGGGGTGGAGGGCCGGTTTCCGTTCCTTGATCCTCGTGTGGTGGATTTTGCCGCCGCGCTTCCGCCCGAGGCGAAACTGCGCGGTCTCAAGGAAAAATACATCCTCAAACGGGCGGCAGCCGAATTGGTGCCCGATGCGATCCTCAATCGGCCCAAGCAGCCCTATCGCGCGCCGGACGCGGAGGCCTTTGCGGATGCCGGCTATCTCGACACCGTGCTTTCTGCCGATAAACTCAAAGCAGCCGGCCTGTTCAACGCCCAGGCGGTCGAAAAACTTAAGGGCAAGGTGCGTCAAAAACAGGCGACCGGCTTTCGCGACAACGCCGCCTTCGTCGGAATATTATCAACACAGCTCATACATGCCGCCACGGCTTCGAATTCCTCAACACCATCGCAAAATATTGAAGGAAGCTCCAAATGACCACTGAAAGCACCGGCACGAAAGCCGAAATTCGCGGTTTCATTATCGAAAACTTTCTGTTCGGTGACGATAGCCGGCCGTTTGGCGACGATCTTTCGCTGATCGACAATGACATGGTCGATTCCACCGGGATTCTGGAATTGGTAAGCTTCATCGAGGAACGTTATGGCATCCGTGTTGCCGATGCGGATCTCGTGCCGGCCAATCTCGACACGATCGATAACATCGCCGCCTTCATCGGTCGCAAGCAGACCGTCTGAGAATTTCGGGAAGCGCCCATTGCGTATTGACCACTACCTGCATCGAAGTGCGGAGCGACACCCCGGCAAGACGGTGGTGGTGGCTGGTGAAACGCGCCTGAGTTACGGCGAACTCAAGACGATGAGCGAGGCTTTTGCCGCTGCCCTGATCTTTCGTGGTGTGACCCCGGGAGACCGTGTCGTCCTTGTGCTGGACAATGGCTGGCGCATGGCGGTGGCGATTTTCGGCTGCTGGATGGCGGGCGCTGTCGTCTGCCCGGTTAATCCATCGACGAAGGAAGCCCGACTTTCGCAAATTCTGGACAGTTCCACGCCCTTTGCCGTGGTTGCCGAGGCGCGGCTGGAGAAGGTGGTTTCAGAGGCCGCCGGTCCTTCCGCGCTGTTGCGTATCTTTTCCGGCGCTTCGAACGCATCCGGCGATAGTGTCGATTTCGACGCGCTGCTCGAGGAACGGCCCGACGTGCTGCCGCAGAACCTGTCCAAAACGGATCTGGCGGTGATCATCTATACGTCGGGTTCCACCGGCGAGCCGAAGGGTGTGATGCTGGCGCATGATAATCTCGATGCGGCCGTCCGTTCGATTACATCCTATCTCGGCAACACCGCCGACGATATCCTTCTTGGCGTATTGCCGCTTTCATTCGGGTATGGCCTCAACCAGTTGCTTTCCAGCGTCTTTGTCGGCGGCACGCTGGTGATCGAGAAATCCTTCGCCTATCCGCATCTGATTTTCGAGCGTATCCGCGAAGAGCGGATTACCGGCTTCGCGCTGGTGCCGACCATGCTTTCCATCATGATGCAGACGCGCGATCTGTCGCCAACGTTGTTCGAAAGCCTGCGTTACGCCACCGCCGCCGCCGCACCTTTGCCGACCGTCCACGCCGACTGGCTGCGCAGCTTTCTGCCGCATCTCCGGCTGTTTTGCATGTATGGCCAGACGGAATGCACCCGCATCAGCTTTCTGCCGCCGGAAGACCTCGACAGGAAGCGCGGTTCGGTCGGCATCGCCATTCCCGGCACGTCCATCGAGGTGGTCAACGAGGCGGGCGGCAGTGTAGCGCCCGGCGTTGCGGGCGAACTCGTCGTCAGCGGGCCGCATGTGATGCGCGGCTATTGGAGAAACGAGGCGGCAACGGCCCGTGCGTTGCGCATTGACGCCGCAACCGGCAGGATGCGTCTCCACACCGGCGATCTCTTTACCTGCGATGCAGAAGGTTATCTGACCTTCGTCGCCCGCAAGGACGATATCATCAAGTCACGCGGTGAAAAGGTTGCGCCGCAGGCGGTCGAGGCCGTGCTGCAAGCCATGCCAGGCGTATCGGACGCTCTGGTTGTTGGCGTCGCACATGAGGTTTTCGGCCAGGCGATCAAGGCGATCGTCATCGCTCCCGGTGCGGCGATTACCGAAAAAGACGTCATGCGCCACTGTGCCCGGTATCTGGAAGTCCATATGGTGCCGACACTGGTTGAATTTCGCGATTTCCTGCCGACGACGGATACCGGCAAGGTCAGCCGTCGTCTCGCTGCTCAAGATACGGAGAACAATCGATGACGAATAACGCACACAGCATGCCTTTCTCGCCGCTTGAACTCGATGCGGCGGCGGAGGTTGAACGTATCGCCGAAAAAATCCGCCAGTCCCTTCGGTTCGACCTGCGCAAGCGCGGCCTGGTGCTTGGCCTTTCCGGTGGCATCGATTCCAGCGTCAGCGCCGCACTCGCCGTTCATGCGCTCGGGGCTGCGAATGTCTTTGGCCTGTTCATGCCGGAAAACGATTCCGACCCGGAAAGCCTGCGGCTTGGAAAGGCGGTAGCGACAATGCTCGGCATGGATTGTGTGCTGGAGGATATCGGGCCCTCGCTTGCCGCCATGGGTTGTTATGAAAGGCGCGACGGTTTCATCCGCGAGGTCGTTCCGGAATATGGTCCGGGCTGGACCTCCAAGATCGTTTTCGACAATGCCATGAGCACCGGCGCTTATAATATCTCTTCGCTGGTCGTTCGTTCGCCATCAGGTGAAACACGCAAGATTCGTCTCACGGCAAAAGCCTATCTGGGCATCGTCGCGGCAACGAACATGAAGCAGCGCACCCGCAAGCAGTTCGAATATTATCACGCCGACCGCCTGAATTTTGCGGTGCTCGGAACTCCGAACCGGCTGGAATATGACCAGGGCTTCTTCGTCAAGAATGGCGACGGCGCAGCCGACATCAAGCCGATCGCCCATCTTTACAAATCGCAGGTCTATCAACTCGCGGCCCATCTCGGTATTCCGCAGGAAATCCGCGCCCGCCCACCGACCACCGATACCTATTCCATGCCGCAGACGCAGGAAGAATTCTATTTCGCCCTGCCTTACGACAAGATGGATATCTGCCTCTATGGTCTCGAAAACAACAGGCCTACGGCCGAGATTGCGACGGCGGCCGGGTTGAGCGAGGACAATGTCCGCTTCGTCTGGACCGATATCGCCGCCAAGCGCAAGGTGGCGTATTACCTGCACCATGCGCCTATCCATCTTCATGAGGGGGTTCAGGGCAAGTCCTGAGACGTTTCATCCGGCTGAGCGCTGTATCGCACGGCGCACAGCTTCAATAACTCACCGTCACAACGACAGTGTCGGAGTAATTTCCCGGTGCCGGCGTATTCTGCGCCGGCACGCGTCCATAGACGGTCAGCGTCTGCAGGCTACCTGTGCCGGTGCCGGTGGCTATCTGCCCGGCGGCATTTCCCCAGACATTCGTGCGGCTGATGTCACGGTAAAGACCGTAGGTGATCGACGCGCCGCCAAGCACCATTCGCCGCGAAGCCGGCGGGCTGTTGCTCAGGCCGCCATTGAGAGCAACGCTATAGGCGAGGTTCGCCGTGCAGGTCAGCGCAATCGAGCCGGTCGCATCGACGGCGGCGCTGAGAACGCCGTGATTGCCGAAATTGATGGGTTGGGCTGTGACAAGACAGGTCGGCTCCACCGCGGCCGTGACGTTGAAGGGTACTTGAGTGGGATTTTGGGTTACAGTCGAGCAACTCGGTGCAAGTAGAAGATACGAGGCATAGGTGAAGTTGGTCTCGGCGCCAGCAAAGCTGGAGAGGTATGGGCCTCGCGCTGCAGATGCCTGACCAGCGGCAATCCTGCCGTAAACGACACGGCTTGTACTGTTCAACAGGAGCGGTAGCGCCAGATCGATCGGTGGAGGCGATCCGAGCGCAGGTTGAGCGAGAGATCCCCAGGACGTCGTCCGCCCGGAATTTTGATATAGTTGATAATTGAGCACGTTGCTGCCCTGCAGCATCCTGCGAATTCCGCCCGACTGGCCTCCACTGCCCGCATTGATGTTCGGGCAGATGCGAATAGAAAGACCCAGCGTCAACAATGGGTTGGAACAGGTTATGTTCAGTGTCGCGGTACTGTCCACCGCACTGCCGCTTGTGAGGTTGACGAAACCGAAATTCATATCCGACATGCTGAAACTGCAGCTCTGCGCCAATACGGGAGAGGCAAAAAGAAAAGCGGAGAGGGCAAGGCCCGCACGGGTCAGCATCATCATTGAACGCTCCTGCAGATGGCTTCAACAGTTGTGCGTGTTTCGGAAGCGGCGCCAAGAACGATCTGCGCTTCACAGTCTCCTCTCATCGGCTGCGTGATGAGGAGCCGGTGCTTCTCGGAAACATTGTCGAGATAGGCCTGCCCATCATAACCTACCACGAAATCGCCGCTGCCATCGATGGTGCCGGTCGATCCCGCCTCGATGAAGTCGCCGCTTTCGTTCTTCAAGGTTACCAGCGCCACACGTCCCTCGGTCTCCACCTTGAAATCGACAACCGCCCCGCCACCTTCCGCCGGAATGACGGTCTGCTTCGTCCTGTCGATACGTGCATCGACAGGAAGATTGCTCGGGTCGAGGGTAATCGTGTTGACGTCGTAGGAATGCAGGTTTGGAAGCAATATCTTGCCACGGCGGTTGGTCTGGCCGATGGGGCGGTTTTCAAGTGAAATCTCAACGCCTGGCGCACCCGCGTCGACAACCGCAAAGGCGTCATCGATACGGTTGCCAAGGAAAACATCCCCGCCGGCAATCGCGATCGATCCGTCCACCTGCGCATAGGCCTGCGTGGTTCCATTGAACTGATCAACACCCGCCGCCACACGCGCGACGCTGCCGCGATAACTGCCCGAAGCGGAGACGATATTGCTGTTGCCCATGGAGCCACGCAAACGCCAGCCATAACTGCCTTCGGTCTGCTGTTCGGATTTTGCTATGTCGGCTGTCGCTGAATATCCGTCGGCATTGGAAGACAAACCGACAGAACTGGAAATGCCGCCCCCGAATGTCCAGGAAAGACCGGCATAAAAGCCATAGGAACCATCGTCTTCCAGGTCCTTGTAGGCGGTGATGAAGATATTGCCGTTTTCGCCAAACCGGCGCGTTGCGGAAAGACCCAGCAGCCGGGATTTCCTCTCATCGAAGGTCTCAAGCTGCGTGTAGGAGAAGTTCAGGCTCGTCTCATCGAAAGCCAGCTGGGTGGAGGCGGATATCTGATCGAGGGAACGCGGCGCACGGGCGCTGAGCAGGCCTGAGATTTTTCTGTTTTCCGAGGTATTTGCGGAAACGGATGCGATATCGTGATAGTCACCAAACGTGCGTTGTGAGCGGGCAACGAACTGAACGCCGAGCAATTCCGCCTCGACGCTTGCGGAAAGCTGATAACCGCTTTCCTCCCGGAAATGGCTGGTTGCGCCGGAAACCGTGCCCAATCCGAAATCGCCGAGTGTAAAGACACCGCCAACCCCGACATTATAAAAATCCTCACCGCCTTCCGCATGGCCTTCCAGTGTCAGCTTATCCGAAAATCCGTAGCGCACTGTTGCTGACCCCAGCAGCCTTTCATCGTAGTCGAAAGACGAGGTGCCGTAGTCGCGCCGGGCAAAGCCGAGTTCGGCGGAAAAATCGATCAGCCCTTTCGCCAGCAAGTCCGCCGAGGCGAAAAACGGCGTTTCCGACACCGTCTCGCGACCGAGGGCATCGCGCACCACCAGCCGCGCATTGCCCGCACCGCTGACGACGGGAAGATTGGTGATGGAGAATGGCCCTTCCGGAACGTCCTGCGATATGCGGCGAATATTGTCGACATAGACATCGACAGTCGATGGCACCGCCGCGGAGCCGGAAAATGCCGGCATCGGCATCGTCACCATGTCTGGCCGAAGATCGAAATTTCTTCGTATCTGTAGACCACCCAGCCGCGTCGGGCGCGTCCAGGCAAGCCCGCCTGTAATCAGATCGCCTGCCCGATAGGTCGTCAGCGTGTCTTCATCGGAATAGCTCCAGGTGGTGTCGAGCCGTCTCGTATCAAACTGGTCGAGTTGCGATGTGCTGAGCACCTGAGACGACGACAATACCCCGAGCGGGCCGAAAACGCGGCCTTCCAGCAAGGCGGAAACGCCGTTGAAGTCGGCAATATCCGACCATCTTTCGCCACCGGATGATCCGTAAATCGTGTAATTCACCAGACCTCCCCAATTGCTTAGCGCCCTGTCCTGCGCCTCTTCGTCCTTGTCCCGGTCATTTTTGCCGGATGCGTCGATGACCTTGCTGGCCCGCGCCGCGGTCGGGAGCGTGAAATAGACGGATTGACTGCTCTCGTCGTAACGTGCCGTCACATCGGGCAGTCTGGAAATATCGACCCAGCCATCACCGCCAACCGCACTGTCAACGGGTGTAATTCCGACATTTCTCAGCTGGACCGGCTCTATGAAAAGTGTACCGGCGTCGTCTTGACGAAATGTGGCGATCAGTTCTGTCGAAACATCGTTGATGTAGACTTCGAGCTGCAATTGTCTCGGCTCTTCTGCGGCAAAAGAGGCCTGTGATGCCGCAGGGGGTAAATCCTGCGCCATGGAAAAACTGCTCGATGAAATGATCGTCAAACCTGCAATCGTCAAAACGGCGAGGCTATCCGCCGGTGACGCGCGCCGTCGCATTGACAGGGCCGCCTTCGCTGTCCGCTGAAATCTTCACCGTGCCGCCGGCTCTCTTGCCATTCGGTGCCGGAACGACCCAGCTCGTGCCCGACTGGCCGAGCACATAGCCCACCAGCCCCTGTTGCTGGGCGACTGGCTGCCCGTTGCCACCGAGCAGTTTGAGATTGGCGATCCGCAGCCGCTTCAGGCCCCTGTTGGAAACCGTCACGCGATAACCATTGGCCTGCGGTGTCACTGACCACGTTGCCTCGGCGTCACCCGCGGTCGCATTCGAGAAGAAAACGGGTATGGAGTGACGCACGACAAGATTGATGGTGCCGGATGGGGATTTGGTCCTTGACGGCAGTTCATCGACGATGACGCGGTAGCTCTCTTCCGCCTTGATCGGCGTTTTCGAGAGCCGGACGATGCGGACAAGGTTTTCCGCCCCCGGTTTCAGTTGGGTCATGGGCGGGCTGGCAACCACATCCTGTGCGGCGGTCAGGACATCCTCTCCGTTTTGCTGGGTCCAGCGGAAAATTCTGACCTGAACGTTGATGGGCGTTTTCGCATCATTCCATATTCGAAGACTGGATGCTGCCGCCGGCGCCTTGAGATCCAGGATAACGGGTGAGACCCGCAATGATGTGGCGTGTGACGGTGAAACATACAAACCGGCAATAAACGCAGCCGCTAAGGTAAAAAGACGCATGCGCGATCCTCCCTCTGGCGATCAATAGGTAAGCGTGGCCCTCACTGTGTCCGTATAAACGCCGGGCACGGGTGTCGTCTGGGGAGGCACTTGCCCGTAGACGGTATATGTCTGTGCCCCGCCCGTTCCCGTTCCCGTCTGCCTGTCCGTGCCGATCGTATTTCCCCACAGCAGCGTGTGGGCGGAATCCCGATACAGGGAGTAGGAGACGGTTGCACCGCTCGGGCCGGTCATCAGGCGATTTGCAACGGTAGCGCCGGTGCCCGCTCCAGCGCTCAATCCCAGCGAGTATGGCGTGCTTGACGTGCATTGCACGACAATCTGGCTGGTGGCATCCACGTTACCCGTGATGAAGCCACTATTGCCGAAATTGAGCAAACCGGCGGAGTTGATCTGGCATGCCGCCTGAATGGTTATCTGTACGGTAAAGTCTGCCGTCGTGGATGTCTGCGCGAGGCTTGACGCTGGCGCGGAGATCAGTGCTGCAAGCAATGCGATATGGCGTGATTTCACGAACCTCATGCTCTCTCCCCATGCTGTCGCACCGTTGAATTCGCTGGCGGTACGCAACAAATTATCACCCGAATAGCGGGTAATAAGAATATGCTAATGTTCGCTTCGATTGAGTTAATAAATCCTTAACGCGGCGGCCTGAAAAACTACCGGGCGAAATGCAATAGGAAGCACAACCTGATGTGGTTTGGCTGAAAGTCCAGATAGTTATAAAAACTGTTGTAAATCAAAATCTTGATTGCAGTTTGCCAGCGTAGGCCTTTTGCAGGTGGAAAGCGGGCTGTTTGGGGAGCGGGCCAGCCGCTTGGCTACTCCGTGGTGTGTGGAGCAAGTGATTCGGTATCCTGTGCGCGGATGCGCCCGGCCACATCCATTGCGATCAGAAGGATGCGGGATGCCATGTTAATCCACCCGCTATCGTGTAAATCAACAATGGCGAGAGAATTGGGCGAGACCAGATATGTCGCCCAGGTATCGGGGGGATGGCGAAGGTGGGCAAGGCGAACTACAGGGACATTGCACGTCTTGCCGGGGTGGGGACCGCAACTGTCGAGCGGGTTCTGAACGGAAGGGGTGGCGTTCGGCCCGAACTGGTCGAGAAAGTCGTTATCGCTGCACGCAACCTTGATTACCCACGCACGCTGCCGGACGCGCATCGCGGGCTGCTGCGCATAGACGTCTTGATGGTTCGCCCCGAAACGACATTTTATCGGCGGCTTTCCAAAGCCTTTGAGAGGATTGCCCAGACGCTTGATCCTCTCCTTATCGTTCAGCGCAGCTTTGTTGAGGAAATGAAGCCCGAGGAGATTGCAAAGCGCATCCTGTCGACGGATGTGGCGCGCGCCGGCCTGATCCTGGCGGTTCCCAGCAGCCCTTTGGTTGGCGCAGCGGTGGAGGCGGTTATGAAGCGGGGTGTTCCGGTCGTCCATGTGGTCACCCGTGCCTCCGAGGATCGGGGAGATTTCGTCGGTATTGACAACTATGCCGCCGGGCGGACGGCGGCACACTTCATCGCCCGGATGAGCCGCAGGCAAGGCCCGATCGTTGCGCTGTGCCACCCCATCTACCAGGTGCACCGCGAACGCATTCGCGGTTTCTCCGATTACTTTCTCGAACATCCTGGCCCTGTCGCCTTTGAATGGCTTGGTTTTACGCGTGACGACGAACTCTACAGCGCGGAATATCTAAGTTCGGCACTCGAAATCTATCCGGATCTTGTCGGCCTTTATAATGCCGGCGGCGCGAATTCCGCCCTCATCGACGTCCTGCGCCGTCAGCGTCCCGCCCGCGACCTGATGTTCGTCGGGCATGAGCTGACGGACTATACGCGGGCGGCCCTGCGTGATGGCTTCATGGACGTGGTGCTGGATCAGGCGCCCGAGGCGCAGGCCCAGCGCGCGCTCGATCTTGTCCTGCGTCGTCTTGGACTGACCACCATCGAACCGGATTCGGCTCCCATACGCTTCATCACCATTACCCCCGAAGGGCTTTGATCTGATTTGATCAAACCAAGCTTCGCCGCCCGTCTCGCCTTCTGATAGATTTTTGTCATGGAGGAGGCGGAGTTCCGGGGAAACCCGAACTGATCACCGTGCCGAATGCGCGCTCCTCCCATCGTGACATCACGCGGCCGCAGACAGATGCGATCCGCCGGGAGGAGAGCTATGGACGATCTAAAATATGGAACGCGAAACAAGCGCGGCGACTGGGCTCCCAACGAGCCGATTGAAACGGCGCCGCTTTTTGCCTTTCCACCAAAGCTGGTTGCGCTGGTGAAATGGCTGCCCCATTATTTTTTTCCATGGAACGCGATCTTTGCGGCGTCTGCCGTCGCCTATTGGGCCTGGGTCATTCCGCCAATGGAGACCATGCAGGTTTTCGGGATCGGCTGGATTGCCTGGCTTTACGCCGTCAACGCGATCTGCGTCCTGCTTTTCTACGGCGCTTTCGAGCTTCACCTCTATGTTCTGAAGCGGCAGGAAAACCGCTTCAAATATAACGGCAAGTTCCCGGCCGATAACAAGAGCAATGCCTTCTGGTTCGAAAGCCAGAACCTCGACAATATTTTGCGCACCTTCCTGTCGGGCGTCACCATCTGGACTGCCATAGAGGTTGTCATGCTGTGGTCCTATGCCAAGGGTTATGCGCCGTGGCTGAGCTTTACGGAGAACCCCTGGACACTCGCCGTTGTCGCACTCGTGGTCCCGATCATTCACGAGTTCCATTTCTTCTGCATTCACCGGCTCATTCACACACCGCTTCTTTATAAATGGGTGCATTCCGTTCACCACAATTCGGTGAATCCGTCGCCGTGGTCGTCGCTGTCGATGCACCCCATCGAGCACTTTCTCTATTTCGGGACCGCCTTCTATCACCTGATCCTGCCGTCAAACCCCATCCTGATGCTGTATCAGCTTCACTACGCCGGTTTCGGCGCCATTCCCGGCCATGTCGGCTTCGACAAGGTGGAAGTCGGGGAGAACGGGCTGGTCGATAGCCATGCCTATGCGCATTACCTGCACCACAAATATTTCGAGGTGAATTACGGCGATGCGCTGATCCCGCTCGATCGCTGGTTCGGCACCTGGCACGACGGCTCTGCCGAGGGCGAGGCGCGGATGCAGGAACGTTATCGCAAACGGAAGGAAAAAATCGCGGCCCGCAAGGCGCGCAACACAATCGGGGAGGCAGCTGAATGAGCAATCTGTTGACCTGGATTTCGGCCTGCAAACTTGACGATATCGAACAGGAAGGAGCCATCCGCTTCGATCACGGCGGTCGCACTTACGCGATCTACCGCGGCCCGGACGATAGCGTCTACTGCACCGCCGGCCTTTGCACCCACGAGGCGATCCATCTTGCAGACGGGCTCGTCATGGATTTCGAGGTGGAATGTCCCAAGCATTCCGGCGCCTTCGACTATCGCACCGGCGAGGCCCTCAGGCTTCCCGCCTGCGAAAACCTGAAAACCTATCCGACGGAAGTGGTCGATGGGGAAGTCCGCATAACCATCGGATAGGCGAGATCACGCGGGCCTCTTGAGCCCCCGGAATGCGATCGGGCGGCCCGGCGCCTATTGGGAGGATGACATATGAGATCAATCTGTACGATCGCCGTTCTGGCGGCTCTCATGGCGGGCGGGGCATCGGCCGAAACGATCGGTGTTTCGATGCAAAGCTTCGACAACAACTTTCAGACGCTTCTGCGGGAGGGGCTTAGCGCAAGAGCATCCAAAATGGATGGCGTCAAACTGCAGGTCGAGGATGCGCAGACGGATGTTTCCAAACAGCGCAGCCAGGTGGACAATTTCATCGCTTCCAAGGTGGACGCGATCATCGTGACCTTGACGGATACGTCCGCCGCACCCGGTATAAGCGAAGCAGCGCAGAAGGCCGGCATCCCGCTCGTCTATCTTAATATCGCACCCGAAAATATCGGTCGGCTACCGGAAAAGCAGGCCTATGTCGGCTCGAAGGAGACCGATGCGGGAAGGCTCGGTGCCGAGGCGGCCTGTGATCTCTTGAAGCAGAAGAACAAGGCAGGTGATGCACAGGCCTTTATTTTGATGGGTGATCTGGCGCATCAGGCCTCGCGCGATCGCACCTCGTCGGTCAAGGAAACGCTGGCGGCGGGTGATTGCAAGGGAGCAGCCATCGCCGACGAGCAGTCCGCGGCCTGGACGCGAACGAATGCCATGGACCTGACCACAAACTGGATTACCGCCGGACGGCCGATCGATGTGGTTTTCGCCAATAATGATGAAATGGCAATCGGTGCAATCCAGGCCTTCAAGGCGGCGGGCGTGCCGATGGATGATGTGATCGTCGTCGGCATCGATGCCACGCAGGATGCTCTTGCCGCAATGGCGGCGGGCGATCTGGATGTGACCGTGTTCCAGAACGCCGCCGGACAGTCGGCGAGCGCAGTCGACGCCGCCATTGGGCTGGCCCGTGCAAAGAGCGTCGACAAGGAGGTCTGGGTGCCGTTTGAACTGGTGACGCCAGGCAACATGGGCGAGTACAGCCGAAAGAACTGATCCTCCCGGCCGGCGCTTCCATCCCGAGGTGCCGGTCCATCTCAACACGGAGAGAATTATGGACCGTATCGTCATTGTTGGTGCCGGCGAATGCGGCACCCGGGCGGCATTTGCCTTGCGCGAGTCGGGTTATTCCGGTTCCGTCACGCTGGTCGGGGCCGAACCGCATCTGCCCTATGAGCGCCCGCCGCTTTCCAAACCGCTCAACGGTGCGGTGCACATGCAACAGATCTGCGCGCCCGAGGCGTTCGAGGCCGCTCGGATTTGCTATCTTCAGGGTGTCTCGGCGCAGCGTATCGACGCAAATATGCGAACCGTAGCGCTAAGCGATGGCCGGGTGCTGGACTATGACAAACTGCTTATGGCAACGGGAGCGAGCCCCAGAAAGCTGGCATGTCCGGGTGCGGGGCAGGCTCTGGACTTCCGAACCTATGCAGATGCGGCAGCGATATTCTCCCGCGCCGAAGCTGGTAGTCGCGTCGCCATTATCGGCGGCGGTCTGATCGGCATGGAGCTTGCGGCAGTGTTGTGCAGCAAGGGTGTCGCCGTCAGCATTGTCGAGGCCGCGCCAAAGCCGCTCGGACGCGCCGTTCCGTCGCATTTTGCGGCAAAGATACATGCACGGCATATTGACGAAGGGGTGCAGTTTTACCTGGGGCAGGGCGTTGCCGAGATCGCGCCTGACGCCGTTGTGCTCATGGACGGCGGCAGGGTGCCCGCAAATCTCGTCGTCTCGGCAATCGGCGTCCTGCCTGAAACAGGATTGGCCGAAACGGCCGGTCTGGCGGTGGGTAACGGCATTCTGACCGACCGCCACCTGCGGACCAGCGATCCGCATATATTCGCGGCGGGCGATTGCGCGGCTGTATCCCAGCCCGGTGGGGGCCATATCCGTTTCGAAAGCTGGCGCAATGCCCGCAACCAGGCGGAAACGGCCGCCCGCAACGCTCTCGGCGCCACCGAGATTTTCGCCGCTATTCCATGGTTCTGGTCGGATCAATATGATCTCGGCCTGCAGGTTGCCGGGTTGCCGCAGCTGGATCATCACAGCGTCATTCGCCCGCTCGCAGGCGGGGAGCTGGCGTTTTTTCTGGATGATGGACGGCTCGTGGCCGCCGCCGGTCTTGGAACAGGAAACGCGGTTGCGAAAGACATCAAGCTCGCCGAAATGCTGATCGCTGCGGGCATCAGCCCCGATCCATCGGTGCTGGCCGACCCGACGGTAAACCTCAAGGCACTTCTGAAAAGCGCGCGGGCAGCCTGATGCAGAAGCTGCTTGTTTTTCAGTCGCTCTGGGCCATGGAACGTCGTCACACGGATGGCTTGGAACGCAGTCTTGATGAAAATATCGAGATGATCGTGGCGGCCGGTTTCGATGGCGTCAGCGCGCACTACACCAATCGGGAGGATGTTGTTCGCCTGAACGAGGCGATCCGCGGCACTGGCCTCAAGATCGAGGGTGTGTGCTTTCCGCGCACCGTTGAGGATCTGCGTCTGTCGCTGGACTTGGCGATGGAATTTCCGGTCAGCCACATTGATCTGCAGGCGGATGTCCGCCCGCGCCGGGTCGAGGATTGCCTGCCGCTTCTAGACGGGTGGATGCGGCTGGCCGAAGACGCTGGCGTTGCCGTATTCATCGAGACGCATCGCCACCGCATCACCAGCGACCTGCTGCTGACGCTGGATTTTCTCGACCAGCGCCCCGCATTGCCCCTGTTGGCAGACCTGTCGCATTATCTGGTTGCCCGCGAATTCGCTTTCCCGGTCGAGGACGAGAGCCAGGCGCAGATCCGCCGTATCCTTCAAAATGCGCAGGCTTTTCACGGCCGTATCGGTTCGTGTGAACAGATCCAGATCGAGATTTCCTTCCCGCACCATCGCCCCTGGGTCGATCTCTTTCTTGAGTGGTGGGACTATGGTTTCCAGCACTGGCGCTCCCGCGCCGCGCCGGACGCCGAACTGGTCTTCACCTGCGAACTGGGTCCGCAACCCTATGCGATTACGGGGCGGGACGGCAATGATTCGACCGACAGGTGGACGGAGTCCCTTCTTCTTCAGGCGATGGCGCGCGAACTCTGGGCCGGGATCGCATCTGATCCGGTCGCAGAAAAAAGGTAACTCCCGGTACTCTCGTTTTATAGCGGCAGATGCGTCATCACGATTGGCGCAAGCTTGCCGCGCATCCGGGAGCCAGCGGCACTGCCGTTTGTCAGCCTGCGAGCATCTCCGTCAGGCAGAGTGTAACCAGCTTGTGGTCTTCCACGTCAGGCAATCCGCTGACACCCACCGACCCGATCAGCGTGCCTCCACGGATGGTGAGCGGAAACGCGCCGCCGCTCGCGACGTAATCGCTCGTCGGCAGGCCAAATCGGGTGTTGAAGTCATACCCCTTCAATTCGGATTCGAGCCGGACCTGAAGCGAGCTGCGATGAAAGCGATGAACGACGGCACATTTGCGCCGTGTCCACCCAAAGTTGTCGATGGTCGCGCCGGGCAGGAGAGTGGCAAAGACCACGTCTGTGCCGTGCCTTATCTCGATTGCGACGGGAAGCTCCTGTGATGCCGCGCGCTGTCTTATCAGGCTGCCCAGTTTCCATGCGAAATCGTAATTGAATGTGTTGAGCTGGAGCGCTGCGAGTTCTGCCCGCAAGGCGTCAAGTGAAGGCGTTTCTATTGTCATTCATTGCTCCGGAATGAGGGTAGATCGCTCATCAGGCTGAGCGCTTGACGGTAAACTACTGTCCATAGTGACTGAAGGGCAAGCATTGTCGCTTGGGCTCGGTCTTGCATTGCTGAACGTCGCGTTCGCCCGGCATTGCAGGCCTGATAAACATTGCTCCTGTTGGGAAGAAACATTAGCGTATTTTGGAACGTTCCATTTTTCAAGCGCATGCCGTCGCAAATTTCGAAGAGTTCACGGAAATTACAAGAATCAAAAATTTCCTATAATGCATTGAAATAAATAAATTATTTGATGATTTTTATTCTCTGTCCCGTTGTTTTCATTTTTGGTTCGGCAATGTCGCTTGACAAAATTGGAACGTTCCAATTAATTAGCCTCAATTTCGAGGAAAGGCATGGGAGGGCTTCAATGACTGGCGGACGGGTAACCGTTATAGATATCGCGCAGGCTGCGGGCGTGTCGAAATCGACCGTCTCGCTGGTCCTGCGGGGGTCTCCGCTCGTCAATGAGGGAACGCGGGCCAAGGTCAATGCGGCAATGCGCGAACTTGGTTATGTCTATAATCGCGGCGCTGCGAACCTGCGCCAGACCAGCGCGAAATCGAAAATCATCGGGGTCGTCGTCAATGATCTGACGAACAGCTTTTTTGCGGAACTTGCCGTCGGCGTTGACACGGTCGTGCAATCGGCCGGCTATGTGCAATTTCTCGCCAATACCAGTGAAAGCATCGACCGGCAGCGCGAGGTGATTGCCTCGATGCGCGAGCATGGCATTTCCGGGCTGATCGTGTCGCCCGCCCGTGCGACCGATCCGCTCGATTTCAAGCCGCTGACAGCCGCCGGCATTCCCGTCGTGGTTGTTGTTCGCAGCCTGCCCGGAGCGAAAGTCTCGTCAGTGGCATCGGATAATCAGTCTGGTATGGCGCAGGCGGTGGCCCATCTCGCCTCGCTCGGCCACACCCGCATCGCCTTCATGGGTGGCTTTCCCGATACGGCGGTTTTTCACGAACGGGTCAGCGGCTTTCGGGATGCCCTGGCTGTCGCCGGTCTGACTTTTCAGGAAACGGCGGTTGTTCCCTGCGCGCCCTCGCGTGCCGGCGGTGTAGAGGCGATCGGACGCGTGCTCGAAGCAAGCGATCCGGTCACGGCCGCCGTCTGCTTCAACGACGCCGTGGCTTTTGGTGTTTGCGACGGGCTGCGCGCCCGGCAGATGGAGGCGGGGCGGGATTTCGCGGTTGTCGGCTTTGACGATGTCATTGAAGCCAAGACGACGGTGCCGGCCCTGACCACGATTGCCGTCGACCCCCAGGGGATTGGCAGGCGGGCAGCACAGCTGCTTCTCAAGCAGATCAATTCGGAGAAGGCCGATGCGGAGGCGGTGACAACGGCGGTTCGGCTCGTTGTACGGGAGAGCTGCGGGGCAGGGCGGAATGAAGTCGGGAGGACGTTGGCATGACGGTGCGTTGGGGATTGATCGGTGCAAGCACGATCGCCCGTGAATGGGTGATTAGCGCAATTAGAAAAAGCGGCGGTGAGGTCGTTTCCGTTCTGAGTTCCAACCCTGTTCGCGGGGCGGAATATGCGGCGGAAAACGGCATTCCGAATGTTGCCGCGGATCTGGCGTCGCTTCTTGCCGATCCGGCCATCGATGCGGTCTATATTTCGACGACGAATGATCTGCATTGCGAGCAGGCGCTTGCCGCCGCCCGCGCAGGGAAACATATCCTTTGTGAAAAGCCTCTGGCCATGTCGCTCGAAGAGGCGCACGCAATGGCGGAGGCGGCGCGCAAGGCAAATGTCGTTCTGGCGACAAATCATCATCTGCGTAATGCGCCAACCCACCGTGTGATGCGCGATGCGATAGCGGCCGGCAGAATCGGAAAACCGCTGAGCGCGCGCGTTTTTCATGCGGTTTACCTGCCGCCGCATCTGCAGGGCTGGCGGCTGGACAAGCCGTCTGCGGGCGGTGGTGTCATCCTCGACATCACCGTCCATGACGTCGACACGCTTCGCTTCGTGCTGGGTGCCGATCCGGTCGAAGTCATCGCATTTTCGCAAGCTGGCGGCATGAGCCGGGAGGGACTTGAAGACGCCGTCATGGGTGTCATTCGTTTCGAAAACGGTCTTATCGCGCAGTTCCACGATGGCTTCACGACCAGATATGCCGAGACCGGTTTCGAGGTTCATGGCACCGAAGGCTCCCTGATCGCCAGAAATGTGATGACCCAGAAGTCGGTCGGCACTGTGGTGCTTCGAACCGAGGCTGGCGAGGAGGAAATCCAGGCGGGTTCCGACAATCTCTATGAGGTCGCGCTCAAAGCTTTCCACGCGGCCATCACCGGCGGCAAACCTTCCGCGACTGCTGAAGACGGCATCTGGTCGCTGGCGACCGGGCTTGCCGTCGTCGAAGCTTCAAAAAGCGGGGCCGCTGTTCGGGTCAAAACGGGAATCGAGAGCCGGTCATGAAAAAACACATTACTCCAGCACAGGCAGCGGATCTCATTCCAGATGGCGCAATCGTGTCCGTTTCGTCGTCAAGCGGTCTGGGTTGCCCCGATCTGATGTTGAAGGCGATCGGTGACCGCTTCGATGCGACCGGACATCCGAAGAACATCACGACACTTCATCCGATTGCCGCCGGTGACATGAGCGGCATCAAGGGTGTCGATCACATCGCAAAAAAAGGCCTGTTGAAAAGGATCATTGGTGGTTCATACCCGTCCGGCCCTTCCAGCGCAGAGCCGCCGCTGATCTGGCAGATGGTCACCGGAGATCAAATCCCGGCCTATAATATTCCATCCGGCATCATGTTCGACATGCATCGCGAGGCGGCCGCAAAGCGTCCTGGCGTCTTGACCAAAATCGGCCTCGATACCTTTGTCGATCCGGCCCGTCAGGGCTGTGCGATGAATGCTTTGGCTGCGGCCGAGCCTGTCGTCAAACGGGTGATTTTCGAGGGCGAGGACTGGCTCTATTTCCCCTCGATCATTCCGCAGGTGACGATCATTCGGGCGACGACCGCCGATGAGCGCGGCAATCTCTCCTACGAACATGAGGGCGCTTATCTCGGAGGTCTCGATCAGGCGCTCGCCGCCCGCAACAATGGCGGCATCATCATTGCGCAGGTAAAGCGCATCACCAAGGAAGGCTCGCTCAAGCCGCACGATGTGCGGGTGCCCGGCATGCTGGTGGATTATGTGGTGGTCGATCCCGATCAGAAGCAGACGACCCAGACGGCCTATGATCCGGCGATTTCGGGAGAGGTTTTCCATCCGCTCGATTCATTCGAGGTTCCGGAATTCAACATCCAGAAAGTGATCGCCCGCCGTGTGGCGCAGGAACTTGAGGCTGGAAGCTGCGTCAATCTTGGTTTCGGCATTTCCGCCAATGTGCCGAGAATTCTGCTGGAAGAAGGGCTGCATGGCGCCGTGACCTGGGTGATCGAGCAGGGGGCGGTCGGCGGGGTTCCGCTACTGGATTTCGCCTTCGGCTGCGCCTCGAATGCCGACGCCTATATGCCGTCGCCCTATCAGTTCACCTATTTCCAGGGGGCGGGCTTCGACGCGTCGCTTCTGTCCTTCCTCGAAATCGGCCGGGACGGCTCCGTCAATGTCTCGAAGCTTTCCTTCCGTCCGCATGTGACCGCCGGCGCGGGCGGCTTCGTCGACATCACGGCGAGGGCGAGAAAAATCGTCTTTTCCGGCATGTTCAATGCGGGGGCAAAGCTGTCGATCAATGATGGCAAGCTGATTGTCGAAAAAGAAGGAAAGCTGAAGAAGCTCGTCAATGAAGTCGAACACGTGACCTTCTCCGGCCGCAGGGCAATCGAACAGGGTCAGGACATCACCTATGTCACCGAACGCTGCGTGATGAAACTGACGCCGCAAGGCATCGTGCTGACGGAAATCGCGCCGGGCATCGATTTGCAGACCCAGATTCTCGACCAGTCCGAATTCGAGCTTATCGTCGCCGACGATCTCAAGGTGATGGACGGCTCGCTTTTTACCGAAGCCAATATCGGACTTGCGCTGCCCAAAAAAAGCGCCCGCGTGCTGGAGGGAACCTTCCATGGCTAACGGCACGGTCCGCGTCGAGGTCGACGGTCACATCGCGATCCTGACGGTATCGCGGCCGGAAAAACGCAATGCTCTCGATCTCAATATGCTCGAGGCGCTGATGGCCTCCGCCGATGAGGTCGAGGCAAACAGCGCGGTCCGTGTGGCGATCCTGACCGGCGAGGGGCAGGGTTTCTCCGCCGGTGGCGACATCAGGGCATGGGGCGGCATGCAGCCTCAGGAATTTGGCCACGCTTGGGTTCGCCATGGTCACCGGGTCTTCGAACGGCTTGCGACCTTGCGGGTGCCGTTGATCGCCGCGCTGAACGGCCATGCGCTTGGCGGCGGCCTCGAACTGGCGGGTATCGCGGACATTCGTATTGCCGAGGAGCAGATCAAGATCGGTCTGCCGGAAACCAGCCTCGGCATGGTGCCGGGCTGGTCGGGTACGCAGCGGCTGGTCAGGCGGTTCGGCGCGCAGCCCGTGCGCCGGATGGCGCTCGGCGGTGAGACATTCAGCGCGCAGGAAGCGCTCGCGCTTGGGATTGTCGATGCCGTCACCCCGACTGGCAATGCTCTGACCGCCGCGAAAGATTATGCGCAGCGTATTGCCGCGCGTGGCCCTGCTGCGTCCGAGATCGTCAAACTGATGATCGCTTCGGCAAGCGGTGAAGACAATGGCACGGCGGTCGAGGCATTGGGTTCCATCCTGGCTGCCAAGACCGGCGACCTGAAGGAAGGCGTGGCGGCATTTAGCGCAAAGCGTCCGGCAATATTTAACGGAGAATGGTGATGACGGTTCTGATCAATCCGAAAATGCTGAGCGACCAGTCCGCCAGGGATTTCAAGATGTTCATCGACGGCCAATGGGTCGAAGGCAACGTCGATCCGATCGAGCGGATAGCGCCTGGCCATGGCTCCGTCGTCAGCCGCTTTCAATACGGAACCAAGGCCGATGCGGAACGGGCGATAGCGGCGGCACGGACCGCTTTTGATACCGGGCCATGGCCGCGCATGACTGCCTCCGAACGCTCGGCAATTCTGTTGAAGGCTGCCGACCTCATTGCCGCGCGATCCGAAGAGCTTGCCTATCTCGATGCCATCGAGGCTGGAAAGCCGATTACGCAGGTGCGTGGTGAAATCGCCGGTTCCGTCGATATCTGGCGTTATGCAGCCGCACTTGCCAGAGATTTGCATGGCGAAAGCTATAATACGCTCGGTGACGGCACGCTCGGTGTTGTTCTGCGTGAGGCGATCGGTGTCGTGTCTATCATCACGCCCTGGAATTTCCCTTTCCTGATTGTCGGTCAGAAGTTGCCTTTCGCGCTGGCGGCCGGCTGCACCACGGTTGTAAAGCCCTCGGAACTCAGTTCCGGTTCCACGCTCGTTCTCGGCGAAATCCTGCAGGAAGCCGGCGTGCCGAAGGGTGTCGTCAACATCGTGACCGGAACAGGCGCCGAGGTCGGTTCGATCATGACCTCGCATCCTTCAGTTGACATGGTCTCTTTCACGGGTTCCACGGGCGTCGGCAAGCTGACCATGGTCAATGCCGCGCAGAGCCTGAAAAAGGTCTCGCTCGAACTGGGCGGCAAGAACCCGCAGATCGTTTTCCCTGATGCGGATCTCGATGCATTCATCGATGCGGCGGTCTTCGGAGCTTATTTTAATGCCGGCGAGTGCTGCAATGCCGGGTCGCGCCTCATTCTTCACAAAAGCATCGCGGCGGACGTGGTCAAGCGCGTCGGCGAGCTTGCCAGACATGTCAAGGTAGGTGATCCTCTGGACCCGACGACACAGGTCGGCGCAATCATTACGCCGCAGCATCTTGAAAAAATCTCCGGTTACGTTTCAGATGCGAAAAACAGCGGCGCACAGATCGCTCATGGGGGAGAAAAGCTGGACTTGGGAATGGGTCAGTTCATGGCGCCTACCATTCTATCGGATGTCACGCCGGCCATGGCCGTTGCGCGTGAGGAAGTTTTCGGACCGGTCCTTTCGGTTCTGACATTTGAGACAACCGCAGAAGCTATCGAGATCGCCAATTCCGTCGATTACGGCCTGTCCGCAGGGGTCTGGAGCCGCGATTTCGATACATGCCTGACAATCGGGCGCCGCGTGCGGGCCGGTACGGTGTGGATGAATACCTTCATGGATGGCGCGAGCGAGCTGCCGTTCGGAGGCTACAAGCAGTCCGGTCTCGGCCGGGAACTCGGTCGCCATGCGGTCGAGGACTATACGGAAACCAAGACCCTGAACATGCATATTGGCGGCCGAACCAGCTGGTGGATGCCGCAGACTGAAAAACCGGCCTAGCCGGTTAGACTGACTGCGTCTGAGGAGGACGGGTGACGGGGCGGGGATCTCCTCGCTTTAATTTGCGACAATGGGAGGAACATATGCGCAAATTTCTGACAACCACTGCATTGGCAGTGTCAATGATGGCCGGCGCTGCACAGGCGGCGGAAAATGTCGAAGTTCTGCATTGGTGGACATCCGGCGGCGAGGCTGCCGCACTCGACGTCCTGAAGAAGGACCTTGAGGCAAAGAACATTACCTGGACCGATATGCCTGTCGCCGGCGGCGGCGGCACGGAAGCCATGACGGTGCTGCGCGCCCGCGTTACCGCCGGCAATGCGCCGACCGCCGTTCAGATGCTTGGTTTCGACATTCAGGACTGGGCGAAAGAAGGGGCTCTCGGCAACCTCGATGAGCTGGCGGCCAAGGATGGCTGGGACAAGGTCATTCCGAAAGCGCTGCAGCGCTTCTCGAAATATGACGGCCATTGGATTGCCGCACCTGTAAATGTGCATTCCACCAACTGGATGTGGATCAACAAGGCGGCGCTCGACAAGGCTGGCGGCAAGGAGCCCAAGAACTGGGACGAGCTGGTCGCCATGCTCGACAACTTCAAGGCGCAGGGCATCACCCCGATCGCTGCCGGCGGACAGCCATGGCAGGACGCAACGATCTTCGACGCGGTCGTGCTGTCGCTCGGCACCGATTTCTACAAGCAGGCATTCATCGACCTCGACCCGGCAGCCCTTGGCGGCGAGAAGATGAAGACCGCTTTCGAGCGCATGACGAAACTTCGTACCTATGTGGATGACAATTTCTCCGGCCGCGACTGGAACCTTGCTTCCGCCATGGTCATCGAAGGCAAGGCCGGCGTTCAGTTCATGGGCGACTGGGCGAAGGGTGAATTCGTCAAGGCGAAGAAGGTGCCGGGCACGGACTTTGTCTGCGTCCGTTATCCTGAAACGCAGGGCGCGGTGACCTTCAACTCCGACCAGTTCGCCATGTTCAAGGTGGCCGCCGACAAGGTGCCGGCGCAGATGGAAATGGCGGCGGCAATCGAAAGCCCAACCTTCCAGTCGGCATTCAATGTCGTGAAGGGTTCGGCTCCGGCCCGGTCCGACGTGTCCAACGAGGCCTTCGACGCCTGCGGCAAGAAGGCGATTGCCGATCTTGCCGAAGCCGACAAGAGCGGCAAGCTCTTCGGCTCGATGGCCCACGGTCACGCCAACCCGGCTGCCGTCAAAAACGCGATCTACGACGTCGTTACCCGTGAGTTCAACGGTGAACTGACACCGGATGAAGCAATCGTCGAACTGCCTGCTGCCGTCGCAGCCGCAAAGTAAACGCGCAAAAATGCGGTGGGGGCATGCCCCCGCCGCACCAATGCTCGCATGAAATCGCAGTCGAACCGTCCGGGCGCCGTGCAGGCAGCCTGTCGCCTTCGGCTACCTAAACTCTTTGTTTTGTCGCATTTCCGAACGGAAAACCGGGGTCCACTTTTCCTGGAAATGCTCTCATTGACGGAAACGGCAAGCATCGGGCGCTGTTTCAAGGATCAAGGATATCTGCGCGATGACTGGTCGTAGTCGACTTCAGGAGCTGTTACCGAAGCTTGTTCTGGCTCCAAGCTTCGTCGTCATAATCATTTTCGTCTATGGCTTCATTGCCTATACGGGCTTCCTGTCGTTGACGGACAGTAAGATGCTGCCCTCCTATAATTTCGTCGGGCTGATGAATTACCAGCGGCTCTGGGCGCTACCGCACTGGTGGCGGGCGATCAGCAACCTCGCGATCTTCGCGTCCCTTTACATCATCATCTGCTCGGTTCTCGGCCTGTTCCTGGCGATCCTGCTCGACCAGAAAATCCGCGGCGAAGGCTTTCTGCGGCCGATCTATCTTTATCCCATGGCGCTGTCTTTCATCGTTACGGGCACGGCGTGGAAATGGTTTCTGGATCCCGGCATCGGCCTGCAGAACACCATGCATCTATGGGGATGGGAAAGCTTCCAGTTTGCGTGGATCAAGGATCGCAACTACGCCATCTACTGCGTGGTGATCGCCGCCGTCTGGCAGTCGTCGGGCTTTGTCATGGCGATGTTTCTGGCCGGCCTTCGCGGTGTCGACAATGAAATCATCAAGGCGGCGCAGATCGATGGCGCCTCGACCGTCATGACCTATCGCCGCATCATCATTCCACTGATGCGGCCGGTCTTCCTGTCCGCATTCGTCGTTCTCGCGCACCTCGCCATCAAGGCCTACGACCTTGTGGTCGCGTTGACCGGTGGCGGGCCGGGGCAGGCGACCGAGCTGCCGGCGACATTCATGTATTCCTACACGTTCACGCGCAATTCCATGGGCATCGGTGCATCCTCGGCGATCATCATGCTCATCATGATCTTCTCGATCATCGTCCCCTATCTCTATTCGGAAATTCGCGGAGGGAAACGCTGATGAGCGGTGCTCCAAACCAGCAAAATGCAATCAGTCACGGTCATCTGACACGCGCGCTGATCTATCTCGCACTGATATTCTTCGCGCTCTATTACATGCTGCCGCTTTATGTGATGGTGGTGAATTCGCTGAAACCCCTGGACGAAATCCGCCAGGGCGGCATGTTGAACCTGCCGCAGGTGTGGACCGTCGAGCCGTGGCTTTCCGCCTGGTCCACGGCGCAGATCGGTGTTCAGCCGACAGGTCTGAAGCCGTTCTTCATCAATTCGATCCTGATGGTCGTTCCGGCTGTCGCGATCTCCACCATCGTTGGTGCGCTGAACGGTTACGTTCTGACCAAGTGGAGTTTTCGCGGTTCGAACGTCTTCTTCGGGCTGCTTTTGCTTTCATGCTTCATCCCGTTCCAGATCGTGCTGATCCCCATGGCGCGCATCCTCGGAACGCTGGGTCTCGCTGGTTCGATCTGGGGTCTGATCATGGTGCATGTGATATATGGTCTCGGCTTCACCACGCTCTATTTCCGCAACTACTATGAGGCCTTTCCGACGGAACTCGTCCGGGCGGCGCAGATCGACGGGGCAAGTTTCTTTCAGATTTTCCGACGCATCCTGCTGCCGTCATCGGGACCGATCATCGTGGTCTCGGTCATCTGGCAGTTTACCAATATCTGGAATGACTTCCTGTTCGGCGCCTCGTTTTCGGGTGCGTCTTCGACCCCGATGACGGTAGCGCTCAACAATCTCGTCTCCTCGTCCACGGGGGTGAAGGAATACAATGTCCATTTTGCGGGCGCGATCCTCGCCGCCCTGCCAACCCTCATCGTTTACATCGTCTCCGGCCGCTATTTCGTCCGGGGTCTCATGTCCGGCGCTGTGAAAGGATAAACCATGTCGTTTCTCGAAATCTCGCATCTGCGCAAGTCTTACGGCGCGCTGGAAATTCTAAAGGACATCAATATCGAAATCGAGGAGGGCGGTTTTCTGGTGCTCGTCGGGCCTTCCGGCTGCGGCAAGTCCACCCTGCTCAACACCATTGCCGGGCTGGAACCCATCACATCGGGCACGATTTCGATCAACGGGCGCAACGTCGCCGGTCTGCCGCCCTCCCAGCGCGATATCGCCATGGTGTTTCAGTCCTACGCGCTTTATCCCAACATGACCGTTGCCGGGAACATCGCCTTTGGAATGGAGATCCGCAAGGTTCCGAAGGAAGAGCGCGAAAAGGCGATCAAGCAGGTTGCCGATATTCTCCAGATCGGCCATCTCCTCGACCGCAAACCGAGCCAGTTGTCGGGCGGCCAACGGCAGCGCGTCGCCATGGGCCGCGCGCTGGTGCGCAATCCCCAGGTCTTTCTTTTCGATGAGCCACTGTCCAACCTCGATGCCAAGCTGCGCGTCGACATGCGCACCGAGATCAAGCGCCTGCACCAGCGGATGAAGACCACGATTGTCTATGTGACGCACGACCAGATCGAGGCGATGACGCTGGCGACGAAAATCGCGGTTCTGAAGGACGGCGTTCTGCAGCAATTCGGGTCCCCCGCCGAGATCTACAACAATCCGGCCAACATGTTCGTCGCCGATTTCATGGGCTCGCCCGCCATGAACCTTCTGACCGGCACCATCGAACAGGACGCGGCCGGACTTTCCGTTTCCCTTGCGAGACCCGATGGGGCGCCGATGCGCCTTCCCGTCGCTGCCGGCAAGGAGGCGCTCGCGTCCCATGCGGGCCGGCAGGTCATTTTCGGCATCCGTCCTGAGGCTCTGACCGACCCGGAAGGGGCGGACAGGAACGCCCGCACACTTGCCGAAGGCGAGTGCCACATCGAGGTCGTGGAGCCGGCCGGATCGGATACTTTCGCCGTCACCAAGCTCGGCGGCAAGGAGGTCGTTGCCCGCCTGCGCGCCGACGCCCGCATTCACGCCGGCCAGAACGCCCGCCTTGCCTTCAATCTGGACAAGGCCGTGTTCTTCGACCCGACGAGCCAGGCGCGTATCGCCTGAAGTACTTGGTAAAAGCATGATGAAGAGCCCAGACATTATCATTATCGGCTCCGGTATCGGTGGCGCGACGGTTGCCGCAGGTCTTGCGGCGACAGGCGCCGACATCCTGATCCTCGAAGCCGGTGATTATATCGCCGACAGCCCGGTCAATCGCGACCAGCGCGCCATTTTTCAGAAGGGTCATTTTCGCCCCAAGGAGAGCTGGTACGAGGCCAATGGCGCTGCGTTCAATCCCGGCAATTATTACAATGTCGGCGGAAATTCGAAATTCTACGGCGCGGTGCTGTCGCGCTATCGCAAGGAAGATTTCAGCGAAATCAGGCACAGGGAAGGCGTTTCGCCCGCTTGGCCGTTCCCCTATGAGGAATTAGAACCCTGGTACAGCAGGGCGGAGGTGATGTATCAGGTGCGCGGCGAGCTGGGCGCGGACCCGACCGAACCCGAGCATTCTGCTGCATATTCATTTTCCCCCGTGGCGGATGAGCCGCCGGTGGCGGATGTCCGGGCGCGCCTGAAGGCGAAAGGCCTGCATCCTTTCTCGCTGCCTCTGGCCATCGATATTGAGAAATGGCTCTCGAAAGGCCGGACCCCATGGGATGCCCATCCAAACTCCCGGGATGGCAAGATGGATGCGGAAACTGCGGCGCTCCTCAAAGCCCTAGAATATCCGAACGTCAGAATCGAAACCTCCGCCAGGGTAACCAGACTTGAGGCGGGACGGAGCGGCAACATCGAGCGCGTCCATTATCAGCAGAATGGCGAAAACCGCTCGGTGACGGCGAAACTGGTAATCCTGTCTGCGGGGGCCGTACAGTCAGCCGCACTTCTGCTGCGCTCGGCGGATGAGCGACATCCGAACGGTCTGGCGAATTCGTCCGATCAGGTCGGGCGAAACTTCATGAACCACAATTCCTCGGCTGTGATCGCCGTATCGCCGAGTTTCCGTAACACGGCCGTTTATCAAAAGACATTCGGTTTCAATGACTTCTATCTGTCTGACGGCGAGGGCGGGCCGCCTCTTGGCAATGTTCAGCTGCTCGGCAAGATTTCGCCGGCGATCCTGAAGGGGGCAATGCCCCGCGTGCCGGAATGGCTGCTTCAGCGGCTGACCGCACATGCGATCGATTTCTACGCGATGAGCGAAGATATTCCCCATCCCGACAGCCGGATAATGATCGACGGAAACCGCATCGTCCTCCATTGGCGGCGAACCAACTGGGATGCTCATCTGGCGCTGGTTGCAAAGCTGAAAGGCATTCTCAAATCTGTCGGTTTTCCGATCGTCCTGTCGAAACCTTTCGACAAGCGTACGCCCTCGCATCAGTGCGGCACGATCCGCATGGGCAACGATCCGGCTGCTGCGCCGCTCGATCCCTTCTGCCGCTCTTATGACCACCGCAACCTTTTCGTTGTCGACGCCAGCTTTCTGCCGACCTCCGCCGCCGTCAATCCGGCGCTCACCATTGCGAGCCAGGCGTTGAGAGTTGCCCACCATATATCGACGGAGGATCTCGCTCCATGAGGCTGAAGCCCCTGACACCCTCGCATGTCATGACCGCGATGTCGCTTTATGCCGGCGGCGGCCATCAGATCCCTCTAGTGTAACAGGATAGTTCGATGCGTTTCGACTATATCATCACCGGTGCCGGCCCCGCTGGATGTGTGCTCGCCAACCGTTTGAGCGAAGACCCCGATGTGAGCGTCCTGCTGCTCGAAGCCGGCGGGGGGGACTGGAACCCGCTTTTCCACATGCCGGCCGGTTTTGCCAAGATGACAAAAGGCGTGGCGAGCTGGGGCTGGGAGACCGTGCCGCAAAAGCACATGAAGGGCAGGGTGTTGCGTTACACCCAGGCGAAGGTTCTGGGCGGCGGTTCATCGATCAATGCCCAGCTTTATACGCGCGGCAATGCGGCTGATTACGACACATGGGTTTCCGAGGATGGCTGCGATGGCTGGAGCTATCGCGATATCCTGCCTTATTACAAACGGGCGGAAGACAATCAGCGTTTTGCCGATGACTATCATTCCTATGGCGGGCCGCTTGGGGTCTCCATGCCGGTTTCGGCCCTGCCCATCTGCGATGCCTATATCAGGGCCGGGCAGGAACTGGGCATTCCCTATAATCACGATTTCAACGGACGGCAGCAGGCCGGCGTCGGCTTCTATCAGCTCACGCAGCGCAATCGCCGCCGGTCGTCGGCATCGCTCGCCTATCTCAACCCGATCCGGCATCGCAAGAACCTGACGATCAAACTTGGCGCCCGCGTTTCCCGCATCGTGCTGGAAGGAAACCGCGCCACAGGCGTTGAGGTGGTCGGAAAGTCCGGCTTTGAGATCATCCATGCCGAAAGGGAAGTCCTCGTTTCTTCCGGCGCCATCGGTTCGCCCAAGCTTCTGCAGCAATCGGGTATTGGCCCGGCGGATCATCTGACATCCGTAGGCGTAAAGGTGCTGCATGACCTGCCCGGCGTCGGTTCGAATCTTCAGGATCATCTCGATCTTTTCGTGATTGCCGAGTGCACTGGCGACCATACCTATGACGGCGTCGCCAAGCTTCACCGGACGATATGGGCGGGGCTTGAATATGTCCTGTTCCGCACCGGCCCGGTCGCTTCCTCGCTGTTTGAAACGGGCGGTTTCTGGTATGCGGACCCGGATGCGCGCTCGCCGGATATCCAGTTCCATCTGGGATTGGGGTCGGGTATCGAGGCGGGTGTGGAGCGGCTGAAAAATGCCGGTGTTACGCTGAACTCTGCCTATCTTCACCCCAGATCGCGCGGAACCGTGCGGCTTTCATCCTCCGATCCCGCCGCCGCGCCGTTGATCGACCCCAATTACTGGTCCGATCCCCATGACCGGAAGATGTCGCTGGAAGGCCTCAAGATCGCCCGCGAGATATTCCAGCAGGCGGCATTGAAGCCCTATATTCTGGCGGAACGTCTTCCGGGTCCCAAGGTCATGACGGATGACGAGCTTTTCGATTACGGCTGCGCCAATGCCAAGACCGATCACCATCCCGTCGGCACCTGCAAGATGGGCAACGGGCCGGAATCCGTCGTTGGCCTCGATCTCAAGGTGCATGGCCTTGAAGGGCTGCGGGTCTGCGATTCCTCCGTCATGCCGCGCGTTCCCTCATGCAATACCAATGCGCCGACGATCATGGTCGGGGAGAAGGGTGCTGATCTGATAAGAGGACTTGGCCCCCTTGCGCCCGCGATTTTCTCGCATGAACGCAATGAAACGCGTCCAAGGGCGCGCGCGCAGGTTCGGTAGTCATTCCGCGATCGGACGGTCCCGATACGAAGCTGAGACAAAGCCTGAAAGCGAATTTACGAGGAGTACAACGCTCATGGACGCGACCGTCCCGCAGCATATTCTTGACGCGCTCACGGATGTGAACATGCCGCGTTTGCCGAATGCGCCCGGCCCCAGGGAGATGATCGCGCGCGGCGGCATCGATATCCCGGTTCATCGGGCAGGTTGCGTCGTGGTCGGTTCCGGTGCCGCCGGGCTGCGGGCCGCAGTGGAAATGAAGCGGCGCGGCGATGATGTCATCATCCTCAGCCAGAGCGCCTGGGGCGGAACGTCGGCCTGTTCCGGATCGGACAAACAAACCCTCCACACCGCAAACACGGCCGATCAGGGCGACAACTTCAAGGCGATGGCGCACGCCATCCGCAGCGGCGGTGCGATGGATGAGGATACCGCCTATGTCGAGGCGGTCGGCTCGGCGCGCATGATGGCCTCCCTGCAATTCCTCGGACTGCCCCTGCCGCAGGACCCGCTGGGCGGGACGCTGCGATATCAGACCGACCACGACGAAGTCGGCCGGGCGACGAGCTGCGGTCCGCGCACATCGCGGCTGATGGTCAAGGTGCTTGCGGATGAAGCGATCCGTCTCGATATCCCGTTTCACAATCACACGACCGTCGTCAAAATATTGACGGAAGGTTCTGGTGATAAGAGACGGGTCGTCGGCGTCCTCGCCATGCAGCCCCATGAGCGCAGCGACACCAACCCGTTCGGGATCGCCCTCTTCGTGTGTCCGGTGATTGTCCTTGCAGCCGGAGGACCGGGCGAGCTTTATCGCGACAGCGTCTATCCCAATGGCTGTTTCGGTTCGCTGGGGTTGGCGCTGGAGGCTGGTATAGACCTCGTCAACCTCACGGAAAGCCAGTTCGGCATCGGCACGCGGCGGGAGGGATTTCCCTGGAACCTCTCGGGAACCTATGTGCAGGCCATCCCCCACATCTATTCGCTGGATGCCGAGGGCAAGGAGCATCATTTCCTGGCGGGCTATTATCGCACGACGCAGGAAATGGCCTCCAACATTTTCCGGAAGGGCTACCAATGGCCGTTTCATTCGACCCGCATGCTCGATTTCGGCTCGAGCCTGGTCGATCTTGCGATCTTTCGTGAGTCTGCGGCCGGGCGGCGGGTCTTCATGGATTTCAATCGCAATCCGCTGGCGGTTCCCGGCGACCTTCCGTTCAGCCTCGATCGCCTCGCCCCCGATGTCAGCGGCTACATCGAAAATGCCGGTGCGATGAAGGAACAGCCGATCGACCGGCTGCGGCATATGAACCCGCTCGCGATCGAACTCTACCGGCGTTACAAGATCGACATCGCCAGCGAGCCGCTGGAATTCGCGGTGAACAACCAGCACATGAACGGCGGTATCATGGTCGATACCTGGGGGCGGACCAATCTGGCGGGGTGCTATTCCGTGGGCGAGGCGGCCGGTACGCATGGTGTCACGCGGCCGGGTGGGGCGGCTCTGAATGCAGGGCAGGTGTTTGGCACACGCGCAGCCGAGCATATTGGCGCAAGTGGTCGGGCAAGGTCCCCGTCATCGGCAAATATTGACGCGGTGGCCCTCGCAGGCATCAACAATATTCTCGCAATTCTGAAAGAGAACAGTCACCTGTCGGCCAGGGACATCCGCACCGAAATCCAGTCCCGTATGAGCGACAAAGCGGGGATGATATGCGATGCCGCAAGCGTCTCGCAGGCGCTTGCCGAGGCGCGTTTACTCAATGCGACAATCCGTTCGAACGGGATCGCTTACGGACGGGTTGCAGAGGCGGTTCGTGCCGTTCAGTGGCAACAGATGGCAATCGCGTCCGAGGCCGTACTCACGGCCTTGGATCACTTCATTCGCAGCGGCGGCGGCAGCCGAGGCGCTCGCGCGATCTGCGATGCGGACGGTGAACTTGTTCCGGACATTACCGCAGGCCCGTTGCAGGAATTTCGTTTTCGCAGGGAGAAAGACGACCATCGGAGCGAGCAGATCGTTGTCCGGCTTGAAGGTGAGGATATGGCGATATCGACGCGGCCCAACCGCGTATTTGATGAAAGCCGGAAATCCTTCTTTGAACGGGACTGGCCCGCCTGGCTGACCGGGCGCATCTATGATCTCGGCGAAAGAGAAGGATGCGTCGGGGACTGATTTCGTTTTGAATTATGTCCGGGCAAGGCCCATTCATGCCTTTGACACGGCCGATCAGCACTCTATCCTCGCGCTCGCAAAGTGAAGCGTCTTTCGGGAGAGAAAAATGAAGAAGCTGATCAACGATCCGTCCACCGTCGTTCGCCACATGCTGGAGGGCGTGGTGGCTCTCAGCCCGGCCAGTATTCTTCTCGCCGACGAAAACGTGGTGATACGATCTGGTCTTCCGGACGCGGATCAGCGGAAAGTCGCGGTGCTCTCGGGTGGCGGCAGCGGTCATGAACCGGCCCATGCCGGTTATGTCGGGGCAGGTATGCTGACGGCGGCCGTGGCCGGAGACGTCTTTACGTCGCCGAGCACCGATGCCGTGCTGGCGGGAATCAGGGCGGCTGCAGGTCCGGCGGGTGCGCTGGTCATCGTCAAGAACTATACGGGCGACCGGCTTAATTTCGGCCTTGCGGCGGAGCTTGCCCGGGCGGAAGGAATTCCCGTGGAGATTGTTGTCGTCGCCGACGATGTTGCCTTGAAGGATACCGTGCCCGTCGATCGCCGCCGCGGCATCGCCGGAACGGTGCTGGTGCACAAGTTGGCCGGTGCTGCTGCCGAACGCGGGTTGCCGCTCGATGAAGTCGCACGGGTGGCGCGCGCGGCGGCGGCCGGGCTTTCGTCGATGGGAATTTCGCTCGGTTCCTGCACGCTGCCGGCTGTCGGTAAGCCCGGCTTCACGCTCGGCGAGCGGGAAATCGAGGTCGGTCTCGGCATTCACGGCGAACAGGGTGTCCGCAGAATGGAGATCGCTTCGGCGGATGATCTGACGTCGCTTGTGCTCGGCACGATCGAAGCTGATGGAAAGCTCAAGGGCGGTGATCGCGTCGTGCTGCTTGTCAACGGCCTGGGTTCGACGCCTCCCATGGAGCTGTCGATTGTCGCCCGTTCAGCCCTTAACATTCTCGAGGCGAAAGGGGTGGCCGTCGAACGCGCATGGGCAGGCACCTTCCTGTCGGCGCTGGACATGCCGGGCTTTTCGCTCTCCATCATGCATGTCGATGAGCAGACGCTGGAACTCATCGACGCGGCAACCGATGCGACCGCCTGGCCACGGGGCGGGGCGGTGAACCGGCATCGCATGCTTGCCGCTTCAAAGCTGCCGGAGGGCGTGCCTTCAGATCGGGAAATGATCGCCGCAGGTGCACGTCTTCGGCAGGTGGCTGAAGATGTCGCAAAGGCCCTGATTGCCGCTGAACAACAGCTGACGGATCTCGACAGTATTACAGGTGACGGCGACCTTGGGGCCAGCATGAAGCGCGGCGCCGAAGCGATCCTAGCACTTCCGGCTCAGGCGTTTGCGGATGTTTCGAGCGGGCTGTCGGCCATGGGCGATGCGATGCGCAAAGCAATTGGCGGTAGCTCGGGGCCGTTCTACGCTACCGGCCTCATGCGAGCGGCCCGGCAACTCGCCGGTTCCGATGCGCCGACGGCAAGGGAGCTTGCCGATGCCTTCGTCGCCGCTGTCGAAGCGGTATCCGAGTTAGGCGGTGCGAAGCCCGGTGACCGAACGATGGTCGATGCCCTTTATCCTGCTGCCACCACATTCCGGGACAGGCTGGCCGATGGGCAGTCTGCCGAGGCTGCATGGAGTGAGGCCGTCGCAGCCGGTCAGGCGGGCGCCGAAGCGACGAAGACCATGACGCCGCGCCTCGGGCGTGCGAGCTATCTTGGCGATCGTGCAAAGGGACACGCGGATGGCGGTGCCGTGGCTGTCATGATCTGGATGAGGCAGATAGCCGCCAAATGAACACCGGGAGGGCGGGCGTGAGACGGACTGCCGCGAGGATCGCGGCAGTCAACGGTTGAGGATTGTTATTCAGCGGGTTGCGCCACGGATTCTGCACCAAAGTGCCGCCCCTCCGCAGCGAGGCTGCGCTGGCCGAGGCCGATGATGGTGACTGTCGAGAGGCTGGCGACAACCGACACCCAGAAGCCGTTGCCTGCGCCGAAATTGTCGATCACCCAGCCGGAGATGAAGGCGCCGAGCGCCATGCCGATACCGATGCCGGTCATCACCCAGGTCACGCCTTCCGTCAGCATCGATTCCGGTACGCGGCGCTCGATCAGGCCGAATGCGGTGATGAAGATAGGGGATATTCCAACCCCGCTGAGGAACACGGCGAAGGCGAGCAGGCCGACTGCCGTGGTAGCGAAGAGGAGCGGCAGGGCCGTCAGTGCGAGGACGCTCACGGCAATCAGCAATTGACGATGCAGCGGTATTTTGGGGTTGATCGCGCCAAGCAGCAGGCCAACGACGAATGAACCTATGGCATAGACACCGATGACGAGGCTGGCGGCCTCCGGCTGGCCGAGTTGCTTGGTGATGGCAACGGCGCTCACTTCGGCCGTGGCGAAGGTTGAGCCGACGAAGATTAGGGCAAGTGTGATGATCTGGACCGGGCGAAGGAAGATCGCGGAACGCTGCCGCTGTCCGCCCTGCACCGGGCGCACCTTGGGTTCTGTCGACCGTTGCAGAAGGAAGGCAAAGGTGCCAAGCGCGAGGAAGGTGGTGCTGATCATCATCCCGGCTTCCGGAAAGAACGAGACCGCAAGGCCGACGGAAAGCGATGCGCCGGAAATGTAAACCAGCTCGTCGGCGGCGGATTCAAAGGCGAAGGCCGTGTTAAGCTCAGGCCTGTCACGGAAAATCTCCGTCCAGCGGGCGCGCATCATGGCCGGAATGCTTGGCATGGCGGCGGCGAGGAAAGCGGAAAGGAACAGTGTCCAGACCGGCCATTTCTGGTTCGTGGCGATGATCAAAATCGCAAAGGCGATGACCGACAGGGTGGTTGCCGGGATGAGGACGCTGCTCTGGCCCCTGCGATCCACCAGACGGGAAATCTGCGGCGCAACGGCGGCATTGGTCAGCGCGAAGGTTGCCGAGACGGCGCCGGCAAGCCAGTATTCGCCGTGGGTCTGGGAAAGCATGGCGACGATGCCGATCGGGGCCATCGCAATCGGAAGGCGGGCGAAGAAACCGGCCGCGGAAAAGCCTTTGGCGCCGGGAGCCCGGAAAATTTCTCTGTACGGATTAGACATCGGATGCACCTTGTTTAGGGAGTATCCACCACACACATACGTGGCGTATGCAAATTAGATAATTGCATACGCCACGTATGTCAACTAATATACGTGGCGTATGTCGAGCAAGGAGAAAAAATGCGCAAACCCCGTAGTGAAATGATTACCGAGACGCGGGCGAAGCTTCTGGCTGCCGGCCGCAAGGCGTTTGGCAGCATTGGATATGCCGAAGCGTCGATGGACGACTTCACTGCAGAGGCGGGGCTGACCCGCGGTGCCCTCTATCACCATTTCGGTGACAAGAAAGGCCTGCTGCTGGCGGTTGTGGGTGAGATCGATGCGGAGATGACGAAGAGGCTCTGCGAGATATCATCAAGGGCCGAGACGCGGTGGGAGGGTTTCATTGAGGAGAATGTCGGTTATGTCCGCATGGCTCTCGAGCCGGAAATCCAGCGCATCATGTTTCGCGACGGACCGGCCGTGCTGGGCGACCCCTCCCGCTGGCCAAATGCCAATGGCTGTATCTCGGCCGTTGCACGCAGCCTGGATGCGCTCAGGCAAGAGGGTACTATTGGCGATATTGACCCGGAGGCATGCGCCCGTTTCATCAATGCGGCGAGCAGCAGTGCGGCCCAGTGGATCGCGAATTCCGACGACCCGGAAACGACCTCCAGACGCGCCGTGTCGAGCTTCCGGGCCTTTCTGGAAGGATTGCGGATCAGGAACGCCTGATACCGACCGGCAGCAACTCATTGCGGAAGCCGAAAGTGATCGTCGATGTGGCGGCGGTTGCGCGTGTCCTTGTGCCAGCCTATGGCCTTTCTATAGCTGCCGAAAAGGTTACTCTCCCGCACGCCGTCCAGTGTCAGGCCATGCACGGCCTCGGCATCCGGATCGACGTAAAGAGCATCCACCGGGCAATAGGCCTCGCACATGAAACAGGTCTGACACGAATCCTGCCGTAAAATGACGGGCGGGCCTTCCGGCATCGCCTCGAAGACATTGGTTGGGCAGACCTGAACGCACAGATTGCAATCCGTGCAGGCGTCTGTATCCAGAACCTCGATCATTATTCCGCTGCCTCCTTGTAGATGCCGGGATCAACAGGCTCCCGCCGGATGGCGATTGCATCGAGGCCGCTGAGAATGAGCCGGTGATGCTGGGCGGGATCCTGCTTCGGGAAATCGTCGCGCCGGTGCATGCCGCGTGTTTCCGTGCGCGCAAGGGCGGCGCGATACATGAAGCGCGCAGTGGCGAGCATCGCCTGCGCCTGACGCAACGGCAATATCTGGCTCTCATCGGCAACCGTTGCCGAGACCGTCTTCGTCCACAGAGCATCCAGCCGCGCCAATGCTGCTGAAAGGCCGGATTCCGTGCGGAAATAATTGATGTCGAGGGGAAAGACCTCGTCCTGTACCGCCTTGATGATGCTTGCCGGGTCGGTGAACTCCGTATGCGATGCGGTCTGCGTGTTGGGCTGTGGAAGGTCACTTCGCGGCATCCCCGCCTTCTCGCGGGCAAAGGCTGCGGCCGAGGCGCCGGCGAAGGCGCCCGTGGAAATTGCCCAGGCTGCGTTGTGGCTGCCGCCGCCGGTGAAGCCGCCACAGATCGGCTCGCGCGTGGCGTTGTCGCCGGCGGCATAAAGACCGGCAACCGTCGTTGCACAGTCGAGCCCGGTCAGCCGCAGCCCACCGGTGCCGCGCACCGTGCCTTCCAGCCGAAGCTTTACTTCGAAGAATTCGGTGAAGGGATCGATGCCCCGACGGTCGAACGGCACGAAGAAATTCGGCTGGGCGCGCCGCAGGATCGCCTTCACCTCATCGGTTCCGGCAAGGTCAAGCCGGGCATAAACGGGTTGCGAAAGCAGCGTGCGGGCGATGATCGAGCGACCACGGGCCGAGCCTGCGCCTTCTATCAGGCTATGGTCCTTGCGATAGAATTGCGCGAAACGGTAAAGGGCGGTCTTGGTGATGGAGGCGAAGGCCGGTGAAATTGCGTAGGCCGACGAAAATTCCATGCCGGACAGTTCAGCACCGGCCTCGGCGCCCATCAAATAGCCGTCGCCGGTCAGGACATCGCAGCCGAGCGCCTTGCTCATGAAGGCGCAGCCGCCCGTCGCCAGTACCACCGCTCCGGAGGCGACACGCCAGTTCCCGCCCTGTTGCCGCCGCAGACCGGTTGCGCCAGCAACGCGTGCGCCTTCTGTCAATAGCCTGATTGCGGGGTGATGATCGAGAATGGTGACACCGGCATTTTTTACCCGGCGACGCAAGAGCCGCATATATTCCGGCCCCTGAACGGAGATGCGCTGCTGTTCGCCCTTGTCGTCGCTGGGGAACGGATACCCCCATTCCGCCAGCCGGTTGACGCTTTCGAAAGTCTTGTCGAGGACCGGCGCCATCCATGACCGCTCGGAAAGATAGCCGCCCATTGCCTCACGGCTTGCCATGGCGGCATCCCGTGCGGCTTCATCCGGCGGCACATACCAGATCTGCGTGCCAGCGGAGGCCGTTGCGCCCGAACTGCCGCAATAACCCTTGTCAACCAGAACAACGCGTGCTCCGGCACCCACGGCCTCCAACGCCGCCCAGCAGCCGGCCGGACCGCCGCCGATGACAAGCACGTCGCAGGTGATATCGGTGATGGCCGAAGGCGAAGAGTGGGTGTCTTGCAGGGGCAGGTTCATCGCAGGCTTCCTTTCGATGAAGAAATCGCATTGCACTTTAAATCTATGTATTGCATAGGTTTTCCAGTTGCCGTTCTGGAGTTTCCCCGATGTCGCTTGCCAGCCTTGCCATGTATGTCAGTCCTTCGCCGGTCAAGGAGGCGACGGCCCTGTTCTGGACCGCGCTCGGCAAGCGTCTTCGTGCTGCTGGCGTTGATGCGCCGCAGACGCTGGATGCGGAAATCCGCTACAATGAGGCTTGGCTCAGGCCCGATCTGCTGTTCGGCCAGACCTGCGGATATCCTTATGTGCAGCACCTGCGTGGCAAGGTGCAGCTGGTGGCAACCCCGGTTTACAATCTGCCCGGCTGCGACGGTCCGCTCAAATGCAGCTTCATCATTGTCAACGCGGCGTCGCAGGCGCAGTCGATCACGCAATTGCGGGGCGCGCGGGCTGCCATCAATGAACCCGGCAGCAATTCCGGTTATAATCTGTTCCGCGCTTTCGTGGCGCCACATGCCGATGAGGGGCGGTTCTTTTCGTCCGTGCAGGAGACAGGCGGTCATCTGGCGAGTATCGATGCGGTGTCGAGAGGCGAGGCGGATGTCGCTTCCATCGACTGCATTACCTTCGGCAACACCCTGCGCTTCGATCCGCAACGGGTTGCGGGTGTGCGCATCCTTGCCGAAACGGCAAAGGGACCGGGTCTGCCCTTCATCACGGCCGCTGCGACACCGGCAAGGGAGCTGGTGATATTGCGACGGGCTCTGGCGGAAACCATCGCCGACCCCGAACTTGCCGACGTCTGCGATACGCTGTCTTTGCGCGGCATCAGCCTGCTTGGCGATGCCGATTATGAAGTCCTGGCCGAGTTTGATCGGGATGCCGCGCGTCATGGTTACCCCGCTATCGCCTGAGGCGGGGTTTCCGCTTCCGCAGTGAGCGGGAAGTGGCAGGCGACACTGCGGCCGGATGAGCCGGCGGAAACAAGCAACGGCACCTCGCTTGCGCAGCGTGGGCGCGCCAGCGGACAGCGTTTGTGGAAACGACAGCCGGAGGGCGGGTTGCCCGGGCTTGGCAATTCTCCGGAAAGCACGATGCGCTCACGCCGGCGGCCGGGATCGAGTGTAAGATTGGCCGAGAGCAGTGCCTGTGTGTAGGGATGCGCAGGACTGTGAAACAAGTCGGCCGTCGGCCCGCTCTCGACGATCTGGCCAAGATACATCACGGCGACACGATCGGTGACGCGGCCGACGACATTGAGATTGTGGGAGATGAGCAGATAGCTGAGCTTCAGACGATCCCGAAGCACGCGCAGGAGATTGAGCAATTCGCCCTGAATGGAGATATCGAGGCCAGCCGTTGGTTCATCGGCGACGATGATCGAAGGTTCGGCGGCAAGCGCCCGCACCAGCGCAACGCGCCGCGCCTGCCCGCCGCTCAGCTGATGCGGATAGCGTGAAAGAAGCTGCTCGCCGAGGCCTATGCTTTCCGCAAGGGCAGAGATGCGCGCCCAGCTCTCGGCCGAATGCACCCTGCGTATTTTTAGCGGTTCAGCCAGAAGCGCGCGCACTTTCATGCGTGGAGAAAGCGAGGCGGCGGGGTCCTGGAACAGGAGCTGGATGCGGCGCTGCAGATCGTTGCGGCGCGCCTTTGTCACATCAGTAAGTGTTTCTCCTCCGACCGAAAGCGTACCGGCGGCAAGCGGCTGAAGCCCGACAATGGCCCGGGCAAGGGAGGATTTTCCGCATCCGCTTTCCCCGACAAGGCCAAGGGTTTCGCCGGGGAACAGATCCAGCGATACGCCATCGACGGCGGTCAGCCGGTCATAACGGATCACCGCATTCTTCAGTGAGAGGGCAGGGGTGCTCATCATGCCGCCTCCAGCCAGCAGAAGTAGGTCTGTCCGCTCCCGGCCTGTCGGCGAGGTGGCCTTTCCACGCAGCGATCATGGCGGGAAGGACAGCGCTCGGCGAAGATGCAGCCCTGTGGTCGGTGGGATGGATCGGGAACCGTCCCGGGAATCGTGGCAAGATCCTGCAGGCGGTCGAAGGCGGCGTAAGGGTCGATCTCGCAGTTCAGCAAGGCTCGGGTATAGGGATGGTGCGGGCGATGCAGAACATCCGCCACCCGGCCGCTTTCCACCACCGTTCCCGCATACATCACGATGACGCTGTCGCAGAGCTCGGCGATAAGCCCCATGCTGTGACTGACGACCAGCATCGAAGCGACGGTCCGTTGCCGCAGCCGATGCAGCATCTCCACCACCTGGGCTTCAACCGTCGCGTCAAGCGCGGTCGTCGGCTCGTCGGCAATCAAAAGCTTCGGTTCGACCAGCAGCGCCATGGCGATGACAACACGCTGTCGCATGCCGCCTGAGAATTCGTGTGGATAGCGGTGCATCCGCAGGGCCGCATCCTGCAACCCCACATCCGAGAGCACCGCTTCCGCCCGCGCCCACAGCGCCCGCCGGCTTTCCTTTGGAAATCGCCGGCGCTGGATGTCGACGAGCTGTGTGCCGATCGTGAACATGGGGTTAAGCGCGGTCATGGGGTCCTGAAAGACCATGGCTATATCGGTGCCGCGCAGGCTTGCCGTTTCCCCTGATGCCAGATTTGTCTCACGTCCGTTGAAGGCCGCGCGATTTGCCGAAATTTCCGCATTGTCGGCAAGCAGGCCGAGCAGGGTGAAGGCAACCGTTGACTTGCCGCTGCCGCTTTCACCGACGAGGCCGACGGACTGGCCGCGGCCGATGGTGATGTCGACGCCGTCGAGAATATGCGCACTATGCCCGGCGCTCTTGTAAGACACGTTGAGGTTTTCGATGAGGACGAGGGCGTTTGTCACAGGCTTTTCCTCAGCTTCGGGTCGAGTGTGTCGCGCAGGGCTTCACCGAGAAGCGCAAAACCGAGTGTCGCGAGGATCAGCGCCAGCCCGGAAAAAGTGGCGAGCCATACCGACTGGTCGAGATAGGTATAGCCGTCGTTCAGCAGGTTGCCCCAGCTTGCAAGCGGCGGGCGCACGCCAAGACCGAGGAAGCTCAACCCCGCCTCGATGGTGATGACGACGGGGATATCCATGCACGCCAATACGAAAATCGGGCCGATGATATTGGGCGTGACGTGATGCAGGACGACCCGCCAGGTCTCGGCGCCCAGAACCCTTTCCGCCTCGATGAAGGGACTGTTGCGGATTGCGATCGTCTGGGCGCGGGCGACACGGCCGAAATGGGGAATGAAGACGATGCTGACGAGCAGGACGACATTGCCGAGGCCGGGGCCGAAAACGGCGACGAGCGCCAGAGCGAGGATGATGCTTGGAAACGAGGTCACGACATCGAAGATGCCGACGATGAAGAGGTCGACGACACGGGAGGAGAGGGCTGCCGCCACGCCGAGGGCGACGCCGGTCGTCAGCGAGATCGCGATGACGGAGAGTGAGATGCCGAGCGCTATGCGCGTACCGAAGATAAGGCGGCTTAATATGTCACGCCCGAGATGATCGGTTCCCAGAAGATGTTGCAATGATGGGTCCATGAAGCGGCTGGCCGGTGCAATCGCGTTCGGACCATAGGGCGCGATCAGCGGAGCAGCGATTGCCACCAGACAGAGCAATGTAACCGCAAAGATTGCGAATGTGCCGCCGGGGCGGCGGGAGAGGTCGCGCAGGACGGTCATTGCCGTTGCCTTCCAGATACGAGCCGTGCGCGCTCGCGCGGATCGAGCAGGCTCTGGGAGAGGTCTGCAATGAGATTGGTGAGCACGTAGAGCAGCACGATGACAAAGACGCCGCCCTGAACCACCGGATAGTTGCGGGTGCGAATGGCGTCATAGATCAACGAACCGAGCCCGGGACGGTTGAAAATGACTTCCGCGAAGACCGCTCCGCCCAGAAGCTCGCCAAAACCCATGCCAAGCACCGCGACGGTAGGCAATATTGCCGGTTTGAGGGCATATTTTATGAGGATTTTCGTTTCGCTGACACCATAGGCCCGCAGCGTGCGGATCTGGTTTTCACCGAGCACCTCCAAAAGGGAGGCGCGCAGCAGACGGGCGATATAACCGATCCAGCCGGCGGCGAGCGCCGCCGTCGGCAAGGCGAGATGCCAAAGCTGGTCGCCGATATCGCCGCTCTCTCCGGCCCCCAAGACCGGAAACCAACGCAGCTTTACCGAAAACATCATCAGGAGGAACACCGAGACGACAAAGCTCGGCGTCGAGATAAAACCGACGCTGAAGAAAGCGATAAGCCGGTCCACCCTGCCGCCGGGCCAGCGGGCAGAGATGACGGCAAGCGGAACCCCGAGCGCGATGGCGAAAAACATGGCGGAAACGGCCAGAGCCACCGTATTCGGTAACGCCGCCGCAACAAGGGTGAGGACCGGGCGGCCGTTAAAGACATCCTCTCCGAGATCGCCGGAAAGGAGCTGGCCGAAAAAGGCAAAAACCTGTTCGATCAGCGGTTTGTCGAGGCCAATACGGGCGTTGAGTGCCGCCACGGCCTCGGGCGTCGCGCGTGAACCGAGGATCACCGTTGCTGGATCGCCGGGAATGAGCCGAGTGAGAGCCATCAGCAATATGACGGAGCCAGCAACGGCGAGAAGCGCCGTAGCCAGCTTGAAGGCGAGATGAATTTGCAGGGATGCGCTCCTCATCGCAGCGCATCCCGACCTGTCATTGCAACAACACGCACGGGGTCAGGCCGTCGCTTCCGTAAAGGCGGTGTAGAGCCAGTTGTTGCCATTCGGAAGAACACCGGGCTTCAGCCATTTGCGTGAGGCAAAAGCATTCAGATTGTGCGTGATCCAGATGAAGGCGGCGGATTCGTCGAGCAGTTTCTGAGCCTGGATATAAATCTTTTCGCGCTCGGCGGGATCGACGGTGACGCCGCCCTTTTCATGCAGCGCATCGTATTCCGCATTCTTCCAGCGCTGCCAGTTCCACTGGCCGACCTGTTCCGAGGTGAACCATTGCGTCTGGAAGCCGGGGTCGAATTTTCCGTTGAATTTGACAAGCGACAGTTCGATATCCTTGCTGGCGTCATTTTTGCCCAACGCCCAATAGGCAGCGGATTCCAGCGCCTCGATCTCCACCTCGATACCGACTTCGGAAAGGTTGGCCTGAATGATCTGGGCAATCGCCTCGTAACGTGCCGTCGCTTCGATGGTCAGCTTGGTCTTGAAGCCGTTTGCATGGCCGGCTTCGGCCAGCAATGCCTGCGCCTTTTCCAGATCCCTTGCGTAGACGGGGGCCTCTTTCCAGTATCCGAGCAGGCTTGGCGCGAGCAGCGAATTGGCGCGCGGATAGATGCCGGAATAGGCGCCCTGAAGGATCGCGTCGATATCAACGGCATAACGGATCGCCTGGCGAACACGGATATCATTGAAGGGGGCCTTCTCGATATTCGGGCCGAACCAGACATAGTCGATGGCAGGAATTTCCGTCACGCTCGCATCCGGCAGGTTCGCCAGCGTCTTTCCGTTTTCAGGGTCGATCGCGGTGAAGTCGATCTCGCCGGACTGGAAAGCGATTTCCGAGGTCTTCTGTTCTCCGATCGGCTTGCCGACGATCTGCTGGAAGTGCGGCTTGATCGGTCCCTTGTAGTCAGGATTTATTTCGAGCGTGAAATGCTCGCGCGGGACCCATTCCTTGAGAACATAGGGGCCGCTGCCGATCAGTTTCGTGGCGATATCCTTGCCGAGTGCTTCGAAGGCCTTTTTCGAAATGATACGCCCCGATCCATCGGCCAGTGCAATCGTGTAGAGCGCCGGCGCCGGCTGCTTCAGGATGATGCGGCCTTCAAGGGGGCTGGTGATCTCGACGCGATCAAGGGCCGACCAGTCCTTGGCATAGGTGACTGGCTTGCCGTCGGCATCGGGCTTCAGGAAACGCTCGAAGGAGAATTTCACGTCTTCCGCCGTCAGTTCGCCATAGCCGCCGGTGAACTTGAGGCCGCTGCGCAGTTTGAAGCGGATTTCGGTGTCGCTCACCTGTTCCAGCTCTTCGGCGGCATCGAGTTCCCAGTCCGTCGAGCCCGGCTTGAAGGAGATCAGACCCTGCTGCACCGACCAGAGGACGTTGAGATCGATCGGGCCCGAACGATTGGCCGGATCGAGATTTGAAAGGTCCTTCTCGACGCGGACGACGATCCTGGAACGGTCGGCACCGGCAAAAACGGGATCAATGCCGCCAAGGGCGACGAGACCTGCAATGGACGCGCCGCCGAAGAGCACCTGCCTGCGTGTGGTATTGAATGTCAAGAAATGTCCCTCCGGTCTGGAGCGCCCGCTCACACGATGCGGGCGGCGCTCATCAATTCGATGGGGATTAAAACCAATAACACACAAATTTTATAGAATAAATATTTTACCTAGAGCGCTGTTACACAACCATTTTTCCCTTTTTTGCGGTTCTGTTGCAAAGCCGTGCGGCGCGGCATCCTGTACCCGGCTTTATAGTGGCGGGCGAAATCCATCGCTTTTACGTTTCAGCCGGAACCTGCTTCATGTCCCGTCTTCCGCCTTCCGATATTTTCCCTTCGCCCGTCAGTTCCTTGGCCATAGCGCGCATCGAATGGCAGACGGTAGCCCTGGCGGTTGTCATTTACGGCGGCTTCCTGGTGGTGACCTGGTTTTGGCAATCTCTGCCTGTTGTTGTCGTGATCGCCATTGGCGGGTGGCTGATTGCCTGGCACGGATCGCTCCAGCATGAGGTCATCCATGGGCACCCCACCCGCTATCGCACCATCAATGACGCGATCGGCTGGCCGCCTTTGTCCCTGTGGTTGCCCTATGCCATTTACCGGGAAGGGCATCTGACCCACCATCGCGACGAACACCTGACCGATCCAATCGAAGATCCGGAATCCTCCTATTTCACCCAGGCCGCCTGGGAGAAGATGGGCCTGGTCGGTCGATATCTCGCACTCTGGAACACCACCCTGCTAGGCCGGTTGACACTTGGCCCGCTGGTCATGATTGTTAATTTCCTGGCGCAGGAGGCGTCTCTGGTCTTGAAGGGCGACAGGCCGCGGGCGGCGCTCTGGGCGCGGCACGCTATTGGCGTTGCGGCTGTTCTGATCTGGGTGGTGGGGATTTGCGGAATGCCGCTGTGGCTCTATCTCTTCGGCTTCGTTTATGTCGGCGCGGCGCTGAGCAGGCTCCGCTCCTATGCGGAGCATCGTTATGCCGACCATCAGGATGAGCGCACGGCGATCGTCGAGAACAGTCCGTTGTTCGGGTTGCTGTTTCTCTACAACAATCTGCATGTGCTGCATCACAAATTGCCGGCCGTCCCCTGGTACAAAATCCCCTTGCTCTATCGCCGCCATCGAAACACCCTTGTCGAGATCAATGGCGGTCTGGTCTATGACGGCTATCTCGATGTCGCCCGCCGCTTCTTCCTGAAACCCCACGACGATCCCCGTCATCCTCGCCATCTTGAATCGGCGGACGATGCTGCGGCGAAGGAGCCTTAAAAGTATCGAAGGGGGAGAGATTGTCTGGCCCGACGGGCGGCATCAAAACCGATGCGCGCCCATGCCTTTCCGGGTTGCCGATGGGGCCACGCCTTCCGAAATGGCCTGCAAAATCACGGCTGATCAGGCGTTTTGCTGTTCCGGAGACAGAAGATCGGCGTGATGCGCAAGCGCGACGTCGGGATGCGAGCGCAGGCGGCTTTTCAGGTGGTTCTGCCCGACTTCCCTGAAGATCGGATTCAGCGGATCAACCGTGATGCCACGTTCAGAGCGCTTCAACTCGTCCGGCAATGCGATGACCGGTATGGTGGCGTCATAACGCGAGCCAAGGAAAAAGGCGACGGAGAAACGCTCCACACCCGCCGGCGGCGCTACGACGTCATGCACGTCTGCCCGGACGAAACCATTGGTGGCGAGTTCCAGCAATTCGCCGGTATTGATGATAAAAGTGCCGGGCACTGGCGGCGCGTCGATCCAGTCTCCTGCTTCGGTGCGTACCCGCAGCCCGGCCGTCGTATCCTGAAGAAGCACGGTGACAAAGCCGCCGTCCTTGTGAGCGCCAACGCCCTGATCGGTTTCGGCCACGTCGCGCCCAGGGTAACGGATGATTTTGAGAAGCTGCGTGGGCTGTGGTTCATAAATCTCGGCAAAGACATTTTCCGGCTGGCCAAGAGCGGCGGCAATTGCCTTGAGGAGATCAATACCGATCCGCGTCACCTCCGCCTGATAGCGCAGCAGCAGTGGTTTCAGCGCCGGCAAAGCTTCAGGCCATTGGTTCGGGCCAAACAGCCGCTTCCACGGCGGCGAGTCTGGACCGATCTTTGCAGGCACGCCTTCGGTATTGATATCGAGCTGTTCACGCCAGTCCTGCTCGCCCCTCGTCCGCTCCTGACCGGCACGGTTATAGCCACGGAAATGTGGTGACTTCACCATTTCGATCTTGAGCTTTTCTTCGAGCGGCAAGGCGAAAAACTGCTTCGAGATCGACAGGACGTCTTCAACCAGCCGTGGGTCGACACCATGGCCGGTGAGATAGAAGAATCCATGATTATGGAGCACGTTGCGCAGGTCGCGGACAAAAGCGGCGCGCTCTTCCGTCGCATGGAAGCGGGAAAAATCGAGAGTTGGCAACGAGGCCGTATCTTTGAGGGGAGCGGTTTGAAAGGCCATGTCCTGTTTCCGGTTTTTGGGAATTACGTGATTGGCCGGTAAACGGCACGCGCAAGGATTTCGTCTTGGATAAGTCAGGCTGCCAGGGCCTGTTCATTGCCCAGATGCGCCCTGATCGCCGACTTCAGCTCCGCGACGCTGGAAAACTGGAGGTTATCCAGATCGATGACGTGGAATTTAACCGCGATGAACCGCAGCTTGTCGTTATTGGGAACGGCAATGCCGACCGGCAGTCCCTGATATTCGATTGTTTGTCTTTGCATTTCGCTTCTCCGCCAATTTTGGCTTTGTGGGTTGGCTCGGTACGGGTCGTCTTTTGACGACGCCCGCATTCGGGGCAGGGAGAAGCGACAACACGGCCGGGAGCGACGGATATGGTCCGGTGTCAATGCAGACGAGGCGGATGCAAAGCTCATATCCGAAGTCCCTTATGGCGATAATTCTCTACAAAAAATATATACAAACCTTGCGCAAAAAACCACCGAATTTAACCGAATTTCGGAAGAAAAATCTATATTTCTCAAAAATAACGAGCGTAAGTAGGTATCTATCTCAAAAATAGCCGATACGAGAATTTCCATTCCTCTATGTGGGGCTCTTTCGCAGAAGGCGCTCCAGCCACAGGCTATAGCGGGATGCACCAAAGCAGATGGCAAAATAGACAAGAGCCACAAGCAGATAGGCTTCGTTATAAAAGCCGAGCCAGCCCGGATCGGTTGCCGCCGCGCGGGCGGCGTTGAGCAGGTCGAAGACACCGATAACGGCAAGCAGGGACGTTGCCAGCAGGAAGCCGATTGCCAGGTTGACCATGCCGGGAATGACGATGCGCAACGCCTGGGGCAAGACGACGAGATGCATCGTCCGCCAGTATCCGATGCCGAGCGCGGTGGCTGCTTCCTGTTGGCCGGATGGTATCGCCTGCAGGCCGGCACGCACGACTTCGGCTATATAGGCCGCCCAGAAAAGGGTGATCATGATCATCGCCCGGATCATCTTGTCGAACTGTGCTTCCGGCAGCGCCATGGGTAGTATCAACATGGCGATATATAGGATCGCGACCATGGGCGTGCCGCGCATCACCTCGATATAGACGACGGAAAGGGTGCGCAGCCCTCCAAGGTTCGAGCGACGGGCGAGCGCCAGAAGGATCGCAATCGGCGTCGCGGCCGCAAAGCAGATGGCCCAAACGAAAAGTGTCACCGGCAGCCCGCCCCACTGGTTGGATGGAACCGGTGAGCTGCCAAAACTGCCCGTCAGCAGCATCCAGGACACAAGGACCGCAATCGGCCAGACAAGCAATAGTTCCCTGCGCCAGAAGCGGGGGAGAGCGCTTGTGACAAGCAGGGCAGCAAGAATGACTACGACGAGGGCCGGGCGCCATTGGAGTTCCGGCGGATAAAAGGCAAACAGAATGAAACGCAGCTTGGCGGCAATGAAGGCCCAGCAGGCGCCGTCGCGCGCAGCGCAATCCGCCGACGTTCCGCTCCATGTGGCGTCAAACAGGGCCCATCTGAAAAAGGGCGGCAGCAGCCAGCCCAATGCCGCCAGTGTCAAAAGCGTGATGGCCGAGTTGGCGATGGTGCCAAAGAGGCCGGTTCGCAGCTTGCCAAGCCGACCCTGAACCGGCTGTCGGGAGATATTTTCGGCCGGCTTGCTCATCTTACCGTCCCCTTCAGCGCCACCCTCTTGTTGTATTGGTTCATGAGGGCGGAAACGGCCAGATTGATGCCGAGATAGGTGCCGATGAGGATCATGAGGGCTTCCAGAGACTGGCCGGTTGTGTTGGCGGTGGTGTTGACGATGCTGACGAGATCCGGATAACCGATCGCGACCGCCAGGCTGGAATCCTTTGTCAGATCGAGATAGCTCGATGTGGCGAGCGGGGTGATGACGCGCAGCGCCTGCGGAAGGACGATCAGCCGCATGATCTGCCCATTGTGCAGCCCAAGCGCGCGGGCGGCTTCCCACTGGCCTCGATTGACCGACTGGATGCCCGCCCGGACGATTTCTGCGATTGCCGCGGAAAATTTGATGATCAGACCGGTTAGCAGTGCTGCGAATTCCGGCGTCAGATTATAACCACCCCGGATATTGAAGCCGGCCAATGCCGGTGTTTCAAACGTGAAGTTCGCTGCCAGGGCGAAGAAAGTGGCAATTGCCACTGCGGGAATGGCGGCGATGCCGATGCGCCATCCGTTCAGTTTTTTCAACTTCAACAGCACAAAAAGCATAAGGCCAACGGCAAGCAGAATGGTGAAAACAAACACTGGTCCGGCGAGCGGGAAACCTTCCACCGAGACCGTCGGAACATAGACGCCGCGATTGGTGAGGTAGATCGATCCGAACAGGGCGCCCGCCTGACGCGGTGCCGGAAATGCCTTGGCGAGCGAGATCCAGAAGAAGAGTTGCAGCAGGAGCGGCGTATTGCGGATCAACTCCACATACCACCGTACCAGTGAGGCGAGGAGCAGGTTTCCGGACAGGCCGGCAACGCCGACCGCCACTCCCAGAATGGTTGCGAATATGCAGCCGAACAGCGAGACTTTCAGCGTATTGAGCAGGCCCGCAAGCATGGCGCGAAGATAGGGGTCGCCGGCGGCAAAAGCGATCGGGCTTTCACCGATTTCAAAGTTTGCCGAACGCCAGAGAAAGTCAAAACCGGGTGAAACGCCGATGCGCGCCATCGTCGCCGTGACGTTGATCCCGAGATAGATGAGCAATGCGACGAACGATGCGATGATTGCCAATTGAGCGATGGGGCGATGACCCCACCACATGAGAAGCCGACGATAAATGCCGGGCCTGCGAGGGCCCGGCGTTGTGATTGTGGACATCTGTGAAGGCTCGGTCTTCTCAGCGGAACGGTGGCGAATAGAGCAGGCCGCCATCCGTCCAGAGACGGTTATAGCCGCGATCCCAGCCAAGCGGCTTCAGATGCCGGTCGAAGATTTCGCCATAATTGCCGACCGTCTTGATGATGTTATAGGCCCATTTGGGATCAAGGCCGATCGCCTCTGCAAGCGAAGGGTCGACGCCGAGGAAACGCTGGATCGCCGGGTCGGAAGACTTCAGAAACTCATCGACGTTCTTGGACGTAATGCCCCATTCTTCCGCCTGGATGGTGGCGTTGACGGTCCAGTTCACGATTTCGAGCCAGCGGTCGTCACCGCCGGCGATGGCGGGCGCCAGCGGCTCTTTCGACAGCCGCTCCGGCAGGACGATATAGTCGTCAGGCTTCTTCAGCTGGGTGCGCTTGCCGACCAGATCGGACGAGTCCTGGGTGATGGCGTCGACGCGGCCGGATTCCAGCGCAGCGATAAACTGTCCGGTGTCTTCGATGGTGACCGGTGTGAATTTCTTGCCGGTCTTGCGGAAGAAGTCGGCAACGTTGAGTTCGCCGGTCGTTCCGCTCTGGGCGCCGATGGTGGCGCCGTCCAGATCGGCTGCCTTGGTGACGCCGAGATCCTTGCGGACCAGAATGCCCTGGCCGTCATAGAAAATCGTCGGACCGAAGTGGAAGCCGAGCTTGAAGGCACGGGTAACGGTTACCGTGACGCCGGAAAGAAGAATGTCGAATTCACCGCTCTGCAGGGCAGGCAGGCGCTGCTGCGGAGAGGAATTGGTAAATTCCACCTTGTCCGGATTACCGAAGACGGCAATCGACAGCGCGCGGCCGTAATCGATGAAGAAACCCTGCCACCGGCCATTGCTGTCCGGGGAGAAAAAGCCCGGCGTAGTGCCGACGCCGACCTTGATCGTGCCGCGCTGATTGATCTTGTCGAGTGTTGGACCGGCATGAGCGGTTCCAGACAATGCTGCGCTCGCAAGCAGTGCCGCGGCGATGGTCGACTTTATGAAGCCGCCGATAAATCCCTGAGATGACATTAAAAATGCTCCTGATGATGATCAGGTTTACCGTCCGTCGTTAATCCCCCGATGGCCGGAACCTAATATCATAGTAATTTTATGGATTTTATAAACTAGGGATCGATTGCCCAAATTTCGACCATTTGGAAAAGGCAATTGCTTATTTCTTGAATTGTCGGCACGGCATTGCTCCGAGCCGCTTATGAGCCTGCGTGTGGCGCGGGGCCGGAAGACGATCCTTGATCTCAACCAGCTCTTTTTCATCGCGGTCATTCCGCTCGCAACATCTCCTGCATCCGTCCGACGATGTCGTCGAGGATAGCGATCCTCTGGCCGCCGCTTGGGCGTATTGCGAAATAAGAGACCTCGATCCTCGGTTCGAACGGAATTGCAACCACCTCGGCCCCGGCGGAGCGAAGGCTGGTATGATCGACGATGCCGACGCCCATGCCGGCGGCGGCGAAGTGGCAGCAGTTCAGCATCGATGTTTCCATGGTGCTGACAGGTTGGTGATCTTCACGGGAGAAGGCCCTGTCCAGCGAAAGCCTCAGCGGCGAATTCCGGCCGGGAATAAGTACACGTTCATCGATGAGATCGGCCGGCGTTATGACGTTGCGCCCGGCGAGCCGATGGCCGGGGGCCATGGCGGCGACGGCGCCGGCGCTATGCAGGCGGAAGGCATTTTTTTCCACCATGCGCGGCGAGCTGAAGACGAGGCCGAGATCGTAACGGTTCTGCTCGACCATGTCCCAGATATATCGGCTATTCTCAACGTCGATCACCAGTGGAATATCCGGCCGGTCGCCGATCGTGTCGATGATTGCCCTATGCAGATAGGGCCGCACCAGGGATGTGACGCTGGCGATGCGCAGGACGGTGTTCTTGTGCAGGCGGATGTCGGCGGCGGCCTGTCCGATCTGGTCGAGCCCGAGATAGAGGCGTTCCACCTCGCGATAGAGCTTTGTCGCTTCCGCCGTCGGCACCAGCCGGGCGCCCACCCTTTCAAACAGGGTCATCTGCACGATGTCTTCGAGATCGCGGATCAGCCGGCTGACCGCCGGCTGCGTCACGTTCATGGCCTCCGCCGCAGCCGTAATGCCGCCGGTCATCATGACGCTGCGGAAAGCTTCGACCTGCCGTGGTTTCAACCGCAACCTTTACTCCTCCCATAACATTCAGGCATGAACTCTGTACCAAATGCAATTTTTCTTTTCCATAGAGAAGCGTTAACTCCTTTTGATCGCGCAGGGAGAGTGCGCGCTGGAACAACCCGGAGGAGTCCTCATCATGAAGTTTTCTGCTTTCGCAGCCGCATTGGCAGCGTCTGTTTTCGCCATGCCGCTCGCAAGTCAGGCAAAGGACCTCACCGTTGGTCTTTCCGCTTCGACAACGTCCATGGATCCGCAATTTTACGTCGTCGGTCCGAACAGCGCGATGGCGCGCAATATTTTCGATGGCCTCGTCAACCAGGACGAGAAGCAGCAGATACAGCCCGCACTCGCCACTTCCTGGAAAGTCGTCGATGACAAGACCTGGGAATTCAAGCTGCGCGAAGGCGTGAAATTCCATGACGGCAGCGATTTTACCGCCGAGGACGTGGTTGCCAGCATCAAGCGCATTCCGCTGGCCTCGACCAACAGCCCAAGCTCGTTCGCGGCCTATGTGAAGGCGATCACCGAGGTTACCGCCGTCGATCCGCTGACGGTGCGCATCACGACGGCCGGCCCGACGCCGCTGCTGCTCAACAACCTCAGCCGTATCGCCATTCTGCCGGCCGAAATGGAAAAGGTAACGACGGGCGAGATGAATACCGGCAAGGGCGTCATCGGCACCGGCCCGTTCAAATTCGTCTCCTGGTCGCCGGACGACAATGTCGTGGTTGCCCGGAACGACACCTATTGGGGCGAAAAGGCTGCCTGGGACAAGGTGACCTTCCGCGTCTTCAAGAACCCGAGCGCGCGCGTTGCCGCCATGCTTTCGGGTGATGTCGACATGATCGAAAGCATTCCGACGGCCGATACCCGCCGGCTTGAGGCATCCGACAAGCTGAAGGTTGTCAATATTGCCGGCAACCGCATCATGTATCTGCACATGGATCAGGCCCGTGAAGAATCGCCCTTCGCCAAGGGGCCGGATGGCAAGAATCCGCTTCTGAAGCCGGAAGTGCGTCGTGCCTTGTCCCTGTCGATCAACCGTGAAGCACTTGTTGACCGCATCATGGATGGACAGGGCGTTCCGGCCGGTCAGGTCGTTCCCGAAGGTTATTTCGGTTACGATCCGGCAATCAAGGTCGATGCTTATGACCCGAACAAGGCCAAGGAACTGTTGGCGAAGGCCGGTTATCCCGACGGTTTCCAGCTGACCTTCCATGCTTCGAACGACCGTTATCCGAACGATAGCAAGGTCGCGCAGGCAATCGGCCAGTTCTTCAGCCGCGTCGGCGTCAAAACCGAAGTCGCGACCCTGCCGGGCAGCGTTTATTTCACCCGTGCCTCGAACCTCGAATTCAGCTTCATCATGGGTGGCGCCGCTGTCGAAACTGGCGAAGCCTCCGGCGTGCTTGGGCCTATCCTCGAAACCTATGGCGAGAAGGCGGGGCAGGGCAATCGCGGCCGCTATTCCAACCCGGAATTCGACAAGGATCTGAATGAGGCGCGTGCGACGCTTGACGATGCCAAGCGCGAGGAACTGCTGCGCAAGGCAACCGAAGTCGCCATGGGCGATCTCGGCGTTATCCCGGTCTTTTATCTGGCGAATACGTGGGCGGTGAAGAGCGACATCAGCTATGCCGGCCGTTCGGATGGCTACACGCTTCCCTACTACGTGAAGCCGAACTGATCCGAAAAAAGGAGCGATCCGCCATGTCTTTCAGCGGTGTATTTCCCTATCTCGTCTCGCCGGTCGATGCATCCGGCAAGGTGATGCAAGGTGTGCTGACGGATCTGGTGGATCATCTGATCGGCGAGGGCGTTCACGGCCTCGCCCCGCTCGGCAGCACGGGCGAATTTGCCTATCTCTCCCAGGAGCAGAGACGCTGCGTCGTCGACACGGTGATTTCGGCCAATCGCGGCCGGGTCCCCGTTGTCGCCGGCGTGGCGTCGACCTCGACCGCCGATGCGGTGGCCCAGACCGAATATATGGTGGAAGCGGGGGCGGATGGCATTCTGGCCATTCTCGAAGCCTATTTCCCTGTCAGCGACGAGGGTGTGGAAGCTTATTTCACCGCAATCGCGAAAGCGGCCAAAGGGCGGCCGGTGGTGCTCTACACCAATCCGCAGTTCCAGCGTTCTGATCTCTCTCTCCCGGTGATCGAGCGGCTGAGCCACATCGACAATATCAGCTACATCAAGGACGCCTCGACCAATACTGGCCGCCTGCTTTCCATCATCGAACGAACCCGTGGACGAATGCAGGTCTTTGCCGCCTCCGCGCATATTCCGGTCTGCGTGATGATGATCGGCGGGGTGGGCTGGATGGCGGGACCCGCCTGCATCGTGCCCCGGCAGAGCATCGCGCTCTATGAAGCGGCAAGGGCTGGAAACTGGATGCTGGCGATGGAGATGCAGCGGCCGATGTGGAAGGTCAACGAGATCTTCGCGAAATATTCGATTGCCGCCTGCATCAAGACGGCGCTTGAGCTGCAGGGTTTCGCCGTTGGGGCACCGATCCATCCGCAGTTGCCGCTCAGTGAAGCCGCGCGGGCGGAGATCGCCGACGTGCTGCGCGATGTCGGCGCGCTCTGAGTTTTTTCCCATCCCACACCACACATTGAAGGCATTTGAGAATGAAGCCGATTTCGATCATCGTCGATTGTGATCCCGGTATCGATGACACCATTGCGCTCCTCACCGCATTCGTGTCGCCGGAACTCAAGATCCTTGGCATCACGCCGGTCTGTGGCAACCAGCCGCTGGAGCGGACGGTGCGCAATGCCCTGCAGGTCTGCGAGCTCGGTGGACGAACCGATATTCCGGTCTATGCCGGCTGTTTCCGCCCGATGCTGCGTGAGCCGATCCATGGCCAGTTCCACGGCAAGACCGGGCTCGGAAACACCGTTCTGCCGGAGCCTGCCAAAAAGGTGGAAACCATGTCCGCCGTCGATTTCCTGATCGAAGCGCTGGGCGGGGCGGCTGAAAAGGGCGAGCGTATCACGCTCTGCTGCCTTGGCCCGATGACCAATGTCGCGGTCGCGTTGCGCATGAAGCCGCAGATCGCCGAGGGCATCGAGCGTATCGTGATGATGGGCGGCGCCTATCGCGAACCTGGCAATCGCACGATGACCTCGGAATACAATGTTCTGGCCGATCCGCACGCCGTGCATGTTGTGTTTTCAAGCGGCATCCCGATTGTCGCGCTGGCGCTTGATGCCACCCATCAGGTGATGCTGAAGCCGGAACATGTCACCGAGTTTTCACGCGTCAGCGGTCGCATTTCACAGACGCTGGCAGAGCTGATGGCCTTCTGGGACCGCAATGACGTTCCCCGCTACGGTTCGCGCGGCGGCCCGCTGCATGATCCGCTGGTCATGGCCTATATCCTTGCGCCGCATCTGTTCGAAACGCAGAAGGCGCGGGTCTTCGTCGAATATGAAAGCGAACTCTGCATGGGACAGACGATTGCCGACTGGTACGGCAAGAGCGGTCTTGAACCCAATGCCGACATTGTCACCAGGGTTGATGCCGAGGGCGTCATCGCCTTCTTCCTGGAACGGCTGTCGCGTTACGCCGAAAAGGTGGTGGCATGAAAGCGCATAGGGTCATCATCGATGCGGATCCCGGCGTCGATGACGCCGCCGCCATCCTGATGGCGCTCGCCTCGCCGGAGATCGAGGTTCTGGGCCTGTCCATCGTTGCCGGCAACGTGCCGCTGCACGACACCGTCGTCAATGCCTGCAAGCTGGTGGGCCTGAGCGGCAGGCGCGGCGTACCGGTTTATGCCGGTGCCGGCGGACCGCTGGTGCGCGAGCAGGTGCTTGGCAAATATGCCCGTATCGGCGCTTTCGATGACGCGCTGGTCAAGGCCGGCGGGGTCGTGCCGGAAGAAGAAAATGCGGTGCAGTTCATCGTGCGAACCGCACGCGCCGCAGTAGATGCCGGCGAACAGATCACCATCTGCGCCATCGGGCCGATGACCAATATTGCGCTGGCGCTCGTCCAGCATCCGGATGTCGCGCGCGGCATCGGCCGGATCGTTGCCATGGGCGGTGCCTTTACCGCGCTCGGCCACCGCACGCCATGGGCGGAATTCAACATCTACGCCGACCCGCATGCCGCCGAAATCGTCTTCCAGTCTGGTGTGCCGATCGTGCTGATGCCGCTCGACATGACGTTCAAGGCGCTGTTCACGGCCGAACATTTTGAAAGATTCCGCGCCGGCGGTGAAGCGGGTGGTGCGCTCTTCAACCTGTTCTCCACCTTTGACCGTAGCGACGTCAAACGCTTCGGTCGCCCGGGCGGGCCGATCCACGATGCGACCACGATCGCGTGGCTGATCCGCCCTGAACTCTTCACCAGTTGCGAAGCTTTTGTCGGCGTACAGGTCACAGGCCTGACAATGGGTTATACCTATGCCGATTTCTACAGGAAGATGGACCGGGCGGCCAATGCCACCGTCGTCACCGATATTGACGAGACCGGTTTTATCGAATTGCTGATCGAGCGCATCGCCCGTCATGGCGGCGAAGCACTCGGCGGACAAACACCGGGAGGCTCAAGATCATGAGCGGATATATCCTAAGCCGGTCGATGCAGACCGTGCTCACCCTTCTCGTCATGTCGGTTCTGGTCTTTGCCGGCCTCTACCTCGTCGGCAATCCGGTCGACGTGTTGCTGAGCCCGACCGCGACGCCGGCTGAAAGGCTGCAGGTCATCCAGTCCTTCGGTCTCGACAAGCCGGTCTGGGAACAATACTGGCTGTTCCTGACCCGCGCGCTTTCAGGCGATCTTGGCAATTCCTTCGTGTTCAACCAGCCGGCGCTGACGCTGATCCTGAACCGCATGCCCGCCACGCTGGAACTTGCCTTTGTTGCGCTGTTCATGGCGCTCGTCATCGGCATTCCACTCGGCGTTTATGCCGGCCTGAAGCCGAAGGGCCTCATCTCCAGGTCGATCATGACCTTCTCCATCCTCGGCTTCAGCCTGCCGACCTTCTGGATCGGTCTCGTCATGATCATGTTTTTCAGCGTCTATCTGGGCTGGCTGCCGGCATCCGGCCGCGGCGACACCGTGTCCGTGCTCGGCGTGCCGCTCAGCCTCTTCACGCTGGACGGCCTGTCCCATCTTCTGCTGCCGGCCTTCAATCTGGCGCTGTTCAAGATTTCGCTCGTCATCCGTCTCACCCGCGCCGGCGTGATGGAAACCATGCAGCTGGATTTTGTCCGTTTCGCCCGGGCCAAGGGTCTGACGGAGCGCCGTATCGTTACCGTGCATGTCATGAAGAACACGCTGATCCCGCTGATTACCGTTATCGGCCTCGAACTCGGCTCGCTGATAGCCTTCGCCGTCGTCACCGAAACGATCTTCGCGTGGCCGGGCATGGGCAAGCTGATCATCGACGCCATCGGCGTTCTCGATCGCCCCGTCATCCTCGCCTATCTGATGATCACCGTCGTGATGTTCAGCGTCATCAATCTTCTGGTCGACATTCTTTATTCCTTGGTCGACCCCCGCGTCCGTCTTGAGGGGAATTCGTGATGACCGACAGCAAGTCCCCGACCGTTTCGGTTCACGCCACCGCAAACACCGATACCCGCGCGACCTCCCGTTCGCCGGGCCGGGAAGTCGTTTATGCGCTGCTGCATGACAAGCTCGCCTTGATCGGCATCGTGCTGGTGACGGTCTTTATCCTCGCCGCCGTTTTCGCGCCGATGATCGCGCCGCAGAACCCTTACGATCTCGCCCAGCTCGACATTATGGACGGCCGCCTGCCGCCGCTTTCGAAAAGCATGTCGGGTCTGACCTATCTGATCGGCACGGATACGCAGGGCCGCGACCTGTTCAGCGCCATTCTTTATGGCCTGCGCACCAGTATTCTCGTCGGCCTGTCGAGTGCGGCGATTGCACTCGTCATCGGTGCGTCCATCGGCCTTATCAGCGCCTATGCCGGTGGCCGGCTGGATTCCATCCTGATGCGTATCGTTGACATTCAGCTGAGCTTCCCGGCCATTCTGATCGCGCTGATCTTCCTCGCCATCCTCGGCCAGGGCGTCGACAAGATCATTCTGGCGCTGGTGGTCACGCAATGGGCCTATTATGCGCGCACAATCCGCGGCTCCGCGCTGGTGGAGCGCAAGCGCGCCTATGTGGATGCGGCCCGCTCGATGGCGCTGCCGGACCGCAGCATTCTCTTCCGGCATATCCTACCCAATTGTCTGCCGCCGCTGATCGTTGTCGCCACCATGCGTGTCGCCTATGCCATCATGCTGGAAGCGACCCTGTCCTTCCTCGGCATCGGCCTGCCGGTGACGGAGCCGTCGCTCGGTCTGTTGATCTCGAACGGGTTCGAATATCTGCTTTCCGGTGACTACTGGATCAGCTTCTTTCCGGGCCTTGTCCTGCTGTTGCTCATCGTCGCGATCAACCTGATCGGCGATGCCCTGCGCGACATTCTCAATCCGCGACGGGAGGGCTGATGCCATGACCGCACCAATGACCAATCCGATCCTGTCGATTTCAAACCTCAACACGGCCTTCCGCGTCGGCGGTGAATGGCGCAATGTCGTCAACGATGTCAGCTTCGACATCAATGCGAAGGAGACCGTCGCCGTCGTCGGTGAATCCGGTTCCGGCAAGAGCGTCACAGCCATGTCGATCATGCGGCTTCTGTCGCCCGGCAATTCGCGGGTGACCGGCCGTATCGATTTCGAGGGCAAGGATCTCCTGTCTCTCCCGCTCGAGGCCATGCAGAAAATCCGCGGCAACCGCATTGGCATGATCTTTCAGGAACCGATGACATCGCTCAATCCGGTCCTGAAGATCGGCCAGCAGATCACCGAAGTTCTGGTGCAGCACCGCGGCATGTCGCATGCGCAGGCGGAAGCAGAAGCCGTGCGGCTGCTGGAGAAAGTACGCATTCCATCAGCAAAATCGCGTCTCAACGAATATCCGATGAATTTTTCCGGCGGCATGCGCCAGCGCGTCGTCATCGCCATCGCACTTGCCTGCGACCCGAAGCTGCTGATTGCCGATGAGCCGACGACGGCGCTCGATGTCACCATTCAGGCGCAGATCCTCGAACTGATCAAGACCCTGCAGGAAGAGGAGGGCATGTCGGTTCTCTTCATCACCCACGACATGGGTGTTGTCGCCGAAATCTCCGACCGCACGGTGGTGATGTTCCGCGGCGAGCAGGTTGAAACCGGCACGACGCATGATCTATTTGCCGGCGCCAGCCACCCCTATACGCGTGCGCTCCTTTCCGCTGTGCCGCAGCTCGGTTCGATGACCGGCATGGACCGGCCGCTGCGCTTCCCGCGCGTGGACATGGCGACCGGCGAGATCGAGCCCGTCAAGCCCACGGAGGATACGGTCAAGCGGGATACGCCGCCGATCCTCAAGGTCGACAATCTGATCACGCGCTTCCCGATCAAGCAGGGTTTCCTGCGCAAGACGATCGGCCGCATTCACGCTGTCGAGGGCGTCTCGCTGGAGTTGCGGCAGGGCGAAACCCTCTCGCTTGTCGGCGAATCCGGTTGCGGCAAGTCCACCACCGGCCGCTCGATCATCCGGCTGACGGATCCCGTCTCCGGTAAGGTCAGCATCGGCGGCAAGGATGTGCTTAAAGCCGGCAAGGGTGAGCTTGCCGATATTCGCCGCCAGGCGCAGATGATCTTCCAGGACCCGTTTGAAAGCCTCAACCCGCGCATCCGTGTCGGTCAGGCGATTGCGGAACCGATTATCGCGCATGGGTTGGCGACTGCTTCGCAAGCCCGTGAGCGCGTCGGTAATCTCCTGGAGCGCGTAGGGCTTTCCGCCTCGATGGCCGATCGTTTCCCGCATGAGTTCTCCGGCGGCCAGCGCCAGCGCGTGTGCATCGCGCGCGCATTGGCACTGGAACCGAAGCTGTTGATCGCCGATGAATCCGTTTCCGCGCTCGATGTGTCGGTAAAGGCGCAGGTCATCAACCTGATGCTTGACCTGCAGGAAAAATACGGTCTCGGTTATCTCTTCATCAGCCATGATATGGCCGTTGTGGAGCGTATCAGCCACCGCGTTGCCGTCATGTATCTCGGTGAGATCGTCGAGATCGGCTCACGTCAGGCCGTGTTCGAAAACCCGCAGCACGACTATACCAAACGGCTGATGGCAGCAGTGCCGATTGCCGATCCTTCACGCCGGCAGACGCGGCGGATTTCCAATGAAGAGATCAAAAGCCCGTTCCGCCCCGCCGATTACGTGCCGCCGAAGCGCGTTTACGAAGAGGCCGGTGAAGGGCACTTCGTGCTGGTTGCATAGGCGCGCTGAGCTCGATTCCGTGCTGGCCCGTGTTGACGGCCATGTGTACATTGCCTGGCTCTGGCGGGGTCGCGCTGGCCCAATGGCCAGCGTGATCGTCAATGCACGAGGTAAGCGTGATGGTCGACAGAAAATCGGAGAAAGCTGCCAGTACCGCCGGCGCCAAACGTCCGGACACGGCGCCGAAACTCCTTTCGGGCGGCAATCCCCAGATTGCCAAAGGTTATGGCGATGCGCCGGTGCAGGCCTATATCGCGGCCATGCCGGAGTGGAAAAGTGCTATCGGAGCCCGCATCGACGCATTGATCGAGAACATCGTTCCCGGCGTACACAAGGCGGTGAAGTGGAACTCGCCTTTTTACGGGAGGGAGGGGGATGTCTGGTTTCTCGCCCTTCATTGTTTTACGAAATACGTCAAGGTTACCTTCTTCGACGGCGCATCGTTGCAGCCGATGCCGCCCGGCACCTCCAAACAACAGAAAGTTCGCTACCTCGATATTCACGAGGGCGCATTCGATGAAGCGCAGTTCATCGAGTGGGTGAAGCAGGCGAGCCAGTTGCCCGGCGAAAAGATGTAGGTGGCTCGGCGCTTGTTTGGCGGGCTAAGGGCTGCCGGCGAATCACGTCATTTTTCGCGCTCTGAAAAAGCGGCAACTGGTTGCGGATGATGAGAAATTCCGGCCACCTCGATACAGTTTTTCCGCTGTGAAGAAAAACCGGACGATCCGGCGGATTTCTGTTTACTTTTGCCGAAGTTGCACCACATCACGCTGTTTGAATTCGCTGCGAAGCGCATCGCAAACGACGGAGAATGAGATGAAAGCACTGGTGCTCGAAGAAAAAGGAAAGCTCTCGCTCAGGGAGTTTGATATTGCCAGCAAGCTCGGGCCGAAGGATGTGCGCATCCGCACCCATACGGTCGGCATCTGCGGTTCGGACGTCCATTATTATACCCATGGCAAAATCGGCCATTTCGTCGTGAACGCGCCGATGGTGCTTGGCCATGAAGCCTCCGGAACGGTTGTCGAGACCGGTGCCGAGGTGACCCATCTGAAGGCCGGCGACCGTGTCTGCATGGAGCCTGGCATTCCCGACCCGACATCGCGTGCCTCCAAGCTTGGCATCTACAATGTCGATCCGGCCGTCAGCTTCTGGGCGACCCCTCCTGTCCATGGTTGCCTGACGCCGGAAGTCATTCATCCCGCAGCCTTTACCTACAAGCTGCCCGACAATGTTTCATTTGCCGAGGGCGCCATGGTGGAACCCTTCGCCATCGGCATGGAGGCAGCGCTGAGAGCGCGCATCCAGCCCGGCGATATTGCCGTGGTGACGGGTGCCGGCCCGATCGGCATGATGGTGGCGCTGGCGGCGCTTGCTGGCGGTTGCGCCAAGGTGATCGTCGCCGATCTCGCCCAGCCGAAGCTGGATATCATAGCCGCCTATGACGGGATCGAAACCGTCAACATCCGCGAGCACAACCTCGCCGAAGCGGTTGCGGCTGCGACGGACGGCTGGGGCTGCGATATCGTCTTCGAATGCTCCGGTGCCGCACCTGCCGTGCTCGGAATGGCGAAACTGGCGCGGCCCGGCGGTGCAATCGTTCTCGTCGGCATGCCGGTCGATCCGGTTCCGGTCGATATTGTCGGCCTGCAGGCCAAGGAGCTTCGGGTGGAGACGGTTTTCCGCTACGCCAATGTCTATGACCGGGCGGTCGCCCTCATCGCCTCCGGCAAGGTTGACCTGAAGCCGTTGATTTCCGCAACCATTCCTTTTGAAGACAGCATCGCCGGTTTTGATCGCGCGGTGGAGGCAAGGGAGACGGACGTGAAGCTGCAAATTCTGATGCCGCAATAAGTCGCTGCGGCTCATTGCCCGCTGATGATCGAGCGGCAAATACCCTGCGGAAAAGTATGAGCGCGAACTGCCGGTGACAGGTGGATCGCGCTCTAAAAATTCATCATCTCTTTCTGTTCCATGCGCATTATATAGGCGTATCACGCAAAATTGCGCAGGAAATTCGGCATAGCGGCGGCCATCGTTGGCGCCTTCCGCATCGGACTATTCAATTCCCGACAAAAAACAGTCAAAAAAGTATCAGCAATTTCCCCGGCATGATGTGGAACTATACGCGGCAAGCCATATGCTCTCCGCCAACGCCTGGGACGAGCCATAATGAGGAATGGCTTTGTTCCGTAAATGCGGCGGACGTGACTGAAGGGAGGAATATTGATGCAGCCCGATCTGGAACTGGTGCACATCCGCAAGGGCGAGTCCTTCGCTGCCTGGCGGCATGGCTATCCGTTCCGCACCGTGCGCTGGCACTACCATCCCGAATATGAAATTCATCTGGTCGTGGCGACATCCGGCACGTTTTATATCGGTGACTTCGTCGGTCGCTTCGGCCCCGGTCAGCTCATCATGACCGGTCCCAATCTCCCCCAGAACTGGATCAGCGAGATCGAGCCGGACGAGATCGTACCGACACGCTCTCTCGTGATCCAGTTTCCGGAGAGCTTTATCGAGGATGCCTGCGCTTCCATGTCGGAGATGGATGTGGTGCGTGCGCTGCTGGATCGCAGCCGCCGCGGCATTCTGTTCGACGACGAGACGAGCGACCGTGTTCGCCCGCTGATCCTTCGGTTGATCGAAGCGCAGGGTCTGACGCGTCTGGCGCTTTTCTGGGAAATTCTCGACCTCCTGGTCAATGCGCCGTCTTCCGAGGTGCTGGCAAGCCTGAGCTACGAACTTGATCTGACTGGCATCGGTGACAGCGGTATCAACCGCGCTCTGTCGCATCTGCGCCAGCACCTGACCGAACAGGTCGAGGAGATCGACCTGGCCGACATGGTGGGCCAGAGCCCGAGCGCCTTTTCCCGCGCCTTCAAGCGTCACACGGGGACGACCCTGGTGCGGTATCGCAATCAGTTACGCATCGATCTCGCCTGCCAGATGCTGCTGGCGGATCAGGAGGTGAAGGTGGCGGAGGTCTGCTATGATGTGGGCTTCTCCAACCTTTCGAATTTCAACCGGCATTTCCTGAAGCTGAAGGGAATGTCGCCATCGAGGTTCCGGACCATATTCGCGGCCCAGAAGGCGGCAGTCATGGCGGACTAAACCAGCGAGACATCACGAATTTTCACCAATTCGGGCAGAGGACTGTCCGGAAACGGGCCCTTATTGCCCAAACTTTCCAAACGGGAGGAAGTTACAATGACGATGAAATCGAAACTGCTGATGGCGACAGCCGCAATTGCAATGATGGCCGCTCCGGCGCTGGCGCAGGAAAAGCTGAAGATCGGCATGACGTTCCAGGAACTGAACAACCCCTATTTCGTGTCGATGCAGGAAGCGCTGAAGGAAGCTGCGGCAAGCATCGGCGCTGACGTCGTCGTCACCGATGCCGGCCATGATGTGGCAAAGCAGATTTCCGACGTTGAAGACATGCTTCAGCAGAAGATCGACATCCTGCTTCTGAACCCCACCGACAGCGCCGGCATCGAAGCCGCCGTGCATGCCGCCAAGGCTGCGGGTGTGACGGTTGTTGCCGTCGACGCCAATGCCAATGGCCCGGTCGATACCTTCGTCGGCTCCAAGAACCGTGATGCAGGCTACAAGTCGTGCAAATACCTCGGTGAAGCGCTCGGCGGCAAGGGCGAAGTCGCAATCCTCGACGGCATTCCGGTTGTTCCGATCCTGCAGCGCGTTGAAGGCTGCAAGGCAGCGCTTGCCGAATTCGCCGACATCAAGCTGGTCGACACGCAGAATGGTCGTCAGGACCGCTCCGTTGCTCTTGGTGTTGTCGAAAACATGATCCAGTCGCGTCCGAACCTTGCCGGTATCTTCTCGGTGAATGACGGCGGTGCGATGGGCGCACTCGCTGCGATCCAGGGTTCCGGCAAGGACATCAAGCTGACCTCGGTTGACGGTGCTCCGGAAGCGGTGAAGGCGATTGCCGATGGTGGCCCTTTCATCGAAACCACCGCGCAGTTCCCGCGTGACCAGGTCCGTGTCGGCCTTGCCATGGCGCTTGCCCAGAAGTGGGGCGCCCGCGTCGTGCCGAAGGAAGTGCCGATCGACGTTATGGTCGTCGACAGCAAGAACGCCGGCGAGTTCAGCTGGTAAGAACTCCTCCCAGGCCCCGTCCCCGTCTTGTACGGGGGCGGGGTTAAATCCCGACCATCGAGGAGGGTGAAATGCTGGAACTGAATGGAATAAGAAAAAGCTTTGGCAAGATCGAAGTCCTGCGCGGCGTCGATCTTGAGGCGCGCGCCGGTGAGGTGCATGCGCTTCTGGGCGAAAACGGCGCGGGCAAGTCGACTTTGATGAAGATCCTGTGCGGCATTTTGCAGCCATCGGAGGGAACGATCCGCATCGACGGGCAGGATCGCCGCTTTGCCAATTATGACGAGGCGATTGCCGCCGGCATCGGCATCGTATTTCAGGAATTCAGCCTGATCCCCTATCTCAATGCCGTTGAAAACATGTTTCTTGCCCGCGAGATCCGCGGGCCGCTGCGCCTTTTGAACAAGGGCGCCATGCGCAAGCGCGCGGCCGAGATCATGAGCCGTCTGGCGGTGGATGTACCGCTCGACGTGCCGGTGCACCGCCTCTCCGTTGCCCAGCAGCAATTTGTCGAAATCGCCAAGGCACTGTCGCTGGATGCCCGCATTCTCGTGCTCGACGAGCCAACGGCGACACTCACGCCCTCCGAGACCGAGCATCTCTTCAAGGTCATGCGCGAGCTGCGGCGTCAGGGCGTGGCGATCATCTTCATTTCGCATCACCTCGAGGAAATATTCGAGATCTGCGACCGCATCACCGTTCTGCGCGACGGCGAGTTGATCGGTTCCTGCCTGACGTCGGAGGTCGATAATGACCGTCTGGTCGAGATGATGGTCGGCCGGCGCATCGAAGCCAGTTTCCCGCCGAAGCCGCAGCTCGATCCTTCCGCCGCGAAGGTGATCGAAGTCGAAGAGCTGCAGTTGAAGAAGGGTGGCCCCGTCTCACGCTTTGCGTTGCGCAAGGGTGAAATTCTCGGCTTTGCCGGACTTGTCGGCTCGGGCCGCACGGAAACGGTTCTCGCCATGCTGGGCGCGCATTCCGCCTCGCGCCGCAAGATCAAGCTCGACGGCGTGGACACGCGTTTTTCCGGACCGGATGAGGCGCTGATGCGCGGCATCGGCCTGCTGCCGGAAAGCCGCAAGGAGGAGGGGCTGATTACCAGCTTCTCCATCCTGCAGAATATTTCGCTGAACAATTACCGCAAATACCGCAAGGCCCACTGGTTCCTCGATCTCAAAAAGGAACTGGAATACACGACAAAGGCCATGGCGCAGGTGCAGGTCAAGGCGCAGGGTCCCTTTGCCCGCGTCGACACGCTTTCGGGCGGTAACCAGCAGAAGATCGTGATTGCCCGCTGGCTGAACCACGACATGCGCGTGCTGATCTTCGACGAGCCGACACGCGGCATCGATGTCGGCGCGAAGGCGGAAATCTATTCGCTGATGCGCGAATTCGCCGCGAAGGGCCATTCGATCATCATGATCTCCTCGGAGCTGCCGGAAGTGATCGGCATGTCGGACCGCGTCTGCGTGTTCCGCTCCGGCGGCATCGTCGCCACCGTCGAGGGCGCAGACATCAATTCAGAAACAATAATGACAAACGCCACCACCGGGAGGGTTGAACATGTCGCTTGATGCAAACACCGGCGTTGCCGCGAAAACGGGCGGTTTCAGTCTCGGCAACCTGCTGCGCTCACCATTGGCCCTGCCGCTGGCGGGCCTGATTGTCGTATCGATCCTCATGGGTCTTGCGAGCGACAATTTCTTCAGCGTCAACAACATCATGAACGTGCTGCGGCAGGTGTCCGTCGTCGGCATCCTTGCCGTCGGCATGACCTTCGTCATCCTCACCGGCGGCATCGACCTGTCGGTCGGTGCGGTCATGGCGCTTGTTGGAACGCTGTCCGCCGGCCTCATGGTGAATACTGGCCTGTCGCCCGCAGTTGCCCTGCCGGCTGGCCTCTTCATCGGGTTGGGCATCGGCATCTTTAACGGGGCGCTTGTCGCCTGGGGCAAGATGCCGGCCATCATCGTCACGCTCGCCACTATGGGCATGGCACGCGGCCTTGGCCTTATCTACTCCGGCGGTTATCCGGTCAGCGGCATTCCGAGCTGGATTTCCTGGTTCGGCGTCGGCCGCGTCGGTGTGGTTCCGGTGCCGGTCATTATCATGGTGGTGATTTATGCGGTGGCATGGGTGCTGTTGCAGCGCACGGCCTTCGGCCGTCACGTCTACGCGCTTGGCGGCAACGAGTTGGCGGCCCGCCTTTCAGGCGTGAAGACCCGGCGCGTCAAACTTGCCGTCTATGGCATCTCTGGCGTCACAGCAGCACTTGCGGCCCTCATCCTTACCGGCCGCCTGATGAGCGGTCAGCCCAATGCCGGTGTCGGCTTCGAACTTGATGCCATTGCGGCCGTCGTTCTCGGCGGCACGGCGATTGCCGGCGGCAGGGGTCTCATTCTCGGCACGCTCATCGGTGCGGTGCTGCTCGGTATTCTCAATAACGGCCTCAACCTGATGGGCATCAACCCCTATCTGCAGGATGTCATCAAGGGCGGCATCATCCTGCTGGCCATCTATATCGGGCGCGATTGGCGCTGAGCCGGCCCGGAAACATCTTCATAAACGCAGGAGAATTAAATGTCTGAATCGCTGCAAGGCAAGATCGCGGTCATCACCGGTGCCGCATCCGGAATCGGGCTTGCCACATCAGAAGCGCTTCTGGAACAGGGCGCAACCGTGGTCATGGTCGACTGGAACGAGAAAGCCTTGAAAGATCTGGCCGCCAGGCTTGGCGACCGCGCCATTCCGCAGGTCACCAACCTCTTGGATGCCGACAGCTGCAACGCCATGATCCCGGAAATCCTCGGAAAGGTCGATCATATCGACATTCTCTATTGCAATGCCGGCACCTATATCGGCGGTGAGCTGACCGAAACGACGCCTGAGGCCATCGACAAGATGCTGAACCTCAACGTCAACGCCGTCATGAAGAATGTGCAGGCCGTCGTGCCGCATATGTCGGAGCGCAAGACCGGTGATATCATCGTCACCTGCTCGATCGCCGGCCATTTCCCGACCTATTGGGAACCGGTCTATTCGGGCTCGAAATGGGCGATCACCAGCTTCGTGCAGGGCATGCGCCGCCAGATGATCCCGCACGGCGTGCGCGTCGCGCAGGTCTCTCCCGGCCCGGTTGTCTCCGCACTTCTGGCGGACTGGCCGGAGGAAAACCTCCGCAAGGCCAAGGAATCGGGTAGCCTCATCGATGCGAGCGAAGTGGCCGATGCCGTTATCTACATGCTGACGCGCAAGCGCACCGTCACCATCCGTGACATGCTGGTGCTGCCGACCAACTTCGACCGCGTCTAAAAACTTCAGGGGCGGCTGGGAAAATCGGAACCGGTCCAGCCGCTCCACATCGTTCAAGCACCGGATGATCCGCTCCGAGGAGTATTGCAAATGGCTTCCTACCTTGTTGGCGTCGATGTCGGGACAGGCTCGGCGCGGGCCGGTGTCTTCGATGTCGCGGGCAAGCTTCTCGCTACCGCCAAGCGCCCGATCAGCATGCACCGCGAGGATGGCGGCATTGCCGAACAATCGAGCGGTGAGGTGTGGCAGGCGGTTTGCGATAGTGTCCGTGAAAGCGTTTCGCGCGCCGGTATCGATCCGGCCGAGGTTGCCGGTATCGGTTTCGACGCGACCTGCTCGCTCGTCGTTCGCGGGCCTGATGATGAGACCCTGCCGGTTGGCGCGCCGAATCATCCCGAACGCGATATCATCGTCTGGATGGACCACCGCGCCGTTGAACAGGCGGAACGCATCAATGCCGGCGAACATGCCGTCCTGAAATATGTCGGCGGCCGCATTTCACCGGAAATGCAGACGCCAAAGCTGCTGTGGCTTCGCGAAAACAGGCCGGATATCTATGCGCGCGCCGAGCATTTCTTCGACCTGACGGATTTTCTGACATGGAAGGCTTCCGGCGCGCTTGATCGTTCCGCCTGCACGGTAACCTGTAAGTGGACCTATCTTGCCCATGAAAACCGCTGGGATGCGGAATATTTCAACCACATCGGGCTTGGCGACCTCGCCGAGCAGGACTTCCGTCGCATCGGTGAAAGCGTCGTCCATCCCGGCACGGCGCTGGGTAATGGCCTGACCGAAGAGGCGGCAAAAGCGATGGGTCTGGTTGCCGGAACCGCCGTTGCCGCAGGCTTGATCGACGCTCATGCAGGCGGCGTCGGAACCGTGGCTGCGGGCGGCGATGCATCGCGATGCCTCGGCTATGTCTTTGGCACCTCTTCCTGCACCATGACGACCACCGCCGAACCCGCCTTCGTGCCGGGTGTCTGGGGCCCCTATTATTCCGCCATGGTGCCGGGCGCCTGGCTGAATGAGGGCGGCCAGTCCGCCGCCGGCGCCGCCATCGATTATCTGGTGCAGTTGCACCCGGCTTTTGCCGAGGCGAAGGTGCTTGCCGAGAAGGAAGGCAAAGCCTTGCCGGTGTGGCTTGCCGACCGCGCGCTCAGCCTTGCCGCATCCGCGTCCGCCGCAGCTGAAGTCGCCGAAGATTTTCATGTGGTGCCGGAGTTTCTCGGCAACCGTGCGCCCTTTGCCGATCCCCATGCCCGCGCGGTCATTGCCGGTTATGGCATGGAGACCGGCGTCGATTCGCTCGTCGCGCTCTACGTCGCGGGGCTTCTCGGCCTCGGTTACGGGCTTCGCCAGATCATCGAAACGCAGGCCCGCAACGGCGCGCCGGTGGAAACCATCAGTGTCAGCGGCGGGGCCGGCGCTCATCCGCTTGCCCGGCAGTTGCTGGCCGATGCGACTGGCCTCCCGGTCGAACTCACCGAATGCGAAGAGCCGGTGCTTCTCGGATCTGCGATGCTTGGGGCCGTTGCCGCCGGAACCTATCCGGACCTGATGGCGGCGATGCCCGCCATGTCGCGCATTGCCAAATGTGCTTCGCCCGATCCTGCTTTTCAAAAGGTTCATCAGTCGCGGTACGACGCGTTTCTGGCGCTCCAGAATGCGGCGCGCGCCATTCGCTCCGCCAGCCATTCCTGAGACGCGTCACAAGTTTAGATCATCCGGCCTTATCGGCCACAAAATAACGAGGATTCCATGCAGTTTTCCGGAAAGTCCGTCATCATCACCGGCGCAGGAAAGGGTATCGGGCGCGCCTGCGCTCTCCTGATGGCCGCGCGCGGCGCGGAAGTCGTGGCGATCAGCCGCACGCAGTCCGATCTCGACAGCCTGAAAAGCGAAATCGGCGGCCGTTCGATCCGCGTCGATCTCGCCGATGTGGCCGCAACGCGGGCGGCCATGATCGAGGCGGGGCCGTGCGATTTCCTGATCAACAGCGCCGGCATCAACGTGCTCGAAAGCGTGCTCGATATGAGCGATGAAGGCTATGAGGCCGTATTGGGCATCAACCTGCGCGCCGCTCTCGTCACCTGCCAGGAATTTGCCCGTGCCCGCGTTGCGAAGGGCGGCGGCGGTGCGATCGTCAACATCACCTCCATTGCCGGTCACCGTGGTTTTCAGGATCACCTCTGCTATGCGGCGTCGAAGGCCGGACTTGAAGGTGCGACCCGGGTTCTCGCCAAGGAACTCGGTCCGCATGGCATTCGTGTCAACGCTGTCGCGCCAACCGTCACGCTGACGGAACTGGCTGCGGAAGCGTGGAACGATCCGGCCAAGAGCGAACCGATGATGGTTCGCCATCCCTTGAAGCGCTTTGCCGAGGCCGAAGATGTTGCGCAAAGTATCGCGCTGCTTCTGTCGGATGATAGCAGCATGATCTCCGGTGCCGTACTGCCTATCGACGGCGGTTTCCTTGCCGTCTGAAACGGCCACGTCTCGCAAATTTTGCCAATAAAATGCGAAAACCTCTCCCCCTAAATCTTCGGTACGAGGCCGAACGGGGAGAGGCTTGTCGTTATTCTCGGCCCGGCTGTTTGCCGGGCCTTGTCTGAATATTAATGGCGGTGTTCAGGCATGTCCTTGAGCTGGTCCTTGGTCCATGAGGTGACCGCGTGGACATCACCATCCTCGTCCCGCATGAAATCGAGATCGCTGAGCGGTACTGCGACCGGCTTTGCGCCGATACCGAGAAAGCCACCGACATCAATGATCGCGGTGCTGCCAGCGCCGACGCCGTGGACATGATCAACCTTGCCGACCTTGTGGTTATCCGCGCCATAAACAGTCGCGCCTTCCAGAACGGACGAAACCAGTTCGGTTTTGACGAGGCGTACATGATTGGTGTGATCCACTTTTCTTTCTCCTGCTTGGGGTTACAGAACAGGAACTCGTGCATGGCGAAACCGTTCCATCCGCATCGTTCCAAAATGGCATAAGCACCGTCAATCCGGTGTCACCAAACCGGAATAACGTTTCAAAGCGATATTATCTGTTGGGCTTGATTCGATTGAGCCAATTCCCTCAAAAATCGTGCTTGAAAAGATTGAACACGCGTGCAATATGAACGCGTGTTCAATTTTTCTAGAGATGGTTATTTCGCATGGACCTGATGCCCTATCCGGATACGTTGGCAGCCCGTGCCGAACTGTGCCGCAGCATTATTCTTTCCGCAGGCGAACTGGTGCTGAAAGGCTTTGAGGGTGAGGCGACGCGCAGCTTCTCGATGAAGGGTCCGCAGGACTTTCTGACGGTGACGGATGCGGCCTCCGAAGCGCATATTCGCGGTGCGATCTCGGCCTGCTTTCCCAATGACAGTTTTTTCGGCGAGGAGGGTGGTGGTGTAATCGGTGACCGTGTCTGGGTCGTCGATCCCGTGGACGGCACCGCGAATTTCGCCCGTGGCATACCGCATTTTTGCATCTCCATCGCTTATGTTGAAAATGGGCGAACCGAAATCGGCGCGATCTACAATCCCGCGCTCAACGAGCTTTATTTCGCCCGCCGCGGCGAGGGGGCGACACGTAACGGGCAGCCGATCCGGGTTGCGGAAACGCAACGTTTCGATGCTGCATCAATCGAAATGGGCTGGTCGACCCGTATAGCCAATGCCACCTATCTCGATGTCGTCAAGAACCTGCTCGATATGGGCACCAATGTGCGCCGTGCCGGTTCCGGCGCGCTGGCGCTTGCCTATGTGGCCGATGGCCGTTCCGATGCCTATCTCGAATTGCACATGAATTCATGGGATTGTCTTGCGGGACTGTTACTCGTCAGCGAAGCTGGCGGCGATGTCTGCCCTTTCCTGGAGATTGGTAGTCTTGAAGATGGTGGGCCAGTGCTGGCCGCAGCTGGCGGCGTTGCGAGGGGCGTCAGCCAGGCATCGAAGATACCATTGGCAGAGCGGCAGCCTTCGGATCGGCAGCAGGCCCTATCGGCCTGAATTTAGACGGGCACCCGCCCGTGACGGGTGCTTGGTGTATGTGGAGGAATGACATGGATGGACCCGTTTATGCCCGGCCTGCGATCAGCCTGATTGCGGAAGGGCTCGGCCCGCATAACGCTGCGCTTTATATCGGCGGCAGCGATGGTGCGAGCGATCTTGGGCTCCTGCGCCGACACGGCATTACCACCGTCGTTAATTGCGCCGTCAATCTGGATATCAATCTCGTGCAGGCTACGGCGGAAGAGGGCGAGAGGCGCGCCGTGGGTTATGGCGATATCCGCTATTACAAGCTCGGTCTCATCGATGGCGAAGGCAGCCCCGACACCATGATGCTGGGGGCCTACTACATCCTCGACGGTGCGCTTCGCCAGACCATGCCGAAGCGGGAAACCTATCCCTTCCCCGATGGTGGCAATGTGCTCGTCAATTGCCGCAGCGGCCGCAGCCGGTCCGTATCATTGGTCGCGCTCTTCCTGCACAAGCAGCAGCCGCATCTCTATCCCACGCTTGACGATGCACTGGCCGTGATCCGCACGAAGCGGGAATTGCGCCCGGATGAATGGTTCGAGACGCCGAAACCGATGCTCTATGCCGCAGCCCGCCGTGCTTCCGAATGGATTGACATGGTCGAGGGCAGAAAGACTGTTCAATCATGCTGAAACGCACGCTTCCCTCCGTCGCCGTCATTGCCGATGCCCATTTTCATGACACGGCGGCCGATTTCGGTTTCCCCGGCATAGAGATCGGTGGTGAGCGCATCACCATGCGCAGCTGGTCGGATACACGCGAATCCACCCGGGTTTTCAACGAAAGCGCCGATGCGTTGCATGCCGCGCTCGAAGAGGTGCGGCAGCGCGGCATTCGCCACGTGGTGCTGCTTGGCGACTATACCGACGACGGCCAGCGGGCGACCTCCGAGACGCTGAAGGGTATTCTGGAGCACCATCGCGATGCCCATGGCACCGCCTTTTATGCATTGCCCGGAAATCACGATATTTTCGGCCCGCGTGGCCGGCACCATACCAAGGAGTTCCTGACGGAGAACGGCAAATGCCTTTCCGTTTCGAGCGATGCGCGGCGGGCCGGCGACCGGGTCGTGATCAGCGACCGGATGTATTGCGAAGGTTATCCTGCGGGCCTTGAGCCAATGGCGGCCTTCGGTTATTTCCGCCGGCCGGACTACCTGCATTGGGAAACACCCTTCGGGCTTTCCGATGCGGCGGAAGACCGGCTCTACGAGGTGCGCTCGCCCGATGGCCGCAATGTCTACCAGCTGATGGACGCTTCCTATCTGGTGGAACCGGAACCCGGCCTCTGGCTGCTGATGATCGACGCCAATATTTTCGAACCGCTCGACGGCGCTTTCGAGCGGGGTGAAGAAGCGGCCTTTACCGACAGCACCTCCGGCGGCTGGAATGCGCTATTGCGCAGCAAACCCTTCATCATCGACTGGATTGCCGATGTGCGTGAGAGGGCAGAGGCGCTCGGCAAGACCTTGCTCGGTTTCTCCCACTATCCGGCGCTCGATCCCTTCGATGGCGCAAGCGGTGCCGAAAGCGCGCTGTTCGGCGAAACCAATGTCGTCCGCCGCACGCCCCGCAAGGCAGTTGAGGATGCGCTGCTTGAGGCCGGACTCCAGGTCCATTTCAGCGGGCATCTGCATGTGGAAGGCGTGACCCGGCGCGGGGAGGGCGAAACCTCGCTCACCAATATCGCCGTGCCGTCTCTGGTCGCCTTTCCGCCCGCCTTCAAGATTGTGCATCCTTCGCAGCACGAAGTTTCCGTCGAAACGGTGGAAATGGCCGCCCTGCCGATCAACGATCGCATTTGCCGGGGTTATGCGCAGGAAACCGCACTTGCGGGCGAGGACGACGATCCGGCGTTTGCGGCGGGAAATTACGGTGATTTCCTGCTTGGCCATAAGCGCGCGCTGATCAGGCATCGTTATTTCACAAAGGAGTGGCCAGCCGGGATCGTGGCGGCGATTGCGGATAAAACCGTATCGGAGGTCATCGGTCTGCTGGGAGAGCAGAATATTGCCCCGCATGATGCCGTCCTGTCCTCCGGGCTGCCGATGTTCGAGCTGATTGCCGACTGGTATTGCCTGCGTCAGGGCGCGGGCCTGGCGCTTGCGCATATTGAGCCTCAACGGCTTTCCCTTTACCGGGTGCTGGCGGCGCGTTTTGGCCGCGAGCCCGATCATCATGACGGTTCGGTTAAGAGTTTTATCGAAATCTTCTTCGGCGCCCTCGGGCTGTTTCTAGAGCGTGCCGAAGGCGGTTCGCAGCATCTGGAACTGCGTCTCACACCGCAACGTCAATCCATGGCGGTGTGATACGAAGATTTTTTCGCCGCAATCGGCGATGTGAACGGGGCGTCTCAGCGGCCCCTCGGGGAAGAGTGGCGGCAGGCAGGACAGGCGAGGTGATCTAGTGGAATCGGTCGTTGTCAGCATCAATCTGTTCGGTGCGGTGGCCCTGCTGCTTTTCGGCCTTGGGCAGATCAAGGACGGGATGTCCCGTGCTTTCGGCGCTAGGCTTCGCATCGGGCTGGCGGCCGGTACCCGTGGCGGGTTTCGCTCCTTCATCGCCGGCCTCGTGGCGACGATCGCCCTGCAGAGTTCGACTGCCACGGCGCTGATGGTCGCCTCCTTCGTCGAAAAAGACCTCATCGCACCGGCGATGGCGCAGATCGTGCTGCTCGGCGCCAATGTCGGCACCGCGACGACGGCGTGGATTGTCGCACTCGGGCTTGGCTGGTTGTCACCCATGTTGATCCTTGCCGGCGTCATTTTGCTGCGCGGAAAATCGGTGCAGCGACAGGGCGCGGGTGCGGCCCTTGCCGGCGTCGGTCTGATGCTGCTTTCCCTGCATCTTCTCTCGGCGGCCACGGATCCCATCCGGCAGTCGCAGTCGCTTAACCTCTTCATTTCCATGCTTGGCAATGCCTGGCCGGTTGCACTGATCTTTTCGGCGGTACTGGCCGTGCTGGCATCCTCCAGCCTCGCCATCGTCGTTCTCATCCTGTCGCTTGCGGCAAGCGGCGGCATCGAAACGAGCCTCGTCATCGTGCTGGTGCTCGGCGCCAATCTCGGCGGCGCGGTTCCGCCGGTGCTGGCAACGCTGAAGGCGCCGGTTGCGGCGCGCCGGGTGGCGGTCGGCAACCTCATCGTCCGCACGACCGGCTGTGTCGCAGCCCTGCCGCTTGCGGGATATGGCGCGGCACTGCTCGACATGTCGCCTTTCTCGCACGCCAATCTTGCTGTTGATGCGCATCTCATCTTCAACCTCACGGTTGCCGTCATGGCATGGCCGCTATCGCCCCTGCTGCTGCGGGTGACGACCGTGCTGCTGCCGGAAAAAGAGGGAGCCGAAAGCAGCCGCAGCTATCTCGACACGCACGATCTGAACCAGCCGGTTGCGGCTCTTGCCGGGGCGAGCCGCGAAGTGATGCTGGTCGGTGACCTGATCGAGCGCATGCTGCGTCAGGCGAGCGACGCCATGCGCGACAGCGATCTTTCGAAACTCAATGATATCAGCGCGCTGGAAGGCCGGGTCGATCGTATCCAGCATGCTATCAAGGTCTATGTCCTCAAGGTTGGCCGGGATGGATTGTGCCAGAAGGACCAGCGGCGCGCGATGGATATCGTCGAATATGCCATCAATCTGGAGCATATCGGCGACATCATCGAGAAGGGCATCCGCCCGGAAATCGCCAAGAAAATCGATCTCGGTCTCAGCTTCTCCGATGACGGCAAAAGCGAACTGGAGCGTCTTTTCTCCATCACGCTCGACAATATCCGCATGGCGCAATCGGTTTTCGCAACCCGCAATGCCGATCTTGCCCGCCGGCTGGTGGAGGTGAAGGAAGATGTGCGGCGGCTGGAAAAGCAGTCATCGGACCGTCATCTCCAGCGTCTGCGCGATGGCCGGGCCGACAGCATCCAGACAAGCTCCGTGCATCTCGACATGCTGCGCGACCTGAAGCGCATCAATGCCCATATCGCCGCTGTCGCCCATCCAATTCTCGATGAAAGCGGTCTTCTGATCGAAAGCCGGATCAAGCAGGCGGGTTAGAGCAAAATCGCGCAGCAATTTTATGCCCTATGTGCATCTGTCTAACGCGCGGTAATGCGCTCGACCATCGCAACGGGCACGACCTGAAGCCGCGTTTCCGGCTCGTCGCTGTCAAGCGCGGTCAGAACCTTCTCGGTCAGCGCGTCGAAGGATTGGGCAACGGTCGTCAGCTGATAGCTTTTCCAGCCGGCCTGCGGAATGTCGTCGAAACCGACGATCGACACGTCTTCCGGCACCCGGCGGCCCATTTCCAGCCGCGCCGCATCCATGAAGCCGAGCGCGAGCAGGTCGTTCACGCAGAAGGCCCCGTCTATCGTCTTGTCGACCAGCAATTCGCAGCCGGCCTGATAACCGCTGTCATAACTCGTCGACCCGCCCGACCAGGGGACGACCTCGATGCCTTCGATGCTCATGCGCTGGGTGAAAGCGCCAGCGCGGCGCAACTGTGCCGGCGTCTGGCTACCGCTGGAAACGACCGCGACCTTCCTGCATTTTGCCTCCACAAGCCGCGTGGCGGCGAGATCGGCACCGTGGGAATCGTCGCTCAGCACCATGTTCGTATCGGTCCGGTCGAGGAGCCTGTTGATGAGGATGAGACGTACGCCGTTGGCGATGCACTCGTCGACGATCGAGGCCGGCGGTTCGCCGGACAGGACGATAATCGCCTGAGCGCGAAACTCGAAGAGCAGCTCGATCAGCGGCGCGATATCCTTGCGCGCATCCGCCGCGTTCAACAGCAGGCATTGCAGACCGCGACGCAAAAGGCCGATACTGAGCAGATCGAGCTGCTTTGAAATGAATGGCGAGCTGAGATTGGCCCCAACGACCCCGATGAGATTGGAACGGTCATTGTTAAGACCCTGGGCCAGACGGTTGACGCGGTAGCCAAGTTCGTGTGCGGCCTTCAACACCTTGCGCCGGACAGCCTTCGATACGCTGCCGCCGGGGGTGAAAGTGCGCGAGACGGCGGAGCGCGAGACCCCGGCTTTTTTCGCCACTTCTTCGGCGGTCACGAACCCTCGCGTCATTCAACTCCCCCTTGTGAAACCTCATGTCTGATATCACAGGCCATAGGGGATCGACTATTCCAATCGTAATATTTCTGCTGCCAGGCGCTCCTGTGCAGGAACGGTGATCCCTGCTTTTGCCAGCAAATATATCGTCCTCTTCATCATCATTTTGCCGGAAAAGACGATTGTGCACGGGCCGGCGTAAAAATTTGCAAAAATGAATCAATAAAATCATTTAAAAACAATATGATAAACTAATGATCGCGTGTGCATTTTTTCGTTGACAAAATGCCGTTTAGGATCGATCATGCATTCCAAGGTCAGGCATTTTATGGAATTTTCATTCTATATTTTGCTTGCCGGCGATGTTCCCAGGAGGAGCTGGATCATCGTTGCTTGCGGGCCTGATATGCCCGCTGCTGAAGCATTGACACATTGCTCATGTTCGACGCACGCGCCGCCTGTATCGCAGGTTGCGCGCAGGCAGATGCTTGCCCGCGTGTCGGAGTAATGTTGCGGCCATATGGGGAGGAATAATGGCTCTTTTAAGCGAATCAACGAAGGCGGAGGCACTGGGGCGTCCCCCGACGACCGCGCCTTCGGCATGGCAGGCCTGGCGATATCGCCTCAAGGTCGCGCTCAGGGAGCCGACGACGCTCATCGGCGTGCTGACGGCGTTGCTTTTCACCTATCTGATCGTGGTTCCGATCATCTCGATTGTGCTCGATGCCGTCCGCGTCCAGTTCGGTCACGAACGGCGTCTCGGCAAGGATGTCGGTGATCTCACGCTTTATTATCTCGACAGGGCGTTCTTCTCGCCCGTCGCAACGGATCTTTTCTGGCATCCGCTCTTCAACACACTCACCGTTGCTTTGGGGGCGATTGCGCTTTCGCTGGTTATCGGCACGGTGCTTGCCTGGCTTATCAGCCGCACGGATATGTTCGGTCGCCGCTGGTTCGCGACTGCGCTGATCGTGCCCTATATGCTGCCCGCCTGGACCTTCGCTCTTGCCTGGACAACGCTGTTCAAGAACCGCACCGTCGGTGGTCAGCCGGGCTGGTTCGAGGCGATGGGGCTGACACCGCCGGACTGGGTGGCCTATGGGCGCTTCCCGATCACCATCATCCTTGCCCTGCATTACACACCTTTCGTCATCCTGCTGTTCGGTTCGGCACTGCGCCGTTTCGACTCGCAGCTGGAGGATTCGGCCCGCATTCTTGGCGCCCATCGTTACCAGGTGGCTTTACAGGTCATCCTGCCGCTGATGCGCCCGGCGCTGCTCTCTTCCATGGTGCTGATCTTTGCAAAGTGCCTCGGTGAATTCGGCGTACCCTATGTTCTCGGCCTTCCCGTGAAGTTCGAGGTGCTGTCGACATCGCTGTTCCGTAGCATTGCCTCGCGCCAGACCGGTGTTGCCGGTGTCGTTGCGGCCTCGATCATGCTCATCGGCATCATCACGCTGATGATCGATGCCCGCCTCGTTCGCGAAGCCCGGCGTTTCGTGACGATCGGCTCGAAGGGTTCCATGAACCGGCAAAGCCGTCTCGGCAGAATGCGTCTTCCGGCAACGGGCTTTGCGGCCGCCGTCTTCATTCTCAGCGTCGGCCTGCCTTTGCTTACACTCGCTCTCTCGACCGTCATGAAGATGCCGGCCAAATTCACGTTCGACAATTTCACGCTCGACTACTGGATTGGCAGCAATCTCAACACGGTGGCCTTGCAGACCGGCGTTCTTCTGAGCCCCGATCTCTGGGCGGCTGCGAAAAACACGATGATGATCGTCGGTCTTGCCTCGCTCACATCAGGCGTTCTCGGCCTGCTGGTCGGTTACGTCGTCATCCGCACGCCGGTGCGGGCGCTCTCGGTCTATCTGCGTCAGGTCACGTTCCTGCCCTATCTGGTGCCGGGCATCGCCTTTGCCGCCGCCTATCTCTCGCTGTTTGCGGTGCCGCGCGGGCCGATGCCGGCACTCTACGGCACGGTGACGATCCTTATCCTGGCGCTGATTGCCGACCAGATGCCCTATGCTTCACGTGCGGGTATCTCGGCCATGACACAGCTTGGAAAGGACCCGGAAGAGGCGGCGCAGATTGCCGGTGCCGGCTGGTTCCGCCGCATGATCTCGATCGTCATTCCGATCCAGAAGGGATCGCTGGTGACGGGGGTTCTCCTGCCCTTCATCTCGGGCATCAAGGGCCTGAGCCTGTTCGTGATCCTCGCGGTGCCGAGCACGGATGTTCTGACCACCTATTCGCTGCGGCTGGTCGATTACCACTATACGCAGGCCGCCAACGCCGTGGTGCTGATCATCGCTGGCATCGCCTATTTCGGCACCCTTTTGGCCCAGAAGCTGACCCGCACAAATCTTGCAGAAGGACTTGGAAGCTGATGCCTACCATCAACCTGCGCGGGGCGCAGAAGAACTACGGTGTGAATTCCGCAAATGCGGTTTCCGATCTCGATCTCGAAATCCGCGACGGCGAATTCATGTGCCTGCTCGGCCCTTCCGGCTGCGGCAAGACCACGACGCTGCGCATGATCGCGGGCCTTGAAAACCTTTCCGGCGGGGAAATCCGTGTCGGCGACAGGGTGATAGACTCGGTCAACGACGGCATCTTCGTGCCGCCGGAAAAGCGCGAAATGGGCCTCGTCTTCCAGAGCTACGCGCTCTGGCCGCATCTGACCATCGAGCGCAACACGGATTTCGGCCTGCGCCTGCGCAAGCTGCCGAAGGCTGAGCGTGAAGCACGCGTCGAGCGCGTCATGCAGGCGCTAGACATCGCCAAGTACCGCGACCGTTATCCGTCGCAGCTTTCTGGCGGGCAGCAGCAGCGTGTGGCGCTTGCCCGCATGCTTGCCGTCAATCCGGGTGTGCTGCTTCTGGATGAGCCGCTGTCTAACCTCGATGCCCGGCTTCGGCTGGAAATGCGCGCCGAGCTGAAGCGGCTGCATAAGGAGTTCAAGACCACCATCGTTTTCGTGACGCATGACCAGTGGGAAGCCATGACGCTTGCCACGACCATCGCCGTCATGAATGAGGGCACCCTCCAGCAGATGGGCACGCCGAACGATATTTACGATCGGCCGGCCAACCGCTTCGTCGCCGAATTTGTCGGCAGTCCGCCGATCAATATCCTGACCTTCGGCCAGCCTGGGGTGTCCGATATCGCCGACAATGCGGAGGCCTATTTCACAACGCGTTATCCGCAACTGCGCGGCATTGCCTCGATCGGCATGCGGCCGGAGGCGATGGGTTATGCGGCAAGGCGGGAGGATGTGCCGCAGGGCAGCTTCTTTGGAGAAATGACGGTGACGGGCGTGCTTCCGACAGGTGGCAGCTGGATTCTCGAATTGAGGAGCGAGAACCACACGCTGTTCCTGACCACCCATGCCCTGCCGCGCATCGACAGCGGCGACCGCGTGTTTTTCCACGTGCCGCCGGAGGCCCTGCATGTCTTCGACGCCAAGGGGCAGCGGATCACCGAGGCGGACACGGTGCTGAGGAGCAGTTCCTACAACTGAAAACGACGAAAAGACTGACAATCGCTTGCTGAAGGAGGAGCAGTATGAAGCGGAAAATGACGGGCGGCCTTTGCCGTCTCCTGTGTGCAACGGCAATTGCCGCAACGCTTGGCGGCGTGGCGAAGGCGGGGGAGCCTTTCGACCTCAATGCCCTGATCGAGGCTGCCAAAAAGGAAAAGCCGATCACCGTCTATGACAGCACGGGCAAGATCGTGGAAATGGCGAAGAACTTCGCCGCAAAATATGGCGTGGGCGCGGAAGGCGCGAAGGTAAAGGCGTCCGCGCAGCTGGAAATGGTCATTCGCGAGGCGCGGGCCAACAATATTCAGGGTGACGTCTCGATCATCAGCGATGCGCCGGCGGCGATGGCGCAGCTTATTCCGATGGGCTTTGTCGAAAGCTGGCTGCCGCCGGATCTCGCGGGCAATATTCCGCTGGAATATCAGGATCCGCTTACCGTCGTCACCAGCGCCAATGTCTGGGCTTACAATACCGAGCTTTTCGACAAATGCCCGGTTTCCAACATCTGGGAACTGACCGACCCGAAGTGGAAGGGCAAGGTGGCGATGCAGGACCCGCTCGGCAAGGCATCCTATGTCGACTGGTTCAACCAGATGGCAGCGCATGGCGATGGCGAGGTGAAGGCCGCCTATAAGGCGCTTTACGGCAAGGAGCTGGAGACCGCAGAGGCAAGTGCGACGGCGGCCTGGGTCAAGGCGCTGGCCGCCAACGCGCCGCTTCTGACCGATGCCGATGCGGCGGCGGCCGAGGCCGTTGGTACGCCCGGCCAGAAGGAGCCATTCATGGGCCTCATCAGCTCGGCGAAGTTCCGCGACAATGCCGACAAGGGTATGAAACTCGGCCTCTGCAAGGAGCTGAAGCCGTGGATCGGCTGGCTTTATCCGGGCGTCGGCCTGATCACCAAGGGCACCGATAGCCCGAACGCGGCAAAGCTCTTCATTCACTATGTCATGACCGCGGAAGGCATCGCGCCACAGGCGATCGACGGCAAGATGTCCACCAATAAAGACGTGAAACTGCCCGCCGACGAGCCTTCCGGCATCGGCGCCGTGCTTGATCGCGTTCTGCCCTACAGCATGGCCACCAGCCTTGAAGACTGGGATGCACGCGAAACCTGGCAGGACTTCTGGCGCGTGAACTACAAAAAATAACGGGGGAACGACGCAGTGACTATCATGACCAAGAACCGATATGGCGGCGGGCGGCGGCGGATGGCCGCCTCCGCACTCAGCCTCATCTTCTCGCTTTCGCTTGGCGGCGCTGCCCATGCGCAGGACGCCTTCAATCTCGATGCGCTTATCGACGCTGCGAAGAAGGAAAAACCGATCACCGTCTACGCGGTGACCGGCAAGATCGTCGATACCGCGCAGGCCTTCACAGCCAAATATGGCGTGCAGGCGAGCGGCAAGAAAGTGAACGAGGCAACGCAGGTCGAGCTGATGATCCGCGAACATCGCGCCGGCAATGTCGTCGGCGATGTCAGCGTCGCAACGGATGTCGCCTCCGCCATGGGGGAACTCCTGCCGGAAGGCATCGCCACCAGTTGGTCACCGCCGGATATGGAAGGTGATATTCCGCAAAAGCTGCGCGATCCGCTGGTGGTCGTCTCGGATCCGCATGTCTGGACCTACAACACCGAGAAATACGAAAAATGCCCGGTCACCAACATCTGGCAACTGACGGAGCCGCGTTGGAAGGGCAAGCTTGCCATGCTCGATCTTTTCGACAAGCCGCTTTATGCCGACTGGTTCAACCAGATCGAAACCCATCACGATGCCGATGTCGCCAAGGCTTATGAGGACCTTTACGGCAAGAAGCTGGAAACGGGCGAAAAAAGCGCGACGGCGGCCTGGGTGAAGGCCTTTGCCGAAAACGCTCCCCTGTTGACGGATTCGAGCACGGTTGCCGATGCGGCTGGCGCTCCGGGGCAGACCGATCCCTTCTTCGTCATCACCTCGGCGGCGAAATATCGTGACAATGAGGCCAAGGGGCTGAAGCTCGGTCTTTGCAGCGGGGTCAAGCCGTTTTCCGGTTTCCTTTATCCCGGCTTCGGCCTGATTGCCGGGCAAACTAAAAGCCCGAATGCGGCGAAGCTTTTCCTGCATTACCTGATGACGCAAGAGGGCATCGCACCACAGACGGTCGACGGCAAAATCTCCGGCAACACGAAAATCGCCCTGCCGGCGGATGAACCCTCGAAGGTTGCCGATCATCTCGACGAGCTGATGGCTTTCGATGCTGCAACGGCGGCCGACGATCTCGACAAGCGCGAAGGCTGGCAGGATTTCTGGCGCGTGAACTACAAAAAATAACGGCAGGGCGGGCGCGAGCCTGCCTCGCCTTTTCCTTGGGAGGGGAACGATGAGAAGAAGCAGATTTTTACCGATGACGGCGATGGCGACTGTCATTGCAGGCTTATCCGCAATGAGCGCCATGGCCGAAGAAACCTTCGATCTCGATGCGATCTTGGCGGCAGCGAAGCAGGAAAAGCCGATCAATATCTACGACAGCACCGGCAAGATCGTCGAGATGGCGGACAAGTTCAGCGCCAAATACGGGCTGAAGGCGACAGGCGTGAAGGTTTCCGCCAACAGCCAGCTGGAAATGATCATCCGCGAAAGCCAGTCCGGCAACGTGCAGGGCGATGTGGTGCTGATCACCGATGCGCCATCGGCGCTCGCGCAGCTTCTGCCGGCGGGTTTTGTCGAGAATTATCTGCCGGGCGACATGGCCTCGAAGATCCCGGCGCAGTTCCAGAACCCGCTGGCAATCTCCACCAACGCCAATGTCTGGGCCTATAATACGGAAGCCTATGACAAATGCCCGGTGAGCAACATCTGGGAACTGACCGAGCCGAAGTGGAAAGGCAAGGTCGCCATGGTCGACCCCTTGAGCAAGAGCACCTATACGGACTGGTTCAATCAGCTCGAAGCCCATGGCAACGAGAAGGTGGCGGCCGCCTACAAGGCGCATTTCGGCAAGGACATCGAAAAGGACGCAGCCGCAGCCTGGATCAAGGCGCTGGCGCAGAACGGCCCGCTTGCCACCGATGGTGACGACCCCGTGGCGGAAGCCGTCGGTGCGCCCGGCCAGAAGCAACCCTTCTTCGGCCTGCTCAGCTCGGCCAAGTTCCGCGACAATGCCGACAAGGGCTACAAGCTCGGCCTCTGCACCGGTCTCGATCCATGGGTCGGCTGGACCTACATCAAGCTTGGGCTGATCGCGTCGAAGACCAAAAGCCCGAATATGGCGAAGCTTTTCGTCCATTACGTCCTGACGGAAGAGGGCATCGCCCCGCAGATGAAGGACGGCAAGCTGCCGACCAACATCGACATCAAGATGCCGGCTGACGAGCCTTCGGGACTGATGAAGGTTGCCGACAGGCTGATGGGGTATGATTCCGCCACGGGCCTCAACGATTTCGATCGTCGCGAGGAATGGCAGGATGTCTGGCGCGTCAATTACAGGAAATGATCCCGGCTGGCGCGGCCCCTGCCGCGCCGGTCCCTCCTTTGAGAACGAACAGACTGGATATGCCGATGCAAAGCCCTTCTTCGACCGAACAGAAACCTGAAAACGAGGAGGCGCTTTCCCGCTCGGTGCGGCTGATGAAAATAGCCGAGGCGGCGGCGCGTGCCGTGCGCGATCCGCTGCTGGCGGCATTCCGCTCGGACATGGCTGTGGACTACAAGGTCGATCTCCACGATATCGTCACCATTCACGACAAACGCGCCGAAGCCGCGATCCGCGCCGTCATTCTTGAACAGGAGCCCAATTCGGCGATCATGGGCGAAGAGGGCGGCCAGATAGGCAGCGGTGATGTGCAATGGTATGTCGATCCCATCGACGGCACGGCGAATTTCGCACGCGGCCTTGCCTTCTGGTGCGTATCGATTGCCGCCGTCATCGACGGTAAGGCCGTTGCCGGCGTGGTCTATGATCCCGTGGCGGACCAGATGTTTTCCGCCAATCTTGAGGCTTCCTATCTGGACGGAGACAAGCTGCGCTCCCGCAGTGTTGCAGACGAGACCCGGGCGACCTTGATCACCGGTTATCCTGTCTCGCGAGATTTCCGGCTGGATGGGCGGGAAGCGGCGCTTGCCAATTTCGGCGCTCTTGTCGAGACCTTCTCGACATTGCGCCGGCCTGGCAGCGCCGCGCTCAGCATCGCCCATGTTGCGGCGGGCTGGACGGATGCGGCTACCGGTTTCGGCGTTAATGCCTGGGATGTGGCCGCAGCCATCCTCATTCTGAAGAATGCCGGCGGAACCTATGAAGCGCTGACGCTCGGCAAGGTGGCGGAGGGTTCTGCCGATTTTCTCTGCCCCGGTTATATCGCCACGGGCGAGGGGGCGAACTACCCGACATTGCAGCGGGTGGCGCGGTCCATATCCGCAAGCCGCATCGCCAAGGCAGCGATCCGGCAAAGCCAGACGGCTGCCAACGCCTGAACAAGCAAAGACATGACGGCGGCCATATCGGCGCCGATGGAGACATGACATGCCGCAACCGGAAAAGACCCTATCCCGAGAACAGGAAACCGGCGAGTTGCCGAAGCTCAGCCGCATCTATGAGCGACATCCGCTTTATGGCGTCGATCTTTTCATCTCGGGCAAGGAAGGCGCCAGTGATCTCAAGCTTCTGCGTGAGAGCGGCATCACCACCGTCGTCAATTGCGCCGTCAATCTGGACTTCAATTTCGTAGAGCAGCCGCAGATCGTTTCCGATCATGAAGGCAGCATCTATGGGCCCGGCGAAATCCGCTATTACAAGATCGGCCTGATCGACGGCGATGGAAATCCCGATACCCAGATGGTTGCGGCCCATTACATCCTGCGGGCGGCGCTGGAGCAGATCCTGCCCGACAAGCCGTCTTATCCCCGGCGGGAGCGGGGCAACGTGCTGATCAATTGCCGCGGCGGCCGTTCGCGCTCCGTCGCCGTCGTTGCGCTCTTTCTGCACCTGACGCTGCCAGTGGAATTCCCGACGCTCGATGATGCCATCAGCTTTGTTCGCGTGAAGCGCGAATTGCCGGAAAACGAATGGTACAAGGCCCCGAAGCCCGTGCTTGCGGATGCCGCCCGCCGTGCCGCCGGGTGGATTACCATGATCGATGCCGCGCATTGAAGATGGCGGCGACTGCTGATTAGGTTCAGCAGGACTCATGCGTTTGGCAAAGCCGTAGCATCCGCACCCCGTCACCCCGGACTAAATCCGGGGTCCAGTGCGATCAAGTCCTTGATCGCAAAAGACTTGTTTCTCACGACGCAGACGCGTCGTGACTGGATGCCGGGTCAAGCCCGGCATGACGGAAGAGAGATTTTCCTCGATCTGAGTACCGGGTTCCCCCGGCTCACGCCTCATGAAGCGCATTGTTCCACGCCCGGACTTTCTCGATGTTCCTGTCGGAACGGGAAACGATCTCGAATTCAAACCCGTCTCCGGCAACACGCTCACCGACCTCCGGAAGGCGATTGAGACGCCACAGAATGTAGCCCGCGACGGTGGAATAACGGTCGGCATCGTCCACAAGGTCGATGTCGAGAAGGTAGGATGCCCTTCTGACATCGACGGCGCCGTCGATAAGCCAGGAACCGTCTTCGGCCTTTTCCGAAATCAGCAGTTCCTCGCCTTCGTCCGGAAACTCGCCGGCGATCGCCTCGAGAATATCCGTCGGGGTGGTGATCCCCTGAAGCGTGCCATATTCATCGATGATGACGGCCATCTGCAGCGGCGATTTGCGCAGCTGTTCCATGACCTGCAAGGCGGTGGCGCTCTCGTGTACGACAAGCGGCTGCCGCAGAGAGCTTTCGAGGTTCAGTCTTCCGTCCCGCAGAAGATCGCGCAGCAGGTCCTTCGTGGCGGCGACGCCGAGGAAGGAGTCCAGTCTGCCCTGTGCAAGCATCAGACGGGAATGGTCGAGTTCGAGCAGGCGGTTTCTCAGAGTGTCGGGATCGGCATCGACATCCAGCCAGTCTATTTCCGTCCGTGGCGTCATGATCGAAACGACAGGGCGTTCGGCAAGCGTCAGCACGCCGCGGATCATGTCTTTTTCCTCGGATTTGAACAGATCGCTTCGCGCCGCCTGTTCCGCAATCACATCGGCGGTGTCGCCGAGGGGCTGTTCACCGACCCGGCCGCCCAGAAGCCGGAGAATGGCGTCTGAGGTCCGCTCGCGCATGTCGCCGGCGGTGATGCGTTTTTCACGGTTGCGCCTGCCGAGCTGGTTTGCCGCCTCGATCAGCACGGAAAAACCGATGGCCGCATAGAGATAACCCTTGGGCAGGTGGAAACCGAAACCTTCGACGATGAGGCTGAAGCCGATCATCAGGAGAAAACCAAGGCAGAGAATGACCACGGTCGGATGTTTCGACACGAATGTCATCAGCGGTTTCGATGCCGCCATCATCACGGCCATGGCCACGCAGACGGCGGTGATCATCACCCAGAGATTATTGACCATGCCGACGGCGGTGATGACGCTGTCCAGCGAGAAGACGGCATCAAGCACGACGATCTGCACGATGACCTGCCAGAAGACCGCATGGACCACCTTGCCCTGTTTCGGTTTGTGGTCACCCTCCAGCCGCTCGTGCAGTTCCATCGTTCCCTTGGCGAGAAGGAAAGCGCCACCGAGAATGAGGATGAGATCACGTCCGGAGAAGGAGAATTCCGCGATGGTGAAGAGCGGCCTTGTCAGCGTGACGATCCAGGAAATCGAAAACAGCAGCAGGACGCGCATGATAAGCGCCAAGGACAGGCCGATAAGCCGCGCCCTGTGGCGCTGGTGCGGAGGCAGCTTGTCGGCGAGGATCGCAATGAAGACGAGGTTGTCGATGCCGAGAACAACTTCGAGGACGATAAGGGTGACGAGGCCGATCCAGATGTTCGGATCTGCGAGGAATTCCATGGTCAGGGGCCTTTATGGGAACGGGTGCGAACGCGCAAAGCCCCGGACTGAACATCCGAGGCTGAAACCCGTTTCGTTGAGGAAAACAAGAAAGGACGAGGCTGGCTTCGCTTTACGCAAGCCAGCCTCGTTCGGTGTCGACTATCGTCGCTACTGTCGCCTTCGTCAGGCATATCGCGGAATTATCCCACTATCAGTCAATTCTTGTGCAGCCGGAACTAGCAGGTTTTCAGTGGATGGAAAAGTGTTTTTGCATGATTTAGCCGTGTGTCGGCAGGGGATGGCAATCTTTGCGTGCAAAAAAGGTGATATCCGGTGCAAAGATGCCATGTACGGCGCTCTCTATGCGATTGCCGATCATCAAGAAAAACCAGGCGGTTACCGGGTTTTTTCGCCGATATCCGAGGTCGTCCGTCGGTCAATCACCTTGCCATCGAGAATATTCTTCAAAATGTCGAGGCGGTCGTTGATCAGCCATCCATAATAGTTTTCGACCGGCAGACGGTTTTTGGCACCCGCATCCACAGCGGTGCGCAGGCGTTCGGCGCGACGCCGGGGCTGGCCGACATTGTAGAGGGTGGCAGTAATGCCCGGATTGCCGGAAATGTCGAAGCCTTTTTCCCGATAGGCGTCGATCGCGTCCCGCAAAATGGCGGCGATGTAGATGATGCTCCGATCCGGATCCATGACGTCGCGGTAAATATCCGCCGGTTTCTCCGCAGAAAGTTTCGGCAGGCCGCTGGTCCTGTTCACCAGGTCGGTCACCTGCAGGGCCGTCAAGGGGCTGATCTGACCAAGGCCGAAAGTCTGTCCGGCATAGAAAGGCTGGAAGAAGGCCCGCTGGAACGATATTGCCTCATAACTGACCCCCTCGACCACCTTGCCCCGGAAATCTTCGTCCCAGACCGTGTCGCGGCAGCTCCACTGTTCGGACGTGGTGGCGAGTGTTTCGCAGGAACGGAACTCCGGCCGCTCGAGAAACGACTTCAAGGAAACGCCCTGATAGCTGAATTTTATATCGAGTTCCGCATAGGAAATGGCCTTGATGTAATAGGTCTGCAAGCGATCCACGGCCGAAACATTGAAGGTATGTTCGCCGACAATCGCGCCAACGATGTGGATCGGGTCGATGCCGTAAGCAGCCGCGGCCTTCCTGATCTTGCCGAGCAGAGCGGGCTCGCTGTTTAAAAGATCGATCGTCTTGCGGAATTTTTCCTCATAGGTCGTGTAGAACGCCTTTGTCCTGATTGCCGAAGTCCGCGGTATTTCCGGCTGTTCGGCTGAACGGTTTCCGGCGGGCACGACGGTTATCTGTTGCGCCACCACATGGGAAGGAAGGCAGGCCAGTGTCAGGATGACGGCGGCCGCGCGGGTGGTCTTCGCAAACAGGCTCATGCATCGTTCTCTATGGTAGGAATTGCTCTTGCGGCGATGGCTCCTTCATAGGCAGGCGGTCCGCGCATGGCAAGTTTTTGCCGCTCACTTTACCGTTGCCGGCCGCACGGGACCGCCAGATTGCTCCCATGTCACAGCTTGTAATCCCGCACGGTCACGACACCGAACGGATTGAATTTATACTCATCTTCCTCGTACCGGGTATCGTCCGACAATCCGAGGTTACGATCTTTCAGGGCCGTTTCGACGCCGTCGCGTGTCATCTGATCGGCGATATCGTCAATCAGCTTTGCGATCACCAGCTGCTCGGAATTGGTTGAGGGCTTCTGCTCGTCTTTACGGGTGAAGTGCACCTGCACGTCGGGCAATCCGACCAGATGAAAGCCGACGCTTCCCATTCCGTCCGCATCGCCGCCGATGGGACGGCGCGCGAAGGCCAGGCGGCAGGTTCTGGCGAATGCCATCAGATCATCGGAAGCCGCTTCACGGCGCGATTGCTCGAAGAGTTTTTTCCACCGTCGCGCACCATGGGCGACGCCGGCGCTTTCGCCCTTCACCGCAACCGCCCCGTGGTCGAGCATGTGCTGCACGAACATCAAGGCCTTTGCGGATGTCGTCACGGTTGTGTCCGCCGCCATGGATGGACCAAGCACATAAAGAACCGAACCGTGCCCGGCGACGGCGTCCTCGTCAGCCTCCTGATAGGTATCCGGGTGGACACGATCCCAGCAGACATTGAAGGACCGCTCCATCCGGTCGTCCGGCTCATCCTGCGAATAATCCTCGTCGAGACTGAAATCGGCGGCAAAGGTGTCGACGGCGGCGCGAGCGCTCTGCTGAAGTGCCGCCAATCCATTTTCTTCACCGAGAAAACAAAGGACATGGCGTGGCTCATATTCGGAGCGGGATTGGGCAAATGCCGGTTTCTTGCCCGATGCCCTGCCAAGAGAGGGCCTCGTCAGCACCAGACCGCCCAGAAGTGCGAGAACGCCGCGACGCCCTGAATTCATCCTATGTCCCCTTGGTTTCTATCGGCAGGATCAAAAACGTTTTTAACGACATAAACAAGAAGAGCCATCTCGCCTCTGGCCGTCTTTACCAAAAAAGCTTTCGCCACAGCGCCCGGACGCTCCAGCCTATTTTTATCATAGCGAGATTCGGCGTTATAAAGTGCGGCCGCTTGCGCCATTTTGACCTCCGCCAGAAAACCCAGGGGAGGCGCATTTGCTTACGATCAATTCACAGGAAACAGCCGGTCTTTTGCCTTTTGACGGGCTGATCAAGGCGCTTTCCATCGCTTTCGCGGAAGGCTGCGAGATGCCGGTCCGGCATCATCATACAATCGACGTGGCAAATGAGGCTGCCGCGACCCTGTTGCTGATGCCGGCGTGGCATGGCGCACAGCGGTCGTCACGTTATCTGGGGATCAAGATCGTGACTGTTTTTCCCGGAAATGCCGGCAGAAACCTGCCGGGGCTGACGTCGACCTACATGCTTTATGACGCCCAGACCGGTATTCAGCTTGCCACGCTGGATGGCAATGTCATCACCGGCCGCCGGACAGTGGCGGCATCCGCACTCGCGGCGGATTATCTGGCGCGCAGGGATGCCAAACGGCTTCTGGTACTGGGTGCCGGCCGTGTCGCCAGCCTCATTCCGGATGCTTACCGCGCCGTCAGGCCGCTCGATCATGTTGCCGTCTGGGACATAGATCGCGGCAATGCCGAGCGACTGGCGCAGTCGATAGAGGCTTCAGGGCTTGCCGCTTCCGTGGTGGAGGACCTGGAAAAGGGGGTCGCCGAGGCTGATATCGTCAGCGCCGCGACGCTCGCCACCACACCGATCATCAGGGGGGAGTGGCTGCGTCCCGGCACCCATGTCGATCTCATTGGCGGCTTTACGCCCGGCATGCGCGAGGCGGATGACGAGGCCATTCGCCGGGCTTCTGTATTTATCGATACGGAAGAGGCGCTGCACGAGGCTGGCGATCTCGTTCAGCCAATCAAGGCGGGTCTGTTTTCGCAGGAAAACGTCAGGTCGACCCTTGCCGCGCTTTGCAGGGCAAATCGTTTCGCCCGCAGTTCCGACACGGAAATTACGCTTTATAAGGCTGTTGGAACGGCGCTTGCCGATCTTGCCGCCGCAACCATGGTTTATGAAGCTGCGGCTTCAAATGCAGAAAGGTGAGAGATATGGCCAAACGCGAAATCGTGGAAGTGCCGGTGGTTTCAGAGGCGATCCGCCGGCTCGGCGCGCCGACCTCCGCTCTTGTCCGTTCGGGTAACTTCATTACGACCTGCGGCATGCCGCCGGTGGATATTGAGACCGGCGACATCGTCAAGGGCGATATCGCCGCCCAGACGCGGGCATCGCTTGAAGCGCTCAGGGTGACGCTGGCCGCGGCCGGAGCGACATTCGAGGACGTCATCAAAACCACCATCTATGTGACCGACGGGTCGATGATGGCGACGGTGAACGGGATATACCGCGAATATTTTGCCGGTGGCTTTCCGGCGCGCACCTCGGCGACGATCAAGCCGTGGTCGTTGCCCTTCGATATCGAGATCGAATGCCTCGCCGTCATCTGAAGCGAGGTCGATCCGGGCAGGGCGCGGCGGGCGGATCGGCTCACGCGCTCGCGTCGCTACCCTAGCGCTCAAAATTACTGAGCGCTTTTATCGGAAGGCTCCAGCGGCGAAAGCCCATAGACTTTCACGATATCCTCGCCTTTTTCGAGCCTGGCAATGATGCCGGGCTCTTTCGCCTGAATGACGAGCGCCTCTTTTGCCGCCGCCAGCGCGTCGCCGGGCGGCAGGATGCAGACGCCGTTTTCATCGGCCAGCACGATATCGCAATTGTTCACCACCACGCCACCGCAGACGACCGGTGCTGCGATATCGCCGCCACCACCCGGTTTTGTCGTCACCGGCGAACGGCCGCGACACCAGACCGGCAGGCCGGCGCTTCGGATCGCGCCGATATCGGTTACGTAGCCGTCAAGGATGACGGCGGCAACGCCACGGGCGAGTGCCGCAGCGGTCATTACCGCGCCCCAGCAGGCGTGCCTGTCATCATTCGGTCGCTCGATGACAAGGATGTCTCCAGGCATGGCCCGGGAAAGGGCGTGAATAAGCGCTGTTCCGTCATCTCCCGGCAGGCTGACCGTCAGCGCTGGGCCGGCCACGCGGACGCCGTCGATGACGCATTGTATCGCCCGCTCCATGAAACCTTCCGATCTGAAATGGCCGATCGTCGCCGTCTCGACATCCAAGAGCAGTTCGAGCGCTTCGTTGATTTTGTCGGGATTTTCCATGTGTCTCTCCAAAAGAAAAGACGCCGACGCGGGCCGGCGTCTTGTGATAGATCGATTGGGATCAGTTGGTTTTGGCCAGGTCGCGTTTTACGGTCTCGGTGAGCGCCAGCAGGGCGACGGCCGAGAGCAGGGCGGAGCCGATCATGTACCAGGCGACGGATGCGCCGCTGCCTGTCACCGAAAGCAGCCAGGTGGTGATGACGGGGGTGAGGGCGCTGCCCAGAACACCCGACAGCATATAGGCGATCGACAGTCCGGAATAACGAACCTTCGTGCCGAAGAGTTCGGCAAGGAAGGTGGCGATCGGGCCGTAATTGGCTGCAAAGGCCGTCATCATCAGCAGGTAACCGACGAGGGCACCGGCAAAGGTGGCCGTATCCATCAACCAGAACATCGGGAAGGCGACGAGCGCTTCGGCGAGAATACCGCCGAGGATAACCGGCCGGCGGCCGATCTTATCGGAAAGCAGGCCGAAGAGCGGCAGAAGGAAGATACACGCCGTGCAGGAAATCAGCACGATGATCAGCATTTCGTTGCGGGCGATGTTAAGCGCCTGGGTGCCGTAGCTCAGGCCGAAGGCGACGATGAGATTGAAGGACGAGCCGGTGGACATGGTGGCGATGCCGCCGAGAACGACTGTCTTCCAGGATTTCGAGAGCAGTTCGATGAACGGCATGCGTACCGTCGCCTCTTCCGTTTTCACCTTGGCGAAGGACGGCGTTTCGGCGGTATTGAGGCGAATATAAGCACCCACGCCCACCAGCAGAATGCTGACGAGGAATGGAATGCGCCAGCCCCAGGAAATGAGATCCTCGGGCGACATGAGGAAGCCGATGGAGAGGAAAGCGAGGTTTGCAATCAGGGTGCCGGCCGGAACGCCGATCTGCACCCACGATCCGTAAAGGCCACGCCGGTTCTGCGGTGCATGTTCGACGGCCATCAACACCGCGCCGCCCCATTCGCCGCCGAGCGCCAGACCCTGCACGACGCGTAGCGCCAGAAGCAGAATGGGAGCCCAGACGCCGATCTGGTTGTAATTGGGCAGAAGGCCGATAGCGAAAGTCGCGACACCCATCATCACGAGCGATACGAGCAGCATCGATTTGCGGCCGATCCGGTCGCCGAAGTGGCCGAAAAGCGCGGCACCGACGATACGGGCAAGATAGGCCGAGGCGAAGGTGCCGAACGCCAGAAGCGTGCCGACAATCGCATCGAAGCTCGGAAAGAAGACCTTGTTGAAGACCAGCGCGGAAGCGGTGGCGAAGACGAAAAGATCGTACCATTCGACGGTGGTGCCGATGACGCTTGCGACGGCAATCCGGCGAACATTGACCGGCTGTTGTTTTCCGACGGCGCCCATGAGAGCGGTTTCCCCTTGCATGAACATTCCCCTTTTATGTTGCTGTGAAGGAAAACGGGGAAACGACGAAGCGGAACCGGATGCATGCCGAGGCATAAGCCTATGGGCATCCCTTGCGGAGAAACCGTTGCTGGTCTTCTCCGTCAATTCGATACGCCGCGATGTTCCCCTGTTTTGCGCAATGATGGAAAACGGGGAGGCTCCCGACAAATAGATAATGCAGATTTCTTCCATAGAGCCGCGCTATAGACCAAATCATGGGCATGTTCCGGCATGTCGATCTCGCCGGCGGATTTTGAAATAGATAATGAAATCATGGCAATATCGCGGTTGCGGTTTTTGTTTGCCGGCCGGTTGCGCAGTCTCTGCCTGTCTTTTGACCGGCTGAATTTTCTTTTTTGGCGGGGAAAAATGCCATTCTTATTCTAAGTATTGAATCTATCTATTTTTGAATTTTCCGGTTTGGTCTTATCCCCTTTGCCATCATTCCACGGATTGAGAAGAGGTCGTGTGCGGGCTGCCGGCCACGCCGGGGCATTGCCGCAGCGAACCCATAACAGGGGACCGAAATGAAGAATTTGAGCAATATCCGGCCGGACATGTCACGCCTGTGGGCGACGTTGATGCGCTCCGCCGAAATCGGCGCGACTGAAAAGGGCGGCCTGAAGCGGCTTGCGCTTTCCGACGAGGACGCGGCGATGCGCCGCCAGTTCATTGACTGGTGCGAAGAGGCAGGCCTGACCATACGGATCGACGCCGTGGGCAATATCTTCGCCGAGCGCGCCGGAACCGACCCGGATGGCAAGCCGGTTCTCGTCGGCAGCCATCTCGACACCCAGGTTCACGGCGGCCGTTTCGACGGTATTCTCGGCGTGCTTGCCGGGCTGGAGCTTGTGCGCACCCTGAACGATCATGCGCTCACGACACGCCGGCCGATCACGCTTGTGAACTGGACCAATGAAGAGGGTGCCCGTTTCGAGCCGCCGATGATCGGCTCGGCAGTGTTTACCGGGGCGAAGGCGGCGGAATTCGCCTATTCCCGCAAGGACCGCGACGGCCATACGCTGGGTGGTGAGCTGGAACGCATCGGCTACAGGGGCAAAGATGCCGTTTCGGCGGAGGCTTTCGATAGTCTTTTCGAGCTGCATATCGAGCAGGGGCCGAGGCTTGAAGCGGCCGGAAAGCAACTCGGCATCGTAACCGGAGCCTTCGGTGTGCGCGGTTTTGTGGTGGAAGTGCATGGCGAAACCGGCCATGTCGGACCGACGCCGATGCCGGCGCGCAAGAACGCGCTGGTGGGTGCTGCGGAAGTGACGCTGGCGATCAACGAGATCGGCTGGGCCAATCACGAAACGGGTGGCAAGTCCACGACGATGCGCATCAGGGCGGAGCCCAATCTCCTCGGTGCGCTGCCGAACTTCGTGGAAATGACCTGCGACATGCGCCACCCCGACGACGCCGTGGTCAGCACCATGTTCGCGGCCTTCAAGGCGAAACTTCCCGAGCTAGAAGAGCGGTCGCGCTGCAAGATCGTTGTCAAGGAAGGCTGGGAATATGGCGGCATGCATTTCGATGCCGACTGTATCGAACTCATTCGCAACGCCACCGGCGCCTTCGGTTATTCCTCGATGGACCTCCTTACCGAGGCCGGACATGACGCCATGCATGTTGCCGATTATCTGCCGACGGCGATGATCTTCACCCCGTGCGAGGGCGGTCTCTCCCACAATGAGGCGGAAAATGTCACGATCGCTGATATCGAGCCCGGCGTGAACGTGCTGGTTCAAGCTGTGCTGGAACGTGCGAACCGCGCCGACTGAAATAAAAAATCAATGGGATGGCGAAAGGTTTTCATTCCTTTTGCCATCCTTTTTTATTCGCCGCCGGTTTCCAGCAGGGCCGCTGCGGCCTGGGCGTCGAAAAGCTCGTTTTCGAAAATCGTCAGAAAGGCCCGCTCGGCACCGCCCAGTTCCATATCCGGATTACGCAGGAAATAGGCGTCTGCACCCAGGGAATCCTGAAGCAGCGGTATCTGCCAGATCTCATCTTCGGCAACGCCGCGCGCAGCGTCCACCGGCAGAATTCCGACCCCGATGCCGGCGATGATCATCCGCCGGACCTCTTCCATATGCGGGCTGGAGCCGACGGTCCATTTGCCAAGTCCGACACCGTCGCGTAGCGCGATCATCGGCTCAAGTGCGCCGCCTTCCTGGCTGCAGGTGAAGGCGACGAAGGCCTCCTGCCGCAATTCCTCCATGGTGATGTCGCCACGGCCGTAAAAGGGATGCGAGGCGCCGCAATAAATCCCGAATGTTTCCCTGAGCAGGAATTTGCAATCCATTCCGGCAAGCGGTTTCGGCAGCAGGCAAATGCCGAAAGCGGCCTGTTTCTGGCCGATGGCGCGAACGATATCCTGCGTATTGGCGACATCGATGCGAATGGTGACGGACGGATGGCGCCGCCGCAGCTGGCGAAGCGCCTGATCGAGTTGCGGGAGAACGAGATTGGTGACGATCAGGACGCGGATCTGGCCCGTCAGATCATCCGCTTCCGTCGACAGTTTTTCACCGATGCGCTCGACGCGGAGGAAGATTTCGGCGCATTCCTGGCGCAGCATCTCGCCCTGTACCGTCAGCACGAAACGGCGGCTGTCGCGCTGGATCAGCTGGCACCCCAGGGTTTCCTCCAGCTTCTGCAGGGCGGCCGTGACGGAGGGCTGGCGCACGAAGAGCCGGTTGGCGGCCCGCGTAATGCTGCCCTCCTCGACGATGACCAGAAAGGTCCGCAGCAGGTTCCAGTTCAGATGCTGGATGCGGGGGGCATAACGTGACAACGACGCGTTCCTCGAATGAATTGCGGGCTGCACCTTATAGCCATTTTCTCCGGCGAAAAACGGTTGCCGGTTTTAAAAACAGCACGTTTTGCCGGCCTAATGGATTTTATTCTTCCACCGGCCCCATCTCGCCGCCCGCCTCATGCTCCGGCGGCCGCGCGGCGCGTGATGCAGCGGGATAAGCGCCCGCCATGCTGGCAAACTGGATGTCGTTTTGTGCAAAGGCATCCTTCAGCATCGAATAGGCTTTCCGGCGCACCATCGAAGATTGGCCGCCGGCGCGCAGCATCATGCCGAAGCCGAGCGTCATGCCGTATTCACCGAATTGCTCCACGCCTTTGAGCTTGACGGTCTCGATCAGGAACGGCCCGAATTCTGGGTCTTCCTTCAGCGCCCTGCCGATTTCCTTGGTGATGGCTTTGACCTTGGCGATATCGGTATCGAAGGCGACGGTGACCATGAATTTGTCGATCGACCAGTCACGGCTCATGTTTTCGACGGCGCCGAGCGATCCGAACGGTACGGTGAAGATCGGCCCGCGATGGTGCCGCAGTTTGACCGAGCGGATGCTGAAGGATTCGACGGTGCCGCGATAGGAACCGCTCTGGATATATTCACCGACGCGGAAGGCGTCGTCGATCATGTAGAAGACGCCGCTGATGATGTCCTTGACCAGCGTTTGCGAACCGAAACCGATGGCGATGCCGAAAATGCCGGCGCTTGCCAGCAGCGGCCCGATATTGACGCCGAGTTCAGACAGCGCCGTCATGACCGCGACAGCGGCAATGATGATGCCGAGCATGTTGCGAAGGATCGGCAGGATGGTCAGTAGCCGGTCATCCTGTGGCTGGCCGCCCGGTTGGTCGGGTGCCGGAGCGCTCAGTTCCAGCCGCCGCGCGATCATCGACTTGATGGCGATCCAGACGAGATCGGCAAGAAGCAGGATCAGCGCCCCGTGCAGGACGCCAACGACGATCGAGGTCAGCAAAGTGCCATCCGGCAGGGAATCCGGATGGGCGCGGACGAGGAAGATCAGCCATACTATCGCGGTTCCGACGATGGCGAGCCGCATGCCGCGCTCGGCCAGAACCGGGCGAAGGTCGCTCTCTCCATAGCCGCCTATATCGGTCGCGAGTTTTCGCGCGGCAATGCCGAGCGTGGTGGCGAGGCCGGGCAGAACGAGCGCATAAAGCCCGATCCAGAACAGGACGCCGGCTCCGGCGAGCCGTAGCCCGAAGAGAATGATGAGGCTGAAGATCAGCGCGACGTCGATCGCCCTTGTGCGTTCCAAACCCGGCTCGCCGCCGGGGCGCCGCCAGATCCAGATGCCGGCGAGCACGAACAGGAGGCCGACCATGGCGGCGGATAAGAGCCCGAGCGTGTCGCGTGGGACACCGAGATTTTCCAGTGTCCGGAGCAGCGCCCAGAAAATCCCGGCAAGCGTCAGCAGCCATGTCCAGCGGACAATCCAGAAATCGCGCCGGACATTGGCCTCACGGCCGACGACCTGCCGCAGCAGCCCAGTGAAGGCAAAAAGCAGGGGCAGGATGACGCTGAGCGCGAGCCAGGGCAACAGAACGGCGCTCAGCAGGGGTGGCCACTGGATGGCAAGGAAAACGGTTACGGCGACAAGGCCATAACCGAGGACTGGAAGAAGTTTTCGCGACACGACAGCCGAGGCTTGCTTGCCGATATCCGCGCCGTTTTTGCGGGATGCCTGCATCACGATGATCCGGTTCGTGGCGATGCCGCCGGCAATGCCTGCGCCGAACAGGATCAGCATGTGCAGCAGGAAGACGAAGGAACCATAAGCGACAATCTCGTCACCAAGCTTTGCCATCGCCGAGGTTAGTTGCGTCGACATGACGGGCAGGTCGCCCGCAATGCGGGCCAGATGCTCCCGTCGTTTGCTCGCCCACTCGTCGAGATCGCTCAACTGGCTCTGCGGCGTCAGTTGCGGCGCGGGTTCAACCCCTCTCGCGGCAAGCTTTTGTGTGAGCAGCGCGCGAACATCATCCTGTCCGAGAAGCTGCAGCAACTGGTCGACCTTCTGCTCCGTCGTCGGTTGCGGGGAGGGTGCTTGTACCGGGGGCGGCAGTTCCTGTGCGGACAGGCCGGCGGTGCCCAGCACGAAAAGCGTGATGATGGTGCAAGCAATCGATTTGAAAAAGCAGGAAAACGTGGTCATCGATCCGCTCCGCACCATCCAGGGAGATGCCGGGCATCGCGCGAGCGCGCCAGTTCCATCGCTTCCGTCACCGCGTCTTCGAAGGAATGCCGTAACTCTTTGCGGTCAACCCGGCGCCGCAGGAAATCCGCCCAGAGAAATTCGCTGAAAGGCGCCTCGATCTTGGCAAAACCGCCGGCCTCGCGCACGGCGCCGGCCAGCGAGCGGAAAGGGTCGTCTTCGAGGTCCACGATCTGTTTCGGAAGATCGTCCGTGGGACGGCGCTCGCCGTCCGCATCGAAGGGATAAACGAGGCTGCGGTGGTCCATGACCGACCAGAATTCCTGCCTGCCGAGATGGGAGAGATCGGCAACGATGCTCGTCAGCACATGTTTCACCCCTTCATTGTGCAAGGCCAGGGCGAGGTGGTGATGATCGACAAGGTAAAGGCGCTGCTTGTAGCCGACAACGACGGGCACCATGTGGTGGCCGAGGAAGTCGGCCCCCTTTTCCGCCTGGATGGCGGCCCATTGCCGGCGCTTGGTTTCAACCTCCCGCAGGCCGACGGTCATCTGGGTTGGCCTGAGCGAGAGGACTTCAACCGGGCTGAGATGCGGTTCAAGGTTGTTGGGCATGGCTCTCCTCTCGGCGCATGGCCGCCGTCACGGCATCATCGACGCTGAAATTGCTGCGCGCAACCAGATCGTTTCCGCCGCCGGCAAGCAGCAAATCCCGCACATGATCATGCACGCGCGCATAATAAACCACGATACCCCCGTGCTGCATCGAGGCATCGAACTCCAGAAGCGCATCGAGTGCGGTGGAATCCAGTTCGAAGCTTTCCTCGAGGCTGAGGACTGCGATACGCAGTTCCGGCCGGGCGGCGATGCGTTTGGTAACGGCGGCGAGGATCGGTTCCGCATTGCCGAAAAAAAGCGGCTGGGCAGGCCGCAGGATAATCATGCCGGATACATCCGTTGCATCCGGGTGGCGTTCCATATCGACGAAGTCGTGGCTGTCACCCAGCCGGCCAAGATGCATCACATGCGGCAGGGAAAGTCGCCGGACGAAGACGGCGAAGGAAAGGGCGACGGCGACGAGCATGCCGTTCAGCACGCCGAAGGCAAGCACGCTGGCTGCGGCGGCAAGCGCCAGATAGGCATCGTTACCAAGCCGCCAGAGACGGATGATCGGTGTGGGATCGAGCGCGTGCAGAAGCGCCACGGCAATGACGGCGGCAAGAACCGCTTGCGGAATGAAGGCGAACCAGCCGGACGCGACGAGACTGAAGGCCGCAAGACCGATTGCGGCGATGGCCGAGGCGAGCCGGCTCTGCGGGCCAACCGCCTCGCTTGCCGCCCCTGCGGAAAAACCTGCGCCGACCGGCATGCCCTGCACGGCGGCGCTGGCAATATTGGCAAGTCCGAACGCTCTGAGTTCGCGATTGGAATCGACGTTCTCGCCATGTCGCAGCGAGAAGCTGCGCACCGTGCCCCATGATTCCGCAAAGAGAATGAGGACGAGCGGCGGCGCGAAACGGGCGACATGCGCAACGTCGTCGAGCGAGACCGAGAGCGGCCCGGCCCATATGCCGGCAAGATCGATGGTGCCGACGACGGCGACGCCCTGGCTCTCCAGGTTGAGCAACATCGAGACGGCAATACCGGCCACGATGACAACGAGGCTGCCGGGAATGGCGGGACGCCTGCGCAGGAGAAGCAATAGGGCAAGGGCGGTTACGCCAATCGCGATGCTGTCAGGGTTCCAGTCCTGCGGCTGGGAGAGGATTTGCAGGAGGATGGCCAGCGGCTCGCCGGTGGTCTCCTTTATTCCGAACAGGCTGGGCAATTGCTTGACCGTGATCAGAATGGCGAGGCCGAAGGCAAAGCCACGCAGCACCGGGCGCGAAATCACACTCGACAGCGCACCGAGCCGCGTGACGGCGGCAAGAAGAAACAGCACGCCCACCAGAGCGACCGTAATGGCAACGAGCAGCATCTTCTGGGCGGGGGTGACAGATAATGTCGCCAGCATCGCCGCCAGAATTGCGGCGGAGGAGGATGTGGGTGAGACGACCGCAAAACGGCTCTGGCCAAAAAAGGCGTAAACGATGCAGCCCATGATGGCGGCGAGGATGGCGTGCTGGGCCGGAACGCCGGCAATGCCCGAATAGGCGATGGCTTCCGGCAACATCAGGCCGGCGATCGACAGTCCCGCAATCACATCACGCCGGTTCAACGTTACGCGCATGGAATGGCGGCCGCATTGGCGGTGATAAAGGCAAGGGAGCTTGCATCCGGTAAGACCACGATTCTCCACCATGTTCCCGCAATGGGATAGAGGTTTCACCCATTGCGGATACAAGTCAAAGTTTAAATCATGCGTCCAGACTATTTTGCCACCTTCCGGTGCGCCTTGACGCTGTCAAACGCTGGAAGGCATGCGCTTATCCCGGCCTGGCCGTCTCAGCCGCGGTACTGGTCGTCCGTGACGTGTTCCATCCAGTCCACGACCTTGCCGTCTTTTGCTTCCTGAAGCGCGATATGGATCATGGCGACATTCGCCGCCGCCCCGTGCCAATGCTTTTCGCCCGGTGCGAACCACACGACATCACCGGGGCGGATTTCCTCGACAGGGCCACCCTCTCGCTGGGCCCTGCCAAGCCCTGACATCACGATCAGCGTCTGGCCGAGTGGATGCGTGTGCCAGGCGGTGCGGGCGCCCGGCTCGAAGGTGACCTGCGCGCCCTGCACCCGCTCTGCGTCAAAGGGGTTGAAGAGCGGATCGATGCGGACCGTACCCGTGAACCAGGCGTCAGGCCCCTTGGCCGATGCCCGTGTTCCTGCGCGCAATATTTCCATGTCGTTCTCCTGCCTGATATCGTGCTGCGATTTGATGCGGGAATTCCCCTCTTGTCCACAGGGGAGTGAAGGCTGATCTGGCGGCCAGGCTCAACGCCCTTTTCTGAAACCACAGTGCTGATTGTATACGGGGATCATCGCGCTTTTGTGAGTATTTCCGGGCGCCTACAACGCTTTTTTGACTCCTTCACACCGTCGCAACAAAAATCATTCTCGGGATTGACTCATTTATGAAACCGGTTACATTTGCGCATGTAAACGGTTTCATTGGTTAAAAACCGTGCTTGGAGGAGCAAATTTCATGTTTAGACATTTGATGGCTGCTGCCGCTATGGTGCTGGCGGCGGGCACGTCGGCGCACGCCCAGGAACAGAGTTTCAAGATCGGTCTTTCCAATTCTTTCGTCGGCAGCGAATGGCGCACGCAGATGATCGAAGAGGCCCAGGCTGCCGCCAAAGCGTGGGGCGAAAAGGGCGTCAAGGTCGAAGTCGTCGTTCAGAGCGGTAATGTCGATGTGCAGGGGCAGATCGGTCATATCCGCAATTTCATGAACCAGGGCGTCGATGCGATCCTCATCAACCCCGGCAGCCCGACAGCCTTCGATCCGATCTTCGCGCAGGCCAAGGCACGCAATATTCTCGTCATCGCAACCGACGCCGAAGTGTCCTCGAAGGATGCGCTCTATGTCGGCATCGACCAGAAGGCATGGGCGGCGCAATCCGCGCAATGGCTTGCGGATGCGCTGAAGGGCAAGGGAAGCGTCGTCGCCATCAATGGCATTGCCGGCAACCCGGCCAACGAAGCCCGCGTCGCCGGTTATCGCGAAGTGTTCAAGAAATATCCTGATATCAAGGTGCTGAACGAAGCCAATGCGAGCTGGGATCAGGCGCAGGGCCAGCAGGCCATGCAGAACCTGCTCGCCACCTATCCCGATATCAGCGGTGTCTGGGTGCAGGACGGCATGGCGGACGGCGCATGGCGCGCCATCGAAGCCGCCGGCAAGACCAAGGACATTGCCGCGACCGGTGAAATCCGCAAGGACTTCATGACCCGCTGGGAAAAGGAAAAGTTCAATTCCGGCGCTTCGGTCAATCCTCCGGGTGTCATGGCCAGCGCGCTCAACGTTGCTGTCCTGAAGCTGCAGGGCAAGGAATTCAAGGACGGCATTTTCGGCGGCACCTATGGTAACGCCATCTATATTCCGATCCCCTTCGTCAGCAATGACAACCTTGCCGACAATATCAAGGCTGCCGATGGCAAGCCGGGCTACTGGTCCGTCACGGCGACCGTGACGCCGGAACAGGCCGGCGAGTTCTTCAAGTAAGAGCCGTTTCGGGTCGGCGGCGAACGCCGGCCCGAACCAGAATTTCGAGTGCGGACCGGGCCTTGGCCGGCCGCCTGTGACAAGCATTATTCGGGGACATGCGATGGCGAACGCTTTGGAAGCGGCCGGCATAACGAAGAATTTTGGCGCGGTGCGCGCGCTTTCCGACGGCAGGCTGACGGTTGGTCGCGGTGAAATTCACGCATTGCTGGGCGCCAATGGCTGCGGCAAGAGCACGCTTTGCAAGATCGTTGCGGGCGCGGTCGCGCCGACCAGCGGCACGATCAGGTTCAACGGCGAAGACGTGCGCTTCAAAAGCCCGAGGGACGCCGAAAATGCCGGTATTGCGCTGTTTTATCAGGAACTCAGCCTCGTTCCGCAGCTTTCCGTCGCCGACAATATTTTCCTCGGTCGAGAGCCGAAACGTGGCATCTTTGTCGACGGCAAGGCGCTGAAGGCCGAAGCGGCGAGACTGATCGCGCTGTTTGACGGCGTGGCGGGCGAGGGATTGGAGCCGGACGCAATCGTTGGCAATCTGCCTCCCGATCAGCGCCAGCTTGTCGAAATCCTCAAGGTCTTCGCCCAGAATGCCAGCCTGATGATCATGGACGAGGCGACGGCGGCGCTCGATGGCCGCCAGTCCCAGCGCTTTTTTGAGATACTCCGGGCCAAGAAGGCCGACGGTGTCTCCACCATCATGATTTCCCATCGTCTCGACGAGGTTTTCGCCGTCTGCGACCGCATCACCGTGATGCGCAACGGCGCGACGATTTCCGAACTCGATACGGCAGCCACCACCCGCGAGGCTGTCGTGCACGACATGGTCGGCGATGTTCGGGCCGCTCCTGCCCGTCAGAACGGGCGTTCGGCTGCTGCGCCGAGCCTGAAGCTGACGGATGTGGCGGGTGAGGGCGTGCGCGGTGTCTCTCTGGAAGCTTATCCGGGCGAAATCGTCGGTCTGGCCGGCCTGCAGGGTCAGGGCCAGTCGGCCTTGCTGAAGGGTCTTTTCGGTGCCAGCCCATTTGCTGTCGGCCAAATCCGGTTTGAGGGCCGTGAAATCACCATCGGCAAGCCTTCGCAGGCGGTTCATAGTGGTTTTGCCTATGTCTCTGGCGACCGTGGCCGCGACGCGTCCCTTCAGGGTCGGTCAATCTTCGAAAATCTCGTCGCGGCGCTGATGGTGCGCGAAAAGATGCGGCTGGTCCGTCCCGCGACGCTGAAGCCGCGCGTGCAGAAGGTCGCGGATGACATGAAGACGAAGTTTGCCGGCCTGGATATGCCGATAGGCACGCTTTCGGGCGGCAACCAGCAGAAAATCTTCATCTCCCGCTGGCTCGCCACGGCACCGAAACTGCTGCTGCTCGACGATCCGACCAAGGGCATCGATCTTGGCGCGAAGGCCGATCTCTTCGCCCTGATGCGGCAGCAGGCCGATGCCGGCGCGACCATCCTTCTTTATTCCTCGGAGGATGCGGAAATCCTCGAATATGCCGACCGCATTCTTGTGTTCAACGGTGGACGCATTTCTGCGGAACTGACCGGAGCCGACATGACATCCGTAAACATGACCCGCGCCGCCTATGGAGATGCCGCATGAGCGCCTCCGGTTTTCTGCGCAGGCAGCCATGGGTCATCACCCTCGTCGTACTGGCGCTTCTCATCGCCGTGAACACGTTTCTGCAACCCTCCTTCGTTCAGCCCTCTGTGCTGCAATCGAACCTGACGACATTTCTGCCACTGATCCTGGTCGCCATCGGCCAGACCTATGTCATTCTGGCGGGCGATATCGATCTGTCAGTCGGCAGCATCGTGGCGCTTGCCAATGTCGTTACCGTCAGTGTCATCGCAGCACTCGGCGGCACGACGGGCGCCGTCTTCGCCGGCATGGCGGCGGGTGCGGCTGTTGGGCTGCTCTGCGGACTGGTCAATGGCCTCTTCATATCCGGCCTGCGCTTCCAGCCAATCGTCACCACCTTCGCAACCGGCATCATCTTTGCCGGGCTGGCGATCTGGGTTCTGCCGCAGGCCGGCCTTCCCGTGCCGGAAGCCTATTGGCAGACCTATTCCGGCAGCTTCGTCGGTTTGCCCTTCGTGCTGTGGGTGCTCTTGGCCGGTATCGCTTTCACCCTCATCGTGTCGCGTATTCCGTTTCATACGCACCTGTTGGCCGTCGGCGGCAATCGCACCGGCGCCTTCCAGACGGGTCTGCGCCTTTCGGGCATCCGCATCGGCGCATACATGATCTCCGGCCTGTTCTCGGCGCTGGCGGCGCTGTGCCTCACGGGGGAGACGGCCTCGGGCGACCCCTTGCTGGGTGCAAGTCTGGCGCTCTCCTCCATCTCGGCCGTGGTTCTGGGCGGTACCGCGCTTTCCGGCGGCTTCGGCAGCTCGACAGGGTCGATTGCCGGCGCGCTGGTGCTCGGCATGATCGGTAATGTGATTTTCTTTGCGGGCCTGCCCTTCGAGTATCAGACACTGGTGCAGGGTTTGATCGTGCTGACGGCGCTGGCCGGCGGTGTTCTGGTGACGAGGCGTTGATATGACCAATCCCGGCTTGCAACTCAAAACCCTCCTTACCGATCCCCTGACCATCGCCATTGGCGCATCGGTCTTCCTGCTGCAGGTCGGCGAACTGCTGTCCCCCGGCTTCGCGCAAGGGTCGCAGATCGTGCGGCTGCTGACGATTGCTGCCATTCTCGGCATCGTCGCGGCGGGCCAGAACCTCGTCATCCTCGGCGGGCGCGAAGGCATCGATCTTTCCGTCGGCGCGATGATCTCACTCGGCGCGGTCCTTGCCGGCAACATGATGAACGGCCAGAATGCGGGCATTCCGCTCGCCATTCTCGTCGCGGGCGGCGTTCCCTTCCTGATCGGCCTCATCAATGGCCTCGGCATTACCTTCGTGCGCATTCCGCCGCTGGTCATGACGCTCGGCATGACGGCGGTTATTCAGGGTGGGCTGGTCGTCTATTCGCAGGGCGTTCCATCAGGTGCGGCCGCGCCCCTGCTGGCGGGTTTCATCAACCGTCCGCTCATCTTCGGCATTCCCGGTGTGCTTTTCGTCTGGCTGGGCATCGCCGCGATCATGCTGTTCGTCCTGCGCCGCACGGCCTTCGGTTTCGCCATCTACGCCATCGGCTCGAACGAGCGGGCGGCGACGCTCACCGGATTGCCGGTTTCCCTGATCCGCACGCTGCTTTACGGGTTTTCCGGCCTGTTTGCCGGGCTGACCGGGGTGTGCGTGATCGGTTATACCGGCACCTCCTTCATCTCCGTCGGCGATCAATATGTGCTTCCGTCGATCATCGCTGTTGTCATCGGCGGCACCTCGCTTGCCGGCGGTGCGGGCGGATATGTCGGAACCATGGCCGGGGCAGTTGCGCTCACCATTCTGCAAAGCGTACTGATAACGCTCAACCTCGATGTATGGGCACGGCAGATCATATTCGGTGTCACGTTGCTAGCGCTGATGCTGCTTTATGGCCGCCAAAAGCAGTTGCGTGTGTGACAGATGAGCAAAGACCAAGGTTCGAATATCAGGGAAGTGGCAGCTCTCGCGGGCGTTTCCATCGCGACCGTATCGCGGGCGCTGCAGCAACCCGACAAGGTTCGCCCGGAAACCCGAAAGAAGGTTTTCGACGCCGTCCGGCAGGCGAACTTCGTTCCCAATGCGCAGGCGGCAAGCTTCCGCCGTCAGTCCAATAATACCGTCATTCTTCTCGTTCGCGATATCGGCAACCCGTTTTATCTTGAAATCTACAAAGGCGTTGAGGAAGCGGCGGGCGAAGCGGGTTTCAAGGTGCTGATGGGTGACGCCCGCAACGACGAGAACCGCGTGGCGACCCATATCGACATGGTACGCCAGAAACATGCCGACGGCCTGATCCTGATGACCGGCCAGTTTCCCGCCGAGCTTCTCGATCAGGGCGATGCGCTGCCACCGATTGTCATCGCGTCGGAAACGGTGCCGGGCCTCGCGCTGCCGACCGTCAAGGTGGACAACCGCGCCGCCTCCAAAAACGCCATGCGCCACCTCATCGAGGCGGGACATCAAAGGATCGTGCATCTCGCCGGTCCGGTCCCGGAAAGTCTGGCGCAGGAGCGTTTCGATGGTTATCGCGCGGCACTTGCCGAAGCCGGCATCGCTTATGCCGACGAACTTGTCGTGACGGGCGATTACAGCATCGAGGCCGGCCGTCAGGCAATCGGCAGCCTTCTTGAAGGCGGTATTGCCTTCACCGCGATCTTCGCCTCGAGCGACCAGATGGCGATTGGTGCGATCAGCGAATTGCGCGCGCGCGGCGTTTCGGTTCCGGCCGATGTCTCCGTCATCGGCTTCGACGATATCATTTTCGCCAATGCCTTCGAACCGCCGCTGACCACGGTGCGTCAGCCCCGGCAGGAAATGGGCCGCAGGGCCATGGCGCTGATGGTGGATCGCCTGAACGGAAAACGCACGGCCGAGACCATCGTGCTGGATACGGAACTGGTGGTGCGCGGCTCGGTCGCGCCCTGCCGCCCGCCGCATCGGTAGCGGCCAGACTGTGAATGCAAGGAGTGTAAGGACATGAAGACGATCAAAGGCCCGGCGATTTTCCTCGCGCAATTTGTCGGGGACAAGGCCCCCTTCGACACGCTCGACAATCTCGGCCAATGGGCGGCTTCCCTCGGTTACAAAGGCATCCAGGTGCCATCCGATCCCAGGCTCTTCGATCTTGAGAAAGCCGCTGCATCCAAGACCTATTGCGACGATATCAAGGGCCGTCTGGCGGAAATCGGTATCGAGATCACCGAGCTTTCGACCCATATTCAGGGCCAGCTTGTCGCCGTTCACCCGGCCTATGACGAAATGTTCGACGGTTTTGCACCAGCTGAACTGCGCGGCAAACCCAGGGCGCGGCAGGAATGGGCGGTCAACCAGCTGAAATATGCGGCGAAAGCCTCGCAGCATCTCGGTCTCAAAAGCCACGCCACCTTCTCCGGCGCACTCGCCTGGCCCTTCGTTTACCCTTGGCCGCAGCGCCCGGCGGGTCTTGTCGAAATGGCCTTTGCGGAGCTGGGCAAGCGCTGGACACCTATTCTCGATACATTCGAGGAGAATGGCGTCGATCTCTGCTACGAACTGCATCCGGGCGAAGATCTGCATGACGGCATCACCTTCGAGCGTTTTCTCGAAGCCACCGGTAACCACCCGCGCGCCAACATCCTCTACGATCCCTCCCATTTCGTCCTTCAGGCGATGGATTATCTCGATTTCATCGACATCTACCACGAGCGCATCCGCGCCTTTCACGTCAAGGATGCCGAGTTCAATCCGACCGGCCGTTCCGGCGTTTATGGCGGTTATCAAGGCTGGGTCGACCGGCCGGGACGTTTCCGCTCGCTCGGCGACGGGCATGTCGATTTCGGCGCGGTGTTTTCCAAGCTCACCCAATATGACTTCGACGGCTGGGCGGTGCTGGAGTGGGAATGTGCGCTGAAGCACCCGGAAGACGGCGCGCGCGAAGGCGCCGGCTTCATTGAAAACCACATCATCCGCGTGACCGAACGGGCTTTCGACGATTTCGCCAAAAGCGGTGTCGATGATGCCGCCAATCGTCGCCTTCTCGGTCTCTGAAAGGAAACTTCATGTCCTCCACGATAGCAAAATTCGATAGCCGCCGTATCCGTCTTGGCATGGTCGGCGGCGGTCAGGGCGCCTTCATCGGGGCGGTGCATCGCATCGCGGCCCGGCTGGATGACCGTTACGAACTGGTGGCCGGCGCGCTTTCTTCCGATGCTGCGCGTGCTGCCGCTTCGGCAACCCTGCTTGGCATTGCACCGGAGCGGTCCTATGCCTCGTTCGAGGACATGGCGGCATCCGAGGCTGGTCGGGAAGACGGCATTGAGGCAGTCGCCATCGTGACGCCGAACCATCTGCATTTTGCTCCGTCCAAGGCATTTCTCGACGCCGGCATCCACGTCATCTGCGACAAGCCGGTGACCGCGACGCTGGAAGAGGCGAAGGCGCTTGCCGAGATCGTCAGGGCATCCGGCAGGTTGTTCATCCTGACGCATAATTACACCGGCTACGCGATGCTGCGGCAGATGCGCGAGATGATCGCTGATGGAGCCATCGGCAAGCTGCGCCACGTTCAGGCCGAATATGCGCAGGACTGGCTGACCGAAGCCGTTGAAAAGACAGGCGCAAAGGGAGCGGAATGGCGCACCGACCCCAGCCGTTCCGGCGCGGGCGGGGCAATCGGCGATATCGGCACGCATGCTTTCAACGCCGCCGTCTTTGTGACGGGTGAAATCCCAAGCAGCCTTTATGCCGATCTGACGTCGTTCGTTCCGGGCCGGCAGCTGGATGACAGCGCCAATATTCTGCTGCGCTATGCAAGCGGCGCAAAAGGCATGCTCTGGGCGAGCCAGATCGCCGTCGGCAATGAAAACGCCCTGTCGCTGCGGGTCTATGGCGACAAGGGTGGGCTTGAATGGCACCATCGCGTGCCGGATGAGCTGTGGTTCACACCTTACGGCGAGCCGAAGCGTCTGATCACCCGCAATGGCGCGGGTGCAGGCGATGCCGCCAACCGTGTCAGCCGCGTGCCATCAGGGCACCCGGAAGGATATCTCGAGGGTTTTGCGACGATCTACCGCGAAGCCGCAGATGCAATCATCGCAAAGAGGGAGGGAAAAACGGCCGCCGGGGATGTGATTTACCCCGGCATAGAGGACGGCCTTGCGGGTCTCGCATTCATCGATGCGGCCGTCCGGTCCAGTCGGACCTCGTCCTGGGTCGGGATCGACATCTAGCTCACCCAATATCGGGCACGGAGACGACGCAGGGCACAGGAGGCAGTGCCCGGCATGACCCGGCCAGACGGCCGGGAAAGGCGTGGGCACGCGTGTCGTCATATTGATCAAACGGAAAGGGAGTTACGCGTTTGAAAACGTTCAAGTCAAAATTCGCTGGCATGGCATTCGTGGTTGGACTGGCGGCCGGTTTCGCAAATCCGGTTTTTGCCGATGACAGCAAGGTGCTGCCGATTGCCGCGCAGATGTACACGCTGCGCAATTCCGGAACGCTGGAAGAACAGCTTGCCATTCTCAACCGCGCTGGCGTTTCCGCCGTGGAAACCGTGGATATGCAGAAGGTCAGCGCCGGCGAACTGAACACGCTGCTGGAAAAGCACAAGATCAAGGTCATTTCCTCGCACGTGCCGATCGACAAGCTGCGCGGCAATCTCGATGAGGTCATCACCGAGCAGAAGGCCGTCGGCAATCCCGTCGTGACCGTGCCGTTCCTGAAGCCGGAAGACCGCCCGAAGGACGCTGCCGGCTGGACCGCCTTCGGTAAGGAGCTTGGCGGTTACGCGGACAAGCTTTCGGCGGCGGGCCTCTCCATGGCCTATCACAACCACGACTTCGAGATGGTCAAATTCGACGGCAAGACGGCGCTCGAACTGCTGCTCGATGCGGCAGGACCGAAACTGCAGGCCGAAGTCGATGTCGCCTGGGTGGCGCGCAGCGGCAATGATCCGGCAGAATTCCTCGGCACCTTGGAGGGCAAGGTTTTCGCCATCCACGCCAAGGACAACGCACCGGCCGGCACGGCGGAAAACGAGCGCGGTTTCGCGACGCTCGGCACCGGCACGCTCGACTGGAAGACAATTCTGCCGGCGGCCAAACAGGCCGGCGCAAAATGGTTCATCCTTGAGCATGACCTTCCGCTCGATGCCGAAGCCGTCGTGACCAAGGGCAATGCGTTCCTTAGCGAACACCTGCCGACCATTCAGTAAACACTGCCAGTAAAACCAGAACCGCTCCCCGGCGGCCGGTTTCGGCGGGGAGCATGAGGTTCGACAGACGCATATCCATTTTCCGCCGCGTTGCGACGGGAAGCGCTTCGTCCTGTCGTTTTTTCAAGCACATATCGGAGGAGTTATCATGGCAGACAATCATTATGATGCGATTGTTGTCGGCTCGGGCATCAGTGGAGGCTGGGCTGCAAAGGAACTCACGCAAAAGGGCCTGAAGGTCCTGATGCTGGAGCGCGGCCGCAATATCGAGCACATCACCGACTATCAGAATGCCGACAAGGAAGCCTGGGATTATCCCCATCGCAACCGTGCCACGCAGGAGATGAAGGCGAAATACCCCGTTCTCAGCCGCGATTACCTGCTGGAAGAGGCGACGCTCGGCATGTGGGCCGATGAGCAGGAAACGCCCTATGTCGAGGAAAAGCGCTTCGACTGGTTCCGCGGTTATCACGTCGGCGGTCGCTCGCTGCTCTGGGGCCGCCAGACCTATCGCTGGTCACAGACCGATTTCGAGGCCAATGCGAAAGACGGCATCGCCGTCGACTGGCCGATCCGCTATGAAGACGTCTCCCCTTGGTATGACTATGTCGAACGTTTTGCCGGCATCTCCGGCAGCCGCGAGGGGTTGGATATTCTCCCCGATGGCGAATTCCTGCCGCCCATTCCGCTCAATTTCGTCGAGCAGGATGTGGCCAGCCGGCTGAAAAAGGCGTTCAAGGGCACGCGCCACCTCATCAATTCACGCTGCGCCAACATTACCCAGGAACTTCCCGATCAGGAGCGGACGCGCTGTCAGTTCCGCAACAAGTGTCGGCTGGGCTGTCCCTTCGGCGGCTATTTCAGCACGCAGGCCTCGACCCTGCCTGCGGCGGTCGCCACCGGCAATCTGACGCTCAGGCCTTTCTCCATCGTCAAGGAAATCTTGTACGACAAGGACACGAAGAAGGCGCGCGGCGTCGAGATCATCGATGCCGAGACGAACCTGACCTATGAATATACCGCCGACATCATCTTCCTCAACGCCTCGACGCTGAACTCGACATGGGTGCTGATGAACTCCGCCACCGATGTATGGGAAGGCGGCCTCGGCAGCAGCTCCGGTGAACTCGGCCACAACGTGATGGACCACCATTTCCGCATGGGCGCGACCGGTCAGGTGGAAGGCTTCGAGGACTTCTATTTCAAGGGCCGCCGTCCGGCGGGCTTCTACATTCCGCGTTTCCGCAATACCGGCGACGACAAGCGCAAATATCTGCGCGGTTTCGGTTATCAGGGTTCTGCCAGCCGTTCGCGCTGGGAGCGGGAGATCGCCGAACTCAATATCGGCGCCGACTACAAGGAGGCCCTGACCGAGCCGGGCGGCTGGACCATCGGCATGACTGCCTTCGGAGAAATGCTGCCCTATCACGACAACCGCGTGAAGCTGGATCATGACAAGAAGGACAAATGGGGCCTGCCGGTCCTGTCAATGAATGTCGAGATGAAGCAGAACGAACTCGACATGCGCGAAGACATGGTCAATGACGCCGTCGAGATGTTCGAGGCGGTTGGCATCAAGAATGTCAAGCCCTCCAGGGGCAGTTACGCCCCCGGCATGGGTATTCACGAAATGGGAACGGCCCGCATGGGACGCGACCCGAAAACCTCCGTCCTCAACGGCAACAACCAGGTCTGGGATGCACAGAACGTCTTTGTCACTGACGGTGCCTGCATGACATCGGCCTCCTGCGTCAATCCGTCTTTGACCTACATGGCGCTGACGGCGCGTGCCGCCGATTTTGCCGTTTCCGAACGCAAGAAGGGGAACCTGTGATGAACAGACGCGAACTGCTGAAACTGATAGCCATTGCCACCGGCCTTCCGCTGATCGGTGCGGATGTCCTGACAGCCACGGAAAACGCCGCCAAACCAGCCGGTGCTGCCCACGTCTTCACCCCGGAGGAGATCCGCTTTCTGGACGAGGTGGCGGAAACCATCATTCCGCGGACCTCCACGCCGGGGGCGAAGGATGCCGAAGTGGGGGCCTTCATGGCCGTCTATGCGGCCGATTGCTACACCGACGAGCAGCGGACACTCTTCCTTTCCGCAATCCCTGAAATCGAAAAGCGCAGTCAGGCCGAACACAAAAAGGCCTTTCTGGAACTGACGCCGGAACAGCGGCAGGCGCTGCTTGCCGCGCTGGACAAGCAGGCCAAGGCGGAACAGACACCGGCAAAACGGCACGCCTTCACGCTCGTCAAACAGCTGACGCTGCTCGGTTTCTTCACCTCGAAGATCGGCGCCACGGAAGTTCTCGTCTACGACGAGATTCCCGGCGGTTTCGAAGACCGCGTTCCCTACAAGAAGGGCACGCCCGCCTGGGGCACGACCTGAAGAGAGAACCATCGGCCCGTCCGCATTTGCGGGCGGGCCGCATTCATACGGCAAGACAAGGATGACATGATGCGCAAGACACTCATCATCGCGGCGGCTATGCTGACCGCAAGCACCGTTCCCGCTCTTTCGGAGGGCGATGTTGCCAAGGGGGAGGCGGTCTTCAAGCGCTGTTCCGCCTGTCACGCCATAGGCGAGGGCGCGAAAAACAGGGTCGGCCCACAGCTTAACGGCATCATCGGGCGTGCGGCAGGCGGTGTGCCTGACTATACTTATTCGGCTGCGATGAAAAAAGCGGGAGAGGACGGCCTTGTCTGGACACCGGAAGAATTGCGGGATTTCCTGAGTGCACCCAAGAAGAAAATACCCGGCAACAAGATGGCGCTGGCCGGCATCAGCAAGCCGGAAGATCTGGACAATCTCATCGCCTATATCGAAAGCGCGGCCTCCAAACCGGCTAAATAAGGCCACACCTTGCCAGGCAGACAGCGCCCGGCCTGCGGGCGAGACGGCAAGATTCAGTGCGAACGGAGATAGTCGGCGAGAACGAGGGCGTGATTATGTTCGGTGTCATGGGCGGCATAAAGCAGCGTCACGCGCCCCTCGGCCATAAATGCCTTCATGCGCGCCACGGCGTCCAGATTGGCTGACAGTTCCGCGTCATAGTGGCGGGTGAATTCCGCAAAGCGTGACGGCATATGGGAAAAATTCTTGCGCAATTCGTTGCTCGGCGCGATCTCCTTCAGCCAGATGGAAAGCTGTGCAGTTTCCTTGCGCATGCCACGGGGCCAGAGCCGGTCCACCAGGATGCGCGCGCCGTCATCGTCGCTGGCAGGCTCATAAATCCGCTTGACCCTTATATCGTGCATGGGCGTCCTCCCTCGCTTGGCAAGCCGACGATTTACAATATTTTTTCCGGAATTGCGCCGGAAAATCATCCTGCTTAAAATCTTGTCGTCGGAGCGTGCGGGCGTTGCGAGCCTTAGAGACAATTGCCGGGAGTGCTGTCAGCGACGTATCGAGATCGCTGATAACAAAACGCCGTGCGTCCTTCGGGCGCACGGCGTTTATAGAGTGGAACCGGACGGCCATTTGCCGCCATCCGGTTCGCTTATGTCAAAACGTCAGCCGATCTGCGCGTTGTCGTCACGCTTGATGGCGATGACGGTCGAGCGCGGCAGCTTGCCTTCGCCATCCGGGAAGGGGGCGTCGGGGTGCTGGATGCCGACGAAGTGGGTGCGCTTGTCGCCGGACCATGTCTGGCCGGTGACTTCGGAACCCTTCGGGGCGGTGAGGAAACGCTCGATACGGCCGGTGGCCGGGTCACCCGCCAGCATCTGGTTGTTGCCCTGGCCGGCGAAGTTGCCTTCATTGCTGTCTTCGCCGTCGGTCTGGATCCAGAGGAGACCGGTCGAGTCGAACATCATGCCATCAGGCGAATTGAACATGTTGCCTTCGTTGATGTTCGAGGAGCCGGCAAAGGCGTCCTTGTGAACGGAAGGGTTGCCGGCCATGCAGAACAGGTCCCACTTGAACTTGCCGTCCGCATGGTCGTCATTTTCCGGATACCAGCGCACGATCTGGCCGTATTCGTTCTTTTCGCGCGGGTTGGCGGCGTTGATGGCCATGGCGTCGCCGCCGGCATTGGCGCGCAGCTTGCCGTCCTTCATTTCGCCGCGGCGACTGTTGTTGGTCAGCGCGCAATAGGCTTCGATGGCGACCGGGTTGATGGCGACCCATTCCGGGCGGTCCATGGTCGTTGCACCCACCTTGGAAGCGGCCTGACGGGTGAAGACGCAGATTTCATCGATCTTCATGCCGGTGGTCTCAGGTGTGAGAGCCACCCATTCGCCGGCGCCGTCATCGGCGAATTTGGCGACGTGAAGCGTGCCTTCGTCGAGCAGTTTCGAGGTGTCGCCGCCCGGCACGTAAATGCCGTTGGAGACAAATTTATAGAGGAACTCGCCACGCTCGTCGTCACCCATGTAAACGACGACACGGCCGTCACGGGCAATCACCACGGCGGCGTTCTCGTGCTTGATGCGGCCAAGCGCAGTGCGCTTGATCGGGGTGGAGGAGGCATCCGAAGGATCGATCTCGACCACGTAGCCGGCGCGGCGCGGCTCGTTGGGGTTCTTGGCGACGTCGAAACGCGCGTCGAACTTCTCATAGGCGTAGCGGGTTTCGGCGACGATGCCATAACGCTTGTAGTCGTCAGGCAGCTTGAAGGCGGCGTCCGTGGTGCCGAAATAGCCGTTGAAGTTTTCCTCGCAGGTGAGATAGGTGCCCCAGGGCGTGCGGCCGGCGCCGCAATTGTTGAAGGTCCCGAGACAGTCGATGCCCTTCGGATCGGCGGCGGTCTTGACGAGATCGGAGCCGGCGGCCGGGCCGGAAAGCTTCATCGGCGTGTTGTGGTGGATACGGCGGTTGAAGGGGCTGTCGAGAACGATTTCCCAGCCCTCATTGCCTTCCGCGACTTCCATGACGGTGACGCCCTGCATGTTCTGCAGGATTTTTACGTCGTCGGCCGTCTTCGGGTTGCCTTTTTCGGCGTGCGGCAGGTTGGTTTCCGGGTTCACATATTCATGATTGACGGCGATCAGCTGATGAGCGCCGACCATGAACAGTTCCATGCCGTCGGTGTTTTCGCCGAAGACCTTGTCGGAGTTTTCAACGCTGACGCCCTTGGCGGGGTCGAGATCGGGAACGTTGGAGAACAGCGGCTGGCCCCATTTGGCGACCGGCTTCCAGCTGTAGCCTTCCGGCACGTGGATGGTGTGGTCGGTGGCAGCAGCGACCGGCTTGAAGGGGAAACGGCCGGCGGCAGCTTCCTGCGCCTCGGCGGAGGTGCTGGTCATCAGGTTGCCGAGCGTGCCCATGGCGGCCGCGGCCGAACCGAAGGCAAGCACGCCGCCAAGAAAGCCGCGGCGGGAAATCGCGGTTTCAACCACCCGGTCGAAATCGGTTTCGGCCGGCGGCGGGTTCTGCAGTTCGTCCCATTCGTCCCAGGACAATTTGCTTGTATCGATGTCGGTCATAGTCTGTCTCCACCGTTGCTTGTTTGGAATCATTCCAGCAAGGTGCCTACCGTCTCAATATTTCATGCGAATGACGGGAAGGGCAGTGGAACTGGTCATTTTCCCTTCAACGAGGCCGCTTTCTTCGTTAGCGCCCGATCAGGATGCGGGTGACGAGAAAGCCGTCGAAGCGGCAGAAACGGAAGGGAATCTCCGTTCCCCTGCGCCATTCACCGCCGATGTCGGCGGTCAGCCGCAGCGAGGCGGTGCCGTTGTCGTCTAAGCCGGATAGTTCGGCCGCGTCGAAAAAGAAAAAACGTTTCACTGTCGGATAAAGCGCCTTGAACAGGCTTTCCTTGGCCGAAAAGATCAAGCCGGTCATGAACGGATCGATGTCATTCCCGAGGCTGTGGCGTTCGTTTGCCGTCAGGGCCTGCGCGGCGATATCGCCGGCCTCCTCCTCGGTCAGGCGCCTTTCAATATCGATGCCGATGCCGCAGAACCGCTCGGAAGAGCCGGCGAGGGCAATCGCCCGTTCATGGCTGTGGGAAATCGCGCCGATCACGCCTTCTGGCCAGATCGGTGCGCGGTCCTCTCCCATGCCTGGAAAGGTGGAGCGGCCGGTGAGGCGGCGGATGGCCTCGGCCGCGCATCTGCGCCCGGCGATGAATTCTGCCTTGCGTCTGGGCAGGGCGTGTAAAAGCTGCGGCGGCAAGGGAGGGACCTCGCCGCCGCAGCCTTCCTCGGCGCTGTAACAAAGGGTGAGGCAATGGCAATCGCAGCTGTCGTCCGGCCAAGGCCAGATGGCCTCCGGTGGATCGCCGGAGACGGCTTTGCGATGAAACGCCGTTGCAATGGCCATGTCCGTCACCTTCATCCAGCGGCCTAGATCATGATGTGAGCGGGCTGGCGATACCGCTCACGCTTTTCGCCATCCCGCTCCCGTTTAGGCCGCAAGCGTCGCGCCGCCATCAACGACGATCTGCTGCATCGTCACATGGCCGGCCTGATCGGAAGCGAGAAACAGCACCGTATCGGCGATATCGTCCGGCCTCGCGATCTTGCCGAGCGGAATGCCGAGCTTGAACTGCTCGGGCAGGCCGGCGACCAGCCGGTCCTTGCCGGAAGGATCGCTCAGCATGCCGGCAAGCATCGGCGTATCGGTGGAACCGGGGGAGACGACATTGCAGCGCACGCCATAGGGCGCAAGCTCAAGGGCGGCGCAATGGCTGAGGCTGACCAGCGCCGCCTTGGAGGCGCAATAGGCCATCATGCCGATGCGCGGCACGACGGCGGCGTTGGAGCCGACATTGACGATTGCGCCGCGCCGCTGCCGCTTGAAGGTGCTGCTCCATTGCCGCAGCATATAGAACGGCCCGGCGGCGTTGACATCCATGCAGGCCTTCCAGTCCGCCGGCGTCAGGCTTTCGCTGTCGCCGAGCCGCAATATGCCGGCGGCATTGACCAGAATATCGAGCCCGCCCCATTCGCTCTCGATCGCCTTGCAGGTCGTCTCCACCGCCGCTGCGTCGGTGATGTCGAGCGCGATCTGGCGGAAGGGAGCCCCCACTGTGTCGGCCAGAAGGTCGAGGCCGATGACCTCGGCCCCTTCCTCGATGAAACGTTCGGCGATGCGGCGGCCGATGCCCTGGGCCGTGCCCGTCACCAGCACGCGCCGCCCGGTAAATCTCTGTTGCGTCATCTTGTCCGTCCGCTCAGGCTGCGAGCCGCTTTTCGTCGATCAGCGCCCACCAGGCGGAAAGTGTCGGCACACGGGCAAGCTCATCGAAGCCGACGGTGACACCGCGCTCCTTCAATTCGCCGGCAAGCTTCATCACCTGCAGCGAATCCAGCCCGTAGAAGATGAGGTTCTCATCGGGGTCGATGTCGCTTTCATCCTCCACCATCTGCAGGACACGGGCTTTCAGCCATTCGCGGGTGCCGGTGGCTTCGCCCGCGCCGACGAGGCTTGCGGTGTCGATCACCACGCCGCAACGCGTCGCCACATATTGCAGCGCCATGCGGTGCTCGGCCTCGGAAAAATCGGCGACGCCGTCACCGATCATGAAGGGCTGGATATCCTTCATAAAGGCTTCCACCGCCGTCATCATGCAGCCGATATGGGCGTAAACCCCGCCGACGATGATCTGGTCTCGGCCCCAGCCTTTTATGCGCTCTTCGAGGTCGGAACGCTGGAAGGCGCTGTAGCGCCATTTGGTCAACACCACGTCGTCAGGTGTCGGCGCAAGCTTGTCCACCACCTTCTGCAATTCGGGATCGACGACGGTGAGACCCGGTCCCCACATGTCGTTCAGGAGCGCGCGGTCGCCGGGTGGCTGGTTATGTGGCTGGGCGGTATAGATGACCGGCACGCCGTTCTGAACGGCCCATGCCTTCACCTTGGCGAGATTGTCAATGAGGCTGGTCATCAACTTGCCGTCGGCCTCGTAGAACCGCAGGAAATAACGCTGCATGTCGTGAATGAGCAGTACGGCGCGTTTCGCATCGGGCTGCCATTTTGTCTTGTTGGCCGGAAAGCTCGCGGCGACCGGCATCGGATAGTCGGAAATGGTGGGGATCGTCATGATGACCTCGGTTTTTTGCTGCGCCGGCTCGGGCAGCGCGTAATCTTTGGAGTTGGGGACGCCCTTTTGAGCGTCCCTTTCGATTGGCGCTGCGTGTCAGGCGCTGATGGCAACGGGGGCTGTCAGCAGGTCGCGCAGGCGCTTTTTGTCGATCTTGCCGACGGCGGTGAGCGGCATGGCCTCGATGAAGCGCACGCGGTCCGGCAGCTTGTAATCCGCGACGCCGAGGCCGGCGAGATGCTGGCGGATGGCCGGCGCCTTGAGCGCGGGATTGCGCGACACGACGAAGACGCAGCTTTTCTCGCCAAGAAGCTCGTCCTGCATCGCCACAAGCGCCGCGTGCGTCACATCCGGATGCCGCAGGATCAGGTTTTCCACCTCTTCCGAAGCCACCTTTTCGCCGCCGCGATTGATCTGGTCCTTCACCCGGCCAACGACCCGCAGATAACCTTCGGGCGTGCGCTGCACGACGTCGCCGGAATAATAGAAGCCGTCCTTGTCGAAGACCCGGGCGCTGTGTTCGGGGGCGCGGTAATAGCCCCGGAACGTATAGGGACCACGGGTCGCCAGCATGCCGGCTTCACCCTCGGGCACGTCGTTGCCGTCCTCGTCGACGATACGGATTTCGTCGTCCGGGCTGATCGGCCTGCCTTGCGTGGTGAAGACGATATGGTCGGGATCCCCGGCGCGGGTGTAGTTCACCAGACCTTCCGCCATGCCAAACACCTGCTGCAAATCGCAGTCCAGCACCTCCGGCACCTGGCGGGCGAGCGCTTCGGCGAAGCTTGCGCCGCCGACCTGCAGGAGCTTCAGCGACTTCAGCCGTTCGCGATGGGCGGGAGCCGCCTGCAGCCACAGGGCCACCGCCGGCGGCACCAGCGGCACAATGTCGACGCCGTGTTTTTCGATCAGATCGAAGCAGGCAAGCGGCTCCGGATTGGCGGCCATGATCAACGCGCCGCCGGCGTGGAACACACCGAGCGCGCCGGGTGAACTCATCGGGAAATTATGCGCCACCGGAATGGCGCATAGGAAACGGGTCTCAGGCGAAAGTTCGCAAATCTCCGCGCTGGCCCGGGCGCTGTAGTCATAGTCGTTATGCGTCCGGGGGATCAGTTTCGGCGTTCCGGTGCTGCCGCCGGAAAGCTGGAACAGCGCCACCTCATCGGCGGCGGAAGGGGCGTAAGCCGGTGGATTTTCTGCCGGAGCGGCCAGCTTCTGCTCCAGGCTGCGCTGCGGATCGGTTTCGCCGAGCAGCAGGGTCACGGCAAGCTTTGGAGAGACCGCCTTCAGCGCCTCCACAAATGTGTCATCGGCAAAAAGTTCGTGGGAACGCGAGCCGATCACCAGCTTCGGCGCGATCTGCTCCGCATAGGAGGTCATTTCCAGCCGGCGATGGCTGAAAAGCGCATTGACGGGGGCAGCGCCGATTTTGATGAGCGCGAAAAAGACGAGGTAGAACTCGGCGATGTTAGGCAATTGCACCAGTGCGGTGTCGCCGGTGCCGATGCCGGCGGCGGAGAGATGCCCGGCAAGATTGGAGGATTGCCGGTCGAGATCGGCATAGGTGAAGCGGCGTTCGCCGCAGATCAGCGCTGTCGCATCCGGCCGACGCTTCACCTGTTCGGTGAGAATGTCGCTCAGCGGTCTGTCGATCCAATAGCCGCGGTCGCGGTATCGGCGCGCCAGATCGTCGGGCCAGCGTTCAAATTCGATTGTCATGGTTTGTCCCCGGGAGAAATCAGGCAGAAAGACCGCAGGCGTTCAGCATGGTCTTGAGCTTGGTCTGCACTTCGGCCCATTCGGATTCGGGTTCCGAGGCCTCAACGATGCCGGCGCCCGCAAAGAGCCGCACGGTTTCCCGCTGCACGGTGCCGCAACGGATTGTCACCACCCATTCGCCATTACCTTGCGCATCCGTCCAGCCGACCATGCCGGTGAACAGCCCGCGCTCGAAAGGCTCGACGAAGCGGATAAGACGATGGGCGCGTTCGGTGGGAAAACCGCAAACGGCCGGTGTCGGATGCAGCAGGCACGCCAGCTGCAGCGCATTGGTGTCGGGATCGGCAAGCCGGCCCTCGATACGCGTCGAAAGATGCCAGAGAGCCGCGGTGCTGATGAGGGAGGGCTTTTCTGGAACGTCGATTTCAGCGCAGCAGGGCGAAAGCAGCGAGCGGATATCCTGGATCACCAGGCTATGCTCGTAATGGTCCTTTTCCGAAGCCGCAAGACGGTCGGCATTGGCCTTGTCCGCCACCGGGTCGGTCATGCGCTTTGCCGATCCCGCGAGCGGGTTCGAGATGACTTTTTCGCCCTGCTTGCGGATGAGAAGCTCGGGGCTGACGCCGATCAGATCACCGCCGTCTGGCAGCGGAATGCGGAACTGATAACCCTCGCGGTTCTGCTTGGCGAGGCTGGCGAGCAACCTTTCGACATTGACCTCGGAGGCGAAGGTCAATTCGCGCATCACCGAAAGCACCGCCTTGCGGACCTCGGAGTGGCGGAAATTGACGATGGCATGTTCGACGGCATGCTTGAAACCGCTCTCGTCCGGCAGGCTGTTCTGCCCCACAAGTGCCGGCATCGCCGAATCAGTCGAGGCCGCAGCGGTGCCCTTTGTGCTCCACTCATAGTTGTCCGGGATATAAAGGCATGACGGTTCGCTGACATCGAAGGGGATTGCGCCAATGGCGATGGGATTGTCCTGTCCTGCCCTGCGCGCCCGCTCAAAAGCGCCCTTTATCGCTTGCTGCAAAGGACTTGCGACGTCTTCGCCGCCCCTGGCGGGAAGCGTTATCTTTTCGCGAATACCTCTGGCACGCAATTCCCCGGTGCCGGAAGTAAACAGAAATTCTCTATTAAAATCAGTAATTTCGTCGGATTCGACGTCATTCGTCCTGAGTGCCCCAGTTTTCATGGGATGCCTCCTGTGCGAGTGGTTGACGATGGCTTATACTTGATTATGATAATCATGTTTTGTCAATCGGTGCAAAGTCACATGCTAAATTTAACCCCCATGCAGGGTGCTTATTGGGTCGGTCGAGAGGCGGGCGGGATACTCGGAAAAGTTACGCCGCATCTTTATCTCGAGTTCGAAGGCCCGCGGCTGGAGGCGGAAAGACTGGCTGTCGCGGTCGATAAACTGTGCCGGCGTCACCCCATGCTCAGCCTCAGGATCGATGCGGAAGGGTGCCAGAGTGTGGACCCCGCCGGCCGGCCGCTCCGCCTCGACGTGGAGGACATGACCGCACTGGATGAGGAAGCGCTTGCGCATCGTCTTGCCCTCAAGCGTGAGGCGTGGAGCCATCGTCAGGCTGATCTCCGTGTCTCACCGCCTGCGGCCCTGTCGATCAGCCTGCTGCCCGAGGGCCGCACCCGGCTGCATGTGGATACCGACATGCTGGCGATCGATCCGGCCAGCGTGCGAATCGTGATGGAGGACCTCGCCCGTTTTTATGAAGCTGGCGCAGATGAAGGCGCGCTCTCGGCTGAGCCGCCGCCGTCTTTTTTCAGCTGGGCGGAGCGTCTTCTCTCCGATCCGGAACTCAAGGCCCAGCGTGAAAAGGATCGGCTGTGGTGGCGGCAACAGATCGCCGATATTCCAGACGCCCCGCCATTGCCGTTCTTGCCCGATGACGCGTCACGCGCCGTTCATACCGATCGCCTTGCCGCGACGCTTTCACCGGCTGAACGCAGCAGTCTGGAACAGCTGGCGCGGCGCTGCTGCGTGACCACGTCCACCCTCCTGCTCGGTGTTTTTGCCCTGTCGCTCTCGCAGGCGACGGCTACGGAAAAATTCCGGCTTTCGGTGCCGGGTTTCTGGCGGGCGCCTTTGGTGGAGGGGGGCGATGACATCGTCGGTGAGTTCTCCAATGTTCTCGTGCTCGGTGTCGATATCAGGCCCACGGAGAGCCTGGAGCGGCTGCTTAGGCGGCTTTTTGACGAGATGAACGGGCGTCTCGCGCACCAGTCCTATCCCGGCGTCAGCGTCATGCGCGATCTTTCCCGGCTGCGCGGCGGTTTGCAAAGCTCGCCGGTGGTCTTCACCGCAGGTGTCGATCTTGCCGGTGGCGAGCTGTTTTCCGAGCGCGTCGGGCGGGTGTTCGGTCCGATGATCCACACCGTCTCGCAAGGGCCGGGCGTTGCGCTGGATGCGCAGGTTGCGGCGCTGGATGGCGGGCTTCTGATCAACTGGGACGTGCGGCTCGACGCCCTGCCGGAAAGCTGGCTGCGAGCCCTGTTTAACACCTACACCGCGCTTCTTCGCCGTCTCGCCGAAAGCCCCGATCTCGTTTCCGAGACTGTGGAGCGATTCGGCTCGCAGGCGCCGGAAGCGACAGCGCAGACAAAAGGAAATCCCATGGAACGGCCTCTCTCAGCCTTGCAAAAGGCCTATCTGCTCGGTCGTGGCACCCACCTGCCGCTCAGCGGCGTGGCGATGCAGGAGTTTCGAGAATATCGCGGCAATATCGATCCGGCATTGCTTCGCTCGCGCCTGACAGCAATGGTCGGGCGGCATGAAAGCCTGCGCACCCGCATCGATGAGCGGCGTCTGGTGCAGGTGGTCTCAGAAGAGCCGAAGCTCAACCTTGATATTGTTGATCTTTCGAACCTGTCCGCTGCCGAAGCCGAAGCGCGGATGGACGCTGTGCGGCGGGATTTCTCGCATGCCCATTTCGATCTTGCCGCCTCTCCCTGGCAGGTAACGGTCTTTCGCTTGCCGGAAATTGCGGCAGGCGATGGCGTGGTGGTCTTCCTGCGTTTCGACGCCCTCATTCTCGACGGACGGGGAATAGCCAGCCTTGCGGCGGAACTCTTCGATGACGTCGTGCCGCCCGCATCAACCGTCACAACCACCGCCGCGCAGCAGGATATCGCAGCGGCTCGTGCCGAGGACGCCGCCTATTGGGCGGAGAAACTTGAGGGTGTGGAAGTGCCCTCGCAATTGCCATGGAAAGCCGCGCTCGAAACCATTGCCGTTTCGCGCTACAGCCGCCAGAGCCTGACCGTGGAAAAACAACGCTTTACCACCTTTTCACGGATCGGCGCGAAAGAGCGGCTGTTCAAGAATTCGGCGCTGACGACGGTGATCCTCGATGTGCTGTCGCTTTGGCTGAACGAAGGCGCTCTCGTCGTCGGCATTCCCGTCGCCCCGCAGGTGGAAGGCGCGTTTGCCAACCGCTCGAGCTTCATCGCGGTCAAATGGGATGCGGCCAGGGGCGATTTTGCGGAGCGGGCCGCAGCTTTGCAAACGGATGTGCTTGAGGGCCTCAACCACCTCGCATTTTCGGGGATCGATCTCAATCGCATCCTTCTCAACGCCAATCCGGGCGGGCTTGCGCTGCCGGTGGTCATCACCAACGGCCTCTCCTGGCCCACGCTTTCGCAAGCATCCACGCTGCGCTGGACGGACGGGCTGACCCAGACACCGCAGGTGGCGCTGGATTTCCGCTTTTCGCAAAATCCGGATGGCGATCTCGTCCTCGATATCGATTATGCGGAACAGGCGATCGATGGCGCAATGGTGGCGGATATTCTCGGTGCCATCGAACGCGCCATTGCCGCGATTATGGCCCGCGGGACTTTCTCGCTCAGTCCGCGAGAGGTCGTCGATCTTTCCCATTACCGGTTGAACGGCGACGAGGGGAACTTCGTCTGCCCGCCATTTCTGGAACGGATCGCCGCCCATCTTTTTGAGGGTGACAGGTCGCGCACGGCGCTGATAAGCGGCAAACGGCGTATCGCCTATGGCGAACTCGCAGATTTGGTGGCACGGGCCATGGCCGGCCTGAAGGCGCGTGGCGTCGGTCGCGGGGATGTCGTGGCGGTGTGCCTGCCGCGCAGTCCGGAGCATACGGCCATCACGCTGGCCGCCGCGCTCACGGGTGCGATCTGGGTGCCGGTCGATGCCGGTTCGCCGGAAGACCGCCTGCGCTACCTGCTGACCAATTGCCGCCCGGCCATCATCGTTGCCCGCAATGTTCCGCAAGGCTTTGAGGCTATCGATCCCGAGGAGCTCCTGTCGACGCCGGCCACTTCCGATGTGCCCGTTGTCATGGCGGAACTGGCCGCGCTTTCGGCGAGCGAGGAGCCGGCCTATTATCTCTACACGTCAGGCACGACCGGCAAACCGAAATGCGTTGTGCTTTCCAACCGCGCCACGGCCAATGTCGTCGGCAGCACGCTCTCGGAATGGGGCGTGACGGCAAGTGATGTGTTCATTTCAGTCACGCCTTTGCATCACGACATGTCTGTCTTCGATGTCTTCGGCGCGCTTACCGCCGGTGCGACGCTGGTGCTGCCGGAACCCGGCGAGGAAAAGGATGCGGTTCGCTGGAACGAACTGGTGGCCGAACATGGCGTGACGCTGTGGTGCTCGGTGCCGGCCATCCTTGAAATGCTCCTGTCCTGCCGCCGCGGCGATCAGCTCGGTTCGCTCCGGCTCGTCGCGCAGGGCGGTGACTACATCAAGCCTTCTGTCATCGAGGAGATGCGCCGGCTGAAGCCCGACATGCGGCTGATATCGCTTGGCGGACCGACGGAAACGACCATCTGGAGCATCTGGCATGAGATCGTGGCAGAGGACACCACGGCGATACCCTACGGACACCCCTTACCCGGCAATCGATATTTCATCCTCAACGATCAGGGCGGCCATTGCCCCGCCGGCGTCGTCGGCCGCATCCACACGGTGGGCGTGAATGTGGCGATCGGTTATCTGGAGGATGGCGCGATCACCCATACGGATTTCGTGACGTTGAGCGATCCCGACGGAAATGCGGTCCGCGCGTTTCGGGCCGGCGACCGGGGCCGTTACCGGCCGGATGGCAAGATCATGTTTGCAAGCCGGGTCAACGGCTACGTCAAGATACGCGGGGTGCGCGTCTCGCTGCCGGATGTAGAAAACGAACTTATCCGCCACCCTTCCATCCAGCGGGTGCTGGTGGTGGATTACGGTGCCGAGCAGAAAGGCGAGGCCGCCATCGGCGTGCTTTACGTTCCGATGCCCGGCCTTGAGCTCTCCGCAGCCGATCTGCGCAGTTTCGCCCGTAGACACCTGCCGGAATCCCACGTGCCCGGCCGTTTTCTCAATGTCGCCGACCTGCCGCTCTCGGCCAATGGTAAACCGGATCGCCGCCGCGCCCGCGAATTGCTGACGGCTGCGGAACCGGCGAAAACGCCGGCGGCTTTGGCAGTCAAGGTGGCCGATCAGGGCGATCGCCGCGTGCTGGATATCTATCTCGGCGTGCTGGGTAAAAGGCCCGCGAATGTGGACATGAACAGCGATCTGCTGGCGCTTGGCCTCTTGCCGTCGCATCTGAAAACCGTCTCGGCTGAAATCCGCAGCGCCTTCGGCGTGGAATTGACGCCGCAGCAGCTTTTACGGTGCCGCAGCGCCAGGCAGGTCAGCTCGCTTTTACCGGCTTCCGCGGCATGAGCTCCATCATCGCGGCCAGAACATCATAGAAATAACCAAGGAAAAACAGATGGCGCATATTGATCCTGCCGGCGGCTGGCTTCCCCTGACCCAGCCGCAACTCGATTTCTGGGAGGAGTTCTCCTTCCATCCCGACGAGCCGGTCTCCACCGTCGCCCATTACATCGATCTTTCCGGTGCCGTGAATGAAGGTGCCCTGCTTGAGGCGATCAAACGCACCGTGCGTGAATCGCAGGTGCTGTCGATTCGTTTCCGCGTGGGTGAGGATGGCGAGACGCCGCAGCAATGCTGCGATCCGCTCCAGGCCCCAGTTGTCGAGCTTGTGGATCTGCGCACCGTCTTCGCCCCCTTCGAAGAAGCGATGCTGCGGATGAATGCCGATGTTGAGGCAAGGCTTGATCTTCGAACCGACAGGCTCTCTGCGCAGGTGCTTTATCGCATCAGTGACGACCGTTACCTCTGGTATATCCGCGCCCATCATATCGTCGTTGATGGTTATGGCCTGACGCTGGTGGAGCAGCGCTGCGGGCAGCTTTACGGGCACTATTGCGGCAAGGGCGAGGCCGGTCCCGATTTTCATCCCTTCGGCAGTTTTCTGGCAGAGGAGGATGCCTATCGGCAGAGCCGCCGTTTCGAAAAGGACCGCGATTTCTGGACGGCCTATCTTGCCCCGCCGGTGGATTTGCCCGTGCTGGACAAGGATTGTGAGGATTATGGCGGTGGCGGCCTGCATGCCGATGCGGGATTGCCGGAAGGTTTCAGCACAAGGCTGCAACATATATCCCGCGCACTGGAGATCGGCTGGCCAGACCTGCTGGTGCTGCTCTCCGGCCTCTATCTTCACCGCAACTTGCCGCGCCCGGATCGCGACGTGCTGACGCTGTGGCTGCCCTTCATGAGCCGCTGGGGCAGCGTTGGCGCGCATATGCCCGCGATGCTCGTTAATATATTGCCGTTCCATCTGACAATCGAACCGCAGGAAACCCTTGGCGGCTTCCTGGCGCGCAATGCCGCCAATCTGCGCAAGCAGCGCCTGCATGGCCGTTACCGCATCGAACAGATCGCCGCCGATCGGGAGATATCGAAGGGCCGGCGGTTCTTTTTCTCTCCGCTCATCAACGTCCTGCCTTTCAGCGCACCGGTCTTTGCGGAGCTTGTCGTCTCCCGGCACATTCTCGCCAATGGCCCCGGCGATGGCTTCAACCTGACCTTCCGTGGCGAGGATGACGGCAGCGATCTCAACCTGCATATCGACGCGGATTCGGCGCTGACGGAAGCGGACGATTTCGCGCGTTATCGTGAGGAGCTGCCGCTGTTTCTGGATGCCATGCTGCACAGCGAGGCGCTGGCGGTTGCGGCTGAAGAGGTTTCCGCGAGGTTCCGCCTGGCGGTTTGAATGGCGTGCCGACATTGGTGGCATGGGATGAATAGCAGGAGGCTGGTGATGATCGTCTCCCCACGCGCGACGTCATCCTCGGGCTCGACCCGAGGATCCATAACTCCACCGGCCCGTGGATCCTCGCCTCAAGGGCGAGGATGACGGAGGAGAAAGCGGCGAGGATGGCTGGGAGAGGTTTCCAGTTTCGTCAACAAAACAAACCCGGCGCCGCCATGCGAAGCCGGGTTTTTCTGTGCGCTCTTGCCCGCACTCAGGTCAGTGTCGTCAGCACCCGGCTCGAAGCGCCTGCCTCGGCGAAACGGCTGAAGACGCCGCTGGTGGTGCTGCGCAGCCGGTCGACATCCTCCGGGCCGTAACGGTCGGAGCGGTAGCTCATCAGCACGCGGATGGAGCGTTCGCCGCCAATCATCTCTTCCATCACCTCGAATTGCAGCCCCAGCATGGATTCGTGTTTGTCGGGATCGATCTGCCTGAACTCGACGGATTTGCCGTCCGGTCCGGAAAGCGTGCCGTTCAGCTTGTTCTTGGCGTGGATCTGGATGAACACCTCGAACAGATGGTCGCGGCCCGGCGTCATGCCGAGTGCCTCTTCGACCAGATCGATCGGGATTTCGCTGTGTTCCAGCGAACCGTTGACCGTGTTCTTCACCGATGAAATCAGCTCGCCGACCGTCATCTCTTCGCGGAAACGTACGCGGTGGGCGACAACAGTGGTGAAATAACCGATCGTATCGAAATAGCCGCTATCGGTGCGGCCGGATGCCGACGTGCCGACCACCAGATCGCTCAGCCCGCCCAGATGCCGCAGTGACGCGGCAATGGCGGCATAAACGACGTTGAACAGGGAGGCGCTGTTCTGCTTGGCGATGGCGTAAAGCCCGTCGCTGACGTGTTTCTCCAGCTTGAACTCGATCCAGCCGCCTGCCGGCGCCTCGTCATGCGAAGCTTCTGCCGGCCTGCTGTCCTGGCCGAGCAGCACAAGACCCTTGGGTGCATCCCGCAGCATATCGGTCCAATAGGCAAGATGGTCGGCATTGACGCCCGATGCCACCTGTTTTCTGGCGAATTCATGGAAGGGCGCCGGCTTGCCCGCAAAGACAGGGGCCTTGCCCGCTGCCCTTGCCCTATAGGCTTCTGTCAGCTCATCCATCATCAGGTTCACCGACCATTCGTCCAGGACGATATGGTGGAAGAGGAAGGAGAGCACCTGGCCGCCGGTTTGCGGATTGCGCAGGAAACGCAGCCGCATCGGCAATTCGCGGGAAAGATCGAACCGCCAGGAAGCCTCCGCGTGCCGGTCCACACTTTCGCTTTCTTCGCTGGTCCAGAACCATTTGTAGTCAGGCAGGTCGTGCATGGGCACGATCTTCTGTAGAACCGTGTCGTTCTCGACGTAAAAATGGGTCCGCAGACCGGGATGGCGCTCGATAATATCGAGGAATGCGCATTCGAAGGCGCTCTCATCGACAGGGTCGAGGAAGTCGAGGGCGAAGGGTATGTTGAATATCTCGCCGAAACCGAAAGCGGCATAGGCTTTCCAGAGCGACATCTGCGCCAGCGAAAGCGGTGCCGTGAGCGAACCGGTCTCCGTGGACTCCAACTGTGCAGGCGCTGCGGTTTCGAGACGGGTCGCCTGTTTCGCAAGCGATGCGGCGGTCGGATAGCTGAACAGGTCGTTGAACCGCACTTCGATGCCGTGATTGCTGAGAAGGCGTCCGATGATGCGGGTGGCGATCAGCGAATGACCGCCAAAGTCGAAGAAATCGTCATCCGGCCCCATGTCGGGAGATACAAGCGCCTCGCGGAATTCGGCAAGGATCGTTGCGGCAGTCTCGTCATCGTTCGAGTAAGAGGTGGCGGGCAGGGATGCTGCCGCCGCCACTCCTGCGGAAGGGATCGAATGCGTGATGGCGGAAAAATCCGCACCGCCTTCGAGATCGGTGACGAAGCGTTCCAGCAGGAATGCCGTCGCATGCGGGGAGGTCTCCTTGCCGCCCGTCAGCTCCAGGCGGATATGGCCGTCAACCGTGCTGCCGGTGGCAAGCGTCAGGCCGAGGCCGGACTGGAGCGAGGGGAGCGGCAGGCGCTCGAACCGGAGGCGTTCGACGGATGAGGTTTCAGCTGACGTTGCCAGCGCCTGCAAGGTGAAGGTGGCCGCTTCGTCGTTGTGTTTGCTGCTGTTTCCGATTTTCCGTTGCAGGCCCGCCAGCAGGGCCTTTTCGGCCTCCGGCAGCGACTGGCCACGCGGGATCGACACGCGGGCGACCGCGTCCGCAGGAAGCGGCAAGCCGGTCTCGCCGCCCGATTGCAACGGCAGGCGCAGGGTAACCGTATCAAGGTTACCGTTGGCTGCGATAAAATGTGCGAAACGGGCGCCCGCGCGTGCCAGAAGCGCTTCGGTCGTGGCTGAGCCGTCGAGGTCAAGCAGGGTGGCCGGGAGATCGACGCCGTGGCTATGGCTCGCTGGTTTCGCCCCGCTGTCCCGTAAAGAGATCACATGCGTGCCGGAAGCCGACCCCTGCAACCAGGGCAGCGGAAGGGGATTGACGATGCCGGTTTCGGCGATGCGCGGTAAAAGCGGCTTTGGTGCCTCGCCGGCATAGGCGGCGGCAATAGCTTCCAGAAGTGTCTGCGATGACAGGGTTTCGCCAAGCAGGCCATGCACCAGAAGCGCCAGTATCACCTCTCCTTCGCTCAAAAGCACGATCGCCTGAAACGGCGGATCGATTTCCGCGTCGTATGGGCTTGCCTGAAGGTCGTGCAGCAGGGCTATCGCCTCGTCTGTCGAAGGCGCCTGAAACAGCTGCACGAGAGAGGCCGATGGCGCTTCGACACTCTTGGCAAGGGTGCCGTCTTCCCCGAAGGAAAACCGCACGCGAAGTTCGGGCCATGCAGCGCAAACCGTCTCCAGTGCCGATGTGAGGCGCAGGAGGTCGCTCTCGCCGCCGATGCGGTAGGTGAGAATATGCCGGAAGACCTGATCGGGGTCCTGAAACTGCGAGAACCAGACCCGCTCCTCATATTGGCTTGGCTGCGATCCGCCCCGCGGGGACGTGTCCGCACCATCGAAGGTTTCTTCGATGCGACGCGCAAGCATGCGCGAATTGTCTGCTGCCATGGTCCTCTCCTTGGAAGTGCGTGGGGACATGTCCGGGGGCGTTGCGCCCGCTGCGGCAAGTCCCGTCTTTTGTTGGGATCAATGTTCCGCACGCGACCGTTCGATCAGCGCCTGCCAGGCGGCAAGCGTCGGCTGGCGGGCGAGATCATCATAGTCAAGGCGCGTGCCAGCGAGTTGCGAAAGCGGAGGGATCAGGCGCATGAGGGCAAGCGAATGAAGCCCGCAGCCGAACAGGTTGGCATTCGGCCCGATATCCACCACCTCATCGTCGAGAACCTTGGCGAGATGAGCCTTGAGTTCCGTCGTCATCATTTTCGCCTCCAGCCTCGCCCCCGCCGCGATTACCGGCTCACTCATCGAAATGATCGTGAACGCCGCTTGCGCCGCGCCGCCAGTAGCCGGAAGCGCGGGTCCACTTGGGATTGGCGCCGAATTCGCCGACCAGAAGGGTGCGCAGGTCTTTGGCCGTCTTCGATTCGCAGGCGACCCAGCTGAAGAAATCGCCCTCGGGAAAGTCGAGTTCGCGCAGGGCTTGCGTCAGGGCATCGTGATTGGCCCCGCCTGCGCCGTTCTGCGTTACCCAGATGATCGAAGCGTCGGCTTTCGTGACGAGTTCCAGGCGATCAGCGTCCGTCTCGACCTCGATCAGGGCGACGACGCGTGTGCCCTCAGGCATCTCTTCCAGTCGGCGTGCAAGGGCGGGAAGGCCGGTATCGTCGGCAATCAGCAGATGCCAGTCGAAGGTGAAGGGAATGGTGAATGAGCCGCGCGGGCCTGCAATCCACGCCTTGTCACCCACCTTGGCGGATTTTGCCCAGTTGCTGGCAGGGCCGTCATGATGCGTGGCGAAATCGATGGCGATTTCACCCTTTTCCGCATCGAAGCTGCGCGGCGTATAATCGCGCGCCAGCGGGCGGGGCGCACCTTCGGGAAATTCAAGACCGTTCGGGCCGATCACCGGCAGGTTGGTCTCGGTTTCACCGGGGAGGGGGAAGAACATCTTGACGTGATCGTCAAAGCCAAGGCTGGCAAAGCCCTCCAGTTCCGGCCCCGTCAAAACGATGCGCACCATGGACCGGCTGAGTTTTTCCACGCGGCTAACATCGAGGCAACGCAGCTTGACGGCGTGGCGATGGCGTTTGGGGGTGCGGTCGGGAATGGAGGGGTCTATGGATTCTGGCATGGTCATGCTGTTGTCTTTCCTGGGATATCGCCGATGGGGTCGGCGGTCTCGCTGTCCCGGATCGGCTTGCCGGACAATCGCGCATCGGAATTTTCCGGCGAGCGATCCGGTGGTGTTGCGTCAGATGCGCGGACCATAACAGGCGCTTCCGGAGCTCGCAATATAACTTTCTTCAAAAACTCAAGTTTATACCCGGCGCATGGCAGGCGCCGGGTATCTGCGTTGGGGAAGAGCGATCAGCGATGGCCCGCCCAGCCTTCCACGGCGTCCAGCGTGTGGAGCGCGCTGGGGATGGATGGGGTCGTGACCCTGGTGGAATCGAGGAAGACGATCCTGCCCTCGCGTGCCGGTTTGACGAAGCGCTCCCAGCCCGGAATGATCTTTTCAAGTGCGGCGCGCGTTCCCGCTTCGCCACGGGCGGGGCTGTTATAGCTGTTCATCACCACCAGGAGATCCGGGTTGAGCTTGCCGAAAGCATCGGCGCTGAGCGGCATTGTCAGGGTCGAACCGAGCCCGCCCGATGAGGTGGCGTTGTCGATTTTCAGCCGCGCGTAACCCAGATCCTCCAGCGCCTGCACCGCACCGGACATGTCGCCCACCGCATTGATCTGGTCGGTCAGCAGGATGGCGAGATAGGTCTTGCCCTTTGCGTCTTCCCCGAGCGTTTTTTTGACGGCGGCAAGTTTTTCGTCATAGATTTTGCGGCGCTCTGCGAAGGCGTCGCTTCTGCCCGCCAGACGCGAAAGATCTTCCTCGACACTGAAACCGTAGGTGTGGCCGGTGCTTACCTTTTGCAGATAGACGGGCGCCACGGTGGAAAGCTGCTCGGCCTTGCCGCTATCCATTTCCGTCGCGACGATCAGATCGGGTTGCAGCGCCCGCAGCTTTTCGAGGTCGATCTGGCCGACTGCGCCGAAACCTTTCGGTTTCGTGCGGCCTTCACCGAGAACAGTGTCGATGAAATCGACGGCGGTGGCAAATTTGCCGTCGCTGTTGCGGCCATAGGCGCCGACCACATTGACGCCGAGATCCATCAGCGGTACGCCCAGAAGCGGCTCGTGCATGACGACGATGCGCTGCGGCTTTTCCGGAACGGAGACCGTGCGGCCGGCGGCATCGGTGACGGTTCGCTCAGCGGCAAGGCCGCTTCCGGCGGTCAGAAGTGCTGCAACGAGGATGGCAAATCGCATGGCATTCCCTTTGTTCAATGTATTCAGTGGCGGTTGGTTCTGCGCAGCGCCTGCAGGCGCAGCGTGAGGATAAAAAGCGGCACGCCGATCAGCGTCAGCGCAAGCCCTATCGGCATCGGCGTGTCGGCCACCAAACCACGCGAAAGCGTATCGGCGGTCACGACCAGAATGCCGCCGGTGAGCCCGGACAGGAAAAGCCTGGCGCGGCCGACGGCGGGCGAAACGAAGGTGGCGAGATGCGGGGCGATAACGCCGAGAAAGGTCAGGGGGCCGACTGCCGTGACGGAAGCGGCACTGAGGATGACCGCGAAAACGATGACGAGCGGGCGCGAGCGTTTGACCGTTTCGCCGAGCGCCATGGCCATCTCATTGCCGAGATCGAACACTGCGAGCGCCCGGCCGATGAGGAAAATGCCGACAAGGCTCGCCGTGAAAAGTGGCGCGAAAACGAGAATGGTCGACCAGCTCGCCTGAAACAGCGAACCTGCCATCCAGTCCGCCAGCGACAGCGAGGTTTCCGTCGGCGTGTAGAGCAAAAGCACGGAGGAAACGGAGGAAAGGGCGGATTCGATTGCGATGCCCATCAACAGGATCGCAAGCCCGCTGGAACGTTCGCGCCCGACAAGCGCGATCAGGAGGAAAGCCACGGCCAGGCCACCGCCGACGGCCGCAACCGCCACCAGGGTCTTTGGCGCGGCCGGCACCAGCACCAGAAGTAGCATGATGGTGGTCATTGATCCCTGGCTGAGACCGAAGAGGCCGGGATCGGCGAGCGGATTGCGGGCGACGGATTGTAGCATGGCGCCGGCCAGCGCAACACTCCAGCCGGCCATGAAACCGAGCAGGATGCGCGGCAGCCGCACCGTCCACAGCGCATAGGCCTGATCGTCGCTCAGATGCCCGCCGGCAAGGCCGCGCAGGAGTTCGATGAGACCTGTCTCGGTATTGCCGAGGCTGGCGGAAATGGCGGCGAGCGAAAGCGCCAGCAGGATCAGCGCAAAGCCGGCTTTCAGATTGCCGATGCCAAGCTGCAGGCCGCCCGGCAGCCGAAGGACGGCTTTGCCATCGGTGGCGAATTGCTTCCTCATGACAGCCCCCGTGCTGAAGGCGAAAGATAAAAGCGCTTGACGATGACGATGAAGACAAGGCCGCCGAGCAGGTCCATGAACAGCCCGGTATTGACCACATAGGGCCTGAACAGGGTCTGCGCGCCAAGGTCCGCCAGTATGCAGAGACTCGCACCGACAAGGGCGGAAGCGGGCAAAGCGAGCCTGAAGTCCACCCCGACCAGCGGCCGGACCATATGCGGCACGATGAGGCCGACAAAGCCGATCGGACCGCAAATGGCAACGGCCGAGCCGGAGGCCAGCATGGTGGCGAAAAGTGCGACCCGCGAAACGCGCGTGACATTGACGCCGGCGGAGGCGGCTTTTTCCGTACCCAGCAGAACAAGCGTCAGCGGGCGGGCGACCGACCAGAGCATTGCCAGCGCAATGGCGCCGATCCACCAGAAATCGGTGAGGCGCTCGGCATAGACATGGTTGATGTTGCCGCCGACCCAGCTCAGGAATTCGGCCCGCCGTGTGGGGTTTGACAGAAGCAGGGCGTTGGTCATGCCGATCAGCAGCATGGAGACGAGTGCGCCGGAAAGGATGAGCGACAGGCCGCGCGGATCATTTGCCCGTCCGGCCAGCCGGGCGACAAGGAAGCAGGCGCCAAAGCCGAAACCGGCGCCGAAAAGCGCGACAAGCCCCTGCATTTCGGAAGGGAAATCGAACACTAGCGCGCCGGAGACCACAAAAAGCGTCGCACCTGCATTCAGGCCCAGGGTGGAGGGCGAGGCGAGGGGATTGCGGGCAAGGCCCTGCAGCACACAGCCGCTGACGGCGGTGGTGGCGCCGACATAGATCGCGATCAGCAAGCGCGGGATCTGTTGATAGAGGAGAACCGACTGTTCATAGGTTTCGGCATCGCCACGCAGAATTGTCGCCACGATTTCGGCAAGTGGCATGTCGGCAGCCATCAGCACGAGGTTGATGACGAGAATAATGGCCAGCAGCAGGGCCTCGGCGAAGATCAGCGTTATTTTCGACGTCATGCCGGAATTGCCTGTTTCTGCCGCTCGAGGCGGGGCACGCAGATGAGCCGCCCCTGCCGGGAAAATATGTCGGCCTCGAGATCGAAGACCTCAGCGACATTTTCGGGCGTAACCGTTTTTGCAACCGGCCCGGATGCCAGAACCCGCCCGGCCTTCAGCATGATGACATCGTCGGCGAAAGTGGAGGCGAGGTTGAGATCGTGCAGCACGACGATGACCGTCTTGCCGTGCCTGTCCGTCAGCTCGCGCACGAGGCCGAGAACGGCATATTGATATTTCATGTCGAGGTGGTTGACCGGCTCGTCCATCAGGATCACGTCCGTGTCCTGCGCCAGCACCATGGCGATGAAGGCGCGCTGACGCTGGCCACCGGACAGCGTGTTGACCTGCGCCCTTGCCTTGTCTTCCAGCCCGACGATCCTCAGCGCCTCCGCAAAAAGTGCGCGGTCGCGCTCGGACGGACCGCCGCCAAGCCCGTAACGCGCATAACCCGCAAGCTCGATCAATTCACCAAGCGTCATATAGTCGGGGCAATGGCATTCCTGCGGCAGATAGGCGATGCGGCGGGCCAGTTCCCGACGCCCGATCTCGTCGATCAAACGCCCGCCAAGGCTTATCCCGCCTGACGATAAAGGCACGAAACCCATGATGGTTTTCAACAGCGTCGACTTGCCGCAACCATTGGGACCGACCAGCGCGGTGACGCGGCCGGCTTGAAAGCGGGTGGACAGTCCCTGCAAGACAGGGCTGGGGCCGTAGCTGGCGTGAAGGTCCGTGGCGTCAAGCACCGGATACAACTCCTGTTATTCATGGATCCATGCGTCGAGACGCCGCAAGGAAAGTATAAGGCATTGAATTTAAACATCGAACGAGCGGAAATCGGGTTTCCTTCCGGCAAGGACGACGGTGCGGTCTTGAAGCGACACTAAACTATAGTAAAACTCTCCACAAATCGAAATTTGCCGATTCAGGGTGTGGATTTCTTTCGGATTATTTCAGTCGAGGTGAATTATGTCAGTCGCGCTCAAGCTTCACGTCGGCATGTCGCTGGCCCCAACCTGGCTCAGCGGCGAGGCATGGCGGCGTGCGGACAGCGATATAGGCGGGGTGTTTTCCAGCGATTATTTCGTCGATCTGGCGAAGCGGGCGGAAGCCGCGCATGTGGATTTCGTGTTTCGTCCCGACACGCTTTTCCTGCGCACCGAGGGTCTGGAAACCGGCGGCGCATTTGCGAGCATGGACCCGACCATGCTTCTTGCCGCAATTGCGCGGGAGACCAGCCATGTTGGTCTGTTATCCACCGTTTCGACGACATTCCTGCCGCCCTATGTGGTTGCGCGCCAGATACAGTCGCTGAACTGGCTGAGCAACGGCCGGGCGGGGTGGAACATCGTCACGGCTCTGGATGGCCATGAAAATTTCGGCCTCAAGGAAATGCCGTCGCCACAGGAGCGTTATGAACGCGCCGCCGAGTTCACGCAGGTGGTGCGGCAGCTCTGGGCGAGTTTTCCAAACGAGGCGCTGAAGCTGGACAAGGAAAGCGGTCGTTTTGCCGATTCGTCGCTGGTGCGGCCGCTCGCGCATGCGGGAAAGCATTTCAGCGTCAAAGGCCCGCTCAACCTGCCGGCCCATGCCAGCCGCATTCCCCTGGTGCAGGCGGGGGCTTCGCCGGAAGGGCGCGATTTCGCCTCATCCGTTGCGGATGCGGTCTTTGCCTCCACGCCGGATATGCAGGCCGCCATCGAACTCAGGGCGGATTTGCGACGGCGGGCTGAGGGTCATGGTCGCAAGCCCGACGGGGTGAAGCTGATGCCGGGTCTCAGCCTTTATCTGGCGGACACGAAAAAGGAGGCGCTGGACCTGTTTGCGGCGACCCATGGGCGGGCCAATCACGCCCGTATCTTCGCATCCATTCATAATCTGACTGGTCTGGATCTCTCGGACTGGCCGCTCACGCGGGTCGTCACCGCCTCAGACTTGCCGCCGCCGCCCGAAACACCCAGAAGCCGTACCCATGCCAATCTGCTGCGCCGGTTGATAGAGCGGGAAACGCTGAGCGTCGGCGATCTGCTGCGGCGGCCCGAAGTAATGGGATCGGGTCACTGGCAGATCATCGGCACGGTGGAGGATGCCTTCGAGACCATCCGCGAATGGACGGAGGCCGGTGCGATAGACGGATTTGTCGCGGTGCCGGGCGGTTCTGTCGCGTCGATGCGGCTGGTGCTGGAGCGGCTGCTTCCCCGGCTTGGCGATGCGGGGCTTTTCCGCACGGCCTATTCCGGCCGCACCTTCGCGGAGCATCTGGCCGAATAGAATTACGATCCGCCGGATTCCGTCGTTGCCTTTCTGGCGGCTTCGAGAAGCTGCTGAAAATGGCCCTCGGTCTCGGCAGTCGCCAGGAAGGATACGGTGGTGACGACGCAACAGATTTCGCCCTGGGCGTCGAAAACCGGGGCGGCCTTGCCTGTGAGGGCTGAAAACAGATGTTCGTTGAGTTCCGCGCCACCTGTTTCCCGAATGCCGTGCAGAATTCCGGTGTCGGGACGGGAGCCGCGAAAGGCTGCCGGTTGCAGCTTGCGCACTGCCGCTATTCTGTCAGCGCTCAGATAAGCCTGGAAAACCAGCCCGCAGGCGCTGTTGTCCAGCGGCAGAACATCGCCGAGCGCCACGGTGCTGATGGAGAAGCTGGCGCTCCGATGCCATTGCACCACGGTTGGGCCACGATCGGTCCAGATCGCCACACCGCAGCTGGCGCCGATCTGCGAGGCCAGGTTCTTCATCTGCCGACCGGCGGTTTCGACCGGATTGATTCGCCTGAGCGCGCTGATGCCGATCCCAAGCGCCGCCGGACCAAGATCGTAGCTGCCGCTTGCTGGATCCTGCGTCACCAGCCCTTCGCGCACGAGGCTTTGCAGGTAACGGTGCGCGGTCGAGCGGCCGGTGCCGGCGCGTTTTGCAAGTTCGCCGAGCGCAAGCGCCCTGTCCGATCTGGCGAGAAGATTGAGAAAGCGCGCCGCAATCGACACCGACTGGATGAGGGCAGAGCGCTTCTCCCCCTCGTTTTCCGACAGATTTTCCGGCTCTTCATCCATGGCGTTCAAGCCCGCTCCCCCATTCATGGCGTGACCATGCCTAACTCATCGGCCGGGAAATCGGAATCGATTTCTGGCGCGCTCGCCATGCAGTTCCAGGTCCCATCGTTGAGGGGCGGAAAGGCAGGTCGATAAACTTTGTTGTAAATATGGCACATCCCCTTGCGGAACCCTGATTGTCCGCAATACAGAACGCATTCTCTATTGCGAAACAGATAACGCTTCCGTTACTTGAATATGACTTTAATACTCATGTTTATTTAGGGGTGTGTGATGGGGTTTCGTTCTAGCGGTCGTTTGATGAGCGGGGTCAGCGTTGTGACGCTGTCGGCTTTGTTTGTGACGCCGGTTTTCGGTCAGGATCAGCAGGCTGCGGCGCCGGGAACGACCGTTCTCAAGCCGATTGTCGTGACCGGTGAAAAAGTCGCGCGCGACATGAAGAATACGGCGTCGTCCGTTTCGGTCGTCTCCAGCGAGAAAATCAAGAAAGAAAAGACCGGCGACCCGACCGTATCCGAAGCGATCAAGGATATCCCGAACATCGTCTATACCGACAATGTCAGCGCGCCCATCATTCGCGGGCAGGACACGCAGGGACCGAATACGGGCTCCATCGCCTTTTTCACCGGCACGGTGCCGCGCGCAACCATCAATGTCGACGGCCACTATCTCGGCTACAATGAATTCATCTATGGCGCCTCCTCCATCTGGGATGTCGACAGCATCGAAGTCTTCCGCGGCCCGCAGACCACGTCGCAGGGTGCCAACGCTATTGCCGGTGCGATCATCGTCAATACAAAGGACCCGACCTTTACGCCGGAGGCATCCTATCAGGCTGAAATCGGCAACTATCACCAGAAGCGGGGTTCATTCGCACTTTCCGGCCCCCTGATCGAAGATGAGCTGGCGGCGCGTATGGCGATCGACTATTCCGGCCGCGACACCTTCATCGATTACATTAGCTCGGCTTTTGCCCATGACGGCACGGACCAGAACTTCAAGGAGTTCAACGGACGCTTCAAGCTTCTGTGGGAACCGGCTGAAATTCCCGGCCTTTCGACCAAGCTGACCTATTCCTACAACGCTTCGAACCGGCCGAGCCAGGAGGCGGCATCGCGCCCCTTCGAGGATCTCAACCACATTACCACGACGATGCCGAGCTTCAGCCAGTATACCAATACCGGAATTCTGGACGTCAATTATGATTTCGAAAACGGAGTGAAACTGTTCAACCAGACGCAGTTTTCCTCGTCCATCGCCAAGCGCCGGGTCGGCATTGCGAATAATGGCGATGCGGATGTCGATCTCAAGAACACGTCGCATGAAACGCGCGTGACCTTCGGCGATCAGGAAGATGTGCTGAGCGGTGTTGCCGGTATTTATTACGCCCACACGCAGGCTGACGAAGTTCTTTATCTACGCGGGACATCCAGATTTGACGATACCAAGGACAATCTCGGTCTTTTCAGCGAGTTGAGCTATCGCCTGACCGATCAATGGACCCTGACCGGCGGCCTGCGCTACCAGCAGGACCAGATTCAGCGCAACGGTTATCGCACATTGAGCGCGACCTCCAGAAGCTCGGTCAATTATGACGAAACCTTCTCGGAAATTCTGCCAAAGGCCTCGCTTGCCTACGCCATCAATGACGACTGGACAGTCGGCGGCCTGATCAGCCGCGGTTACAATCCCGGCGGCGTCGCATTCGACCTGACGACCAGCAAATGGCGGACCTTCGACAAGGAAACCATTTGGAACTACGAGCTGTTCACGCGTGCCAACCTGCTGGACGATACGCTGACGGTGAACGGCAACCTGTTCTATATGGACATGAAAAACGCCCAGTTTAACGTGCCGGTGGTTGTCTCCACGGGCATCAGCGAATCCTACACCGTCAATGCCGAGGAGGCCCATGCCTACGGTCTGGAAATCGGTGTGGATTATCAGGTCCTCGACAATCTGACACTGAAGGCCAGCGCGGGTCTGCTGAAGACGAAGATCGACGAGATTTCCAGCAACGCCGCCTATGTCGGCAAGGAATTCGCCAAATCGCCGGGTTACAGCTTCACCGTCGGCGCTAGCTGGGACGTGACCGATAAATTCGCCGTTTCAGGGCAGGTGCGCCATCTCGACGGTTATTATTCGGACACGGACAACAAGGCCATTTATGCGATCGACCCCTATACGATCGCGGATCTGCGGGCGAGCTACAAGTTCAAGGAAGAGCTTGAATTCTACGCTTACGTCAAGAACGTCTTCGACGAGCGTGCACCGACGCTGATGAAGGAAAACCGCGGCATTGGCGGCATCGAGGCCAGCATGACCGAACCGCGCATGTTCGGCATCGGTGTGCGCGGGACCTTCTGAGCCGCCACCTGAGTTGAAAAGCAAAAGGCCTTCGAAGTGATCTTCGAAGGCCTTTTTTGATGCAGAACCCTTCACTCTCGCCGTCATCCTCGGGCTTGTCCCGAGGATCCAACCACGTAGGGTTAGATCAATCGGTTGCAGATGCTCGGGACAGGCCAGAGCATGACGAAGGAGAGGTTTCAGGCCTCTGTAAGCCTAACTCCTCGACGCCGAGAAAGCCTCAGAAAAACGCCTGAATGCCCGTCTGCGCCCGGCCGAGGATTAGCGCGTGGACGTCATGCGTGCCCTCATAGGTATTGACCGTCTCAAGGTTCTGGGCGTGGCGCATGACGTGATATTCGATCTGGATGCCGTTGCCGCCATGCATGTCGCGGGCCTGGCGGGCGATATCCAGCGCCTTGCCGCAATTGTTGCGCTTGATGATGGAGATCATTTCCGGCGCCATTCTGTGTTCGTCCATCAACCGGCCGACGCGGAGCGATGCCTGAAGGCCGAGGGCGATTTCGGTCTGCATGTCGGCGAGCTTCTTCTGATAAAGCTGCATGCCGGCCAGCGGCTTGCCGAACTGCTTGCGGTCGAGACCATATTGCAGGGCGCGGAACCAGCAATCTTCCGCCGCACCCATGACCCCCCAGGAAATGCCGTAACGGGCGCGGTTGAGGCAGCCGAACGGGCCTTTCAGGCCGGAGACATTGGGCAGCAGCGCGTCTTCACCCACTTCCACGCCGTCCAGAACGATCTCGCCCGTAATGGAGGCGCGCAGCGACAGCTTGCCGCCGATCTTGGGGGCCGAAAGTCCCTTCATCCCCTTTTCCAGCACGAAACCGCGGATCTGGTTGTCATGGGCTTCCGATTTCGCCCAGACGACGAAGACATCGGCGATCGGCGCATTGGAAATCCACATTTTCGAACCGCGCAGGCGATAGCCGCCAGCGATCTTTTCAGCGCGGGTCTTCATGCCGCCCGGATCGGAACCGGCATCCGGCTCGGTCAGGCCGAAACAGCCGATCAGTTCACCCGAGACGAGGCCGGGCAGATATTTCTTCTTCTGCTCGTCGGAGCCATAGGCGAAGATCGGATGGATGACGAGCGAGGACTGCACGCTCATCATCGAGCGGTAACCGCTGTCGATCCGTTCCACTTCGCGGGCGACGAGACCATAGGCCACGTAACTTGCATTGGCTGCGCCATATTCTTCCGGCAGGGTGACGCCGAGCAGGCCGGTTCGGCCCATCAGGCGAAACAGTTCCGGTTCGGTTGTTTCGGAGAGATAGGCCTCGGAGACACGCGGCAGAAGTTCCGATTTGCCGAAGGCGGCGGCGGCGTCGCGGATCATCCGCTCGTCGTCGGTCAGTTGGTCTTCGAGCAGAAAAGGGTCCTGCCAATTGAATGCTGCGTGTTCGCTCACGTGATGCCTCCGGATTTGCTGGCCGGATTATTGGTATTAGAGCCAGTCGGCACAAGCCATGTTTACTCATTTTTGCATTACATATAGTAATGGCTCATGACGTCTCTCAGCCGCAAACTCCTGCCCTCCACCAGTGCGCTCGCCGCCTTCGATTCCGTGGCCCGGCTCGGCAGCTTTTCCGCCGCAGCGGACGAGCTTGCGTTGACGCAGGGGGCGATCAGCCGGCAGGTTATGTCACTGGAAGAACAGCTTGGCGTGCGCCTGTTCGAGCGCGGCGCACGCGGGGTGGCGCTGACGACCGAGGGCAGCGCCTATGCGAAATCGATTGCCGCAGCCCTTGGCGAGATACGCTCCGCGTCCCTCCAGATCATGACCAAAACGCATGGCAATACGCTGAACCTTGCCATGCTGCCGACATTCGGCACCCGCTGGCTTCTGCCGCGTATCCCGGATTTCGTGGCGAACCATCCCGAAATCACCATCAATTTCGCCACCCGCATCGGGCAATTCGATTTTGAGCGCGAGCAGCTGGATATGGCGATCCATATCGGTCAGGCGGACTGGCCGGGGGCGGAAAGCACCTTTCTGATGCATGAAATGGTCGCCCCGGTGTGCAGTCCCGAGTTCCTGAAGGCGCATCCAATCGAAAAGGGCGAACATATTGCGGCGCTTCCGCTTCTGCACATGGCTTCGCGGCCGGGCGCATGGAGCCACTGGTTTGAAAGCCTCGGCCTGTCGCTTGCCCTGCCCCAGGGCATGCGCTTCGAGCAGTTTTCCAGCGTGGCGCAGGCCTGCATCGCCGGACTGGGCGTGGCGCTGATGCCGCTTTTCCTGATCGATAATGAGCTGAAATCGCGGCAGCTGGTGAAAGCCTTCGATCACCAGGCCAAAAGCCCCAGCTCCTATTATGCCGTGGCGCCGCTTTCGCGCGCCAACCATGTTCCGGTCGTGCTGTTTCGCGACTGGTTGGTGCGGCAGGTGGAGGCCTATCGTGCCGCCAGCAATCCACAGCTCTAAAAAATAATAGCACTTTTTTCGGGCATTTAGACTTTATGCCTCGGTTTTCGCCCGGTTTTGCCCCGGTCCGGACTCGACAGGGCGGTTTTGCTCGACTATCGTGATTAAACGTTTAATCAGCCCTTTCGGACCATCATGGCGTCTTCACGGCCTGCCACCAATCTGAGCGCGATAGCAGCGGCACTCGGCGTGTCGGTTGCAACCGTGTCCAATGCGCTGTCGGGTAAGGGTCGGGTTTCGCCGGAGCTGGTGGAGCGCATCCGCAAGACCGCAAGCGAGCTTGGTTATGTGCCGAGTTCGGCGGGCAGGGCGCTTCGTACCGGCAAAAGCGGGGTTCTGGGGCTGGTTCTGCCCGATATTGCCAATCCTCTTTTCCCGCAGATCGCACAGGCCATCGAAAAGGCGGCCGTCAATGCCGGTTATGGTGTGCTGATCGCCGACTCGCGCGGTGAGATCGCCATGCAGACGGACGCCATCAACCGGCTGATCGAGCGCGGGGTGGATGGCATGGTGGTCGTTCCCCGCCGGGGCACGCGCATCGCCGATGTCGACTGTCCGGTGGCGGTGATCGACAGTCCATCGACACCTGGAAACACGGTTGCCGCCGACCATTGGGATGGTGGCAGGCAGGTCGGCGAATATCTGGCGGGGCTTGGCCACGACAGGGTGGTGCTGGTGGGCAAGAACCGCGATTCCAACGTGCAGAACGACCGCCTTGGCGGCATTCGCGATGGGCTCGGCAAGGCCTGCACCACGCAGACGCTATGGATAGATGCCATTGAAAAGGCTGATGGCGCGGGTTGCCGTCTTGGCCTCGCTGACCGGGTTGCGGATGGTTTTACCGCCTTCGCCTGCGTATCGGACCTGCATGCGCTGCGCGCGCTTACCGAATTGCAGCGCGAGGGTATCGAGGTGCCGGAAGAGGCCAGCGTGACGGGCTTCGATGATCTGATTTTTTCGGCCGTCGTGACGCCGCCGCTGACGACGATGCGCATGGATATGGGTCGCATCGCCGATCTGGCGGTCGAGGCGCTGCTGCGCGCAATTGATGGTGAAGCCGGTTTCGAAAACGGCATTGCCGCCGAGGTGAAGGCCGAAATATCGAACATACCGATGGCGCTGATCATGCGCGGCTCCACCGGCAGAAAAAAGCATGACGCGATTGAAGCCAAAAACACGACAGCAGGAGAACTCACACCATGAAAAAAATCATTCTTGCATCGGGCACCGCCCTGATGCTGACGATGGGTGCCGCGCAGGCGCAGGACAAGACGCTGACGATCTCGGTCTACGCCTTCGCGCAGGACGAATTCAAGGAACTGGTCTATACGCCATTCGAAAAGCAATGCGGCTGCAAGCTGGTCGTCGAGACCGGCAACAGTGTCGAACGTCTGGCCAAGATGGAGGCCAACAAGGCCAATCCGGTGGTCGATCTCGCCATCGTTTCCATGGCGGATGCGCTTTCCGCCACCCGCAAGGACCTGATCCAGAAGATCGACGCTTCCAAGGTCCCGAATATCGACAAGCTCTATGATATCGCCAAGGACCCGAATGGCGACGGCATGAGCGTCGGCGTCAATTTCTACGCCACCTCAATCGTTTACCGCACCGACAAGATGAAGGTCGATAGCTGGGCCGATCTCCTCAAGGACGGCATCGTCGATCATGTCGCTTTCCCGAACGTCACCACCAATCAGGGCCCGCCGGCGCTTTACATGCTCGGCAAGGCCATCGGCAAGGATACGCCTGATCTTTCCGGCGCCATCGAGGCCGTGGGCGAAAAGAAGGACGATATCGTCACTTTCTACGTCAAATCCTCGCAGCTGGTGCAGTTGATGCAGCAGGAAGAAATCTGGGCCGCCCCGATCGGCCGCTTTTCCTGGGCGCCTTTCACCAAGCTTGATCTGCCGCTTGCCTGGGCAACGCCCAAGGAAGGTCAGACCGGCGGCATGAATGTGCTCGTGGTGCCGAAGGGCACGAAGAACGAAGATCTGGCGTTGCAGTTCATGGATTTCTGGCTCTCGACCGACGTTCAGAAGGCGCTGGCCGAAAAGCTGGTGGACAGCCCGACCAACAGGGAAGTCAAGGTTTCCGGCGAGGTGGCGAACAACATCACCTATGGCGACGAAACCGCAAAAAGCCTGCAGCTCATCCCTTCCGACGTGACGCTGGATAACCGCGACAAGTGGCTGTCCGAGTGGAACTCCAAGGTCGGGCAATAAGCCGGAACAGTTTCAGTCAGGAACGGGGTGATTTTCAGCGTCCGCAAGGGCTCGCCCCGTTTCAGGAAAAGCGGTTTGGTCGTCCCCTGACCGCTTTTCCAACCTTTTCAGACCGCAAGCCGGCACGCCGGCTTCAACCGTAACCGGCCGCGTGGCCGTTCAGGGAATAAACCCATGTTTCAGAACCGGGCCGAAGCGCTGGCGCTTGCCTTGCCCGCCGCTATTTTTGCGGCGGCGGTCTTTCTTGTGCCGGTCTTCATGCTTCTGTCGGAGGGCTTCCACAGCGCCGATGGCTGGACATTGTCCGCTTACGCCGATTTCTTTTCCGATCCGCTGAACCAGACGGTTTTCCTGCGCACCCTGAAGCTTGGCGCGCTTGTCACCATCGTCTCGGCGGTGGTGGGTTATGCGGCGGCTTTCGCCATCGTCAATCTTTCGCCGGGGGCAAAAGGCCATGTGGTCAATCTGGTCGTGCTGCCGCTGATGATTTCGCCGGTTGCCCGCACCTATGCCTGGATCGTCATTCTGGGCAGAACCGGCATCGTCAACCAGGCGCTGCAGGCGGTCGGGCTGAGTGACGCGCCGATCCGCATCCTGTTTTCCGAAACGGCCGTCTTCATCGGTCTTCTGCAATTGTTTCTGCCGCTAATGATCATCTCCCTCATCAGCGCGCTGGAGAATATGCCGAAGGACACGATCGCCGCCGCGCGCGTCCTCGGCGCAAACTGGTTGCAGGTGTTCTGGAAGGTCATCCTGCCGCTCACCAAGGAAGGGCTGGTCGTCGGCGGCACGCTGGTCTTTACCGGTTCGCTGACGGCCTATATCACGCCCGCCATTCTTGGCGGCTCCAAGGTGCTGATGCTGGAAACCCTGCTTTACCAGCAGGTGACGGTTTCCAACAATTTCGTCGCCGCCAGCGTCATCGCCTTCATCCTGATCGTCATGAGCTTTGCCGCCAATATCCTGCTGAAGCGCATCGCCACCGCAAGGAACAAGAAATGACCCGGCAGCTCTTCATTCCGCTCACGCTTCTGCTTGTCGTCGGTTTCCTCATCGGGCCGTTCCTCATCATCGTTGCCGCCTCGTTTTCGGCCGGCGATACGCTTGCCTTCCCGCCGCAGGGTTTTTCGCTGAAATGGATCGCCAAGGTCTTTACCGTTGAGAGCTTCCGGGAAAGCTTTGCGATGTCGATGTTCCTCGCCATTGGCGGCACCTTTGCAGCGCTCATCCTCGGCATTCCCGCCTCCTACGCCATGTCGCGCTACAAGCTGCCTTTTGCAGAGACGGTGCGCACCATCGTTTCCGCGCCGATCATTGTGCCCGGCATCATCGTCGGTCTCGCGCTGCTGCGTTATTTCGTCGTGCCTTTCGGCATCGGCATCACGCTTGCCCTGTTTCTCGCCCACACCGCGCTCATCCTGCCCTATGCGGTGCGGGTGGTATCGGCCAGCCTCAACAATCTGCGCTCGGACATCGAGGAGGCGGCGGTGCTGCTCGGCTCGTCGCGGGTGGGGGCGTTTTTCCGCGTGGTGCTGCCGAATATTCGTGGCGGCATTCTCTCTGCCTTCATTCTCGGTTTCGTGACGAGCTTCAACCAGGTGCCGGTATCGCTGTTCCTGTCGGGGCCTGGCGTGCGCACGCTGCCCATCGACATGCTGGGTTACATGGAAATCGTCTTCGATCCTTCCGTTGCAGCCCTTTCTTCGCTGCTCGCCTTCCTTTCCATCGGCATCGTCTTCATGGCCGAACGTTTTCTGGGGTTCTCCCGTTATGTCTGACGCAAATTATCTTTCGCTCCAAAAAGTCTCGCTCGCTTATGGCAACAGCATTGCCGTCAAGGATCTCGATCTCGATATCCGCAAGGGCGAGTTGTTAGCGCTTCTCGGGCCTTCCGGCTGCGGCAAGACCACGACGATGCGCGCCATTGCCGGGCTGATGCCGGTGGCGGGCGGGCGTATCGATCTCGATGGGGCCGATATCACCCGCGTTGCCGCCAACAAGCGCGCCGTGGGTCTGGTGTTCCAGTCCTATGCGCTTTTCCCGCATCTGACGGTCTATGAAAACGTCGCCTTCGGCCTGAAGCTCAAGGGCATGAGCGGCAAGACGCTGGAGGACAAGGTCGCCTCCGGCCTGAAATCGGTCGGCTTGTCCAATTTCGCCTCGCGCAAGCCGGCGGAGCTTTCCGGTGGCCAGCAGCAGCGGGTGGCGCTGGCGCGCTCCATGGTCATGGAGCCGAAGGTGCTTTTGCTCGATGAGCCGCTCTCCAACCTCGACGCGCGTCTCAGGCTCGAAATGCGCACCGAATTGCAGCGCGTGCAGAAGGAAACCGGCGTGACGATGATCTTCGTCACCCATGACCAGATCGAGGCGCTCGCGTTGGCTGATCGCATCGTCGTCATGAAGGGCGGCAAGATCGAGCAGATCGGCACGCCGGAAGAGATTTATAACGCGCCGGTTTCGTCCTTCGTGGCGGATTTCGTCGGTTTTGAAAACATCTTCGCGCTGGAAGGCGGCGCGCTCAAAACCGCAAACGGCACGACACCGCTTCCCGGACCAGTCCTTTCAGCATCCGGACTGGCCTGGCGGCCGCGCATGGTCACCCTTGGTTCAGGTCCTTTCCAGGGAACCGTGCGCGGCACCTCCTTTGCCGGCAACAGCCGCGAATATCTGCTGGATACGCCGCTTGGGCCCATCAAGGCGGAAACCGATGCGGCGCTTGCCGCCCATACGATTGGAGATACGCTCGCTTTCGATCTGCCGGTTGAAAAGGCGGCGAGCCTCAAGGTGTTCAACTGACCATGGGTGTATGGATCGATACCGATATGGGCTTTGACGATATTGCCGCCATCATGGTGGTGCAATCGTCGGGCCTTGCCATTGACGGCATTTCGCTGGTCTTCGGCAATGCGACGCTTCAGGCGGTCTGCCGCAATGCCGCCGGCGCCGTTGCCGCCTTCGGCTGGTCGATGCCGATCCATCAGGGCCGTGCCATGCCGGTGCTGGGCGCGCTCGAAACCGCGCAGTGCATTCTGGGCGATAGCGGCATTCCGACCGTCGGCCAAAGCCTGCCGGATGCGCCGGCTCTGCCGAAAAGCAATGCTTTCGCCGCTCTCTGCAGCTGGCTGGAGGGAGCAGGCGAAAAGCGTATCCTCGCGCTTGGACCACTCACCAATATTGCCGCCCTGTGCCTTGCCCGACCTGATCTTGCGGCCAGAATTTCCGATCTGACCTGGATGGGTGGCGGCGTGACCAGCGGCAACCACACCGCCTCGGCTGAATTCAACGCCTTTGCCGATCCGGAAGCGCTGGCCATCGTACTTTCCCACGGCTTGCCGTTGCGCATGGTCGATCTGGACGCCTGCCGCAAAGTCACCGCCGCGCCTGCCGATGTGCTGCCGATCCGCAATGCCGGCGGCAAGAATGCCGGGCTGATCGCCGATCTGTTGGAAGGTTTCATCGGCATCGCCACGAGGCGCGGCCGGCCGGCCATGGCGCTTTACGATCCTGTCGCCGCCGTCGGCTTTACCTCCGACCTGCTTGGCTGGCGCCATGCACGCATCGATGTCGAACTTCACGCAGCGCTGACACGCGGGCGAACCGTGGTTGAAACGCGCGTGGAGAAGGTTCAGGCCTTCAACGCGCATTTTGCCGAAAGCGTGAATGCCGAAGCGGCGACGGCTGCCGTTCTTGAGGCGCTGCGCCAGGAGGCCGCCCGATGAAGACGCAATTCCCGACGCGCGAGCCGGCGGATCTCACCGACGATGCACTCCGCACCCGCGCGGTTGCCGCCGCACGCGGCGATGCGCCATTTGATGTTCTCATCACTGGCGGAACGCTGGTGGATGTCGTCACGGGAGAGCTTCGCGCCGCCGATATCGGCATCGTCGGCGCGCTGATCGCCAGCGTGCACGAGCGTGCAAGCCGCCGAGATGCTGCGCAGATCATCGACGCGATGGGTGCCTATGTTTCACCCGGTCTCATCGACACGCATATGCATATTGAAAGCTCGATGGTTACACCGGCCGTCTATGCGGAGGCCGTGGTCGCCCGTGGCGTTACCACCATCGTCTGGGACCCGCATGAATTCGGTAATGTGCACGGTGTGGAAGGGGTGCGCTGGGCGGCGAAATCTGTCGAAGACCTGCCGCTGCGCGCCATTCTGCTTGCGCCGTCGTCAGTGCCGTCAGCACCGGGGCTGGAGCGCGGCGGCGCAGATTTCGACGCCGGAATTCTCGCTGATATCCTCTCCTGGCCGCAGATTGGTGGCGTTGCGGAAATCATGAACATGCGCGGCGTCATCGAGCGTGATCCGCGCATGAGCGGCATCGTGCAGGCCGGGCTTGTCTCGGAAAAGCTGCTCTGCGGCCATGCGCGCGGCCTGAAGGATGCCGATCTCAACGCCTTCATGGCGGCGGGCGTTTCTTCCGATCATGAGCTGGTCTCGGCCGAAGACCTGATGGCGAAGCTCAGGGCGGGGCTCACCATCGAGCTGCGCGGCTCGCATGACCACCTGCTGCCGGAATTCGTGGAAGCGCTGAATGCGCTGGGCCACCTGCCGCAGACGGTGACGCTCTGCACCGACGACGTGTTCCCGGATGACCTGCTGCGGGGCGGCGGACTTGACGATGTGGTACGCCGCCTTGTCCGTTATGGCCTGAAGCCGGAATGGGCGCTGCGCGCCGCAACGCTGAATGCTGCGCAAAGGCTTAGCCGTGCCGATATCGGCCTCATCGCTGCCGGCCGTCGCGCTGACATCGTCGTTTTCGAGGATTTGAGTGGTTTTGCCGCCCGCCACGTTCTGGCAGGGGGCAAGGCGGTTGCGGAAGGCGGGCATATGCTCGTCGACATTCCGGCCTGTGATGCGGCGGTGCTCGAAGGCTCGATGAAGCTGCCGCTGCGTGAAGCCGATGATTTCCGGGTTGCCTCCGAGGGCGCGAGGGTGCGCCTTGCCACCATCGACCGTCCTCGCTTCACGCAATGGGGCGAGGTGGAGGCCGAGGTGAAGGACGGCTTCGTCGTTCCGCCTGAGGGCGCGACGATGATTTCCGTCACCCACCGCCACGGCAAGGCCGAGCCGGTCACCAGAACCGGCTTCCTCACCGGCTGGGGACGCTGGAACGGCGCCTTCGCCACCACTGTCTCGCATGACAGCCACAACCTCACCGTTTTTGGCGGCAATGCCGAAGACATGGCGCTCGCCGCCAATGCGGTGATAGTGGCAGGCGGCGGTATGGCTGTCGCCTCTGAAGGCAAGGTCATCGCACTGCTTCCCCTGCCGCTCTCCGGCCTCGTATCCGATGCGCCTCTTGAAGAGGTGGCAAAGGCTTTCGAGGAATTGCGCGAAGCCGTCGGCACGGTGGTGGAATGGCAGCCGCCCTATCTCGTCTTCAAGGCCTGTTTCGGTGCGACGCTTGCCTGCAATATCGGCCCGCACCAGACGGATATGGGCATTGCCGATGTGTTGACGGGCAGGGTGATGCAAAGCCCGGTGATTGCGGTGGTGGGCTGAGCGCCGGGCATTCTGGTGCTCTCTTCCCATTCCGGTGAGTCGGTGCAGGCATAAGCGCGGAGATTAAACGGAGAGGGGGCCGCCCACCTGCTTTTCGGCCCAGTCATGCGCCCAGCTGGCGCGCGAGCAATAACCGCGACTGCCATCTTCGCCGAAAAACACGCCGGCCCAGAGCGGCGTCGCATCATCCGTCAGAACCCAGCCGCCGGAATCGCCCTGCGTCGGCATGGGCGTGACGAGATGCCCGAGCGCACCGCCAATCGGAATGACCGGCTGCGGCCGAAGCTCGATCTGGTCGCGAAAACAATAGGTCGAGGTGCCGTCCGTGAAGGCGTAGCTGATCGCCAGCGAACCGAGCTTGCACTTATAGGTGCCGCTTTTGCCGCTGAGGGTCACGTTTTGCCCCGGCGTCAGGCTGGCGGCCACCCCGCCCAATGAAGAGGCTGCCGGTGCTTTGGTCAGCTCGATCAGCGAGAAATCGAACATATTCACAGGCGGATCGTTGCCGGGATAGGGATTGGGTATCGGCAGTACCACGGGATCGCAGACCGTCTGCGCCGGCAAGGGATGGAGCTTGGTATGATGTATCACCGCGCCGATCCGTTTTCCCGATACGTCGAAAATATCGTTGCCGGTGTTGGCGACATGGGCGCAGGTCATGCCATATTGCTTTTTGCGCGCGTTGGTCAGCGTCCCGCCATAGGTGCCGGTGTCACCGGCGCTGGTGGTGATTTCATCACCGGCAGCAAAGGCAAGCCTTGCCCTTGGACGTTCCTCTATCCGGGCGGAAGCGAGACTCCCATCAATGAGAGCGGTTAATAGGCGAAGCGCCGCAATGTCGCTGCCGTCCTCCAGAGGCTCAGGCGCAGCTTTTGCCGGGGTCTTGAGCGGGCCGTAAACGATGGTCATCACGACAGGACCGCTTTTCGTTGGGCGCGGGATTGCGTCCCACAGCGAAACGTCACGCTTGAGGTCGCGGCGCCTATATCCCTGATAGGGCGTCTGGAGCGGCCATTCCGGAAAAGCCAGGGGCAATCTCCACCAGTCGCGGAAGGGACGACCGTCAAGAAGATACTCATACCGGTAGCGTTCGCTCTCCGGCAGGACGCCATCTTCCATATCGTAAAGCAGCATCCATAACGGATCCACGTCGAGGGTGAAGCCGTGCACGATGGGGATTTTCGATGCCTCGCGCGCCAATTGCGTCATGGCATCGGAAGCGTCGAAATAGGCGCGCAGGTCCTCATAGGTCGGCATGGACGCTTACTCCGGTTTGGGTTCGAAAAATCCGGCGACGAAGGTGAAGATCGGCGCGAGCAGGCCGGCCCAGAAAACGCTGTACCATTGGTGCACGAGAAAGACCGAGCCGCTCAATGTGTAGGCCCAGAGCACGAAGGCGATGGTGGAGATGCCGGCATTCAGCATCCAGGGCTGGCCCGGCAGTCTGCGGCGATAGAGATAGATGGGCGTGCCGATGATGCCGAGGGCCAGAATGGCCCAGCTGACGATCGCGGCCTGCGTGGAGACGGCGCTGTCCGCCGCGAGCGTGCTCAGCCCATAGTGGGAATTGACCATTTTATCGACGGCAACGTAAAGGGCGACGGATTCTGCCGGGATATATTTGATCAGACGGTCGCGATAGTCATCGGGCGGCAGGTTTTTATAAGATTTAGCTTGGGCCAGACGCCCGGTAATCGCACTTTGTGGCACAACAAGTCTCGTCATGATGCTTGCCCGCGTGAGAATTTGAACAGAAATAAAATAATAAAATGCGATTATGCCGTGTATGTATACTAAATATCTGGTTGAGTCTATTGAATATTGATGTACACGGCCAAGAATTCTAGATTCTACACAGTATTATTTCGCCATTGTCCCAAGGCGATTGTTGGAAGATAGCTTTACGTCTGAAAGCCACGCCGGCTCTTATGCCGGAGCGGCCGCTTTCACTCCGCCGCCAGCTCCTGCTCCACCAGTGTCGCCCAGAAGGCCGCACCCGGAACGATTGCGGCGTCATTGAAGTCGTAGGACGTGTTGTGGTGCAGCGCGCCATCCACCGCTGGGCCGTTGCCGAGCCAGACGTAACAGCCGGGCGCTTCACCGGCGAAGAAGGCGAAATCGTCGCCGGCTGTCGAGGGCGGAAAGGCGGTGCGGGCCTTGTTGCCAAAGACGGTTTTGGCGGCTCGGAGCGCCCGTTTCGTTGCATCGGCCTCGTTGATGACAGGCGGAATGCGGCGGATGAATTCGTAATTCGCCTCGATGCCGAACATGGCTGCCGTACCCTTGGCGAGCCTGCCGATTTCCGTTTCAAGCTGGTTGCGCACGTCTGGCGCATAGGCACGCGCCGTGCCGCCGATTTCGACGAGATCGGGGATGACATTGAGCGCCTTCGGGTCACCCGCCTGCACCGAGCAGGCGCTGACGACGGCAGGTTGCAGCGGATCGACGACGCGGCCGACGATGCTTTGCAGCGAAGCGAGGAAGGTGCCCGCCGCCGTCACCGGGTCGCGGCCGAGATGCGGCTTGGCGCCGTGGGTGCCGACGCCCCTGAAGGTGACGCGCCAGCTATCGGAAGAGGCGAGCTGTGGCCCTTCCACCACGGCCATCTCGTCAATGCCAAGCCCCGGCATGTTGTGCAGGCCATAAACCGCATCGCAGGGGAACAAGGTAAAAAGCCCGTCCTCCACCATTTTTTTCGCGCCGCCGCGGCCCTCTTCGGCCGGCTGGAAGATGAAATGCACGGTGCCGGAAAAATCGCGGGTTCTTGCGAGATAACGCGCGGCGCCCAGCAGCATGGCAGTATGGCCGTCATGGCCGCATGCATGCATCTTGCCCGGGAACTTCGATTTATAGGGCCTGTCAGGTGCTTCCGGCATGGCGAGCGCATCCATATCGGCGCGAAGACCGATGCTGCGGGTGCCGTTGCCAACCTGCAGGGTGCCGACCACGCCGGTGCCGCCAAGACCGCGATGGACCTTCAATCCTGCCCTTTCGAGCAGGTCGGCGACGATGGCGCTCGTTCTCTCCTCTTCAAAGCCCAGTTCCGGATGGGCGTGGAGATCGTGGCGAAGCTCCGTCAGGAATGGCAGGTCCTCGCCGATGCGGTCCAGCAGTCTCATAGCTTGTCCTTGAATATGGGAAAAACTCACGCCATAGGTGAGCTTGTCCGAATGCCTGTTGCTTTGTTTCCTTCTAGCTGAAAAAGCCAATGAAAAGAACCCGCCGCATGTTTGCGGTTGTTGAAATGCCTGATGTGAAGAACCGGGTTGGCGTGACTGAAAATTGCCAGTGCTGTTTGCCGCCCCGTTCCTGAAAGGAAAAGACCGATGCCGCAATCCGCATCGCCCGCCGCCCAGTTCCCCGCCGCGCCGCATGAATTCTGGCAGGATATCTGCGCGCCTCGCACATTTGATACGGCAGGCCCGCATTCCGGCTTCTTTCCGGCGGAACTGGATGATGGACGTCAGATCTGCCTGCCGATCCGGCCGCTGGCGGATGGCGAGCACGCGCTGGCCTCGCTCATCGTCAATCAGGCCTCTTTTGAGGTGCTGGAGGCGCTGGCCGCCGATCTTGCCCAGAAGCTTCTGCCCCTCAAGCCCGATGTGGTGATTGGCCTGCCGACGCTCGGGTTGACGCTCGCCGCCGCCGTTGCCCGTCACCTTGGCCATTCGCGTTACGTGCCGCTCGGGACATCGCGCAAATTCTGGTATCTGGAGGAACTGTCGGTGCCCATGTCCTCCATCACCACCAAACAGGAAAAGCGGCTTTATATCGATCCGCGCATGTTGCCGCTCATCGAGGGCAGGCGGGTGGCGCTGGTGGATGATGTCATATCGAGCGGCAGTTCCATCATTTCAGGTCTTTCGCTTCTCGCCTCGTCCGGCATCCGGCCGGTGGTGATCGGCGCAGCCATGCTGCAATCGGATCGCTGGCGGCAAAAAATCGCTGCTTTCGGGCCGGAATGGCCGGAGCGGGTGAGGGGTGTTTTCGCCACGCCGCTGCTGAAGAAGGCGGAAGACGGCTGGCGGGATTGACGTTTCGCAATTCGCGGTAAAAGGCAAGTGGTGATAATTTCATCGTTGCCTAATTTGCGTCTTGCGGAGCCGCGAGAGATCGTCCTAAGATCATCTTCGACAGATTACAGCGGTCGGCGAAAAATGCGCCGGTTTGCTTTCGCGCGGTGTCATTCCGGCGTCTGCCCACCCCCTTTGGTCTTGCCGCTTACTGGAATTTCTTGACATGCATGCAGTGTTCGACGGTCATAATGATGTGCTGCTTCGGTTGTGGCGCAACAGCAAGGCCGGCGCCGACCCGGTTGCGGAATTCAAAAACGGCACGCGCGAAGGCCATATCGACGGTCCCCGCGCAAGGGCGGGTGGCCTTGGCGGCGGTATCTGCGCCATCTACATCCCCTCGGGCGATCTGATCCTGCAGGAGCCGGACCAGAACGGCCACTACAACACACCGCTTGCCGCCCCACTTGAACGCCAGCCCTCGCTTGATATCGCCATGGAAAAGGCGGCGATCGCGCTGAGGCTCGATCGTGCCGGCGCCTGGCGGCTTTGCCGCTCCACGGCGGAAATCCGCAAAGCCTTTGCCGAGGATGTTTTCGCCGCCGTGCTGCATATGGAGGGCTGCGAGGCGATCGGAGCCGATCTCGACGCGCTGGAGGTGTTTTATGCCGCCGGCCTGCGCTCGCTCGGCCCGGTCTGGAGCCGGCACAATGTTTTCGGCCATGGCGTTCCCTTTTCCTATCCCATGTCGCCCGATACCGCGCCCGGCCTTACCGATGCCGGTTTTGCGCTGGTGAAGGAGTGCAACCGGCTCGGCATTCTCATCGATCTTGCGCATATCACCGAAAAGGGCTTCTGGGATGTGGCGAAGACCACGAACCAGCCTTTGATCGCCAGCCATTCCAACGCGCATGCGCTCACCCCCGTCGCCCGCAATCTCACTGACCGGCAGATGGATGCCATCAAGGAAAGTGGCGGTCTGGTCGGCCTCAACTATGCCGTGACCATGCTGCGGGCGGATGCGCGCGACATTGCTGATACCCCGCTTTCCGACATGGTGCGCCACATCGACTACATGGTGGAGCGCATGGGCATCGACTGCGTGGCGCTCGGATCCGATTTCGACGGCGCGACGGTACCCGTCGGCGTTGCGGATGCGAGCGGCAATCACAATCTGGTTGCGGCGCTGAAATCGGCGGGCTACGGTGACGGAGAACTGGCCAAAATCTGCCGGGAAAACTGGCTGCGCGTCCTGTCACAGGCCTGGCATGAACCGGCCTGACGACAAATAAAAGCGAACTAAATCAATCTCATAACAAAAGGGGAGATACTATGATCAAATCGCTCAACAAGTCCATGCGTATCCTTAGCACCAGCGCTGCCCTGTCGCTGATGATGCTGTCTGCGCCGCACGCTTTCGCCGCCACGCCGGCCGACACGCTGGTCGAAGGTTTCGCCATCGACGACATCATCACGCTCGATCCGGGCGAGGCATTCGAGCTGTCCGCAGCCGAAGTTACCGGCAATACCTACAGCAAGCTGGTTTCCATCGATCTCAACGACACCTCCAAGGTGATCGGCGATCTCGCCGAAAGCTGGACGACCTCCGAGGACGGTCTCACCTACACCTTCAAGCTGAAATCGGGCCTGAAATTCGCTTCGGGCAATCCGGTCACGGCTGACGATGTGGCATTCTCCTTCGAGCGCGCCGTCAAGCTCGACAAGTCGCCCGCGTTCCTGCTGACGCAGTTCGGCCTCAAGGGCGACAACGTCAATGAAAAGGCGAAGGCTGCGGATGCGAACACCTTCGTACTGACGGTCGACAAGCCCTATGCGCCGAGCTTCGTGCTGAACGTGCTCACCGCAACTGTCGCTTCGGTGGTCGACAAGAAGCTGATCACCGAAAAGGCGAAGTCCGTTACCCCGAGCGCCGATTACAAATACGACACCGATTTCGGTAATGAATTCCTGAAGACCGGTTATGCCGGTTCCGGCCCCTACAAGATCCTTGGCTGGAAGGCCAATGAAGCAGTCATCCTCGAGGCCAACCCGAATTATTACGGTGAGAAGCCGAAGCTGAAGCGCGTCGTCTATCGTCACATGAAGGAAAGCTCGGGCCAGCGCCTGGCGCTTGAAAACGGTGATATCGATGTGGCCCGCAACCTCGAGCCGGGCGATATGGAAGCCGTTTCCAAGAAGGAAGGCCTTGCCGTCACCTCCGCGCCGAAGGGCACCGTCTATTATTTCAGCCTCAACCAGAAGAACGAGAACCTGAAGAAGCCCGAGGTCATCGAAGCCTTCAAATATCTGGTCGATTACGACGCCATCGGTGCGACGATCATCAAGGGCATCGGCGAAATCCACCAGACCTTCCTGCCGAAGGGCCAGCTGGGCGCGCTTGACGAGAACCCCTACAAGCTCGACGTCGCCAAGGCGAAGGAACTTCTGGCCAAGGCCGGCCTGAAGGACGGCTTCACCGTGTCCATGGATGTGCGCAATACGCAGCCGGTAACCGGCATTGCCGAAAGCGTGCAGCAGACGCTGGCGCAGGCCGGCATCAAGCTGGAAATCATTCCGGGCGATGGCAAGCAGACGCTGACCAAGTACCGCGCCCGCACCCATGATATCTACATTGGCCAGTGGGGCTCGGACTATTTCGATCCGAACTCGAATGCGGAAACCTTCACCATCAACTACGACAATTCCGATGAGGGCAAGAACAAGACGCTCGCCTGGCGCAATGCCTGGGACGTTCCTGACCTGACCAAGGAAACCCAGTCGGCGCTTCTGGAGAAGGACAGCGCCAAGCGCGCCGCCATTTATGAAAACCTGCAGAAGGAAGTTCTGGCGAAAGGTCCCTTCGTCATCATCTTCCAGCAGACGGAAGTGGCGGGATATTCCGCCAAGCTCAAGGGCCTGAAGCTCGGACCGAGCTTCGACACCAACTACGTCTATACGATCTCCAAGGAATGATCCGGAAGGATCGGTCTCTTGAGCATCGTTGAAACGAACAGCCGGGCGAGGCAGGGCAAACGCCGTGCCAACGCCCGTGTGAAGGCCATTCTCGGCTTCGCCGTCACCGTCATCACCACCTTTCTGGGGTTGATGGCGGTCACATTTTTCATTGGCCGTGTGGTGCCGATCGATCCCGCATTGGCGATCGTCGGCGACCGCGCGCCTGCGCATGTGGTCGAGCGGGTGCGTGAGCAGCTCGGCCTCAACCTGCCGCTCTGGCAGCAGTTCTTTCTTTATCTGAAGCAGGCGCTTTCGGGAGATTTCGGCATCTCCGTCCTCACCACCAATCCGGTGATGGAGGACATCAAGCGGGTGTTCCCGGCGACGATCGAACTTGCCACGATCGGCACCATCATCGGCGCCGTTTTCGGCATACCGCTGGGCGTGCTTGCCGCCGTCAAGCGCGGCAGTTTTGCCGACCAGGTGGTGCGCGTCATCGGCCTCATCGGTTATTCCGTGCCGATCTTCTGGCTCGGCCTCCTGGCGCTGCTGGTGTTTTACGCCCGGCTGCAATGGGTCGCCTATCCCGGCCGCATGGATATCGTCTATGAATTCACCTTCACGCCGGTCACGGGCTTTTTCCTGATCGACGCGATCTGGCAGCGGCAATGGGACGTGTTGTGGGACCTGTTCCGCCACATCATCCTGCCAGCCTCTCTGCTCGGTTATTTTTCACTGGCCTATATCAGCCGCATGACGCGTTCCTTCATGCTGAACGAGCTCGCCCAGGAATATATCGTTGCGGCACGCGCCAAGGGGCTTTCGGAAACCCGTATCATCTGGTTCCACGCGCTGCGCAACGCCGCCGTGCCGCTGGTAACGGTGATTGCGCTGTCCTATGCCGGTCTACTCGAAGGTTCGGTGCTGACCGAAACCATCTTCGCCTGGCCGGGGCTTGGCCTCTACATCACCAATTCCCTGCAGAATGCGGATATGAATGCCGTTCTTGGCGGCACGATCGTGATCGGCGCCATTTTCGTCGGCATCAATCTCTTCTCCGATCTGCTTTACCGGACGCTCGATCCAAGGACGCGCAGCCGATGACGATTTCGACCGACACACTGAAACCCTACAGCCGCGAATGGCTGCTCTCCGACCGGCCCGCCTCGCGCAGACAGGCGCGGCTTGGCCGTGCCTATGTCATCTGGCGGCGCTTTTCGGAAAACCGGCTGGCGCTGCTGGGCCTCGGCATCATTGTTGCGCTGCTGTTCGTCGCGCTGTTTGCCAATGTGCTGGCACCGCACAATCCGGTGCAGGGCGATCTGCGCAATGCCCGGCTTCTGCCGCCGGGGACGGAAGGTTACCTGCTCGGCACGGATGATCAGGGGCGTGATATTCTCTCGCGTCTCATTCATGGCTCGCGGTTGACCCTCTTTGTCGTGCTGCTGGTGGCCATCATCGCGGCCCCCATCGGGCTCATTGTCGGCACCGTCTCCGGTTATGCCGGCGGCTGGGTGGATGCCGTTCTGATGCGCATCACCGATATCTTTCTGGCCTTTCCGAAACTGGTTCTGGCGCTGGCGCTGGTGGCAGCCCTTGGGCCGGGCATTGAAAATGCCGTGCTCGCCATCGCGGTCACCTCATGGCCGCCCTATGCGCGCATCGCACGCGCCGAAACCATGACCTTCCGCAATTCCGATTTCATCGCGGCGGTGAAGCTCATGGGGGCCTCGCCCTTCCGCATCGTCCTGAAACACGTCATGCCGCTTTGCATGTCGTCGCTCATCGTGCGTGTCACGCTCGATATGGCGGGCATCATCCTCACTGCCGCCGGTCTTGGCTTCCTTGGCCTTGGCGCGCAGCCGCCGCTGCCGGAATGGGGCGCGATGATCGCCTCCGGACGCCGGTTCATTCTCGATCAATGGTGGGTTGCCGCCATGCCGGGCATTGCGATCCTGATCGTCAGCCTCGGTTTCAACCTTCTGGGCGATGGCCTGCGTGATGCGCTGGACCCCAAGGAGGCAAACCAATGAGCGCACCGCTTCTGACCGTTGAGAACCTGCGCGTTTCCTTTCCCACCCGCACCGGGCTGGTGGAGGCGGTGCGCGGCGTCTCCTTCACGCTGGGACGTGAACGCCTCGGCATTGTCGGCGAATCCGGCTCCGGCAAATCGCAGACCGGCCGCGCCATCATGGGGCTAACCCCGAAAAGTGCGCGCATCGAGGCCGATGCCCTGCGCTTCGGCGATATCGATCTTCTCAAAGCTTCGGCGAAGGAAAGGCGGCTCATGCGCGGCAAGCGCATGGCCATGATCCTGCAGGACCCGAAATATTCGCTGAACCCGGTCATGCCCATCGGCCGCCAGATCATGGAAACGCTGCGCACCCATGAGAAGATCGGCAGCGGCGAGGCGCGCCAGCGCACGCTCGCCATGCTGGAAGCCGTGCAGATCCGTGATCCCGAACGCGTCTTCGATCTTTATCCGCACGAGGTTTCCGGCGGCATGGGCCAGCGTGTCATGATCGCCATGATGCTGGTCTGCGGCCCCGAATTGTTGATTGCCGATGAACCGACTTCGGCGCTCGACGTGACCGTTCAGCTCGAAGTGCTGGACATTCTCGACAAGCTGGTGCGGGATCGCGGCATGGGGCTGATCTTCGTCAGCCACGATCTGCGGTTGGTATCGTCTTTCTGCGACCGTGTTCTGGTCATGTATGCCGGCAAGGTGGTGGAGGAGCTTGCTTCCGCCAATCTGAAAGAGGCGAAGCACCCCTATACGCAGGGCCTGCTGAACTGCCTGCCGGAGATTGGCGGCCACCGGCATCCGCTGCCGGTTCTGGAACGCAAGCCGGAGTGGCGCGCATGAGTTCAGTTCTTTCCGTCCGTGACATGGTGGTCGATTTCGACGGTTACATCGCGCTCGACAGCGTCAGCATCGATGTGGCCGAGGGTGAATCTTTCGGTATCGTCGGCGAATCCGGTTCCGGCAAATCGACGCTGCTGCGCGCCATTGCCGGCCTCAACCATTTTGATGAAGGCTCCTTGATGGTCGCCGGGCGCTCCTATTCCGGCAAGCACCGCGACAAGAGCTTTTATAGCGATGTGCAGATGGTGTTTCAGGACCCCTATGGCTCGCTTCACCCGCGCCAGACGGTGGATGCGCTGCTGCTCGAACCGCTGGTCATCCAAGGTCTGGATAATCGCGAGCAGCGCATTGCCCGGGCATTGGACGAGGTGGGCCTCGGCACCGGCTTCCGTTTCCGGTATTCGCACCAGCTTTCCGGGGGCCAGCGACAGCGTATCGCCATTGCGCGTGCGCTGATCGTCGAGCCGAAAATCCTGCTGCTGGATGAGCCGACCTCGGCCCTCGACGCCTCCATTCAGGCGGAAATCCTCAACCTGCTTGAACAGGCCCGCAAGGATCGTAACCTGACCTTCGTCATGGTCAGCCACGATCTCGGCGTCATCAGCCACATGTGCGATCGCCTTGCGGTGATGAAAAGCGGCAAGGTGGTGGAAATGCTGGAGGCGGAAGCGCTGGAAAGCCGCGAATTCAGCGCGGATTATACAAGGCAGCTGCTGGTGGCGAGCGAGGGCTTCAAGCGCGCGTGATGGCGCGAGGGTGCCTCCTTTTTCTTCTCCCCGAAGGGGGAGAAGATGGCCCGAAGGGCCAGATGAGGGGGCAAGCTCTCCGCATATCTCTGCCGTCGCCCCCTCATCCCGCTGCCGCGGACTTCTCCCCGGCGGGGAGAAGAAACAAGCGGCGAGTTTTGCTTTCACGAGCGATCTTCCCGGGTGAAGTATTTTCTCGCGACGCTGCGATGATATGGTGAGCCCCACACCGGCCCACCCGAACAAGGTACCCACCCCATGCAACTGCGCGCCCTGATGTATTTCGACGAACTGGTCCGCACCAATTCCATGCGCGCCGCGGCGGAAAACCTGAATGTCGCGCCGACTGCGGTGAGCCGGCAGATCGAAAATCTCGAATATTATTTCGGCTCGCCGCTGGTGGAGCGTTCCAGCCGCGGCGTGAAGCTGACCGCTGCGGGAGAGCTGCTCGCCGCCCGCGCCGGCAAGACGTTGCGGGAACTCGACCATGTGCACCAGCTCATTGACGATCTAAAGGGCCTGCAGCGCGGCCGGGTTACCGTCTATGCCAATGGCGCGACGGTCGCGAACCTTCTGGCACCCGTGCTGGCGCAGTTCAGCCTGAAATATCCGAAGCTGCGCTTTGAGGTGCATATTACCAGCGCCCGCCAGGCAATGGAGGCGCTGGGTGCGGCGGAGGCTGATCTGGTCGTCAGTCTGTTTGCCCCGAAGGTTTCCGGTGTGAAAGTGCGCTCGCGCACCCGTATCAGCTATGACGCGATCTTTCCCGCCGGTCATGCGCTTGCCGGGCAGGCGGAAGTCTCGCTCAAGGAGCTGGCCAGCCTGCCGCTCGCCCTGCCGGACAAGAGTTTTGCCGCGCGTCAGGCTTTCGACACGCTGTTTGCCGATGGGGGCATCGAGCTTGATCCCGTCTTCATCACCAGCTCTTTGGAAATGCTGAAGGAACTGGTGCTGGGCCACGCCGCCGCCACGCTGCTGCCGGCGCTTTCGGTGGCGCGGGAAATCCGCAGTGGGCAGATGGTCGCCGTTCCGCTCTCCGGCAAGAAGGGCATCCATACCCAGATCGATCTCTGTGTCGCGCCCGACCGGCAATTGTCCTTCGCCGCCTCCAAGCTCGCCGATTTCATCGAGCGCTTCATGCGCGAGGCGACGGCGGGATAAGCGGGATGGTTTGGTCTTTCCGCCCGGACGGTTGATTTCTATCTGCATTTCCGTGTAGCCATTTCAGCTACACGGAGCACACAAAAATCGAGATTGTGTGTGCGCCTGCAACATGACACTCTTTTTGCAAAGGGCGGTCTTCCGAGGGCAAAAATGCCCCGGCCGCCAGACAGGGGACAATGATGCCACGCACTTATCTTTCGCAGGCGGCAACGCTTTCGCGCCGTACCGCGCTGACCCTTGCATTGGGCACGGCGCTCTGGCTGCCGCTTTCGGCAACGGTTGCCGAAGCCGCGCCGAAAACCGCGCTGACGCTTGGCATGGCCGTCGAGCCGGCCGGTCTCGATCCGACCATCGCCGCCCCCGTCGCCATCGGCCAGGTCACCTGGCAGAATGTCTTCGAAGGTCTGGTGAAGATCGACCGCGAAGGCAAGGTAAAGCCGCAGCTTGCCGAAAGCTGGGAAATTTCCCCTGATGGCAAGACCTATACGTTCAAGCTGCGCAAGGGCGTGACCTTCCATGATGGCGAGACCTTCGATTCCTCTGTCGCGAAATTTTCGCTGGATCGGGCGCGTGGCGAAAGCTCGGTCAATCCGCAGAAACGCTTCTTCGCCGCCATCGACAGTATCGAGACGCCGGATGCCGCAACGCTGGTGCTGAAGCTGAAGCAGCCGGCCGGCAGCCTTCTCTACTGGCTCGGCTGGCCGGCCTCCGTGATGGTGGCGCCGAAAAGCGCGGAGAATAACCGCACCACTCCTGTCGGCACCGGCCCGTTCAAATTCGTGGCCTGGGCCAAGGGCGACAAGGTCGAGCTGCAGAAGAGCGACGCCTATTGGGACAAGGCCGTGGCGGTGAAGCTGGAGAAAGCGACCTTCCGTTTCGTCTCCGACCCGCAGGCGCAGGCCGCGGCGCTGAAATCCGGCGATATCGATGTCTTCCCGGAATTCGGCGCACCGGAACTGATGACCTCCTTCGATGGCGACGCGCGCCTCGGCACCTTCGTTGGCAATACCGAGTTGAAGGTCGTGGCCGGCATGAACAATGCCCGCAAGCCCTTTGACGACAAGCGCGTGCGTCAGGCGCTGATGATGGCGGTGGATCGCGGTACTGTCATTGAAGGCGCCTGGTCCGGCTTCGGCACGGCCATCGGCAGCCATTACACCCCGAATGACCGCGGCTATATCGATACAACGGGCGTTCACCCCTTTGATATCGACAAGGCCAAGGCGCTGCTTGCCGAAGCCGGTTATCCGGATGGTTTCAACTTCACCATCAAGGCCCCGCAAATGGCCTATGCCCAGCGCACCTCACAAATCCTGCAGGCGATGTTTGCCGAACTCGGCGTGACCATGACCATCGAGACCACCGAGTTTCCGGCGAAATGGGTGGCGGATGTTCTCAAAGGCGCGGATTACGACATGACCATCGTTGCCCATGCGGAGCCGATGGATATCGATATCTACGCGCGCGATCCCTATTATTTCAATTACAAGAACCCGACCTTCAACGAGGTCGTGGCGAATGTCGAAAAGACGGCGGATGCCGGCGAGCAGGAAAAGCTCTATGGCGAAGCCCAGAAAATCCTCGCGGAAGATGTGCCGGCTCTCTTCCTTTTCGTCATGCCGAAACTTGGCGTCTGGGACAAGAAGGTGAAGGGGCTTTGGGAGAACGAGCCCATTCCCTCGAATGTGCTGACGGATGTGCATTGGGAAGAATAGGGTTTGTTGTGGGGGGTAGGGCGCAGTTTCCCCATCCACCTCATTCCTGTGCTTGTCACAGGAATCCAGCCAGCCCAAGTCCTTGGGCTAAAAGGAGTCTCTCCGCCGCGCGGACGCGTGTCGGCTGGATCCCTGTGACAGGCACAGGGATGAGGGAAGAGTGTGCGGGATGACAACAAATCTCTTCACGATATCCGACTGCAAAACAAAGCAAGGAGAAGATGCCAGATGTTAGCCGTCCTCATCCGGCGTCTTTTAAGCCTCGTCATCACGCTGTTTGCCGTTTCCCTCATCATCTATGTCGTCATGGGCCTGCTGCCGGGTGATCCGGCGGCCATCATGCTTGGAACCTCGGCGAGTCCCGATACGCTCGCTGCCCTGCAGAAGCAGATGGGCCTCGATCAGCCGCTGCCATTGCGTTATCTCCACTGGTTGGCCGGCGTGTTTCATGGCGATCTCGGGCAATCCTATACCTATGGCGTGCCGGTGGCGGGCCTGATCCTGGAGCGGTTGGCCGTTACTCTGCCGCTTGCGCTGCTGGCCGTCTGCCTTTCGGTGGCCATCGCCATTCCGCTCGGCGTTGCGGCGGCGCGGAGCCGCAACGGGGCGCTGGATTTTGCAGCCGGGCTGTTTTCGCATGTGGGCATTGCCGTGCCCGGCTTCTGGGTCGGGCTGCTGCTCATCATCGTCTTTTCCACCACGCTCGGCTGGATGCCATCAGGCGGTTTTCCCGGCTGGACGCCGAGCTTTTCAGCGGGTCTTACGGCGCTCATCCTTCCGGCGGTCGCGCTGGCGCTGTCGCAGGCCGGAGTTCTTACACGCGTCTGCCGCTCCGCCGTGCTGGAAGTGATGAATGAGGATTTCGTGCGCACCGCCCGCGCCAAGGGCCTGAGCGAGCGGGTGGCGCTGTGGCGGCATGCGGTGCCCAACGCGATGATCCCTGTTGTCACCATGATCGGCCTGCAATTCACCTTCCTCATTGCCGGTGCGGTGCTTGTGGAAAATGTCTTCAACCTGCCGGGTCTCGGGCGGCTTGCCTATCAGGCGCTGACCCAGCGCGATATCGTCGTCATGCAATCCGTCGTGCTGTTTTTCTCGGCGCTGGTGATCGTCATGAATTTCGTGGTCGATATCGCCTATCTCTTCATCGATCCGAGACTGCGGGCAGGTGCGCGATGATGCGATTGATCCGCCGCCGCCCCGCTTTTGCCGTTGGTATTGCCGTCACGGTCTTTCTGGTCGCAGTCGCCCTGCTGTCTCTGGTCTGGACGCCGGTGTCCCCCACAAAGATGCAGATCGTCCAGAAGCTGAAATCGCCATTCGTTTATGGCGGCCTCGGCACGGATCATTTCGGCCGCGACGTGTTGTCGATGCTGATGGCCGGTGCGTGGAACTCGCTGTCCACCTCCATCGCCGCCGTCGCCATCGGCGCATTTATCGGCACGACCATCGGCGTGGCGGTTGCGGCGCTGCGTGGTCTCACCGAAACCGTGGTCATGCGCATCTGCGACATCATCTTCGCCGTGCCGCCCATCCTGTCGGCGATGATGCTCGGCGCTTTCATCGGCACGGGACGTTTTACCGCCATCATCGCCATCGCCACCTTCATGGTGCCGGTCTTTGCCCGGCTGACGCTGGGGGCGGCGTTGCAGATATGGTCGCGGGAATATGTCACCGCCGCCACCAGCATCGGCCAAAACCGCGCCAAGATCACGCTTTTCCACATCGTGCCGAATATTTCCAATCAGATCATCGTGCAGGTGACGATACAGCTCGGTCTTGCGATATTGACGGAAGCAGGCCTTTCCTTCCTCGGTCTCGGCATGCCGCCGCCCGCCGCCACCTGGGGGCGGATGCTGGCCGATGCCCAGACCTATCTCGGCACAGCACCCTGGCTCGCCATCATGCCCGGCCTTGCGATTGCGCTCGCCGTCTTCGGTCTCAATCTTCTCGGCGACGGCCTGCGCGACCTGCTGGACCCGCGCGATACCAGCTGACCGTTTCAAGCCGATATCGCCCTTACTTTCCTGTTTTTCTGACGAGACGATGCCATGACCGATCTCATAGACCTCAACACGCTCGAAATCCTGGCGCTTTACCGGGATAAGAAGCTTTCGCCATCGGAATATTGGCAGGCGGTGGAGGCGCGTATCGATGCTTTCGAACCGGTGGTGAATGCACTTTATGCTTACGATCCGGAGGATGCACGCAGGCAGGCGCTGGCCTCGACGGGACGTTGGCAAAAGGGCGAGACGCTCGGGGCCCTCGATGGCATTCCGGTCTCGTTGAAGGAATTGATCGCCACGAAAGGCCATCCGGTGCCGCTTGGCACCAAAGCGGTGGAACTGGTACCCGCGGTTGACGACGCGCCGGTGGCCGCCCGCTGCCGTGAGGATGGCGCGATTATTTACGCCAAGACGACCTGCCCGGATTACGGCATGCTTTCCTCCGGCCTTTCCAGTTTCCACAAGCTCAGCCGCAATCCGTGGGACCCCACCCAGAACCCCGGCGGCTCCAGCGCCGGTGCGGCTTCGGCAGGCGCTGCGGGTTACGGCACACTGCATATCGGCACGGATATTGGCGGCTCGGTGCGGCTGCCAGCGGGCTGGACCGGCCTGTTCGGTTTCAAACCGAGCCAGGGCCGCATTCCGGTCGATCCCTATTATACCGGCCGCTGCGCCGGGCCGATGACCCGCACCGTTGCCGATGCCGCCTATGCCATGGCGACGCTTTCCCGTCCCGACTGGCGCGACGGCACGGCGCTGCCGCCCAACGATATCAACTGGATGGACCTCGATATTAATGTGAAGGACCTGAAAATCGGCCTGATGCTGGATGCCGGCTGCGGTCTGCCGCTGGACGAAGAGGTGCGCGACGCCGTGCTCTCCGCTGCGAAACTGTTCGAGGCTGCCGGCGCCATCGTCATCCCGGTCGAGCCGGTGCTGACACGGGAAATGCTGGACGGGCTGGACGATTTCTGGCGGGCGAAGTTCTGGGGCGACATGGCGGCGCTGAGCGCGGACCGCCGTGCCGCGATCCTTCCCTATATTCATGAATGGGCGCAGAAGGGGGCGGATATTTCCGGTTCGCGCGCCGTGTTCGGTTTTAACCAGACCATGGAAATGCGTAAGACCTGCGGGCACTTGATGCAGTCCGTTGATGCGGTGATTTCACCCGTCAATCCCATCGTGTCCTATCCGGCCGACTGGGCCTCGCCCACCAATGATCCCGAACGGCCCTTCGAACATATCGCCTTCACGGTGCCGTGGAACATGTCGGAGCAGCCGGCATCCTCGATCAATTGCGGCTTCTCCAGATCGGGAATGCCCATTGGTTTGCAGATCGTCGGGCCGCGTTACGAGGATTTGTTCGTGCTGAAGCTTTCAAAAGCCTTCGAGAACTGGGGCGGTGGTGTGCGGCGCTGGCCGCCGCCGCCGCAGGCCCGCTGATCCCAGCTTTATCGGCCCTGTAGTATTGCCATAATACCCGCATCTCGATCCTGCCTGTTAGGGTGCCCAAAGGCATTCGAAAACGGGAGGAGCAGACATGCCGAAGAAGATTTTGATGATCACCGGCGATTTCGCCGAGGATTATGAGACCATGGTGCCGTTCCAGACGCTGCTCGCGGTCGGCCACACGGTGCACGCCGTCTGCCCCGGCAAGAAAGCGGGCCAGACCATCGCCACGGCCATCCATGATTTCGAGGGCGACCAGACCTATTCGGAAAAACGCGGCCATAATTTCGCGCTCAACGCCACCTTCGCCGATATCAAGGTGGCGGATTACGATGCGCTGGTCATTCCGGGCGGCCGCGCGCCGGAATATCTGCGACTCAATGCGGATGTGCTCTCGGCGGTGAAACATTTCTTCGAGGCCGACAAGCCGGTGGCCGCCGTCTGCCATGGTGCGCAACTGCTCGCGGCTGCGGGCGTCCTGAAGGGCCGCACCTGCTCGGCCTATCCCGCCTGCCGCCCCGAAGTGGAACTGGCGGGTGGCACCTATGCCGATATCGCCATCGATGCGGCCGTTACCGACGGCAAGCTGGTAACGGCGCCCGCATGGCCGGCGCATCCGGCCTGGCTTTCGCAATTCATGGCCGTGCTCGGCAAATAAGACCTGCGAAACGGGGCTTTTTCCGGCCCCGTTTTCCGCCTATCTTTCAGGCGTGGTAAGGGAGGAAACCATGTGCAAGCTTTTCATCAAGGCAGACCCGACGCTCTGGGAGAGCCATACGCGGTCGCTCAGGATAGATGGCATGGTCACCAGCGTGCGGCTTGAAAACTTCTTCTGGTCGACGCTGGATGAGATCGCGCGTCGCGATGGCATGAACAGCGTGCAGCTGATCGCGAAGCTTTATAATGAATCGATCGATGCCGGGCACGATCTTGGCAATTTCACCTCGTTCCTGAGGGTCTGCTGCGGGCGTTATCTGGCGCTTCAGCTTTCCGGCGATATTCCGGCGCGTAGCGATATTCCGATTGCGGCGCTGGATGCGGACAGCATTCTCGATGCGGAAAAGGTGAATTATCACTAGGGCGCGTTCGTTTTTTATGTGCCGGGGCATCCCCTCAACCTCATTCCTGTGCTTGTCACAGGAATCCAGCCGACGCGCGTCTGCGCGGCAGGGAGACTCCTTTCAGCCCAAGGACTTGGGCTGGCTGGATCCCTGTGACAAGCACAGGGATGAAGGAAGGGGAGCGCTCAACTCTTCAGCGCTCTTGGATCAAGCGCATCGCGCACGGCATCGCCGATGTAATTCACACTCAGAACCGTTAGCGAAATCGCCAGCCCCGGCCACAGCACGCGCGAGGGCGTCAGTTGAAGGAAGTTCGCGCCATCGAACAGCAGCCGTCCCCAGGTCGGGAAATCGGAGGGGAAGCCGAGGCCGAGGAAGGACAGCGCGGATTCCGTGATGATGGCGGCCGCGATGCCGAGCGTGGCCGAGACCATGATCGAACTCAGCACATTCGGCAGGATGTGCCTCAGAATGATGCGATATTCGCGCATGCCGCTCGATTTCGCCGCCATGATGAATTCCTGGCTTTTGATCGTCAGCACATCGCCGCGCACGATGCGGGCCGTATGCATCCAGCTGGTTATCCCGATCACGAAGACGATCAAGATGAAGATACCGGTTTCCGGCCCGAAGGCGGCGCGCAGCGTATCGCGAAACAGCATCAGGATGACGAGCAGCAGCGGCAAAAGCGGCAGCGCCAGGAACAGGTCGGTCAGCCGCATCAGCGGGCCGTCCAGCCTGCGGAAATAGCCAGACAGCACCCCCACCAGCGTGCCGAGAAACAGCGCCAGCAACATGGCGGTGATGCCGACGGCAAGCGAGATGCGCCCGCCGGCCAGAACCTGCGCCAGCATGTCCTTGCCGAGATTATCGGTGCCGAAGGGATGCGCCCATGATGGCCACTGGTTGCGCTCCCTCACATTGATGGCGTTGGGCGCGACGGTGTGGATATAGGGGCCGACATAGACGGCAAGCAGGATGAAGACGAAAACGATCAGCCCTGCCACGCCGCCCTTGTGAACGCGGAACTGTTTCCAGATGTCGGCAAGGGCGGATTGCGTGGGGGTGGCCGCAACCGTCGGCGCTGCGATGGTGGCGTCAGTCATAGCGGATCCTCGGGTCGAGAATGCCGTACAGCACGTCGGCAATCAGGTTGAAGAGCACGATAAGCACCGCGAAAATGAAGGTTAGCGTCTGCACCAGCGGAATATCCGCGCCCTGAACGGCGGTGATCAGCAATTGGCCAAGCCCGTTCACGCGGAAGATTTGCTCGGTGATGATGGCGCCGGAGAAGATGGTCGGCACGCCGAGCGCGATCACGGTAACGACCGGGATCAGGCTGTTGCGCAGCACGTGGATGAGCAGGACGGATTTTTCCTTCACGCCCTTGGCGCGTGCGGTGCGCACATAATCCTGGTGCAGATTGTCGAGCATCGAGGCGCGCACGAAACGGCTGATCTGCGAGACATTGTAGAGCGTCAGCACCAGCACCGGCAGGAACATCTGCTTCACCTGCGCCACGAAACTTCCCCAGTCGGTCACCTGAAGGTTGGTGTCATAAACGGAAGGGAACCATTGCAGGTAGGAGCTGAAGATGACCACCAGCAGCACGCCGGTGAAGAAAGTCGGCACCGAATAACCCACCATCGAGACGAAGGTGCCGATCTGGTCGAAGATCGAATATTGCTTGTAGGCGGAAATCACGCCGATCGGGATCGCCAGCAGCGCACCGAAGAGATAGGCGAGGCCTACCACCCACAGTGTCTGCGGCATGCGCTGAATGACGAGATCGACCACCGGGCTGCGTGTCGCCCAGGAGAGCACCCGCATGCGGCTGCCATCGCCGATCTGCCAGCCGGTCAGCCTTTCAATGAGGTTCAGCGGCTCGTTGATGAAGAATTGCTGCAGCCACATCAGGTAACGGATGAAGAAGGGCTGGTCGAGGCCGAGCGAGGCGCGGATTTGCTCGCGCACTTCCGGCGGGATGGTGAGCGGCAGGTCGCCGGTCGGGTCATTCGGCGCAAGATCGAGCAGCGCGAAGATGACGAAGCTGATGACAAGCAGCGTCGGTACGGCAAAGGCAAGCCGCCGGAGCGTAAAGGTAAACATCTGAAACTCTCCAGACCCAGAGCACGGCAGGACGAAAATTGGGAGCGTTTTCGCCTTAGCGCGGCAAATGTGTCTTCAGATCATGGTCCAGGGGCATGCAGAAGGCCGGCCTCTCCGGGGGGAGAAGCCGGCGCATCTGCGTGTTACTTCTTGCGGGACCAGTCCGCGACGTTCCAGAGTTCCGAATCCCAGGCATTCATGCGAACGCCTTCCAGCGTCAGCGAATGCGAGGAAACGCTGCCGCGGTGGATGAGCGGAATATGCGCGCCTTCCTCCGTCAGCATGTCGTTCAGCTGCTTGGAAATCTCACCGCGCTTGGCAAGGTCTGCGGTCTTGGAGAGTTCGCCGACCAGCTTGTCGAATGCCGGGTTGCAATAACGCGGAATGTTTTGTCCCTGCCAGCCGTTAGCGGGTGCCGGGATCTTGTCGCACAGCCATTCCGCCAGGTATTTTTCCGGGTCGGTGCCGTCGAAATTGTTGGTGTACATTTCGACGTCGGCATAAAATTTCTGGAAGGTATCCGGGCTTGCCGGGTCGCCGCCGAAGAAGACCGAGGCGCTGACATTGCGCAGCTCGGAGGCAACGCCGATCTGCGACCACATGTCCTTCACCAGCTCCTGCGTGGCCTGGCGAACGGAATTGGTGGAGGTCTGGTAGAGGAAGGAGAGCTTCACGCCGTTCTTGGCGCGGATGCCATCGGCGCCCTTTACCCAGCCGGCATCGTCCAGCAGCTTGTTTGCGCCTTCCACAACCTGCTTCAGGCACCAGCTGTCATTCTTTGTGGACGCGAAGGCTTCCGGCGCCGGCACGATATTGCAGGTCGGCTTGCCCGCCTCACCATAACCGGCCTCGTCGATGATATCGCGGTCGATGGCAAGCGAAAGCGCGCGGCGCACGGCCGGGTCTGATATGGCCGGGTGCGGGCCGCCCTCCTTGGTGGAGCGCTTGTCGCCGAGCGACGGATCGGGATTGTACCAGTTTAGATTGATACGTTCGACCTGGGTGCCGAAGGCGGTTTCCAGCTTGCCTTTACCGGCAGCCACCATGGTGGCGAGGACTTCCGGCTCCACCTGCATGTTCCAGGCATAGTCGAATTCGCCGGTTTCCAGCACGGCGCGCGCGGCAGAAGCGGCGTCACCGCCGCCCTTCAGGGTCGCGGTTGCGAAGGCGGGTTTGGCCGGGTCGCGATAATTGGTATTGGCGACGAAGCTGATCACGTCGTTCGGCTTGAAATCCTTGACCACGAAGGGGCCGGTGCCGATGGGGCCGAAATTGGCGGAAGTGCAGCCGGGCGCAGCAGCGCCAACGCATTTCTCAAACTGCTTCTTCTGGATAACCGGCGATTGCGCGCCGACGAATGCCGAATAGGGGTAAGGTTTCGGTTCGGTGAAGCTGATCTTGACGGTATGGGCGTCGACGGCCTCGACATTCTTCACGCCCTCATATTGCGCCGCCTGCGCGCAGCCGCCATCCGGTGCAAGGCAATATTTCCAGGTGAAAATGACGTCCTCGGCGGTGAACGGTGTGCCATCCGACCATTTCACGTCGCTTTTCAGCTTCCAGGTCATGCTGAGCAGGTCCTTTGCGACGCCGCCATTGTCGACCGTCGGAATTTCGTTGACCAGCATCGGCACCAGCTCGCCCTTTTCGTCGTAGCGCGCCAGCGGCTCAATCACCATGGACGAGCTGTAGACTTCCTTCGTGCCCGCAGAAAGATAAGGGTTAAGTGTCGATACGGCCTGCCAGAACAGGATTTTCAGTTCGCCGTCACTGCCACGCTCGGCATGGGCGGCAGAGCCTGCCAGAGCCATGGCCGCCACCGTGCTGGCAAAGAGAACGCTGCGCTTCTTCATTGTTGTTTTCCCCTTTTTGGATTTTATCTATTTGAATGTTTGACGCTTTTCCCGTCGTCATGTGCAAGGTCTGTTCTTGTAAGTATTTGACTTTGCTAAGGAATAATCCTCCATTCTCGATGATGCTATTGTCAGTTTTTTTGAAAAGCAAGCCCCAAACTTTTATTGATGAACAAAATTTGTGCCATTCGCCTTTAGGCCTATTTTTCGCTCATGCAGCAAAATTCATACTTGCAAAAGCAGAAATTCCAAACGCAATATGGCTCCCGACAACCCGGCGGGGAACAAAAAAAGGAAAAATGGGAATGCCGATATTGAACCGTGTGGCCGAGATGCAGGAAGATGTTGCCGGCTGGAGGCGCCACCTGCACGAGACGCCGGAACTGCTTTACGATGTCTTCGAAACATCGAAATTCGTGGCCGAAAAACTGACGTCCTTCGGCTGCGACATCGTCGAGACCGGCATCGGCAAGACCGGCGTGGTCGGCATCATCCGGGGGCGGCACGGGGATGGCCCCACCATCGGTTTCCGCTCCGACATGGACGCTTTGCCGATTCTGGAAACCAGCGGCAAGCCCTGGGCTTCGAAGGTTCCGGGCAAGGCCCATTCCTGCGGTCATGACGGGCACACCGCCATGCTTCTGGGGGCGGCGCAATATCTGGCCGAGACCCGCAATTTCAAGGGTTCCGTCGCGGTCATTTTCCAGCCGGCGGAGGAGGGCGGGGCAGGCGCGCTTGCCATGCTCAACGACGGCATGATGGAGAAGTTCGGTATTTCACAGGTCTATGGCATGCATAACGAGCCGGGCATTCCCGTCGGGCAATTCGCCATTCGCAAGGGCTCGACCATGGCGGCGGCGGATGCCTTCGAGATCACGATTACCGGCAAGGGCAGCCATGCGGCCGCACCGCATCTTTCCATCGATCCGGTTCTGACCTCGGCCTATATCATCATCGCCCTGCAATCCATCGTCTCGCGTGAGACGGACCCGTTGAAATCGCTCGTCGTCACCGTCGCCACCACCCACGGCGGAACCGCGGGCAATGTCATTCCCGGTTCGGTGACGCTGACGGGCACGGTACGCACCCTGCTGCCGGAAACCCGCGATTTTGCCGAAAAGCGCTTGAAGGAAGTGGCCACTGCTACCGCCATGGCGCATGGCGCGACCGCCGAGGTGAAATACGACCGCGGTTATCCCGTCACCTTCAACCACAATGACGAGACCGAATTCGCGACCGGCGTGGCGATGGGCGTGGCCGGTGCAAATGCCGTCAACACCAATCCCAACCCGCATATGGGGGCGGAGGATTTCTCCTACATGCTGGAAGCGCGCCCCGGCGCCTTCATTTTCATCGGCAATGGCGATACCGCCGGGCTTCACAATGCGGCTTACGATTTCAACGACGACGCTTTGCCCTATGGCATCAGCTACTGGGTCTCGATGGCCGAAACCGCGCTTGCTGCGTAAGACATCCGGCGGCCTTCATGGCCGCCTTTCGCTTTTCAGGAGATCGGCATGCTTTTGGCGGCAACGTCCATGGAACAGACCGGCGGCTCGGTAAGCCCGGTTCTTTCGGTTGAAAATCTGACCACATCCTTCCGCGTCGATGGCGGCTGGAAATCCGTGGTTCGCAACATGAGTTTCGAGATCGCGCCGCGTGAGACGGTGGCGATCGTCGGGGAAAGCGGCTCTGGCAAAAGCGTGACGTCGCTGTCGATCATGCGGCTTCTGGATAAGAAGACCAGCCGCATCGAGGGCAAGGTCATGCTGGGCGGGCGCAATCTGCTTGCCCTTCCGGAAGAGGAGATGCGCAAGGTTCGCGGCAAGGACATTTCGATGATCTTCCAGGAGCCGATGACCAGCCTCAACCCGATCTTCCCGATCGGCAAGCAGATCGCCGAAGCGTTGACGGTACATCAGAATATTTCCTCATCCGCTGCGAAGGCGGAGGTCATTCGCCTGCTCGAAAAGGTCCGTATTCCCAATGCGAAGAACCGTTTCGACGATTATCCGCACCAGTTTTCCGGCGGCATGCGCCAGCGCGTGATGATCGCCATGGCGCTCGCCTCAAAGCCTAAACTCCTGATCGCCGATGAACCGACAACCGCGCTCGACGTCACCATTCAGGGCCAGATCCTCGACCTGATCAAGCAATTGCAGGAAGAAGAGGGCATGTCCGTTCTCTTCATCACCCATGATATGGGCGTGGTTGCGGAAGTGTCGGATCGCACCATCGTCATGTTCCGCGGCGACGTGGTGGAAACCGGCACCACGGACGATATCTTCCACCGCGGCCGCCACCCCTATACGCGCGCTCTTCTTTCGGCGGTGCCGAAGCTCGGCTCGATGAAGGAGCGCGTGCTGCCGGCCCGTTTCCCGATCATCGATATCAAGACCGGCGAGAGCCAGCCCGTGGTGGAGGTGAAGGACACGGTATCCGGTTCGCGCACGCCCATTCTCTCCGTGAAGGACCTGACCACGCGTTTCGATATCCGTTCCGGTCTTTTTGGCCGCAAATCCGGCGCCGTGCATGCGGTGGAAAAGGTTTCCTTCGATCTGGCCGAGGGCGAGACGCTGTCTCTGGTCGGCGAATCCGGTTGTGGCAAATCCACGACGGGGCGGTCGATCACCCGGCTGATCGAGCCTACCTCGGGCAATGTGACGCTCGACGGTTACGAGGTCCTGAAGCTCGACAAGACGACGCTGCGCACCATGCGCCGCAGCGTGCAGATGATCTTCCAGGATCCCTTCGCCTCGCTCGATCCGCGCATGAGCATCGGTACGGCGATCATGGAACCTTTCATCGAGCACCGGCTGGGGACGAAGCCGCAGGCGCGTGAAAAGGCGGCGGATCTGATGGAAAAGGTGGGCTTGAGCCCGGATATGATGCGGCGTTTCCCGCATGAATTTTCCGGCGGTCAGCGCCAGCGTATCGCCATTGCCCGCTCGCTGATGCTCGACCCCAAGGTCATCGTCGCCGACGAGGCGGTCTCGGCGCTCGATGTGTCCATCAAGGCGCAGGTCTGCAACCTGCTGCTCGACCTGCAACAAAGCCTCAATCTGGCCTTCCTGTTCATCTCGCACGATATGGCAGTGGTGGAACGCGTCAGCCATCGTGTGGCGGTGATGTATCTCGGCGAAATCGTGGAGATCGGGCCGCGCGCGGCGGTTTTCGACAATCCGCAGCACCCCTACACGAAAAAGCTCATGTCTGCCGTTCCGGTGCCGGACCCGGCGCGACGGCAGATCCGGCGCAACATGGCGACGGACGAGATCAAAAGCCCGATCCGGCCGGTGGATTATGTGCCGCCGCAGCGCCATTACCGCGAGGTTTCCGCAGGGCATCTGGTGCAGGAAGCGGCGTGATCGAACAGTGTCGGCTTCGGGCTGAGGCTGATACGGGAGCGAGTGGTTGCCCCTTGTTTCTTCTCCCCGCCGGGGAGAAGGTCGCGGCAGCGGGATGAGGGGGCGAGGGTAGTGATATTCGGAGAGGGTTCCCCCTCATCCGACCCTTCGGGCCACCTTCTCCCCCTCGGGGAGAAGAAGCGCGCCGCACCGTTGTGCCAATGCATTTTTCATTCTGCCGCACGCTCTCTTCCGCATCCCCCGTTTGACAGCCGACGCAAAAAAATGCCAGCAAATGCGCAAGCATAATTCCTAGAGGGCAGCGGCATGGCCAGACGAAACGACGCACATGGACGGCTGGACGATGCGGCCCGTGCCGGCTGGCTTTATTATGTCGCCGGCCGCACACAGGATGAGATTGCCGCCGCCATGGGCATTTCCCGGCAGTCGGCGCAGCGGCTTGTGTCGCTGGCCGTTGCCGAACGGCTGATCAAGGTCCGGCTCGATCACCCCATCGCCGCCTGTCTCGAAAAAGCCGAGCGGCTCAAGGAAAAATTCGACCTTAGATATATTGAGGTGGTGCCGAGCGATCCGGCCGGCGTCTCCTCCACTGTCGGCATTGCCGAGGCCGGGGCGGCGGAGATCGAACGCTGGCTGAAGAATGCCGATCCCATCGTGCTCGCCATCGGTACTGGCCGTACATTGAAGGCCGCCGTCGACCAGCTGCCGCCGATGGAGTGCCCGCAGCATCGCATCGTCTCACTGACTGGCAATATCGGGCCGGACGGCTCCGCTGCCTATTACAACGTCATCTTCAGCATGGCCGATGCCATCAAGGCGCGGCATTTTCCGATGCCGCTGCCTGTCCTCTGCTCCTCCGCGGAAGAGCGGGAACTGCTGCACGACCAGTCCATGGTGCGCTCCACACTGGCGCTGGGTTCCGCGGCCAATGTCACCTTCGTCGGTGTTGGCGAACTCGGCGAAAACGCGCCGCTCTGCGTCGATGGTTTTCTGGGTGTCGACGAGATGAAGGCTCTGATGGCAAGTGGTGCCGTCGGCGAAATCTGCGGCTGGATGTATGATGCCAATGGCCGCATTCTCGAGCATTCCGTCAACGAGCGCGTCGCCTCCGTACCCATCCCTTCAAGAGAGACCTGCACCGTCATCGGCATGGCGCAGGGCGCGCGCAAGAATGCCTCGATTCTGGCGGCGCTGAGGGGTGGACTTCTGAACGGCCTCATCACTGATGAAGTGACAAGTGAATATTTGCTCACGCATTGAGCAAAAATTAATATCATAAAATCAATGGCTTGATTTTTCCATGTGCGTCGCAGCACAGGAAGTCGCTTGACTTTTTTCAGCTGCGGGTGAGTAAATGCCCCAGAGCAAAGCGAATGCTCATCATTTTTCTTCTGGGAGGAAGATATGACACTGAAGACCATTTTGCTGGGCGCATGCTCGGCCCTCGCCTTTTCGACCCTTGCTTCCGCTGAGACGCTGACCATCGCCACCGTGAACAACGGCGACATGATCCGCATGCAGGGGCTGACCTCCGACTTCACGGCAAAGAACCCCGACATCAAGGTCGAATGGGTCACGCTTGAAGAAAACGTCCTGCGCGAGCGTGTGACGACCGATATCGCCACCAATGGCGGCCAATACGACATCATGACCATCGGCAACTATGAAGTGCCGATCTGGGCCAAGCAGGGCTGGCTGCTGCCGCTCGAAAAGCTTGGCGACAAATACGACGTGGATGACATCCTGCCGGCGATCCGTGGTGGTCTCTCCGCCGAAGGCAAGCTTTATGCGGCACCCTTCTATGGCGAATCCGCCATGATCATGTATCGCAAGGATCTGTTTGAAAAAGCAGGCCTGAAGATGCCTGAAAACCCGACCTGGGAATTCATCGGCGACGCCGCCCGCAAGATTACCGACCGCAAGGCCGATATCAACGGCATCTGCCTGCGTGGCAAGGCCGGCTGGGGCGAAAACATGGCCTTCATCAGCGCGCTCACCAACTCCTTCGGTGGCCGCTGGTTCGATGAGAACTGGAAGCCGCAGTTCGATCAGCCGGAATGGAAGAGCTCGCTGCAGTTTTACGTGGATCTGATGAAGGATGCCGGTCCGTCGGGCGCATCCTCCAACGGCTTCAACGAAAACCTGACGCTGTTCCAGCAGGGTAAATGCGGCATGTGGATCGACGCCACGGTGGCTGCCTCCTTCGTATCAAACCCGAAGGATTCGACCGTTGCCGACAAGGTTGGTTATGCACTCTTCCCGACGCATGGCGAGCTGAAGAACCATGGCAACTGGCTGTGGTCGTGGAACCTTGCGATCCCGAAGAGCTCGAAGAAGGCCGATGCGGCTGAAAAGTTCATCTCCTGGGCAACCAGCAAGGATTACACCACGCTCGTCGCTTCCAAGGAAGGCTGGGCAAACGTGCCTCCGGGCACCCGCACCTCGCTTTACAAGAACGCCGATTATGAAAAGGCCGCCGCCTTCGCCAAGCCGACGCTTGCCGCGATGGATGCCGCCGATATCACCAAGCCGACCGTAAAGCCCGTGCCTTATACGGGTGGCCAGTTCGTGGCGATCCCTGAGTTCCAGGCGCTCGGCACCACGGTCGGTCAGTTGTTCTCGGCGGTCGTTGCCGGTCAGTCCAGCGTTGACGATGCGCTTGCGGGCGCCCAGTCGACAGCAACGCGTGAAATGACCCGCGCCGGTTACATCAAGTAATCCTCCCGAAGATCGCTGTCCGGCGCCAATGCCGGGCAGCGAACTCTCCGGGCCGGAAGCCGCGATGCGGCTTTAATGCCTTTCAAATCAAAACAAGAATGAGCCGGTTCTTCCGGATATGCCGGGCGCATGTCATGGCGCGCAGGCCCAAGGGGAGGTTAGTGTAATGGCAACCCGAAACACGAGCGGTCTTGCGCGGGTTATGCTTGCGCCATCGGTGCTGTTATTGCTGGTGTGGATGATCGTGCCTCTGGCGATGACCCTGTGGTTCTCGTTCCAGAACTACAATCTCCTCAACCCGGCCAATGTCAGCTTTGCGGGCCTGTTCAATTACCAGTATTT
>NZ_JBXAPJ010000005.1:0-381086 GCF_058803865.1 Agrobacterium sp. GW821-FHT14E08 | reverse complement strand
AAAAGAAATAGGAATTGAGCGGCTGAAACGGCCGCATTTATCTCGCGACTGGCCCTGTTACAGGAAACATGCAATAGGAACGGACAAGAGTTTCAGCCAGACGGGGCGTCCCGCGCCCCTATATAGTCCAGAATTGGAGAACCCGTGCGCATTCTCGATGAAGCCGTCATTCCCGAGCTGCCGAATTATTACCGAGGCAAGGTGCGGGAAAACTACGATCTGCCTGACGGCAACCGCATCATCATATCGACCGATCGCCTCAGCGCATTTGATCGCATTCTCACCTGCATCCCCTATAAAGGACAGGTTCTGACGCAGACAGCGCGCTACTGGTTCGAACTGACCAGGGATATTTGTCCCAACCACGTGGTCAGCTATCCCGACCCGAATGTGGTTATTGGCAAGAGGCTGGAAATATTGCCGGTGGAAGTGGTGGTTCGCGGTTATCTGGCCGGCACCACCGGCACGTCGATCCTCACCCTCTATAAGAAGGGCGAACGACAGATGTACGGCATGAGCCTGCCGGACGGGATGAAGGACAACCAGATTCTGCCCGAACCGGTGATCACACCGACGAGCAAGGCCTTCGATGGCGGCCATGACGAACCGCTGACGCCGGCCGAGATCGTGGAGAAGAAACTGCTGACGCAGGAGCAATGGGACACGCTTTCCCGTTATGCACTGGCGCTGTTCAGGCGCGGGCAGGAAATTGCCGCAAAACAGGGCCTCATCCTCGTCGACACGAAATATGAATTCGGCACGGATGAAAACGGCACGATCATTCTGGCCGACGAAATCCACACACCGGACAGCAGCCGCTACTGGATTGCCGAAACCTATGAGGAAAGCTTCCGCAACGGCGCACGACCGGCAAGCTTCGACAAGGATTTCGTCAGAGCCTGGGTCGCCGAGCGCTGTGATCCCTATAAGGACGACGTTCCTGAAATTCCGCAGGACCTCGTATTGCAGACATCCAAGGTCTATATTGATGCATATGAGCGCATCACCGGACAGAATTTCGTTCCCGACGATAGTGGCGACACGCCGCTTGCAAGAGTACGCCGGAACCTGGAGCAGTTCTTCCCCGGAGTCTGACCTTGAGCAAAACGATTGAACAGGCGAGAAAGGGTGACAGGAAAAACGACCGTCCTGCCAAGCGCCGTCCTCGCCGTTCCGCCGAAGAGACGCGGCGGGACATTCTGACCAAAGCAGAAGAACTTTTTCGGGAACGCGGCTTCACTGCGGTGGCGATCGCCGATATCGCCGCGGCACTGGGTATGTCGCCGGCCAATGTCTTCAAGAATTTCAATTCGAAGAACGCGCTCGTTGACGCCATCGTCTTCGAACAGATTGGCGTGTTCGAGCGGGACATTCGGCCGCTCGACAAAAGCCATGCACCGATTTCAAGGCTGCGCCATCTCACCCACACGCTGATGGAACAGCACCATCAGGATCTCAACGACAATCCTTACATCTTCGAAATGATCCTGATGACGGCAAAGCAGGACATGAAGTGCGGCGACTATTACAAATCCGTCATTGCAAACCTTCTGGCCGACATTATCCGTGATGGTATCGATGCGGGAATCTATGCCCCCGCCGATATTCCGCCCCTGTCGAACACCGTGCTCCACGCGCTTACAAGCGTAATCCATCCCGTCCTCCTGGCACGGGAAGACATCGGCAATTTAGCAACACGTTGCGATCAACTCGTCGATTTAATCGATGCGGGATTGCGCAATCCGCTTGCTAAGTGACGATTCCCAATTTACGTCACCTTCTCGCAATTGCTTGCGAAGCGCTAAAGCCTGCGCTTCTATGCGCTTGGCGGTCCGGACAGAATGAGCGAATCGGGTCCCTGTAAGGCCTTCGCCTGTCGTGTCTGTTTCCGGGACGCGCATCCGCCGAGCGACATTGCGCTTAAAGTTGAATGCGACCCATACGCAGGGAAGAACAATGAGCCGACGTATTTTACCCCTATTTGCTTCTCTGTGTGTAACCGCGGTTCTGGCGGGATGCAGCGATGGCGGCGAGAGCGGCCAGGCCGCTGGGCAGGGCGCCGAGCGCCCACCTTCTCCGGTCAGCATCATCCTGATGAAGACCAGCGAATATCCCCTGACCACCGTTCTTCCCGGCCGTGCCAGCGCGTTCCAGACGGCGGAAATCCGTCCGCGCGTCACCGGCATCATCCGCGAAATTCCCTTCAAGGAAGGCAGCGAGGTCAAGCAGGGCGATGTTCTGTACCAGATCGAGGACAACACCTATCTGGCGGAAGTGGCGCAGGCCAAGGCAAGCGTGGCGAAGGCCGAAGCAAGCGTTCCAAGCGCCGAGGCGAACCTTGCCCGTTACGAGCGGCTGGTCAACAGCGGCGCAACGCAGATCGAATATGAAAACGCCAAGGTGACGCTGCTGCAGGCTCAGGCCGATGTGGCCCAGACCAAGGCGGCGCTGGAAACGGCTGAAATCAACCTCGATCTCACCAAGGTCCGCGCGCCCTTTGACGGCATTACCAGCGCGACCGCCTTCAGCATCGGCAACGTCGTGACGGCAAACCAGACGACCGCTTTGACGACGCTGCGCCGCATCGATCCGATCTATATCGATCTGATGGAATCCAGCATCAATCTCCTGCGTCTGAAAAAGGCGATCTCGTCGGGCCAGCTCGGCGGCGACACGAAAGAAACAGGTATTCACCTGACCTTGGAAGACGGCACCGAATACAAACATGACGGCAAGATCGACATGTCGGACATGGCGGTGAGCGAAACCACCGGCACCTTCTCCATCCGCGCTCTCTTCGAGAACCCGGACGATCTCCTGCTTCCCGGCACCTATGTCCGCGCCACGCTGACCATCGGCAAGGAAAAGGGTTTCCGCATTCCCCAGCGCGCGGCAAGCCGCAACGCCAACGGCGAACTGACCGCAAAATTCGTCTCGGCGGAAAACAAGGTGGAAACCCGCACCTTCCCGTCCAGCCAGCAGTCGGGCAATGCCTGGCTGGTAACGGAGAACGTCAAGGATGGCGACAAGCTCATCGTCGACGGTTTCCAGTGGATTGCCGACGGTGCGACGGTCGCACCGGTTGAAGTGACCATCGACGATCGCGGTATCGTCGTTCTGCCGCAGCAAGCTCAGCCTGCCGCCGCCCCCACGAAATAAGCATGAGCACGAAACCCCAGGTCGAAGCTCGTAAAAGGTAAGGCAGGACTGCCATGGCCCATTTCTTCATCCGGCGCCCCGTGTTTGCATGGGTTATCGCCATCGTCATCATGCTGGGTGGCGCCCTTGCGATCTGGACGCTTTCCATTTCGCAATATCCCGATATTGCCCCGACGACGGTACGCGTCAGCGCGACCTATAATGGCGCGAGCGCCGAGACCGTCGAGAAATCGGTGACGACGATCATCGAGGACGGCATGACCGGCCTTGACGACCTCACCTATATGACCTCGTCATCCTCCACCGGCAGCGCCGAAGTGACACTGACCTTCGGCAACAGCATCATGCCTGACATCGCGCAGGTTCAGGTGCAGAACAAGCTGCAGCTCGTCCAGTCGCAATTGCCCGATACCGTGCAGCAGCAGGGTATCCAGGTCAGCCGCTCCACATCGAGCATTCTGATGGTGGGTGCGCTGATCTCGACCGACGGCAAACGCAATTCGGCCGATCTCGGCGACGTCTTCTCCTCGCGTGTCGAAGACCAGATCAAGCGCCTCGAAGGCGTGGGCAGCATCAACGTCTTCGGTTCCGAATATGCGATGCGCATCTGGCTGGATCCGTTCAAGCTCAACAAGTACCAGCTGACCACGGCCGACGTGACAAGCGCCATCGAAAGCCAGAATACCCAGGTTTCGGTCGGTTCTCTTGGCGCCGTGCCCGCCGTCAAGGGCCAGCAGCTGAACGTGACGGTGACGGCGCAGAGCCAGCTCACCACCGTGGCCGATTTCGAATCGGTCATCCTGAAAGTCGAGAAGGACGGCGCAACCGTTCGCCTGAGCGACGTGGCGCGCATCGAAATCGGCCAGGAAACCTATGGTGGCGATTCCCGTTCGAACGGCCGTCCCTCTGCCGGTTTCGCGGTCAACCTCGCCACGGGCGCGAACGCGCTCGATACGGCAGCGCGTGTAAAGTCGGCGCTTTCCGCCGTCGAGGGTTCGCTGCCCGAGGGGGTTTCGATCGAATATCCCTATGACACGACACCCTTCGTGAAGCTGTCGATCGAGAAAGTGGTGCATACGCTGATTGAAGCGATCATTCTCGTCTTCGTCGTGCTTCTGGTGTTCCTGCAGAATCTCAGAGCCACCTTCATTCCGATGATCGCGGTTCCCGTCGTGCTTCTCGGCACTTTCGGTGTCCTTGCACTGACAGGATATTCCATCAACACGCTCACCATGTTCGCCATGGTTCTGGCCATCGGCCTTCTCGTCGACGACGCCATCGTTGTTGTCGAAAACGTCGAGCGCATCATGTCGGAAGAGGGCCTGTCGCCGGTCGAGGCAACCGAAAAGTCGATGGGTGAAATCACTGGCGCGATCATCGGCATCGCGCTCGTGCTGACGGCCGTGTTCATCCCGATGGCATTCTTCGGCGGATCGACGGGCATCATTTATCGCCAGTTCTCGATCACCATCGTTTCGGCCATGCTGCTTTCGGCAGTGGTCGCCATCGTTCTGACGCCGGCGCTTTGCGCCACGATGCTGAAGCCGATCGATCATCACAAGAAGCAGCGCGGACCGGGCGCTTGGTTCAACCGCGGCTTCGGCAAGACGACGGACGGTTATGTTTCCTCCATCGGCTACCTGCTGAAGCGGCCTCTGCGCGTGATGATTATTTTCGCGATCGTGATCGGCGGCTGCGCCTGGTTCTTCAGCAAGCTGCCCAGCTCATTCCTGCCGCAGGAAGACCAGGGCGTGCTGCTGACGATCATCCAGACCCCGACGGGTTCGAATATCGAACGCACAAACGAGGTGGTGAAGCAGGTCGAAAACTACTTCCGCGAAAAGGAAGCCAACAATGTCGAATCGGTTTTCGGTGTTCTGGGCTTCAGCTTCAGCGGTTCCGGCCAGAACAACGCCATCGTCTTCACCAAGCTCAAGGATTTCGCCGAGAGAACCGCGCCCGATCAACACGCAGGCGCCATTGTGCAGCGTGCGATGGGCACATTCTTCGGTTTCCGCGATGCGCAGGTGTTCCCGCTTCTGCCGCCGGCCATTCAGGGTATGGGCACATCGAGCGGTTTCTCGATGTATCTCGTGGATAGCGGCCGTAATGGCACAGAGGCACTGACGGCCACGTCCAAGGAGCTGATTGCGCTTGCGACCAGCAATCCGAAGGTCAGCTCGCTCAGAAGCGACAGCCAGGACAACGAAACGCAGATGAAGATCATTCTCGATCAGGAAAAGATGGGAGCCATGGGGGTCGATCTTTCCTCCGTGAACCTCATGCTGTCGACGATCTTTGCCGGCCGGGATGTCAACGACTTCACCCTCAACGGTGAACTCAAGCCGGTCTATGTCCAGGGTGATGCGCCTTATCGCATGCAGCCGGACGACCTGAAGTTCTGGTATGCCCGCAATACCAGCGGCGAAATGGTGCCCTTCTCCTCCTTCAGCGAGGTGAAATGGGTCAATGCGCCGCCGTCTCTCGCCCGTTTCAACGGCACGGGTGCGATCTCGCTTGAAGGCACCGCCGGCGCGGGCGTCGCGTCCGGTGATGCTATGGACGAGATGGAACGCCTGACGGCGAGCCTGCCGGGCGGTTACACCGTGGCATGGCAGGGCATCTCCTATCAGGAGCGGCTTTCGGGTTCACAGGCTCCGATGCTCTACGCGCTGTCGGTTCTGATCGTGTTCCTTTGCCTTGCAGCCCTTTATGAAAGCTGGTCGATCCCCTTCTCGGTCATCATGGCCGTGCCGGTGGGCGTCCTCGGCGCTCTGACCGCGGCCCATTTCTTCGGCCAGTCGAACGACGTCTACTTCAAGGTGGGCCTGCTCACGACAATCGGCCTTGCCGCGAAAAACGCGATCCTGATCGTCGAATTCGCCAAGGAACGGCAGGAGCACGGCTTGAGTCTGCTGGAAGCGACGCTGGAAGCGGCGAAGCTTCGCCTGCGTCCGATCATCATGACATCGCTCGCCTTCATCCTCGGCGTCGTACCTCTGGCGATTGCAACCGGAGCGGGTTCTGCTGCACAAAATGCAATCGGCATTGGGGTGCTGGGTGGTATGCTTTCTGCAACACTGCTCGGAATTTTCTTCGTTCCGTCCTTTTTCGTCATCATTCGTCGCCTTTCAAGGCGTTAACAAAACAAAAATGGGCTGTGCCAACCGTTAATACGCTGCTAGAAATGTTGCCGATTTGGCAAATGCACGTTTCTACGGCATATCGACCGCGCAGCCCATTTGTCAGCAAGCCGCGCTCGGTAAGCCAACCAGAGAATTGGGAAAACTATATGCTGTCTATTCGCGCTACTCTTCCCCTGACAATGCTGCTGCTTTCAGGCTGTGTTGTTGGACCCGACCACAAGACGCCGGAAATCCAATTGCCGGGAAAGTTTGCGGAAGCCGGAAAAACCAGTAATGGCGACATCAGCAGCGTTGCATGGTGGACTGCTTTCAACGACAGCCGTCTGAACGGTTACGTTTCCACCGGCCTCGCACAGAACCTCACCGTGATGCAGGCTATCGAGCGCATCAATCAGGCGCAGGCCCAGGTGATCGTGGACGGCGCCGGCGGCCTGCCGAGCCTGACGGGCAGTGGCAGCCACACGACCAGCGAGACCAAGGGCAGCTATCGTGACGTTCCCGTCACCAACGTGTCTTCCGGCGGCCTCAGCGTTTCCTGGTTCCTCGACCTCTTCGGCCGCTATCGCCGGGCAACGGAAAGCGCCAATGCATCGCTCGATGCCGCTTACTCCACCGTCGACGTTCAGCGCCTGACGCTGATTTCATCCGTCGCCGCTGCCTATATCGACGTGCGCTATTATCAGGAACGTCTGGCGATTGCCCGCCAGAACCTGGGCTCACGCCGTGAAACACTCGATCTGACCAAGCTGCAGCTCGAAGCGGGTGCCGCCTCGCGTCTCGATGTCGTCCAGTCCGAAGGTCTGGTCAATTCCACGCTGTCACAGATCCCGGGCCTTGAAACCAGCTTCCGCAAGGCTGCGCATCGCATCGCGACCCTGCTCGGCATGCCGGCCTCAACGCTCATTGCTGAACTGCAGAAGGGCGCACGCCAGCCTGTTGCGCGCGCAGTTCCCCGCACCGGCATTCCGGCTGACCTGATCCGCAACCGTCCGGACATCCGCGTCGCCGAACGTAATCTCGCCGCTGCGGTCGCCACGATCGGTGTAACCGAGGCGCAGCTTTATCCGAGCATCGAGCTTGGTGGCGCGATCACCCCGAGCTACAATTTCCTGAGTGGCGGCGGCAGGGGAACGGCCAATAGCTGGTCCTTCGGTCCGAGCCTCACCCTTCCGATCCTCGACGGTGGCAGACTCCGCGCCAATGTTGACATCGCCAACTCACAGGCACGCGAGCAATATCTCGTCTGGAAGGCGACCGTTCTCAACGCGGTGGAAGAAGTCGAAAACGCCCTGGCCGCCATCAATCGCGACCAGCGTACCGTCGACGCTCTGAGAAAGACCGTCGCCTCCTACCAGGAAGCACTGCAGCTCTCGACCGCCAGCTATCGCGATGGTGCATCGTCTCTGCTCGACGTTCTGGATGCCCAGCGCTCGGTCTCGGATGCGCAGGCAAACCTTGCCACGGCGATCCAGACGACCGCGCAGGACTATGTCTCGCTCAACGTGGCTCTCGGTGGCGGTTATGCCGTTGGACAGCCAGCCCCGAAGAAGTCAGCCGGCCCGACCGTGGCCGCCGCGAAGGGCATGTAAGACGGCCCAAAAAGGCAAACAAAAAGCCCGCGTCTTTCGACGCGGGCTTTTGCTATTCAGGGCATAAAAAAAGCACCAGTCACCCGGTGCTTTTTGTTTAACCAGCCATCAGGCTCAGCTCTTGGCGCGCTCGACGTAGGAATTGTCTTCCGTCGCGATGACCACGCGGATGCCGGCATCGATATGCGGCGGAACCATGGTGCGGATGCCGTTGGAAAGGATTGCCGGCTTGTAGGAAGAAGACGCCGTCTGGCCCTTAACGACCGGTTCCGTTTCCATGATTTCCAGCGTGACGTGGCGCGGCAGTTCGACAGCCAGCGGATTGCCTTCGTGGATGGAAAGAACGCAGGTCATGCCTTCCTGCAGATAGGCCTTCTGGTCGCCCATCGTGTCGACGTCGACAACAACCTGATCGTAGTTTTCCGGGTTCATGAAGTGGAAGCCTTCGCCATCTTCATAAAGGAACTGGAAGTTCAGGTCCTCGACGAAAGCGCGCTCGACCTGCTCGGTGGTACGCCAGCGCTCGGAGACCTTCACGCCGTCAACGATGCGGCGCATGTCTACCTGCGTGACCGGCGTGCCCTTGCCGGGGTGAAAGTTCTGCGCGGTAAGAACGACGTAAAGCTTGCCGTCCACGTCGAGAACATTGCCCTTGCGGACGGATGAGGCGATAACCTTGACCATATGACTTCCTTGTAACTCGATGAAATGCGTCGTAAAGGACTGCGCGGCAGCACCGGCCCCGGCAGACGTTTTGTCTTTTTTCTGGGGCGCAACTACCTTAAATCCGCGCGAATTGCCAGCCTTCTACAGCAATTCGCGAAAGAGTGCCTAGCGGTTTTCCGCCCGGAATTGCTTTAAATGATGCGATCAGGCGTTTTGCGGGCCGTTTATCCGCAACAGGGCCCGCAGGGAAGACGGAAAAGAAAAGAGAAATGGGCTCGAACAACGAGACAATGTCGCCATGGTGGACGCCCAATGTTCACGCAGACCGCCGCGCTTTCCTGCTTGGACGCAATGCGATCCAGTCGGCGTTTCGCAGCCATTTCGCGCGCGCCGATTTTCTCGAAGTCGACACCGCCACGCTGCAGGTTTCCCCCGGCAACGAGGCACATCTGCACGCCTTCGCCACCCAGGGCCTGACATCGGCCGGCGACAGCGCCCCGCTCTATCTCCACACCTCGCCGGAATTTGCCTGCAAGAAGCTGCTCGCGGCCGGTGAAGAACGCATCCTCTGTTTCGCCCATGTTTACCGAAACCGGGAGAGAGGCCCCCTGCACCACCCGGAATTCACCATGCTGGAATGGTATCGGGTCGGTGAGACCTACGAGACCCTGATGAAGGACAGCGCCGACCTTCTGGCACTGGCCGCCGAGACCGCCAAGACGAAAAACTTTACCTATCGTGGCCGCAGCGTCGATCCCTTCCTCGAGCCGGAACGCCTGAGCGTTGCCGAAGCCTTCGAGCGTTATGCGGCAATTGACCTCCTCGCGACCATCGGCCGAAACGGTGAAACGGACGAGAGGCACCTCGCCGAAAGCCTTACCAATGCCGGCATTCGCGTCGCCGATGACGACACCTGGGCGGATATGTTCAGCCGCGTGATTGTCGAGCGGGTGGAGCCAGAACTGGGCTTTGGCCGTGCAACCATTCTTGACGAATATCCGACCTGCGAAGCGGCTCTTGCCCGCAAATCGCCTGATGATGCGCGGGTGGCGGAACGTTTCGAGCTTTATGCCTGCGGCGTGGAACTTGCCAATGCCTTTGGCGAATTGACCGACGCCGCCGAGCAGAGACGGCGTTTCGAAATGGAAATGGCCGAGAAACAGCGGGTTTACGATGAGACATATCCGCTGGACGAGGATTTTCTCGCAGCACTGGCGATCATGTCGCCGGCTAGCGGCATAGCACTCGGCTTCGACCGGCTGGTCATGCTGGCGACCGGGGCGCCCCGCATCGATCTCGTCATGTGGGCGCCCGTCGCGGAATATGGTCGATGACAAGACTTGAAACCATCAAGACACCTGAAGCGCTTCTCGAGGCCGGGCTGATCAAGACCGAGGCGCTCGAGAGCCTTCGTGCGGTCACGCAGCGTTACGCGCTCGCCATCACGCCAACAATGGCCGCACTGGTAGACAGCCGGAATCCGCAGGACCCCATTGCCCGGCAATTCGTGCCGGATGCGGCGGAACTCGTCCATCTCCCCGAGGAGCGGGACGATCCGATTGGCGATGATGCCCATAGTCCCGTCCATGGCATCGTTCACCGGTATCCCGACCGGGTTCTTTTAAAGGCAGTGCATGTCTGCCCCGTCTATTGCCGTTTCTGCTTCCGTCGCGAGATGGTTGGGCCGCAGGGCAACGGCATGATGAGCCCGGAAGAGCTGGACGCCGCATTCGACTATATAAAAGCCAACCCGGCCATCTGGGAGGTCATCCTCACCGGCGGCGATCCCCTGGTGCTCTCCCCGCGACGCCTTTCCGATCTGATGAAGCGGCTGAAAGACATACAGCACGTCAAGATCGTTCGCTTCCACACCCGTGTGCCGGTCGTCGATCCCGACCGCATCGACGAGCCGCTGATCGAGGCGCTGAAGGCCAGCGGCAAGACCACCTATGTCGCCCTGCACGCCAATCACGCGCGCGAACTCGGGCAGGAAGCCCGAAGCGCCTGCGCGCGGCTGATCGATGCCGGCATCGCCATGGTCAGCCAGACCGTGCTTCTGAAGGGCGTCAACGACGATCCGGCAGTTCTGGCCGATCTGATGCGTGCCTTTGTCGAAACCCGGATCAAACCCTATTACCTGCACCATCCCGATCTTGCGCCCGGAACCAGCCATTTCCGGCTGACGATCGAGGAGGGTCAGCGAATCGTTTCCGCCCTGCGCGGACATGTCTCCGGTCTATGCCAGCCGACCTATGTTCTCGACATACCGGGCGGCCACGGCAAGGCCACGATCGGCCGAAATGCGGCCGAAAAAACCCGCGATGGCTGTTATTCCGTCTCTGATTTCAACGGAAACGATCATATTTACCCACCGCCTGCATCTGGCGGCGATTAAAAAAGGCATAAAAAGCCCGCCGCGCCGGGCTTTTTGCGACCGCCTCGAGCGAAAACAAAAATTTCACATTTCCGCCCCTCTCCTGTCATCATAAAGAAAAATATTCTACCTATAACAATCAGCATTGATTTTAGTGGTGGTCTGGATTATCAGTGTGGAACTGGAGAACGAGTCTCCTGATTCTGGGCCAACACCAATACAGGGAGTGTGTCATGTCAAAACATATCAACATCAACGCAATCCTTGGTCTTGAGTCCTGGAATGCTGGATTTAAATCCACGTGTTCCCGCTGCTGTCGAATGTGACCTGACGGTCTCAATTTCCTGAAAATCAGTTCGACAACATGCTGTGTTAATGAGCCACAGCGGGAGTATATCTATGCAAAAGCAAGTTATTGAATTCGCTGGCGAACCCGTCGGCATCGTCATACCGGACAACGACCGGCTGAAGTTCATCGCGGTGAAGTTCCACGTTCACGACCTGGACGAACAGAAGTTCGACAGCGCAGACGACGTGCGGATTGCAATTCGCGATCTCGTGCGCAACCGGAACCTGGCTGCAGTCGCCTGATGCGGGAAAAATCTCGCCCGCTCGCAGCCCCATCAAAACCAAAGCGCGCCACATATTGGATCCCCAATATCGGGTCGATGGCGCGCTTTTATCTTGCCTGACAATTCGTCTACTGCTCTGTCATAGACCATCCTGGGTGTATCAATACGCCTGGCGCTGAGTTGAAATAGCTTTTCCAAATCCGAATTTGAGTGCCAAACGCCACCCGGGCGCTCCTGAGGCTCACACCTCTCCCGATTCCTGTGCTCGTCACAGGGAATCTAGCCAGCCCAGGTCCTTGGGCAAAAGGTCTCTCCACCACGCAGACGCGCGTCGCCTGAATTCCCGTCACAGGCGCAGGAATGAGTGCCGAGCGTGTGATTTCGAAACCCGCGTCAGAACGCGGTGAATGTCAGCGTCGTCAGCGAACGAACGATCCCCGGAATATTGACGATGTGCTGGTTGATGAACTTGCCGATATCCTCTTCCTGCGGAAGATAGATTTTCAGCAACAGATCATATTCGCCGCTGGTGGAATAAAGCTCGGAAACCAGTTCCGTTTTATAGATGGCATCGGCGACATCGTAGGTCTTGCCGGGCTCGCATTGAAGCTGAACAAAAATGGGCTTCACGGACATCTCCCGTATTGGAACTTGCGGTGCATGGCGCTGTCGGCCACACGTCATGGCGCACTATTGGCTTAGCCGCGCCGGTCTTGCAAGACCGCCCACAGGTTTACGCCGAAAAGTCTCATCCGCCGCCGCCTGTCCCGGCAGCGGCCTGTGCAACGATCCAGCTTCGGAAACTCTCAAGCGGCGTATACCCGGCGCGATCCGGCATGCAGGCGAGATAATAGGCCTCTTCGCTCTGCACCTCCCCCGCAACCGCCGCGACAAGCCGGCCGCTTCGCAATTCCTCCTCGATCATGAAGGAAGGAATGAGCGACACCCCAACGCCGACGCTCGCCGCCTCGGCAATCGTCGTGAACTGATCGAAAAGCATGCCATGCACATTGTCGAAACGCACATCATGGCTGCGAAACCATTGCTCCCAGGCATCCGGCCGGGTCGTCATGTGTAAGAGCGGCACATGCAGCAGGTCACCCGGCTGTGAAAGCCCGTGGCGCTGCCTGAAAGCCGGGCTGCATACCGGAACGACTTTTTCATGCATCAGAAACACAAGCTCGGTTCCCGGCCAATGCGGCAACCCGAAATGGATCGCGGCATCGACGGTATCGGTCCGGAAATCGAATAGCGATGATCGCGTCAGAAGATTGACCGAAACACCCGGATGACTGGCGATGAAATCGGGCAGGCGCGGCACCAGCCAGCGCGTACCAAAGCTTGGCAGAACCCCGAGATTGAGCGTGCCGCCATCCGGATTGGCGCGCAGATTAAGCGAGGCCGTTGAAATGCGCCGCAGCGCCTCACGGATTTCCCGCGCATAACCTTCTCCCGCCCGGGTGAGCCGGATCGTCTGCCGTTCGCGCAGAAACAGCGCCACACCAAGCTGCTCTTCAAGTGCCAGGATTTGCCGACTGACCGCCCCTTGCGTCAGGCCAAGTTCCCTTGCGGCGGCGGTCACACTGCCGGTGCGCGAAGCGGCTTCAAAAGCCGCCAGAAGCGAAAGCGACGGCAAAAAGCGGCGCGGCGGAAGAACCATATTCCCTCACGGAATGAACTCTTGACGATATGTCGATATTCAACAGGAGTTGCAGCTTGTAAAGTCTCATAAACAAGGGCTTGCCACTCATACGAAAAACAAATGAACTCGCCCGGGAAATGGTGGAACGATGTATAATGATCCCCGCTCGCACGGTCTCTGGGAAAAGACCGCGCCGCAACCGCCGGTAACGCCCGCATTGGAAGGCGCTGCGGTTGCCGATGTCGTGATTGTCGGCGGCGGCTTCACCGGACAATCCGCCGCCCTTCATCTTGCGGAAAAGGGTGTGGACGTCGTTCTTCTCGAAGCAAAAGAAATTGGTTTTGGTGGCGCGGGCCGCAATGTCGGCCTCATCAATGGCGGCATGTGGGTCATGCCAAAGGAGCTCCCCGGCGTACTGGGTGAGACCTATGGGGAACGGCTTCTCGGTCTTCTCGGCGATGCGCCATTGCTTGTGCGTGAACTGGTGGAAAAACACGAGATCCCCTGCGAGATCGAAAAGAACGGCACGCTCCATTGTGCCGTCGGTGAGAAAGGGCTCAGCGAAATTCGCGAGCGCTGCGAACAATGGGCAGCGAGGGGCGCGCCTGTCCGCGTCCTAAATGCTGACGAAACGGCAAGACGCACCGGCAGCACCGCCTATTCCGGCGCGCTTTTCGACACGCGCGCCGGCACGCTTCAGCCGCTTGCCTATGTACGCGGACTGGCTGCCGCCGCACAGAAAGCCGGCGCACGGCTGCACACCGCAAGCCCCGTTGTAGCAACCGAGCGCAGCGGTGGAAAATGGGTGGTCAAGACGCCTCGAGGGTCGGTGACCGCAAACTGGATCGTCGTCGCCACGGAGGCCTATAGTACCGGGCCATGGCAGATCGTCCGTGACGAGCAGACCTACCTGCCCTATTTCAACTTCGCGACCAGACCGCTCAGCGACAATGTGCGAAAGAGCATTCTGCCCGGCCGCGAAGGTTGCTGGGATACGAAGGAAATCCTGTCATCGTTCCGCATGGACAAGGCCGGCCGGCTGGTCTTCGGCAGCGTCGGCGCCCTGCGTGGCCCGGGTGCCGCCATTCACCGGGCCTGGGCGAAACGATCCCTGAAGCGTCTTTTCCCGCAACTCGGCGAGGCGCAATTCGAGTGCGAATGGTACGGGCAGATCGGCATGACCGACAATGCCGTGCCGCGCTTCCATAAATTCGCGGAAAATGTCGTCGGTTTTTCAGGCTATAACGGCCGGGGCATCGCACCCGGCACGGCCTTCGGCAAGGTGATTGCCCACCACATTCTTGGCGACATCCCTGAGAACGAGTTACCCCTGCCCCTGACGGAGCCGAAAGCGCAGGCCTTCCGTGCGGTGAAGGAAGCCTATTACGAGGCGGGCGCCCAGATCGCCCATTTTGCTGGTGAACGCTTCTGATTCACAAGCCGAAAGCCGCCAGTGAAGGCGGCTTTTTCTTCGGCATCGATATATTCTTGAAAATATAATGATTGCCCTATAGGCCTATCGATATATTCATCAGGATATCTCGAACCCGGGGGACACACCATGACACTCTTGCGTCGCAACTTCTTCAAAACCATCGCCGCGGCGACATCCTTCTGGATGGCGGCATCCTTTGCGGTCGTTCCCGCCCACGCCGCCGAAAAAGTCACGGTTTTTGCAGCCGCGAGCATGAAAAACGCGCTTGATGCCATCAATGCCGAATGGGCAAAGGAAAGCGGCAACGAAGCGACCGTGTCCTACGCCGCAAGCTCCGCCCTCGCCAAGCAGATCGAGCAGGGTGCGCCGGCGGATATCTTCATTTCCGCCGACCTTGCATGGATGGACTATGTCGCCGACAAGAAATTGATCGATAGTGCAAGCCGCTCCAATCTGCTCGGCAACCGCATCGTTCTCGTCGCTCCCGCCGACAAGGCAAAGACAGTCGACATCAAGCAGGGCTTCGATCTCGCCGGACTGGTCGGCGATGGTCGCCTCGCCATGGGCGCGGTCGACTCCGTTCCCGCCGGCAAATACGGCAAGGCGGCACTGGAAAAACTCGGCGTCTGGTCCTCGGTGGAGAGCAAAGTGGCCGGCGCAGAAAGCGTGCGCGCAGCGCTCTTGCTCGTATCGCGCGGTGAAGCACCCTATGGCATCGTTTATCAGACCGATGCTGCCGCCGACCCGGGCGTGAAGATTGTCGGCACCTTCCCGGAAGACAGCCATCCGCCGATCATCTATCCGGTTGCCGTTCTTTCCGAGGCGAAATCGCCGGCGGCAAAATCCTATCTGGATTTCCTGAAGTCCGAAAAAGCGACGCCTTTCTTCGAAAAGCAAGGCTTTACCGTTTTGAAATAAGCTCCTCTCAGGCCCGCTTCCCGGCGGGCCATGAAACATGACGATTGCAGGATATGGCATTGCATTGGTGGACACTCAGCCCCGAAGAATGGACGGCGATCAGGCTCAGCCTGTGGGTGTCCTCCATCGCCATGTTCGCCAGCCTGCCCTTCGGGATCGCGGTTGCCGTGGCGCTGGCCCGCGGCCGCTTCTGGGGCAAGTCGCTGCTCAACGGCATCGTGCACCTGCCGCTCATTCTGCCACCCGTCGTTACCGGCTTTCTGCTCCTGGTCCTCTTCGGCCGCAGGGGCGCAATCGGCCAATTTCTCGATAGCTGGTTCGGTATCGTCTTTTCATTCCGCTGGACAGGGGCGGCCCTTGCCTGCGCCGTCATGGCCTTTCCCCTGATGGTCCGCTCCATTCGCCTCTCCATCGAAGCGGTGGACCGCAAGCTGGAAGAAGCCGCAGGAACATTGGGGGCGAGCCCTTTCTGGGTGTTTCTCACCGTCACCCTGCCCCTGACGTTACCGGGCATCATCGCGGGCATGATCCTCGCTTTTGCCAAGGCCATGGGCGAATTCGGCGCGACCATCACCTTCGTGTCCAATATTCCCGGCGAGACCCAGACACTGTCTGCCGCCATCTACACCTTCACGCAGGTTCCCGGCGGCGATGCAGGCGCATTGCGGCTGACCATCGTTTCGGTGGTGATTTCCATGCTGGCCCTGCTCGTCTCGGAGTTTCTGGCCCGTATCATCGGAAAACGGGTAAGCATGGAATGACGCTCTCGGTCACCACCCGCCATCGCCTCGGTTCCTTTGTGCTGGACGCATCCTTTAGCTCTGAAGGGGGCGTCACGGCCCTGTTCGGGCGTTCCGGTTCCGGCAAGACCTCGATGATTCGAATCATCGCGGGTCTGCTGCGGCCCGATGAAGGGCAGGTCTCGCTGGATGGCAAATGGCTGGCCGATAGTCAGAAACGGCTGTTTCTGCCCGCGCATAAGCGTCGTTTCGGCTATGTCTTTCAGGAAGCACGGCTGTTTCCCCACCTCAGCGTTGTCCAGAACCTGCATTACGGCAAATGGTTCGCCACGGAAAAGGCGAAGGACGCGAATGAAAACCGCATCGTCGAGATGCTGGGCATCGGCCATCTTTTGCAGCGTCGCCCGGACAAACTTTCCGGCGGAGAAAAACAGCGCGTCGCCATCGGCCGCGCCCTTCTGTCATCGCCCCGATTGCTCTTGATGGATGAACCTCTCGCCTCGCTGGACGAGGAACGAAAGGCGGAGATCATCCCCTATCTCGAACGGCTGCGCGATGAGACGAAAATCCCGATCGTCTACGTCAGTCACTCCATCCAGGAGGTCGCCCGCCTCGCAGACCGCATCGTGGTGATGAAGGATGGCAAGGTGGAAGCACAGGGAAAAGCCGCAGACGTGCTGTCGAGACCGGATTTCAGTACTCACCTCGAAAGGCGTGAAGCGGGCAGCATCCTTTCCGGGCGCATCGAAAGTTTCGATGAAAGACATGGGCTTGCCGCCGTAAGGCTCACCTCGTCACTCCTGCAGGTTCCGGCAAAAAGCGGAAAACCGGGAATGGCTGCCAGGGTGCTGATACCGGCACGCGATGTGATGCTGGCTTTGGTAAAACCGGAAGGACTGAGCGCACTCAACATTCTTGAAGGCCAGATTGCCGGCATCTCTGCCAGCGAAGACGGCATGGTGACCGTTCAGGTGGATTGCGGCGGCGATATCATCCAGTCGCGCATCACCGATTTGTCACGCGAGCGCCTTCAGCTGGACGTTGGAAAACCCGTACATGCGATCATAAAGTCGGCGGCTATCGATCCGTATTAAAGGCGGCATCCGGATTGCGGTTGGCCTCGAGCCAGTCGATATCCGGGCGCAAAGCCTCGTTCATCCGCTTTTCCATGCCGCGATAGCGCTCAAGCAGTTCGGTGCCGAATACAGTCAGCGCAGCACCACCCCCCTGCTTGCCGCCCCGTTGTGATTCGATGACCGGCTGTTTGAACATATGGTTCAGCGCGTCGACAAGCAGCCATGCGCGGCGATAGGACATATCCATCGCCCGCCCGGCGGCCGAGATAGAGCCGGTTTCGACAATCAGCTCCATCAACTCGATCTTGCCGTGCCCGAGACGCTCGCCGGGCGGAAAATCGACACGGAGAACCGGTTTCAGCGGGGGGAGTATCTCACTCATCGTTCAAAGATCCCCGCCATGCAGATCACGATAGGCTTTCTGCGCACCGTGCTGCGGCAAAGCCGTCGCCTCATAGACACCACGTGCCACAGCCCGCGCCATGACAATGGTGGCCAGATGGCAAAGCTCGGCAAAATGGGCGCCGCCCTCGAGCGGCTTCTCGCCGGTCGCAGCCGCGAACATGGTGTCGCCATCGCTCGGCAGATGGGCGGGCAGAACGGCACGCGCCAGCCCGTCATGGGCCATGATGGAAAGGCGATGCGCCTGCGACTTCGTAAGGACGGCGTCTGTCACCACCGCGCCGATCGTCGTCGCGGTCAGGTTCACGCCCTTCAGGCGCAAGGCAGTATGATCGGGCTCGAAACGGTCCGGAAAAAGGCAATCGCCGAACTCACCCTGCACTTCAAAAGGCGCAGACCAGAAATGGCGGCTGGTTCCAACAGTTGCAGAACCGAGCGCATTGACGGCGACGATGGCCGCCAACTTATAACCGCCGGAACTGACAGCGCTTACCGAACCAAGACCGCCCTTGAAGGTGGCGGTCGTCGCCCCCGTTCCCGCACCGGCCGTTCCAAGTTCGAAGGGCTCCGCACGCGCCGCCTTGAAGGCCGCATATCCCATCTCGCGATAGGGCGAATGCAGCCCCCAATCCTTGTCGCCGCCATTCAGCAGATCCATCAGGATCGCCTGCGGCACGATGGGAACGCGGGTGGACCCAACCTGCAGGCCACGGCCGATCTCGCGCAGCCCGGCCTGAACGCCGCCCGCCGCATCCAGCCCGAAGGCTGAACCACCCGAGAGCACGAAGGCATCCACGGCTTCTACCGTCATCGCCGGGTCGAGCAGGCCGGTATCGCGCCCGCCGGGCGCACCGCCGAGAACCGAACCGGAAGCGACAACGGGCTTTTCGAAAACAATGGCGGTGACGCCGGAGCCGAGGGAAAGATCGGTCACATTGCCAACCGAAACGCCATCGATATCCGTCAGAAGATTGTTGCGTGCCGCCATGCCGTTCCCCTTTTCTCCCGGTATCTCGCCGCCACGGGACACTGTCAACGCAAAAGGTGACATGTCCGATGACGGCGGCAGACCGCGATCAGGAGAAAACCGCCGTCCCGATAACGGGTGTCGAGGGAATGGCCATGTCTCTCGGCTCCAGCGGACCGGACAGGAATGCCTGATGGCCAGCCTCTATGGCGCGGGCGAAAGCCTCCGCCATGCCAACCGGATCCCCCGCACCTGCAACCGCCGTATTGAGCAGAACGGCGTCGTAGCCAAGTTCCATCACCGTCACCGCATGGGACGGCCGGCCGATACCGGCATCGACGATCAGCGGCACATCCGCAAATCGCGCCCGCATCGATTTCAGCGCCGTCAGATTGAGCGGTCCCATGGCGCTGCCGATCGGCGCGCACCAGGGCATCAGCACCTTACAGCCGGCATCCAGCAGCTTCTCAGCCACGACAAGATCGTCCGTTGTATAGGGAAATACCTCGAAACCATCGTCACAGAGAATTTTCGCCGCTTCGACCAGCGCAAAGACATCGGGCTGCAACGTGTCGTGATGGCCGATGACCTCCAGCTTGATCCAGTTGGTCTGAAAAACCTCCCGGGCCATCTTCGCCGTCAGCACCGCTTCCTTAACGGTGTGACAGCCGGCCGTATTGGGCAGGATTCTGCGATCCAGCTCACGGATCAGCTCGAAAAACTGGCCGCCCTTCTTGCCGCCCGCCGTCTCCCGGCGCAGTGAAATCGTCAGAATATCCGTCTTGCTGGCCCGCACCGCATCGGCAAGCACCGCCGGCGAAGGGTAACGTGCCGTGCCTAGGAGAAGGCGGGAGGAGACCTCGCGGCCATAAAGCGTCAGCATGATCTCAGCCTCCCTGCATCGGCGAGAGGATTTCGACACGGTCGAACGCCTTTAGCTGATAATTGGCGCGCTCCTCCGAATGCACCAGATCACCGTTCACCGCTGTCGCCAGCCAGTCGCCTTCATAATCGAGGCTGGCGAGCAAACCGGCCAGCGTTTCAGCGGCGAGATCAAGCTCGTCGCCATTCACCAGAAGTTTCATGATCCTGTTCCTTTTGAGAGAGAGTTTGGCAGAGGATTTCAGCCGTCTGCCGCGCCATTGCCGGCGACAGCAAAAAGCCGTGCCGGTGCGCGCCGTTGATGAAAATTCTCCGGCCGTCTTCAGTGACTTTCGGCAGATTGTCCGGGTAGGCCGGGCGTATGCCTGTGCCGGTTTCGATGATTTCAGCTTCCAGAAAGGCCGGATGAACGGCATAGGTGGCGTTCAGGAACTCCATCATCGAGCGGGCGGAAATCGCGCCCGTATCCTCTGTTTCGATCATCGTCGCACCCACCATGAAACGGCCGGGCTCGCGCGGCACGATGTAAAGCGGAATACGCGGATGCAGCAGCCGGACGGGACGGGACAGGGAAACTTCTGACGTGGCGAGATAAAGCATCTCTCCCCGCACGCCGCGAAGTCCGGAAATCGCGCCCACCGCCGCAGGGCCGGTGCAATCCACCACCCGGTCGAAAGACTGTTCATTCACCGGAACGCCCATGTGAAACCGCACGCCCAGGCCGCAAAGCCGCTCATGCAGCGATTTCAGCGCCAGGCGCGGATCCAGATGCCCCTCGCCCGGAAAATAAAGCCCGGAGCGAAACCGCCCTGCAAGATCAGGCTCCAGAGCAGCGATTTCCCCGTCATCCACCCAACGATATCCGCTGGTCCTGGATGCGAAACGTGAAAGCTCCGCTTTGTCACGGGCGGTTGCGACAAGCAGCGTGCCGTTCCGCACGACAAGGCCCGGAGTCGCCTCGTCCCACCAGTCAAGCGCCGCCTGACCGAGCGATAAGACCGCCTGCGCCGCATTTTCACGCTCGCACCATGGTGCCAGCATGCCGCCGGCATAAAAGGATGCGCCGCGAGAAGATTCGGCATTGCGCTCCGAAACCTCGACGGAGACACCACTCCGCGCCAGTTCGAAGGCCGCCGTTAAACCGGCGACCCCCGTTCCCTTGACAAGGACGCGCATTTTATTCGGCATTCGCGGGCGTTGCGAGCGGCATGTAAAGCTCGCCACCCTCCTTGAAGCGCGCCGCCATGGCCTCCAGCCCCTCCTTCTGCGCCTCGGCGCGGATATCGTGGGAAATCCGCATCGAGCAGAATTTCGGCCCGCACATGGAGCAGAAATGCGCGACCTTATGCGCCTCCTTCGGCAGGGTTTCGTCATGGAAGGACCGCGCCGTATCCGGGTCGAGCGAGAGGTTGAACTGGTCTTCCCAGCGGAACTCGAACCTTGCACGCGACAGTGCATCGTCCCGCACCTGCGCGGCCGGATGACCCTTGGCGAGATCGGCGGCATGGGCGGCGATCTTGTAGGTGATGACGCCGACCTTCACGTCGTTACGATCAGGCAGGCCGAGATGTTCCTTGGGCGTGACATAGCAGAGCATCGCCGTGCCGAACCAGCCGATCATCGCAGCGCCAATACCCGAAGTAATATGGTCGTAACCGGGTGCAATATCGGTGGTCAGCGGTCCGAGCGTATAGAAAGGCGCCTCGCCGCAGGTCTTCAACTGCTTGTCCATATTTTCCTTGATCTTGTGCATCGGCACATGGCCGGGGCCTTCGATCATCACCTGGCAATCCTTCGCCCAGGCGATCTGCGTCAGCTCACCCAGCGTTTCCAGTTCAGCGAACTGCGCGGCGTCATTGGCGTCGGCAATCGAGCCGGGCCGCAGGCCGTCACCCAGCGAGAAGGAGACGTCATAAGCGCGGCAGATATCGCAGATCTCCTCGAAATGCTCATAGAGGAAACTTTCCTTGTGGTGATGCAGACACCACTTGGCCATGATCGACCCGCCACGCGAAACGATGCCGGTGACGCGGTTGACGGTGAGCGGAATGTAATGCAGCCGAACGCCGGCATGGATGGTGAAGTAATCCACACCCTGCTCCGCCTGTTCGATCAGCGTATCGCGGAACACTTCCCAGTTCAGGTCTTCGGCAATGCCGTTGACCTTCTCCAGCGCCTGATAGAGCGGCACCGTGCCGATCGGCACCGGCGAATTGCGGATGATCCATTCGCGGATATTGTGGATGTTGCGGCCGGTCGAAAGATCCATGACGGTATCCGCGCCCCAGCGGATCGCCCAGACCATCTTCTCCACCTCCTCCGCCATGGAGGAAGTGACGGCGGAATTGCCGATATTGGCGTTGATCTTCACCAGAAAATTGCGGCCGATGATCATCGGCTCAAGTTCCGGGTGATTGATGTTGGCGGGAATGATGGCGCGGCCAGCCGCCACTTCCTGACGAACGAATTCCGCCGTGACGAAATCGGGGATTTGCGCACCAAAACTCTCGCCGTCGCGGATAAACTTCTCCTTAACGGCTTCGCGCCCGAGGTTTTCGCGGATAGCGATGAATTCCATTTCCGGTGTGATGATGCCCGCCCGCGCATAGGCAAGCTGGGTTACCGCCTTGCCAGCCGTCGCCCTGAGCGGCTGGTGACGGACGGAAAATTCAGGCGTCAGGCGCTCGCCTGTGGCAAAGCCGTTGTCCTCCGGCTTGACGTGCCGGCCATCATAAGCCGCAACATCGCCACGCGCCACGACCCAGCCGTGGCGAAGGCGCGGCAGGCCCTTTTCAATCAGAACGGGATGTGATGGATCGGTATAGGGACCGGAGGAATCGTAAACCGTCACCGGCGGTTCGCCCGCCGTCGGATGAACGGCGATCTCGCGCATCGGCACGCGGATATGGGGATGTAAAATGCCGGCTTTGTGGATTTTGGTAGAGGCGGCATGCGGCCCGGTTGTGACCGAAAGCGGTATAGTCTTGGCAGCGATATTCATCATGAGGCTCCAAAGTTTGACAGTGGAGACCCAGTTCGAGCCGGAATGATGGAAAATACCGAAGTGCCGACACCGGACGCCTTGACGCCAGCCGACCTTCGGTCTTTGCACCGTCCCTACGCCAGTATGAACTGGATCAGGTTCAACGGGTCACTGCGCATAACAGCAGAATCTCAGCCCCTTGGCGGGACACCCCTGGTGAATGGAAGATAGCAAAAGACACCGCCCGGGATTTGTCAAGGGCGCGGATCAACGCTTGGCAACGGTGCGGGAATGTCGCATGCTGCCGTTAGTTGTAATTAACCTAACGGTTTAGGCGAATATTATCGTTTGCAACGTAACGATAAGCACAAACCATCCTGATATGAAATTCATGGGAGATACGTCGGAATGAATGCGACTATTCGTGAAATACTGGCGAAATTCGGCCAGCTTCCCACCCCCGTCGATACGATCGCGAATGAAGCGGATCTTTATGCAGCAGGCCTTTCTTCCTTTGCATCGGTGCAATTGATGCTGGGTATTGAGGAAGCTTTCGATATCGAGTTTCCCGACAACCTGCTGAACCGCAAGTCCTTTGCCAGCATCAAGGCGATCGAGGATACCGTTAAGCTCATTCTGGACGGCAAAGAGGCTGCCTGATGAACGTTACCGTAGCGCCGCAGGATGAAACGCTGTCCGCGCGCGCGGGCCGTGTTGCGACAATTGCAGCTAAACACGCAGACGAGGTGGATGTCACCGGCCGCTTTCCCGGGGAAGCCGTTGACGCCTTGAAGCGGGAGCGCCTGCTCGGCATTCAGGTTCCTTCTTCCCTTGGCGGCGAAGGCGCCTCATTGCAGGAAATCGCCGATATCTGCGCCCGGCTTGGCCAGGCCTGTTCGGCAACGGCAATGATTTTCGCCATGCACCACATCAAGGCATCGAGCCTTGTGGAACACGGCGAGACAAGCGCATGGCATGCGGGCTTCATGAGCCGCATCGCCAGCGAACAGCTTCTGCTCGGCTCGGCAACGACCGAAGGCGGCATCGGCGGCAATCTGCGCAACTCCATCTGCGCCATCGAGGTCGAAGGCGACTTCTGCCGGCTGGAGAAGGACGCCACCGTCATTTCCTATGGCAGCAATGCCGATGCCATTCTCATTACCTCGCGTGCGCACAAGGATGCCGCGCCCGCCGATCAGGTGATGACCGTCTTTCTGAAAAACCAGTACACGCTCGAAAAAACCCATGTCTGGGACACGCTCGGCATGCGTGGCACCTGCTCGGACGGGTTCCTGTTCCGCGGCGAGGCGCCGGCGGTGCAAATCTTCCCGAAACCATTTGCGGAAATCGCCGCCCAATCCATGCTTGCAAGCTCTCACCTGCTGTGGAGCGCCGTCTGGTACGGCATTGCGTCCGATGCGGTGCTGCGCGCCCAGTCTTTCGTCAGAGCCGCGGCGCGGAAATCGCCCGGCACCGCACCTCCCGGCGCGATCCGCCTTGCCGAGGTTTCCACCAAGCTGCAGGTGGTCAAGTCCAACATCATTGCCGGCATCAAGGCTTATGAAGACACCAAGAGCGATGCCGAAAAGCTGATGTCGATGGCCTTTGCAGTCGCGATGAACAATGTGAAAATCTGCTCTTCGGAAACCATTCTGGAGATCATCGACCATGCCATGCTGGTCTGCGGTATCATGGGTTACAAAAACGGCACGCCATACAGCCTCGGCCGTCACCTTCGCGATGCGCATTCCGCCCGCCTGATGATATCCAACGACCGCATTCTCGGTAATTCCGCCAATCTCCTCCTGGTTCACAGGCAGGACACCAGCCTCTTGGGATAAGACCATGGACATGCAAACATCCTTTCTCGATCGCCTGTTCGAAGAAGGCCTGCTGATTGAAACGGGTGTAGACGGTCTTTACGGTCGCAGCGGCCAGTTCGAGGACGTCATTGCCGCATTCGAACGGCTGATCGACCGCACGGGTGGTGCCGACGGCGCTGAAGCGATCCGTTTTCCGCCGGGCATCAACCGCGCTTATTTCGAAAAAAGCGGCTATATGAAGAGCTTCCCGCAGCTTGCCGGCACGGTCCACTCCTTCTGCGGCTGCGAGCTCGACCATGTCAGCCTGCTGAAAACCATGGATGAGGGCGGCGACTGGACCAAGGACCAGAAAGCCACCGACATCGTGCTGACGCCGGCAGCCTGCTATCCGCTTTATCCGACCATTGCCAAACGCGGCGCCTTGCCTTCCGGCGGCGGTCTTTACGACATCCAGTCCTATTGCTTCCGCCATGAACCATCCAAGGACCCTGCGCGCCAGCAGCTTTTCCGCATGCGTGAATATGTGCGCATGGGCACGGAGGCCGATGTGACCGAATTCCGCCAGATCTGGATGGATCGTGGCGTGGCGATGATGGAAGCTGTCGGGCTTGATGTGACCATCGATGTGGCCAACGATCCCTTCTTCGGCCGTGCGGGCAAGATGCTGGCCAACAACCAGCGCGACCAGAACCTGAAATTCGAATTGCTGATCCCCGTTACATCCGCCACCAATCCGACTGCCTGCATGAGCTTCAATTACCATCAGGACGCCTTTGGCCAGAAATGGGACTTGAACCTCGACAATGGCGCCGTGGCTCACACCGCCTGTGTCGGTTTCGGCCTTGAGCGTATTGCGCTGGCGCTTTTTGCCCATCACGGTCTCAATGTGAAGCAATGGCCTTCGAAGGTCGTGGAAACGCTCTGGGGCTGATCATCCATGCGGCAGATTTTCCCCGGTCTCGATCCTCAAAATTATGTGCAGCATCCGCTTCATTCCTCAGAGAGAATGTGGCCGGAAACCAATTGCTACATTGATCTGTGGATCGAGGTGCTGGCCGCCAGGGGCCTGCCGCCGGAAGCCATGTTCGGTTTCACCCTGACGCAGGATTTCGAAGGCGACCAGTTCACCTTCTTCAAGGTGCCGCTGGAAGATCTCGAAGCGCTTTATGGCGTTCGTGCCACCGAGCTTGCGATCTTCGACCGGGTGGAAAACCACATCGAGGCGCAGCTGGAGCGCGGCCGCATCTGCCTGATCGAGATGGATAGCTTCTATATGCCCGATACCCACGGGGTGGGCTACCAGAAGGAGCACGGCAAGACCACCATCGCCATCAACCGGCTCGATCTGGCGAAGCGGGAACTCGACTATTTCCACAATGCCGGTTTTTTCCATTTATCGGGCGAAGACTTTGACGGCCTGTTCCAGCACCATCTGCAGGAAACCGACCCGCCATTTCTGCCCTATACGGAATTTGCAAAATTCGCGGACACCAATCCTTCACCGGTCCATATCCGCAAGACAGCCGAACGGCTGCTGAAGTTTCATTTTTCAAGACGCCCTTCCGCCAACCCGGTCAAGGCTTTCGCGGCCGTGTTTCCGGCCCAGGTGGAGAAGGTCGCCGACAGGCCTTTCGGCTTTTTCCATAAATATGCCTTCAACACGCTGCGCCAGCTTGGCGCCAATTTCGAACTGGCGGCAAGCCATCTCGAATGGCTGGACAAGGACGGCTTTTCTGAAGCCAGAGACCATGCATTGCGCATTTCCGAGGTCGCCAAGACCGTACAGTTCCAGCTTGCCCGCGCCGTGACGCGCCGCAAGTTCGATGCGCTCGCCTCCGTTCTCGATCCGGCTGCGGAAGCATGGGATGGCCTGATGGAGAGCCTGGCCGCAGAACTGTCGAACGCCAGCGAGGCCGCGTGAGGACTTATCTTCCGGGTGAAAGCGTGGAATTGCTGAGCGAAGGCTGGACGCTGACGCTGACGCCGGCCAATGCCTTTGAGACACCGTCCGATATTTCCGCAACCCTTGAAAGCCTCAACGTATCCGTTCCGGGCACGGTGGCGCAGGCATTGGAAATGGCCGGAAAATTCGACCGCCTTGCCCCGGTGCCCCTGAACGACAAGGACGCCTGGTATCGCCTGACCATGATTTCCGATGCGCGAGAGCGGGCGATCCTGCGCTTCGATGGTCTTTCCACAATTGCCGAAATTTTCTTCAACGGGGAGTTGATTGCGGCCAGCCAGAGCATGTTCGAAAGGCTGGAGGTCCCAGTCAAGCTGACCGGTGCGGACGAGCTGTCGATCTGCTTCCGGGCGCTTGCGCCGAGGCTGGAGAAAACCGGACCCCGTGCCCGCTGGCGGCCGCAGATGATGAACACGCAAGGGCTGCGGCTGATCCGCACCACGGCGCTCGGCTATATGCCCGGCTGGTGCCCGGAAATCCATGCCGCCGGCCCATGGCGACCCATCAGCCTGATAAGACAGGAGGGTGTACTCTGCACGGTCCGGTCCTCGCTGGATGAAACCGGCACGGGAACCGTCGCTATTGCCTTGGAAACAGGCCGCACCGTGGAAACGGCGCGGCTGATCTGCGCCGGTTACAGCACCGATCTTTCGAGCACCGAAAAAGGCAAATTCTTCGGCGAACTCCAGATACCCGGCATCGAAACCTGGTGGCCACACACGCACGGCAGACCGGCGCTCCACGAAATCTTTCTGGAGCTGGACGGCGAGCAACACCGGCTTGGCCGCACCGGCTTCCGAAAGCTGGAGATCGATCACGGCGAAGACGGCGACGGTTTCGGGCTCAGGATAAACGGACAATCCGTCTTCTGCCGCGGCGCGGTCTGGACAACGGCAGATATTGTACGCCTGCCGGGATCGAGGGCGGATTACAAGCCGTGGCTCAAAAAAGCGGCCGAAGCCGGCATGAACATGATCCGTCTCGGCGGAACCATGGCCTATGAGACGCCGGAATTCTTCGCGCTTTGCGACGAACTCGGCATCATGGTCTGGCAGGACGCCATGCTTGCCAACTTCGATTACCCGGCAAAGGATGAGGCCCTCCACCAGCATATCGTCACGGAAATCTCGCAGTTCCTTGAGGCGATTGCCCTTTCTCCCTCGCTCACCGTCTTTTGCGGTGGCAGCGAAATGTACCAGCAAGGCGCAATGCTCGGTCTGCCGGAGCAGATCTGGAAGGGAATGCTCACCGAAGAAATCCTGCCGGACGTGGTGGCCGAGAAACGGCCGGACGCGGTCTATGTCGCCAATTCACCCTCCGGCGGCGCATTGCCGTTTTTCCCCAATGCCGGGATCGGCCATTATTATGGCGTCGGCGCCTATTGCCGCCCGCTTGAAGACGCCCGCCGTGCCGATGTGCGCTTTGCCGCCGAATGCCTCGCCTTCGCCAATATTCCCGAGCAGGAAACGCTCGACAGACATCTTCCCGCATTGGCGGTGCATGATCCGCGATGGAAGGCCCGCGCGCCACGCGATCGCGGCGCCTCCTGGGATTTCGAGGATGTCCGCGACCACTATCTAAAACTGCTTTACGAGGTCGAACCGGATGTGCTGCGCCGCGAGGATGGCGGCCTTTATCTCGACATGTCCCGCGCCGCCACCGCCGAGGTCATGGAAGCAACCTTCGCCGAATGGCGGCGCGACGCCTCCTCCTGCCGGGGCGCACTTGTCTGGACCTTGCAGGATCTGGTTCCCGGCGCGGGCTGGGGTGTCATTGACGCCACCGGCAGACCAAAATCCGTCTGGCATGCGCTGAAGAGAGCGTTTCGCCCGGTGCAGGTCAGTCTTTCCGATGAAGGCACCAACGGGCTGGATATTCATCTGATCAATGAAACCGGCAATGGCCTCGAAGCCATGCTGGAACTGACCTGCCTGCGCGACGGCACGCAACCCGTTGTCCACGCCAAACGGCCGCTTAAGCTCCTGCCACGACAGGGCCAGACGATCGCTGCAACCGATTTGTTCGGCGCCTTTTTCGATACGACCTATGCCTATCGTTTCGGCCCGCCATCCCATGATGTCACGGTGGCCCGGCTTCGTGATGTCGCGACCGGGCTTGTCATCGCCGACGCATTCCATTTTCCGCTCGGTCGGAAAAAGGCGCTGCATGCTGCCAATCTTCAGCTGGGAGCAAGTGAGGAAAAAGGGGTGTGGTCGCTCGAGATCGGCACCGACCGGTTGGCGCAATCCGTCCATATCACGACGGAAGGCTACCGCGCCTCGGAAAACTGGTTCCACCTCGCCCCCGGCGAGAGCAAGAAAATCACCCTTCTGCCGGATACCGCAACACCCGAAACGCCACCGACGGGCGAGGTGATGTCACTCGGGTCAAGCCGGCGTTTTTCCTTTTAGGGCCAGCCGCTTCACCGTATCGATATAGATTTTTTTCGCTTCGGGCGTAGAAAGATTGTGATCTGCATCGGGAATGATGGTCAGCGACACATTCCTGTAGTCCGATAATCCCTTGCCATCGGCATCGAAATAATACCGGAAGTGCTCAAGACCGTCGTCATTGTCGCTGTAAAGCAGGCTGATGGCGGTGTTCTGCGCCTTCAACTTCTCAAAAGCGCCATAGACGGCACGCCCTTCCTCGCTCCCCTTGCGGAAAAGCCTCGCCGTTTTTGTCGAAAGCTTCTTGAGTGTCGCCTTGCCGATGTTCAGTCCGGCACTCATCACATCGACATCACCGCTGATGAGGCGCTTGAATGTCGCGCCCTGGCGAAGACGCTGGCTGTACTCACCGAAGGAACGCGGCCGCTTGTGCAGCGCCTCATCCACCGAGCGCCCTTTCTGCCAGTGGAAGACAACCGGATTGACCGCAACCACGGCGCTGATCCGGCTATCGGCAAGCGCACCGTTAAAGGCGAGATAGGCGCCGCTGCAGCGGCCCGCCGCAATCAAAGGTCCATTGCCACGCCGGTCAAGGAAATCGAGCGCGGCGGACACGTCATCATTCTGCGCAAGATCGTAGAGAACCTGATCCGGCACGTTCTTGACCGGAGGGCTGTCGGCAATATTGGCCGCGTCGAACCGGAGCGAGGCGATGCCTTCGCGTGCAAGCGCGCGGGCCGTCTGGACGGATAGCCTGCCCCAACCCGCGTGCCGGTCATAGGCCGCACCGAGAAGAAGAACCGATGAAACACTCTCCCTATCGTCCGGCTCACAAAGGACGCCGAAAAGCCGCCCGCTTTCGCCAAATTGCACCGGCTGTTCGTAAAAGTCGCGACCGCGATGCGAGGCGTTGACGGCAAAATCCTCCCGCGGCCCCACTGCGTTCCCGGCGCGGATCTGCGACAGAACCCAGCCCGCCAGCCGGTTCACCACATCGTCGGATATTTTCGAGAGCGTGGGACTGGAGACGAGATCGTCATAGCCTGAAAATTCCGCCTCCTCCACCTCGCTCCCAATCGTGGCAAGGTGTCTGGCAAAATCGCTGTCGGTCACCCGGCCCGGTCTCGACAGGAGCAGAACCGTATGTGCCGGGGCGGCATCCATATTTGAAAGATTGACCTTCTTGATGCTGTCCGCAATGCCTGCCGGCATGGCCATGCCGGCAATGGACCCCGCCTGCGCCATGCGCTGCGCGGGGAGAAGGCCAAGGCCATCGTCGATCATGGACGACCACATGGCCAGTTCGCGAAGATAGGCGCGTCCGGAAACGACAGGCGCCAAAAGCGCCATAGAACCGACGGCCGCCGCATCGGCAAGTGCCTGTATTGCGATCAGACAACCGAGGCCCTGAGCGATGACCACCACACCGGAACAGCCGGAAAGACGCTTCAGATAATCGAGCGCCGCCCGCGTATCGGAAAGCCAGTCCGCCGCGCGGCCGGTATCTTCCGGATCGAGCGCATCGCCTGCACCATGATAGTCAAAGCGAAGGCTGGCGACGCCGGAGGCGGCCAGCCGCTCGGCGATAACACGCTGAAACTTGCGGCTGCACAGCTCTTCCATACCCCAGGGGCTGACGAAAAGAACCGCGTGACCCTGTTTGACGTCTTTGCGTGCCGGATGGAAAATACCCGTACACCCTTGAAAAGAAACCGGGTGTGCCATCGACCCATCCGATGCAATGCCGAAAAGCGACAACGTATCAAGGGAAGGTTCACTGCCTGCACGCTCAGAAATATCTATTGCCATTGACCTTGCCATCATTGCGCCAGTGTCTGGCTCAACCATTTACGGGATCACTATACCGAAGCGTCTTAACGCCTGTTCTACAATAAAAATAGTAACATTAGAAAAATCTAAACATATCGCGACCTTCACAACTATCAAAAGACGCGCGGCAACATGATCACGGCAAAGACCGGCAAGCGCTCGACACGAGCGCTATTTTGCTCGAAACCGCTTGAATATACTGATAAATAGCGAGTCCCGTACCTATTTGCAGGAGGAGGTTCCGCCGCCCGGCAGCCTGACCGTCTTGACACCGCGCAAACCAACACGCCGGGCCCGGCCCGACAGGTCATAGAAGTTTTATATGGAACAAAGCCTTACGCGTTACATCTGGTCGCATACGAGGCGGCAGCAGCTTTTCATCCTGCTGATCGTCGCCCTGTCCATGATCCCCTATTTCCTAGCTTTCGATCTGCCCAAGCAGATTGTCAACGGCCCTATTCAGGGGGACGGCTTCGAAGGGGCAAACGCGACGCAGCTTTTCATGCATCTCACGGTGGATATTCCCTATTGGGGAACCGTGACACTGTTCCCGGGGTTAGAACTCAACCGCATGTCGATGCTGATGGCGCTCAGCCTCACCTTCCTTGCGCTTGTCATCATCAACGGCCTTTTCAAATATTACATCAATACCTACAAGGGCCGCCTCGGTGAACGGCTGCTCCGGCGCATCCGCTTCGAGCTTATCGACAAGATCCTGCGGTTTCCGCCCACCCACTTCAAGCGGGTCAAGGGCGCCGAAATATCCAGCATGGTGAAGGATGAGGTCGAGCCACTGGGCGGATTTACCGGCGACGCCTTCGTACAGCCGGCGCTTCTCGGTGGTCAGGCGCTCTCTGCCCTCTTCTTCATTCTCGTGCAGAATTTCTGGCTGGGCCTGATTGCCGCCTTCATGGCCGCCATTCAGGTGGGCATCATCCCCAAGATGCGCCGCCGGCTCATCGAACTCGGTCGGCAACGGCAGCTGAGCGCGCGCCAGCTTGCCGGACGCATCGGCGAAATGGTCGACGGCATCGGCACCATCCACGCCTATGACACCTCCAATTTCGAGCGCGCCGACGCCTCCCACCGGCTCGGCGACATCTTCAAGATTCGCTACGATCTCTACCAGTGGAAGTTCCTGGTCAAATTCATCAACAACTTCCTCGCACAGCTCACCCCCTTCTTCTTTTATGCGCTCGGCGGTTATCTCACCCTCAAGGGCAGCCTTGATGTCGGCCAGCTGGTAGCGGTCATCAATGCCTACAAGGAACTGCCCGGACCGCTCAAGGAGCTGATCGACTGGGATCAGGCGCGTCAGGATGTCCAGGTTAAATACGAGCAGGTCTTCGAACAGTTCGACGCCCCGAACATGATCGACGAAAAAGTGCAGAAGCTGTCCCCGGGAACGGTGGCGGCAATCACCGCGCCGATCGTGGTCACCAATCTAACGCTCGAAGACGATAGCGGCAGCCGGCTTCTGGAGCAGGCATCGCTGAAAATCGAGCCGGGCGAGGTAATCGCCATCGTCGGCGGCTCCGGAGCAGAGGCGCTGGCGGATGCGATCGGTCGTACGCTATGGCCGACCTCCGGCAAGATCAGCATCAACGATGTCGACATATTGGAACTGCCGGAATCGCTGACGGGACGACGCATCTCCTATGTGTCCTCCGACAGCTATTTTTTCCATGCCAGCCTGATGGATAACCTGCTTTACGGCCTCAAACACGCTCCGCTCGCGGATAAGGACTATGAGGGTGCAGCGCTCGAACATCGCAAATGGGAGATCCGGGAAGCCAAGATGGCCGGCAATCCGCTGATCGACATCAACAGCGAATGGATCGACTATGCCGCCAGCCCGGCGGGTGACGGCAGACCGGAAAACCTCATCAAGGCCATTCTTGCCGTTCTAGATAGCGTCGAGCTCTCGCAGGATATTCTGGAATTTGCGCTGCGTTCGTCGATCGATCCTCTGACCGACCTGCACCTTGCCGCCCGCATCGTGGAGCTACGGCATGTCCTGCGCGCCGAACTGGAAAAGGAGAATCTCAGCGGCCTCATCGCGCCCTTCGAACTGGAGAGCTACAACAGCGAGGCGACGGTTGGCGAAAACCTGCTCTTCGGCACCATGCGCGACTCCACCCAGACGATCAGGACCATCATCGAAAGCGACTATTTCCGATCCTTGATGCGCGAGACCGGCCTTGTCAAAGTCCTGTTCGAGATGGGTTACACGATTGCCGAAAACATCGTGGAAATCTTCGCCGACCTGCCGGGAGATCATCCGTTCTTCCAGCAGCTCACATTCATGACGCCAGACGATATTCCGGTCTATCAGCAAATGCTGCAACGCCTTCAGGGCCGGGGTTTCGACGACGCCAATGAAAGCGAAAAGCGCGCGATGCTGCGGCTGAGCTTCTTTTACATCGAGCCCAGGCAGCGTTTCGGCCTTCTGTCACCGGAGATCATGAACCGGATCGTCGAAGTCCGGCACATGTTCCATGAAAACCTGCCCGACAGCCTGAAGAACGTGATCGAAATCTACGATCCAACAAAATACATGAGCGCCACCAGCCTCCTGGACAATATTCTCTTCGGCAAGGTCAGCCATCGCTATACGGACGCATCTCGGCGCATCACCCGCATTGTCGCGGATGTCATGCGCAAGCAGGGTGTTTACGAGCGTGTTCTGGCAGTGGGTCTGGATTTCAACCTCGGCGCCGGCGGCAAGCGGCTCGGGCCGCTCCAGCGCCAGAAACTCAACCTTGCAAGGGCGCTGATCCGCAAGTCCGATTATTATGTCTTCAACCGCCCTCTTCCCGGCCTTGATCCCCGACAGCAGGAGGAAATTGTCGAACGGGTCATCACATTCCTGAAACAGAACAACAATAACCCCTCGATCGTATGGGTTCTGTCGAATGCAACGCTTTCGCGCATGTTTGGCCGGGTTATCGTTGTCCACCAGGGCCTGATCACCGCCGACGGAAGTTACGAGACTCTCGCTGAGGAAAACGGTACATTCAAGGAAATGGTCGCAACATAAATCCAAGAAGTGGCCGAGGTGGAACAGGAACAGGGTAAGACGATGCTATTCAAAGACGAAATTCAAATGCTGAAACGAGTCCCATTTTTTTCGGAAATGGAACCGTCGAAGCTTAAACTACTCGCATTTGCCTCCGATCGGGTGTCCTATCACACTGGAGACGTGTTGTTCCGGCAGGGCGATGTTGGAGATGCCGCCTATGTTCTTTTGACCGGAAAAGTCGATGTTCTGGTCGATTCCCCGTCGGGCACGCTGAAAGTGGCCGAAATGACGGGCAATGCCATCGTCGGCGAAATCGCCATCCTCTGCGACAGCGTCAGAACGGCAACCATCCGCGCTTCGACCGATGTGGAAGCCCTGCGGATCGGCAAGGAGCAGTTCTTCAAGCTCATGTCGGATTTCCCTGACATTACCATCAAGGTCATGCGTGTTCTTGCTGAACGCCTCACCCAGACGACGACGGAACTGAGCAAAGCGCGCGCAAACGCCAGAACATGAGCAGCAATTCCTTGCTACCGTGACGGGCGATATTGGAAAAATAAATGTCGCACCATTGCAATATAAATGAAATGCTGACTGAATAAGGGGTAAAGGCATCCGCCAAAAAAGGGCGGATATAAGAATCTTTAGAGACAACGGGCTTCATGGGAGGAAAGCGTGCAAGATTCCGTTGTTATTGGGGTGTGTCATGGCGTTCGATTCCGACACAGCAAGTCGGGAAAGTAATAGAAATTTTCGGGTAAAGATCTGGGGTGCGCGGGGAACGCTTCCTGTTTCAGGTGAAAACTTCCGAAAATACGGCGGAAATACCATCTGCATCGAGGTACGATGCGGAGATCACGTTCTTTTGTTCGACGCAGGATCAGGGCTGCATCCCGCCGGTCTGGCCTTGCGGGCGGAAGGTGTGACCGACGTCAACCTGTTCTTCTCACACTGTCATTACGACCATATTGTCGGCTTTCCCTATTTCAAGCCGTTCTATAACAGCTGCAACGATGTCGCCATCTGGTCTGGCCACCTCGCCGGTGCCATGACAACACGGCAAATGCTCAGGGAATTCATGAGCCCACCGTGGTTTCCCGTACCGCTGGAGGTTTGCTGCGCAAAAATGGCGACGCGGGACTTCATGCCGGGCGACGCTCTGGATGTGCATCCGGGACTCTCGATCAGAACCGGAATGCTCAATCATCCCGGCAACGCCATCGGCTACCGCCTGGATTGGGAAGGAAAATCCTTCGCCATCATCACCGACACCGAACATGAGCCGGGCAGCACCGACAACAATGTCCTCGACCTTATCAGGGACGTCGATCTATTTCTCTACGACGCCATGTTCACCGATGAGGAAATGGGCCTTTATCGCGGCTATGGTCACTCATCCTGGCAGGAGGCGATCCGCCTCGCGAAGCTCGCGGGCGCAAAGAATGTCGGCTTCATCCATCATGCCCCAAGCCGCAGCGACGAGGAGCTGGACGATATCGAAAAACAGGCAAAAGCCCTGTTCAGCGGCGCGTTCGCGGCCATGGACGGCCAGATCATCCAGCTCTGAGCACGATTTGACGTCGCCTGCGGCCTGATCTGCCCGACGGTTTTTCGAAATCCTGATCACACCCTTCGCCATGCGGCGGGCATTCGAACACGCACAATTGACCGGTCCGGATCAATTGCTCCACGATATTGCCACGAGACGGCCTGCACTAAGGGGATTGCCACCACATATTACATGATGATTCTACGCCGAATGACCATCTGATGGGATTTGCATGATCCGTTTCTTTTCGGAGACCAATTTGAGACGCGCCCGGATTTTATCCGGCCTCATCATATTTGCTTTCGTCTTTTCCCATCTTTTCAACCATTCCCTTGCACTCATCTCCATCGATACCGCCGAGCGGGCGCGAAAATGGTTCAGCCTGATCTGGCTCAATCCCGTCAGCAGCCTGCTTTTTTATGGCTCGGTTGTGGTGCATGTCTGTCTTGTTCTGCGTTCGCTTTATCAGCGTCGAACCCTGCGCATGCCGCTTCGTGAAGCGCTCCAGGTCATATTCGGCCTGTCCATTCCATTTCTTATTATCGGCCATGCCGTCAATATCCGTGTATCGCATATGCTTTATGGCATTGATGTCGGCTACTACTCGGTCATCCGCCGGCTATGGATCAACAACCCGATACAGGGCATGTGGCAAAGCCTCGCACTGATCGTGATCTGGGTTCACGGATGCATCGGCCTCTATTTCTGGCTGCGATACCGGGACTGGTATCCACGCATCGCCGGGCTGTTCATGACGGTAGCGGTGATGCTGCCGCTTCTGGCACTCCTGGGCTTTAGCGATGCCGGTCGCTGGCTGGCGGAGATCGATGAAAAATACGCCCTTCCTCCCGGGCTGACCGACAATACCATTCAGAAAGACGAACTGCCGCTGCAACGGGAAATGGAGACGCGGATCCGCTTCATCACCGGCGCGACGGAGACCCTGTTCGCCGGCGCGGTGATGCTGGTATTCGTGCTGCGCGGTGTGCGCAGCTTCCGGCAACGGCTGACGGCCATAGAAATCCGCTACGAACATGGCGCACAGGCGCGCGTGCCGGCCGGGCTCAGCATTCTGGAAGCCAGCCGCCTTGCGGGCATCCCGCATTATTCCGTCTGCGGCGGCAAAGGACGCTGCTCGACCTGCCGTGTCAGAGTTGTCGGCAGCAAGGGCCCGCTTCCACCTCCCGGAGATATCGAGCAAACCACGTTGAGACGTATCCACGCTGATTCGGATGTGCGCCTCGGCTGTCAGCTGCGGCCCACCCACGATCTTGGGGTGGCGCTTCTCGTATCGCCGCCGCAGCAAAGCGACCTGCCGCCGGATGCCCAACCCGCCCGACCCGGCACGGAAGAGGAGATCGCTATCCTCTTTTGCGATCTGCGCAATTTCACCACGCTTTCTGAAGCCAAGCTGCCCTATGACGTCGTATTTCTCCTGAACCGCTACTTCACCATCGTCGGTCAGGCCGTCGAACAGGCTGGCGGCCATCTCGACAAATTTATCGGCGACGGTGCCATGGCGCTCTTCGGACTTGGCGATAACGCGGAAAATGCCTGCCGCAATGCCATGAAGGCGGCCGCGATCATCCTGCGGGAACTTTCGATCCTGAACGAGGGTCTGGAAAAGCAGTTTGCCGTCCGGCTGGATGTGGTGGTCGGCATCCATGCCGGCCCGACCATCGTCGGCGTCATGGGCTATGGCGCCGCCAAAACCCTGACGGCCATCGGCGACACCGTGAACGTGGCAAGCAGGCTGGAGTCCAAGGCCAAGGAATTTGGCGCCGCCATTGTCGTTTCCGAGCCCGCCATCCTCCAGGCGGGACAGGAGATTGCCGATCTGCGAAGCGAGAAAATCGCCATTCGCGGGCGAAACTCACAAATGAGGGTCTTCCTGCTGTCGAAGGAAGAGAGCGAGCGCTATCTATAGGACAATCGGGTGCGCTTGCTGCCGGGCGGCGCGGCCTCAAATCCTGCGATAGAGAAAATAGCGGTCGGTCGGCACGCTTTCCGGCACCGGCAGCGGCTTCAGCATGGAATGATCCAGTGGCAGACCACTGACCGCCACGCCGCCTTTCGCCAGCATAGCCGCGGCAAGATCAGGCAGCCACGTCAAGGTGATCGCATCCTTCTCAGCGTAGCCGGTACCGATATCGGCATGCACCAGAGCCGCTTCGGCGCCAATGAAAGCGGGAGCGGTTTGCGATATTTCGCCGATTACGAGATCTTCTTCCGACGGGACGGACGAGGCATGTGCGCCCATGGCCCTGTCAAAGGCGACGATACGGCGTTCCGGAAACAGTTCCCGCAAATGATTGAACGTGCGCCCGTTTCCAAGCCCGATTTCCATAATCGCGCCGTCATTCGGGAGATCGAGATCGGCCTCGACATGGTTGAGTATATCCCGCTGCGCGGTCAACCGGCGAATGAAACTGTCCAATCTGCTCATAGTCTGTCCATTTTGCTGGAAATGCCTGATGAAGCCGATCAGGCCTTGATGATGTGTTTTGCGGCTATTTCCCGGCGCGCAAAGACATTTCGCGTGTCGATGATCAGCGGTGCCCATTCGCAGAGAGCGGCGTAGTCCACATTATCGTGATCGGTCGCCACGAGAACGGCATCGAAGGTGCCGATCGTCTGCTTGTCCCATACGACGGATTTCATGCCCATCAAGTGGCTATATTCCCGGGTTTTGGGGATTTCCGCCACATGAGGATCGAAATAGGCCGCTTCACCGCCGCGCTCCTGGATGAGCTCGATGAGTTTCAGCGAGGGGCTTTCGCGAATATCGGGCACATTCTTCTTGTAGGCGAGACCGACGACCAGCACACGGGAGCGGCTCAGCGCTTTGCCGGAATGAATGTCGAGCGCTTCCGCGACGCGCCCGATGACATGGCGCGGCATGCCGGTGTTGATTTCGCCGGCAAGCTCGATGAACCGCGTCGGTAACTCATATTCCCGCGATTTCCAGGTGAGGTAGAAAGGGTCGATCGGTATGCAATGGCCGCCAAGGCCCGGGCCGGGATAAAACGGCATGAAACCGAAAGGCTTGGTTTTCGCCGCGTCGATCACCTCCCATATGTCGATGCCCATGGCCTCGTAGACGACCTTGAGTTCATTGACGAGCGCGATATTGACCGCACGGAAGACGTTTTCGGTGATCTTCACAGCCTCGGCCGTGGCGTTTGTCGAGACCGGAACGATCTTCTTCACCACCGCACCGTAGAAGGCGGCCATCAGTTTTCCGGCAGCCTCGCCATCGCCGGCAACAACTTTTGGAATGGTCGAGGTCTCGAAATCGCGATTGCCGGGATCTTCCCGCTCCGGCGAGAAGCCGATGAAGAAATCGACGCCGGAGACAAGCCCGGTGCTTTCCAGAATGGTCTTTACCACCCCGTCGGTCGTGCCGGGATAGGTGGTCGATTCCAGAACGACGAGCTGCCCCTTGCGAAGATGCGCGGCAATATCCCGGCAGGTCTTTTCGACATAGGAAAGGTCCGGCTCGCGATATTTCGTCAAGGGCGTCGGCACGCAGATGGCGATCACATCACATTCTGCCAGTCTGGAAAAATCGCAGGTGGCAACAAAGCCGTCATCACGCCTGACGCCTGAAAGCACCTCATCCGAGACAGCCTCGATATAGCTGCGGCCCACCTCGATCGCGGTAATTTTACCGGGGTCTATATCGAAACCGACAACCTTGAAACCGGCCCTGGCGATCGTCATGGCAAGCGGCAGACCAACATAACCAAGGCCGATCACGCCCGCTTTGGCGCTTTTGTTTTCGATGCTGGAAAGCAGGTTTTGGGAAATGTCTGGGGAAGTCAAAGCGTGTCACGCTCCGCGCATGTGCAAAAGATGCCTTTCAGTTGGGCAAGAATGGCCGGGCTGTCAAGACTGCGCCCTTTCAAATTCCGGTTGACGCCGCAGCCGCGACCAACGCACAACCATCGGCATGAAGATCGCCTTTTATTCGCCGCTCAAATCGCCCAACCATCCCGTTCCCTCCGGTGATCGGCTGATGGCCCGTCTGCTGATGACGGCGATGACCATGGGCGGCCATGAGGTTTCCGTCGCCTCCGAGTTGCGCAGCTTTCTGAAACAGGCGGATGATCCGGCGCGGGCCTCTCTCACCAATGCCGCCGAACACGAGACCGAAACAATTACAGAGCTTTGGCGGCGACAGGGCGTGCCGGACCTCTGGTTTTGCTACCATCCCTACTACAAGGCCCCGGATCTGCTCGGGCCGGAATTGAGCAGGCGTTTCGATATTCCCTATGTCACCGCCGAGGCCTCCTATTCACCCAAGCGCAACGGCATGGGCTGGCAGACAGTTCAAGACGACCTGCTGGCCTCATTCACGGCCGCCGCGGTCAATATCTGCTTCACCGCGCGGGATCGCGATGGGCTTCTGCGTGCCTCTCCCGCCATCCGCCATGCGACCTTGCAGCCCTTTATCGACGCCAGCGCCTTTCTCGAAAACGAGCCTCGCCCGACGCCGGCAAGGCTGATCACCGTCGCCATGATGCGGGCGGGCGACAAGCTTGGCAGCTATCGCGCGCTTTCCCAGGCACTTGCGCTCCTGCCGCAAGACCTGGACTGGACATTGGATATCGTCGGCGACGGGCCGGAACGTGCGACCGTTCAAGCCATGTTCGGCTCTTTTCCCGGAAACCGCCTCGTCTGGCACGGGGAAAAAACCGCAGCCGAGATCGCTGCTCTTCTGTCCCGCGCATCCCTTTATGTCTGGCCGGGGCATGGCGAGGCCTATGGTCTTGCCTATCTCGAAGCACAGGCCGCCGGGCTGCCCGTGGTGGCCGAAGAGGTGGCAGGCGTTCCCGAAGTGGTAAAATCCGGCATCACCGGATTACTGACACCGGAAAATGATACAGCCGCCTATGCCGGTGCAATTGAAACCCTGCTCGGCAATGACAGGCGGCGTGAAGAACTGGCAAAGGCGGCCCGGCAATTCGTCAAGGATGAACGGTCTCTGCAAAACGCCGCGAAAGAGCTGAACCATATTCTGTTGCGAGCAAAGGCACGAACATCATGAGTCTGGAAAAACTCGTAACAGCACTGGACGAATGCGCGCAGCGCGGCATAACCGCCGATCTCTGGCTGAGAGATGACGACGCGGTGGAGCCGACGCCGGCGCTCGACACGCTGCTCGCTCTTTGCAGCAGCTTTTCCGTTCCAGTCACCCTTGCGGTCATACCCGAGATGACGACGGGCAGGCTCGCGCAATATCTGGACAAAACCGACATCGCCCATGTCGCCGTCCATGGCTGGTCGCACACCAATTATGCCGGTGAGAAAGAAAAGAAACGGGAACTCGGATTGCACCGCGATCTGTCCATCGTTCTCGACGAGTTGCAATCCGGGCTGGAAAAACTGCACGACCTGCATGGCGAGCGCCTGGTACCGATGCTGGTGCCGCCGTGGAACCGTATCGACGCCGGTGTCGTGGCGGGACTGACCGGCCTCGGCTATCATGCATTGTCCGTTTTTGGCCCGGAGAAAAACACCGTCCCGCCCTGCCTGAACACCCATGTCGACGTGATAGACTGGCACGGCAGCCGTGGCGGCCGCGAAGACGACAGTCTTTTCGCCGAAACCGCCACCCGTATGCTCTGGGCTGCGGACCATGGCGGCTCCACAGGCATCCTCACCCATCATCTCGTTCATGACGACAATGTCTGGCGCTTCCTGAGACGGCTTTTCGAGGTAACCGCCAACCATCCCGCCGCCCGCTGGCGTTCCTCGGCAGACCTCGTCAACGAAATCTCACCATGACTTCCAGGCAATCAGCAATCCGTCCACCCCGGCAGCTTGTTCGCGCCTGAGTGCCTCCACCGCCTCAAACGGCGCACGATCGGGAAGAGAGGCGGCAACAAAGGATGCAGGCGCAAGGCTGATGCTTCCCGCCCGGGCGATGACGGTGAAGATCAGCGGGCCCGTCGACCACCAAGCCGGCGCGCGCGGCATATTGGCGATGATCCCGGGAAAAGCCTCCAGCATTCTTCGAAAGACGGGATGGCCGGCCGGGGCGGCGATGAAGGAATTGGCGAGAAGCATGCTGCCCTGCCCGGTATCACGCGGCGTTTTTTCATCGAACGCCGTCAGCCCCGTCAAGGGCAGGAAAGCGTCGAAACTCAGATCGTCCTTGGCCGGATACCAGTCACAATCGAGATAGATGCCGCCGAAACGTTCCAGCAGAATGTAACGGGCCACATCCACCGCGCCCGGATAATCGCCCTGATCCAACATCGTTCTGAAGACGTCGTTTGCAAGCACGCCTTCCCGCTCAAGATCGGCCTCGCGCCAGAGGCGATACTCGTAACCGTGTGAGGCGGCATGGGAAGCCCAGGCTTCAACCGATACCGGCGGGGCTTTTTCCCCGATCCATATCTGGTGAACGAGCCTCGGCACCTCCTCCCTGTTTTTCAGGTTGATCGTGCGGCGTTCTTCCGGAGAAAATTGTGCATATTTTGCCAGCGCCCGCGGTGGTGGAACCAGCGTATATTGATAGCCGATTTTCGCGACCACATCGCCTTCAGCCTTGGCGAGACGCAGCCGCGCCGCGTGCAGCCGACGCGGCAGGCCGAGCACCGTTTCCTCGCCCATGAGATGCCCGTCTTTTACTGCAACCAGCGATAAGAGAAGCGCATTCGCTTCCGCATATTGCCCTTCATTTTGCAACTGCCGGGCTCTGTCCAGCTGGGCATCGTAATATTTCTTGTCGGACATGGATCCTCACCCGGAAACGCTCGTTAACATATCGTCAAACAGAAGCCGTCGCGCAAGCCGTCAGGTTTCAGAAGCCGGCTTTGAATTTGCTAAACAATTCGATGTTTCAGAAGCATAGACAGACAACAAACCCTGCGATAACGTGAATTTAAGCCCTCCTGAGCAAGTTGTCACAAGGCAACGATAAAGAGACGGCAAGGAACCCTTTGGCATGAGCGCAGGCGCAGATTTGCTCCGTATTGAAAACCTGCGGGTCTCGTTTTCTCTTATGGGTGGTACGATTGATGCCGTGAGGGGCGCCAGCCTTCGCATTCTTCCGGGAAAAGTAACCGCGCTGGTCGGAGAGTCCGGCTCCGGAAAATCCGTCATCGGCCAGACGATCATGGGCATCCATCCCAAGACGGCGCGCGTGAATGGCCGCGTGCTCTTCACCGATCCCCAAAATACCGCCGCCGGCCCCGTCAATCTGCTGCAACTGCCGAAGGACGGCCGGGAAATACGGGCCATCCGCGGAAATCGCATCGGGCTTATTTTTCAGGAGCCGATGACATCTTTTTCACCGCTGCACACCATCGGCAACCAGATCGACGAGGCGCTGCGAATCCACAGCATCCTGTCGCCTGCCGAGCGCGCGGAAAAAATGCATGAAACGCTCGATCTTGTAGGGTTTTCCAACCCGAAGAAGGTCGTGAACATGTATCCCTTCGAATTATCGGGCGGCATGCGCCAGCGCGCCATGATCGCCATGGCGCTGATCTGTCGCCCGGCCCTTCTGATCGCTGACGAACCGACGACGGCGCTTGATGTGACCATACAGGCGCAGATCCTCAAGCTCCTGCGCGATCTGCAGAGCCGGCTGAACATGAGCATGCTGCTCATCACCCACGATCTCGGCGTGGTGGCGAACATCGCCGATGAGGTTGCCGTGATCTATCAGGGCGAGATCATGGAAGCGGGCACCGTCGACGACATCTTCAAGTCGCCGGGCCATCCCTACCTCAAGGGCCTGATGGCCGCCGTGCCGCATTTCGATATGAAGCCCGGCGAGAGACTGAAGGCGCTGCGCGAAATCACGGTTGATCATGAAAGCCTTGTCGGCAAAAAAACCGCCGCGGTGAACAAGACGCCCGGCCCGCTTCTGACCGTGGACAACATCAGCAAGACCTTCACCACCCGCAAATCCAGCTGGTTCCGCAAAGGCGACGCACACGCCACCAAGGCGGTCAACAGCGTCAGTTTTGAAATCCGCCGGGGAGAATGCCTTGGGCTGGTTGGAGAAAGCGGCAGCGGCAAAACCACCGTCAGCAAGATCCTCATGCGCGCCGTCCGCCCCGACGAAGGCTCTGTAACCTTCCACCGGCCGCAGGGCGATATCGACGTCCTCAATGCCAGGGACGGCGATCTCAAGGAATTGCGCTCAAAGATACAGATGGTCTTTCAGGACCCGATCTCGTCGCTTTCTCCGCGCATGACCGTGGGCAACATCCTGAGTGAACCGCTTGAAATCCATGGACGCGGCGACGCGAAATATCGCGCGGAGAAAGTCCGCAATCTCCTGAAGGCCATCGGTCTTGGCGAAAGCGCCCTGAACCGCTACCCGCACAGTTTCTCCGGCGGCCAGAGGCAGCGCATTGGCATTGCGAGAGCGCTGGCGCTCGGTCCTGAATTGCTGATCTGTGATGAACCCGTTTCCGCCCTCGATGTCTCCGTGCAGGCGCAAATTCTCAACCTGCTCAAGGATTTGCAAAAGGACCTCGGCCTCACTTACCTCTTCATCTCGCACAATCTGGCGGTCGTGGATTATATGGCCGACCGCGTGGCGGTGATGTGCGAGGGCCGCATCGTCGAGCTGGCACCACGGGAAGTCCTGATGCGCTCCCCCGTACATCCCTATACCAAATCGCTGCTGGCGGCTGTGCCCTTTCCCGATCTCGATCGTCCACTCGATTTCCGCACCATCGGCAAGATCAGCGCGACGGGCAAGTTCGACTGGGGCAGGCAATTCCGCGACGAGGGTGATGGTGCGATGATCTCCGCCGATCTGGGCGAAGGCCATTTCGTTCTTGCCAACGGCAATGCCGACATCCGGGAGCTTCGCCCTTGATCACGCGCCGCACCACCCTTGCCCTGCTTGCATCCGTCTTTTTGCCGGCCTATGCACGCGCCGCCTATACCGATCCCGACTACTTCAAGGAAAAGCGGGAGAAGGGCGAATTGCCGGATGTGGCGGAACGTCTACCGAAGAACCCGCGCGTCATCGATATGAAAGCGCTTGGCCGCGAGCCTGGAAAACACGGTGGCTCCGTGCGGATGCTGATTGGCGGCCAGCGCGATATCAGGCTTATGCCGATCAGCAACTATGCCCGCCTTGTCGGTTATGACGAAAAATTCGAGCTGCACCCGGACATTCTGGAAAGCTACGATGTCGAGGAAGAGCGAATCTTCACCTTCAAGCTGCGCGAGGGCCACAAATGGTCCGATGGCAGCGATTTAACCTCCGAGGATTTCCGTTATTTCTGGGAGGATGTCGCCCTCAACAAGGAAATCCACAAGGGCGGTCCGCCGATCGAACTTCTGGTCAACAATAAGCCGCCCCTGATCGAGGTCATCGATCGGTTCACCGTGCGTTATACCTGGGAAGGCCCCAACCCGGATTTTCTGGCGAAGCTCGCGGCCGCCTCGCCGGCGCGGCTGTTCCTCCCCGCCGCTTATATGAAGCAGTTCCACGTCAAATATCAGACGGCGGAAAATCTCGCCAAGCTCATCAAGAAGAACAAGGCGGATGACTGGAGCGGGCTGCATATCAAAATGTCGCGACAGGTCCGGCCGGAAAATCCCGCTTTGCCGACGCTCGACGCATGGCGAAACACGACTTCGCCGCCGGCCGAACAATTCGTGTTCGAACGCAATCCCTATTATCACCGCGTCGACGAAAACGGCCTGCAGCTGCCCTATCTCGACCGGTTCCTGCTGAACGTCACCTCGTCCGATATCATCTCGGCGAAGACCGCGTCAGGCGACAGCGACCTACAATATTTCGGCCTCGACTTCGCCGATTACACCTTTCTGAAAGATGCCGAAAAGCGCTTTCCCCTGAAGGTGAACCTCTACAAGCGCTCCCAGGGCTCACGCATCGCGCTTCTGCCCAATCTGAACTGCGCCGATCCTGTCTGGCGTGGCTATTTCCAGGATGTGCGCGTGCGCCGGGCCTTGTCGCTCGCGATCAACCGGCATGAAATCAACATGGTCTGCTTTTACGGGCTGGCGAAGGAAAGCGCCGACACGGTTCTGCCGGAAAGCCCGCTTTACCGACCCGAATTCGCCGAAGCCTGGAGCGCCTTCGACCGTGCGGCAGCCAACAGGCTGCTCGATGAAGTGGGTCTCGACAAGCGGGACAACGCCGGCATAAGGCTCCTGCCGGATGGACGCCCGGCCTATATCATCGTCGAGACAACAGGCGAAAGCACGCTCGAGACCGACGTGATGGAACTGGTGACGGATCACTGGCGGCATATCGGTATTGCGGTTTCCGTCCGCCCCACCCAGCGCGATGTCTTCCGCAAGCGCGCCATGGGCGGCGAGGTGCTGATGTCGGTATGGATGGGCATGGACAATGGCGTACCGACCCCGGATATGCTGCCATCCGGCCTTGCCCCCACCGGCGACGACCAGTTGCAATGGCCGGTCTGGGGCATCCATTATCTGTCCGGTGGACGTGAAGGCAAGGAACCCGATCTGCCGGAGGCGGCGCATCTGCTCGATCTCCTGAAGAAATGGCGCCGAAGCGTCACCGAGGAAGAACGCGAAGCCATCTGGCTGGAGATGCTGGGAATATATACACAGCAGGTCTTTTCCATCGGCATCGTCAACGGCGCGCTTCAGCCCGTCGTCCATGTCAAACGCATGCGAAATGTGCCGGAAAAGGCGCTTTTCGGTTACGAACCCACATCGTATCTCGGCGTCTACCTGCCGGATGCCTTCTGGTACGACGGAGACGCCTGATATGCTGCGGTATATTTTGAAGCGCATCCTCGTCATGATCCCCACGCTGATTCTGATCTCGATGCTGGTTTTCACCATCATCGAACTGCCGCCGGGCGATTATTTCGAAAGTTATGTCGCCGAACTGCGCGCCATGGGCGAGACGGCGAACCTTGCCGAAATCGAGGAGCTGCGTACCCGCTATGGCTTCGATCAGCCGGCACCGATCCGCTACTTCCGCTGGGCGACCGGCATGCTGGTCGGCGATTTCGGTTATTCCTTCGAATATCAGCTGCCCGTCAGCGACGTGGTAGGAGACCGCCTGTGGCTGACGGTGCTTGTATCCTTCGTCACCATCATCGTCACATGGCTCCTCGCCTTCCCGATCGGCATCTATTCCGCCACGCATAAATACAGCTGGGGTGATTACGGGCTCACCTTCCTCGGCCTGCTCGGCATCGCCATCCCCAATTTCATGCTGGCGCTGATCCTGATGTATTTTGCCAATATCTGGTTCGGCATCTCCATCGGCCATCTGATGGACCGGGAATATCTGAACCAGGCAATGAGCTGGGCGAAGTTTAAATCGATCCTCGAACATATCTGGATACCCGTCCTCATTATCGGAACGGCAGGCACGGCCGGCATGATCCGCCGCCTGCGTGCCAACCTCCTGGACGAATTGCAGAAGCAATATGTCGTAACGGCGCGCGCCAAGGGACTTCACCCCTTCAAGGTGCTGATCAAATATCCCCTGCGCATGGCGTTGAATTTCTTCATTTCGGACATCGGCTCGATCCTGCCTGCCATTATTTCCGGCGCGGAAATTACCGCCGTCGTGCTGTCGCTCGAAACCACCGGTCCGATGCTCATCAGGGCTTTGCAGAGCCAGGACATGTATCTGGCCGGTTCGTTCCTGATGTTCCTTGCTTTCCTGACGGTGATCGGCGTTCTGGTCTCGGATATCGCCCTTGCCATACTGGACCCGAGAATTCGCTTTGGAGGTGGTAACGTCAAATGACTTCATCCATCCCGAACTCAGGCGAAGCGCTGCCCCACTACGTCTCGACGGCGCCATTCGACCCGTCGCTCATCGAACCCAACACGTCCGGAATGGCGGCCTTCAGCAAGGCGTCGCAGTTGCGGCTCATGTGGTGGCAGTTCCGCCAGCACAAGATCGCGGTGTGGTCCGGCGCTTTTCTGGTGGTGCTTTATCTCTCGATCCTGATCAGCGAGTTCCTGGCGCCGTATAATCTCCACACCCGCAATATCGAGCATATCTACGCTCCGCCGCAGGCTATTCATCTCTTCAATGACGGCAAATTTGTCGGCCCCTTTGTCTATGGCCGGGAAATGACGCTCGACATGGACAATCTGAGGCGCGTCTACCGCGATGTACCGACGGATATCCAGCCGCTGCGCTTCTTCTGCAAGGGCGATACCTACCGTTTCTGGGGCATGTTCGAAGGCAGAACCCACCTTGTATGCCCCGCCGAAGGCGGCGAAATGTTCCTGCTCGGCACCGACCGGCTGGGACGCGACGTGCTGTCGCGCATCATCTATGGCGCACGCATCTCGCTAACCATCGGCCTTCTTGGCGTCGCCATGAGCTTTGTTCTCGGCATTGTGATCGGCGGTTTAGCTGGCTATCGCGGCGGCACCTTCGATCTGATCGTTCAGCGCATCATCGAGGTCCTGCAATCCATCCCAAGCATTCCGCTGTGGCTGGCGCTTGCGGCGATCATGCCCGTGACCTGGAGCCCTATCCTCGTTTATCTCGGCATCACCATCATTCTTGGCATGTTGGACTGGACGGGACTGGCGCGCGCCGTGCGCTCTAAATTGCTGGCGCTTCGCGAGGAAGACTATGTTTTGGCTGCGCAATTGATGGGTGCAGGCACGCCGCGCATCATTGGCAGGCACCTTATTCCCGGCTTCATGTCGCACCTCATCGCCTCGGCCACGCTGACGATACCGGGCATGATTCTTGGCGAAACCGCACTGAGCTTCCTCGGTCTCGGCCTCAGGCCACCGATCACAAGTTGGGGAATTCTGCTCACGGAGGCGCGCAGCGTCAGCGTCATTGCGCTATATCCGTGGCTTCTGCTACCGACGATCCCGGTCGTTCTCGTCATTCTGGCCTTTAATTTCTTCGGTGACGGACTACGTGATGCTGCGGATCCCTTCAGATAAAATGGAACACCCTTTGATAAACTGCTCTTCCGCCATCGCCTTTTTTCTGAAAGGCAAAAAGAGGTGTGGCCTTTGACCTCCCGTTTGAACGACGCGCGTATCCTCATGTATAGCCACGATTCCTTCGGCCTCGGGCATCTGCGGCGGTGTCGCACGATTGCACATGCGCTGGTGGAGGATTATCGCGGCCTCAACGTTCTCATCATTTCCGGCGCGACGATTGCCGGCGCCTTCGATTATCGCGCCCGCGTGGATTTCGTGAAAATCCCGAGCGTCATCAAGCTGCGCAATGGCGAATATACCTCCATGGACAGGCATATCGATCTTCAGGAAACGCTGAAGATGCGCCGTTCCATCATCTATCATACCGCCGAAAGCTTTCAGCCGGATATCTTCATCGTCGACAAGGAGCCCATGGGCCTTCGCGGTGAGGTGGAGGAAACGCTTGCCTATCTCAAGGGTCAGGGAACCAAGCTCGTCATCGGCCTGCGCGATGTCATGGATGCGCCGCAACTGCTTGAAGCGGAGTGGAAGCGCAATAACGTCATGACCAAGATCGGCCAGTTTTATGACCATGTCTGGGTCTATGGCCCGCCGGATTTCCACGACCCGTTGACGGGACTGGATGTTCCCGAGACCGTGCGCGACAAGATGGATTTCGTCGGCTTCCTGCAGCGCTCGAAAACGCAGGCGGAAACCGTGGCGCACCGTCCGGAGGGGGACTATCTTCTCATCACCACCGGCGGCGGCGGCGATGGCAGTGAATTGATCGACGACGTCATCAACGCCTACCGCCATGACAGCGAACTGACGCACAAGGCGCTTGTGGTGCTCGGCCCCTATATGCCGGCCGATCAGCGCCAGCGCTTCCTGAGCAGCGTTGCCGATATTCCGCATATAGAGATCATCGAATTCGACAATCGCATGGAAGATCTCGTCGCCGGCGCGCAGGCCGTCGTGTCGATGGGCGGCTATAATACCGTCTGCGAGATATTATCCTTCGACAAGCCCGCCCTTGTCGTGCCGCGCACGGTGCCGCGGGAAGAACAGCTTATCCGCGCCAGCCGCGCGTCCGAACTCGGTCTTTTCGACATGCTTCTGCCGGAAGATGCCGAGAACCCCGCCAAGATGGCGGCGGCTCTCAAAGCGCTGCCGAACCGTGCACCGCCCTCCGTCAATTCGCGGGAACTGAAACTCGACGGTCTGGAAAACATATCGAAAAGGATCGCCGAGTGGCTGCCGCCCGAGGGCGAAAAGGCGCCAATCCCGCTGACCGCGTGACCTGCTCCCGATAACCACCACTTTAAAAGAGACACGCGCAACGTGACCGATACAAAAAAAATCGTGGTGCTCCTCAAGGGCTATCCGCGCCTGTCGGAGACTTTCATCGCCCAGGAACTTCTGGGGCTGGAGAAAGCCGGGCTGCAACTCGAACTCATGTCCATGCGCCGGCCGACGGATAAAAAACGCCACCCCGTTCATGATGAAATTCGCGCACCCGTCACCTACCTGCCGGAATATCTGCATGAAGAACCGCTGCGCGTTCTAAAGGCATTGTGGGCGTGCCGCAAAAAGCCGGGCTTCACCAAGGCGCTCCGCCGCTTTTTCAGCGATCTGCCGCATGATCTCAGCCGCAATCGGTTCCGCCGTTTCGGGCAGGCCGCCGTCCTTTCGCATGAATGGCCGGCGGATGCCGAATGGCTGCATGTCCATTTCATCCACACACCCGCCTCGGTCGCCGCCTATACCCATCTCATCACTGGCACACCCTGGACGATTTCGGCGCACGCGAAGGACATCTGGACCTCAAACGACCGTGACCTTGCCGCCAAGCTGCAAAGCGCCCGCTGGGCCGTGACCTGCACTGCCGGCGGTTTCCAGCATCTGCAGACCCTTTCCGGAGCCAGGCAGAATGTGCATCTGAGTTATCATGGCCTCGATCTCACCCGCTTCCCGCATTTCGACACGCCGCGCCCGGAGAGAGACGGTTCAGATGCCGGTGACCCGGTCAGGATTTTAAGCGTCGGCCGGGCGGTCAAGAAAAAGGGCATCGATATTCTCCTGCGCGCGCTGGCTTCACTCCCGCAGGATATCCATTGGCGTTTCACCCATATTGGCGGCGGTGATGAACTGGTCGCGCTGAAGAAACTCGCAGACGAGCTTGGCCTCGCCGACCGGATCGTCTGGACCGGGGCCATGGACCAGAAGCAGGTGCTGGAGAATTACCGGGAGGCGGATCTCTTCGCCCTTGCCTGCCGTATTACCAGCGATGGCGATCGTGATGGCCTTCCCAATGTGCTGGTTGAGGCCGCGAGCCAGGCGCTGACCTGCATTTCCACCAAAATCTCAGGCATTCCGGAATTCTTCGTCGACGGTGAAAACGGACTGCTGACCGATCCGGAAAATCCGGTCGCATTCGCCGAAGCACTGCGTGCGGCCATCACCGATCCGCAATTGCGCCAGCGTCTGGGTGCTGCCGCCGAAAACCGCGTTCGAACCGCTTTCGATCATCGCACCAGCATTGCCGAACTGAAGGCCCTGTTCGAAACCGAGTGGGAAAAGACGCCATGAGTGATACGGAAAAGCGTCCTTCAGTCTTCTTTTATGTCCAGCATCTTCTGGGCATCGGCCATATCGCCCGCGCCAGTCGCATTGCCAATGCCCTGCAGGCGGATGGTTTCGATGTCGTTCTGGTGACGGGCGGCACTCCGGTTCCGGGCTTTCCGGGCGATGGTATCCGTCACGTCGAATTGCCGCCGATCGCCGTCAGCGACGGCAGCTTTTCCGGCCTTGTCGACAGTTCCGGCAAACCGGTGGATGACGACTTCAAAAAGCTTCGAACAGACATGCTGATCGGCGCTTACCATGGCGCAAAACCGGACATCGTCATCATCGAGGCTTTCCCCTTCGGCCGCAGGCAGGTGCGTTTCGAATTGCTACCGCTTCTGGACGAGATTGAGGATAGCGAACCGCGCCCGCTCGTCATGACGTCGCTGCGTGACATTCTGCAGGAAAAAACCAAACCGGGACGGGACGAAGAAACCGTGTCGCTGGTGAAGAAACATTTCGACGCGGTGCTGGTCCATGGCGATCCGGAATTTGTGCGACTGGAGGATACCTTTCCCCTTGCCGGCGAAATCAGCCAGCGCATCATCTATACGGGCCTTGTTGCACCGCTGCCGCCCCCCGAACCGGCGGAGAAATTCGATATCGTCGTTTCCGCAGGCGGTGGCGCGGTGGGAGCAACGCTCGTGCGAGCGGCACTTGAGGCCGCACCGCTGCTGGACGGCATCAAAAGCTGGTGCCTCGTCACCGGCCCCAATATGCCTCAAGCGGATTTCGATGCGATCTCGGCTGAGGCGGCGGACAATGTATCCGTCTTTCGCTTCCGCAAAGACTTCGCAAGCCTTCTTGCCGGCGCGCGGCTTTCGGTTTCACAGGCCGGTTACAACACCGTTTGCGATATTCTTCAGGCAAAATGCCGTTCGCTCCTGATCCCCTTCGCTGCGGGTGGCGAAACGGAACAGAGCGCCCGCGCCGAACGACTGGCGCGGCTGGGACTGGCGCAGGTTCTGGAGGAGAAAGATATCTCTGCGCGATCCATGGCCGATGCCATCAGGGCCGCATTGGCTCTGCCGGCCCCGGATAAGATCAAACTCGATCTCGACGGCGCTGCCGGAACGGCTAGAGCTTTGCGCCGCCTTTTTGATGAGCGGTGAGGATCGCCTTTAACTCGCGAACCGCCGCTTCGTCCGTTCCCTTGCGCCCATCGCCGGTAAAACCGAGCTTCGCCACCTTGCTTTCCGGATCATAAAACGGAACGGCGGAACAGGATGCGTGGATTTCCGTGATCGGAAAGCGGTCCAGCAATGTCTGCACGATCTGCGGACGCACGCCCGCACCTGGCATGATGACGATCCGGCCAGCGGCCCTCTCGGATAATCGCGCCAGCGTCTCCATGCCCTCAAGCGCCGAACGCGCGCCGCCGGAGGTCAGAATTCTCGGGAAACCCAGCGCGATGGCGGCCTCCAAAGCCTCATCCATGTCGGGAACGACATCAATCGCCCGGTGCAGCGTCAAATCCAGCCCATCGGCGTGGCGGCGCAATTCCTCGAGCAGTGGAATATCAAGCGATCCGTCGCCAAGCGATGCGCCGAGCACCACGCCGGAAAGCCCCGCAGCACGCGCCGCATCAATATCGCGTTTCATCACATCGGCTTCGTCACGCGTGAACACGAAATCACCGGCGCGCGGTCTGATCATCACGCTGACCGGCAATCCATAGGCCGCCGCTCGCTGCATGAAACCCGCAGACGGTGTGACGCCGCCACCGGACAATGCCGCGCAGAGCTCGATACGATCGGCACCGCCCCTGACCGCCGCTTCCAGCCCGGCCACATCGTCCACGCAAATCTCGAGAATCATCGTAACCTCTTTCATTCGAACGTGCTCTGTTCACGCACCGGGTTATCCGAAAGCCGCCCACACTTTTCGGCCCGACGCTCTACCTGCGGCGACCCGTCCCATCAAGCGCATAGAGCATGTAAACACCGCCGAGACCCACAACTGCTCCCAGTATGGAGGTTCCCGAATAGCTTGTGACAAATGTGCCGAGGGCGAAAATCAGCGCACCCAGACCGGCACCAAGGAAGATATTGACGGCGATCAGCGAGCTTCCAAGCCCCGGCCGATCCGCGATCAGTTCCTGCAGATAGGTAATCGGGATACTGATGATGGCCGCAGCACCCAGCGCGCTGATGACGGTTTGTGCGTAAATGTGCCATGGCGCGGAAGCGAGCCCCTGCAGGATGAGATAAATGGCATAAAGCACCGCTCCCGCCGCCAGCGTCAGCGTTTGCGGCACCTTTTTCTCGATCCAGCCCCACAGGAGAATGAAAACGATTTCCAGCGCCGCGACGATGCCCGCCACGATGCCGATATCCGCAACCGTGCCCTGCGCCTGACCCGTTATGATCAGCGAACGTATGGAATCATTGAGATGCAGCATCGAGCAGATCAGGGCTATGGCGATGATCCGCAGCAGCACCCGCCGCGACCCGACTTCCGCAAGCGAAGCGCGGAAACCGAACCGCGCCTCGGTGTTCACGGTCGCCGGCGTGGCGGCACGCGGCAGGCAAAAGGCCACCAGCAGAAAGCAGATAAGCGCACAAGTACCCGAGAAGAGGAAAGCCAGCAGCATATTGCCGGAATTCACCAGAAAGATACCGACGATGCCCGGCACCAATACCCAGGAGAGAGAGATCGTCGCCCGCATGATCGAATTCACGGCAATCATGTCGCCCGTGGAAAGATTGCGGGCATCGGCACGCACATGCGCGAAAATCAGCGAATTCATCGCCCCGAAGATCGGCAGAAGAACGAGCTTGGCGCTCACGAAAGCCGTAGCGTTGCCGACCAGATAGACCAGCATATAACCGCTGACGCCGAAGAGCGCGATGAACAGCATGGGCTTGCGATATTCGCCCAGCCTGTCGGCGACGATGCCCATCAGCACGCTGGCGCTGACATTGATGACGGCGGCAAACAGCATCAGCAGGGAATAGACGGTGTTGCTGAGCCCGATTTCGCGAATGCCGATAACCGCCTGATAGGGAGCGGTGGCTGCATTCGAAAACCCGAAAAACAGAATAGCGAGCGCCCCGATGCGGATCGACGGATTATTGATAACGATGGAAAGAGCCGACGGCATGGATATTCGCCTGAGATGATCCGGCATCGCCGGATCGCTTGATAAAACCTATCGAACCGCCGTCATCGCCAGCGGGCAGAAAGGATGGGTTTCGGGATATAGTCGAAATGCGGCTTCCATGGGTAAAAATCGCCGTCCCGGCGGCGATTGGGAAGATTTTCGATATCCTGATTGATAACCCCCTCCGTCAGCGCCATCAGATTGGGATTGGCGATCGGCGCGAGCTCCGGCGAAAGATAACCTGACTTGACGACCAGCAGCCTCACCGTCTTCGGATCGAAGCCCAGACGGGTGAAATCCGAAATCATGTGATAGGGCCTGCGCCTTGCGGCCAGAATGACGGTAATGCCACCGATGCCGACCACCGCCTGCCGCTGATCCGTAGCACATGGATCGTCCAGTTTCAGGACCCTGGCTTCGACGGCGACGGATGGGCTCTCGGGATCGAGACTGCCGCCAATCTTCAGGGAAAGCGTCGCACCCTCGCCCGCGGCAAAACAGGCTTCGACCGCTGGCCCGTCGGTGATGCCGCCCAGCAACGCGCCCTGCCAGTTGCGCGCAATCAGCGCCGCCAGAACATCGGCGCGATCGCCCACCCCGCCACCGGTCGGATTGTCGCCCGAATCCGCGAGAATGATCGGACCTGTGGTCGTTTTTGCCGCAATATCGAGAATGGCGTCGAGCGGCTGGGTCACCGGCCCGAAACGGAAATCCTGCCGGGCATTCCAGTAGGATTGCGCGATCTCACTGGCAACCGCCTGCGCGGCCTCCCTGTCCGTCCCCGTCACCACCGCACAGGACGTCGCCCTTGGTTCGTCGGCCCAGACGTAGCCGATCATGAAATTCGTATCCCATATGCCGGGCCGTGCATCATGATCCGGCAGAACGGCATAGAGGCTTTTTGTGGGTTCATCTTCCGTGGATGTCTTTTCACCCGGCAGCAGAACGGGGATTTTCGCCCAGGCCACACCGGGCTTCTCGCCCGTTTTCAGCGCCTTGAGCAGCATTGTCCACGCCCGCACCATCGTCTCGCGCACATCGATATGCGGCGCAGTTCGGTAGCCGGCGAAAATATCGAGCTGATCGATGATCGTCTGGCTGACATTGCCGTGCAGGTCGTAGCTCGCAGAAATAATCACATCCGGCCCGACCACGGCGCGGGCGCTGGAAATCCAGTCCCCCTCCGCATCGTCCATGCCTTCGACATTCATCGCGCCGTGCATGGCGAGATAAAGCCCGTCAAGCGGCAACGATACCTTCAAGCGTTCGAGAAACTCCGCCTTGAACGCCTCATAAGCCACACGCGACACGGGGCCGCCCGGCACCGCCCGCGCATGCAGAAGCGGCAATACTTCCGCCCCGCTCCCGCCGAGAAAGTTGAAATATTCGGCTTCCAGCAGCTCCGCGCCGCGAAAAACACGAAAATCCTCCTGGCGCATCAGCACCGGCGAGTAGGTGCTGCATTCGGTATGAATACCACCAACGGCAATACGCATCACGCCTTCTCCTCAATAAACCGGATTGAGGGGAACGATGGCGGAAAACCTCAGCCAGTCTTTCTGCGCTTTCGGCGTCCATGCCGCCTCAGCGATGGCCGGCAATCTTGGGAAAACCAGATGGTTGAAATAGGCGCGGTTGAGGAAATGTTCAGACCAGATGCAGGCCTGAACGCCCTTCATCCGCTCCTTCAATTCCTCTGGAAAATCGCCAACCGCCTCATAGGCATAGGTGTGCGAAGGCGGAACGGTGCCGGCCCAGCTTGCACCGGGCTCCTGCCAGGCCTCATCCTGCACCATGTCGAGATAATAGGCCTGTCCCGGCGTCATCACCACGTCATAACCCTGCTTTGCAAGCTCAAGGCCAACTTCCGGCTTCTGCCAGGCCATCAGCAATGTTCCCGCCGGATCGACACCGCCACCGTGTGAAACTTCGTCCCAGCCGGCAAGCTGGCGGCCACGCTCATGCAGCATCCCCTGGATGCGCTTCATGAAATAGGACTGGATGCCGAAGGTACCGTCGAGCCCTTCCTTTTCCATCAACGTTTTGGCAAGCGGCGAGGCAAGCCAGGAGCCATCCGCGACCTCGTCGCCTCCGATGTGGATCAGCCGCGAGGGGAACAACTCCACCATCTCGTCGAATATCTTGCCGAGGAACTCATAGGTCGGCTCGATGGCCGGGTTGAGCGCATTGTTGGGATAGCCCTGCACCGAACGGTAGCTGTCCGGCGCTTCCTGCCCATCCGTCAGATCCGGATAGGCGACGAGAGCCGCCGTGCTGTGGCCGGGTATATCGACCTCCGGAACGATTTCGACGTTCAAAGCCGCCGCATGAGCAACGACCTTGCGCACATCCTCCTGGCTGTAATAACCGGACACCGGTTCGGCGCCGTTGCCGAGCTGCGGCAGGAGCGGCCCATCCGGTCCGCGTGTTGCGCCGACTGTGGTCAGAAGCGGATAGGCCTTGATTTCAAGCCGCCACGCCTCGTCATCCGTCAAGTGCCAATGGAACCGGTTCATGCGCAGCCATGCGAGGATATCGATAAGCCGTACGACATCGCCAGTCGGATAGAATTGCCGCGAGACATCCAGATGGCAGCCGCGCCAGCTATAACGCGGCGCATCGCTGATGCTGCCGGAAGCCGGGAAACGGAATTTGGGATCGATGCGCGCGCCATGCAGCAATTGCGCCAGAACCGTCAGGCCATATTGCAGACCGGCAGCGGCCGAATATTCCACGACGACGGCCTCATCCGAGAAAGACAGTCGATAACCTTCCGCTTCCAGCCCGCTATGCTGTTTGAAACGAAGCGGTTTTCCCTCATGAACCGGCGCAAGGCTGAAAGGCACATGTCCCACGGCAAAAAGCCTGCGGAACAGCGAAAGCACGGTTTCCACCGCGAGCACTTCCTCAGCCTTCGCATTATCCGCCGGGTAAAGCGCGACGGGAAAGCCCTCGCCCGGTTCGGCATCGATTTCAGCAGGCCAGGGCTGGATGGCGAAGGGCAGGTCGAGCTTTCCTTCCGGAAGCAGAACCGGTGCCGGCTCGCTGTGACGCCCATCCAGCATCAGGTCACCGACATCGACCGCACGATGCGTGCCGTCGGCAAGACTGATATAGGCGGATTTCGCACCATCCGTGCGGTGGCGGGCTGGCCTCAGCAAGCCATCGACGGTGAAACGCCAGGATTTACCGGCCTCGAGCACGAAACCGGGCGGCGGCGCAAATTCGTGGAAATTGGCATTGCGGCGCAGATAAACGGCATTGCCGCAAACCGGCTTGTCCACCGTCCGGGTAAGGGATGTGTAGACGATGCGAAAGTCCTTCAGCGGCTCGCGGGAAAGATTGACCAGCGTGAACGTAAAGCCGCCGGATGCGGACTCTGCGAGCGGATGCCATGAATTTTCAAGACGATAATGTGCGAGCGCCATAATGCTCCCCTTTATTGCGCATTGAACCCGGAAGAGGGTTTCGGTCAGTAGTGTTCGGATTGCGAGAAAGTACGGGCAAGCGGCGCCTGCCCCGCCGTCAGCCCGCAGTCCACCGGCAGGCACACGCCGCTGATGGCGGCCGCCTGCGGCCCGGCAAGAAAGGCAACGGCATTGGCCACATCTTCTGGCCGCACGATGCGCTGCAATGGATACCAGTGCTTGGCTTCCTCAAAAACCTGAGGATTGACCGCCGCCCGCGCCTCCCACGCCTGCGTGCGCACGGTTCCCGGCGCAACCGCATTGGAACGGATGCCGAATTTACCGTATTCGACGGCGATCAGCTTCGTCAGATGGATCAGTCCCGCCTTCGCGGCGCTATAGGCCGGATGCCCAAACACCGACATGCCGTTGACGGAGGTGATATTGATGACAGACCCCTGCGTCCGCTTCAGCGCCTCTTCGAAAGCCCTGAAGCAGAGAAACGGTGCTTCCAGATTAAGGGCATTGTCCTTGCGCCATATCTCGGCGGTCGTGTCGTGCAGGCTGACCGCCCTTGCAGCGCCCGCATTGTTGACCAGGGTCGCGACATCACCAAGCTCCGCGACCTCCAGGGCCAGCCTTGCAAGGTCCTGCGGATCGGTCACATCACAGGTTTTCGAAACGAAGGCGGAACCGGAAAGCAGGGAAAGCGCATTGGAAAGGGCGTCGGCATCGATATCAACCAACACCACCTTTACGTGACTTTCAGAAAGCGCCACGGCAATTGCCCGGCCTATGTCACCTGCCGCCCCCGTTACGACGGCGACCCGGTCTTTCCTGTCCTGCATCTCATGCCACTCCTTTAAAGCTTTCCGACCAGTTCCACAGCGGAATTTCAGGCAAACCGCTCACACTTTTCCCATCCCGCCTTCAGTCACCCAGCAATTGCCGGTCATCCGGATCGCGATGTTCCACGAGTTGCTGCTTGATGTGACGCAGGGTCACCATCGACCTTTGCCGATGGTGATAGGCAGCAAGGGTCGCCAGAATATCGACGGCGGCCAGATAGGCGTAACGCGATGAGGTCGGGCGGAAGATATTGTTTCCCTCAGGTACGTTGACGGCCACCACCATATCGGCGGCCATGGCGACGGGCGTGTCGCTCTGGGTCAGCGCAATGGTGGCCACTCCCATTTCCCGTGCCAGCCTGAAGCATTTTACCAGCTCCATGTTGCGGCCTGAAAAGGAGGAGCCGATGATGACGTCTTCCTTCCGGGCGGCAGCGGTCATCATCAATTGCATGCTGTGGTCGGCGCTGGTCGAAACACGCAGGCCCAGGCGAAACAGCCGGTTCTGGATTTCCGACGCGATCATCGAAGAGTTCCCGCCCGCACCGAAGGCGTAGATCATGCCGCTATTGGCGATCTTGATCGCCGCTTCACCGGCAAGGGCGGGATCAAGCGTCTTGTGCAACAGGAAAAGTGCCTCCTGCGCCTTGGCAAGCACCTCCTCGGCGACATCCGACGGGCCGGTGCTGGTAGGCTCAGAAGTAAGGTAACGAATGCCCACATAGGCGGTCTTGGCAAGGCTGACCTTGAAATCCGAAAAGCTCTGGCAGCCGAGACGGCGGCAGAAACGCGTCACCGTTGGTGGGGAAACTTCTGCACGCGCGGCCAGCTCGATTATCGACGCATTGACGGCGAATTCGAAGTCCGAAACCAGAATCTCGGCGATCCGCCGCTCCGATTGCGAGAACTGCCCCTTGTCTTCCTGAATCCTTGCGAAAATATCCATGCTCACCGGTCTCCGTTCCGCCAAAACTTAAGGCTTGGCCCCGTTACCGATGCACTCTAATCCGAGACGCCCGTCAACTGTACATACCCATGAATCGATCATGCTTCGTCCCGTTGACGACACGGCGGACACCTTTGATTTGAAAATTATTTTCTCTGTTGATTGCGAGATGAGCATATGCCAACAATATTCGCCAGAGAAATTTCCGAATCCTGAAAATAATTTCAACAATGGACCCAGATCATGCGCGATCCCTTCAAAAACCCCTTTCCCGAAACTGACATCGCCCGCCATTCCATATGGGAGATGCTGGTGACGCGGGATATCGACGCGTTCCTCGCCGCCGACTGGTCGAAGGTCGCGGGTGATTTCGTCGAAGAGGGCTTCCTCGGCATCAATGCCAACCGGGATGCGAACCCGGACAACTGGCGCCTGTCCTTCCCGTCGCTCGTGGCCTATCGCGATGAATGGCTGCGACAGGCGCAGGATTTCCAAACCCAGCAATTCGCCGAAGACCCGCGGGGTGCTATCTTCGCGACCACCACACTGGAAGAAATCGAAGTGGAAGGTGAAACCGCGCTGGTTCGCAAGAAGTTCGATGGCGGGCTTCGCAAGGCCGATGGCAGCTTCGACGTCATGCAATGGCAGACGCTCTATTATTGCCGGCTGCATGAGGGCCGCTGGAAAATCAGCGGTTTCACCGGCTACATGCCCAACCCGATGCCTTGATCCAACGCTTCTGCGAGAAATATTCGAGCGCCGGGCCGAAAGCCCGGCGTTATTTGTTCGTCCGGAAAAGGCGGAAGAAAACCGCCGGGAATGGATCGCGTCAGGAAAAACCGGGCATGGCAATACAGATTTCATGGCCCAGTTCCTGCCCTTTATTGTATCAGCTTGAGGACTGAAAGGTCGACGCGCCGTTCCAGCGCGATACCGCTCTCATCAAACAGATGGCAATCCGACGCCTTGATGCCGGTCACGATAGGCTCGTCGACGACAACCGGCGCGGAACCGGAAAGCAGCGCGCAATAATTCTCGCCCGTTGGGGCAACGCCATAGGCGATCGTGTTCACCCCCAGCCGCTCGATGACGCTCGGTGCAACCTTCACATTGAGGTCAGCCGTTTCAAGACCGGTATGTTCCGGACGGATGCCAAGCGTCAGCTGCTTGCCTTCCAGACCGGCGCGAGGCTCCACCGGCACGGTGATCGTCTGCCCCTCATATTCAACGGTCACCCCATCGGCGCTGACGGATTTGCAGATGACCTTCAGGAAGTTCATTTTTGGGTTGCCGATAAACCCGGCAACGAAGAGGTTCGCAGGCTTATGATAAAGCTCCAGCGGCGCCCCGACCTGGGCGATTTCACCGGCATTCAGCACAACGATGCGGTCGGCCATGGTCATGGCCTCCACCTGATCGTGCGTCACATAGATCATCGTCGCCTGCAGCGTCCGGTGAAGATTGGTGAGCTCGATACGCATATCGGACCGAAGTGCCGCATCGAGGTTGGAAAGCGGCTCGTCAAACAGGAATATCTTCGGCTCGCGAACAATGGCGCGACCGATCGCAACGCGCTGGCGCTGGCCACCGGACAACATGCCGGGGCGCTGCTGCAGGCGCTGGTCGAGTTGCAGGATCTTGGCAACCCCCTCGACCTTCTCCTTGATCTTGCTTTCTTCCATCTTTTCGACGCGCAGCGGAAAAGCGATGTTTTCGAAAACCGTCATATGCGGATAGAGCGCATAGGACTGGAAGACCATGGCGATGCCGCGTTTGACCGGCGGCAATTCATTGACCTTCACGCCGTTAATGACGACGTCGCCGGCGGTAATATCCTCAAGGCCGGCGATCATGCGCAGCAATGTGGATTTGCCGCATCCCGAGGGGCCGACAAAAACGACGAACTCGCCATCCCTGATGTCGAGCTGAACGCCCTTGATGACTTCGAAATGTCCATAGTTCTTGCGGACGTTATTGAGATAAAGCTGACCCAAAACTTGCCTCTCCCGTCACCAGCCGACATCAGGCTGCGTTCAGAGACGTTCCGCAACATGGAATAAACCGTGTTGGCTCGGAACCGTTAAAAAACACGGGACGGAGCGGCCATAATGGCGGCAGGCATTCCCGCGGCGAAATATGCCGGTTGCGGGCGGTCTTCGCCCGCAACCTTGTCAATGTGGATTACTTATACTGCTCGAGAGCGGACGAGGCCTTCTTCGCGGCATCCTCAGGCGTAGCCTTGCCGGTAACGACAGACTGTACCATCTCGATCATCGTGTCCTGGAAGCCCTTGTAGTCGGTGAAAAGCGGCTCGGGACCACCATAGGCGATACCGTCGATCAGCGGCTTCCAGAAGGGGTCCTTGGCGATGAATTCATCAACCTTCGGCGACGGACGAAGCGGGGTGAGGCCAGCGCCGCCCTGCAACTCGTATTCGCCCTGCGGGCCGGGCGAGGTGATGAACTTGGCGAATTCTGTCGCCTTTTCTTCCACACCCGTTCCCTTGAAGATCGCAAGGCTGTCGGTGATGAGCAGCGTGCCGGGACCCTTGGCTTCAGGGCCGAGCGGCAGGGTCGCGATGCCCCAGTTGATCTTTGTTTCCTGCAGGCGGGTTGCGGCACCCGAACCGGCCTGGATCATGCCAACCTTGCCATCGAGGAAGATGGCGCGGATTTCGTTCTGCTCATAGGCGGTCGGACCTTCGACTGAATAAGGCGTGATGTCCTTGTAGGCCTTCAGAGCCGCGACAACCTGCGGGCTGTCGACTGTGATCTTGTCGCCATCGATAACCTTGCCGTTATTGGTGTAAACCCAGTGCATGAACTGGTGCATGGTGTTGTCGAAGGTCTTGGCTGGCAGGCCGTAACCGGCGATGCCGGTCTTTTCCTTGATCTGCTTTGCGAAGGCGATTTCTTCAGCCCAGGTCTTCGGCGGTGTTTCCGGGTCGAGACCAGCCTGCTTGAACAGGTCCTTGTTCCAGTAAAGCGCCTTGGTCGAGAAAGCGACCGGCACGCCCCACTGCGTATCCTCGAAGGTGACCGTGTCGACGATGTTCGGGTAATAGGTCTTCTTTTCGTCTTCCGTCATCGGCACCGGAACGATGAGATCGTTCTGCGCGAACTGCTTCAGCGTGCGCGAACCGACATAGGCCATGGCGACCGGGGTGCCGGCAGCAGCGAGCGTGGTTGCCTTATCCTGGCACTGCGCCCAGCCGACGACTTCAGGCACGACCTTGAAGCCGGCATTCTTGCCTTCCCATTCCTTGATATACTTCTCATGGATAGGATCCATCTTGTCGCCGCAATAGATCCAGCTGATCTCCTTGTCGGCGGCGTGCGCCGTCACCGTGCCAAGGGCAGTGGAACCGGCAAATGCGACAGCGCAAAGCGCCAATCCGTAATGTTTCAGTGCCATAGGTAGTCTCCCATTTTCTGGTGGTCGTTCCGATTGTTGATTATTTCACCGCGCCGGCGGTCAGACCGCTGACGAGATATCGTTGCATGAAGAAGATGACGACCATGGCCGGCGCAATGCCGACGAAGCTGGCTGCCATCAACTCATTCCAGATGACTTCCTGACGACCGAAATAAGCGAACAAACCAATGGGCAGCGGCATATATTCGGTCTTGGAATTGAAGGTGAGCGCGAAGATGAACTGCTGGGCATAGGCGCCGATGAAGGTGGTGATGGAGACGACCGCGATGCCAGGCATCGCAAGCGGCAGGATCACCCGGCGGAAGGTATAGAAATAGCTCGCACCGTCCACATAGGCCGCTTCCTCCAGCTCACGCGGAATACGCAGCATGTAGGTCCGCAAAAGCCAGATGGCGGTGGGGATCAGGAAGGCGGCACCGGGAATGATCATCGCGAAATAAGTATTCAGCACACCCATATTGCGCATCAGCCGGTAAAGCGGGATCAGAAGCACCGCGCCGGAAAACATGTTGATCGCCAGAAACGCGCCGAGCAATTGCCCGCGACCGCGAAACTGGAACCGGGCGAAAGCATAGGAGGCCGGCACCACCAGGATGAGGACGATGATGGTCGAAATGGTGGAGATGAAGAAGGAGTTGAAGACGTAGCGGGCAAAGCCGGGAACGCTGACCCACATGGTCCGATAGGCCTCGAAGGAACCATTCTCCGGCCAGAATTTATATGGCGAAGAAAACAGCAGGCTGAGCGGTTTCAACGAAACCAGAAACCCTTCCACGAAAGGCGCCAGGACGAAGGTCAGGAACACGGCGATGCCGCAATAGATTCCGACCATTTCATACCACCTGTAGCGGTTGATCATCGCATTCTTGTCGGTCATCGGCTGGCCTCCTGCGAGATACGGCTGGTGATGCGGAAGTAGAAATAGGTGAAGATCGACAGGAAGATGCAGATCAGCACAGCGCGGGCGGCACCCTCACCGTATTTGTAAGAGCCGATCGCCGTCTTGTACGTGTCGATGATCATGGTCGTCGTCTGGCCGGTCGGACCGCCCTGCGTCAGGATCCAGATGATGTCGAACGAGTTGAAGGTCGAAATCAGCGAGATCATCGACATGGTGATCGTGGCCGGCAGCATCAGCGGCAGCGTGATGCGGCGGAAGCGGTAAGCACGGCTTGCGCCATCCGTCCAGGCCGCCTCATACAGGTCCTGCGGAATGGCCTGAATGGCGGCCAGCAGATAGAGCGTCACCATCGGCACGCCGATCCACACGTCGGTGATGATCGTCGCCCAGAAGGCCGTGTTGCCATAAGCGAGGAAAGCGACCGGACCATTCACCAGGCCAAGGTTCTGCAGCACGCCGGAAATCATGCCGAACTGGCCGTTATACATCCAGCCCCACATGAAGATGCCGATAGCCATCGGCACGATCCATGGCGGCATGGTCAGGATGCGAAACAGCGCGCGGCCGGGAACGGCGGAGTTCAGAAGGACCGCGCCAAATGTGCCGATGATCATCTTTATCGAGACGGAAAAGAACGTCCAGATGAAGGTCCGCGTGATGACATCGGCAAAAGTCGCGTTGAAGATCTTGTCGTAGTTGATGAAGCCGACCCAATTCGTCGTTTTTCTGAGCGACGCATCGGTAAAGGATAGGATGAAGGTATCGACGAGCGGATAAGCAACGATAACCGTGATGTATAGAAGTGCCGGCAAAAGAAGAAGCCAGGCAAAGACGACCGCGCTGCGTTTCGCATCCATCGCCGCGCCCCCCTTAAGCCGATTTCGCCGCGGGCGTCTTCGGCTGCCCGTGGAGCGCCAGATCGTATTCCTCCCACACCGGCTTGAGATCCACCACCTTGCGGCCGTGGCGCGCCTCATCCATGGCAAGCGCCAGAATACCGGCCTCGATGGCATCAAGTGCGGAAACCGGCAGCGGCGTACCCTTGACGATATGGTCGATCACGTCCTCGGCCATCTGCTCATCCGCACCGTAATGCTGGGAGAGCGCAGTCGCCGCCGAATAGGTCTTGGCGACAGTCTTTTCGTTGGTCCGGGCATTGTGCACGTTCAGGAAACCGCGCACGAAATCGCCCTCCGCCATGCCTTTGGCGCCGATGACGCAGAAACGACGGAAATCGTCGGGAACGTTGAGATTGGTATGGAAGGCAAGCGACGCGCCGTTCTCATATTCGACGATCGCCGTCTGGTAATCGATGATGTCGCCGTCGCTGTCGAAGACCTTTTCCGAGCCCATCCAGCCGCTTGGCTTGCGATGGTAGACCTCCATGTCGTTGATACCGTCATTTTGCGGGGCATTCGCAGGCGTGAAGCTCTTGCGTCCGCCGAAACTCGACACAAAACGCGGCCGCGCACCGACAACGCCATTATAGAGATCGAGGTCGTGGCAGCATTTTTCCAGCATGAAGGAGCCGGAATAATTCTCGTAACGCCGCCAGTCGCGCATGAAGAATGCGCCGTGATAGGGCGGGATATGTTCCGAAGCCTCGATGGAAACGACATCGCCCAGCTTGCCTTCCGCCTGCGCGGCGCGCAGATCGCGGTAAAGCGGCGAATAACGCAGGACCAGACCCACCAGCAGCCGCTCATGACCATGCTTGTTGAGCAACCGGGCGAGTTCGAGGCTTTCCTCGATGCTGACGACGATGGGTTTTTCCGAGAAGATGGTGCAGCCGGCCTCAAGCCCGATACGAATATGCTCCAGATGCATGTGGTTCGGTGAGCCGATCATCAAGAGGTCGAATTTCTCGCTGGCGATCAGCGCCTCGGGGCTGTCATACGCCTTGCCAACCGAAATGCCCTTTTCCTTGAGACCGGGCAAACCAGCCGGCGCGGGATCGACGTAACCGACGATCTCGAAGTCCTTGTCAATCTCATGAAAAACGTAGCCCAGATAACCGAGACGGAATCCGAGTCCGATAATTCCCACCTTCATGAACTTTGTTCCCTGTTCATTCGTAATTCATTTTCGCAGAAGCAACCATTTCTGTGCTGGCCGTTCACATATCTGCGATAATTTCCTGCCACGATGAAATTAATTTTCACAACGGTCAAGCTAAATTCGATTTCGCAAACCCCGCTGAGGACCGCAAATCGATTTTTCCGCCGACGCGCAAGCGAAACAAGACCGCTGCGGCCATCGACGTAAAAAACAATACCAAAAAAATGCCAATCGTCTAGAGCAATTCCTGTTGCGGGAAATTTTTTTTGGTTAATGCGAAAATATCAAGCACACGGCCTTATTATTTGGCAAAATATCGAAAAAAACACCGATTTATCGTACAAATACACCAATGGTTCTATTTTGGTATTGCCGATTGTGATGCGTGTGATATAGCGAAAATTCGCCACATCGATTGTGACAGAGGTTATGCATGAACGGCGCAGCGCTTAATCTGGACGACCTGCAATCAGGAGGCGGCGGCCCGCTTTACCTGAAACTGCGTCAGACGATTGAAGATGCCATCAATGCCGGCCGCCTGAAACACGGCGACGCCTTGCCGCCCGAGCGCGATATTGCCGAAAGCGCCTGCGTCAGCCGTGTCACCGTGCGCAAGGCGGTGGACGATCTCGTCCGTGATGGGCTTCTGGTGCGCAGGCACGGTTCGGGCACCTTTGTCGTCAAGCCCATCACCCGCATGCAGCAGCCCTTGACCAAGCTGACCTCGTTTACCGAGGACATGCGCCGCCGCGGCATGGCCGCGAGCACGCGCTGGCTGGACAGGGGACTGTTTTATCCGACCGGTGACGAGATGATGGCTCTCGGCCTGTCCCAATCCGCCATGGTTGCAAGGTTGACACGACTGCGCCTTGCCAACGACCAGCCGATCGCACTCGAAGTCACGAGCCTGCCCGGTGATATTCTGCCCGACCCACAATTGGTGGAAAACTCGCTCTATATGGAGCTCGAAAAAAACGGCATTCGCCCCGTCCGCGCCATTCAGCGCATCTCCGCCCGCAATCTGACGGATGAGGAGACCCTGCTGCTGGGCGTTCCGCCGGGCTCGGCGGCGCTGTCCGTGCAGCGCATGGCCTATCTGGAAAGCGGACGCCTCATGGAAATATCCCGCGCCCTTTATCGCAGCGACGCCTACGACCTCGTCGCCGAACTGACGATGACCTCCGAATAAACACACCGACCAAGGACAGAAAACGATGACAACCCTGATGCGCCAGGAAATCAACGAGATTCCCGATGCCGTCGCCCGTCTGCTGGACAATGCGAAAAATGATTTCCACGAGGCCGGCAGCCAGCTGAAGGCCCGCGATCCGGCGGTTATCGTCACGATTGCGCGCGGCTCCTCCGACCACGCTGCACATTTTCTGAAATATGCGATCGAATTGCAGACCGGCCTTCCGGTGGCCTCTCTCGGCCCCTCGCTCGCTTCCATCTACCAGACAAAACTGCGGCTGGAACGGGCGGCGGCCTTCGCTGTGTCGCAATCGGGTAAAAGCCCTGACATCGTTGCCCTGGCACAAAGCGCCCGCAAGGGCGGCGCACTCACCTTCTCCCTCGTCAACACCCTGCCCTCTCCGCTTGGCGATGCGGCCAATCAGGCGATCGATATCCAGGCAGGACCGGAAAAAGCGGTTGCCGCGACCAAGTCCTTCGTCAATTCCATCGTTGCCGGCCTCGCGATCCTGGCCGAATGGACGGAAGACAGCCTTCTGGCCAAGGCCGTCAGCGCCCTGCCGCAGAATTTCGCCAAAGCAATCGCACTCGACTGGAGCCAGATCGCTGAGGCGGTGAAGGGCGAGGAATCGCTTTATATGCTGGGTCGCGGTCCCGCCCTTGCGATTGCCGCGGAAGCCGCGTTGAAGTGCAAGGAAACCTGCGAGCTGCATGCGGAAGCCTATTCTTCGGCGGAAGTCATGCACGGCCCGGTCTCGCTGGTCGCACCGAAATTTCCGGTCATCGCCTTTGCCGCGCGCGACCGCGCCGAAACCTCCGTCACGGATATTGCCGCAAATCTCGCTCAAAAAGGCGCGAATGTTTTCGTCACTTCCGCCAAGGGCAGCCCGGCCAAGCCGCTGCCCTTCGTAGAAACCAACCATCCGCTGACGGATGCCTTGCTGCTGATCGCGCCGTTCTACGGTTTCATCGAGCAATTGTCGCGTGCAAGAGGCTTCAACCCGGATGCGCCCGTGGCGTTGAAGAAGGTCACGGAAACCCAATGAGCGGCATCAGGGCATTTATCGGCGCGCGCATTTTCGACGGCGTCACGTGGCACGATGACAAGGTGCTTCTGACCCGCGACGGGCATGTTGCCGCAATTTCGGACAGCGTACCCGCCGACGCCGAGACAATCGATGTGAATGGACTGCTGATCGCGCCGGGCTTCATCGACCTCCAGGTCAATGGCGGCGGCGGCGTCATGTTCAACAACCAGCCGGATGTGGCGGGCATTGCCCGCATCTGTTCCGCTCATGCGCAATTCGGCACCACGGCGCTGATGGTCACGCTCATCACCGACCGGCCGGACGTGACCGCCATAGCGGCGCAGGCGGGCATTGCCGCCAGCAAGGCGCAGGTGCCCGGTTTCCTCGGCCTGCATTTCGAGGGACCGCATCTTTCCGTTGCGCGCAAGGGCACGCATGATCCGGCGCTGATCCGCAAGATGGAGGCGGCCGATCTTGCAGTTCTGACCGGCTGCAAGGCGCAACTTCCCTTCGTGCTGACAACCATTGCTCCCGAAAACGTGACGGCCGAACAGGTTGCGGCCCTCAGGGACGCCGGCATCGTCGTCAGCCTCGGCCATACCGATACCGGCCTTGATGTGGCGACGACCTATGCTGAAGCAGGCGCATCCATGGTGACCCATCTCTTCAACGCGATGAGCCCTCTTGGCCACCGCGAACCGGGGCTGGTCGGAGCCGCGCTTTCGAACGGCAGACTGGATTGCGGGCTGATCGCCGATGGTTTCCATGTCGACCCGGCTGCAATCGGCATTGCGCTTCGTGCCAAGAATGGCCCGGCCCGCATTTTCCTCGTCACCGATGCCATGTCCACCATCGGCACGGATGACGACGGTTTCGAACTGAACGGCCGGCAGGTCTATCGCAATGGCGGCCGATTGACCCTGGCCGACGGTACGCTTGCGGGTGCGGATATCGACATGCTTTCCTGCATCCGCTTCATGCATAAGAAGATGGAAACACCGCTGGAGGAGGCATTCAGAATGGCCTCAGCCTATCCGGCGCAGGCAATCGGCACCTCCGGCAAGGGAAAACTCCTGCCCGGTTTCGATGCTGATTTCGTCATGCTGACACCCGACCTCCAGATGCATTCGACATGGATATCAGGGGAAAAAATCTATGATGCCAAACGTTCGGGAGTGTGAACCATGATCGTTTGTTTCGATATCGGCGGAACGACCATCAAGGGCGCCATTGCCCATGCCCCGGACGATATTCGCCCCGTTCCGCGCATACCGACACCGAAAACCAGTTTTGAAGACTTCGCCGCCGGCCTGAAATCCGTCATCGACGAGAGCGGCGGCACACCCGGCTGCGTCTCGCTGTCGATTGCCGGCGTCATCGATCCGGAAACGGGCAAGGCCACCGTTGCCAATATTCCCAGTATTCACCGTACCGTCTTGAAGGACGAGCTCGAAAAGGCGCTCAACCTTCCCGTCATCGTTTCGAACGACGCGGATTGTTTCGTGATCGCCGAATCGGAGATCGGCTCCGGACAGGGTCATCGCGTCGTCTTCGGCGTCATCCTTGGAACGGGCGTCGGCGGCGGGCTGGTGATCGACGGTAAGCTCATCAATAGCGATGGCGGTTTTGCCGGCGAATGGGGCCACGGCCCAGTGGCCGCGACATTGGCGGGCAACCCGCCGGTCTCGCTGCCGCGCTTCGAATGCGGCTGCGGCCTCACCGGCTGCGTCGACGCTATCGGCAGTGCCCGCGGCATGGAAAAGCTGCATCTGCATCTTCACCGGCAGGATATGACCAGCGAGGATATTATTGCCGCCTGGCAGGCGGGGGATGCGCAATCCGCCAGAACCATCGATGTTCTCATCGATATTCTCGCCTCCCCGCTGGCGATGGTGATCAACGTTACCGGCGCGACCATCGTGCCGGTTGGCGGCGGGCTTTCGAATTCCAGGGAACTTGTGGGCGCTCTGGACGAGGCCGTCAGGAGCCGCATTCTCAGGCGCTTCAACCGCCCGCTCGTCGTGCCCGCCATTTGCCGGATCGAGCCGGGGCTGATTGGCTCGGCCGTTATCGGTCTTAAATATGCCAGGGAGATCGAAGACGCCGCCTGAGCGGCGTCATACGGTCTCGATCTTTTCCCGACGAAATCCAAGCCCCACCAGCCGGCCCGTCAGATGGGCAAAAAGCGGAAATCGCATGATCGCCAGCACAAAGGCGGGCGGACCTTTCGGCTTTTCCGCCGTGCCCGTATCCGCCTGCTCCTTCTTGCGACCGATACGCATCATCCGCTGCAGAAACTGCGTGGCCTTGGTCGGGAAGGATCGACGTTTCTGGATTGCGGCGAGATCGTCATCGGTAGCTGCCCGGCCGGACGAGAACACGGGCACGAGGACATTGGCTGCGGCCACGGCGTCCTGAACAGCGAGATTGATGCCGACACCGCCAACAGGCGACATGGCGTGGGCCGCATCGCCGATGCAGATGAGGCCCGGTTTCCACCAGCGCTTCAACCGGTCGATACGAACGGTCAGGAGATGTACGTCGTCCCAGCTCATGATTTCGTCAAGCCTCTCGCGTGGGAAAGGGCAGATTTCCGCAACCCTGTCCCGGAAGGCTTCAAGTCCCTCAAGCTTTATGTCCGCGAAAAAGCCCTTGCGCACCACGTAACCGCATTGCCAGTAATCGCCACGGTTGATCATCACGAAACCCTGCCGCGAGCCGGCATGACCCATGGTTTCGGTCGAATCCCCCGGCTGCCTTGAAAGACGCATCCACAGCACTTCGGTCGGAATGCCGAAACGCTGCACTTCCAGCCCCGCCGCTTCGCGGATGATGGAATTACGGCCATCCGCTCCCACCACCAGATCGGCCTCGATTTCGATAACGCCTTCCGGTGTGTTGACGGTGAAGCCGCCGACACGCCCGTCGCGCTCGATCAGGCCCGTCACCGGCGCATTCATCAGCAGCCGGAAATTCTCGTATTGCCCGGCCTTGCCGACGATGAAATTGAGAAAATCCCATTGCGGCATGAAGGCAATAAAACGATGCCGGACCGGCAACCGGGAAAAATCAGCAATGGTGACGCGCTCGCCGCCGATGACCCCGTTCAGCCGTGGCGCGCGCGTATGTGGCAGCCTCAGGAACTCTTCAATGAAACCCAGCTGCTCCATCAGCTCAAGCGTGGAAGGGTGGATCGTATCGCCGCGAAAATCGCGCAGGAAATCCCCATGCTTCTCGACCACCGTCACATCGACACCGCTGCGGGCAAGCAGCAGGCCAAGCATCAGGCCGGCAGGCCCGCCACCGGCAACCGCGACGGCGGTGCGGATGTGCTGAACGGCCTTGCCTTCATTTTCCGGTGAGATTTTCGCTTCTGCCATCACCTTCCCCCGTTTCAGTCCCGTCACACGTCTCTATCGCGCATCCGCCGCCGGAAGGTTTGCATTTTTCGGCTGCGGCCAACCATGCGCATCGAAGCGAAAAAGCATTTCGGACCGGGCGAAGATAAAGGCGAAGGCCATGGCAGTCCACAAGCCAAGCAGCAGCCCGGCGGCAACGTCGCTTGGATAATGCGCGCCAACAATGACGCGGGAAACACCGATGGCAAGCGCAAGCAGAAGGAACACCCAGCGGAAGCGCGGCATCAGCATCGCGAACACGCCGAAAAAGGCACCGGCAGCGGTTGAATGGCCGGAGGGAAAGCTTTCATAGAGATTATCGCCGGTAAAAGGCGTGAGGCTATAGGCACCCATTTCCAGAAGAAGCTCCGGCCGCGCACGCCCGATCAGGAATTTCAGCGTATGGACGAGAATGCTGGCCGTACCGATCGTCAGGAAAAAATAGGCAAGAAGCCGCCACGCCGTTCTCAATCGCCCGGCATAGGTGCGCGCCTGCAAGACCCGAGCGGCAATATAGGCAAGGATGGCAAGAGCGCCCGTGGAATAGAGCATCCAGCTGAACGTTCCGAAATCGGTAATGGAGCGATTGAAGGATACGATCGTTCCAGGCAGCGCCTGCGCACGTTCCGAAAGACGCGGGTCGAAAGGAATAAATACCAGAACCAGCACAAGGCTTGTCGCAAAAATCCATCCGCTGGAAACCAGAAAACGTCGCATCAATATCCTCTCATCGTTTTTTCAGCATATGGCTTTGCCTTGGAGAAAAACAATAGCAGGGCTTTATCCTTGTTATGGCTGATTTTCGCGAGTAGAGGCTAATGCATGTCGCCCGAAAGCGTGCAGCGGTTTCGGGAGAACGGCATGCGCCAAAAGGTGCAAACCGCAAACGACCGACGGACTGAAGATGACGACTGCCAGTGAAACGCCACGCAAACTGACGATATTGGGCTCGACGGGTTCGATCGGTACGAACACGCTGGATGTCGTGCGTCAGCTGGGTGGCCGTGGCCAATTCGAGATCATGGCGCTCACCGGCGCCGGCAACATCGCGCTTCTGGCGGAACAGGCGCGCGAATTCGACGCTGAGCTTGCGGTGACAGCCGAGGATGACAAATACGAGGCGCTGAAATCCGCCCTTGCCGGCACCGGCATCAAGGTTGCCGCGGGCAAATCCGGCCTCGAGGAAGCGGCCTCGATGGAAGCAGGCTGGGTGATGGCGGCGATTGCCGGAACACCCGGTCTCGCACCCACATTGACGGCCGCGCGGCGCGGCGCGGATATAGCGCTTGCCAACAAGGAATGCCTCGTTTCGGCGGGCGATGTTTTCCTGCGCACGGTCAAACAGGGCGGCGGCAGGCTGATCCCGGTCGACAGCGAACATAGCGCAATCTTCCAGTGCCTGACGGGCGATCACAAGCAGGCCGTGGAGCGCATCGTACTCACCGCATCCGGCGGCCCGTTCCGCACCTGGTCGCGTGAGCAGATGGCCAATGTCACGGCGGATATCGCACGCGCCCACCCCAACTGGTCCATGGGGCTGAAGGTCTCCATCGGCAGCGCCTCGATGTTCAACAAGGGGCTGGAAATGATCGAGGCGAAATATCTCTTCGATCTCAGGCCCGATCAGGTCGAGGTGATCGTCCACCCGCAGTCGATCATCCATTCGATGGTGGGTTACACCGACGGCTCCTATATCGCCCAGCTCGGCTCCCCCGATATGCGCACCGCCATTTCCTATGCTCTCACCTACCCTCAACGCGGCAATCTGAATGTCGAGCGGCTGGATTTCGCGAAACTGGCGCGGCTGGATTTCGAAGCGCCGGATGAAGCCCGGTTTCCGGCGATCCGCCTGGCACGCACTGCGCTGGTGCGCGGCGGCCTGCAGGGTGCGGCCCTGAATGCGGCCGAAGAGACCGCTTTTCACGCCTTCGTCGAGGGCGGCATCGGATTTCTCGATATGGCCGATATCGTCGAAACGGTCATGGACCGCATGCATGACGGCCGATCCGCGGCCACGATTGAAGATGTGTTCGCGGCGGATGAGGAAGCCCGAAACCATGCGCTGGAATTGATCGCCACCAAAGAAAAGGCCGCGTAAACGCGGCCCGGTCTTATCTTATCTAAATTCCGGCTTCACGCCACCGCCCGCGCCAGCGCACAATGCGACCAAAGCTGGTGCAGCGCGCCGACCAGATGTTCGATATCGGCATCGCTATGCAGCGGCGTCGGTGTGATGCGCAGGCGCTCGGTCTTGCGCGGCACGGTCGGATAATTGATCGGCTGCACATAAACGCCGTGACTATCGAGCAGAATATCCGAAATCCATTTGCACTTGGCGGCATCGCCCACCATGACCGGCACGATGTGGCTTGGATTGTCCATGTGCGGAATGCCGCGCGCATCGAGAAGACCGCGCAGCTTGCGCACCCGGTCCTGATGGCGCGCGCGCTCGAAGGGGCTTGCCTTAAGATGCTGGATCGAAGCAATCGCGCCAGCGGCAAGCGACGGCGGCAGGGCCGTCGTGAAGATGAAACCGGAGGCGAAAGAACGGATGAAGTCGCAGACCGCCGTGGAGCCGGTAATATAACCGCCCATCACGCCGAAGGCCTTGCCAAGCGTTCCCTCGATGATCGTCAGGCGATCCATGAGACCTTCGCGCTCGGCAATGCCGCCGCCGCGCGGCCCATACATGCCGACAGCGTGAACCTCGTCGAGATAGGTCATGGCGCCATATCGATCGGCGAGATCGCAGATTTCCTTGATCGGCGCGATATCGCCATCCATCGAATAGACAGATTCGAAGGCGATCAGCTTCGGCGCGTTCGGATCAGCGGCTTTAAGCTTCGCCTCGAGATCTTCGAGATCATTGTGCTTCCAGATCACCCGTTCACAACGGCCGTAACGGATACCCTCGATCATCGAAGCATGGTTGAGCGCATCCGAGAAAATGATCAGGCCCGGAATTTTCTGGCCGAGCGTTCCGAGGGTTGCCCAGTTGGAGACATAACCCGAGGTGAAGATCAGCGCCGATTCCTTGCCGTGCAGATCGGCAAGTTCCTGTTCGAGAAGGACGTGGTAATGGTTGGTGCCAGAAATATTCCGGGTGCCTCCCGCACCCGCGCCACAGTGATCGATGGCGGCCTTCATGGCTTCGATGACTTTCGGGTTCTGGCCCATGCCGAGATAGTCGTTCGAACACCAGACGGTGACGTCCTTGCGCTCGCCATTGGCGTTGTACCGTGTCGCACGGGGAAAATTGCCCTGCTGGCGCTCGATATCCGCAAAAACGCGATAGCGTCCCTCAGAATGCAGGCTTTGCAGTTCCGCCGTGAAAAATGCCTCGAAGTCCATGCCATGCTCCAGAATTGACCAGATCGTTTTCTGCCCCGACACCGGGGCCGTCAACCCTTGCGGGTCACTTTAACCGCGTCTGCGTCAATTCGCCGTTGTTTTGAACCATTCCAATAAACCGTTTATAGATGCCGATGAAAAGTACAAAATTGATTCACATCAAAAAACCACGAAATTTGGAACCTTTTTCGCAACGCGCCGTTGTTTGGGACGCAATCGATTTACGCTCGGGAGGAATGCCTGAACTGGAGGCTTCCCTAAACGACATCGAATTGTTAGTTATCTGTGGCGGTCGGAGGTAGCAGTCGCCGCAGATAAATATGGGACGCCTACCGAGCCGAAGAGCTCATTGTAACGTTGGAGAGAGTTTCATGAAAAAGGCAATCATATTTGCGCTCGTCGGCCTGTCGCTCGCAAGCTGCACGCAGACGGAAAAGGGCGCTTCGATCGGCGCCGTTTCCGGCGCTGTTATTGGTGGCGCCATCACGGGTAACGTTCGCGGCGCAGCAGTTGGCGCAGCAATCGGCGGCGTAGGTGGCGCGTTGATCGGCAATGCTTCCGAGCCGGGCTATTGCTATTATCGCGACCAGTACGGTCAGCGTTACACGGCGCGTTGCCGTTAATCGCACCGCGAAATACCGTTGCACAGAAGCCCCGGTCACCCGGGGCTTTTTGCGTTTAGGGCGGCAAAACACCAGTCGAAGGGTCCTCAAGTCCGTTTATTTATGATTAAATTGCAATGTTAACGGACAGGAAACGGGTTAGGGCGACAATAAATGCTCAACCATAAAGCAGCTTATGCGAAGAACACGAACTAACCCGAAGACAGGTATTGCGTATCGGAAGGCTGGCACCGCGCTTGCGGTCGCTGTCACGTTCGCCCTGTATCCGGCGTTTACCCGTGACGCCTTTGCCTTCAAACTGTTCGGTATGCGCCTCTGGGGTTCGGAAGAACCGGAGGTTGAGGTTATCAACCCGGTCAAATATGCCGTCACGCTCAATGCCCCCGAAGCCGATAAATCGCTGAAGGGCAGCCTCGAAAACAGCTCCCTTCTTCTGGCCGACAAGGACAAACCCGCCTCGGGTGACCTTGGCCTTCTGATAAAGGCGAGAGACGACAGGGATAGGCTGATCGCGGCACTTTATGAAAACGCCCGTTACGGCGGCATCGTCAATGTCACCGTCGCTGGCAAGGATGTGGACGCTCTGCCGCCCAATCCGGTATTCGATCACAGCGCACCCGTGCCTGTGGTCATAACGGTGACACCAGGTCCGAAATTCACGCTCGGCAGCGTCCGCCTCGAAGGTGATGTGACGGGCCGCAACCTTGAAGAATACGGCCTCATCACCGGCGGCGATGCCGGGTCTCTAGCAATCATCCGCGCCGGCAACAAGCTCATCGATGATCTGAAAGCCGAAGGTCGCCCGCTTGCCAGGCTGACGAAACGCGAGGCGGTCGCAAACCACGCGACGAACACGGTCGACATTACCATGGCAGCCGAAGGCGGGCCTGTTGCTCCCCTCGGAGAGGTAACCGTCACCGGTGAAAAAACCGTCGATGGGGACTTCATCCGTCGTTATTCGCGCCTCAATGGCGGCGAGCCCTATTCGCCGGAAAAGCTGCGCAAGGCCGCAGACCGGCTGCGCCAGCTCGGAGTCTTTTCCAGCCTGACGATCAAGGAAGCAGGAACACTTTCGCGCGACGGCTCCATTCCGCTCACCATCGAGGTGTCGGAGGGCAAGCACCGCTATTTCGGCGTCGGCGCCCAATATTCCACCACCGAAGGCATTGGCCTCCAGGGTTATTGGGGCCACAGGAACCTTTTCGGGCAGGCGGAATCGCTGCGCATCGAAGGTTCGGTTTCGCGCATCGCCGAAGCATCCAGCGTCGAAGGCATGGATTATTCGGCGGGCATCACCTTCACCAAGCCCGGCATGTTCAATCCGCGCACCACCTTCAAGACAAGCCTGATCGCCAAGACCGAACATCCCGATACCTATGAGGCGAAGACGCTGACGGGAACGGCCGGTTTCAGCTATGAGCTGAACGATACCGACACCGCCGCCGCCGGTCTCGAGGTGCAATGGGCCGATACCGAAGACGCATTCGGCAAGAATGAATATCTGACCACCTCCATACCGCTGGAATTTGTACGCGATACCCGCGACGACAAGCTCAACCCCACCGAAGGCTTCCGTGCCTCTCTGGCCGCCAAGCCAAGCTATGAGGCGCTGAACGGCACGTTTTTCTCCTCTTTCGAGGGCTCCATCACGGGCTACAAGGGGCTTGGCGCCGAGGACCGGCTGATCATGGCCGGAAAACTCTCAGGCGGCGTGCTGGTTGGCGGCAGCGACCTGCAGGACATACCGACGACCCGGCGCTTCTATGCCGGCGGCGGCGGATCGGTGCGCGGCTACAGCTATCAGGAAATATCGCCCTATAATGCAGCGGGTGATGCAACCGGCGGCCGCTCTTATGTGGTAGGTTCCGTTGAGGCCCGCATCAAGGTCACCGATACGATCGGCATCGTGCCTTTCATCGATGCCGGCGTGGTTTCGGATGAAGTGACCCCGGATTTTTCCGATATCCGGGCTGGCGCCGGTATCGGTCTGCGTTACGCGACGCCCTTCGGGCCTCTGCGTCTCGATGTCGCCATGCCGCTTGATAAATATGATGGTGGCAACAATTTCGGCATTTATGCCGGCATCGGCCAGTCATTTTAAACGCCGCTGTCGAACACCCTTGTAACAGAGTGTAGATTACCTTTGATGAGAACGTTGATTCGATTGCTGAAATGGCTGGGCTACGTCGCTTTGTGCGGCGTTGTGCTGGCGTTGCTTGTGGTTCTGTTCGTCGGTTTTACACCGATGGGTGCCAGAATTGCCGCAAAACAGATTTCATCGCTCGTATCCACGCCCGATCAGACGATTGAAATATCCCCACCCAGCGGTCTTTTGACTGGCCGCCTGCGGCTCGACAACGTCACCCTCTCGGACCGGCAGGGAGCCTATGCCCGCGTAAACCAGATTGCCGTCGACTGGTCGCCGCTCTCGCTGCTTGCCGGCACCTTCCATGCTGACCGTGTGTCGGCCGGATCGATCGATGTCGAGCGTAAGCCGCTTCCCGCACAGGAAACAGCGACGAAAAGCGCCGGCAATTCCTCGCTGCCAATCGAAATCGCCATCGATAATTTCAGCTTTCCCGATATCGGCCTCGGGCAGTCGCTCCTCGGCCGCCCCTTCGACCTGACGGCCGAAGGCAATCTGAAGGCGGCGCAGGACGATATGCGGCTGTCGCTCACGGCCAACCGGCTGAATGCTCCCAATGCCTCCGTCAATGCGGATGTCGCATTTCTTCCGAATGAAAATGTGCTGAAGCTGAAAGCGGAGATGAAAGAGCCGGAGGGCGGGCTTCTCGCCACGCTGCTTTCGCTTCCCGGTACGCCAGCCGTGGCTATCGACGTGAACGGCGAAGGGCCGCTTTCCGACTGGACCGGCACCTTGCGCGGCAATGTCGCAGGCAACCAGATCCTCAATGTCACGGGTCGCCATCTTCTTGCCGACGACGGCACACGCCGCATCGAGATTGCCGGCGGCGGCCAGCCGGATCTGCTTCTGCCCCCTGCCTTCCGCCAGCTTTTTGCCGGCGAGACGAAACTCGATGCGAACGCTACCCTATCGCCGCAGAACCGCATCGAAATCGGCAGCAGCACGCTGGAAACCGGCACCCTGCTGCTGACGGCCTCCGGCATCGTCGATCCAAACGGTCAGAACGATCTTAGTGCGAACCTGATCGGCACAGCGGGTCCGGTCGATTTTCGCTGGCCGCTTAACAATGGCGAGGTTCAGGCCCTTATCAACGGTCTTGATCTTTCGCTGAAAGGCAACGCCGATGCCGCACATCTCAAGACCACGGCGTCATTGCGCAGCCTTTCTTTGCCGCAAGGCAAGCTTGACGATATCAAGCTGACGGCGGAAAGCACCGATCTCAATATTGCCAACCAGAGCGGCACTATCCAGACCGTCCTTTCCGTCGCGCAATCGTCTTTCGTCAGCCCGGATATCGACCGGCTGGTGCGCGCACCCGTCACCGTCAAGGCGCCGCTCCGCCTCACTTCTTCCGCCATTGGCTTTGATGGCGCGACGCTGGAAAGTGCCAGCGTGGGTGGAACGCTGAACGGCAGTTTCGACCTCGCCAATAATCGCCTGACATCCAGCGTGCAGCTCTTCGCTTTGCCCGCCACCCTGCCGCCGGCGCTTGCCGAAAAATTCGATACCACCATTGCTCTCCAGGGCAATATCGACCTGATCATTGGCGGGCGCACCAGCGTTCAGAACCTCGTGGTCAAATCAGGAACGATCGAAGCGGCCGGCGATGTCAGCCTCGAAAACGACGCGTTGAGTGCCAATCTGACAGGTAAATTTCCGGCGCTCGAAAAGCTGACGCCGCAGGCCAAAGGCGTTGCCGATTTTGCAATCGAAGCCAGCGGCGCGCTTGCCGCACCCGATTTCAATGTCACCTTGAGTTCCGAAAGTGCGATCCTTGCCGGACGAAAACTCGAAGCACTGAAGGTCAACGCCTCAGGCAAGGCCGATCCCAAAGCTCCACAGGCGAAACTGACGGCCAGCGGCAGCCTCGACCAGCAGAAAATTGACGCCAACGCCAATGTCGTGCAGACCGAAAACGGCACGGCGATCCCGGAATTTCACGTCGCGGTGGGCCGTAACATCTTGGACGGGCAGCTGCAATTCTCGCAGCAATTCCTCCCCTCCGGCAATCTTTCCTTCAACTTCCCCGATCTAGCCCTGCTGGCCGCACTGGCCGCGCAACAGGCGGAAGGCGATGTTGCCGGCGATATAGCGCTGAGCAATGCCAATGGCCGGATTGCCGCAACGATAAAGGCCAATGGCAACAGCATCCGTCAGGGTACGACGACGATCTCCAAACTCGCCGCCGATATCTCCATAGACGACCTGCAGGCGCTTGCTATCAATGGCAAGGTCAGTGCCGATAGCGTTAATGCCGGCGCCGCCTCGATTTCCGGCCTGAACGCCACCATCGGCCATTCCGGCACCACGACACAATTCGACGTCAACGGCCGTTACGACAATGCACCGCTGGTGGTGAAGGGCAGCGCCGATACCGGCGGAACGCCGATGACGGTGAGGCTCGACGCCTTTTCCGCCGCTCCCAAGGGCATCGCCGTGCGGCTTGAAAAACCAAGCACCATTGCCATCCAGAATGGCACGGCGCGCATCTCCGATCTGACCATCATAACCGGCGATGGACGCATTGAGGTCAACGGCACCGCCGGATCGGCGCTCGACATCAATGCCGATATCCGTTCGCTTCCCGCCAGTCTTGCAAACGCCTTTGCTGCCGGGCTGGATGCGGCAGGCAGCATATCCGGCACCGTCAGCGCCAAGGGGGCGGCATCCGACCCGTCGGTTGATTATAATCTGAACTGGGCGAATGCCGAGGTCTCGCAGACCCGCGCCGCCGGGCTTGCAGCGCTTGGCATCAAGGCGAACGGCCGTTTCGCCGGCGGCACGCTGCAGATCGACACCAACGTGACCGGCCAGGGCGGCATGGCGCTCTCGGGCGGCGGTTCTCTCGGCATCGCCGGCAATCGCCCGCTTTCGATGGCCTTTACCGGCAGGTTACCCTTCTCCGCCGTTGCGGCGCAGACCGCCGCCCAGGGTCTCGATGTGGACGGCACGGCTGCCATCGACGTGAAAATTTCCGGCAGCGCCTCCGCACCCGTCGTGACCGGCAGCATCACCACCGATGGCACACGCCTGACCGACGTACGCCGGAACCTGACGATCAACGGACTGGGTGCAACCATCACCTTCGATCGTGACCGCGCCGTCATTTCCCGGTTGACGGGCAAGCTGGCAGGCGGCGGCACAATCTCGGGAACCGGCAGCGTCGGCATAGCCGGCGGCTCGGGCTTCCCCGCGGATATTTCGATCACACTGGATCGCGCCGGTTATAATGACGGCACGCTGGTGACCACTGTGGTAAGTGGCACGCTGACATTAAAAGGCCCGCTGCTGAATTCGCCCATTCTCGGCGGCAATCTGACGCTAGACAGAAGCGCCATCACCATTCCCGAAAAGCTTCCGGCCTCGCTGACGGAGATCGACGTCAAGCACAAGAATGCCCCACCGAAAGTACGCGCGCAGGCAAAAGCACTGGGTGGCGATCAGGGCGGCAGCGGCAGTTCCTCCACCATCAATCTCGATCTGCAGGTGAACGCCCCAAGCGGCATCTTCGTACGCGGACGCGGCATCGACGCCGAGTTGACGGGCAATCTGACGATCCGCGGCACGGCGGCTGTTCCCGTCATCTCCGGCGGCTTTGAAATGCGTCGCGGCAGGCTGGAAATCCTCACCCGTCGTCTTGATTTCACCACCGGCAACATCAGCTTCGGTGGCGGCCTCATCCCGGTTCTCGATATGAAGGCGGACTCGACGGTCGGTTCAACCACCGTCACGGTCGCGGTTTCCGGCAACGCCAACGACCCGACATTCGCCTTCTCCTCAGCCCCTGCCCTGCCGCAGGATGAAGTCATGGCCCAGCTGATCTTCGGTCAGTCCATGTCGAAACTATCCGCCTTGCAGATCGCCCGACTGGCAGATGCCGCCGCCCAGCTGGCCGGCGGTCGCTCAACCTCGCTGTTCGACAAGCTCAGAAGCAATCTCGGCGTCGATGATCTGGATATTTCCACCGATTCAGAGGGCCAGGCCCGCGTTTCTGCCGGCAAATATCTCAATGAGAGAACCTATCTCGAACTGCAGCAGAGCGGTGAATCCGGTGCCAAAGCCATCATCAACCTCGATGTCGGGCGCGGTGTGAAACTGCGCGGTGAGGCGGGCGGCGATGGCGAAGGTGCAGCCGGCATATTTTACGAGAAAGAATACTAAGCACTCCAGTAAAAATGCGTAACGGGTTTACGTCCGGACAATGCGTAAATCAGAAAAGAGAGTGTTTTCGCGATTCGAAGGAAACGAAAACACTCCAGAGCCGTCCGCATTTAGGTTTGCGAAACCATCTCATGATACGAATCCTCCATTGAAGACGGAAATATTGTTTCCGGCTGTTCAGGCACCAGGCAGAACGCCAAACCCGCATATGCAAGTGTCGGTGCACTTGCGCCGGCCTCCACAGCGAGCATTGGGAAGAATTCTGATGGCAATGATAAACTCTACCAATTTTGGCGGTGAGACGCTGGAAATCATCGCGTTCCGTCTGCATGATCAGGAATTCTGCGTGAAGACGACGACTATCCGCGAAATTCGCGGCTGGGCGCCTTCCACGCCCATTCCCCACGCGCCGAAAGACGTTATCGGCGTCATGAATCTGCGCGGCTCGGTCATTCCGATCATCGATCTGGCCCACAAGCTCGGCATGAAGAGCACCGTTGCAAACGAGAGAAGCGCCATCGTCGTGGCAGAAGTGCACAACATGGTCATCGGCATGCTCGTCGACCGCGTGTCCGACATTCTGACAATCCCGGCAAATCAGGTCCAGCCGGTTCCGGAAATCTCGGCATCTTTCGACAAGTCCTATTCGGAAGGCATCATTGCCAACGAACATGGAATGATCTGCTTCCTGAACCTCGCAAAGATGTTCAAGGGTACCGAAGCAGAAGATCTCGCGGCCTAAGCCGAGAAGACAGGTCCGACGACGTTCGCACCTGCTTTTATCCCCGTCAAACCATACCGCCGGTGCTTATGCCCGGCGGTTTTGCTTTTCCTGCTGCGCGACTTCTCTAAATAAGAACATTTTAATATTATAGATATCTAATATTAAAGCCGAAGATCAGTACCTCACCGCAACGATACCTGACCAAGGCAGAAAAGTCGCAAGTGCCTGAATTGCTGCTTTCGGCAGCAAAACCTGTCCGATGTTCAAAGTAATACGGCGTGAACCGCATATACTGTGAGGTTCGCCGCACCATGGACCGAAATTTGGGGGACGTCCAATGCTGGGGTTAGGGAAAAGCGCAGATAACCGAAACATCCTCGATGCGATATCCAGATCGCAGGCGGTTATAGAATTCGATCTCAAAGGCAATATTCTCACGGCAAACAGCAATTTCTGCATGGCGCTCGGTTATGAACTCACCGAGATCGTCGGCAAACATCATCGCATCTTCTGCGACCGGGATCTCGCATCATCGCGCGCCTATCAGGAATTCTGGGAATCCCTTGCCCGGGGCGAGTTTCAGGCCAAGGAATACCGCCGCATCCGCAAGGACGGCTCGGTCATCTGGATCGAAGCCTCCTACAACCCGATCCTCCGTTCGGGCAAGCCCTATAAGGTCGTCAAGATCGCGACCGACATCACCGCCAAGAAGATCAAGGCTGTGGAAGATGCCGGCAAGCTGGAGGCGCTTTCGCGCTCCCAGGCGACAATCGAATTCTTCCCCGACGGCACGATCATTACCGCCAATCCGAATTTCTGCGCCACGGTGAATTACGACCTCAGGGAAATTGAGGGCAAACACCACCGCATGTTCTGCGATCCCGCTTACGCGGCGTCGCCGGCCTACGCCAATTTCTGGCAGCGGCTGGCATCGGGAGAATTCATCTCGGACGAATTCGTTCGCTACGGAAAAAACGGCAAGGAAATATGGATTCAGGCCGCTTATAATCCGGTGCTGGATGAGGCTGGCAAGGTGGTGAAGGTCGTAAAATTCGCAACCGACGTCACCCCGCGCATGAGCGCAATCACCGTTCTTGCCGAAGCCTTGCAGGCGCTTGCCGAAGGCGATCTGGTCCAGCGCCTCGACAATAGTTTCGTGCCAAGCATGGAGAAGTTGCGGCACGACTTCAACGACGTGGTCGGCAAGCTTCAGACCACCATGCAGACGATCGCCCACAATGCCTCGACAATCGCATCCGGCTCGGGCGAGATACGCATAGCTGCGGATCAGCTCTCGCAACGCACCGAACAGCAGGCCGCCTCGCTGGAGGAAACCGCTGCCGCGCTGGAGGAGATCACCACCACGGTTACCGATGCCAGCCAGCGCGCCGGCGAAGCCGGGAAGCTGGTGCTGCGCACGAAAGATCACGCCGAACATTCCGGCGAAATCGTTCAGCAGGCAATTTCCGCCATGGACGCGATTTCGCGCTCCTCCGGCGAAATCACCAACATTATCGGCGTCATAGATGATATTGCCTTCCAGACCAATCTTCTTGCCCTGAATGCCGGCGTCGAGGCCGCCCGCGCCGGTGAGGCGGGCAAGGGTTTTGCCGTCGTGGCGCAGGAGGTCCGGGAACTCGCGCAACGATCCGCCGTTGCCGCCAAGGAAATCAAGTCCCTCATCAACACCTCGCGCGAACAGGTCGCCAATGGTGTCGATCTGGTCGGCAGAACCGGCGGCGCCCTGCGGGATATTCAGTCCCAGATGGGTGAAATCGATGCCAACGTCTCGGCCATCGTCGAGGCATCGCGCGAGCAGGCGAACGGGCTGAGAGAGATCAACCAGGCCGTCAACGTCATGGATCAGGCGACCCAGAAAAATGCCGCCATGGTGGAGGAAACCACCGCTGCCAGCCATGGTCTCGCCAATGAAGCTGAAACGCTGCACGAATTGCTGCGCCAGTTCAGAATATCGCGTGACGTGCCCCTTTCCTCCACCCAGCCGAATGACAGGAGGCCAGCCGCCGTCACCAGACTGGCAGCGCCGCAACAGCGATATGCCGCGGTGAGATCGCATGGAAACGTGGTGGCAGAATGGGCGGAGTTTTAGCCGCGCAGACTAGGTCGAAAGACCACGGGCAGATATAGGCCCCCGGCGCTATAAAATAATACGATCTGCACGGGTGAAGATTTCAAAATCCTCACCCCGCACCAGCGCAACAAGCGTGATGCCTGCTCTCTCGGCAGTTTCGATGGCAAGTGCGGTGGGAGCCGAAATTGCCGCCAAAACGGAACTGCCGAGGATCGCCGTCTTCTGGACCATCTCCACCGACAGGCGGCTGGTAACGACGACAATGCCCGCCCCCGCGCAGATGCCGGCATTGACAACCGCACCGGCAAGCTTGTCGAGCGCGTTATGGCGGCCGACATCCTCACGCGCGGCAAGCAGGCCCTTTCCAGGATCATAAAAACCCGCACCGTGAACGGCCCTCGTCTCGCGGTTGAGGCTTTGCGCATCGTTGAGCGCTTTCATCGCGGCAACAATCCCATGGCCGTCGATGGACATTCTCGCACCGCTCAGATCCGGCACAACCCGCACGGCCTGCTCGATGGATTCAATCCCGCACAGGCCGCAGCCGACCGGGCCTGCCATGTGCCGCCGCCTCGCGCGCAGCGCCTCTGCTTCAGCGTCCCGCAGATCCACCTGAAGATCATAACCTTGCCCCGCCTCGACCACCTCGACTGAGAGGATTTCAGAACGCATCGATATGATGCCTTCCGTGAGACTGAAGCCGACGGCGAAATCGACAAGATCGGCGGGGCTAGCCATCATCACAGCATGGGTGCTGCCACCGTAAGAAAAGGCAACGGGCACTTCTTCCGGCACGGCCCTCTCACCTGCGGTTACGGCTCCCTGTTGCAAAGCGGTTCTCACAACCCTTCGGTAACTTGCCTCTGCCGACACCGCATTACTCCTCCAGCCCGGAAATGCGCCTCACTTTGCCCAATCGGCGGAAGCGGCATCTCGTCTCAGCACCACATCTAGCCCATGCCCCTGAAAATCGGAATCTATTTCGGGCAATAACGGGCATTCGACCAAGAGCGACCCTTACGAGAACGAATCTCTTTCACCCAGATCACAGACGCCGGCTGAAAACAAAAAAGCGACCGAAGCGGCCGCTTTTCTGGTTTGAAATTGTGTGGGCAGTCATTCTTTCGAACCCGCCCGGTGCTTTCAAGCAGCGACGAGAACCTCATGCAGGTTCGTCAGTTCGTAGAGATGCTTTTCAAGCTTGGTCAGATGCTCGTGGTGATGATTACCCTCCTGGATTTCGGCCTTGGCCGCATCGATACGCTTCTGCAGCGTGTCGGGGGACATATCATCGGCCGAAACGGCGGATTCTGCCAGAAGCGTGCAACCCGTCGGGAGAATATCGGCAAAACCGCCGAAAACGACGTATTTATGCGTTTCTCCGGAGGCGAACTTCACCGTCACCAGGCCCGGCTTGATCGTCGTCATGGTCGGGGCATGATTTGCCAGCACCGTCATTTCACCCAGCGTAGCCGGGATGACGACTTCCGTAACCGTTTCGGAAACGAGCAGACGTTCCGGGGAAACGAGATCGAATTTGAAACTGTCAGCCATGGCTATTCACTTCTTTTCAATTACGCGGGCGTCACGGACTTGTCTTCTACAATGCTGGCAAAGCCATTCCGGTTTCGCCGCCATTGCCGGCAAGGCGCGCGGTTGATCCACGCGCCTGCCAATTCATGATCAGGCAGCTTCGCCAGCCAGCTTCTTTGCCTTTTCGATGGCTTCTTCCATTGAACCGACCATGTAGAAAGCGGCTTCCGGCAGGCTGTCATATTCGCCGTTGACCAGGCCCTTAAAGCCCTTGATCGTGTCTTCGAGCGCAACGAGCTTGCCCGGCGAACCGGTGAAGACTTCAGCGACGAAGAACGGCTGCGACAGGAAGCGCTCGATCTTACGGGCGCGGGCAACCGTCAGCTTGTCTTCTTCCGACAGTTCGTCCATGCCGAGGATGGCGATGATGTCCTGGAGAGACTTGTAGCGCTGCAGGGTCGACTGAACCTTACGGGCAACCTCGTAGTGCTCTTCGCCAACGATCATCGGGTCGAGCATACGCGAGGTGGAGTCGAGCGGGTCAACAGCCGGGTAAATACCCTTTTCAGCGATCGAACGCGACAGAACCGTTGTTGCGTCAAGATGCGCGAACGAGGTTGCAGGAGCCGGGTCGGTCAAGTCGTCGGCGGGAACGTAAATAGCCTGAACCGAGGTGATCGAACCCTTGTTCGTGGTGGTGATGCGTTCCTGCATCTGGCCCATGTCGGTTGCCAGCGTCGGCTGATAACCCACGGCCGAAGGAATACGGCCGAGCAGAGCCGACACTTCCGAACCAGCCTGCGTGAAGCGGAAGATGTTGTCCACGAAGAACAGAACGTCCTGGCCTTCATCACGGAAGTTTTCAGCGATCGTCAGACCGGTCAGAGCAACGCGAGCGCGGGCGCCCGGCGGTTCGTTCATCTGGCCGTAAACGAGCGCAGCCTTGGAGCCTTCGCCGCCGCCGAGCTTGTTGACGTTCGATTCGATCATTTCGTGGTAAAGGTCGTTACCTTCGCGGGTACGTTCACCCACGCCGGCGAATACCGAATAACCACCATGCGCCTTGGCGACGTTGTTGATCAGTTCCATGATGAGAACCGTCTTGCCAACGCCGGCGCCGCCGAACAGGCCGATCTTGCCGCCCTTGGCGTAAGGAGCCAGAAGGTCGACGACCTTGATGCCGGTGACGAGGATCTGTGCTTCGGTCGACTGCTCGACGTAAGACGGTGCATCCTGGTGGATGGCGCGCTTCTTGGCCGTGGTGATCGGACCAGCTTCGTCAACCGGCTCGCCGATGACGTTCATGATGCGGCCGAGCGTTTCCGGACCGACCGGAACTTCGATCGGTGCACCGGTGTTGGCGACGGCCTGACCGCGGACGAGACCTTCGGTCGAGTCCATGGCGATCGTGCGAACGACGTTTTCACCGAGGTGCTGCGCGACTTCCAGAACGAGGCGGTTGCCATTGTTCTCGGTTTCGAGCGCGTTCAGGATCGGAGGCAGTTCGCCTTCGAACGCCACGTCGACAACAGCGCCGATAACCTGGGTAACCTTGCCCGCGCCGTTCACCGCTGCGGTTTTCTTGGGGGTAGCTGCCTTAGCCATTATCCTTACCCTCTTTCCTTACCTCAGAGCGCTTCCGCGCCCGAAATGATTTCAATGAGTTCCTTGGTGATCTGAGCCTGACGCTGACGGTTGTAGGAAAGCGTCAGCTTGTTGATCATCTCACCGGCATTGCGCGTTGCATTGTCCATCGCGCTCATCTTGGCGCCCATTTCACCGGCAACGTTTTCGAGCAGAGCCCGGAAAACCTGAACCGAAATGTTGCGCGGAATAAGGTCTTCCAGAATAGAAGCCGCATCCGGCTCATATTCGTAGACGGCGTTCTGCGTTGCCGCATCCTCTTCCACAACAGGCGTTGCGGCCGGAATGAGCTGCAGGCCGGTCGGGATCTGGCTGATAACGGACTTGAATTCCGAATAGATCAGCGTGCAGACATCGAATTCGCCAGCGTTGAACAGCGAGATCACCTTCTTGGCGATCTGGTCGGCATTTTCAAAACCGACCTTCTTCACGTCGCGCAGTTCGATGCGCTCGATGATGTTGGCTGCAAATTCGCGGCGAAGGCTGTCATACCCCTTCTTGCCGACCGTGATGATCTTGACCGTCTTGCCTTCAGAAATCAGCTTGCGGGCGTGATCGCGGGCAAAACGGGCGATTTGCGAGTTGAAACCACCGCAAAGACCACGTTCAGCCGTGCAGACGACGAGCAGATGCACGTCGTCCTTGCCGGTGCCGGTCATCAGCGCCGGAGCAACGTCCGCCTCAACCGCCGTGGCGATGTTGGCAAGAACGGCGCTCATGCGCTGAGAATAAGGCCGGGCGGCCTCCGCAGCTTCCTGGGCGCGCCGAAGCTTCGCCGCGGCGACCATTTTCATCGCCTTGGTAATCTTCTGCGTCGCCTTCACGGAGGCAATGCGGTTTTTCAGATCCTTTAGTGAAGGCATCCGTTATCCGTCCGAGTAAAAGAGCCCTGATTACGAGAAAGACTTGGCGAAGTTATCAAGAGCGCCCTTGAGCTTGCCCTTGGTATCGTCGCTGATAGACTTTTCCGTGCGGATGGTGTCGAGGATCGCCTTGCCTTCCGAGCGGAGGTAGGAGAGCAGACCCTGCTCGAACTTGCCGACCTGTGCGACCGGGATCTTGTCGAGGTAGCCGTTGACACCGGCGAAGATCACCGCGACCTGTTCTTCCGTCTTGAGCGGAGAGAACTGCGGCTGCTTCAGAAGCTCGGTCAGGCGGGCGCCGCGGTTGAGCAGGCGCTGCGTGGAAGCATCGAGGTCCGAACCGAACTGGGCGAAGGCAGCCATTTCGCGATACTGGGCGAGTTCACCCTTGATCGAACCGGCAACCTGCTTCATCGCCTTGATCTGAGCGGCAGAGCCAACGCGCGAAACCGACAGACCGACGTTAACGGCCGGACGGATGCCCTGGTAGAACAGGTCGGTTTCAAGGAAGATCTGTCCGTCGGTGATCGAGATCACGTTGGTCGGAATAAAGGCCGAAACGTCGTTACCCTGGGTTTCGATGACCGGCAGAGCCGTCAGCGAACCAGCGCCCATTTCGTCGGAGAGCTTTGCAGCGCGCTCGAGAAGACGGGAGTGAAGGTAGAAAACGTCACCCGGATAAGCTTCGCGGCCCGGCGGGCGGCGCAGCAGAAGCGACATCTGACGATAGGCAACGGCCTGCTTGGAAAGGTCGTCATAACCGATGAGAGCGTGCTTACCGTTGTCACGGAAGTACTCACCCATGGCGCAACCGGCGAACGGAGCGAGGTACTGCATCGGAGCCGGGTCGGAAGCGGTAGCAGCAACGATGATCGAATACTGCAGCGCGCCGCGCTCTTCCAGAACCTTCACGAACTGGGCAACGGTCGAACGCTTCTGACCGATAGCGACGTACACGCAATAAAGCTTGTCGCCGTCAGGGCCATTGTCGTGAATGGCCTTCTGGTTCAGGATCGTGTCGAGAATGATGGCGGTCTTGCCGGTCTGGCGGTCGCCGATCACGAGCTCGCGCTGGCCGCGGCCAACCGGGATGAGCGCATCGATGGCCTTGAGGCCGGTCGACATGGGCTCATGAACCGACTTGCGCGGAATGATGCCGGGAGCCTTGACGTCAACGCGCGAACGCTTGGCGGCATTGATCGGACCCTTGCCGTCGATCGGGTTGCCAAGCGCGTCAACGACGCGGCCGAGCAGTTCCGGACCAACGGGAACGTCAACGATAGCGCCAGTCCGCTTTACGGTGTCGCCTTCCTTGATGTCACGGTCCGAACCGAAGATAACCACACCGACATTGTCGGCTTCAAGGTTGAGCGCCATGCCGCGGATGCCGCCGGGGAACTCGACCATTTCGCCGGCCTGAACATTGTCGAGGCCATAGACGCGGGCGATACCGTCACCGACGGAAAGCACCTGACCGACTTCCGAGACTTCCGCCTCGTTGCCGAAATTTTTGATTTGATCTTTCAGAATTGCGGAAATTTCCGCGGCGCGGATATCCATCAGCCAACCTCTTTCAGTGCAAGCTTAAGGGTGGAAAGTTTGGTGCGAAGAGACGTATCGATCTGGCGGGAACCGACCTTGACGATCAGGCCGCCGAGGATCGACGGATCGACGGTAACGGAAATCGTCACATCCTTGCCGGTAACGCTCTTCAGCGCCGCTTTCAGTTCAGTTTCCTGCGCCTCGTCGAGCGCATGTGCCGAGGTAACCTCGGCGGTGATTTCGCCGCGGTGGGCGGCGGCAATGGTGCGGTAGGCGCGGATCATGCCGGGAACGGCAAAGAGACGGCGATTATTGGCAACGACCTTGAGGAAATTGACAGCAAGACCAGCAATACCGGCCTTCTCGCAGATCGCGGTGATTGCCTTGAACTGATCCTCGGCGGAAAACACCGGGCTCGCAACCAGACGCTTCAAATCGTCGCTTTCGTCCAGAAGTGCGCCGAACTTATCCAGATCGGCCCCAACCGCTTCGACCGCACCCGCTTCCAAAGCAAGCTCGAAAAGCGACGACGCATACCTTTCCGCTACACCGGATGTTCCATGGGAGGTGTCTGCCACGGGCACTTTTTCCCTGCTAATCGTCCAAGATTATCAACGGTGGCGATCCACCGCATCAAATTCTTGAAATCGTTTCAATTTCCCCGAAAAAGACCGGAATTCCCCCCTGCCTTTTCCCAATTTCGCGGTCCGTCTAGCATAGGACGCCGGGACTCGCAACACGCGTAATAGCGGAAAGCGCCGTTTGGGCAAGGGGGAATGCGTTTAAATTTTCCGATTTCGCTCAGGATGCGGGTCTGGTGCGGCACAAAAGCCAAAAAGCCCGGCTTAGACCAGTCCGAAGACGTAGCTCAACGACAATGCGGCCAGGACAAAATGCACAACCATGAGTAAGCAATTCCGCATGGTTGCGCCTCCATCTGACAGAATGGAGAGGATGCCGCCGAACACGCTGAGAGAAAAGGCCGCACCGAAAGCAAGATAGACCATGGGCTGCGCCAGAAGCAGCGCGGCCGCGCCGAGACCGAGATAGAACCCGGCAAGCGACGAGCGCACCAGCGCATAACCATCCCTGCTCTCGCCAGCCGGCTGCAGGCCGAAGGCGCGAAGGGTAATGCCGGGTGCAAACATGAAAAACAGACCGATCGCGGCCGATATCACCGCGGCTCCAAAGGCCAGCTGTTCGCCGAATTCGGCCGGAAAATAAAACTCCATCTCGTTCCCCAAATCGTTCTTTTCGCCTGCTGCGTTATGACACGGCCATGACAGCCGGAAAACGCCTTCATTGACAATGTTCAGAGGAAACTTTGCGGATCGATATCCAGCTGAACATGGACGCTGCCCCGCTCCTTCGGGCCATTGGCGAGAAGCGTCCGGAGAAAGGACTGCATGTCGGAATTGCGCCGCCCGTGCACCAGCAACCGGAAACGATGACGGCCGCGAATGAGTGCGAGCGGCGCTTCCGCCGGGCCGAGCAGCATGATGCCCGTTACCTGCGGCGCCGCCGCCCTCAAGCCGCGCGCATGGGTTTCGGCCTCCCCGCGCGTATCGGCGGAGACAATAACCGAGGCAAGACGCCCGAATGGCGGCAGGACGGCTTTTTCCCGCTCCACGATCTCCCTTTCGTAAAAGGCCGAGGCATCACCTGAAACGATCGCCTGCATCACGGGATGCTGCGGCTGGTAGGTCTGCAACAGGCCATGGCTCTTCAACCCCGTACGCCCTGCGCGCCCCGTAACCTGCGACAATAGCTGAAACGTTCGCTCCGCCGCACGCGGATCGCCATTGGCAAGGCCGAGATCGGCATCGACGATGCCCACCAGCGTCATCAGCGGAAAATTATGTCCCTTGGCGACAAGCTGCGTGCCGATCACGATATCGGCCTCGCCCTTGACGATCGCCTCCAGCTCCAGCCGCAGGCGCTTGACGCCCATGAGATCGGAGGAAAGCACGATGGTGCGGGCCTCGGGGAAATGTTTTTCCACTTCCTCGGCGATGCGCTCCACACCCGGCCCGCAGGCCACCAGATGATCGAAGGTGCCGCATTCCGGGCAATGGTCGGGCGTCGGCTCGCTGTGGCCGCACTGGTGGCATTGCAATTGATTGCGGAAGCGGTGCTCCACCAGCCAGCTGGAACATTGCGGGCACTGGAAACGATGGCCGCAGACCCGGCAGAGCGTCAGCGGCGCATAACCGCGGCGATTGAGGAAGAGCAGCGCCTGCTCGCCTTTCTCGATCGTCTTGCCGATGCCGCGCAGCAGGACGGGTGACAGAAACCCTCCCCTTTCCGGCGGATGACGGCGCATATCGACAAGGTGCAGATCGGGCATAGCCGCATCGCCGAACCGCGTGTGCAGATGAATGGTGTTATAACGCCCCGAACTGCCGTTGACCTGGCTTTCGACCGATGGCGTGGCCGACACCAGCACGACAGGGAATTCCGCGATCCGTGCTCTGACCACCGCCATGTCGCGGGCATTATAATAGACGCGGTCCTCCTGCTTGTAGGCCGGGTCGTGCTCTTCATCGACGATGATCAGACCGAGATTGTCGAAAGGCAGAAAAAGTGCCGAGCGTGCGCCGGCCACCACCTTCACCTCACCCGTCACCGCCTGCCGCCAGACCTTTTCACGCATGCGCGGCGACAGGTCCGAATGCCATTCCGCCGGCTTCGCACCGAAACGGTCCTGAAAACGTTCAAGGAAGGCCGCCGTCAGCGCAATTTCGGGCAAAAGGATGAGGACCTGCTTGCCTTGCCTCAGCGTCTCCGCCACAGCCTCGAAATAGACCTCGGTCTTGCCCGAGCCGGTCACGCCATCGATCAGCGAGACATGAAACCCGCCCTTGCGTACATCTTCAAGTATCTCCGAAGCGGCCTGTTTCTGCGGGCCTTCCAGACGCGGCTCGACATAGTCAGGATCGGGCTCGGCCACGACAGGCGGCGCCGGCAGAAACACCGTCTCGAATACGCCCTGCTTGACAAGGCCATCGATGACGCTGGTTGAAACGCCGGCGGCATGGGCAAGCCCGCTCTTCGTCCAGCCATGCCCCTCTGCCGCCAGTTCCATCACCCGCTCGCGGGCGGGGGTCAGGCGCTCCGGCCTGCCTTCGGTCAACCGAAGGCCCTCGATCATCGGTTCTGGATCGAAGGCGGCGGGCGCGCGAAGCGCCATGCGCGCCACGAGACCGGGGGGAGACAGCGTGTAGGCGGCGACCCAGTCAACGAAACGGCGCATCTCCGCCTTCAGCGGCGGGCACTTGAAACTCTTGGTAATGGGCCGCAGTTTCTTCGGGTCGACGCTCTTCTCTCCGGCATCGTCCCACACCACACCGAAGACCTGCCGCGGGCCGAGCGGCACCTGAACGACGGAGCCCGTCTCCACCACCATATCTTCAGGCACGGCGTAGCTATAGGGTCCCGGCGCCGGCATGGGCACGAGAACGGGCACCGTGCGCGTGGGCGACGGCGGGTCGAACAGAGCCCCAAACAGATCGGACGAATCTTTTGCCATGATGTGGCGACCATGCCCCGGCGACAGGAAAAAGGAAACCGCCCGGATGTAGTGGGCGCGCCTTGCAAAGTCCACCTCTTAACCAAATGCTGACCATAAGGGCATAGCTTCGAGTTATGGAATGGAGCGCCGTGTGACCGAAATCCTGACATTTGCCCAAGCCGATCTTTTGAACGAACGCCAGTCCTGGCTTGCCGCCCTCGCCGGCGAACGCCGGCTTTCTGACAACACCGTCGAGGCCTATGAACGCGACACCCGCCAGTTCCTGAGGTTTCTCACGGGTTACATCGGTAAGCCCGCAGCCATCACCGACATAGCTGATTTGCGCCCGGTCGATCTTCGCGCCTTTCTGGCCAGCCGCCGCAAGGAAGGCGCCGGTGCGCGGTCACTGGGCAGACACCTGGCAGGCCTGCGGTCGCTTCTTCACCACCTGCAGAAAAAAGGCCTCGTAAATGCCGCCGGTGCTACCGCCATGCGCGCGCCGAAACAGCCGAAATCACTGCCGAAACCGCTCACCGACCGGCAGGCGCTGAAGATCACCACCACCGAGGCACAGTTGAACGAAGAGCCCTGGATCGCCGCCCGCAACGCCGCTGTCCTTTCACTTCTATACGGCTGTGGCCTTCGCATTTCCGAAGCCCTTGGGCTGATCCCGGCCGATTTTCCACCCGGCGGCCGCAGCCTTCGCATCACTGGCAAAGGCAACAAGACCCGTATCGTTCCCCTGCTGGCGGTGGTGACGGAAGCGGTTGAGGCCTATAAAAAGCTTTGCCCCTATCATCTGGCAGCGGACGAGCAGCTATTCCTCGGTGCGCGCGGCGGCAAGTTGCAGCCCGCCATCATACAGCGCGAGATGCAGAAATTGCGCGGCGCTTTCGGCCTGCCGGAAAATGCGACGCCACATGCCCTGCGCCATTCCTTCGCCACCCATCTTCTGGCCGGCGGCGGCGATCTGCGTACCATTCAGGAACTGCTCGGCCATGCCAGCCTTTCCACCACCCAGGTCTATACCGGTGTCGACACCGCAAGACTGCTGGAAATCTACGACAATGCCCATCCGCGCGCATGAGATGAGAAATGGTTAACCATAACCATTAACCAGACATCCAAGCCACCGTTCTATAAGCAAGCAAGAACCGGATGGTACCTATGCAAAGCCTTATAAAGCCACAAAATCTCACCGCCACCCTGATGGGCAAGACCGGCGACGCCATGCTCTGGTTGCTCGCAGCCATTCATGTCACAGCCGTTGCCATCCTGCTCGCGACGTTGCTGTCGCTGGGTGAGGCGCAGGCCGCCGAACAGGAGATAAGCTGCACCGGCAACGACATCCTCGTGGAAATGCGCAAAAGCGATCCGCAGGGCTTTGCGAAGATCGAACAGGAAGCAGCCGCAATCCCGAACGGCAAGGGCAATTTCTGGCGCATCGAAAAAGCCGGAACGGAACCCTCCTTTCTCCTCGGCACCATGCACGTCACGGATCCGCGCGTTCTCGGCATGCCGACTGCTGCCGCACCAGCCTTCGAGACCTCCGCGACGGTCATCGTGGAATCGGACGAAATCGTCGATGACAAGAAGATCGCCGCATCGCTACTGACCCGACCCGAGCTCACCATGTTTCTGGACGGCAAATCAATCACCGACATCCTGTCGCCCGAAAATGTCGCCCGTCTTGAAAAGGGCCTCAAGGAACGTGGCATTCCGCTGAACGCCGTTTCTCGCATGAAGCCCTGGATGCTGTCGAGCTTCGTGGCCCTGCCCGCCTGCGAATTCGCCCGCAAGGCCACCGGCCTGTCCTTTCTCGACAAGAAGCTGGCCGAAGATGCGCTCGCAGATGGAAAACGTCTCGTCGGGCTGGAGACCATGGTTGAACAGCTGACCGCCATGTCCGAACTGCCAATGGAATTTCATCTGCAGGCGCTGATTGAAACGCTCGAACTGGGCGACCGCATGGATGACATCATGACGACCATGACGGATCTCTACGTCAGCGGCGATATCGGCATGACGATGCCGATGCTGAAAAGCCTCGACACCAAGAAACCGGCAGAGGGCGACCAGGGTTACGCCGCCTTCGAGCAACGCATCATCACCGACCGCAATCATGTCATGGCGGATCGGGCAGCCCCGGAGCTTGGCAAGGGAAATGTCTTCATGGCCGTCGGCGCCCTGCATCTGCCGGGCGAGGAAGGCGTTGTCGAACTCCTGCGCGCGCAGGGATTCACGCTGACCCGCATCGACTAAAACCTGCGTCTACTTCCTGACGGGCTGGATATCCCTGCAGAGAGGTCGCATTGTCGCTGGCACGATGCGGCGGTGAAACGGCCCGACGGCAAGAAGATACAGTCTTCCGAACAGGTTCTTGCGTCTGACGATGGTCGTGACATTGACCAGCTGGTGCTTCCCTTCGTCTTCAAGGTCGATGATGATCCGGAAATCGAGATGACGGTCATCGAAACCCAGCACCGTTCGCTCGGGCGTGGAGGACAGGACGGGAAACCCGCCCGCTGATGTGCCTGCTGCCAGCTCGACCGTTTTTAAACCGAAAAACGAAACGATACGGTTGCGAAGCACCATGAGACCGCTGATCCACGCCGGAGGATGATCGAGAAGAAGTCTGCTCACGTCGAGTGATGACGATTGCGGCCTTATCATCTCTCCCTGAAAGCAATCCCGCCAGTCAGCGCCCGGCAATATGTCTTCGCAATCCCGCATCTTCGGTCCCCGGCCGCCTGATGCGGCAAGGCTCATCATCCGCCTTTTCCGGCGGTCAGAAAACGCGACAAAGCGCCGCCGCTCGCCGAAGGAGCAGCAGAACCTGAAGCGCCTAGCCGTGCGTCATGCGCTTCACGACATTGGTGCGCCAGTAGAACTGATGAACCAGAACGGCTGCGACATGGCCGACGATCAACACCCACATCAGCGCCTTGAACGGGCCGGAATGCAGCTGCCCGGCCGCCTGAGCACCGAAATAATAGGCCGCGATGCCGGAGATAGGCAGGGCAAAGAACAGGGCATAAAAGGTGAAATGCGCCACTTTGGCGGCGATCTGAAACGGCCGCGGCTCCGCGGCAGGATGCGGCGGCACACCCTGGAAGAAGCGTAGACAGAGGCGCAGAAGCGCAAGCAACAGAATGGCAAAACCAACATAGGCGTGAATATTGGCCGAGGAGATTTGATCCGGTGTCAATGTTTCACCCCGCCGCATCAGTCGATAGGCATGAGCCATGGCATCGGGAAACAGCAGATTGAAGAAGATCAGAAGTGCCATTGCCCAGTGAATGACACGCTGTGGAACAGAGAACGAAACTTGATTGGAATATGCCATTTTATTGCCTTTTATCAAAAGGTTAGATTGGCTATGGCATGAGTATGGAAAACCCCGGCCTGCATGGCAAGCCGGGGTTCAACAGATGACTGAAATTTAATATTGGAGCGTCTGGCTCCAAAGCCGATCACATATGGATCGGCTTGAAGAAGGTCGCGAGCGCTGCTTCCTTCACCGCTTCCGACATGGTCGGATGCGCATGGCAGGTGCGGCCGAGATCTTCCGAAGAACCGCCGAATTCCATCAGCACGGTGATCTCGTGGATCATTTCGCCAGCGCCGAAACCGACGATGTGACCGCCGAGAACCCGGTCGGTTTCCTTGTCGGCAAGGATCTTCACGAAACCATCCGTCACCTGCATGGCGCGGGCGCGGCCATTGGCGGTGAAGGGGAACTTGCCGACCTTGTAGGCGATACCAGCGGCCTTCAGCTCCTCTTCGGTCTTGCCGACGGAAGCGATTTCAGGCTGCGTATAGACCACGGCCGGAATGACATCGTAATTCACATGGCCACGCTGGCCGGCGAGGATTTCCGCAAGCGCAACGCCCTCGTCTTCCGCCTTGTGCGCCAGCATCGGACCCTTCACCACGTCGCCGATCGCATAGATGCCATCGACATTGGTCTTGTAGTGACCGTCGATTTCGACACGGCCACGGCTGTCCAGTACGACGCCGGCTTCCGCAAGGCCGAGACCTTCGGTGTAGGGCTTGCGGCCGGTGGAGATCAGCACGACGTTTGCTTCCAGCGTTTCGGCAGCACCGCCCTTGACCGGTTCGAACACAACCTTTGCGCCGCCAGCGGTCTTTTCAACGGCTGTCACCTTGGCGCCGAGCTTGAAATCGAGACCCTGCTTGGCGAGCAGACGCTGGGCCTGCTTGGAAACTTCGCTATCCATGCCGCCGAGAATATTGTCGAGATATTCGACGACGGTCACCTTGGCGCCGAGGCGCGACCAGACCGAGCCGAGCTCGAGGCCGATGACACCGCCGCCGACGACGATCAGCTTTTCCGGAACCTTGGAAAGAGCGATCGCGCCAGTGGAGGAGACGATGACGTTTTCATCGATATCAACCTGAACGCCGGGAATGCCGGCGACATCCGAACCCGTGGCGATGACGATGTTCTTCGCCTCGATCTCCTGCGTCTCACCCTTGTCGTTGGTGACGGAAACCTTGCCGGCGGAAACCACCTTGCCGGTGCCCTGGAAGGCATCGATCTTGTTCTTCTTGAACAGGAAGGCGACGCCGTCGACATTGGCCTTCACCACGCCGTCCTTGTGGCCCATCATCTTTTCAAGGTTCAGCTTCGGAGCGGCAACTTCGATACCGAGCGTATCGACGCCATGGGCGACATGCGCGAAGGTTTCTGACGCATGCAGCAGCGCCTTGGAAGGGATGCAGCCGACATTGAGGCAGGTGCCGCCATAGGTCGCGCGCTTTTCGATGACAGCGACCTTCAGGCCGAGCTGTGCCGCCTTGACCGCGCAAACATAACCGCCGGGACCCGTACCGATTACAACTACATCATATGCCATGTTTCTGTTCCTGATTGATATCGGGCAGGATTTTGAACCGCCCTGCTTCCGTTTGACCTGAAACTCAGGCCGCTTTTTCCGTTGCTAGTTTTATACCGAGTGCGATGAAGACCACGCCGCTGGTGCGGTCGATCCATTGGCTGGCGCGCTGAAATGCGGCGCGCATGCGGGGCGTCGTCATGAACAGGCTGACCCCGACGAACCACAGGATAAGGCAGCTTGCCATGACGAGGCCGTATCCGAATTTGATGGTGACGGGTGTATGCGCATGAACCACCGTCGAAAAGATCGACAGGAAGAAAAAAACCGGCTTGGGATTGAGCGCATTGGCGGCAAAACCGAGCGTGAAGGCCTTGAGCGCGGTCTGCCTGCTTTTGACCGGCACGACACCATCCGCACCGACCTCCGGCAATTCGGTCTTGCCGGCGCGCAGCGCCTTGATGCCGATATAGATGAGATAGGCAACACCCAGCCATTTGACGATATTAAAGAGATAGATCGACTGGGAAATGATGAGACCAAGTCCAAGGATCGTATAGGTGACGTGGAACATCAGCGATGTGCCCACGCCGAAGCTGGTGATGATGGCCTGTTTTCGCCCATGTACCATGGCCTGACGCATGACCATCGCCAGATCGGCGCCGGGCGAGACGATTGCGAAAGCGAAGATCGCCATCAGGGATGCAAGTTCGATCAAATACTGATGCATCGGAAACCAGCCTCTAGAACATCAACACGAAGAGCATCAGCAGCAGGCCGAGCATCGAGCCGAGCCAGACCAGCGAACGAATATAAGGCACACCGGCCAGATAAAGTGGAATATAGGCCACCCGGCAGATCAGCCAGATCCATGCGCCGGTAAGTGCCAGCCCGGACGGATCGCCGGCCATGATGACACCGAAGGCGAGCGCGATGAAAGCGGGATAGGTTTCCCGGAAATTTTCCGAGGCGCGTGCTGCCCGGCCGGTGAACCTGCCTTCAGGCTTCCTCTCCGCATCTCGTGGGCCGGCATTCCAGTCCATCCCAAATTCCCGCGTCGCCGTCATTGCCTGCAGCATGATATGCACCACAAGCAGAAGGACGCTGAGACCGATCAGCGGTAGAAAGGGTGAAGCGGCAAGAAATGTCGGCTGCACGTTCGCTCTCCTGATGGAATTTCAGCGGGGCCTCAATTGAAACCCCGCCGAAACGAAAAGCAAGACCGATCAGAGATCGAGAACCAGGCGTTCCGGATCTTCGAGGCTTTCCTTGACGCGAACGAGGAAGGTCACGGCTTCCTTGCCGTCAACGATACGGTGATCGTAGGAGAGCGCGAGATACATCATCGGACGGATGACGACCTGACCGCCGATCGCAACCGGGCGCTCCTGGATCTTGTGCATGCCGAGGATGCCGGACTGCGGCGCGTTGAGGATCGGCGAAGACATCAGCGAACCGTAGACACCGCCGTTGGTAATGGTGAAGGTGCCGCCCTGCATGTCGGCCATGCCGAGCGAACCGTCACGGGCTGCCTTGGCGAGGCGACCCAGTTCCTTTTCGACGCCGGCGATGGAGAGCTGGTCAGCATCGCGGATAACCGGAACAACGAGACCCTTGTCGGTGCCGACAGCCATGCCGACGTGACAATAGTTCTTGTAGATGATGTCCGTGCCGTCGATTTCAGCGTTGACGGCCGGCAGTTCCTTCAGCGCGTGGGTCACGGCCTTGGTGAAGAAGCCCATGAAGCCGAGCTTGACGCCATGCTTCTTCTCGAACACGTCCTTGTAACGGTTACGCAGGTCCATGACGGCGCTCATGTCCACCTCATTATAGGTGGTCAGCATGGCGGCGGTGTTCTGCGCGTCTTTCAGGCGACGGGCGATCGTCTGGCGCAGGCGGGTCATCTTCACGCGCTCTTCGCGAACCTGATCCTGCTCGGCGGAAACCGGACGGGGAGCAGCAGCAACCGGAGCCGGAGCGGCGGCAGGTGCCGAAACGCCCTTGGCGACGGCAGCGAGAACATCGCCCTTCAGAACCTGGCCGCGCTTGCCCGAACCGTCGACCTGATCGGCAGACAGGTTGTTTTCAGCAAGCAGCTTGCCGGCGGCAGGAGCCGGCGGCATGGAGCCCGTTGCCGGAGCAGCGGTTGCCGCAGGGGCCGGGGCAGCTGCGGCAGCAGCAGGCTTTGCCGGTTCGGCAGCGGGTGCGGAGGTCGCAGCACCGGCAGCACCTTCGGCGATCTGGCCGAGAAGCGCGTCGAGACCGACGGTTTCGCCATTCTGCGCGACGATTTCGGTCAACACGCCGGAGGCTGGCGCCGGGACTTCGACGGTAACCTTGTCGGTTTCCAGTTCAACGAGAGGTTCGTCGGCCTTGACGGTATCGCCGACCTTCTTGAACCAGGTGCCGACGGTCGCTTCGCTGACGGATTCGCCGAGGGTTGGTACGCGGATTTCAGTGGCCATGATCTAGTTCCGTTATTCAGGTGTCTTTTTTGCGGGGCGATGCGGGAGAGTTTTCACTCTCCCAGCGCGTCTTCCAGGAACGCAGCAAGCTGCGCCAGATGCTTGGACATCAGGCCGGTCGCCGGAGAGGCGGCAGCCGGACGGCCCGTGTAACGGACCTTCTGGTACTTGGCGTCGATATGCGCCAGAACCCATTCAAGGTAAGGATCGATGAACGACCACGCACCCATGTTCTTCGGCTCTTCCTGGCACCAGACCATCTCCGCATTACGGAAACGCGAAAGCTCGTTGATGAGCGCCTTGGCCGGGAACGGATAGAGCTGTTCAACGCGCAGCAGGTAGATGTCGTCGATACCGCGCTTTTCACGCTCCTCGAGCAGATCGTAATAGACCTTGCCCGTGCACATGACGACGCGACGGATCTTCGAATCCTTCTGCAGCTTGATCGGGCCGTCCTTGATGACTTCAGCATCGTCCCACAGGAGACGGTGGAAGGAGGACTCACCCGCAAGCTCCGCCAGCGACGAGGTGGCGCGCTTGTGACGCAGCAGCGACTTCGGCGTCATCAGGATCAGCGGCTTGCGGAAGTCACGCTTCATCTGACGGCGCAGGATGTGGAAGTAGTTGGCCGGCGTCGTGCAGTTGGCAACCTGCATGTTGTCTTCCGCGCACATCTGCAGCCAGCGCTCCAGACGGGCGGACGAATGTTCCGGACCCTGACCTTCATAACCATGCGGCAGAAGGCAGACGAGACCGGACATGCGCAGCCACTTGCGTTCACCCGAAGAGATGAACTGGTCGAACACCACCTGAGCGCCGTTGGCGAAGTCGCCGAACTGGGCTTCCCAGAGCGTCAGCGCATTCGGACGGGCAAGCGAATAGCCATATTCGAAGCCGAGAACCGCTTCTTCCGAAAGCATCGAGTTGATGACTTCGTAACGGGCCTGCGTTGGCGAAAGGTTGGCAAGCGGGATGTAACGTTCTTCGGTTTCCTGATCGTAGAGAACCGAGTGGCGCTGCGAGAAGGTGCCGCGTTCACAATCCTGACCGGAAAGACGGATCTTGTGGCCATCGGCAACAAGCGAACCGAAAGCAAGCGCTTCCGCCATCGCCCAGTCGATGCCCTCGCCCGTCTCGATCATCTGCGAACGGTTTTCCATGAAGCGCTGGATCGTGCGGTGGGCGCTGAAGCCTTCCGGAATGGTCGACAGCTTCTTGCCGATCTCCTTCAGCTGCTTCATCGGCACGCCGGTCTTGCCGCGACGCTGCTCATCGGCATTGTCGGCGGCACGCAGACCCGACCACTGGCCGTCCAGCCAGTCGGCCTTGTTCGGCTTGTAGGACTGGCCCGCTTCGAATTCCTGTTCCAGATGGGCGCGCCAGTCGGCCTTCATCTTCTCGAATTCGCCTTCGTTGATCAGGCCTTCGGCGATCAGACGGTCGGCATAGATGCGCGCGACGGTCTTGTGACCACGGATGACCTTGTACATCTTCGGCTGCGTGAACGCCGGCTCGTCGCCTTCGTTATGGCCGAAGCGGCGGTAACAGAACATGTCGATGACGACAGGCTTGTGGAACTTCATGCGGTATTCGGTGGCAACCTTTGCCGCATAGGTCACCGCTTCCGGATCGTCGCCATTGACGTGGAAGATCGGCGCCTCGATCATCTTGGCAACGTCGGACGGATAGGGCGACGAGCGCGAGAAGGCCGGGTTCGTCGTGAAGCCGATCTGGTTGTTGATGATGAAATGCATGGTGCCGGCAACGCGGTGACCGCGCAGGCCGGAAAGGCCGAGAATTTCAGCAACCACGCCCTGACCCGCAAAAGCGGCATCGCCGTGCAGCAGCAGCGGCAGCACCTTGGCGCGTTCGGACAGCGGAATGATGTCGCCGTCCCATGCCTTGGCAAGCTGGTCCTGCTTGGCGCGGGCCTTGCCCATGACGACGGGGTTGACGATTTCAAGGTGCGACGGGTTGGCCGTCAGCGACAGGTGAACCTTGTTGCCGTCGAATTCGCGGTCGGAGGAAGCACCGAGATGGTACTTCACGTCGCCGGAACCTTCGACGTCGTCAGGCTTGAACGAACCGCCCTTGAACTCGTGGAACACGGCGCGGTGCGGCTTGCCCATAACGTTGGTGAGAACGTTCAGACGGCCACGGTGGGCCATGCCGAGCACGACTTCTTCCAGACCGTCCTGGCCGCCGCGCTTGATGATCTGTTCGAGCGCCGGGATCAGCGATTCACCGCCGTCGAGGCCGAAACGCTTGGTGCCCTTGAAACGCACGTCGAGGAACTGCTCGTAACCTTCGGCTTCGACCAGCTTGGAAAGAATGGCCTTCTTGCCTTCCGGCGTGAAAGCGACACCCTTGTCCGGGCCTTCGATACGTTCCTGGATCCAGCCCTTTTCTTCCGGGTTGGACATATGCATGAATTCGACGCCGAGCGTCGAGCAATAGGTACGCTCGAGAATATCGACCATCTCGCGCACGGTCGCATATTCGAGACCGAGAACGTTATCGATGAAAATCTTGCGGTCGTAATCGCTTTCCTCGAAGCCGTAGGACTTCGGCGAAAGCTCGTTGTAATCCTCAACGGCGCTGGCAATGCCGAGCGGGTCGAGCTTGGCGTGCAGGTGGCCGCGCATGCGATAGGCGCGGATCATCATGATGGCGCGGACGCTGTCACGGGTCGCCTGAAGCACTTCAGCCGGGCTGACGGCCTTGCCGGTGTCGGCGCTCTTCGCCTCGGCCTTCGCCTGAACCTTCTTTTCGATGGCCTTCTCGACCGTGGCCCAGTTGCCGTCGAGAGCGGATACCAGGTCGCCATTGGCCGGGATAGGCCAGTTGGCGCGCTTCCAGGAGGCGCCCTTGGCCGCCTTCTTCACGTCTTCCGGATTATCGGACAACGCCTTGAAGAAGCTCTGCCACTCCGGCGACACGGAAGAGGGATCCTCTTCGTACCGGGCATAGAGCTGCTCGATATAGGCTGCATTCGCGCCGTCCAGAAACGACGTGATCTGAAACTGCTCGTTCGCTTCTTGCCTTGCCATTGTGTTCCTGCGGACTTGTCCGTCCGCCTCCTCGATGCCGTTAGGGCTGTTTGACCAGCCTGCCGCTTTGATTATTGCTGTCTGCCGCCGGGGCGGTATGCCGTTCTGTCTGTCGTTCTTGCGGCATCGGGCAGCGCAGCGTTGAAGCCGCGCCGCCCGTTACCGGTCTCATGTGGTCTCAGCCCTTGAGGACTTCAACCAGCGTCTTGCCGAGGCGCGCCGGAGAGGGCGATACCTTGATACCGGCTGCTTCCATTGCTGCGATCTTGGACTCTGCGTCGCCCTTGCCGCCGGAAACGACAGCGCCGGCGTGGCCCATGGTGCGGCCCTTCGGAGCCGTACGGCCCGCGATGAAGCCGGCCATCGGCTTCTTGCGGCCCTTCTTGGCTTCGTCGATCAGGAACTGCGCCGCATCTTCTTCAGCCGAACCGCCGATTTCGCCGATCATGATGATCGACTGGGTGGCGTCGTCGGCGAGGAACATTTCCAGCACGTCGATGAACTCGGTGCCCTTGACCGGGTCGCCGCCGATGCCGACAGCCGTGGTCTGGCCGAGGCCTTCGTTGGAGGTCTGGAACACGGCTTCATAGGTGAGCGTGCCCGAACGGGAAACGATACCGACCGAACCCTTGCGGAAGATGGAGCCCGGCATGATGCCGATCTTGCATTCTTCCGGCGTCAGGATACCCGGGCAGTTCGGGCCGAGCAGGCGCGACTTGGAGCGGTCGAGGCGAGCCTTGACGCGAACCATGTCCATCACCGGGATACCTTCGGTGATGCAGGTGATGAACGGAATTTCCGCATCGATGGCTTCGATGATGGCGTCTGCTGCACCTGCCGGCGGAACGTAGATCACGGACGCGTCTGCACCGGTCTTTTCCTTGGCTTCGGCAACCGTTGCGAAGATCGGCAGGCTTTCGCCCTTGGAACCGGTCCAGGTTTCGCCGCCCTTCTTCGGGTGAATACCGCCGACCATCTGCGTGCCGTAATAAGCAAGCGCCTGTTCGGTGTGGAAGGTGCCGGTCTTGCCGGTCAGACCCTGAACAAGGATCTTCGTGTCTTTATTAACAAGAATAGACATTATTTCCGGTCCCTCAATTAGCCGTTGATCGCCGCGACGATCTTCTTGGCTGCGTCGTCCAGATCGTCAGCAGCCGTAATCGCAAGGCCAGATTCGTTGAGAAGCTTCTTGCCAAGTTCGACGTTGGTGCCTTCGAGGCGAACAACGAGCGGAACCTGCAAACCGACTTCCTTCACCGCGGCAATCACGCCTTCGGCGATGACGTCGCACTTCATGATGCCGCCGAAGATGTTGACGAGGATGCCCTCGACCTTCGGGTCAGCCGTGATGATCTTGAAGGCTGCCGCAACCTTCTCCTTGCCGGCGCCGCCGCCGACGTCGCAGAAGTTAGCCGGCTCTTTGCCGTAAAGCTTGATGATGTCCATCGTCGCCATGGCGAGACCGGCACCGTTGACCATGCAGCCGATGTTGCCGTCTAGCGCCACGTAAGCGAGGTCCCACTTGGAGGCTTCGATTTCCTTGGCGTCTTCTTCGGTTTCGTCGCGCAGCGCCTTGACGTCGTCGTGGCGGAACAGCGCATTGCCGTCGAAGGACATCTTGGCGTCGAGAACGCGCAGATGGCCATTTTCCATGACGATCAGCGGGTTAACCTCGAGGAGAGCCATGTCCTTCTCGTTGAAGGCCTTGTAGAGGATCGGGAACAGCGCCTTGGCGTCTTCGGCAGCAACGCCATCAAGCTCGAGAGCCTTGGAGATCGCGGCAACGTCAGCGTCGCTCACACCCTTTTCCGGGTTGATGGCGATGGTGTGGATCTTTTCCGGCGTGTCGTGGGCGACAGCCTCGATGTCCATGCCGCCTTCCGTGGAAACCACGAATGCGACCTGGCCGACGGAACGGTCAACCAGCAGCGAGCAGTAGAGTTCGCGGGCAATGTCGGCACCGTCTTCGATATAGAGACGGTTGACCTGCTTGCCGGCGTCGCCCGTCTGCGCCGTTACCAGCGTATTGCCGAGCATGTCCTTGGCATGGGAAACGACTTCGTCGATCGACTTCGCCAGGCGAACGCCGCCCTTGGCGTCGGGGCCGAGTTCCTTGAACTTGCCCTTGCCGCGGCCGCCGGCGTGAATCTGGCTCTTGACGACGTAGAGCGGGCCGGGAAGCTGCTTTGCGGCAGCTTCGGCTTCTTCGACCTTGAGGATGGCGACGCCTTCAGCAACCGGCGCGCCGTAGCCCTTCAGAAGAGCCTTGGCCTGATATTCGTGAATATTCATGGAATAATCCCTGTTTGGAGCCGCTAGAGGCTATTACTTCAGCGACGGAGCAATGTTGATGCAGGCCTCGCAAAGACCGGCGACAGCGCCGACGGACTTGCGGAAAGCTGCTTCTTCTTCCTTGTTCAGCTCGATCTCGATGATACGCTCGATACCGCCGGCACCGATGATGGTGGGAACGCCGACATACATATCGTCAACGCCATACTGACCCGAAAGATGGGCAGCGGCGGGCAGGACGCGCTTCTTGTCCTTGAGGTAGGATTCAGCCATTTCGATCGCCGAGGCGGCCGGTGCGTAATAAGCCGAACCGGTCTTGAGCAGGCCGACGATTTCCGCACCGCCGTCGCGGGTGCGCTGTACGATCTCTTCGAGACGCTCGGCGGTAAGCCAGCCCATCTTGACGAGGTCGGTCAGCGGAATGCCGGCAACCGTGGAGTAGCGTGCGAGCGGCACCATGGTGTCGCCGTGGCCGCCAAGAACGAAGGCGGTGACGTCTTCAACCGAAACATTGAATTCTTCGGAGAGGAAAAGACGGAAACGGGCGCTGTCGAGAACGCCGGCCATGCCGACGACCTTGTTCTTCGGCAGGCCGGAGAACTTCTGCAGCGCCCACACCATGGCGTCGAGCGGGTTGGTGATGCAGATGACGAAAGCATTCGGGGCATATTTCTTGATGCCGGCGCCGACCTGCTCCATGACCTTGAGGTTGATGCCGAGAAGATCGTCGCGGCTCATGCCCGGCTTGCGGGCAACGCCAGCGGTGACGATGCAGACGTCAGCACCTTCGATGGCGGCGTAATCAGAAGCGCCGGTGAGCTTTGCATTGAAGCCTTCAACCGGGCCGGACTGGGCAATATCCAGACCCTTGCCCTGCGGGATGCCGTCGGCAATATCGAAGAGGACGATATCGCCCAGTTCCTTCAGGCTGGCGAGATGCGCCAGCGTGCCGCCGATCATGCCAGAACCAATAAGTGCAATTTTTTTGCGAGCCATCGAATGCTTCCTCTTGAGCTTCAATTCAATTTCACCGCGCCAAACCGGCAGCCAAATTGTCGGACTTCGATTAGCCCCATTGGCCAAAATTGGCAACAGATTCTTTTGTGATGAATATTTTCAATCGTTTAGATCATTATTTTCTTACGTAAACGTAAGAAAATACGTCACGAAAGTGTCAAACTTTCTGCCGTTTTTCGTGATGCAGCGCCAGATAATCCGCGCTGCGCATCTCAAACAGCCGCGAGGCAGTGCGATCAAACTCGAAGCCTTCGGTTCCCTTGCGCTTGCCGAGCAGGTCTTCCGGCATGGCGGCAGCGGAGGCAAAAAGCCGGACGCTGTGGTCGTAAAGCGCATCGATGAGGATGATGAAACGCTTGGTTTCGTTGCGCTTGTCCGCATTCAAGAACGGGATATTGTCGATGAAGACCGTATCGAAACGATTGGCGATGGCAAGGAAGTCGGAAGCCCCGAGCGGCTTCTCGCAAAGATCGGAGAAGGAGAAGCGCGCCACACGGCCACTGGCGCGCGGCACCAGAATGGAGCGGCCCTTCATCGGTATTTCCGTTGGCGCGACAAGGTGGCCACCGGTCATGTGCCGCCAGGCCATATCCATCGCCTGATCCGCCGAACCGTCAAGCGGCGTGACATAGACCGGCAGGCTTTCCAGCTTTTCCATCCGGTAATCGGTGGGGCTGTCCAGCGTCACGACCTCAACATATTTCTTCAGCAAGTCGACGAAAGGCAGGAACAGGCCGCGATTAAGCCCGTCCTTGTAGAGATTGTCGGGTACGACGTTGGATGTCGTTACCAGAGTGCAGCCATTGGCGAAGAGTTCGCTGAAGAGCCGGGCGAGGATCATCGCATCGGCAATATCCGTAACGGTGAACTCGTCGAAGCAAAGGAGCTCCGCTTCCGCCAGAAGTTGGGCCGCGACAGGCGGAATGGGATCTGCCTGTTTGGTCTCACCATTCTTCAGCTTCTGACGATGCGCATGCACACGATTATGCACATCCGCCATGAACTCGTGAAAATGGCAGCGCCGTTTGGAAGAAACGGGCGCCATCTCATAGAACATGTCCATCAGCATCGTCTTGCCGCGGCCGACGCTGCCATAGACATACAATCCCTTGACGGGCGCAGCTGGACCGGCCTTGCGCGCGAACATCCAGCCGAGCGCGCTTTTTTTCTTGGCGGGCTTGCGTGCCTTCAGATCGGCAAGGATACGGTCGAGGTGAGCCGCCACGCCGAGTTGCGCCGCATCCGCCTGCAAGGTGCCAGCTGCCGTTAATGCGTTGAGCTGTTCAACGACACTATGATTGTAATCGGGCAATGGCTTCATGGAAAAGCGCTCCGGTCGCGGACACCGACAGGCATCCGCGACGAATGGAATGGCTCAGAACAGGCAGGGCGATCCGGATACACCGGAAATGCTCTATCGGCTGAGGCTGAGCGGCTGGCCGCTATTGGTCGTGCCGTCAAAGCGCGCATCGGCGCTCTTGTAGACGCGGCCGATCGTATCGCCCGAACGGTTCTTGAAGAGGACCATCTTGCCGGATACTTCCCAAGAGCCCATCGCCGTCAACTCGCCGGAGCATCCGCGCGTACCGCCACGCGAACCGCTGCCGAGATTGGTGAGTGTCAGGAACATGTCGCAATTGGCGCCGCCGTTGGAAACACGCCAGTTGCCAACCATGGATTCCTTGGTGACATCGAGCGCCGTTGTCGGCGGAGCGGCAGAGGCCACATCAGTGCCGCCAGGCGTCGCAGAAGCGGGCGCCGAAGGGAACTGACTACCCGAAGTACCGCCGGGTGGCGGCAGCGCGCCAGACTGAACAGACGGAACCGGCTGAGCCTGCAGCGGCGGCGTATAACCGGGATTACTGCCGCTATTGTTGTTGTAATCGTAGGAGGTACGTTGGCAACCGGCAAGGCTCATTACAACCGCAAGGCCCGTCACCACATATCTGAATTGCATATCAAGCTCCCGATTCTCTCGCTTCCGGAAAGACCATGATCAAACAAGAAGGCTGAATTATTACCAAAGCCTTATCTTGCGCAAGCGATGGCCGGGATAATTATAATTTCGGTCGATTTTTACCGAAATTTCCCGCACCCGGTTGTAAAAAAGGGCCGCAGTCCACACCGCGACCCGATAGATTTTCGGTCCAGGCGAATCGCCTTCAGACGCGACGCTCGACCATCATCTTCTTGATTTCCGCGATCGCCTTGGCCGGGTTCAAGCCCTTCGGGCAAGCCTGCGCGCAGTTCATGATGGTGTGGCAACGATAAAGACGGAACGGGTCCTCGAGATTGTCGAGACGCTCGCCCGTTGCTTCGTCGCGGCTGTCGATCAGCCAGCGATAGGCCTGCAGCAGAACGGCGGGACCGAGATAACGATCGCCATTCCACCAGTAGCTGGGACAGGAGGTCGAGCAGCAGGCGCAGAGAATGCACTCATAAAGGCCGTCGAGCTTCAGGCGGTCTTCATGGCTCTGCTTCCATTCCTTGGCGGGCGTCGGCGAAACCGTCTTCAGCCAGGGTTCGATGGAGCGGTGCTGGGCGTAGAAGTTCGACAGATCAGGAACAAGGTCCTTCACGACGGGCATATGCGGCAGCGGATAGACCTTCACCGTGCCGTTGATCTCTTCCATGCCCTTGGTGCAGGCGAGCGTATTGGTGCCATCGATGTTCATGGCGCAGGACCCGCAGATGCCTTCACGGCAGGAGCGGCGCAGCGTCAGCGTCGGGTCGATATTGTTCTTGATGTAGAGAAGCGCATCGAGAACCATCGGCCCGCAATCGTCAACATCGATATAATAAGTATCGATGCGCGGGTTCTGGCCGTCATCCGGGTTCCAGCGATAGATCCGGTATTCGCGGACGTTCTTGGCACCATCAGGCTTCGGCCAGACCTTGCCTTCGCTGATCTGGGAATTCTTGGGGAGAGCGAGTTCAACCATATCCAGTTCCTCAAATCAGTAGACGCGCGCCTTCGGCTCGATCTTTTTGGGATCGATGCCGTCGGCGATGAGGTCGGTGTGAACAGGGCGGTAGTCGAGCTTGACGTCGCCCTCCGGGCTGACCCAGGCAAGCGTGTGCTTGCGCCAGTTCACGTCGTCGCGACCGGCGAACGGACCGTCGACGAAATCCTCGCGGGCGTGCGAGCCGCGGCTTTCCTTGCGCGCTTCCGCGCCATAGACCGTGGTGATCGCGTTGGCCATGAGGTTGTGCAGCTCGAGCGTTTCGACCAGATCGGAGTTCCACACCATCGAACGATCGGTGACCTTGACGTCAGGCAGTTCCTTCCAGATGGCGGAAAGACGCTGGCAACCGCTTTCCAGCGATTCCTGCGTGCGGAACACGGCCGCATCGTCCTGCATGGCGCGCTGCATCTTGTCGCGCAGCACGGCAGTCGGCGTCGAGCCATTGGCGTAACGCAGGCTGTCGAAACGTTCCATGATCCTGTCGCAGGCAGCCGTATCGAGAGCGGGAACAGCCTCGTCGCGGTTGATGACCTGAGCGGCGCGGATTGCCGCAGCACGGCCGAAGACCACGAGGTCGATCAGCGAGTTGGAGCCGAGGCGGTTCGCGCCGTGCACCGAGGCGCAGCCGGCTTCGCCAACAGCCATCAGGCCGGGCGCGATGCGTTCCGGGTTGTTGGCATCGGCATTCAGCACTTCACCCCAATAGTTGGTCGGAATGCCGCCCATATTGTAGTGAACCGTCGGCAGAACCGGGATCGGCTCACGCGTCACGTCGACGCCTGCGAAAATCTTGGCACTTTCGGAAATGCCCGGAAGACGCTCATGCAGGATCGCCGGATCAAGGTGATCGAGATGCAGGAAGATGTGGTCCTTGTTCTTGCCGACGCCGCGGCCTTCACGGATTTCCATCGTCATGCAGCGCGACACGACGTCACGCGAGGCAAGGTCCTTCGCGGAAGGCGCATAACGCTCCATGAAGCGCTCGCCTTCGGAATTGACGAGATAACCGCCTTCGCCACGCGCGCCTTCGGTGATCAGGCAACCCGCGCCGTAAATGCCGGTCGGGTGGAACTGCACAAACTCCATATCCTGAAGCGGCAGGCCGGCACGGGCAATCATGCCGCCGCCGTCACCGGTGCAAGTGTGGGCCGAGGTTGCCGAGAAATAGGCGCGGCCGTAACCGCCGGTCGCCAGCACCACCATCTTGGCGGAGAAGCGATGGATCGTGCCGTCATCGAGGTTCCACGCGACGACGCCGGTGCAGCGGCCATCTGCCGACATGATGAGGTCGAGCGCGAAATATTCGATGAAGAATTCCGCATTGTTGCGCAGCGACTGGCCATAAAGTGTGTGCAGGATGGCATGGCCGGTACGGTCGGCGGCAGCGCAGGTGCGCTGTACCGGCGGGCCTTCGCCGTAGTTCTGCATGTGACCGCCGAACGGGCGCTGGTAGATCTTGCCTTCGGCATTGCGCGAGAACGGCACGCCATAATGCTCCAGCTCATAGACCGCCTTCGGCGCTTCCATGGCGAGATATTGCATCGCGTCAACGTCACCCAGCCAGTCGGAGCCCTTTACGGTGTCGTAAAGGTGCCACTGCCAACAGTCGGGCGTCATGTTGGTGAGCGAGGCGGCGATGCCGCCCTGCGCCGCGACCGTGTGCGAGCGCGTCGGGAAAACCTTGGTGATGCAGGCCGTGCGGAAACCCTGTTCCGCCATGCCGAGCGTTGCGCGCAGACCCGCGCCACCGGCGCCCACCACGATCACGTCATAGGAGTGATCGACATAGGTGTAAGCCTTGCCATTCTGGGAAGGTGAACTGATCGATGCCATGGCGGAATTATCCTGCGAATGCGATTTTCAGAATGGCGAAGATGCAAAGACCGCCAATGAGAACCGCGAAAAACGTATTGAGCATCAGAAGAACGAGCTTCGAAACCTCGGCGTGAATATAGTCTTCAATGATGACCTGCATGCCGAGCTTCATGTGGATGAGGCCGGAAACCAGCACCAGACCCATGATGACAGCGACAAGCGGGTTCGACAGCGCGGCGACAACTTCCTGATAGGGCGCGCCGGCATACTGGATGAGGAAGACCACGAAGAAGATCAGCAGCGGAACGTTGGCAACCGCAGTCAGGCGCTGGCGCCAGAAATGGTCGGTGCCTTCCTTGGCGGAGCCGAGGCCGCGAACCTTTCCGAGAGGGGTACGCATATCCATGATAAATCTCCTCAGCGCACGATCAGGGCGACGACCCAGATCAGCGCGGTCAGACAGATCGACACCACCCATGAAGCCTTTGCCAGCTTGGTGGTGAAATGCTTTTCGAAGCCGTATCCCAGATCCCACATGAAGTGACGAAGACCACCCACCAGGTGATGGACGAGAGCCCATGTATAACCGATCAGGATAAGCCTGCCGATGATCGTGCCCATCGCCCAGTTGACCCAGTCGTAATAGGCCGGGCCCGAGGCAAGCGCGATCAGCCACCAGGCAACCAGCAGCGTTCCGAAATAAAGTGCGCCGCCCGTGATGCGGTGCACGATGGATGAGACCATCGTCGGAATCAGCTTGTAAACTTGAAGATGCGGCGACAGAGGCCGGTTATTTGTCAGATTCGCCATCAGAACCTCGCGGCGTTTTCCCGTGCGCCCATAGATAAGGCGCCCCCAAGCAACAGCACATGACGAAAGAATGTGCATTGCACCAACCGCGACGTTTAATCACATGGAAGCATCACGACAAGCACATTTCATGACCGATTCCAATTTAATCGATTGGTTCACGAATTTTTTTTGGAATTTTTTTGCTCGAAAATAAAAAATCGAGCGTTTCCAAGATTTACACCCTCAAAATATTTACCTTTACGTAAGTCATAAATCGTGTAATTTACTATTCGTTAACTGAAAAATCCGGAGAATGAGGCTCATGTTACAGCGTCGAATCGCCACTCTGGTCATGCTGTCAACAGGCGTCGTTTTCACCGCCGTGCCTGCTGCAACGGCAGAGGATTTTAACGGACGCCACCATTATCAGCAACGGCAGTCGCAGGTCAGTTTCTCCACGGACGGCCTGCCTTCAACCCTTTCCGGCGGCACCTATGTGGGTGCGATATCGGCCTTGAGGGTTCGCGGAAACGGCAATTATTTCGCGATCGGCGGCGGTCTTTCAAAAAGGGTTACAGGTGCCAAGACAGGCATGCAGCTGGCACCCAAGGCAAAAATCATCAACGTCCGTGCCGCGACCACCGGCAACGCCTGTGCCTATGAGCACGGTGTCTGCGTTATCCGGCCCTAAATCAAAATGTAATCAGACGAAGCGCCAGACGGTGGTCCTTTTGACTTCACTGTCCTCAAGAGCCCGTGTCACCGGCACCTCATAGGTCGCCTCGGCGAAAAGGCGCTGTTTGGGTAGATAGGCGCGGCCCGGATCGCCGATGAGCACGCTCACGCCCTTCTCCGTCAGCTCCAGAAACCATGGCACGAGAAGATCGGCAAAAGCGCGGTCATAAAACACGTCGCCCGCCAGCAGAACATCTGCCTCAACCACCTTCCCAACCAGGTTGAGCCCGGTAAAATCGACAGCCACGCCATTAAGCGCTGCATTCAGCCGAATGGCCGTCTCCGTCCAGGGATCGATATCGGCCGCCAGAACCGCACTGGCACCCGCTTTTGCCGCAGCGATGGCGACGAGACCGGAGCCACTGGCAAAATCCAGCACGCGCTTGCCGCAAACACTTTCGGGATGGTCGAGAACATAACGGGCAAGCCCCTGCCCGCCCGCCCAGGCAAAGGCCCAGAAGGGCGGCGGAAGGCCAATCTCCTGCAACTCCTCCTCGGTCTTCAGCCACAGCTCATGGGCTTCCGTGGCAAGATGAAGGCGCAGTTCCGGCACATGCGGCGGATGCATGATGGCAGCGTTGTCGAGAATGAAGCGCTCGGGGTCGGTCCTCACCGGAGGATCAGTCCGGTGACTTTGGCGGATTGACGAGGCCACCCATACGGCAGACCTCGAGATATTCCTCTTCCGTCACCGGCTGCACGGAAAGCCGCATCGAGGTGACGAGAGACATCTTCTCCAGTTTCGGATTGGTCTTCACATCCTTCAGCGAAACCGGCTGCGGCATGTCACAAACCGCGCGGATATCCACGCAATCCCATTTCAGATCGCCTTCGGCGGTCGAATCCGGATGAGAAAGCGCACAGACTTCGACGATGCCGACAACATCCAGCCCCTCATTGGAATGGTAGAAGAAACCCTTGTCGCCGATTTTCATGGCGCGCATGTTGTTGCGGGCCTGATAATTGCGCACGCCGGTCCATTCTTCGCCGGCCTCACCCTTGGCCTTCTGCATCTCCCAAGACCATTTGAACGGCTCGGACTTGTAAAGCCAGTAATTCGCCATGACCCGTCACGCTCCCGGATTGTTGAAGACCCAATTATAGGGCTTCACATCCACGCTTTCGAACAGGCCAGCCTTGGCATAGGGATCGGCATCGGCGAGCGCCTTGGCCGCATCGATATCAGCCGCCTCCACGATGACGAGGCTGCCATTCGGCTTGCCTTCGGCATCCAGAAACGGACCGGCGATCTTCAGCGTGCCCTCGGCATTCAGCTTGTTCAGGTGTTCCAGATGCGCCGGGCGCGTTTCCATGCGCACATTCAGATGGCCGGGCTTGTCCTTGCAGATAAACGCAAACAGCATTCTCGTCTCCTCGTTAAAACATGTCCTCCAAAAGCGTCGGCGATTTGGAGCGAAGGCCCAACCTCATTCGGTGGTGATGGGCCGTGTCATCAATTGTTGCATGGCGCTTGCCACATCCAGATTGCCGTCGATAATGGCGGCCACCGCCTCGGTCACCGGCATGTCGACAGCATGATTTTCACCGAGCCGGGCGGCAACGGCTGCCGCAAAAGCGCCCTCCACCAGCCCGCCGGACATATCCTTGCCCTCACCCCTGCCGAGCGCGATGCCGAAACGCAGGTTTCGCGACTGGTGGCTGGTGGCGGTCAGAACCAGATCACCAAGGCCTGAAAGACCGCGCACCGTATCCGCCTTGCCGCCCATGGCGACGACCAGACGTGACATTTCGGCCAGCCCGCGCGAAATCAGCGCCGCCCGGGCGGAATCACCCAGCCCGGCGCCTTCGACAATCCCGGCGGCGATGGCGAGCACGTTCTTCAACGCGCCGCCAAGCTGCACGCCGATGCGGTCGGTCGAAGCATAGAGCCTGAAGGTTCTGCCGGAAATCGTGGTCGCCAGGCGCTCGGCAATCCCCGCATCTTCCGCCGCAATCGCCATGGCCGTCGGCAATCCGCGCGCAATATCGGCAGCGAACCCCGGACCAGAGAGAACGGCGATTGGATGATGCGGCAGTTCCGCTTCCAGAAGTTCCGTCAGCAGGCGCCCCGAGCTGCGGTCGATACCCTTGGCGCAGGTGACGATAATGCAATCATCAGCCAGATAGGGGCCATAATGACGTGCCGCATCCGCATGGGCCTGCGAGGGCATGGCGAACAACACGATGCCGGCACCGGCCAGCACCTCCGGCTCGACGGAAAATTCAAGCGCATAGGGCAGGTCGACACCCGGAAGAACGGCCTCGTGGATGCGATCCACCTTGAGATCGGCCATCAGGGACGCATCGCGGCCGAGCAGGGTCACGTCATGGCGGTTTTCCAGCGCGATGACGACGGCAAGCGCGGTTCCGAAGGCGCCAGCGCCGATAACGACGATTTTCTCCCGCTGCATCAGGCCTTGGCTCCCCTTTTGCCGAAACCGATCAATGCCTCCGCGCTGCCATCAAGAGGCCAGCGTGAGCGCGGCGGAATTTCCAGCGGGTCGGCTTGCCTGCCATCTGCCATCCGCTCCAGCCCGGCCCAGGCAATCATCGCAGCATTGTCGGTGCAGAGCCGGTGCGGCGGCGCAACGAAGCGGAAGCCGTGCGTGTCGCAAAGCGATTGCAGCGTCTGGCGGATTTCCTGATTGGCGGCGACGCCGCCGGCGACGACCAGAGCAGGCCTGGTTTCCAGATGCGGAAACTCCTGGCTGAAACGGGCAAGGCCGCGGCCGATGCGATCCTTGAGGGTGCGCGATACAGCCTTCTGGAAGGAGGCGCAGATATCGGCAATATCCTGCTCTGAAAGCGGTGCGATGGCCGTCGCAGCCTGCCGCACCGCCGTCTTCAGGCCGGAAAAGGAAAAATCGAGCCTTGCCTCACCCACCATCGGGCGCGGCAGCGCAAATCGGTCCGGATTGCCTTTCGCTGCTGCCTTTTCAACGGCAGGCCCACCGGGATAAGGCAGCCCCAGAAGCTTCGCCGTCTTGTCGAAGGCTTCCCCCAGCGCGTCATCGATGGTGGTGCCCCAGCGCTCATAGTCACCCACGCCGCGCACCAGCACGAGCTGCGTGTGGCCGCCTGAAACCAGCAGCATCAGATAGGGGAAAGAAAGGCCGTCGGTCAGGCGCGCCGTCAGCGCATGGCCTTCCAGATGGTTAATGGCGTAAAGAGGTTTGCCCGCAGCCTTCGCAATGGCCTTGCCCGTCATCAGACCCACAAGAAGACCGCCGATGAGACCGGGGCCGGATGTGGCCGCTATGGCGTCGACATCGACAAGGGTGACACCCGCCTGCTCCAGCGCTTCTTCCACCAGCGTATCCAGCGCTTCGACATGGGCGCGCGCAGCAATTTCCGGCACCACACCGCCATAGGCGCTGTGTTCCTCAAGCTGCGACAAAACGACGTCGGAGACGATCTCGCCGCGCCCGTCCGCATGCCGAACCACAATGGATGCAGCGGTTTCGTCACAGCTTGTCTCTATGCCGAGGATACGAAGAAAGGGGGTCATCAAATCTGTTCGTTCATTGCGATCATGCGCTGAGTTGGTCTAAGACAACTCCGGTAACAATGGATAGACGCGGATGCAAACAAAACCTTTCCGAATTGGCACGCGCGGCAGCCCTCTGGCGCTTGCACAGGCTTACGAGACCCGTAACCGGCTGATGTCGGCGCATGGTCTGCCGGAAGATATGTTCGAAGTCGTCGTGCTGTCCACCAAGGGTGATCGGATAACCGACCGGGCTTTGTCAGAGATCGGTGGCAAGGGGCTGTTTACGGAAGAACTGGAGAGCCAGCTTCTGTCCGGCGAACTCGATATTGCCGTGCATTCCTCCAAGGACATGCCAACCGTTCTGCCTCAAGGTCTGCATCTCTCCGCTTTCCTGCCGCGCGAAGACATGCGCGATGCCTTTATCGGCCGCACCGCACCGAAACTTCTGGAGCTACCGCAGGGTGCCGTGGTCGGCTCGGCATCCCTGCGCCGCCAGGCGCTGATCCGCCGCCTGCGGCCGGATCTGAGCGTCATCATCTTTCGCGGCCAGGTGGAAACCCGCCTGCGTAAACTCGAAGAAGGTCAGGCGGATGCCACGCTTCTCGCCTTTGCCGGCTTGAAGAGGCTGGGCATGGACAATGTCCCGACGGAAATCCTCGATCCGAAGGATTTCCCGCCAGCTCCCGCGCAGGGTGCGATCTGCGTCGAGAGCCGCGTCGGTGACACGCGCATGGACGTGTTGCTGTCATCCATCAACGACATGCCCACCTATGATGCGGTCACCTGCGAGCGCGCCTTTCTGGCAGCCCTCGATGGTTCCTGTCGCACCCCCATTGCGGGCTATGCCACGTGTGACAGTGAGGAGCTGCATTTTTCCGGCCTGATCCTCACCCCGGACGGACAGACGAGCCACAGCGTCGAGATTTCCGGAGCTCGCAAGGATGCCGAAGCTTTGGGTCGCAAGGCCGGCGAGGACGTGCGCGCCCGGGCCGGCAGCAACTTCTTCGATGGCTGGAGCTGAGCCGATGCGGATCGTCGTCACCCGGCCGCATCGTTCGGGCGAAAAGACGGCCGCAAAGCTTGAAGCCCTCGGCCACGAGCCGGTGCTTCTCCCGCTGTTTCATCCTGTCCACCACGGCCAGCGCGCCATCCCGGCATTGTCGGACCCGCTATCAGCCATTGCGGCCACCAGCGCCGAGGCCCTGCGATCGCTGGAGACCCTGCGCGACCGACTTGCACCCCATTGGTCAAAACCGCTCTTCGCCGTCGGCGAGGCGACGGCGGAAGCGGCAGAAACAATCGGCTTCACGAATATCTTCACCGCCTCGGGCGATGCGGTGGGTCTCGCCGGGCTCGTCGCGGAGCATCGCTCCCTTTTGAAGAACGAGGGCCCCCTGCTTTATCTCGCCGGTACGCCACGAGGCACCGTGTTCGAAGACGGCCTTGCTGCTGCCGGGATCCCATTCCGGGCAGTCGACTGTTACGAAATGCAGCTGTCAGATCTTTCGGACGATATGCTTGAAACGGCGCTTCTGAAGAGAACTGCCGATGTGGTGCTGCTTTATTCATCGGAAGCGGCAAAGGCATTTTTCCGTCACGCGTCGGCGGAAAAATATGTGGCGGCGCTGGGCTCTACACAATTCGTCTGCATCAGCCGCAATGTGCTTTCGCTGGTTCCGGAAATCTTTCGCGAGAATACAGCGGCGGCAGAAAGCGCGAACGAAGCGGCGATGTTTGAACTTCTTCCCGGTAAGTCGGGAACCTAATTCGGGCTCGCCCCTTTCCTTTGCCGCCGTCACTGACTAGGTTTAGACTATTGCAGGCAGAAATGAGGTTGTCATGGTATCGGGAAAGCCGCCACGCCACTCCAAGTCCAAAGCCGAACCGGTCACCATCGACCTGGACGCAAAAGACGTGAAAGCAATTTCCGCCGACGTGGACGCTGCCAAGACTGACGACCGGACCAGCGAGAAGGCCACAGCCGGAGAAGCCGGCGTTTCTGAACAAAAGCCTGCGGCAACCGCAGCGGCCAACCCTGCCCCGGTTTGGGACCAGCCACACAAGACCCCGATCGAGCCCGAACCGAACGTCCACAAGGCAGAGCCCGCAGCCGAACGGCCACAGGGGGAGAAGCCCACGGACAAGCAGACAGAAGCCGTTTCGACGACCCCTGTTCCGCCTAAAACCGATGCGAAGCCCACGACAGGCACCATCGGGGCGAGCGCCGCTTCCACCGCCGCAAGCGGCGCAAAGCCTGCGACTTCTGCTTCCACATCATCGGCCTCTGCCGCATCCGGAAGCGCGACTGCCAGCGCAAGACCCTCGACCAGCACCCCATCGTCGGGACCGGTCAGGCCCTCCACGCCGCAGCAACCCGAACGCAAACAGGCCGCAACCTCCGGCCTCATCGCGGCCGGTATCGTTGGCGGCCTCGTGGCGCTCGCCGCTGCCGGCAGCATGCAATATGCCGGCATCCTGCCGTCCTTTAGTGCCGGCAGAACCGGAAGCGATGAGATCGCCGCACTGAAAACCGATCTCGGTAGCCTGCGTCAACAGCTCGCCAATGTTCCGACCAGCAGCGGAGATACTTCGGCGCTGGAACAACGCATCGCTAGCCTCGAGAACGCAAAGGGCGAGGCGCCGCAGGTAGATGCACTTTCGGAAAAAATAGCAGCACTGGAATCCACGCTCCAGTCGGAGCGATCCACGCAGGCTTCAGCGACGGCGGATTTGACGCGTCGACTGACCGATGCGGAAGCGAAGATCAACGAACCGCGCGACGATATCGAAGTCGCCCGCGCCATAGCATCGGCCGCTCTGAAGGCCGCGATTGATCGCGGTGGACCGTTCCTGACCGAACTCGATACGCTCTCCAAGGTGATCCCTGATGATCCCGCCATCGCATCGCTGCAATCCTTTGCCGCAACCGGTGTGCCATCGCGTTCGGAATTGATGCAGAAGTTTCCGGACGTTGCCAATTCCATGCTGTCCGCGATCAATCAGCCCGATCCCAACCAAGGCATCGTTGAGCGCCTGACGGAAAGCGCCTTTTCGCTGGTGAAGGTGCGCCCGGTTGGAAATATCGAAGGCGAGACACCCGACGCCATGATCGCGCGCATGGAGAACAAGCTACGCAACGGCGATCTTCAGGGAGCGGCGCTCGAATGGAATGGACTTCCCGAGGTCGCCAGGACGGCATCCGCCGATTATAAAAAATCTCTGGATGCACGGATCGAGGTTGAAAACCTGGTGGGTGGCACCTTGACCCGCGCCATCACCAGCACCGGTAAGCAGGGGTGAGGGCATGACCAGAATTCTGACTTTCGCCCTTATCGTTCTGGCGCTCGGCTTCGGTTTCTCGTGGCTGGCGGATAGGCCCGGCGTGCTTTCCATCGTCTGGCAGGGCCAGCTGATCGAAATGAGCCTGATGGTCGCCGCCTCGATCATCGCGGCGCTGGTTGCGGCCGTCATGCTGGTCTGGTGGATCGTCAACGCCATATGGACGTCGCCGAACGCCGCCCGGCGTTATTTTCGCGCCCGCAAGCGCGACCGTGGTTATCAGGCGCTATCCACCGGCCTCATCGCCGCCGGCGCCGGCAATGCCATCCTCGCCCGCAAGATGACGGCCCGCACTCAAGGGTTGCTCAGCGCCGACCAGGAGCCGCTTATCCACCTGCTCGATGCACAGGCTGACCTCATTGAAGGCAAATATGACGAGGCGCGACGCAAATTCGAAGCGATGGCCCGCGATCCCGAGACCCGGGAGCTTGGTCTGCGGGGCCTCTATATCGAGGCCCGCCGTCAGGGGGCCTATGAGGCCGCCCAGCAATATGCCGAGGACGCGGCGGAAAAGGCCCCTTACCTGCCATGGGCAGCGCAGGCGACGCTGGAAAACCGCTGCCGCAATGGACAATGGGACGATGCGATCCGCCTGCTCGACCAGCAGAAGGCGGCAGGCGTCATCGAACGCGGTGAGGCGGAACGCCTGAAAGCCGTGCTTCTCACTGCGAAGGCCGGTGAAAAACTGGAAAGCGATCCGGTGGGCGCACGCGAGGATGCCAAACACGCCCTCAAGCTCGCGAAAAGCCTTGTGCCTGCAGCATTGATCGCCGCAAAATCCTATCTGCGCGAAGACAATCTGCGCAAGGCAGCAACGGTTCTGGAGCCGGTCTGGAGGATCGATCCGCACCCGCAGATCGCCGAGCTTTACGTGCGGGCGCGCAGCGGCGATACAGCCATTGACCGCCTGAAACGCGCAGAACGGCTTGAAAGCCTGAAGCCCAACAACATCGAATCCCTCTTCGCCGTGGCGCAGGCCGCACTCGACGCCAAGGAATTTGCCAAGGCGCGAGCCAAGGCAGAGGCCGCCGCCCGCATCGAGCCGCGCGAAAGCATCTTCCTGCTGATGGCCGATATCGAGGAGGCTGAAACCGGCGATCAGGGCCGGGTGCGCTACTGGATGGCGCAGGCCTTGCGCGCGCCGCGTGATCCGGCCTGGGTGGCTGACGGCATCGCCTCGGAAAAATGGCTGCCCGTTTCGCCCGTTACCGGCCGTCTCGACGCCTTCGAATGGAAAGCACCTTTCGGCCAGCTCGAAGGCCCCGTCGAAGATTTGACGATCGAAAATGCGATTGCTGCAGCACCGGCCCGCGCCGAACCCGCTCCCGCAACCATCATTGTCGAAAAGGCCCCCGAGCCTGTTCTCGAGCCGAAGCCCGCTCCACCGGCTGTGCCGATCGAGGTCAAACCAGTCGTATCGGCTCCCAAGGAAAAAGAACCGGCGACAATTGAAGCACCGGCGGAAGCGGACATGGCCGACGCGAAGGCCGAAGCGGTACCCTTTTTCGGCGGCGCGCCGGATGATCCGGGCGTCAAGAAACCCGGCGTGGAAGCCGAACCCAAGACCCGGCTCAAACTCTTCTGACGAACAGGCTATCGATGTTCAACCAAATACAGTCGTTTATTCAGAACCTCGTCGGCCAGCACACGGATGAATTCGGTCCTGATGATCTGAGGGTGGCAGTTGCCGCCCTCTGTTTTCAGGTGATGGAAGCAGACGGCACAGTCTCGAAAAGCGAGCGTGACCGTCTTCGCGAAATCCTCCAGGATTATTATCATCTCGACGCCGGCAAGCTGGACGCGCTTCTCACCGCAGGCCAGGAGGCCGGCAAGGAAGCCGTCGATTATTATCGTTTCACCACCGATATCCGCCGCCATCTCGATGAAGATCAGCGCGTGGAGCTTATTGGCATACTCTGGGATATTGTTTACGCTGACGGCGAACGAAGCGAAATGGAAGACCATGTGATCTGGCGTGTCGCCGATCTGCTTGGCGTTTCAGTTCGCGACAGGGTTCTGCAACGTCAGCAGGCCGCCACGAGGTCCGGGCCCGCTGAAGAAAGCGAAAACAAAGACGATGCTGTTTGACCCCTCCAGGCAACAGAGCAGACAACCTTCCCTGCTCGTGGTCCTGCATCAGGAACGTTCCACGCCCGGCCGCGTTGGCCAGATGCTGGTGGAAAAAGGCTATCGTCTGGATATAAGACGCCCCGCGCTCGGCGATGACCTGCCGCAAACGCTGGAAAAACATGCGGGCGCCATCATCTTCGGCGGCCCGATGAGCGCCAATGACCCGCATGATTACGTCAAGACCGAAATCGACTGGCTGAAGGTACCGTTGAAGGAAAACAAGCCCTTTCTCGGCATCTGTCTTGGCGCGCAGATGCTGTCCAAACATCTGGGCGGAAAGGTCGAGGCCGACAGGGAAGGCAAGGTGGAGATCGGCTGGTATCCGCTTCACGCCACCGAACACGGACGGCTCCTGATGCCGCATTGGCCGAAGATGGTCTATCATTTTCACCGCGAGGGTTTCGAACTTCCCCGGGGAGCCGAGCTTCTGGCGTCAGGCGAGACCTATCCCAATCAGGCTTATCGATACGGAAAAAATGCCTGGGGCCTGCAGTTTCACGCCGAATTGACGCGCGCCATGATGCATAGCTGGGTGGTGCGCGGCGCACAGCGTTTCGGCATGCCCAATGCGCAGGTCGGCAGCCAGCATCTGGAGGGCCGTATGTTGTTCGACACGCCGCTCCGGTCATGGCTCGGCAATTTCCTTGATCTGGTTTTTGAAGGCAAGGCGCAGCGCTGAAGCAATCCGCCGTCAGTGCGGCGCATCCAGATTGTCGATCCTGCGCAGCTTTGAAAAGCCGAGCGCCCAGATAACCGCGACAGCAAGCGTGCCCGCTCCGCCGATGACGACGGCCGGCACCGCACCGACCACATGGGCCATGGTGCCGGCGCGGAATTCCCCCAGCTCGTTGGAAGCGCCGACAAACACCATGTTCACCGCATTCACGCGCCCGCGCACCTCATCCGGCGTCCAGAGCGCGATCAACGTCTCCCGCACATAAACGGACACCATGTCCGATGCGCCCATGACCACCAATGCGGCAATGGACACCCACGCCGTTTCGGAAAGCCCGAATACCACGGTGGAAATACCGAAGAGGCCGACGCCAACGAACATCAGGAGACCCGCGTGGTGGCGGATGGGCCTGAACGCCAGAATAACCGCAACGGTGATGGCACCGATACCGGGAGCTGCGCGCAGAAGCCCAAGGCCCCATGGGCCCAGCGTCAACACTTCCTTGGCGAAAATCGGCATCAGGGCGACAGCGCCGCCGAGCAGGACGGCAAAGAGATCGAGCGAAATTGCGCCGAGAACCACTTTCTCCTGCGAGATGAATTTGAACCCGGCCAGCATTGTCTCAAGGCTGATGGCTTTCGCCGGACCGCGCTGTTCCGGTTTACGGATTGTCACGGCCAGCGCCGCCGACACGATGAAGAGTACGAATGCGACGCTATAGGCGACGGAAGCGCCAGCACCATAAAGCAGGCCGCCGGCGACGGGGCCAAGAATGGACGCCATCTGCCAGGAGGAAGAATTCCAGGCTATGGCGTTCGGCAAATCCTCGACGGGTATGAGATTGGGCGCCAGCGACTGAACCGCAGGCCCCATGAAGGCACGCTCGATCCCGAACACGACGAGAATTGCGAAGACCGGCCAGGGAGAAAAACTGTGCGTCACCGTCAAGCCAAGCAGGGCCGCGGCGCAACCGGCCGCGATCACAAGACATATGGCCATGATGCGCCGGCGATTGTGCCTGTCGGCGACAGTTCCGGTGACGAGTATCAAAAGCAGCGACGGCAGAAACTGGAAGAGACCGATCAGACCAAGATAAAAGGCATTGCCGGTGACCTCATACATCTGCCAGCCAACGGAAACGCTGACGATCTGGATGGCGAAGGCCGAAAAAAACCGGGCGCTGAAAAAACGACGATAGGAACTGTGCCGGAATGCACCGAAGCGGTTTTCGGCAGAAGGCAGGGACATCGGCTGGGCGCTCTCGAGACAATATGAGAAGTTTGCAATAGATCGATATCACGGGAAGCGCCAGCCCTTCCGTTCAGGGGGATGACGAAAAATATGATCGGTTTTCGTCTGAAATCCCGCTGCAAATCCCTGAACCGGATTATGGTGATCGACGGTCGGTCCGACCAAAGATCATTACGATCTGGCGCAACACTTGCCGGTTCACGGTTCAATGTCTAAATGTCTAGCAACCAAGATACGGAGATATTGATGCTTGCCCTGTTTCAGACCATCGATCTGGCCTTGAACCTCTATACGTGGGTGCTGATTGCCAGCGCTATTTTTTCTTGGCTTTACGCCTTCAACGTCATCAATTCCCGCAACCAGTTCGTGAACGCCATCGGGAGTTTCCTGGTCAACGTCACGGAACCGGCCCTGCGCCCCATTCGCCGCATTCTGCCCAATCTCGGCGGTATCGACATTTCGCCGATCATCCTGCTGCTGATCATCTTCTTCATCCGCTCCTTCATGTGGAACACGCTCTATCCGATGACCGTTTGAGCGGCCCCTGGCAAAAGCACCATGATCATGTCCGCCTGCCTGTTCGCCTCACACCGAATGGCGGGCGGGATGCGATTGACGGCGTGGAACAGGATGCGGACGGAAACACGCATCTGAAGATACGCGTCAGCGCCGTGCCCGAAGGCGGCAAGGCAAACAAGGCCCTCATTGTTTTGCTGGCGAAAAAGCTGGGCCTGCCCAAATCTTCCATCACTTTCATTTCAGGCGAAACGGCGCGCAAAAAAATCCTCCGGATCGATACCGACCCGGAGGATTTCGAAAAGCTTTTTAAAAATCTGTAAGCATCGACCCGATGCTTACACAAAGCCCAGGGCTGATCAGCCCTGCGCCTTGTAGCGCTCGATGGCTTCAACGATCAGCTTCTTGGCAACGTCGACGTCCTGCCAGCCGCCCATCTTCACCCATTTGCCGGGCTCCAGATCCTTGTAGTGCTCGAAGAAGTGCTCGATCTGCTTCAGCGTGATTTCCGGCAGGTCGGTGTAGTTGTGGACCTTATCGTAGCGGCGCGTCAGCTTCGGAACCGGCACGGCCAGAATCTTCTCATCCTTGCCGCCATCATCTTCCATGATCATGACGCCGATGGGGCGAACGTTGATCACGCAGCCCGGAACCAGCGGGCGGGTGTTGCAGATGAGAACGTCGATCGGGTCGCCATCGTCAGACAGCGTATGCGGCACGAAACCATAGTTACCCGGATAGGTCATCGGCGTGTAGAGGAAGCGATCGACGACCAGCGCACCCGCATCCTTGTCCATCTCGTACTTGATCGGATGGCCACCGACCGGCACTTCAACGATGACATTCACGTCATCCGGCGGATTCTTGCCTACGGAAATTGCATCGATACGCATTCGCTTCCCTCAATTCGACGGGTTGGATTTGGTTTTCGATACTGGGAAAGTCGCCGCATTGCAACATGGCTTTGGGCGGATAAGGCAGAATGCGGGATTTGAGGGTATCGCTATTGCGCATGGCAAAGGCGGAAAGATCAAACGGGCTTAAAATCCACCCGCAATTTTTATCAGTTCCAGACGAAACCGACTTTGCGCAGTGATTTGCCGCCGAAGTCTTCCATGCCTTCTGCAATATCGCGGCCGCCATGCGAGCGGAAAAAACGATTGGCGACATCGCTGTCTTCGAGGCACCAGACAACGATACCGTTGCAGCCGAGCGACGTCAGCAGCCTGCGCGCCTCCGTGAACAACAGGGATCCAAGCCCGATGCCCTGATATTCCGGGCGCAGATAAAGTTCGTAAATCTCGCCATCATGCGGCAGCCCGCGCGCCCGGCTGAGGCCCAGCGTCGCATATCCGGCAACCACACCGGCCACTTCCACCACCAGCATGGTGGCGGATCCTTTGGTCGCCTTCTTCCACCAGATTTCGCCGCGGCGCTCCAGCATCTGCGTCAACGGCCTGTGCGGGATTAGCCCGGCATAGGCCTGTTGCCACGACAGACGGTGCGCCTCGGAGATGGCGCGCGCATCATGCGGTTCAGCACGGCGAACATCGATGGATAACGTTTTCATAACGCGATTCTGGCCCCGGCCACGGAAACTTACCAGTCATAAAGGTTAACGCCGGCAAGCTTACCCACAGCCTATTCATGTGGACGACCGACAAAAATTAACGCATCCTTAACCTTTGGCACAAGCACCTTTCGACTCATGTACACATAAAAACGAACGCATAAAAAAACCCGGCTCGAGGCCGGGTTTTTTCGAATTCATAACGACAAGCCGCAATCAGACAGCGAGCTTGGCCTTTTCGAAACGCTTGCGATCGTTGGCGTCCAGGAACATCTTGCGCAGACGGATGGACTTCGGCGTCACTTCCATCAGCTCGTCGTCCTGAATCCAGGAAAGCGCGCGATCAAGCGTCATGCGGATCGGCGGCGTCAGCTTCACGGCTTCGTCCTTGCCGGCAGCGCGGATGTTGGTTAGCTGCTTGCCCTTCAGCACGTTCACTTCGAGATCGTTATCGCGAGAGTGAATACCGATGATCATGCCGGCATAGACCTTTTCACCCGGCTCGATGATCATCGGGCCGCGATCTTCCAGGTTGAACATGGCATAAGCCACAGCTTCGCCCGAACCGTTCGACAAGAGAACGCCGTTCACGCGGCCGGCAATCTGGCCCTTGAAGGGCTGATAGTCGTGGAACAGACGGTTCATGATCGCCGTGCCGCGGGTGTCGGTCAAAAGCTCCGACTGGTAGCCGATCAGGCCACGGGTCGGTGCATAGAACTTCAGACGAACGCGATTGCCGCCGGAAGGACGAAGCTCGGCCATTTCAGCCTTGCGCTCGGACATCTTCTGAACGACGACGCCGGAATGCTCTTCGTCAACGTCGATCACGACTTCTTCGATCGGCTCCAGCAGGGTGCCGTTCTCATCCTTGTGCATCACGACGCGCGGACGCGAAACGGCAAGCTCGAAGCCTTCGCGACGCATGGTTTCGATCAGAACCGCCAGCTGCAATTCGCCACGGCCGGAAACGAAGAACGAATCCTTGCCTTCGGCTTCTTCGATCTTCAGCGCAACGTTGCCTTCGGCTTCCTTGAACAGACGGTCACGGATAACGCGGCTCGTGACCTTGTCGCCTTCGGTGCCAGCCAGCGGGCTGTCGTTGACGATGAACGACATGGTAACGGTCGGCGGGTCGATCGGCTGCGCGGTCATCGCCTCGGTGACGGAGGGGTCACAGAAGGTGTCGGCAACAGTACCCTTGGAGAGGCCTGCAATGGCGACGATGTCGCCGGCATGGGCTTCTTCGATTGACGTGCGCTCAATGCCGCGGAATGCGAGGATCTTCGAGATACGGCCGTTTTCAATAACCTTGCCGTCCTGGCCGAGAACCTTCACCGCCTGGTTCGGCTTGATGGAACCGGAAGCGATGCGGCCGGTGATGATGCGGCCGAGGAAGTTGTTGGCTTCAAGGATGGTGCCGATCAGGCGGAACGGACCTTCTTCAACCTTGGGCTCCGGAACATGTTCGAGAACCAGATCGAGCAGCGGCGCAAGACCCTGATCCTTCGGGCCTTCCGGGTTAACGTTCATCCAGCCGTCACGGCCGGAACCGTAGAGGATCGGGAAATCGAGCTGCTCGTCGGTGGCGTCGAGGTTTGCGAAGAGGTCGAAGACTTCGTTGATGACTTCTTCGTGGCGGCCATCCGGACGGTCGATCTTGTTGATCGCGACGATCGGGCGAAGACCGACCTTCAGCGCCTTGCTGACCACGAACTTGGTCTGCGGCATCGGGCCTTCCGAGCTATCGACCAGAACGATCGCACCGTCCACCATCGACAGGATACGCTCGACTTCGCCGCCGAAGTCGGCGTGGCCGGGGGTGTCGACGATGTTGATGCGGACACCCTTCCACTCCACCGAGGTCGCCTTGGCGAGAATGGTGATGCCACGTTCCTTTTCGAGATCGTTGCTATCCATCACGCGCTCGGCGACACGCTGGTTGTCGCGGAACGAGCCGGACTGCTTCAGAAGCTCGTCCACGAGCGTCGTTTTTCCATGGTCAACGTGCGCGATGATCGCGATGTTGCGAAGTGCCATTGTTCAAAATCTCTGAGGTTGGGCGCCACTATCGTGAGATGCGCCAATTTAGTTTGGCGCGCTCATAACCTTTTTTTTGCAAATGCGAAAGGGGGGGCCTTGTCATAAGGCCCCTGCGCTCAGGTTCTAGCTCAGAAATATGACAGTCTTTTATACCGAACTCTTAGACGAGGCCACGCTTCAAAAGCATGGCGTCCGGGCTCGGCATCTTGCCGCGAAAAGCAAGATAGGCCTCCTCCGGATCGATGGAACCGCCGACGGAGTAGATATTGTCCTTCAATTTGCGCGCCATTTCACCATCGAAGGGATTGCCGGTTTCCTCGAAGGCCGAAAAGGCATCGGCGTCCAGCACTTCCGACCACATGTAGGAATAATAGCCGGCAGAATATCCGTCGCCCGAAAACACGTGCTGGAAATGCGGTGTCGCATGCCGCATGACAATGGACTTCGGCATATTGAGCGCGGAGAGCACCTCGCCTTGCACAGCCATGGGATCGCTCACGCTTTCCCGGGTATGGAACGCCATGTCGACGATTGCCGAAGATGTGAATTCCACCGTGCTGAAACCGGCATTGAAGGTCTGGGCCGCAAGCACCTTGTCCAGCAGTTCTTTCGGCATGGATGCGCCAGTTTCGTAATGCAGCGCGTATTTTTCCAGAATTTCCGGAACGGTCAGCCAATGTTCGTAAAGCTGCGACGGCAACTCCACGAAATCACGCGAGACGCCCGTTCCCGAAACGGAAGGATAGGTGACATCAGACAGCATGCCGTGCAGGGCGTGGCCAAATTCATGAAACAGCGTGCGCGCATCGTCAAGCGATAGCAGCGCAGGCTTGCCCTCGGCCGGTTTTGCGAAATTGCAGACATTGTAGATGATCGGTATTTCGCCAACGATGCCGTTCTTCAGGGGCAACTTGTGCTGCGACTGGAAAGAACTCATCCACGCGCCGGAACGCTTGGAAGGACGGGCGAAATAATCGCCAAGGAACATCGCTTTCAGATCACCCTTGTCGTCGCGGATTTCGAAAACCCGCACATCCGGATGATAGGCAGCGACATCCTTGATCTCGACGGCGCGAATTCCGAAGAGCCGGTTGGCCACATCGAAACAGGCCTCGATGATTTTTTCCAGCTGCAGATAGGGCTTCAATTCAGCCTCGGAGAAGTTGAATTTCTGCGCTCGCAGCTTTTCCGCATAATGGCGCCAGTCCCAGGGCATGACATCGTGGTTCTTGCCCTCCTGCGTGATGATAGCGGCAAGCTCTCCCTCTTCCTCGCCGGCGCGTGCCACGGCCTTTTCCCAGACCTGTCCCAGAAGGCTGTTCACGGCATCCGGCGTTTTCGCCATCGTGTCGTCCAGTTTGTAGGCCGCGAAATTCCTGTAGCCGAGTAGCTTTGCTTTTTCCTCACGCAGCTCCAGCGTGCGATGAACGGTATCGCGATTGTCGGTTTCGCCGCCGTTTTCACCACGCGCCACCCATGCCTTGAAGGCCTGTTCGCGCAAATCACGGCGCTCGGAAAAGGTGAGGAAAGGTTCGATGATGGAGCGGGAAAGGGTGACGGCGAATTTGCCGTCCTCACCATACTCGCGGGCGGCACCCGCCATCGCATCACGCAGGAAACCGGGAATGCCGGCAAGTTCCTCTTCTGCGGAGAGCAGCAGCTTCCAGCTCTTTTCATCCGCCAGCACATTCTGCCCGAATTTCGCACCAAGACCGGCAAGTTCCTCATTGATCGCCGCAAGACGCTCCTGGCGGTCTTTCTGCAGCTTGGCGCCGGAGCGCACGAAACCCTTCCAGTGTCGCTCGAGAACCCGCTTCTCCTCGCCCGTCAGGCCAAGCGCATCTCGCTCGTCCCACAGCGTGTCGATACGTTTGAACAGGGCCTCGTTCATGCCGATCTTCGAATAATGTCGTGACATTTTCGGCGCGATTTCCCGCTCCAGCGCCTGAATGGCGCTATTGGTGTGCGCCCCTGCCCTGTTCCAGAACAGGGCCGAAATACGGGAAAGCTCATCGCCCGCGATTTCGAGTGCGGTCACGGTATTTTCGAAGGTGGGCGCCTGAACATTGCCGGCAATCGCATCGATTTCCTGTTCGTGAGACAGAAGCGCAGCTTCGAAGGCGGGGCCGAAATCCTCATCCTTGACCGCATCGAATTTTGGCAGACCGTTATGACCGTTCCAGGTAACGAGTGCGGGATAAGCGACGGTCTTGGATGGCATTTCATCTTCCTTGTACAATTCCGGTTTAAGCCCATATGGGCACGCCTCCACCGCCAATTCAATATGCCGGAATTTGGTGTGGAATACGCAGGTGCCGCCATCGCGAAGTATTGACCGGCCGGGCGACGGCGTGGTCTGATTCATCGCAATAATATCCCATGATGGAGATATGTATTATGGAGATTTATTCTTTAAGAGCCTCTAATAATTTCCTTTTCAGAGACAATTCCAGAAACGCCAGACCTGTAGACGGCACCGATTTCGGCAAGGCAGCCCAGCCGGACGCAGCGACCGGCTTCGAAGAGACGATAAATCGCATCGATTTCACCCGCATCAGCCCCCGCGAACTACGGGAAATCGCACAGAAATATTACGAGGCCGGGAAAATCAGCCACGATACCTGGCTTGAGCTCTCGTCCGAACTACCGGCACAGACGCTGAACGCCAATGGCGAGGTGATCGATACAGCTGATGTAACCGATGATACGGATTTCGACTTTGTGACCTATTTTTCCGATAGGATGGAGATTGCCCGTTCTATCGGCACCGCAGATGAAGTGGAGAAAATGCAGGATGTGCTGTCTTTTTTAGCTTCGACGTGATGACTAGCATTATGTTGCGGAGCGTCCCGCGACCGAACTGACAAATACTTTACTCGATTTTCGACAATATGATTTGCTTACCATTGCTTATCGCCCGGAATTTAGTAAGGCTGGCTTACGAAAAGGCGAAGCATGGGCACTAAACGCGAAAAAGATTCATTGGCATTTTTGCTGAACAGCGGCGCACGCCTGCTGAACAGTGCATTTGAGCGCCGTATTTCTGAGGCCGGACTGGGCCTGACACCCGGCGAGGCGAGAGCCTTGCTGACGGTTGCCGTTGTGGATGGCAGCAAGCAGTCGGACATCGCCGCCCGTCTCGGGATCGAACCCATGACAATCTGCGCCTATCTCGACAAGCTGCAATCGCTCAACCTCATCGAACGCCAGCAGGACCCTCAGGACAGGCGTTCCAAGCGCATCGTGCTGACGGAGACCTCCACCGACATGCTGGAAGCCGTGCGCCAGGAGATCGATGAACTCGTCCGCCATGCCACGCAGGGCCTGAATGAAGAGGAAGTCGCGCTCTTCCGCAGCTTCCTGCAGACGCTTCGCAACAATCTGCAGCCGGAACAGCCGGGCCAGAACGGCTGATCGCAATGTCGTCAAAAACGATCATGTCAACAAGGCGCACGGCAATTCTTGGAGCGTTGCTGACGGCGCTGGCCCCCATTTCCATGTCGATCTACACGCCGGCCATGCCGGAGCTGACACGGGTTTTCGCCACCACCGAGTCCGCCGTAAAACTCAGTCTCTCCCTCTATTTTGCCGGTTTCGCCATAGCGCAGCTGCTTGCCGGGCCGGCGTCCGACGCCTTCGGGCGGCGCAAGGCGAGCCTCGTCTTCCTGTCGATCTTTCTCGGCGGCGGCTTGCTCGCCATCCTTGCCCCGACAATTGAAGTGCTGCTTTTTGCCCGGCTTGTCCAGGGCATAGGCGCCTCCGTTGGCATGACGGTGGCGCGCGCCGTGGTGCGGGATCAGTTTGCCGGCGCGGAAGCCTCCAGCATCATGAACCTCATCGGCATCATGCTGGCCGTCGGTCCCGCCATGGGACCGACAATCGGCGGGCTATCGCTTGCGGCTTTCGGCTGGCAATCGGTATTTTTCCTGATGGCCGGCCTCGGCGCCATCGCCATCTTCTGCGTGGTGGTTTTTCTGCGCGAAACGACGGTCCCGGACAGAAGCCTGATCCGTCCCCGTCGGCTCCTCTCAGCCTATGGGACGTTGTTGACCGAGCCGCGTTTTCTTCTCGCCGCACTGGTACTCGGCGGCTCCATAGGCGCGCTTTATGCGCAGGCGACCATGCTGACTTTCATCCTTATCAACGAAGTCGGCATGTCCCCCACAGCCTTCGGCGTCGGCATGCTGATGCAGACCGGCGCTTATTTCTTCGGCTCCATCGCCCTGCGTTATATCGCACCGCGGCTGGGCGACCGCCGTTCGGTCATGCTCGGCCTCTGTTTTTCCGGCATGGGTGGCCTTCTCATCATGCTGTCGGTGTTCCTGGTGCCGCCGTCCTTCCTCTCCATCATGGGCCCAGTGGCAGTGGCGACAGTCGGCATCGCCTTGCTGACGCCCTCGATGGTGACGGCCGCCCTTGCGCCCTTCCCGCACATTGCCGGTTCGGCATCGGCCATGATGGGTTTTATCCAGATGGGATCGGGTTTTGCGGGCGGAGCCGCGGCCTCGCTGGTCGGCTCGCCTCTCACCGGCTTTGGCATCATCATCCCGGTGATGGAGTTTACGGCAGTCGCAAGCTACATCGGCTTCAGGATCGTCTCCAAAAGACAGACGTGAAAAAACCCGCAGGGCGTTCCCGCCTGCGGGTTTTTCTTATCTGTACCTCAGTGAAAATTACTTGCTGAGGTTACGCTTGGCCAGGGTGCGCAAGCGTAGCGCATTGAGCTTGATGAAGCCGGCCGCATCCTTCTGGTCGTAAGCACCGTGGTCGTCTTCGAAGGTTACCAGCGCGTCGGAATAAAGCGACTTGGCGCTCTTGCGGCCGGTTACCATGACGTTGCCCTTGTAGAGCTTCAGCGTCACTTCGCCTTCCACATGTTCCTGGCTCTTGTCGATCAGAGCCTGCAGCATTTCACGCTCGGGCGAGAACCAGAAGCCGTAATAGATCAGTTCGGCGTAACGCGGCATCAGCTCGTCCTTGAGGTGTGCTGCACCCCGGTCAAGCGTGATGGATTCGATCGCGCGATGCGCGGCCAGCAGGATGGTGCCGCCGGGCGTCTCGTAAACACCGCGAGACTTCATGCCGACGAAACGGTTCTCAACGAGATCGAGACGACCGATGCCGTTTTCACGACCGTAATTGTTGAGCGTTGCAAGAAGCGTGGCCGGCGACATTTCAACGCCGTTGATGGAGCAGGCATCGCCCTTGCGGAAACCGACCTTGATGACGGTTGCCTTGTCCGGGGCCGCTTCCGGCGAGATGGTGCGCATATGCACATATTCCGGAGCTTCCAGTGCCGGGTCTTCCAGAACCTTGCCCTCGGAGGAGGAATGCAGAAGGTTGGCGTCAACCGAGAAAGGCGCTTCGCCCTTCTTGTCCTTGGCAACGGGAATCTGGTGCTGTTCGGCGAAGTTCAGGAGGTCGGTACGGCTCTTGAACGTCCAGTCGCGCCAGGGGGCGATGATCTTGATATCCGGGTTCAGCGCATAAGCCGAAAGCTCGAAACGGACCTGGTCGTTACCCTTGCCGGTGGCGCCATGCGCAATGGCGTCGGCGCCGGTCTTCTTGGCGATCTCGATCAGGTGCTTGGAAATCAGCGGACGTGCAATGGAGGTGCCGAGCAGATAGACGCCTTCATAAACGGCGTTGGCACGGAACATCGGGAACACGAAATCCCGAACGAACTCTTCGCGGACGTCCTCGATGAAGATTTCCTTGATGCCCAGCATCTCGGCCTTCTTGCGTGCCGGCTCAAGCTCTTCGCCCTGGCCGAGATCGGCGGTGAAAGTCACGACTTCCGCGCCGAGTTCCGTCTGAAGCCACTTCAGGATAATCGAGGTGTCGAGGCCGCCGGAATAGGCGAGAACGACTTTCTTAACGTCTTTCGGGAGTGCCATAATGATGTCCATCTGCATGATGACGGCATCGGGGTACCGCCATTTCCTTGGGATTTCGGCACTTTTACAGTGCAACCCCAAAACTGTGAAGCGATTTTCCGAAAAGATGCGCGACAAAACAGCGAATGGCGCGAAAGGGCAACGCGCATTTGCGAAAGGCCAAATGCAAGCCACCGGCTCTTCATGACTGGAACGAAGGGTTTGTCACATGCATTATGGAATTTCGCGCTTTAACATGGAGCGTCTCGATCGACTTGAAGACCGTGAATGAAGCCACTCAGGGTTCAGGCAACGTTGCAAACGGCTGGAAACAGCACAAAACGACGCGAAGGAGAAACCTATGACGACCATCCACCCCGCATTCAAGGAAGATAATGTCGCCGTCATCACCGGTGCCGCATCCGGCATCGGACTTGCCGCCGCGCGCAAATTCGCCGGTTTCGGCATGAGCGTCGTGCTCGCTGATCTCGATGGCGACAGGCTCGCCGCAGCGCACGCGGATATTCTGGCCGTCGCAAAGGACGGCGAGGCGCAGATCGTCGCAATCCCCACCGACGTGTCGAAACTCGATGAGCTGGAAGCGCTGGAACGTGCTGTCATCCAGCGTTTCGGGCGGGTTCACGTGCTGATGAACAATGCCGGCATCCAGCCCGGAAGCGCCATTTTTGGCCCGCAGACCAATTGGGAAAAAGTCATCAACGTCAACCTGATGGGCGTGGTGAATGGCAGCCGCGTCTTCGGGCAGGGCATGATCGCCCATGGCGAGGCCTCGCTCATCATCAATACAGGCTCGAAACAGGGCATCACCACCCCGCCCGGCGATCCCGCCTATAATGTCTCGAAGGCGGGTGTAAAAGCCTTCACGGAAGCGCTCCAGCACGAACTGCGCAATATTCCGAACGGCGCAGTTTCCGCCCATCTCCTGATCCCTGGCTTCGTCTTTACGGGCCTGACGGCGCATGGCAGGACGGAAAAGCCGGCAGGGGCGTGGACCGGCGAGCAGACCGTCGACTTCATGGTCGACAGTATCGGCAAGGGTGATTTCTACATCCTTTGCCCCGATGGCGAAGTGGATCGCCCGACGGACGAGAAGCGCATTCTCTGGGCGGCTCAGGATATCGTGCAGAACCGTCCGCCGCTGTCGCGCTGGCACACGGAATATTCCGCCGCCTTCACCAGCTTCCTGAAAAACTGAATATCTGGAGCCACCGCGATTTGAAAATTGCGGTGGCTTTCGCCATGACCGGCTCGGCTTTGCCCGCCATTTCATCGGCACGCAAAAACATTGGCAGAAACGCGAAATCGCGTTAAGCAACGGCAACCTCCAGATTTCACGGGTGCCGCGATGGATTTCGTTCCAAGCCTGCCAACACTTGCCGCCTTCACCATCGCCATATTGCTCCTGGCGGTAACGCCCGGACCCGACATGACGTTGTGGATCAGCCGTTCGCTACGCGAGGGCCGCACAGCGGGTTTCATGACCCTTCTGGGAACCAATATCGGCATCACCGTACATACGATGCTTGTCGCTTTCGGTGTTGCCGCGCTCATCGTTGCCTCACCGACCGCCTTCATGATCCTAAAGACCGGCGGCGCCGCCTATCTGGTCTGGCTCGCCATTCAGGCGATCCGCAAGGGTTCGGATTTCGTGATGGTCAAGACGACCGACGAAAAACCGCAATCTTCCCTGAAGGGGGCCTTGCTGAACGGTATCTGGGTCAATCTGTTGAACCCGAAGATCATCATCTTTTTCATGACCTTCCTGCCGCAATTCGTCAGCGCATCCGATCCGCACGTCACCGGCAAGCTGATTTTTCTTGGGCTCTGGTCCATCATCGTGGCACTGCCGATCGGCATCGGTATCGTTATCGCCGCCGATGTCCTCTCCGCCTGGCTGCAACGCAACAGGAAGGTTCTGCGCGGGCTGGACTATACGATCGCCGGCGTCTTTTCGGTTTTCGCCTTCAAGATTTTCTTCACGCAAGCGCGCTGACGGCAAACGAAAAGGCGCCCGAAGGCGCCTTTTCAAACAATCAGCCGATCAGCAATTCGTCATCGTCGAGCGTCTGGCCGCGTATCTTGCGGAACATGTCGATCAGATCCTCGACCTCGAGACCCTTGCGGCTTTCACCGGATACGTCGAGCACGATTTCACCGGCATGCAGCATGATGGTGCGGTCACCATAATCCAGCGCCTGGCGCATGGAGTGGGTGACCATCAGCGTTGTCAGCTTGCGCTCGGAGACCACCTTGCGGGTCAGTTCCATCACGAACTCCGCCATACCAGGGTCGAGCGCTGCCGTATGTTCATCCAGCAGCAGCACATCCGAGCCTGAAAGCGTCGCCATGACAAGCGAGACCGCCTGTCTTTGTCCCCCGGACAACAGGTCCATACGGTCCTTCAGGCGATTTTCCAGGCCGAGATTGAGCGAAGCGATCCGCTCCTTGAAGAAATCCCGTCTGCCACGCCCAAGCGCCGGCAACAAACCGCGGCGCTGTCCGCGTGATGCCGCAAGCGCCAGATTTTCCTCGATGGTCAGCGCGCCGCAGCTGCCCGCCAGCGGGTCCTGAAACACGCGCGCCACGCGTCCAGCCCGGCTCGCGGTCGGCTTGCGGGTGACATCAGCGCCGCCGATCGTCACCTTTCCGGCCGTCGGCAGGACATCACCGGCCAGAACGCCGAGAAGCGTGGATTTTCCAGCCCCGTTCGAGCCGATGACGGTCACGAAAGAACCGGTCTCAATGGTAAGATCGATCTTGGCCAGCGCCTGCTTTTGCAGCGGCGTGCCGCGCCCGAAGACGACCTGGATATCGGAAAGGGAAATCACGATGTTGCTCCCCCGCGGCGCAGTCGGGGCAGGATCAATGCGATGGCCACCAATACCGCCGTTACGAAATTAAGATCGGATGCCTTGAGACCCAGCACATCACTCGACAAAGCGAGCTGGATGGCAAGGCGATAGGCGATGGAGCCGAAAACACAGCCGATCAGCGCAATCAGAATGCCCCGTGCGCCGAACAGCGTCTCACCAATGATGACGGCCGCAAGCCCGACGACGATGGTGCCGACACCCGAGGTCACATCCGCAAAACCGTTGGTCTGCGCAAACAGCGCGCCGCCGAGAGCGACCAGCGCATTGGAAAGCGCCATGCCGAGATAGATCTGGTTGCCGGTCTTCACACCCTGCGCCCGCGCCATGCGCGCATTGGCGCCCGTCGCCCGCATGGCAAGTCCAGCATCGCTTTCAAGGAAACGCCAGACCAGAATGACCGCAATCACCACCAGCGCGCCGACAAAGAGCGGCCGCACGAGATATTCGGAAAGGCCAAGACCATAAAATGGCGAGATCATCGTATCCTGATTAAGCAGCGCCACATTCGGTTTCCCCATCACACGGAGATTGACCGAAAACAACGCGATCATCGTTAGGATCGACGCAAGCAGGTTGAGTATCTTGAAGCGGACGTTCAGCGTGGCCGTAACGATGCCGGCGGCTGCACCCGCAACCATCGCAATCGCCGTCGCGACCCAGGCATTGAGACCGTAAATGATCAGCACGGCCGCCACGGCAGCGCCGAGCGGAAACGAACCGTCAACGGTCAGATCAGGAAAATCAAGCACGCGGAAAGCGAGATAGACGCCGATCGCCACGAAAGCGAAGACCAGTCCCAGCTCCACGGCACCCCAGAAGGCGATTTGGCTCACGATAATGTCCTTGTTATTGCCGCCACGTCGGCGGATGCGGGCATTGTTTTCGTGCCGCGCAAAGCGGGCGGCGGGTTTGCCGCCGCCCGAAGTTCGGTTGTTAGTCGATGACCTTGGTGGCGCGCTTGGTCACGCTTTCCGGGAAGGTGACGCCTGCTTTTTCAGCGGCCTTCTTGTTGATCACCAGATCAGTACCGACAGCAACGGTGGCCGGAATATCGCCCGGCTTTTCACCCTTGAGGATGCGGACAACCACGGCGCCGGTCTGCTTGCCAACGTCGAAATAGTTGAAGCCGAGGGCAGCAACCGCACCGCGCGCGACGGAATCCGTATCGGCGGCATAAAGCGGGATCTTGGCTTCCGCTGCAACGCCTGCTGCCGCCTCAAAAGCGGAAACGATGGTGTTGTCGGTCGGAACGTAGATCACGTCGGCCTTGCCGACCAGCGCGCGTGTTGCGCCCTGAACTTCAGCGGACTTGGTGGCGACGGATTCGACGATCTTCAAGCCGGCCTTTTCGGCTTCAGCCTTCAGCAGTGCGAGAGTGGAAGCGGAGTTGGCCTCGGCCGAGTTGTAGATGAAGCCGATGGACTTCGCGTTCGGCGAAATTTCCTTGATGAGAGCCAGATGCTCGCCAACCGGCAGCATGTCGGAAAGACCGGTCACGTTGCGGCCGGGTTTTTCCATGCTCTTGACGAGCTGTGCACCGACCGGATCGGAAACGGCCGTGAAGACGACAGGAATATCGCGCGTCGCCGCAACGACGGCCTGTGCCGACGGCGTGGAGATCGGCACGATGACATCAGGCGCATCGCCCACGAACTGGCGCGCGATCTGCGCTGCGGTGCCGGGATTGCCCTGCGCGGACTCGTAGAGGAACTTGAGGTTCTCGCCTTCCTTGTAACCGGCTTCCGCAAGGGCGGCCTTGACGCCATCACGGGCGGCGTCAAGAGCCGGATGTTCGACAATGGCGGTGACGGCAACGGTGACGTTTTCAGCCTTGGCCGGCAGAACGAGGGCGCTCGCGGCTGCGAGCGCAAGAATAAATGCGCGCATGGGTATCCTCCAGTTGGTTTCTTATTGCCGTCTTATTAGAAACAAGACAGCCCGAAATCAATCGTAGAACCGCCGCAAGCCAAGCTTTCTGGCGCAGTTGTGACTTATTCAGTCATCAGCGCCATGGTTGGCGATCATCATGGCCTCGAAAGCCAGCCGCTCCGTCTTGCGCATGCGCTCCGATTCCGACTTCAGCTGACCGCAGGCGGCGAGAATGTCGCGGCCGCGCGGAGTGCGGATCGGCGAGGCATAACCCGCCTGATTGATGAAATCGGCGAACTTCTCGATCTGCGCCCAGTCAGAGCACTGGTAATTCGTGCCCGGCCATGGATTGAACGGGATGAGGTTGATCTTGGCCGGAACGCCCTTCAGAAGCTGAACCAGCATCTTGGCGTCTTCCAGGCTGTCATTCACATCCTTCAGCATCACATATTCGAAGGTGATGCGGCGGGCATTGGAAAGGCCGGGATATTTGCGGCAGGCTTCGATCAACTCCTTCAGCGGATATTTCTTGTTGATCGGCACCAGCATGTCGCGCAGCTCATCACGCACCGCATGCAGCGAAATCGCCAGCATCACGCCGATCTCATCACCGGTGCGGAAGATTTCCGGCACAACGCCGGAGGTGGAGAGCGTGACCCTGCGCTTGGAGAGCGACAGGCCGTCGCCGTCGGTCGCAATCAGCAGGGCCGTCTTCACATGTTCAAAATTATAGAGCGGTTCGCCCATCCCCATCATCACGATGTTGGAGACCTTGCGGCCTTCGCTCGGCACATAGGCGCCAACCGGTGTCGAACCATCGGGAAAATCGCCGAGCCGATCGCGGGCCAGCAGAAGCTGGGAGAGGATTTCCTCAGCCGTCAGATTGCGCACCAGGCGCTGGGTGCCGGTGTGACAGAAGGAACAGGTCAGCGAACAGCCCACCTGACTCGAAATGCACAGCGTGCCGCGACCCTCTTCGGGAATATAGACAGTCTCGATCTCGACGGGACGTCCCGCACCGCGCGGCGGGAAACGCATCAGCCATTTGCGGGTACCGTCATTGGAAATCTGCTCTTCGACGATTTCCGGACGAGCGATGGTGAAGGCCGCCTTCAGCTTCTCGCGAAGCTCCTTGGCGACATTGGTCATATTGTCGAAATCCGAGACGCCGCGCACATAAAGCCAGTTCCACAACTGGCTGACGCGCATCTTCACCTGCTTCTGCGGCACGCCGATTTCGGCCAGCGCCTCGCCCATGTCCTCACGCGTCAGGCCGATCAGCGACGGCTTGCCGGACATGAGATCGCTATTGGCGATCAGCGGGGTTTTGACTGCCAGGCCGGCAGGAGCTTGCATTACGGACATCACGCTATCCCATCATTCCATGCATCGCACGACCGGCCTGTCGGATAGGCGGAAAATCGTCTGCATGTCGAGAAAATCAAAGGCGGAGCACTTTTCGCGCATCCGCCTGTCAATGTTGCCGCGCGTTTAGCATCAAACTGGTAAAAACGCAAATGGCCGATCCATGACCGGCCATCCACCAAGCTGACAGAGTGTCAGTATTACTTGCAGCTCTCGATCTGCTTGAGAGCGGCCGAAATGCCCGAGAGCGAATAGGAATAGGACGTCGCGGTGCCGCGGCCGGAGACGGCCTTGACGGTCATCGACTTGCCGCCCTTCATCGCAGCGACGAGGGCAGGTTCTTCGGCAGCATTTTCAACCCAGGCAGCCTTGTCCTTGGTGAACATGACGAAGTTCTTGTTATCGATCGTCACATTGACCTTGGAACCCTGCTTCAGCGGGTAGCCCACCATGGCCTGCGGCTCGTAGGAGATGTTCTGGCCCGGACGCTGCGACACGATGAAGAAGATATCACCGTGATCGACGCTCGCCGGTTCCTTGGCGGTCGGAATGGAAAGAACGTAGCAGACGGTGCTGTTGCCCGATTTGTACGAATAGGCACCCCATGCATTGAACTGCTGGATGCGCGTGGGCGACTGTGCAGATGCTACGCCGACGCTGGTCAGCAAAATGGCCACTGCGGTTGCTACACTTCTTACAAACATAGAATTTCCTGCCGGGTTATTGTCTTCCATTGGCCCGAAGCAGCGGCGGGCTCCATTTTATGGATCGGCCACGTTCAGGTGCGGATCGTCTTTTCTCATTGTGGTCAGGAAGCGGTTACCAAACCGTCAACAACACGCATAAAATGCCGAAAACGTCTTGCAGTGTTACAGATCGGCGACTCCCAGCACCCTGAGGAGAAGGGCGAGGCACGTCCTTCCGTCATGTGTATGACACATAAATTCAGGCAAGAATTTGTCACCTGCCGGGCTCGACCGGGCAGGCACATCACAGACACGTTACCCGGCTTCCTGCTGTCTTTTCAGCATGGCGTCCGCGGCGTCGTAATGTTCCATCTTGATATGGGCGCGGATCATGGCAAGGGCGGCAGTGATAACCGCGATGTCGTCGGTAAAACCGATGACCGCCAGCACATCCGGCACGGCATCCATCGGCATGATGAAATAGGCAAGAGCGGCCAGAATGATGCCCTTTGCGCGCAGCGGCGTGTCGCGGTCGATCGCGCAATAATAGGCAGCCGCCGCGTCGCGCGCGAACGGCACCTTCGTCATCACGCGCTTCAGCTTCGGCCAGAATTTGGCACGCACGACGCTCTCGCGCTCTTCCTGCCTGTCGTTTTCGCCGGGCAGAAGAATTTCACCGATTTTCACATCATCCATGATCGACGGTCCTCCGGTCACGGCTATTATATGGGACTTATGGCCCACCGTTCAATTCCCCCGGCCGGCGGCAGCCTTCTGCATGGCACCGGCCAGAAGAAAATCCTGCTCGGTCACGCCCTGCGAATCATGCGTGGTGAGGCAGACCTTCACCCGCGAGTAGACATTGGACCATTCCGGGTGGTGGTTGAGCTTTTCCGCCACAAGAGCGGACTCCGCCATGAAACCGAAAGCCTCCGCAAAACTCGAAAACTTGAAAGATCTGACGATCGCCGCGCCATCTTCCCGCAACGACCAGCCTTCAAGTTTTAAGAGCTCCTGCCGGATGGCGTCCTGCTCAAGTCTGGGATATTTCATGTTTTCACCTCCGCGTGACAGGGCGCCTGCCGTACCGGCACAACCATGGCACGCTTGAATTGCCGGAGCGACCCATAATCCTCATGAAACGCACATCCGTTCTGTTTGTTTGCATGGGCAACATCTGCCGTTCACCCCTCGCCGAAGGCGTTTTTGCCCATCTTGCCGAACTGAAAGGTGTCGCAGACCAGCTCACCGTCGATTCCGCCGGAACGGGTGGCTGGCACGCGGGCAACGCCCCGGACCGCAGATCGGTTGCGGTGGCCCGCAAGCATGGCATCGATATTTCCCGGCAACGGGCAAGGCAGGTCAGTCAGGCCGATTTCGAAACCTTCGATCTGATCCTTGCCATGGATACGAGCAACCTGGCGAAGCTGCTCCAAAAGGCGCCGGAAAACCGCAAGCACAAAATCCACCTTTTTCTGGACTATGCGTCGGGACGCCGCGATAGCATCCCCGATCCATATTTCGGCGGTGAAGACGGCTTTCTGACCGTCTACAACATGCTTTTGGCGGGATGCAGCTCGTTGCTCGAAAAGATGGAGCTGGATCGCGCCTCGTGAAGCGGGAACGCCTCTTCAACGATATAGGGCCCGCCGCCCACCGATTCCTTCGACGACATCAGCACGAAACGGCCGACCGTGAAGGGCGAGGTGCGGAAGTTGCCGCGTCCGGAAAGATAATGCACCACATCGTCCAGACGCGAGGAGCGCAGCCGCGCCAGCGTCACATGTGGCATGAATTTGCGCGGATCGGGTGGGAGACCGATCCTCTGACAAATTCTTTCGACCTCGGCCTGCAGCGCATGCATTTCCGGTGAGGGGGAAACCCCTGCCCAGATGGAATGCGGTTTCTTGGAACCGAAGGAACCCATGCCGGTGAGATTAAGCTGGAATTCCGGCCTTTCGATCCGATCCAGCCGGTCAACGACCTCATCGGCGGTCCGCCCGTCGATATCACCGATAAAACGCAGGGTTATGTGATAATTCTCCACATCGATCCACCGGGCTCCCGGCAGACCACCGCGCAACAATGAGAGGCTCATAGCCGCATTGCGCGGAATTTCGAGGGCGGTAAACAGTCTCGGCATGGCGAGCTCCCCGAATCTCTTGGCAGAACAAGCATAGCGAATCACGCAATGCAGGCGGGCGCAAGTGCTTATTTTTTTTGCGCACCGATTGTCTTGATGAAGCTTTCAACAGCCGGCAAAGATTTCTCGACCATCATGGCAACTCCTTGCGTATTGGGGTGCATCTTGTCATCCAGCTTCAGCTTGTCATCTGTCACCACGCCATCCAGAAAAAAGGGATAAAGCGGCAGGTTGTATTTTTCCGCAAGCTGAGGATAAAGCGGATTGAAGCGCTTGGCATAATCTTCGCCCATATTCGGCGGCGCCATAATGCCGACCAGCAAGACGGCTATATTGCGTTTCTGAAAACCGGAAATAATGGCGTCGAGGTTCTTTTCCGTCTGTTCCGGCGCAATACCACGCAAAGCATCATTGGCGCCGAGTTCCAGAATGACCCCGTCCGTACCATCAGGAACAGACCATTCCGCTCGCGCCAGACCGCCGGAAGAGGTATCTCCAGACACACCGGCATTGGTAACGGTGACATTCATGCCCCTGGCTTTTAATGCAGCTTCAAGCTGTGCGGTGTAGCTGTCGGTGGGGGGCAGCTGATACCCGGCCATGAGGCTGTCGCCGAGGCCGACCAGTTGCAATGTCCGCTCCTGAGCCGTGGCCACGGAGGCAGAAAAGGCGGCTGCAAAAATGACGATGAAGTGAAACAGGGCGGCTTTAAATCTCATCACGGCTTTCCTAACTTGTTTCGCATTGCCCGAAGTACCGACCGCATCGACTGCGCCATACCGCTTTCATCATATATAGGAACGAGAATTGTGACGAAAAGCATCATAGAGCTGAAGAAAGCCGACCTCACGCTCGGCAACGCCGCCGCCTCCGTTCACGTTCTCAAGAACATTGATCTTGCCATCGGCGAAGGCGAGGCGGTTGGCATTGTCGGCCCGTCCGGCTCGGGAAAATCGACGCTTCTCATGGTGCTTGCCGGGCTTGAGAGGCTTGATAGCGGTGAGATCGTCATCGCGAACACGGAGCTGCACAAGCTCGGCGAAGATGCGCTCGCGGATTTCCGCGGCAAGAATATCGGCATCGTTTTCCAGTCCTTCCATCTCATCGCAAACATGACAGCGCTGGAAAACGTCGCCGTTCCGCTGGAACTGGCCAATGTTCCGAACCCCTTCGAGATCGCCAAACGGGAACTCGTGGCCGTCGGTCTGGGCGAACGCCTCAACCACTATCCCGGTCAACTCTCCGGCGGCGAGCAGCAGCGTGTCGCCATCGCCCGCGCGCTGGCCCCCTCCCCCGCCGTGTTGATCGCCGATGAACCGACGGGCAATCTCGATACAGATACCGGCAAGCAGATCGCCGATCTTCTTTTTACAAAACAGGCCGAACGCGGCATGACCATGGTCCTCGTCACCCATGACCCCTCGCTGGCTGCCCGCTGCTCACGGCAGATCAAGGTGCGCTCAGGCGAAATAGAGGGTGACAGCGCCAAGGCCCAGATGGCGCGGGCGGTCTCGGCATGATCGGCTCCTTTCTCCCGTCTTTCGCCAATATCCGGAACGCCGCGAGGCTCGCGCGGCGGGAAATTCGCGGCGGCCTGCGCGGCTTTTACATTTTCCTCGCCTGCATCGCGCTCGGAACCGGCGCCATTGCAGCCGTCAATTCCGTGTCACGCGCCGTCACCAGCGCCATCGCCACGGAAGGCCAATCCATATTGGCGGGCGATGTGCGTTTCGAACTGCGCAACAGGGAGGCGACCGCAGAGGAAAGGGCCTATCTCGACGGCCTCGGCAAGATCGCCGTTTCCACCGGGCTGCGCTCCATGGCACGCCTTGCCGACGGTTCCGAACAGACCTTGACGGAAGTGAAGGCCATCGATGGCGCCTATCCGCTCTACGGTACCTTCGTGGCGGATCCCAATCAGCCGCTGAGCGAGCTTCTGGCCGCGACCGGTGACACCTATGGCGCAATCGCTGCGCCGCTTTTGCTCGAACGGCTCGGCATCAAGGTCGGTGATGAAATCCTGCTTGGCAATGCGAAGCTTAAACTGACCGGCACCGTGGTCGACGAACCGGACGCGCTGTCCGATGGCTTCGGTTTTGCACCGAGGCTGATGGTCAGCCGCGATGCCCTTTTTGCCTCGGGTCTCGTTCAGAACGGCAGCCTGGTCGAACATGCCTATAAAATCCGGCTGGACGACCCGGCAGCACGCACAACGATGACCGACGCGGCCAACAAGGCGTTCCCCGATGCGGGCTGGTCCATCCGCACCAGCGACCGCGCAGCCCCCTCGCTCACCGAAAACGTCAACCGCTTCTCGCAATTCCTGACGCTGGTGGGGCTTACCGCCCTCATCGTCGGCGGTGTCGGTGTCGCCAACGCCGTTCGCGCCTTTCTCGATTCCAAACGCACCACGATCGCCTCGCTGAAATGCCTGGGCGCCCCGGCCTCCGTGGTCACCATGACCTATCTCTTCCAGATCGCCTTCATTGCCGTTGTCGGCATCGTCATCGGCCTTGCGGTGGGCGCCATCGCGCCGCTGGTCGCCATGCGCTTTCTGGAAGGCGTGCTTCCGGTGCCGGAAGAACTCGCCTTCTATCCCGGCGCACTCGGCCTCGCTGCGCTGTTCGGTCTGTTGACGACGCTTGCCTTCGCCATCGTGCCTCTTGGTCAGGCACGCGAGGTCCCCGCAACGGCGCTTTTCCGCGAACAGGGTTTCGAAGAGGGCAGCTGGCCCTCCTGGCCCTATCTGGCCGCCACCGGCCTGCTGCTGGCAGCGCTCGCAGCACTTGCGATATTTTCGGCGGAAGACCGTTTCATCGCCTCGGTTTTCCTCGCCGCCATCGCCTTCGCTTTCGTGGTGCTGCGGCTCGTGGCGTCCGGTGTGAAGGCCATCGCCAAACGTAGCCCGCGTGTTCATTCGGCCGCCCTCCGTCTGGCGATCGGCAACATCCATCGCCCGGGCGCACTTACCCCCTCGGTCGTCCTTTCCCTTGGCCTCGGCCTCACCCTGCTTGTGACGCTGACGCTGATCGACGGCAATCTGCGCCGCGAACTAACGGACAGCCTGCCGGACCGCGCGCCGAATTTCTTCTTCGTGGATATTCAGGGAAGCGAGCTGCAGGGCTTCCGCGATCTCCTGAAGCGGGAAGCGCCGGAAGGTACGCTGACCGAGGTGCCGATGCTGCGCGGGCGGATTCTCGCGCTCAACGGCGAAGATGTGACAAAAATGGATGTGCCGCCGGCCGGTCGATGGGTGCTGCGCGGCGATCGGGGCATTACCTATTCGCAGGATGTTCCCGAAAACGCGACACTGACAGAAGGAACGTGGTGGGGACAGGACTATAGCGGCGAACCGCTGGTCTCTTTTGCGGCGGAAGAGGCGCGGGAACTGGGCCTCAAGATCGGCGACAGCGTCACCGTCAATGTGCTCGGCCGCAGCATCACGGCGAAGATCGCCAATCTGCGCAATGTCGAATGGGAATCCCTGTCGATCAATTTCGTCATGGTGTTTTCGCCAAACACGTTCCGCGGCGCACCGCATGCCTGGCTCGCGACACTCGCCGACCCTTCCGCATCCGCAAGTGATGAAGGCCAGATATTGCGCGCCGTTACCAACGCCTACCCGACGATCACCAGCGTGCGTGTGAAGGACGCCCTCGATGTCGTCAACCGGCTTGTCGGCCAGCTTGCCACTGCCATTCGTGCCGCAGCGGCCGTAGCCCTGATAGCATCCGTTCTCGTTCTCGCCGGCGCTCTTGCCGCCGGAAACCGCGCCCGCACCCATGACGCGGTTATCCTGAAAACGCTGGGCGGCACGCGCAATCTGCTCATCCGCGCCTTCTCCTACGAGTACATGATGCTCGGCCTCGCCACCGCCGTTTTCGCACTTTTCGCCGGCGGCGTCTCGGCATGGTTCGTGATTGCCCGCATCATGAAACTGCCCTCCACCTTCCTGCCGGATGTGGCGATCGGCACGCTCGTCGTCGCCCTCGTCATGACGGTGGGTATCGGCCTCATCGGTACCTGGCGGATTCTCGGACAGAAGGCCGCTCCGGTTTTGCGGCAAGCGGGTGAATAATCATCGGTTGTGCGCTGCTTAACTTTAACGATTAATTCTTTGTAATGATCGCCGAAACGTGAGCGCTTTTCGCGCATATGGTGTCTTTTCGACCGGAAAAGGCCTTGTATCGGACACGTTCTGCCATCATATTCTTGGGCAGGCTTGCTGAAGCTCCGCAGCGGCGCCCGGGAGGTATCCCGACACCGTAGCAATTACGGAGCTCAAAAGAGGAAACAATGGCTGACTTCAATAACTACCAGAACCGCATGGCGCAGACCCGTGCACAGACTGGTGCGATGATCGATGAAGGTCTTCGCGCCTACATGCTCAAGGTTTACAACCTGATGGCGCTGGCTCTGGTCATCACCGGCATTGCGGCGTTCGCTACCTTCACGCTCGCGACCACCAATCCGGCCTTCGCACAGTTGCTCTATGCGTCGCCGCTGCGCTGGGTCGTCATGCTCGCACCGCTCGGACTGGTGTTCTTCCTTAGCTTCCGTATCCAGAACATGAGCGTTTCCGCCGCCCAGATGACCTTCTGGGTCTATGCGGCGCTGATGGGCGTGTCTCTGTCCTCGATCTTCCTGGTCTATACCGGCCAGAGCGTTGTACAGACGTTCTTCGTGACCGCTGCCTCGTTCGGCGCGCTCTCGCTTTACGGTTACACGACGAAAAAAGACCTTTCAGGCATGGGTTCGTTCCTGATCATGGGTCTGTTCGGCCTCATCATCGCGTCCATCGTCAACATCTTCCTCGCTTCCTCTGCGCTGCAGTTCGCGATTTCCGCGATCGGCGTACTAATCTTCGCCGGCCTCACCGCCTACGACACGCAGAAGATCAAGGAAATGTATTTCGATGGTGACGAAGTTGCCGTGGCTGGCCGCAAGGCAATCATGGGTGCGCTGACGCTTTATCTCGACTTTATCAACCTGTTCATGTTCCTCCTGCAGTTCATGGGCAACCGTGACAAGTAAGGGTAGGAACCCTACTGGCAAACATGCGAAAGGCGGCCCTTCGGCCGCCTTTTTATTTACCCGCATCGGAAGCTGAAGGCCCTCGGCCTGTTTGCCCGCGTCCCGCAATGAGCAGGGTACGCCCCCCTCAAAAGCTCACTCGAAGAGCTTCAGGACCTTGTCGAAAACCTTGAGAACCTGCGGAAGCTCATGACCGCGTTTGAGAATGCGGCCATCTGTATTGACCACGCTATAGGCCCCCTGTTTCGTTGCCAGCTTGGGGTTTTTCTCGATCCTGTAGAGAGGCATTTCGCCCGAGCGCTTGAAGACGGAAAATACCGCCTTTTCCCGTAAGTGGTCGATGGCATAATCGCGCCACTCGCCCTCTCCCACCATGCGGCCGTAAATTCGCAGGATCGCATCCAACTCGCGCCGGTGGAAAGTGACCGGCAAAGGGTCCTTGTTCTTTTTATATTCACGGAGATCGATAACGGTGGAATTGTCGCGTGAAGCGGTCTGCACCTGCTGCACATCCGGTTGATCGGTCATCCAATACCTCCGATTCCACCCAAATCATCTAGTCAATGTGAGCCTGTGAAGGTGAAATTGCAAGCCTCGCGCTCGCCTTAAGAGACGGCGTCAGGCAATGACACGAAGGCATTTGACAATATTGGAACGACAGGAAAATCGAAAGGCGGCTACACAAAATGGCTCCCACCAAAGCCACTGCGGAGGCTGCCCTCGGCAAAAGCAGGGGTAAAAAATGGTAACCATTTAGGCAGCCATTTTGGCATGGCCTGCCGTATTTCGGTCAAACCATGGCCCGAATTGGGTGGAATAGTCCTATTGTCAATTGATGCCTAGGCACCAAGATGACCCGGTCCGGTGCATTGACCCTTTACCCCCAGCCCCCAATGCCCGGACCGGATCTTCAATCGCCCGATGGGCGATTAGGGGGTTTCATTTCCCAAAAGAATACTTGCGCCGACGATTGCCGCCGGATCGCCGCTGGCATTGGCCGTCTGCAGCAGAACGGCGCAGCCGCCCTTCTTCACCTTTGCCACCACGCTTGCTGGAAGTTTCACCGTCATCGGCGAGCCATCCCACATGCCAACGGTCTGCACATCATAGACGCTGTGCCAGTAGGACATTTTTTTCCCCTGGTTCTCGCCCTTCTGCACATCCACCGTCTGCTCACGCGTGAAATAGGCGACCACAACATCGGCCTTGCCGCTGCCGGCGCCAATATCGATCTCCACCTCATCGCCGGCAAATTTTGACGAAACCGGCACGTTCAGCCCCTGCCCCTCGCGCTTGAAAGCATCAAGCCGGTCGTAAATGCCGCGGACATCGGCGCCTTTGACATGATCGCGACCGTTCAGAATGGCCTGCGGCGTGTAGACCCCGTTGCGGCCAAGCGCGCGCATATAGCCATATTGCCGTTCGGTATTTTCCTTCGATGCCAGCGAATCGGTCCAGCCGAGATAATTCCAGTAGTCGACGTGGTAGGAGAGACCAACGACATCGCCCTTCTGGATCATCTTGCGCAGGGCCTCATCCGCCGGCGGGCAGGAGGCGCATCCCTGCGATGTGAACAATTCGACGACGCCCTTCACGGCCTCCTGCGCATGCGCGGATGTGACGAGGAACGTGCCGAGAAGACAAATCGACAGGCGGAATTTCAGTGGCATTACAAAAACCTTTGTCCGGCAAGATATCCAGACGAATTGATGCGATCAATCCCGCCGGGATGCAAACCGGAAAATAACGTCTATTCCCCTTCAATAGAAAGTCACGAAGGGGTGAGCGGCAATCACAAAAAAAGAGACAAAGAAACGGGAAAGACGCCGGGATTTCTCCCGGCGTCTTTTATTGGCCTTTGCTTGATCAGGCAGCCAGATCACGAAGAACGGTCTGCAGAATGCCGCCATTGTTCATATAGATCACTTCATCCAGCGTATCGATGCGGCACAGAAGCGGAACTTCCTTAACCGAACCGTCGCTGTAGGTGATCTTGGCGATCTTCTTTTCACGCGGCTTGATCTCACCTTCCAGACCATCGATCTCGACGATCTCGTCACCCTTGAGATCAAGGCTCGCCCAGGTCGTACCCTCTTCGAAAACGAAGGGAACGACACCCATGCCCACGAGGTTCGAACGGTGAATACGCTCAAAGGACTGTGCGATCACGGCCTTGACGCCGAGCAGGTTGGTGCCCTTCGCCGCCCAGTCACGGGAAGAACCGTTGCCATATTCGACACCGGCAAAGATGACGAGCGGAACGCCCTCCGCCTTGTATTTCATGGCGGCGTCATAGATCGACATCTCTTCCTTGGACGGATAGTGGATGGTGTAGCCACCTTCCTTGCCGTTCGGGCCGAGCATGTGATTGCGGATGCGGATATTGGCGAAGGTGCCACGCATCATCACTTCATGGTTGCCACGACGCGTACCGTACTGGTTGAAGTCGGCAACGGCCACGCCATTCTCCGTCAGGTAAGCGCCGGCAGGAGAAGCGGCCTTGATCGAACCGGCCGGAGAAATATGGTCGGTGGTGATCTTGTCGCCGAAGAGACCAAGAACGCGCGCGCCCGTGATGTTCTTGAGGCCGGTGCCCTTTTTACCCATTCCGACGAAATAAGGCGGGTTCTGAACATAGGTCGACTTGTCGTCCCAGGCATAGGTTTGACCCGGAGGAACCTGAACGGCCTGCCAGTTCTCATCGCCCTTGAAGACATCGGCGTACTTCGATTCGTAAAGCTCGCGGGTGACATATTTCAGGATGAATTCCTGGATTTCCTTGGAGGTCGGCCAGATATCCTTGAGATAGACCGGATTGCCGTTCTGATCGTCGCCGATCGGCTCCTTCGTCAGGTCCTTCTGGACCGTGCCGGCAAGCGCGTAGGCCACGACGAGCGGCGGAGAGGCCAGATAGTTCGCCTGAACGTCCGGCGAGATACGGCCTTCAAAGTTTCGGTTGCCGGAAAGGACGCCAGCCGTGATCAGGCCCTTATCGTTGATCGTCTTGGAGATCGCCGGTGGCAGCGGACCGGAGTTACCGATGCAGGTCGTGCAGCCGAAACCGACGAGGTTGAAGCCGATTGTGTCGAGGTCCTTCTGCAGGCCGGACTTGTCGAGATATTCTGCGACCACCTGCGACCCCGGCGCGAGCGAGGTTTTCACCCACGGCTTGGACTTCAGACCCTTGGCAACAGCGTTGCGGGCGAGAAGGCCGGCGGCGATGAGAACCGAGGGGTTGGAAGTGTTGGTGCAGGAGGTGATGGCGGCAATCGCCACATCGCCATGGCCGAGATCGAAGTCCTCGCCCTCAACCGCGTAGCGGCTGTGGAGCTGGCCGGGCTTCTTGTAGTCGTTTTCGAGAGCCGTTGCGAAATTCGGTGCAATGGTTTCGAGCGGCAGGCGGCCTTCCGGACGCTTCGGGCCGGCCATGGAGGGAACGACATCGCCGAGGTCGAGTTCCAGCGTGTCCGTGAAAACGAGGTCCGAACCATCGCCGGTGCGCCACATGTCCTGCGCCTTCGAATAGGCTTCGACGAGCGCAATGCGGTCCTTGGTGCGGCCAGACATGGTCAGGTAGTTGATGGTTTCGCCGTCAACCGGGAAGAAGCCGCAGGTCGCGCCATATTCCGGGCCCATATTGCCGATGGTCGCACGATCGGCCAGCGACATCGAATCGAGGCCGGGGCCGAAGAATTCGACGAACTTCGAAACCACGCCCTTCTTGCGCAGCATCTGCACGACAGTCAGCACGAGGTCGGTCGCGGTCACGCCTTCCTTCACCTTGCCGGTCAGCTTGAAGCCGATGACCTCAGGCAGCAGCATGGAAACCGGCTGGCCAAGCATGGCCGCTTCAGCCTCGATACCGCCAACACCCCAGCCGAGAACGCCGAGACCATTGATCATCGTCGTGTGCGAATCGGTACCGACGCAGGTATCCGGATAAGCAATCGTTTCGCCGTCCTCTTCCTTCGTCCAGACGGTCTGGCCGAGATATTCGAGGTTGACCTGGTGACAGATGCCCGTACCGGGCGGCACCACGCGAAAATTCTTGAATGCCTGCTGGCCCCACTTGAGGAAGCGGTAACGCTCGCCATTGCGCTCATATTCGAGCTCGACGTTGCGGGCAAAAGCGGTCGGCGTGCCGAATTCGTCGACGATGACCGAGTGGTCGATGACGAGGTCGACTGGAACGAGGGGATTGATCTTTTCCGGATCGCCGCCGAGCGACACCATGGCGTCGCGCATGGCCGCAAGGTCGACTACCGCCGGAACACCGGTGAAGTCCTGCATGAGAACGCGGGCGGGACGATAAGCGATTTCGGTTTCGGTCAGGCCCTTATTGTTCAGCCATTCGGCAACGGCCAGAATATGTTCCCTGGTGACGGACTGGCCGTCCTCGAAGCGAAGCAGATTTTCCAAGAGAACCTTCATGGAATAAGGCAGCTTGGATACGCCCTTCAGGCCGTTTGCCTCGGCTTTGGGAAGGCTGAAATAGATGTAATCCTTACCGTCCACGGTAAGGACGGAACGACATTGGAAACTGTCGAGTGATTTGGCCACGGTTTAAAACCCCGCATAATCTGATAGCCAACACGCGCGTGCGGACCCCCGTGCCCTAAGGCACATCAGGATGCGGGTACGGCCATTTCCGCTGTCCGCACGTGAAAGTTACTCCTCGTAACATTCAGGTCCGGCGCAAGATGATGATCACGCCGGCCGCTGGCGTGGTTGACACCCATATAGATAATTTCGGAGAAACGTGCCAGACCATTCAACGAACCTAATCGATTTTTTTATCGAGACCACGAAATCTTGTACGGAAACGCGGCATGGATTTGACGGCGGAAAATCTTGGCGTGCGGCGCGGTGAAGATTTCATATTCATGAATGTTTCCTTCAAGTTAAGTAATGGCGAAGCGCTGGTGCTGACGGGCCGGAATGGCTCGGGCAAATCGACGCTTCTGCGCACGGTGGCCGGCCTGCTGCGGCCTGAACAGGGGCGGATAACGATAGCCGGCAAAGAGATAGAGGAAGGCGTGCGGCCCTCGGAGACATGCCATTATCTCGGCCACCGCAATGCGATGAAAACGGAACTGACCGTTTCGGAAAATCTCGAATTCTGGAAAGACTTCCTTGGCGATTTTTCCGGCGGCGCGGGTGTGGAGATCGATGAGGCGGCGGAGATCGTCGGCCTTGCCGGCATCACCCATCTGCCTTTCGGTTATCTGTCCGCGGGCCAACAACGGCGTTTTGCCATGGCGAAACTTTTGATCGCATGGCGGCCAGTGTGGATTCTCGATGAACCGACGGCGGCGCTTGATAAGGCTGCGGACGGGATGTTTACGGATCTCGTCAAGAGCCACCTGGGGAAAGGCGGTATCGTCCTGGCTGCGACCCATCAGCCTTTGGGGCTGGAGAGTGCACGGGAATTGCGGATGACGGGGTTTGCGGGTGTGGAGGCTTGGGCATGATGGCGGTGCGCGTGGGGCATACCCCCCTCTGCCCTACCGGGCATCTCCCCCTCAAGGGGGGAGATCGGCAAGAAGCTCACCAGCCGCTCGATTTTCAAGCGTCGAGATGGGCGAGACCTAGCCGCAGATCGATCTCCCCCCTTGAGGGGGAGATGCCCGGCAGGGTAGAGGGGGGTAAAGCCGCGAACACGAGGGCACCCCGATGACCGCCCTCTTCCTCCGCGACATCAAACTTTCCATCCGTGCCGGCGGCGGTGCCTTGATCGGCGTGCTGTTCTTCATGACCGTGGTTGCCGTCATCCCCTTCGGTGTCGGCCCCGATCTTAATCTGCTCGCCCGCATCGGCCCGGCCATCGTCTGGATCGGCGCGCTTCTGTCCGCCCTCCTCGGCCTCGACCGGCTGTTTCAAGCAGAACGGGACGATGGCTCCCTTGATCTGATCCTGATGCAGGAAACCCCGCTGGTCCTGACCGTGCTCATCAAATGCCTGGCGCATTGGGTGGCGACTGGCCTGCCGCTGGTGCTGGCCTCGCCGCTGCTCGGTCTTTTCATGAATATGGACGAAGTGGCGATCGGCGCCGTCATGTTGACCCTTCTCGTCGGCTCACCCGCCATCACCTTCATCGGCGCGGTTGGGGCAGCTGTTGCCGTCGCCCTGCCACGCGGCGGTCTTCTGGTCTCCATCCTCGTCCTGCCGCTTGCCATCCCTGTCCTGATCTTCGGCGTCAGCGCCTCTTACGCAGCAGTGCAGGACCCGGCACCCTTTGTGCCGCCATTTCTCATTCTGTGCGCGATCACGTTATTTTCAGCCGTGACCGGCCCTTTCTTTGCCGCTTTGGCATTGCGCAATGTTATGGATTGATGAAACCGGCCAGACGATCCCCGATTGACAGGGATCAATTGCGGGATGGCCATTCTCGGGTTACACAAACGGCATGAACGAGCAGACTTTCGCCATCACCAAATTCAGCGATCTCGCCAATCCCACGCGGTTTCTGGCGCTGGCATCACGCATCCTGCCCTGGCTCGCAATCCTGACAGCGCTGGTACTGGCCGCTGGCCTCTATCTGTCCTTCACAACCGAAGGCGATTATCAGCAGGGTTACACCGTGCGCATCATGTATGTGCACGTGCCCTCCGCATGGCTTGCCATGATGTGCTACACGGTGATGGCGGTTTCGGCCATCGGCACCCTTGTCTGGCGTCATCCGCTGGCGGATGTCAGCCACAAGGCCGCCGCCCCCATCGGCGCCGCCTTCACGCTCATCGCTCTCATCACCGGCTCGCTCTGGGGCAAGCCCATGTGGGGAACCTGGTGGGTGTGGGATGCGCGGCTGACCTCCGTTTTCGTGCTCTTCCTGATGTATCTCGGGCTGATCGCGCTCAACCGCGCCATGGATGACCCGTCCAGAGCCGCCCGCGTCAGCGCAGTGCTGATCCTTGTCGGTTTCGTGAATATTCCCATCATCAAGTTTTCGGTCGAATGGTGGAACACGCTGCACCAGCCGGCAAGCGTCATCCGCATGGGTGGCTCCGCCATTGATGCGGAATTCCTCTGGCCGCTTTTGACCATGGCAATCGGCTTCACGCTGCTGTTCTTCACCTTGCACATCGCCGCCATGCGCAATGAAATCTGGCGCCGGCGCGTGGCCGCACAGCGGCGGCTCGCCGCCCGCATGGCGAACCGGGAGGGCTGAGGTGATGACGCACGCCTTTTATATCGGCATGTCCTATGCGGCGACCGGTCTTGTCGTTCTCTGTCTCATCGCCTGGGTGGTCATGGACGGTCAGGCGCGCAAACGGGAACTGAAGGAACTGGAGGCATCCGGCGTGCGCCGCCGGGCAAGAGCCGGCTCCGCTGGTGACGCGCAATGACGCAGGCCAGCCAGGAACAGGACACCAAAGCAAAAACAAAGGGTCGCGCACGTTATGCGCTGGCACTGCTGCCGCTTCTGCTTTTCGGCGGTTTTGCCCTTGTCGCCGGAAAAATGCTCTATGACCAGGATGTCAACGGGCTGGATATCAGCGCCATTCCCTCGGCGCTCATTGGCACCAAGGCGCCGTCGCTGTCTCTGCCGCCGCTGGAAGGCTCCAACCTACCGGCGCTCACCGACGCCGCCATCAGCGGCAAGCTGACGCTGGTCAACGTCTTTGCTTCCTGGTGCATTCCCTGCCGTCAGGAACACCCGCTGCTTCAGGAACTGGCCAAAGACAGCCGCATCACCGTTGTCGGTATCAATTACAAAGACAAGCAGGACAATGCGCTGCGCTTCCTCGGCGAACTCGGCAATCCTTTTGCCGCCATCGGTGTCGATCCGAACGGCAAGGCCGCTATCGACTGGGGCGTCTATGGTATTCCAGAAAGTTATCTCGTCGGTGCTGATGGCACGATCCTTTATAAAAAGGTCGGCCCCTTCGATGCCCGCAGCGTCGAGCGCGATCTTCTGCCGGCCATCACGGCCGCAGCCGGAAACTAACCTGCCGGCCGCGATACCTCACCCCTTGGAAATCACCCTCAGCGACGGGCCTTCAGCGATCGCCGGAAGACGGGTGCCCTCCAGCACGACCTGATCGCGACCACCGCGCTTTGCGGCATACAGGCTGTCATCAGCCCGCTTGATGGCGTCGTGGATGGAATGATCTCCCCTCGCGACGGCCGAAACGCCGAAGCTTGCGGTGATCTGTGTCGCCACGCCCCGGTTGCGCCAGTCGAGCGACGAAAGACCAAGTCGCATGCCATTGGCAAGCTGGCCGGCCACGGCAGCTGTCTGGCCGGGCAAAAAGACCACGAATTCCTCACCGCCAAAGCGGGCCACCAGGGCATCCTCGGGCGCATTTCGCCTGAGAAGATCGGAAAGGCCGATAAGGACTATATCTCCGGCGGCATGGCCGTAGACATCGTTGATGCGCTTGAAATGGTCTATGTCGCAGACAATGACCACGCCCTGCGGCGTATCGTTACGAAAATCGGGAACGCGCCGGTCGAAACCGCGGCGGTTCAGCACATCCGTCAGCGGATCATGCTCCGCCGCATGCAGGTGCCGGTCAACGGTAACGGAAATCTGGCTCGCAAGCACGGAAAGCGCCAGCAGGAAGCCGAATATGCTCGCGGCAAGCTGCATGTAGAAAGCATAGTCAGATTCGAAGAATTCGCCGAGCTCGACCATCGAGCCGTTCGGCGTCATCACCAGCAGCATCCCGATGCGCACCAGGGTTTCCATCACCACAAGCGACGCGATCGCCACCATCAGCCTGTCTGCAAGCGTCACGGGCCGGTTTCGTACGAACCAGATCGGGATGGCAAGCAGCAGGGCACAAACAAAATCACCGACCACCAGTTCGCGTTTCAGATCCGGCGTGATGAAGACATGGAACGAGACGAACAAAACCGCCGCAGCCACGATAGACAGTCGCACCGTCGAATAAAGCGGCCGCTCGAAATGAATGAGCAGCGCGTGTCCGTAGAGAAAAAAGGCGGAAAAGAACAACAGGTTCGAGACGATTGCCTGAACTTCAAAAGGCAGCGAGCCAAGGACCAGAGGCGTCGCGAAACCGAAAGCCGCCGAAAGATATCCAAAACCCCAGTATCGCGCCGAAGCGTGGCCGATCCTCTGCAGGAACAGGAACACCACACCAAATGTCAGCATGATGAAGGGAAGAAGATAGGCGAAATTATCTTGCACAGTGTTCTGCCGGACGAAAAGACGAGCCTTTGAGCCCGGACACTACCCCAATGCCATTAAGAAAACTTGCATATAGCGCAGGGTTTTCGTGCCTCTCCGGCGAAAATCCCGGCAGGCATGTTCACATTTGCGGGAGCGCGTTCTGCCATTCCTTTATCGCCTCGACTGGCCAGACCAGCATCACGACGTTCAGCGTCAGATTATCGCGGATCAGCCATCCCGTGAAGATTTCGAAGAAGATGGCGATCACCACCGTCAGCCACACCGGCACACGGGCGGCGAAAAGGAAACCCAGCACCATGAAAACCGTATCCATCGCCGAGTTCAATATGCTGTCGCCGGTGTAGCCGAGCGCCATGGTCGCGGTGCGGTAACGATCAATGATGATAGGCGAGTTTTCGAGAATTTCCCACGCTGCCTCGACCAGGACCGCAAGCGAAAGCCGCATGGAAAGCGGCTTGTTGCGAAACAGCAGCCAGGCGAACCAGTAGAAGAGGAAGCCGTGGATAATATGCGACGGCGTATACCAGTCAGCCAGATGCTGGGAATTGCCCGGCGTGTTTACACCCGGTTCGAAAAGCTTCACATAACCGCATTCGCAAATGGGAATGCGGCCCATGAAATAAAGGATGACGATCTGCAGGAGAAGCAGCGCGGCGGCCACGCCGAACCATTTAAGCGAGCGCGAACGGGAAGCCGACATCTCCGCAATGGTCATTTTTCGTCCTTGTTGAGCGGTTCCAGCGAATGGCGCATGACGAGCGGCATCTGGGCCATGGTGAAGATGATGGTGATTGGCATCGTGCCCCACACCTTGAAGGCAACCCAGGTGTCGGTGGTGAACACGCGCCAGACGACCTCGTTCAGCACCGCAAGGAAGAGGAAGAATACGCCCCAGCGCAGCGTCAGCTTGCGCCAGCCCTCATCCGTCAGCTTGAAGGCCGAGTTGAAGACATAACCCAGCAGCGACTGGCCGAAAAACAGGCCGCCCAGCAGGATAACGCCGAACAGCGTGTTGACGATGGTCGGCTTCATCTTGATGAAAGTATCGTTCTGCAGCCACAGCGTCAGCGCACCGAATACGAAGACCACGATGCCTGATATCAGCGGCATGATCGGCAGCTTGCGCGTCAGCACCCATGAGACGGAAAGCGCCAGGGCCGTTGCGATCATGAAAAGACCGGTGGCGATGAAGATCGGCCCGCCGAACTCCGTCAGAACAGGGAAAGTGGAGGCCAGCCATTCGCCGCGGGAATTGGCGAAGAAGAACACCATGAGCGGGCCAAGCTCGAGCACGAATTTCAGGAGCGGGCTGATTTCCGCCACCATCTTTTCGCTTTCCTTGGAATTGCTTTCAATATCCATACTCAAACTCCCGCAATGGCCTTGGCGAAATCTTCCGCCTCGAAGGGCTCCAGATCATCAACACCTTCACCCACACCGATAAAATAGACCGGCAGCTTGTGTTTGGCGGCAATGGCAACGAGGATACCGCCCCGCGCCGTGCCATCCAATTTTGTCATAATCAGGCCCGAAACACCCGCGACATTGCGGAATATTTCCACCTGGTTCATGGCGTTCTGGCCGGTCGTCGCATCCAGCGTCTGCAGCACGGTGTGCGGTGCGTCCGGATCGAGCTTGCCGAGCACGCGCACGATCTTTTCCAGCTCCGCCATCAGTTCCGTCTTGTTCTGCAGGCGACCGGCCGTATCGATGATGAGAACGTCGCTTTTCTGCGCCCTCGCCTGTTCATAGGCGTCATAAGCCAGACCCGAGGCATCCGCTCCGAGCTTGGTGCCGATGAATTGCGAGCCTGTGCGGTCGGCCCAGATCTTGAGCTGCTCGATGGCCGCCGCGCGGAACGTATCGCCCGCCGCCAGCATCACCTTGAGGCCGGAGCCGGAAAGCTTGGCGGCAAGCTTGCCGATGGTCGTCGTCTTGCCCGTACCGTTGACGCCGACAACGAGAATGACATGCGGCTTGTGTGAAAGATCAAGCTCCAGCGGCCTGGCCACAGGCTTCAGGACCTTGGTGATCTCACCGGCCATGATGCGCGCCACATCCTCGCCGCTCACATCCTTGCCGTAACGCTCGGAAGACAGGGCGCCAGTGATGCGCATGGCGGTCTCGACGCCGAGATCCGACTGGATGAGAAGATCCTCCAGCTCGTCAAGCGTATCCTCATCCAGCTTGCGCTTGGTGAAAAGAGCCGAAATCTGTGTGGTCAGCTGTGACGACGTGCGGGCAAGTCCGGCTCGCAGGCGCTGAAACCATGTCAGCTTGGCCTGAGGCACTTCCGGAACCGGCTCTTGCCGTTCGCTCGCCGATGAGAAGCCCTTGGGCAAGGATGGTGAAACCACAGAAGGCTCGGCAGCGGCAGCCTCCGCCTCATCGAGCAGTGCATCCATCGCATCCGCATCGAGCACGCCATCCGCAACGTCCGGCAAAGCTTCGACCTGCTCTTCAGCAGCGGCTTCCGCCTGCAACAGCGACAGCGGCACGATACCCATATCGCCGGAAAGCTCGGCGCCGGGCAGAAGCGGAGCATCCTCTTCCTCGCCATCATCGGAAAGGACCTCGTCCGGGGCCGGCCCGCCGGCCGTCTCCATCTCCAGTTCGGAAACCGGGTCCTTGTCGACAGGGCCATGCGCTTCGGCGTCGCTCAGCGCCGCTTCGAAGGAGGCGTTTTGATTGCCGCGTTCAGGCGCGGCATCCTCTTGCGGCCGGTCGTCCGTTTCGGCCTTGTCCTTGCCGAACGAAAAGACTTTTTTGATGAAGCCGAGGGCCATGGTTGTTCCCGTGTCTTTATCTCGTACCGCTTCAGGCCGCGTCAGCCGCCAGAAGCTTCATGTTCAGATGTTTGTCGTTGTGGCCGGTAATCGCAACCTGCGCAAGAGTGCGCGGGGCAAGATGCGGCGCCTCCACCAGCGTGAAATTGTCGGTATGCGCAAAACCGTTGTTTTCAACGAGGATCGTCTGCACCGACCCCACCATATTTTGCAGATGCGCCAGCTTCAGCGCCTCGCCGCGCTCACGGAGCCTTGCCGCCCGCTCCTTCACCAAAGCCCGGTCAAGCTGCGGCATGCGCGCCGCCGGCGTGCCCGCACGTGGGCTATAGGGAAAGACATGCAGGCTGGAAATGCCGCATTCTTCCGCAAGCGTCGCGGCGTTTTCGAACATGTCTTCCGTCTCGGTCGGAAAACCGGCGATCATATCCGCCCCGAAAGCGATATCCGGCCGCAGTGACCGCACCTCATGACAGAAGCGAATGGCATCTGCCCGCAAATGGCGGCGTTTCATGCGTTTCAGGATCATGTCGTCGCCATGCTGGAGGGACAGGTGCAGATGCGGCATGAAACGCGGCTCATCGGCAATAAGATCCATCAGATGGTGGTCGGCCTCGATACTGTCGATCGAGGAAAGCCGCAGCCGCAGGATGTCCGGCACCTGCTTGAGCAACGTCTTCGCGAGATAACCGAGGGTAGGCTCGCCCGGCAGGTCCGCGCCATAGCTCGTGGCGTCCACCCCCGTCAGAACGATCTCGCAATAGCCGCTTTCCGTCAGCCTGCGCGCCTGATCCACCACGGCACCCATCGGCACGGAGCGGGAATTGCCGCGCCCATAAGGAATGATGCAGAAAGTGCAGCGATGATCGCAGCCGTTCTGCACCTGAATGAAGGCGCGCACATGCCCGTCTATGTGCTTCACCATCTGCGGCGCGGTCGCCTTGATGCTCATGATATCGTTGACGCGCAGCTTTTCTTCCGCCGAGACGCCGAAATCCGGCAGCGCGCGATAGGAAGCACTTTTCAGCTTTTCCTCATTGCCGAGCACAGCATCCACCTCGGGCATCTCGGCAAAGGTCTGTTTTTCCGTCTGCGCGGCGCAGCCGGTGACGATGATACGGGCATGCGGATTGTCCCGCCGCGCCCGACGGATGGCCTGGCGCGCCTGACGTACGGCCTCGCCCGTCACCGCGCAGGTATTGACCAGCACGGCATTGTTGAGCCCGGCCTTTTCAGCCTCCGCCCGCATCACTTCCGATTCATAGGTGTTGAGACGACAGCCGAAGGTTATGACCTCGACGCCGCTCATACGGCCCCCTGCTCCGCCGCAACATCCCGCGACCACGCGCCTGTGACGGGATCGACGGAACCCGACCATTCCCATTCGGCAGGGCCGGTCATGATGACGTGGTTGTCCTCGCGCCAGTCGATGGTCAGCGGCACACGGATGGGGCTGGAGGCGACATCGATTGTGACCTTTCTGCCGGTGCGGCCCGTGCGCGCCGCCGAAACCGCTGAAGCGCAGGCGGCCGAACCGCAGGCGAGTGTCAATCCAGCGCCGCGTTCCCAGGTGCGGGTGCGCAGCGCGCTGTCGGAAATCACCTGCGCCAGCGTGATATTGGCCTTTTCCGGGAACATCGGATGGTTTTCGAGCAGCGGTCCGAAACGTTCAAGATCGAACTCCATCGGATCGCGATCCACCCAGAAAACCGCATGCGGGTTGCCCATGGACATTGCGGCCGGCGAATGGAGGATCGGCGCATCGATTGGCCCAATCTGCAATTCGATGCGGCTGGTATCGTGGAACTCTTCCGAAAGCGGAATGTCGTTCCAGCGGAAACGCGGCAGGCCCATATCGACGGAAATCATGCCGTCGTCATGTTCGACGGCGTTGAGGATGCCAGCCACCGTCTGGAAGGTGAAGCTGGTATTGCCGGTTTCGGAAGACAGAGCCTGCACCACACAGCGCGTGCCGTTGCCGCAGGCCTGCGCCTTCGTGCCATCGCAATTGAGAATATCGATAAAGGCATCCGTGCCGCTGACACGCGGATCGTGAATGGCCATGATCTGGTCGAACTGGGTCGAAGGATCGGCGTTCAGCGCAATCGCCGCCGCTGGCGTGACCATATCCTTGCGGCCGCGCATGTCGATAACCAGGATCTTGTTGCCAAGCCCGTTCATCTTTGCAAATTCGACCGTATCCGCCATTGCCCTAAACCTGAAAACTGTCTGAAAATCGGATTGCATAGGGGATTTCCCCGCGCTTTCGCCCTATATGGCGGAAAGGCCGGCAAATTACCAGACTGTTACGGCGCAAACGGGGCAGCGATCAGGCGGAAGGCGCGTCGAAGACTTCGCCGGGGCGCATGGGCTGAAAACGGCTCTCATCCACCCCCTGCTCTTTCAGTGCCGCCTTGAGCGCCACGAGCGGGGCGTCCACCGCCTCATCGGTCAGCTGCACGGTACCCCAGTGATGGCCGCAGACATGCGCCGCACCACAGAGCTTCATGCCTTCCACGGCTTCGGCCGGGTTCTGGTGCTGGCCCTTCATGAACCAGCGCGGTTCATAAGCACCGAAAGGCAGGTTTGCGAGGCGGAAATCGCCGTGCTTCTTGCGCGCGGCGTGATAATTGAGGCCTTCGTGGAAGCCGGTATCACCGATATGGTAAATTTTGCCGCCGGGCGTTTCGATGACGAAGGCTGCCCATAATGCCATGCGCCGGTCGTTCAGACCGCGGGCTGACCAATGGTGGCAAGGCTCGAAGTGAATTTTCACTGCGCCCACCTCAATCACATCGTCCCAGTCACCCACTTCTATACGCGCCGCTTCGACACCGGTGCGGATGATGGCATCATTGCCGAGCGGTGTGATGAAGAGCGGCTTGTGCGCCACATGCAGGCGCTTCAGCGTTTCCATATCCAGATGGTCGTAGTGATTATGCGTCACCAGCACCAGATCGATGGGCGGCAGATCCTCGAAACGGATGCCGGGAGGATTGACCCGTTTGGGACCGACGAAACTGAAGGGGCTGGTCCGCTGCGACCAAACCGGATCGATGAGTATATTCAGCCCCGCCGTCTGGATGAGGAAGGAAGCATGGCCAATGAAGGTGACACGGATGCCCTTGCCCTCAACCCGGGTTTCCGGCTTCGCAAAGGGAAATGGGCTTGGATAGCTTTCCGGCCAGGTGGCACGCTCGCCATTAAAGCGCCATTTCAGCAGGCCCATGAAATTGCCCGGCGGCGAACCGCCGGGGTTGAAGAAGCGCACCCCGTCGAAATGATCGGAGATCGGGCCGCTATAATAGGCGCTGGCGCTCGAACGACGGGCATAGAGAGCACCGCCCGCCAGAGCGAGCAGTCCAAGCGTGGAAAAGCGAAAGAAGTTTCGACGGTTCATGCTAAAGGTATAGGGAGCTGAATGGCACCGTTCAAGCGGCGCCAATCGCGGCATGCAGCCGATCACGCAAAGATGAAATGCAGGCTTTGTCGGGCGGACAGCGGCATCGCCTTGACTTTTCCTGCACTTTCCTGTTTATCCCGCCCATCAGCTGGCAGTTTCACGACTCCAAGCCGCCGACCGGGACCCGCAAAGGTATAAAGAGATCCCGGAGGTCAACACCCGACAGCGCGATGCGCCCTCGGGTGCTTTTTGGCTTTGCGTCTTGTTTTTGCCAGCGAAAGCACCGACGTTTCGGAGACCCCGGAACGAAGAAGGAAGAAACGATGTTTGAAAACCTCCAGGACCGCCTTGGTTCCATTCTGAATGGACTGACCGGCCGTGGCGCGCTGACGGAAGCCGATGTTGCCGCCGCGCTGCGCGAGGTTCGCCGTGCGCTCCTGGAAGCGGACGTGGCGCTGGAAGTCGTGCGTTCCTTCACCGACAGGGTGCGTGAAAAGGCTGTTGGTGCCGCCGTCCTGAAGTCCATCAAGCCCGGCCAGATGGTCGTCAAGATCGTTCATGACGAGCTTGTCGAAATGCTCGGCACCGAAGGCGTCTCGATCGACCTGCATGCGGCCGCCCCGGTCGTCATCATGATGGTCGGTCTGCAGGGTTCTGGTAAAACAACCACGACAGGCAAGATCGCCAAGCGCCTGACGGACCGCGAGAAGAAGAAGGTGCTGATGGCATCTCTCGACACGCGCCGTCCCGCCGCACAGGAACAGCTTCGCCAGCTCGGCGTGCAAACCGGCGTCGACACGCTGCCCATTATCGCCGGCCAGTCGCCGACCGATATCGCCGCGCGCGCCGTGCAGGCTGCAAAACTCGGTGGCCATGACGTCGTCATTCTCGACACCGCCGGCCGTACCCATATCGACGAACCCTTGATGCTGGAAATGGCCGACATCAAGAAGAAGTCCAACCCGCATGAAATCCTGCTGGTCGCGGATTCGCTGACCGGTCAGGACGCCGTCAATCTGGCGCGCAATTTCGATGAGCGCGTCGGCATCACCGGCCTCGTGCTCACCCGTATGGATGGCGACGGACGCGGCGGTGCGGCCCTTTCCATGCGCGCCGTCACCGGCAAGCCGATCAAGCTGATCGGCATCGGCGAGCGCATGAACGAACTCGACGAGTTCCATCCGCGCCGTATCGCCGACCGTATTCTCGGCATGGGCGACATCGTCTCGCTGGTCGAAAAGGCCGCCGAAAACATCGATGCGGAAAAAGCCCGCGCCATGGCCGAAAAGATGGCCAAGGGCAAGTTCGACCTCAACGATCTCGCCGACCAGCTTGGCCAGATGAAGAAGATGGGCGGCATGGGCGGCATCATGGGGCTGATGCCCGGCATGGCCGGCATGAAGGACAAGATGGCTTCGGCCGGTATGAACGACAAGATGTTCGACCGCCAGATCGCCATCATCTCCTCCATGACCAAGGCGGAACGCGCCAATCCCGATATTCTGAAGCACAGCCGCAAGAAGCGCATTGCCGCCGGTTCCGGCACGGATGCCGCTGAAATCAACAAGCTTCTGAAAATGCATCGCGGCATGGCCGACATGATGAAGGCCATGGGCGGCAAGGGCAAAGGCGGCATCATGAAGCAGATGATGGGCGGCCTTGCCGGCAAGATGGGCCTCGGTGGCCTTGGCGGCGGCATGCCTGATCTGTCGAATATCGATCCGAAGCAGCTTGAAGCGCTCCAGAAGCAGGCTGAAGCCGCCGGTCTCGGCAAGCCGGGCGCAATGCCCGGTCTTGGTGGTCTGCCGGGCGGATTGCCGGGTCTGGGTGGCGCCAAGCTGCCGGGTCTTGGCGGCATGCCGGGCCTGCCCGGCTTTCCGAAAAAGAAGTGAGGGGGACACCAGTGAACAATGCAGAGGTGAAAGCCCAGCTTTCCGAATACCGCCAGTCGATCGACAATATCGATGCCGCACTGGTTCACATTCTTGCCGAACGTTTCCGCTGTACCAAGGCGGTGGGAGTGCTGAAGGCAAAGTACAATTTGCCGCCGGCCGACCCGGCGCGCGAGGAATACCAGATCGAACGCCTTCGCCGCCTGGCGAAGGATGCCAATCTGGACCCGGATTTCGCCGAGAAGTTCTTGAACTTCATCATCAAGGAAGTCATCCGGCATCATGAAGCAATCGCCGCCGAACATGGCGGCACCGAAAAGACCGCCTGAACGGCGGACAAGCCATCCTAAGGAGTAAATAACATGGCACTGAAAATTCGTCTCGCACGCGGTGGTTCCAAGAAGCGCCCGTATTACCAGATCGTCGTTGCTGACGCCCGTTCGCCCCGCGACGGCCGTTTCCTCGAGAAGGTCGGTTCCTGGAACCCGATGCTCGGCAAGGACAACCCGCAGCGCGTTGAGCTGAAGGCTGACCTCATCAAGGAATGGATCGCCAAGGGCGCACAGCCGACCGACCGCGTTCTGCGCTTCCTCGCTGAAGCCGGTCTTGCCGAGCGCGCCGCTCGCAGCAACCCGGAAAAGGCAAAGCCGGGCAAGCGCGCTCTGGAACGCGTTGCTGAAAAGAAGCAGAAGGCTGAAGATGCAGCCGCTGCTGCTGCGGAAGCCTCTGCTGCAGAATAATCTGCGCGGAAACTTTTGAAGAACGGGTGGCGTGGTTTTCCATGCCGCCCGTTTTTTGTTTATTTTGGCGTCAACAAACCTTAAAGCTGACGCAACCAACACCAGAAGACGGACGGCCCGATGGCAAAGCTGGAAAACCCGGTACTCATGGCAAAGATCGGCGGCGCACAGGGCCTGCGCGGCGAAGTCCGTGTCAGCACCTATACGGCCGATCCGATGGCGCTCGGCGATTATGGCAATCTGGTTACCGCCGATGGCCGCATCTTCGAAATTCTGGAAGTCCGCGAGGGCAAGAATGTCGTCGTCGTCCGTTTCAGGGGCATCAATGACCGCAATGCGGCGGAGAGCCTGAACGGTCTGGAACTGTTCGTCGACCGCGACAATCTGCCTGACGACGAGCTTGACGATGACGAGTTTTATTATGCCGATCTCGAAGGGCTGGAAGCCGTCGATGCGGAAGGCAAAAGTTATGGCGCCGTTAGCGCCGTCTATGATTTCGGCGCAGGTGATCTGCTGGAGCTGAAAGGCGCAGGCCGTCGCCCTGCCCTCATTCCCTTTTCGGAAGCAGCCGTGCTGGAAATCGACCTCGAAGCTGGTCGCATTCTCATCGATCCGATGGCCGCCGGCCTGATCGATAATCCTGACGACAAGGACGAAACCGGCGCATCGCCGTTCGGCAAGAAATAAAGTCATGACCTTCAAGGCTACCGTTCTGACGCTCTACCCGGAAATGTTTCCGGGGCATCTCGGATATTCTCTGGCGGGCAAGGCGCTCGAGCGGGGACAATGGTCGCTGGACGCCGTACAGATCCGCGAATTCGCTACCGACAAACACAGAAGCGTCGATGACACTCCGGCAGGCGGCGGCGCCGGCATGGTGCTGAAACCCGATGTGCTGGCAGCCGCCATAGACCATGTTTCGGATGGCGATGCACGCCCGCGCCTGCTGATGAGCCCGCGCGGCAAGCCGCTGTCGCAGAAGCGCGTGCGTGAACTGGCAGCGGGTGAAGGTGCGATCATCGTCTGCGGCCGTTTCGAAGGTGTCGACCAGCGCGTGATAGAGGCGCGCGGGCTGGAGGAAGTGTCGATCGGCGATTACATCCTCTCCGGCGGCGAGCCGGCGGCGCTGACGCTTCTTGATGCCGTCGTCCGTATCCTGCCGGGCGTCATGGGCAACGATCTTTCCGGCGTGCATGAAAGCTTCGAGGGCGGGCTGCTGGAACATCCGCATTATACCCGCCCGCAGATCTGGGAAGGCCGCGATATTCCGGCCGTCCTCACCTCCGGCAACCACGCCGTCATCGACAAATGGCGGCACGAGCAGGCGCTGGCGTTGACCAAGGAAAGACGCCCCGATCTTCTTGAGAAGTCTCAGGCCGAGAAGAAATAATAGGCGGTCAGCACCAGCCCGACCGCAATCACCAGCCAGCGGATGATCCATTGCGGCACCCGCCGTGCCGTATGCACCCCCGCATAGCCGCCAAGTGCGGCCGCGGGGAACATGATGAGCGCTGCCCACCAGGAAACGACACCACCGCTGACGAAGATCGTAATGGCGATAACGGCAATCACCACCGACAGCAGGTTCTTCAGCGCGTTCAGATGATGGTAGCTGCCGCCCGAGGTTATTCCGAGGATGGCCAGCATCATGATGCCCATGCCGGCGCCGAAAAAGCCGCCATAGATGGAAGCAAGCCCCTGAAACACAAGGCTCGGCAGATTGCCGGGCGAACGTTCCGCACTCGCCTTGGGTCGCAGCCATGGGCCGGCAGCGAAAACGGCGGTGGCTGCCAGAAGCAGCCACGGAACCAGCTGACGGAAGGAAGGATTGTCGAGCGACAGCAGCAGAAGCGATCCGGCCAGCCCGCCAACAACGGAAACGACAGACAGGAGGATAGCCTCCCGCCAATGGGCGCGGATTTCCGGACCATAGGCGATTACGGACGTGATGTAGCCCGGAAACTGCACGATCGCCGATGTGGCATTGGCGACGATGGGTGGCAGGCCGGCCAGCGTCATCGCCCCGAAGGTCAGGAAGGTGCCGCCACCGGCAATCGCATTGACGACGCCCGACAGAAAGCCGGTCGCAAACAGCATAAGAACGATGAATATGGACATGGCCCCTCCCAAGGTTCCCATGCCATATCCGGCAGCAAGCCGCTTCGCAACCGCCTGAGCACGGCGCATAATTGATAAAATATTGTCATGAAAGGGATGACAAATGGCGCATCCTCGTGTATGTGCCCGCGTGGAAATGGGAAATATCCCAACCGAAAGCAAAGAATGGCGAACCCGCTCCTGCCGCAAGGCATGGTCTGAAGGCATTGACCGACAGACAAAACGTTGAGCGCTCTGGCTGTTTCAGAAGAAATCAGAGGTTAACATGACCAATATCATTCAGCAGCTGGAAGCCGAACAGGCTGCCAAGATCGAAGCAAAGCGTACCCTGCCTGAGTTTTCTCCGGGCGACACGCTGCGCGTAAACGTGCGCGTTACCGAAGGTAACCGTACCCGCGTTCAGGCTTACGAAGGCGTTTGCATCGCCCGTTCCGGCGGTGGCCTTTCCGAAAGCTTCACCGTTCGCAAGATTTCCTACGGCGAAGGCGTCGAGCGCGTATTCCCGATCTACTCCCCGCTGGTCGAAGGCGTTGAAATCGTTCGCCGCGGTAAGGTTCGCCGCGCGAAGCTCTACTACCTGCGCGACCGTCGCGGCAAGGCTGCCCGTATCGTTGAAAACACCGGTACCCGCGCACGCAAGCTGAACGAGTCAGAGCGCCAGGCCGTCGCCGAAGAAAAGGCACGTCTGGAAGCCGAAAAGGTAGCAGCAGCACAGGCTCTCGCCGCCGAAAAGGCAGCAGCCGAAGCCGCAGAAGCCAAGGCAGCGGAAGAAGCAGCAAAGGCTGCGGAAACCGCAGCGGAATAAGATTTCCATTTAGATGGATTTACGGAAAGGCGGTCTTCGGGCCGCCTTTTTTGTTGTGCCGAAATGTCGGGGCGATCAAAAAAGCGGTGTAGCGGGAACACCCTGCTTTAACCCATTCCTCCATCAAAATACATCGGCCAACCGAGTTCAAAAAACAGATTGCTTTAGGTCATACTCGAACAGCATTGCCTAATTTCACTTATTGTGCAATTTTCATGCAGTTTTAGGTGTTGATATGCTTTTTTTTAATTCTTTTTTAACAAAAAATAAGAGAGCTTTTTTTGCTGTTGGTCTTGCCAGCGCATTGATGAATATACTTCATCTTTCAGGTTCTCTCTTCATGCTGGAGGTCTATGACCGCATCTTGCCGAGCAAGAGTATTCCGTCTCTTGTGGCTCTGGTCGTCCTCCTTGTGGTCCTCTATGCCTTTCTGATGGGCTTTGACGTTTTGCGAGGCCGGATATTGGCGCGCATCGCAGACAATATGGATGACGCGCTCAATCAAAGGCTTTTCAGAGCCTCGATCAGTGCGCCGCTTGTCGCCTCCGCCAAAGTCGACGGGCTACAGATCGTCGGCGATCTCGATCAGATACGGCAGTTTCTTTCCGGTCCGGGGCCCGGCGCTTTTTTTGATATTCCCTGGCTGCCGATCTATCTGCTGATCTGTTTCGCCCTGCATCCCTGGATCGGCTTCGCCGTGCTTGGCGGCGCGGTGGTCCTTGTCATGCTGACGCTTCTGACCAATTGGCTGACCGAAAGGGCGACCAAGCAGGCTTACGCCGTGCGTGGACAGAGAAACGCACTCGTCGGTAGCAGCCAGCGCAACATCGAATCCGTCAAAACCATGGGCATGATGGGGGCGGTGACATCGATGTGGGATGAGCTGCATTACCAGTATCGCGCCGTCACCCTGTCGACCTCCGATACCGCAGGCATGCTGGGTGCCATTTCCCGAACATTCCGGCTGCTGCTGCAATCCGGCGTGATGGCCATCGGCGCAGTGCTGGTCATCGACGGCAATGCGTCCGCGGGCAGCATCATCGCCGGCTCTATCCTTTCGGCAAAGGCGCTCGGCCCTGTCGAACATGTCATTGCAAACTGGCGCAGCTTCATGACTGCGCGGCAGGGCTGGAAACGCGTCAACGAATTTCTTGAAATGACGCCTGAGCCCGCTCCGCCGCTTTCCCTGCCGCGTCCGCAATTTACCGTCGCCGTCGACCGGGTAACCGGCGGTCCGCCCAATGGCGCGCGCGATACCGTTGCCGATATTTCGTTCACATTGAATGCAGGCGATGGTCTTGGGATCATTGGCCCCAGCGCCTCCGGTAAATCGACGCTGGCACGTCTCATGACCGGTATCTGGCCCTATGAGCGCGGCTCCGTGCGCTTCGATGGGGCGGCATTGAACCAGTGGGATTTCGAAGTTCTCGGCAAATCCATCGGTTATATGCCCCAGCAGGTGGAGTTGATGCCGGGAACGGTGGCGCAAAATATTGCCCGCTTCGATCGCAATGCAACGGCGGAATCCATCGTTGCCGCCGCCAAGGCCGCGCAGGTGCATGAGCTGATCCTCAATCTGCCGAATGGTTACGATACCTATATTGGCGATCGAGGGGAGGCGTTGTCGGGCGGGCAGAAACAGCGCATCGGCCTTGCACGCGCGCTTTTCGGCGAACCTTTTTTCGTGCTTCTCGATGAGCCGAACTCCAATCTCGACAGCGAAGGCGAGGCAGCCCTGCGCAATGCCATCGCGGACATCCGGGCGCGCGGCGGTATCGTTGTCGTCATTGCCCATCGCCCGAGCGCCATCGAAAGCATCAATCTTGTGATGGTGATGAGCAATGGCCGGATGTTCCGTTTCGGCACCAAAGAAGAGGTGCTCGCGCAAATCCTGCGGCAGAACATTCATCAGGTACCAGCAGCAGAGGAAGAAACACGCAAGATCGAAAACCGGGTGAGCGAAAATGGCTGAGATCAAACAAGCCAGTACGACGAATGCGTCTATTCTCACACACTCGGCAGCAGTGATCCTTCTGGCGATAGGCCTTCTGGTCGGATTGGGAAGCTGGGCGGCTCTGGCGAAACTTGCTGGCGCGGTTGTCGCAAGCGGCCGGGTTGTTGTCGAAGGTAATTCCAAAAAAATCCAGCATCTCTCCGGCGGTATCGTCAGCGAGATCGATGTCGCCGAAGGCGACAGGGTGGAGGCTGGCCAGGTTTTGCTGCGCCTTAGCGCCACAATCGTTCAGGCCAACCTGTCCATTGTCGAGAACACGCTGGCGCAGCTCTATTCACGCCGGGCGCGTCTGGGAGCGGAGCTTGCCGAAGCATCATCCTTCACTGTCCCGGAAGATCTTGAGGCCCTGACCAATTTAAAGGCTGCAAAGACTTTCATCGATAGTGAACAGAGCCTCTTCAACAGCCGTCGCAACGCGCTGAGCGGCATGAAAAAACAATTGGCGACACGCAAGGATCAGCTCGCCGACGAGGCGCGTGGTCTAAGCGTTCAGGTGGAGGCAACCGACAACGAGCTTGCCATCGTCAAGGAAGATGTTTCCAAGACGCAGGAGCTTTACAAGAAGGGGCTCGTCACGCTTCAGCGTCTCAACCTGCTGAAGCGGCAGCTTTCCAATCTCGAAGGTCAGCAGGGCCAGTATATGGCCGCACGTGCCCAGACGGTCGGCAAGCTGAGCGAACTGGACCTGCAATTGCTTCAGCTTGACGAGGACCGCAAGTCCGAGGTGACCAAAGACCTGACCTCGATCGAAGCGACCGTGGCGGAATATGAAGAGCGACTTGCGGCAACACGCGACCAGTTGGATCGCCTCGATATTCGCTCACCGATCGCAGGGCGCATCTACCAGCTCTCGGTACACAACATAAACGGCGTCATCCAGCCGGGTGAAGTGCTGATGCTGGTGGTGCCGGAGAAGGAAGAGCTCGCAATCGAAGCCAACATAGTTCCCAAAGACATTGACCAGATATACGTCGGACAACCGGTGACCATTCGGTTCACGGCATTCAATCAAAGTACCACGCCGGATGTCAGCGCGGAGGTCGCCGTCGTCGCTCCCGACCTGCAGACGGATTCCCGAACCGGAACGTCGTATTACTCGCTGCGCATCAAACCAAGCAAAGCTGGAATGGAGCATATACCCGGCGGAAGATTATACCCCGGCATGCCTGCCGAAGTATTCATACAGACAAGCGAAAGGAGTGTTCTTTCTTATTTTGTAAAACCATTCCAGGACAGGCTTAAGAAGACTTTTGTTCAGGAATAAATAACTTACAAATACGCAATAATTTGATAAAAATTTATCGAAAATATTGATAGTATTTATTTTTCTAAAAAATGAATTAATATATTGTACTGTTATTTTTTATGGATTAAATATCACATACATTTTTGCCCAAAAGTAAATTTCACATCATTTCATTCTCAAAAATTTATAGGAGAGTAACATGGCATTGAAGGTAACTTTCGGTAACGGCGGTGCTTCCACAGTTTCATCGCTTACCAGCCTGGTTGACCAGGAAGCTTATAAGCTTCTCACGGAATCCACGGCACAGATCAAGAACGGCTCCTCGCTCGACTCCGGCGTTGTCAATGTCGGCGCCGTCTCGGTTCCCGGCAGCGGCGCAGGCGGCACGGTGGATGTCGGATACGACGCCAGCAAAAACGGCTTCACCTTCGACGTATCGTCGGCATGGAATTCGGTGAAGAATGCTCTCGCCCAGTCCGATACCTCTGAAAACCTTACATTCAAGGATTTCGTTCAGGTCGACGTTCACCTTGGCGGCTCGGGGTCTTCCAATGTTGAAGTTCTCAATGCCAAGCGCGGCAACATCACGACCGGCGCCGGCAACGACACGGTCACGGTCTCTGTCGTATCGAACGACAAGGCCTGGGTAAACGCTTTCAACATCGACACGGGCGCCGGCAACGACACCATCGTGGTCAAGGCAGGCGCGTTCGACGGCGGCGTTGCTGCCGGTACCAATGTCGTGAACGGTGGCGCTGGCGTCACCGACGGTAGCTTCACCTCCGTCACCATCAATGCCGGCGCAGGCAACGACACCATTGACCTGAGCGGTGTGAACCTTGCATCGTCGCTGGTAACCGGCGGCAAGGGCATTGACCACATCATCGCAAGCGGTGGCGCCGATACCTTCGTCTTCAATCTCGGTGACATGGCCAAGAGCTTCGCCACCGATACCATCGAAGGCTTCAACGCCGCCGTGGACAAGCTGAAGCTGGTTGGCACGGTAATCGATAACTGGGCGGTGTCGACAATCGATAACGACACCATCCTCAGCTACAACGTCACTGGCGAGCATAAGGGTGAAAAAATTATTGTTTCCGGCGTTCACCTGACCGGTAGCGATTGGTTCACCGCATAATTCTCTTGAAGAGAATACTATTTAGCGTGGTTTAAAATGATCGTGGCCCGGAAATATCCGGGCCACGATTTTTATTATACGCGGACAGTCGGCAATCGCGCCGGCTGCCGCAATCTTCCAAGATCACGCCGCATTGACCTGATTGCCCATTTTACGCGCTGCGATGATGACCAGCACTCCGGCAAGCGCCAGGCAGAAGGCAAGGAAGAACATCGGCGCAATCGTGCTGCCGGTCTGATCCTTGATCCAGGGCACCACGTTCTGCGCCACGAAGCCACCCAGATTGCCGACGGAGTTGATGGCGGCGATGCCGGCCGCGGCACCCGCGCCCTTGAGGAAGCGGCCGGGCAGGCTCCAGAACACCGGCTGGCCGGCGAAAATACCGGCGGCGGCGATGCAGAGGAAGGCGAACTGCAACACCGGGTCGCTGAGCAATGCAGACATCAACAGGCAAAAGGCACCGATGAAGGCAGGGCCGACAATATAGGGCGTCTTGTTCTTTGCCTTGTCGGCGGCCAGAGGCACGACGAACAGGGCAATGGCCACAATCACCCAGGGGATGATGTTGATGAAGCCGTTGGCGGTGTTGGAAACGCCGAAGCTCTTCACGATTGTCGGCAGCCAGTAGCTGAGACCATAGGCCGCCAGCGGAAAGCCGACGTAGCAAAGTGCCATGAACAGCACGCGCGGATTGATCAGCGCCTTGAAGCCGTCCTCCGCATGGTCTTCCATGCCCTTGTTTTCTTCGGCCAGACGGTTCTTCAACCAGTCCTTCTCAGCCTGCGTCAGGAACTTCGCCTTTTCCGGCGTATCATCGAGATAGAAGAAGGTGACGATACCGGCGATAACGGCGGGAATACCTGTCGCCAGGAACACCCACTCCCATCCTGCATAACCAAGGAAACCATCGAGATCGAGCAACATGCCGCCGAGCGGCGCGCCGATGGCGTTGGCAAGCGCACTGAAGATCATGAACAGGCCGATCATGCGGCCGCGATAATCACGCGGGAACCAGAGCGTCATCAAAAACAGCACGCCCGGGAAGAAACCGGCTTCGCAAAGCCCCAGCAGGAAGCGCAGGATGTAGAACATCGTGGCGTTCTGCGTATAGGCCAGCGCGATGGTGACGGCACCCCATGAAACCAGAATACGGGCGAACCATTTGCTGGCGCCGAAACGGTTGAGGAACAGGTTGCTCGGCACTTCGAAGATGAAGTAACCGATGAAGAACAGCGAGGCGCCAAGACCATAGGCATATTCGCTGAGGCTCAGTGCATCCACCATCTGCAGCTTGGCATAGCTGACATTCTGCCGGTCGATATAAGCGATGAGATAGAGAAGGCCAAGAAACGGCATAAGCCGCCAGGTGATCTTCGAGATAAGGGATTTTTCCGATACCATATGCTTTTCCCTCCCTTCGATTGCTCGTCGAAATGCAAATGATAAGGGGACCCATCTATATGTGCATCGCAAAATACGCAAGTTGCATTGCATTATAACCATTGGGCAGACGCCGAAATACAGGCCCTTAAAGGGCTTTCCCTCATGATGCAGCGCATATAGAAATGTCCTGCGGCTGCCTTCGGCGGCTCTGTGCATTCATATTGCCGTAAAACCGGCGATCTGCTATGAAGGTTGCCATGGGATCTAAATTCGGATGTCTCGCGCAGAATGTTTATGTGCTGCAGGACCACAAGCGTCTGCCGGCACGGTTCTTTGCGCGCGTTTCCGGGGCGCTCACAAGCCGACTTAGGCTCGCCTGACAGCATTCGCTGTCCACCGCCTTTCTGAACCCTGATTACCCTTTTCCATGACAAGGCATAGAGCCATGAGCGCACCCCGCACCCTGTACGACAAGATCTGGGACGACCACGTCGTCAATCGTGACCCGGACGGAACCTGTCTTCTCTACATCGATCGTCACCTCGTCCATGAGGTGACGAGCCCGCAGGCCTTCGAAGGCCTGCGCATGGCCGGCCGGCCAGTGCATTCGCCTGCCCGCACGCTGGCCGTCGTCGACCATAACGTTCCGACCACGGCCGACCGGCTGGAAGGCATCAAGAACGAGGAAAGCCGTATTCAGGTGGAAGCGCTTGCGCAGAACGCCAAGGATTTCGGTGTCGAATATTACTCCGAGCGCGACAAGCGCCAGGGCATCGTCCACATTGTCGGCCCTGAACAGGGCTTCACCCTGCCGGGCATGACAATCGTCTGCGGCGATAGCCACACCTCCACCCACGGCGCTTTCGGCGCGCTGGCACATGGCATCGGCACGTCCGAAGTCGAGCACGTTCTGGCCACCCAGACGCTGATCCAGAAGAAAGCCAAGAACATGCTGGTGCGTGTCGATGGCAGGATTCCCGATGGCGTTACCGCCAAGGACATCATCCTCGCCATTATTGGCGAGATCGGCACGGCTGGAGGCACCGGCCATGTGATCGAATTTGCCGGCGAGGCGATCCGGTCGCTTTCCATGGAAGGCCGCATGACGGTCTGCAACATGACCATTGAGGGCGGCGCCCGTGCGGGTCTTATCGCACCTGACGAAACCACCTTCGATTACATCAAGGACAAGCCGCGCTCACCAAAGGGCGAAACGCTGGAACAGGCCATCGCCTATTGGAAAACGCTGAAATCCGATGAAGGCGCCCACTACGACAAGGTCGTTGTGCTCGACGCGGCCAATCTGCCGCCTATCGTCTCCTGGGGTTCTTCGCCTGAAGACGTCACCTCCGTTGAAGGCATCGTCCCCAATCCGGATGATATCGAAGAGGAAAACAAGCGCACATCCAAATGGCGTGCTCTGGATTACATGGGCCTGAAACCCGGCACGCGCATCACCGATATCGCCATCGACCGCGTCTTCATCGGCTCCTGCACCAATGGCCGTATCGAGGATCTGCGCGCCGCGGCGAAAATCGTCGATGGCCGCAAGGTGGCTCCCACCGTTTCTGCCATGATCGTGCCCGGCTCCGGCCTCGTGAAGGAACAGGCGGAAAAGGAAGGCCTCGACAAGATTTTCCTCGAAGCCGGTTTCGAATGGCGCGAGCCAGGCTGCTCCATGTGCCTTGCCATGAATGACGACCGCCTGAAGCCCGGCGAACGCTGCGCTTCCACCTCGAACCGCAATTTCGAGGGCCGTCAGGGCTATAAGAGCCGCACCCACCTCGTCTCCCCAGCAATGGCGGCGGCGGCGGCGATCGCCGGTCATTTCGTCGATGTGCGTGAGTGGCAATAAGTTCCTGAGGCCATCGTTTCAGGAAAGCCACCCGTCCCCACAAGGGCGGGTGGCTTTTTATTATAGCCCCTGCAAACGCCGCTGCGGCTCCGTGCCGTGCAGAAACACGGCAAAAGTATCCCAGGGTGGCGTGATGGAGAGCTGGCTCAGAATACGCGCGACCTCGCCTCTGTGAATGCCCGCATGCAGGACCATATGTGAGATCATCTCAGCGCGGGACATGTAACCCTTGTCCCCATCCGTGAAGGTGAAGGCGACAAATTCGCCAAGCGATGCCGGCGATGTTTTCTCGAGATAATCGAGATACCAGCCATCGAGAGCGGCGACATCCTTCGCAAGATCATCCAGCTGCGGCGTTGCCTCGGTATTATCCGAGAGAAAGCCATGTGCCGTTCCCATGAGGTGACTCGAAAAAATCCTCGCGACGACGTAATAGTGATTGATCAGCCGGATTGCCGTGTGCCGTTCGGATGCATTTTGGACAGGATCGAGGTGTTTCAGCTTCTCGAACAAGTCCCTGTTCGCCCATTGGTGATAGCCGAGCAGGCTCCTGAGCAGATCCCTCATCAGAATATCCTTTACATCTGAAAAATGTGAGCACTATGTTTATATTTTCGCCATGGAGGATGCCTTGTCTACTCGCATTGCAAAGCGGAAGACCGAGATGCGCAAGGAGCCGCGTCAGGAGCGTTCCCGGGCCACGGTCGATGCCGTCGTTCACGCGGCGGCTCGCATTTTGAGCGATCATGGCTGGTCGGGTTTTACCACGAACAGGGTCGCCGAAACGGCCGGCGTCAGCATCGGCTCGCTCTATCAATATTTCCCGGACAAGATTTCAATCGTGGAAGCGGTGCGCCATCGTCACCTCGAGGACTGTCTCTCTGTCATGAAGAGCGTCTCGCAAAAGCGGCAATCGCTTGCGAAATTCGTGGAAGAGCTCGTGACCGGCATGATTGGGGTACACAGCGTCCATCCCGGTCTTCACAAGGTCCTTCTGGACGATGCGCCCAGCCACGAAGGGACGAACGATCCCAACAGCGTTTTCGAACAGGAATATCTCGGTCTCTACGCTGCAGCGATCGCGGCACATATGACAGCCGGCACAAAGGTCGAAAGCAGAACCACGGCGCTGATCGTATCCGATGCCATTGACGGCATCATTCATAATGCCGCCCGCCGCGGAGAGTTACAGTCGCCCAAAGTCAGACGGGAAATGATTGTACTCGTTCACGCCTACCTGTCTCAGGCAACCGGTGAATGAGAGGCCGTCAGCTCATTCCGAAATAATCTTCACCCGCTGGCCGGGCTGAAGCGTGGCGGTGGCGCTCATCGCATTGATCATGCGGAACATGTCGAGCTTCCGGTCGGTCCCCATCATCCGCGCGGCGATCGTCGCCACGGTTTCACCGGGCTTGACCATCACCACCCGTACCCGCAGCGGCTTCAGTGAAGCGATCTCCGGCGGCGTCATCTTGCGGAAACTGGTGCGCAGCACATTGGCGATGGAATCAAGCTGCGTATTGCCCTTCGGCACCGCCGTCAGGAAACGGAATATCTGCTGGCCGACACGAATGACGGTCACGTCGAAATCCCATTTATCCGCGCTTGCCCGGGCTGTCGCAGCCTCCAGACCGTTGATCTGCGTCTCCCTGACAGTTTCCGGCAACAGGCCGGCAACCCAGCCGCTGGTCAGGTAATTGGCAAGGGTGGTCTGTTTTGGATCGGCCACACCGTCGAAACGGATGGCCATGTCACCCGGCCCCGTCGCCAGAACCGCCTCAACCTTGTTGTCGATGACGAAACCTTCCGGCACGTCGAAACGGATACCGAGCGTTCCGTGCAGGAACGTCTGGCCCCGGACGTAGCCTTCCTGCGGGCTGTCACCGTAAAGCAGGCCGTCTATGCCATCCAGAAACCAGTCGCGACCACGATCCCCGACCTGACCTTCCTGGCCAAAAGCACGGGCATGACGGCGCGCAAGCTCGATGCGCTGCGGCGTGTTGGGGTGGCTGGAAAGAAAGTCGAGGCTCTGGTCATTTTCAGGATCGGCCGAGGAGAACCGCGCATAGGCCGCCATGGAATCCAGAAAACGCGGCGATGCGTAGGGGTCATAACCCGCCTCGCCCAGCATGCGCACGCCAATCACATCGGCCTGCAATTCCTGTTGGCGCGAGAAAGCCGCAAGTCGCAGCTTGCCGCGTGCCAGCGCCTGCTTGCCGGCAAGATCGCTCGACAGCACTTCGGCAACCACACGGCTGGCAATCACCTCTGCCTCCTCCCGGCGCTGGCGCTCGATGCCGTGGTTCGCCGTGACATGGCCCATCTCATGCGAAAGCACGGCTGCCACTTCCGAAGCGTCGTTGGCAAGCGCCAGAAGCCCACGCGTTACGTAAAGATAACCGCCCGGCAGCGCAAAGGCGTTGATGGCAGGGGAATTGAGGATGGTAATGCGATAGGATTGCTGTGGGTTTTCCGAAACGGCCGTCAGCGCACCGGCAATGCGGGCAACAAGCCGTTCCGTCTTGGCGTCACGATATTCGCCGCCATAACTCGCCACGATGCGCGGATGTTCGCGCGCACCCATCTGCGCACGGGGATCGTTCTTCTGCACCTCTTCCACGGTCTGCGGATTGTCCGAGGGGCGCAGGGTGGACTGGTAGGCCGGGCTGAAAAGGGACTGGCACGACGACAGGAACACGGCAGACGCCGTCAGCACGGAACACGCGGCCGCCATCCTGCCCGAACGGCGAAGGCCTGAACGGGAGAAAAGACTCCACTGTGCAGTCATGCTATTTCTCATTCTCTATGCCTGCCCCTAACGTTCCTGATCATCCGTTAATTGCAGACCAGAATAACAGATTCGCCCCAACGAGCCATGAATGCCGAAACGGTAAAAACGATCCATCAAGTCCGGAATATTCCTGAAGAACGCAATAATTCTCGTCTTTTCTCGGGCAACAACTTGAAACTGGCAAGTGCAAATTAGCGCCATTGAAGTCATCTAAAGCGATTGCCAGCGGCACGCGTCGAAAATAAGGCGATCAGCCGTTCAGAAAACTGTCCACCGCCTTCACATTTTGTGTGGCGAAGAAATCTGCGGTCGAGCCCGCATAAACAACACGGCCGCGATCAAGAAAAACCACCCGCTGCGCCAGCTTTTTTATGTCTTCGGGGTGATGGGTGACAATAATCACCGTGTTTTTTGTTTCGCCGTGCAAGTCGAGAAGCAGGGATGCCATGCCCGCCCGCAACCCCGGATCGAGCGCCGCGAAAGGTTCGTCGAGCAGCATGACAGGTTTTTTCCTGACCAGTGCCCGCGCCAAAGCGGCTCTTTGTCTTTCCCCACCGGAAAGCGTGCCCGGCAGGCGTTTGCCAAAACCCGCAAGACCCACGCGTGTAAGCGCCACATCGATCCCCTGGCGGTCTTCCGCCCGCAGCTTCAGCCCGGGGCTGACACCGAGCGCAATATTGGTGAAAATATCGAGATGGGCAAAAAGATTATTGTCCTGGAAAATCGATGAGACCGGTCTTTCGGAAGGATCGCGCGCCTTCATATCCTCTCCGCCGATCAAGATGCGACCGGAATCGGGATCCTCAAAACCGGCGATGAGATTAAGGAGCGTCGACTTGCCCGAACCGGATGCGCCGACAACGGCGGTCACCTGACCTTGCGGGAATACGCAATCGAGATCGAAATCCTGCGTTCCGAGCCGCAGCCTCACCTTATCCAGCTCCACTGCAAAATCCGTCATATGCTCGCCCTTGCCGATTGCGATTGCCGTGAAACACCCCCTGCGGCAAGCAGCAGGCAGACAATACCAAGGATGAACGCATATCCGGCGGCATCATTGGTGCGGTAACTGCCCATATTGCTGTAAACCAGCCATGGCAGGGTGACGAAGTTTTCCGATCCGAACAGGGCAACCGCCCCGAGATCACCAAGCGACAGGGCCATGGCGAAGGAAAACGCCATGAGCAGTGGCCGCCACAAAACCGGCAGATCGGCAAACCGCAGCCGCGCCAGACCCTGAAGCCCGAGACTGGCGGAGAGCCGGCCTGTGCGCAAAAAGTGACTGTTGAAGGCAGGTTCCAGCACCCGCATGGCCAGCGGCAGAGCCATCAGCATGTTGATGAGCGCCACCAGAACGGGAGCATAAAAGCTGACATCTCCAAAGGGCCGCAACAGCAGGAACCACCCGCTTCCCAGAACAACGGGCGGCACCAGCAGCACAAGCGAAGACCCTGCCCCAAGCGTGGTGGACAGAAATCGTAGCGGTCGGGCCGTATGTCGTCCGGAACCCACGGCCTGGCGTGCGCTGATGATCGCGAAGCTGCAAAGCACGACAAGGGCTGCGGAAAGCATGGCGATCGCAAGACTGGTCGCGGCCGCGCGCAGAAAGATCGGCGCGAACAGAAGGCGCAGCAGATCCGCACTCAGACCTGAGACTGTTATGGCGACAAGCGGCACACCAATCAGCAGAACAGCAAGAACGATTGCCATCCCATCCCAAAGACGGGCGCCAATACCCTTGCCGTCAAAACGGCGAAGGGGGCGGCCAAGCGAGGCAATTTCCGCTTCGGGTGCCGGCAAAAAAGCCAGAAGGCCGAGCAGGATCGCTGTGAGGACGATCTGCAGAACCGAAAGCGCGATCGCCCGCTGCGGATCGAAATCGAACCGCAGCGCCTGATAGATCGCCACTTCCAGCGTCGTTGCCGCCGGCCCGCCGCCAAGCAGAAGCACGAGCGTGAAGCTGGTGGCGCACAACATGAAAACGAGCCCCGCAATGCCGGGAACAAGCCGCGAGACCGCCGGCCATTCGATGAAGCGGAACACCGAAACCGGCCCCATGCCGAGGCTCGCCGCCATCCGCCAATATTCGCCCGGAATACGCTCCAGCCCGGCCAGCATCAGCCGCACCGCCAGCGGCAGATTGAAGAACACGTGGGCAATGAGGATGCCGGAAAGGCCATAAATATTGAAAGGCTCATCCGCGCCGGCAAAAACGAGAGCCTTGTTCAAAACACCCTGCCTTCCCCAGATGGCAATGATGCCGAAAGCGCCGACAATCACCGGCAGCCCCATCGGCACCGCCATCAGCCGGATGATCCAGATACGCCCTCGAAAGTCCTGCCGACGGGAGAGCGCCAGCGCCACCGGCAGGCCGAGAACAATGGAGAGAAGAGTGGAAAGCGTTGCCTGATAAAGCGTGAAACGCAGGATGCGCAGCGTATAGGCATCCATGATACCGGCAGCGGAAGCCCCGGCATCGAAAAACAGAAGGGCCGCGATGGCGAGCGCCATGAACAGGAAAACGGCGGCAAACGCCGCCGTTCCGAAAATGATCGACCACCTGTAGTAGCAACGCAGCATCATGCGCGGGCGTGCCTCTTCCTTAATTCATGCTCATGGCGGCAAGCCATTCGTCGATCCAGGCCTTGCGGTTTTTTGCCACCTCTTCCGGGTCCATCAGGAAAGTCTTCTGCGGCACGACGAGCTTTGAAAAAGCCTCGGGCAAAGGCTTGGACGTTGCCGCAACCGGCATCATCCAGTTGTTTTCCGGAATCGCATCCTGAAAACCTGATGTCAGCGTGAAAGCGAGGAACTGTTTCGCCAGTTCCTTATGCGGCGCGTTTTTGAGAAGGCCGGAAACCTCGATCTGGATGTAATGCCCTTCGGAGAAAGCGGCCGCCTGGTATCGGTCGGTCTTTTCCGAGACCATATGATAGGCGGGCGACGTGGTATAGGAAAGCACCATCGGTACCTCACCCTTGGTGAAGAGACCGTAGGATTCCGACCAGCCCGGCGTGACGGTAAGAATACGCTTCCGGAGCTTCGCCCAGGCTTCCGGAGCCTTGTCGCCATAAACCGACTTTACCCAGAGCAGCAGGCCAAGCCCCGGCGTGGAAGTGCGCGGATCCTGAATGGCGATCTTCTGCGAGGGATCGCCTTCCACCAGCTCCTTCAAACTCGTCGGCGGGCTTTTCACCGTCTGCGTGTCATAGATAACGGCGAAATGACCGTAGTCATAAGGAACGAAAACATCGTCCGTGTAGCCGCCCGGCACCTTGACCGCCGATGCATCGATACCGCTGACATCGAAGAGACCGGTCTGTTTCGCTTCCGCAACAAGATTGGTGTCGAGACCAACGACGACGTCCGCCTTGGACCCCGCCCCTTCAAGCTTCAGACGATTGAGCAGCGCCACGCCATCCGCCACACCGACGAAGTTGACCGTGCAGTTGCAAACCTTCTCGAAGGCCTCCTTCACCTTGGGACCGGGACCCCATTCGGAAACGAAGCTCTCATAGGTATAGACGGTCAGTTCCTGCCTATCCTGCGCGACGGCAAGACCGGGCAGAAACAGCGACGCGGCAACAAGGGAATTCAGGAAAAGACGACGGCGCACGGGTATCTCCTCAAAACAAAAAGGGAAATAGCCGCTTGCCTTGAAGCCGTCTAATCCCTCCGCCGGTATGAACCGGATCAGGTTCTTCGGGTTGGCAAGCCTCTCAGCCTTTTGCACGCAAGTACAAAAGACACCCCGTTAGATCATGATGATGATGTAGTCCCGCTGTCGCTGATTGGCAAGATGGCCGCGATCAGCCCTGCGCCGTCATATGGACCAGTTCCCAGACGTGACCGTCGCGATCCTGAAAGCTGCCAGCATACATGAAGCCATGGTCCTGAACGGGTTTCCAGCCGCTTCCGCCGGAAGCAAGCGCCGTTTCGATCATCCGGTCGATTTCTTCGCGGCTTCCCGCCGTAAGACAGGTCAGCACCTCTGTGCTGCGCGTCGCATCGGCTATATCGCCATTGATGAAATCGCGGAAACGCTCTTCCTGAAGCAGCATCACGAAGATGTTCTCCTCAACGATCATGCAGAGCGTGCGGTCATCCGAATATTCCGGATTAAAGCTGAAACCCAGAGCCGTAAAAAAGCTTCTCGATGTCTCGATATTCTTGACCGGCAGATTAACGAAGATCATGCGCATTTTCTGAACTCCTCCGAACCGGGACAGGAAACGGCAATTCCGCCTTCCTGTCAAAGGCGGATGAGATATCAATCAAGAAATCGCAACCGCCGTCAGCCTTCGATTTCCTCACGCAGCATCTCCAGCTCCAGCCATTCCTCTTCCATGGCTTCAAGCTTTTCGCGCAGCTTTGTCATTTCCTGCGCCAGCGTGTTGAAGGCGGCCGGGTCCTTGGCAAAGAGATTGGGATCAGCCATGCGCTGCTCGCGTTTTGCGATTTCGCCCTGCGCCTTTTCCATCTCCTTGGGAAGGTTTTCGAGCGCGAATTTCTGCTTGAAGGAAAGCTTGGCCTTGGCCTTTGAAGGGTCCTGCGATGCGGAGGCGGAAGGTGCGGCCTTCGCCTTTTCCTGCTTCTCCGCCTTGCGTTTTTCTTCCGCCGCACCCTTGCGCTGCGCCATCATGTCCGAGTAGCCGCCAGCATATTCGATCCAGCGTCCGTCCGGCTGATCCGGATTGGCGGGCGCGATGGTGGAAGTGACGGTACGGTCGAGAAAATCGCGGTCGTGGCTGACAAGGATGACGGTGCCCGAAAAGCCCGCGACGACTTCCTGCAACAGATCGAGCGTTTCGATATCGAGATCGTTGGTCGGCTCGTCCAGGATCAGGAGGTTGGTCGGCCTTGCCAGAATACGAGCCAGAATAAGACGGGCGCGCTCGCCGCCGGAAAGATTGCGGATCGGCGTACGGGCCTGTTCCGGCTGGAACAGGAAGTCCTTCATATAGCCCGTCACATGTTTCAGTTCACCATTGACCAGCAGATTATCACCGCGTCCATCGGTGAGGTAATGCGCGAGCGTATCGTTTGGATTGAGATCCTCACGCTTCTGGTCAAGCGTCGCAATCTCCAGATTGGTGCCGAGCTTCACCGTGCCGCTATCGGGCTCAAGCTGACCGGTCAGCATCTTCAGAAGTGTCGTCTTGCCAGCGCCGTTCGGACCGACAAGACCGATGCAATCACCGCGATGGACGCGTAGTGAAAACGGCGCGATGATCACGCGCTCGCCGTAAGACTTGGTGATGGCTTCGGCCTCAATGACCAGCTTGCCGGATTCCCGCACGTCCGCGGCCGTCGCCTGCACCGCGCCCTGCGGTCCCTTGTGGCCGCGATATTCCGCGCGCATGGCCTGAAGCTCACCCACGCGGCGCATATTGCGCTTGCGCCTTGCGGTCACACCATAACGCATCCAGTGTTCTTCACGCTCGATGGCCTTGCCGAGCTTGTGCTGTTCCAGTTCTTCCTCTTCCAGCACCTTATCGCGCCATTCCTCGAAATGGGCAAAACCGCGGTTGAGACGACGGGACTGGCCGCGATCGAGCCACACAGTGGAGGTCGAAACCTTCTCGAGAAAACGCCGGTCATGCGAAATCAGCACCAGCGCGCTGCGCGTCTGCTGCAACTCACTTTCAAGCCATTCAATCGTGGGCAGATCCAGATGGTTGGTCGGCTCGTCCAGCATCAGAATATCGGGCTCGGGTGCCATGACACGGGCAAGGGCCGCGCGCCGCGCTTCGCCACCGGAAAGACTTTCCGGATGTTCCTGTCCCGTGAGGCCGAGATGCTCGAGCAGGTAAGTAACGCGATAGGGATCATCACCCGGCCCCAGCCCCGCTTCGGCATAGGCCTGAACGGTATCGTAACCGGCAAAATCCGGCGCCTGCTCCAGATAACGAATGGTGGCGGCCGGATGGCGGAAAACCTCGCCAGACTGCGCCTCAACCAGACCGGCGGCGATCTTCATCAGGGTTGACTTGCCCGAACCATTGCGCCCGACAAGGCAGATACGGTCACCCGGTTCCACCTGGAGATTGGCGCCATCGAGCAGCGGGGTCACGCCGAAGGTCAGCTTGATGTCATCGAGTTTCAAAATAGGGGGTGCCAAGGCGTCAGGCTCCGGTCAGATCATAAGGGCGGGCGAGCACGATGGCTTTTCCGCTTTTCAGCGAGAAATGCACGGGGCCGCCATTCGCGACATTGGAAATAGTGCGGGACGAACCGAAAGCAAGCGCGAAATCCCTGAGCGGATAACGCACATTTTCAATATCAAGCCCCGCAAGGGCAGTGAGCCCGGCGACAGAAAACAGCGAACCAGGCGGCAGATCGATATCCAGTGATCCGGCAAGCAGCGGCCGCGCCTCCTCTTCACCGGAGGTCAGCGTAACCTTCAAACCCTGTTCGGCGAGCGCCACCGCATAAAGAAGATGCTGAAGCGCATGGTCGCTTCTGGCACCTCCAAGTGCACCGACCAGCAGCAGCGAGCGCGCACCGCGGGAGAGCGCCTCCGAGACCGCAATCTCGCCATCTGTCACAGCCTTCGCAGCCGGATAGGGCTGCCGCGTCACATCCGGCCAGGTCTCGAGCAACTCCTTGCTGGCGGAATCGAAATCCCCGACCCAAAGCTCCGGCACAAGCCCAAGCGGCGCGGCATGGCGCATGCCGCCATCGGCCGCAATCACGCGGCTTTCGGCAACCGCCTCTTCAAGACGATCCGTGACCGTGACATCGCCGCCAAGCAGAATGGTGAAGCGCTCTTTATCCATGCCCTGCCTTATCGCAACTGGCACGAAAAGGGAAAGCCGAAACCCGATGAAATCAGCCTATATTGATTTTCGCCGGCTTCGGGATTATGAAACGCCTCAGTGGTGATTTGCCGACCGGCTTGCAGCCACTTTAAAGAAGTCGCTAAAGGGTCGAGGAAAAGGGCAATTTCCTGGGACCGGCCGCGATTTCGCTGCCGGTTTTTTTGTTTTCGCAACGTTCTTTACGTCATCCGAAAAGAGAGTTCGACATGCCGATCAAGATTCCCGATACGCTTCCCGCTTTTGAGACCCTCGTGCATGAGGGTGTGCGGGTCATGACCGAAACGGCGGCCATCCGGCAGGATATCCGCCCGCTCCAGATCGGGCTTCTCAACCTCATGCCGAACAAGATCAAAACGGAAGTACAGATGGCGCGGCTCGTTGGCGCCTCTCCCCTGCAGGTCGAGTTTTCGCTGATACGTATTGGCGGCCATCGCGCCAAGAATACGCCGGAAGAACATCTTCTGTCCTTCTATGAGACCTGGGAAGAAGTGCGCCACCGCAAGTTCGACGGCTTCATCATTACCGGCGCGCCCGTCGAGACGCTGGCTTACGAGGACGTGACCTACTGGAATGAAATGCAGAAGATTTTCGAATGGACGCAGACCAACGTCCATTCGACGCTGAATGTCTGCTGGGGGGCAATGGCCGCCATCTATCATTTCCATGGTGTGCCGAAACACGAACTGAAGGAAAAGGCTTTCGGAGTCTATCGTCACCGCAATCTTTGCCCCTCATCGATCTATCTGAACGGCTTTTCGGATGATTTCCAGGTACCGGTCTCGCGCTGGACGGAAGTGCGCCGCACCGACATCGAAAAACACCCGGAACTCGAAATCCTGATGGAGTCAGAGGAAATGGGCGTTTGTCTGGTGCATGAGAAAGAGGGCAACCGGCTCTATATGTTCAACCATGTTGAATATGATTCGACCTCGCTTTCGGACGAATATTTCCGCGACGTGAACTCCGGCGTCCCCATCAAGCTGCCGCATGATTATTTTCCGCACAATGATCCGGAATTAGCCCCGCTCAACCGTTGGCGCAGCCATGCCCATCTGTTTTTCGGCAACTGGATCAACGAGATATACCAGACGACGCCCTACGATCTCGAATCCATCGGCAAACTCGCTGCGTAAATTGCGGATTGCGAATTGCCGGAAAATGACGCAACGTCCGCCGGCAATTCACGGCAATCGGAGAATGACGTTATGAGCGACGCGGCGGCACGGGAGAATTTCGGTTTCACGGCGACCGGCGAAAAGGTCGAACGCGTCACCATCTCGAAAGGCGGTTTGACGGCCAAGGTCATCACCTGGGGCGCGGTCATTCAGGATCTGCGCCTCGAGGGTCACCAGCCGCCGCTCGTTCTCGGCTTCGATAAATTCGAAGACTACAAATATTCCTCCTATTTCGGCGCCACGCCCGGCCGGAATGCCAACCGGGTCGGTGACGGCAGGTTCGCCATTGACGGGCACGAATACCAGCTGGAACTGAATGAAAAGGGCGTGACCCACCTGCATGGCGGCAGCGACGGCATGGGCAAACGCAACTGGATGCTGATGGAACATGGCGAAAGCCATGCGGTTTTGCAGATCATCGATCCCGATGGCCGCGCCGGTTATCCCGGCAATTGCACGGTCACCGCCACCTATACGATCCGCGACGGCGGCGTGCTTTCTGTGGTCTATGAAACGGTGACCGACAAGCCGACCATCGCCAATGTCTGCCAGCATTCCTATTTCAACCTCGATGGTGCGGATACCGCCCTTGGACACGAGATCAGCATCGCCGCCGACTTTTACCTGCCGACCGACGAAAAGCAGATACCGACCGGCGAAATCCGCTCCGTCGAAGGCACCGTCTTCGACCTGCGCCACCCGACGCCGATGCGGCGCAAGGACAATGGCGAACAGGTTCTCTACGACCACAATTTCTGCCTCTCGCCCGAGCGCCGTGCCAAGCGCAAGGTCGCCCGCGCCTATTCCCCCGCCTCGGATATCGCCCTTGAGGTTCACACCACCGAGCCCGGTGTGCAATTCTATTCGGCCTTCAAGCTGAACGTTCCGGTTCCGGGCCTCGATGGCCGCCACTATGGCCCCTTTGCCGGCTTTTGCCTGGAAACGCAGATTTGGCCGGATGCCGTCAATCACCCTGATTTTCCGCACGCGATCCTGCGGCCGGGCGAAACCTTGCGTCAGGAAACAGATTATATTTTCACGAAGGGCTGAATGGACGGGCTGGATCAGTCCAGCACGCAACCGACATAAGCACCCGAGGCCCGGGCGCGCCGCTCAATAAGGCCAGCGAGCCGTTGCAGACCGCGACCCGGTTTGCTGGCGACCCGGTCAATGGGATTGGGCAGGGAAACGGCAAGCAGCGCCGCCTGACGGGAACTGAGCTTTGCCGCCGGCACCTTGAAATGATGCTGCGCGGCAGCCTCGATGCCATAGATGCCCGGCCCCCATTCGGCAACGTTGAGATAGATCTCCATCATCCGTTTTTTCGACCAGACGAAATCAGCCGCAATCGCCAGCGGCAGTTCCAGTCCCTTGCGCAGGAAAGAACGGCCGTTCCATAAAAACAGGTTCTTCGCCGTCTGCATCGGAATGGTGCTTGCGCCACGGGTGGAGGCCCCATCGAGCGCATTGCTGACCACGGATTGCATCTGATTCCAGTCCACGCCGCCATGGAAACAGAATTGCCCGTCCTCGGACATCATCACGGATTGCACAAGGCGCGGCGAAATATCCTCAAGCGGCACCCAGCGCCGGTCATATCCCTGCAGGGTCACCAGATCGGCAAGCATCAGCGTTGAGACCGGCCGGAAGAACGGCAGGGCATAGACCGGGATCAGCAGATAGGGCAGGATCAGCAATGCCAGCAAGGTCATGACGATGCGCTTGGCCAACGTGCGAAAATCCACCTTCGGACTGCTCCGGTCTTCCGCCAGCACGGCGTAATCTGCGTCGCTTTCAGGCGTACTGCTCAATATCCGTCCCAGCCCCGCGCCAAATCGAAGCCTTTCATAGTCCATCGCCGCCTTCAAGGCGAGTCCGGTCAAACACTTGCGCTCCGGAATCACAAAAAGGTTTGCTTGGCCCGGCGCGGCATGCCAAAGAGCGGCATGGACGCTCAGATGACGAATTTCGAAACAAGGCTGCGCGAAAACGCGGCAAAGACCGAAGCCTTGCTTGGCCGCCTGCTATCCGCAGAGACGCGCACGGACGAGATCACGCGTCCGCAAAACCTGCTCGAAGCCATGCGCCATGGCGTGCTGAACGGCGGGAAACGCCTTCGGCCTTTCCTCGTCATTGAAAGCGCTGCCCTGCTGGGTGGAGATGCCGACGCTGCCCATTATGTCGGTGCCGCACTTGAATGCCTCCATTGTTATTCGCTGGTGCACGACGATCTTCCGGCCATGGACGATGACGATCTGCGCCGCGGCCAACCGACCGTGCATCGCAAATTCGATGAGGCGACAGCCATTCTCGCCGGCGACAGCCTGCTGACGCTCGCCTTCGATATCATCGCATCGGATGAGAATCCGCTTCCGGCGGATCGCAAGGCGGCTCTGGTCTTGGCGCTGGCCCGCGCGGCGGGCATCGGCGGCATGGCGGGCGGTCAGGCGCTCGATCTTGCTGCGGAAAAAAAGGCTCCGGACGAAGCCGGCGTCATTACATTGCAGGCTATGAAAACTGGTGCTCTGCTGCGTTTTGCCTGCGAGGCAGGCGCGATCATCGCCGGCAGCGATATTTCCGAAAGGCAAAGGCTGCGCCTCTTCGGTGAAAAGATCGGCCTCGCCTTCCAGCTTGCCGACGACCTTCTGGATTTGACGGCCGATGCCGCCACCATGGGCAAGGCAACCGGCAAGGATGCCGCGCGCGGCAAGGGAACGCTCGTGGCGCTGCGCGGCGAAGACTGGGCACACAGCCAGCTGCGGGAGCAAGTGGCGGAAGCCGGCGAGCTACTGGCCCCTTATGGCGAAAAGGCCGCGATTCTCATCGCGGCCGCCAGATTCATCGCTGAAAGAAAAAGCTGAGCGGCTTCCACTCAGCTTTTCATCATCCAATCAGCCCTTGAGCGGCGAAATCAGCACTTCGACGCGACGGTTCTGGGCGCGACCGTCAGGCGTTGCATTGGATGCGATCGGCTGTGAGGCACCGAAACCGAGTGTCGAAATACGGCGCTGATCGACGCCGCGCGCACCGAGATAATTGGCAACCGAGGCGGCACGACGCTCCGAGAGGCCCTGATTGTAATCGGCGCGGCCGGTAGAATCGGTATGACCGTTGATGTCGATCAGCGTGCGGTTGAACTTGTTCAGCACGATGCCGACGGAATCGAGGGTCTGATAGAAGGGCGGGATGACCTGATCCTGATCCGTCGCGAAGGTGATGTTCGACGGCATGTTGAGAACGATGCTGTCGCCGCGGCGGCTAACCGAAACGCCCGTACCCTGAAGCTGGGCGCGAAGCTCGGCTTCCTGGCCATCCATGTAATTGCCGATGGCGCCACCGGCGAGCGCGCCGATGCCCGCACCGATAAGCGCGGCATTACGGCGGCCGGTCGGCGAACCGCCGACAGCCAGACCACCGAGCGCGCCGACGACGGCGCCGATGCCGGCACCGCCCGCGGTGTTCGACATCTTCTGCTCACCCGTATAGGGATCGGTCGTGGTGCACGAAGAAAGATAGGTCGCGCAAAGGGCAACGATCGCAATTTTTTTGATCATGTAGTTTGATGCTCCGAGAGGTTCAGGAGGTATGACAGTGGAATTCCGGCCTTTTCACGGTACTCTTTACTCCGCCGCATCTTTCCGGCCAAAACGCTTTTCGATGTAATCGGCCACAAGCGCTTCGAAATCGCCGGCAATGTTGGGACCACGCAGGGTGAGCGCCTTTTCTCCGTCGATGAAGACCGGCGCTGCCGGGCTTTCGCCGGTACCGGGCAGGGAAATGCCGATATCGGCATGTTTGCTTTCACCCGGACCGTTGACGATACAGCCCATGACGGCGACATTCAGCGCCTCGACACCGGGATATTTGTCACGCCAGATCGGCATGTTCTTGCGAATGTCGTTCTGAATGTTCTGGGCAAGTTCCTGAAACACGGTGGACGTGGTGCGCCCGCAGCCGGGACATGCCGCAACGACCGGAATGAACTGGCGAAAACCCATGACCTGCAGCAGTTCCTGCGCCACCTGGACCTCGCGGGTGCGGTCGCCATTCGGCTCCGGCGTCAGCGAAACGCGGATCGTGTCGCCGATGCCATGCTGCAGCACATAACCCATGGCGGCGGAAGAGGCGACAATACCCTTGGAACCCATGCCCGCTTCGGTAAGACCGAGATGCAGGGCGTGGTTGGACCGCTCAGACAGCATCGAATAAACGGCGATCAGGTCCTGCACCTGGCTGACCTTGGCCGAAAGAATGATACGGTTACGCGGCAGGCCGATCTCTTCGGCAAGCTCGGCGGAAATAAGCGCCGACTGCACGATGGCCTCACGCGTGACCTGACGGGCGGAGAGCGGAAAACCCTCCTCCTTGTTCCTGTCCATCAGCGCGGTCAGCAATTCCTGGTCAAGCGAACCCCAGTTGACACCGATGCGAACCGGCTTGTCATAGCGGATCGCCATTTCGATGATTTCGCCGAACTGTTTGTCCTTCTTGTCCTTGAAACCGACATTGCCCGGATTGATGCGATACTTCGCCAGCGCCTCGGCGCAGGCCGGGTGGTCGGCCAGAAGCTTGTGGCCGATATAATGGAAATCGCCGATCAACGGCACATCCATGCCCAGACGCAGCAGCCGCTCGCGGATTTTCGGCACCGCTGCGGCGCTCTCGTCCCGGTCGACGGTAATGCGCACCATTTCCGAACCGGCCCGGAAAAGCGCCGCCACCTGCTGCACGGTGGCGTCAATATCCGCCGTGTCGGTATTGGTCATCGACTGTACGACAACGGGCGCACCGCCCCCCACGATGACGCCGCCCACGTCGACGGCGACGGATGCGCGGCGGGGCTTTGGATCGTAATCGGCATGTGACGTCATGGCGGTCTCTGGAGCTTGCGGCAAGGTCTGGCAATTGAGGTGAAACAAGGGGGCCTGCTTGTCAACACCCAACGCATAAGAGCTTCTACTTTACCGCAATCATGGCAAAATTCGAGACGCCTATTCCTTGCCCGCACCATCCGCGTGCCGGGCGAGCCGCGAAAGCAGCAAAACCACCACATGCAGCAACGGCAGAGCGAGAAAGACGCTGGCAAGCCCGGTATGTTCGGCAATGAAGCCGATAGCCGAGGGCGCCACCAGAATACCGGAATAACCCATGGTGGTGACAACCGACAGGCCAATGCCAGGCGCCAGTCCCGGCATATTGCCGGCCGCCGAAAAAGCGATCGGCACCATGTTGGAGATACCGATGCCGGCAATGGCGAAACCGATGATCACAAAAGTGGAATTTCCCGCAAGGCCGGCAATCAGAAGACCGGTGATCGACATGACCGAGCAGAAACGCAGGGTCCGGACGGCCCCGAACCTGTCGCGCACCAGATCGCCGGCAAAACGCATGATCGCCATGGTCATGGAAAATGCCGCGAAAGCGAAACCGGACTGCGAGACGGAAGCACCGAGTTCGTTACGCAGATAAAGAGCGCCCCAATCGAGGATCGCACCTTCCGGGATCATCGAAAACAGCGCCATCAGGCCAATGATCCACGGCAGGGGTGTCAGCGGCAAGCCGCCCTTCGGGCGCTCTTCCTCGGCGTGCGGACGATCCGCAAGAACGCGCGGCCACGCAATAACCAGCAGGATGAGCGCGATAATCGTCAGCGCGATCGCATGACCCTGAACGCCGATGGCTGTGATGAGGTAACCGCCAAGACCGGCACCGATCAGGCCGCCGAGGCTCCAGAAGGCGTGGCACGACGACATGATGGCGCGGCGCATGTCACGCTCGACAGCCACGGCATTGGCGTTCATGGCGACATCCATGGCCCCCGTCAGACCGCCAAACAGGAAAACCGCAATCACCCCCGCCCAGATCGTGCCCGCCCAGGAGATGAAAAGCAGTGTCGGCAGAAAGATTGCCGCAGTCACAAGGCTGACCGTGCGCGATCCGAAACGGGCGATCTGGGAACCGGCGATCGGCATGAAAACCAGCGAACCAATACCAAAAACCAGAATGATCAGGCCAAGTGCACTCTCACTGAGCGATAAACGCGCCGCAAATTCCGGAATCTTCGGAGCCCAGGACCCCATCATGAAACCGTTCATCAAAAACAGCAGGGAAACGCCAAGCCTGTGACGCGTCAGATAGGATGAGCGCTTCACCGTCGGCGAAAATGTCGTGGGGCCATTCATCGGCAATATCCTTCAGACTTGACCATGGGAAAATCGAACGGCGTCATCATCGCCGCAATGAAGCTGTACGCCTCTTGCCGACAGCGCCTCGATCAGTGCCGGATCGGCATCATGTTCGAGCACCAGGGAAAGAGGCGGTGAAAAATCATGCACGTGAAAGGCCGCTCTGTGGCCAAGCTTTTCCGTGGTAACGGCGGCGACAATCCGCTGGCTGGCGCTGCAGGCAAGCCGCTTGAACACTGCATCCTCGAAAACATCCGCCGACAGGCCGGTCTCCTCCGCAACGCCGCAAACGCCGAGAATACACAGATCGGGTCGCATCAGCTCCAGTTGCCGCAACGCCATGGCGTCGATCGCAGCACCAACGGCCGGATCGACCTTGCCGCCGATCAGCACCAGATCGATATCGGCCCGCCCCGTGAGTTCAGCGGCGATCGCGGGCGTGTTCGTCACCACGGTCAGGTTGATACCGGCAGGGATAGCTCTTGCAATGGCCAGATTGGTGGAACCGGCATCGATGAAGACAACCATGCCTGGCGCGAGAAGCGGAACGGCTGCGCGCGCCAGAGAGGCCTTGCGGTCGGCATCCTCGGCAATCCGCGTCTTCAGCGGCACCGTTTTGCTATCTGAAAGCAGTGCTCCGCCATAAACGCGCAGGCATTCGCCACGTGCCGCCATCTCGCGCAGATCCCGGCGGACCGTATCTTCGGAAACGCCGAAATTCTGGGCCAGATCCTGCGCAAGCACACGACCGCTTTGCCGCAGCTGCGCGAGAATGAGCGCCTGCCGCTCGCTGACAAAATGATCGCTCATGGAAACTCATGCATAAACAGGAATAAACGTGCACGAACAGGCATATTCGAGTTTTGACGAATACGCAACAGCAAAACGCCCGCCGGAAGGCGGGCGTCTAACTCGTAACTGACGATAGGAAACGCCCTTATTCGGCGTATGATATCAGCAGATCCTTGGCGTCGATCTGATCGCCTGGCTTGACGAGAACTTCGGCGATCTTGCCCTCGCGCTCCGCATGAAGCGCCGTTTCCATCTTCATCGCTTCGATGGAGAGCAGCACGTCGCCGGCCTTGACCTCCTGTCCCTGATTAACGAAGACGCGGCTGATCACGCCCGGCATAGGCGCACCGATATGCGTGCCATTGCCGAGTTCCGCCTTACGGCGCACGGCGGAACCGGAAGCGCCATGGGCACGGTCCGGCACCTTGATTCGACGAGGCTGACCATTGATCTCGAAGAAGACTGTCACCATGCCCTTGTCGTCAGTGCCGGATGAAGCCTGATTGACGATAACCAGCGTTTTGCCGCGTTCAATATCGGCAAACAGCTCCTCGCCATCCTCCATGCCGTAGAAGTAGGCATCGGTAGGCAGCACGGAAACGGGACCATAGGTCTCGGCGGTAAGCGCGAAGTCCGTGAACACCTTCGGATACATCAGATAGGACGCGAACTCGAAATCATCGACCTTGCGCTCCAGCTTCGTCTCGATCGTCTTTCTTTCGGCATCGAGATCGGCATCCGCCAGCAACGAACCAGGACGAACCGTGTAGGGAGCCTCGCCTTTCAGCGCCTTTTTCTGCAGGGCCTCCGGCCAGCCACCCGGTGACTGCCCAAGATCGCCCTTCAGCATCGACACCACGGAGTCAGGGAAAGACACCTCACGGTCGGGATTCTCGACATCGGCAACCGTGAGATCCTGGCTCACCATCATGAGCGCCATATCGCCGACGACCTTGGAAGACGGCGTTACCTTGACGATATCGCCGAACATCCGGTTGGCATCGGCATAGGCCTGCGCCACCTCGTGCCAACGGCTCTCGAGACCGAGCGAGCGGGCCTGTTCCTTGAGATTGGTGAACTGCCCGCCCGGCATTTCATGCAGATAGACTTCCGAGGCCGGTCCCTTCAGATCGCTTTCAAAAGCCGCATATTGATTGCGCACGGCCTCCCAGTAGAAGGAAATGCGGCGGATCCATTCGGTATCGAGACCCGTATCCCGTTCCGACCCAGCAAGTGCCTCCACAATGGAGCCGAGGCATGGCTGCGACGTGTTGCCGGAGAAGGCATCCATCGCCGCATCCACGGCATCGACGCCCGCATCCACGGCAGCAAGAACAGTCGCGGCGGAAATGCCCGATGTATCATGGGTGTGGAAATGGATCGGCAGACCGGTCGCCTCACGCAGGGCCTTGAACAGAACCTTGGCGGCGGCCGGTTTCAACAGGCCCGCCATATCCTTGACGGCGATGATATGCGCACCGGCCTTTTCCAGCTCGGCGGCAAGGCTGGTATAATATTTGAGATCGTATTTCGGGCGCGCCGAATTCAGCAGATCGCCGGTATAGCAGATGGTCGCCTCGCAGAGCTTGTTCTCCTCGGCGATCGCATCCATCGAGACGCGCATATTCTCCACCCAGTTCAGGCAGTCGAAGACGCGGAAAAGATCGACCCCGCCCCTTGCTGCCTGACGAACGAAATATTTCACAACGTTGTCGGGATAGTTCTTGTAACCGACGCCGTTTGCGCCGCGCAGCAGCATTTGCAGCAGCAGGTTCGGCGCGCCTTCGCGGATCAGGGCAAGACGCTCCCATGGGTCTTCCGTCAGGAAGCGCATGGAGACATCGAAGGTCGCACCACCCCAGCATTCCAGCGACAGAAGCTCAGGCAGCGCCTTGGCATAAACGCTGGCGACGCGGGCGATATCATGCGTGCGAACGCGAGTCGCCAGAAGCGACTGGTGCCCGTCGCGCATGGTCGTGTCGGTGACCAGCACACGCTTTTCATTGCGCATCCAGTCCGCAAAGCCTTTCGGGCCGAGCTTGTCCAGCAGCTGCTTGGTGCCGTCGGGCGTCGGCGCATCGATATAGGGCACGACGGGCTTTGCCGCCTTTTCGGACGGCCTGGCGCGACCCTTGGTTTCCGGGTGGCCGTTGACCGTCACATCGGCAAGATAGGTCAGAAGCTTGGTGGCGCGGTCCTGACGCTTGACCTGTGCGAAGAGCTCCGGCGTCGAATCGATGAAACGCGTCGTATAGGTATTGTTGCGGAAGCTGTCGTGACCGATGATGGCTTCGAGGAAGGTCAGGTTGGTGGCGACGCCGCGGATACGGAATTCGCGCAGCGCGCGGTCCATGCGGTTGATCGCCTCATCCGGTCGCGGCGCCCAGGCCGTCACCTTGACGAGCAGCGGATCGTAATAGCGCGTAATGACAGCACCGGTATAGGACGTGCCGCCGTCCAGACGGATGCCGAAGCCCGAAGCGGAGCGGTAAGCGGTGATACGGCCATAATCCGGAATGAAGTTGTGTTCCGGATCTTCCGTGGTGATGCGGCACTGCAGCGCATGCCCGTTGAGGCGGATATCTTCCTGCTTCGGCACACCCGATTCCGGCGTGCCGATTGCGGCCCCCTCCAGAATATGGATCTGCGCCTTGACGATATCAATACCGGTCACGACTTCGGTGACGGTATGCTCCACCTGAATGCGTGGATTGACCTCGATGAAGTAGAACTTGCCGGTATCGGCATCCATCAGATATTCGACCGTGCCGGCGCCGATATAATTTGTCGCGGCAGCGATCTTCAGCGAATAGGCCGCCAGCTCCTGGCGTTGCGCTTCGCTGAGATATGGTGCCGGCGCACGCTCGACCACCTTCTGGTTACGACGCTGGATCGAACAATCGCGCTCGAACAGATGTACGACGTTTCCATGCGTATCGCCGAGAACCTGGCTCTCGACGTGGCGGGCGCGCTCGACCAGCTTTTCGAGATAGACCTCGTCCTTGCCGAAGGCGGCCTTCGCTTCGCGCTTGGCCTCGGTCACTTCACGCGCCAGGTCTTCCTTTTTGCGGATGGCGCGCATGCCGCGGCCGCCGCCGCCCCAGGAGGCCTTCAGCATGACGGGATAGCCGATTTCCTCGGCCATGCGCTCCACTTCCGATATATCGTCCGGCAGCGGATCGGTGGCGGGAACGACGGGCACATCAACAGAAATCGCCAGATTGCGGGCAGCCACCTTGTTGCCGAGCTGGCGCATCGTATCCGCGGTCGGTCCAATGAAGGTTATGTCGGCCTTGTTACAGGCCTCCACGAATTCCGGGCTCTCGGACAGAAGGCCGTAACCGGGATGGATCGCGTCAGCTCCGGAAAGCTTGGCAACGCGGATAACCTCTTCGATCGAAAGATAACTTTCAATCGGCCCCATATCCTTGGCGAGATGTGGCCCTCTGCCGACCTGATAGGATTCGTCCGCCTTGAAGCGGTGCAAAGACAGCTTGTCCTCTTCCGCCCAAATCGCAACGGTTTTAATCCCAAGCTCGTTGGCTGCCCGGAAAACGCGGATCGCAATTTCGGATCGGTTGGCAACAAGTATTTTCGATATTTTCAAGACGGTCTCCCCACACGCCAAAACAAAATTTCTGCTGCACTGCGGAATTAAGCAGCAAAACCCGGTCTTGGAAAGGGCAATTCGGGAGAGAACCGTCCTGTCGCCGCTAGCTCAGCAAGCCATGGCGAAAAGCAAGCGCGACGGTATGCTGCCGGTTCTTGGCGCTGAACCGGCGCTGGATTCCGTTGATATACCAGTCGACCGTGTGGTTGGAGATCGATAGCTGGCGTCCGATTTCCGTCGAGGTCATGCCGTCCGCCATCAGCGTCAGCACTTCCATTTCCCGTTTTGTAAGCTCGAGAGCGGAAACATCCGGGCCATTGTTGAGGCCATGGGCCTGACCCGAAAGGTCGAGCAGGCGCCAGAACACGGCACGCGTGGCCGCATCCAGCAGCTCGACCTGAAGCAAAGGCAATTGCCGGTCCTGGCCGCCAATGAACACCGCGCCGATAAATCCCGCGCGTCCGTGCACGGGAAAGGCATAACCGCCCTGCAGGCCATATCGACCGGCATCGTTAAAAAAGACGCTCGCCCTTTTTCGATGCATGGCGCGGGGCAGGCCCTCCAGGGCCTCTTTCCACTGGAACGGCTTGTGGACCATGCCGATCACTTTACGGACGGGATCGACGAGATTGTATTTCTTGGCCCTGTAGACCTCGATCCAGCCTTCCGGCAGATGTTGTGCGAGAATCTGGCCGGTGGAGGCAAGCTCCCCGGTCATCCGCCTGCTGACAAGGAAATATTCGAAACCATATTCGCGAATAAGAGTCACGAATTCGGAACGAACGCGGTCGGCGCTTCCCGCCTGGTAACATGCAGAGATGAAGTGAAGAATATCATGCATAAAGACACATGGCCCGGAACTTGGCTTGAAAGGAATGACCGAAGGACATGGTCCCGCGATGACGTCATGTTACTCGGGCGCCGGTCGGATGAGATTGATCATGTCATCGTTAGCAATCCCTGAAACGAACATGCAAAATCTTGTGACGGCGTCCCCTGGAGATCGGGTTCGTTTTTTTTCGGTTCGCATGCGCGGTCAGTTTGTTAAGCCGCCATTCAGACAGAAAGAGCGATAATTACACAAATTTCGCCGTCTCATGCAACCTTGCTAAAGAAGCATTGCTTGAGACCGAACAATCAACCGCTCGAAAAAGATGCCCGGACTGGATTGAAAATTTGACTTTGTTTCAGGTTTACACACGCGCTCTGCGCTATCTGACCGTACATAAATGGCGTGTGACGGTGGTTGTCATCGCCAACGTCATTCTTGCGGCGATCACCATTGCCGAACCCGTGCTGTTCGGCCGGATCATCGACGCCATTTCTTCCGGCACCAACGTCACGCCCATTCTCATTCTCTGGGCGGGCTTCGGCGTCTTCAATACCGTCGCTTACGTTGCTGTCGCACGCGAGGCGGACCGGCTGGCGCATGGCCGCCGTGCAACGCTGCTGACGGAAGCCTTCGGGCGCATCATTTCGATGCCGCTCTCCTGGCACCATCAGCGCGGCACGTCCAACGCCCTGCACACGTTGCTGCGCGCCAGCGAGACGCTGTTTGGCCTCTGGCTGGAATTCATGCGCACCCATCTGGCAACCTTCGTGGCACTCGTGCTGCTTGTCCCGACAGCCATGTCCATGGACCTGCGCCTCAGCTTCGTTCTGATTGGCCTCGGCATCGTCTACTGGTTCATCGGCAAATGGGTGATGGGCCGTACCAAGGACGGCCAGGCTTCGGTCGAAGAGCACTATCACAGCGTTTTTGCCCATGTCAGCGATTCCATCAGCAACGTATCGGTACTGCATAGCTACAACCGCATCGAGGCCGAAACGAAGGCGCTGAAATCCTTCACCGAGAAGCTGCTGAGCGCCCAATATCCGGTGCTTGACTGGTGGGCTTTCGCCAGCGCGCTGAACCGTACGGCCTCCACCGTGTCTATGATGATCATCCTCGTCATCGGCACGGTATTGGTGAAGAACGGCGAGTTGCGCGTCGGCGACGTCATTGCCTTCATCGGTTTTGCCAATCTCCTGATCGGCCGTCTCGACCAGATGCGCCAATTCGTGACGCAGATTTTCGAGGCCCGCGCCAAGCTCGAGGATTTCTTCGTGCTGGAGGATTCCGTCAAGGAACGGGAAGAGCCGGGCGATGCCCGCGAATTGTCCAATGTCTCCGGCACCGTGGAGTTCCGCAACATCAACTTCGGTTTTGCCAACACCAAGCAGGGCGTCCACGACATCTCGTTCACGGCCAAGGCCGGACAGACCATTGCAATCGTCGGGCCGACAGGCGCGGGCAAGACCACGCTCATCAACCTTCTGCAGCGTGTCTACGATCCGGATTCCGGCCAGATTCTGATCGATGGAACCGATATTTCGACGGTGACCAAGAATTCGCTCAGAAACTCCATCGCAACCGTGTTTCAGGATGCCGGCCTTTTGAACCGTTCCATCCGCGAGAACATCCGCCTCGGTCGCGAATCGGCCACGGATGCGGAAGTGATGGAAGCGGCAGCCGCTGCGGCAGCGACGGATTTCATCGATAGTCGCATCAATGGCTACCTGACGCAGGTGGGCGAACGCGGCAACCGCCTGTCCGGCGGCGAACGCCAGCGCATCGCCATCGCCCGCGCCATTCTGAAGAACGCCCCCATTCTGGTTCTCGATGAAGCAACCAGCGCACTGGACGTGGAAACGGAAGCACGCGTGAAAGCCGCGGTGGACGCGCTCAGAATGAACCGCACAACCTTCATCATCGCCCACCGCCTTTCCACGGTTCGCGATGCCGATCTGGTGCTGTTCCTCGATCAGGGCCGTATCATCGAAAAGGGCACGTTTGATGAACTCAGCCAACGCGGCGGACGCTTCACCTCGCTGCTGCGCACCAGCGGCCTTTTGACGGAAGACGAAGGCCAGCCCCGGCCGAAAGCCATCGCTTCCTGAGAATTTGGATAATCGAATAAAGAGAGGGCGGACACCGTGTTGTCCGCCCTTTTTCTTTGTCCGCTTTGTGAGTGTTACGCGGCGGAGGACATGGTCTCTTCATCCGAGCGAACAATGTTTGCCCAGACTGATCCCACGGACATTCGCTCATGCGGCAATTGATGCCCCTTCCCACGATAACCACTTGGGGGAAGTCTCGGCTGATAATAGCGAAGGGCGAGCGGCGCGTGCTGTGACAGGAGCGCACGAGTGAGACAAAGGTCACCGGACGCTACGCGCTCAAAGATTACTGACAAAGCTTTGCCGGCTAGGTTCGCCATGCTCGGACCTGTCCGGGCATCCGCGACGTACTGATTTTATCGTATTTGATTACATCCTCGGAAGAGGACGACGTTGCATTTCTCAAAAGGTTGGGGTGCCACGCAACCATGCAAGACCAAACAAATATCAGAGGCGAGGCAGCTCATAAAAATTCAGGCCCCTGCGTCACCGCAGGAGCCTGGCTTTAAAAGCGCGGAAAATCGGTCGTCTCAATCGAAGGGGATCACCCGATCGTCTGCCGACAGCGGCTTGCCATCGACGGATACGGAGACGTCCGCTGTGCCGGCCTTGCGGCTGACGGCAATGTCCTTCGCCTTTCCGTCGAGCGTGATCTTCACCGAGAAACCGCTCCAGTCCTCCGGCAGCGATGGCGAGATGTGAAGCTTGCCGTCGGTGCGGGTGATACCGAGAATACCTTCGACTGCCGCACGGTAGAGCCAGCCGGCGGAACCCGTGTACCAGCTCCAGCCGCCACGGCCCGCATAAGCGCCTTCACCGTAGACATCCGCAGTCACCACATAGGGTTCGACCCGATAGGTTTCCGACGCTGCCGCATCGAGCGCATGATTGACGGGGTTGAGCAGCTTGAAGCAGTTCCATGCCTCTTGCGCCCTACCCTGCCTGGCAAGGGCGAGAACCACCCAGGTTGCCGCATGGGTATATTGTCCGCCGTTTTCGCGCACACCCGGCGGATATCCCTTGATATAGCCCGGATCATGCGGCGCCTGCGAGAAGGGCGGCGTGAACAGCCGGATAATACCGGTCTGCTCATCGACCAGATGCTCCATGACGGCATCCATTGCCTGCCGCGACCGAGCCTCTTCACCTTCGCCGGAGAGAACGCTCCAGCTCTGGCCAAGCGAATCGATCCGGCATTCCTCGCTTTCGGCGGAACCGAGCGGCGTGCCGTCATCGAAATAACCACGCCGATAATAGCTGCCGTCCCAACCCGCCGTTTCGAGAACATTGCGCAGCTTTTCGCGATGCGCCGCCCATTTGCCGACGCGATCAGTATCGCCACGCTTCTCGGCGATCCCGATGAAATCACGCAGGGCCCCGGCCAGGAACCAGCCGAGCCAGACGCTGGTGCCCTTGCCGCCAACGCCGACACGGTTCATGCCGTCGTTCCAGTCGCCGCCGAGGATCAGCGGCAGACCGTTTTCGCCGGTGCGATGGATGGCGAGATCGAGCGCCAGCGCCGCATGTTCGTAAAGTGTGGCGGACCTGTCGCTCGTCTCCGGCTGGAAGAAAGCATCATGCTGGCCAGGCATCAATGCCGGACCTTTCAGGAAGGGAATGCTTTCATCGAGGATGGCGGCATCACCCGTGGCCGAGACATATTGGTTGATCGCATAAGCAAGCCAGACCACATCGTCCGAGATGGTGGTGCGAACACCGGCACCGGTCAACGGCAGCCACCAGTGCTGCACATCGCCTTCCGGGAACTGGCGGCCTGCCGCGCGCAGGATCTGCTTGCGGGCGAGATCCGGCTGGTAGAGCAGGAAGGCCAGCGTATCCTGAAGCTGGTCGCGGAAACCGAAGGCACCGCTCGACTGGTAGAAGGCCGTGCGCGCCAGAATGCGGCAGGCAAGCGCCTGATAGGGCAGCCAGTTATTGACCATGTGGTTGAAGCCGGCATCCGGCGTGGAAACCTGCAACTGCCCGGTAAAGCCCGTCCAGAACGCCTTGCTTTCGTCCAGCACCGTCTGGAAGTCCGCCTGGCGAACATCCTTCACCAACGCTTCGGCCTCTTCCGCATTGTCGGCATCGCCGAGAATGAAGGTCATGTGCCGTTCTTCGCCGGGCTTCAGGTGGATTTCCTGCATCAGCGCAGCACAGGGATCGCCGTCGACCTCGGTGCTGCCACTGAGTGCGGCACCGGACACGATGCCCTGCGGCGCCTGCGCCGACCCAAAGCGACCGATGAATTCCCGACGGCTGGTGGTGAAACCGCTTGCCTCGCTGTCGAGCGTCAGGAACGCCGTGCGGGCGCTATAGTCGATGCTGTAGGGGTTCGACGCGAAGATCGCATTGTTGCCGGCATCGTGCCTGCTCAGAATGAACGGCGCGGATTTCTGGCCGTTATTGCCAAGCACCCATTCCACATAGGCGTAAACCTTCAGGCGGCGGCTTTTCGAACCCTTGTTACGAACGATGACCTGCGAGAGCTTGACCGGTTTTTCACGGTCCACGGTCTGCGTCAGCTCCACCTCCAGCGTATCGGCCACGCCCGTCAGCACGGAGTAACCAAGACCATGGCGCGTTTCGAACATGGCTTCGGGATCGCGCGACAGCGCGGCGCAGGGCGTATAGAGCTTTCCTGTCTCGACATCGGCGACATAGAAGGCCTCACCCGGGCGGTTGATGACCGGATCGTTGCTCCAGGGCGTCAGCTGATAGTCGCGTGAATTGCGGCTCCAGCTGAAACCGGCACCTTCGGCAGAAATATGGAAGCCGAAATTCTCATTCGAGATGACGTTGATCCACGGATGCGGCGTGGACTGCCCGCCATTGAGGCGCACGACATATTCCTGACCGCTTCTGGCAAAACCGCCGAAACCGTTCCAGAAATCGAGATCGCCCGCATCCTCCACCGGCTCCGCCACAGGGAAGACCGGCACAGGCAGACGGGCCTGCGCGGCGTCGCTTGTGCCGTCAGGACCGCGATGGGCCGCAAACAGCGATACCGCACGGTTGATCTGGTCAACAATCTTGCCGTTGCGCACGTGGAGAACCACGCGGGAAGCGGCGAGAAGCGCGCTCCAGGTCTCTTCATCCATCAGGTCACGGCGCACGGAGAAGACGTGCGGACGTCCGCCATCGGCGGGATTGATGCGGCGCTGCGCCTCGGAAATATGATCCAGCGCATGCTGCATGTCCTGCGCATAGGACGCAGCCCGTTCGTTGACGATGACGAGATCGAAGATCACGCCGCGCGAGCGCAGATATTCATGGGCGCTCAGCGCCTCACGGGCGATATCCATATCCATATCGTCGTTGATACGCAGGCTGAAGATCGGGAAATCGCCAGAAATCGCAAGCGGCCACAAAGCGCGCTGCGAAGCGAGACCTGTTTTCAGCGTTTCCGAATCCGCACGCAGATGCATGTCGGGATAGGTCAGATAACGGCCGAGATGCTGGAAGGCGGCCGCCTGCTGCGAGGTAACGCCCACATGGCGCATCTGTACCTGCGTGCGCGTCCAGGCATGCACGAGTTCATGCGCGAAGGCATCCGGATGACGGTAACGGTCGATTGCCTTGTCGACCTCCTCGCGGCTCGGCGCGGCGATCGTCCAGAAGATCACGCTCACCTTCTTGCCCGCCGGCACGCGCACGGTGCGGCGCAGCGACAGGATAGGATCAAGCGTGAAGCCGTCGGTGCTGGAAAGCGTCGCACCGACATCGAAAGCTGCCGCTTCACGCAGCGAACGCCCGCGACCGATGAACTTGGCACGATCCGTCTCGAATTCCGTCGGCCGCGACGGGCCGGCATTGTCGGCGGCAAGATGCGCAATGACGGTGCAGGGCTCGTTCGGGCTGCGGCGGTTGCGCCAGGCTCGAATAACGTCGCCGCGGCGCCCAATCTCCGTCTGCACGAACATGCGCGAGAACAGCGGATGGGCGTTGTCGTCGTCCTCCGACGCAATCACCGGCTCCATATAGGAGGTCACTTCGATATAGCGATCCTCGGAACCGACATTGAGCAGGGTGACGCGGCGGCCCTCGGCATCATGCTCGGTGGCGACGATGCATTCGACCACGCTCTGCAGATCGCCGGTGGTTTTGTGGAATTCAGCCTTGTCGTCGGTGAAGATCGTCTTGGTCTTTTCACCTTCGATGACGCGCGGCTCCGCCGTCGCACTCCACCATTGTCCATTGGTGGTGTCGCGCAGGAAGATGAAGGTGCCCCAGCGATCCTCCGTCGGGTCGGCCTTCCAGCGGGAAATCGCCTGTCCGTTCCACTTCGAATACCCGGCACCCGTGGAGGTGAGCATGGTCGAGTAGTGGCCATTCGACAGGAACACCACTTCGCGGTCGCGCACGGCCGGGTCGGCAATGGAGCGCACTTCTGCGCGCAGGAGGTCGGCCTGTTCCTTGCCGGGAGTTTCCGGCTCGTATTTGGCGCTCATGACCGGCACTTCGCGCGGCGCCTTTTCCTGCAGCAGCAGTTCGGCGGCCTCGATCACCGGATCGGAGTGGAACAGTTCGCGCAGCACGCCGTCAAAGGCGACGTTGGCGACGGCCGCAATCGACATGCCATGGTGGTGGGCGTAATAATTGTAGACCACCGCGCAGACCTTGCCATCGGGCACACGTGTCGGCGTGAAATCCACCGCGTCGTGGAAACCGTACTGGCCAAGCGCGCCAAGCTTGCGCAGCTTGTCGAGGTTTTCGAGCGCACCGTCAGGATCATACTGGCTGGCGAGGATCGACGCATAAGGCGCGATCACCGCATTCTGGCCAAGGCCGCGCTTGAGGCCGAGCGTCGGCACACCGAAATTGGTGTACTGATAGTTCATGTTGTGGTCGCGGGCGTTGAACGCCGCTTCGGAAATGCCCCATGGCGTGCCGAGGCGACGGCCATGGTTCATCTGTTCCTTGACGATCAGATTGTTGGTCTGGTTGAGGATGCCACCCTGACGCTCCTGCATGACGAGCGGCGGCATCAGATATTCGAACATCGAGCCGGACCAGGAGACCAGCGCGCCCTGCGCGCCAATCGGCACGACCTGGCGACCGAGACGATACCAGTGCTCGGTCGGCAGATCGCCCTTGGCGATGGCGAAGAGGCTCGTCAGGCGGCATTCAGACGCCAGAAGGTCGTAGCAGGCCTCGTCCAGCTCCTTGCTTTCGACGCGATAGCCAATCGACAGAAGACGGCGATCCTTGCGGTAAAGGAAGGTGAAATCCATCGAGAAGGCAAGGTTACGGCTGCGGTCGCGCAGCGATGCGAGACGCTGGCGCAGCGGCTCCATATTGGTGAGGTCGATGGCGCTGTCGGAAATATGCGCTTCGCAGGATTCCACGAGCAATTGCGCCCAACGGGTCACTTCCGCGCTCTGCGCGGACTTCACCTCGTGATCAACATTGGTGGCAAGCTTCTGGATGTCGCGCGCCAGCACCGCAAGATTGATGACGCGGATGGAAGCAAATTCATGCTCGCGCTTGACCGAGGCCAGAGCGTTCGAGAAGCCGATGATGCGCTCCTCAAGGCGACGATGCAGCGGACGCAGGTTCTTGCGGTCGTCGGGCAGCGCCTTCAACGTTTCACGCAGAATGCCGGCGACATCGCCGATACCGTCAAGATTGCCCTGAAGATGCGCGGACGGCGCTTCCGCCCAATCACGGCAGGCGGACGAAACCGCGATCAGGTGGCCGGCGAGATTGCCGCTATCCACCGCCGAAACATAGCGCGGCCCAAGCGTCTGCAAGGTGTCGGTATGATACCAGTTGTAGAGATGGCCACGATGCTTTTCCATCTTCTCGACGGTCTGGATCGTGTTCTCGATCCGCTCCAGCGTATCGGCAAAGCTGATCCAGCCGAACTGGCGGGCCGAAATAATGGAAAGCAGATAAACGCCGATATTGGTGGGCGAGGTACGCGAAGCGACGATCGGCTCCGGCGTTTCCTGGAAGTTGTCCGGCGGCAGGTGGTTTTCCTGCGGCGTCACGAAGGCCTCGTAATAACGCCAGGTGCGACGCGCGATCTTGCGAAGCTCGAAGGAGACGTGTTCCGAAACGAACAGCCGGTCTTCGGTTTCAGCCGACTGGCTGACATACCAGGCAACGGCGGGGGACAGAACCCAGAGCAGCGTGAAGGGTATGCCGATCAGGAAAGCGTTGTCGCCCGGCAGCGCCGCAAACAGCAGGCCAAGCATCGCCACCACGGGCGCATGCCACATCTGGCGGTAATAATCGATGATGCTGCCCTGCGCGCTCGACTGCATGCTGGCGGCGGTACGCCATTCCAGCATCAGCTTGTGGCTGACGAGCAGGCGGTAAAGCGAACGGGCAATCGCATCCGTCATCATACAGGCGGCATCGGCGATGAAGACGATACGCAGCGCAACCTGCGCATTGGTGGCGCGGATTTCCGACCAGATGGTATGGAAATGCGCCTGCGGCACGATATCAGTTGAGCGCGGCACGAGACCGGACAGCAGGGACAGCGTGGGCGCGACGAACAGCGAGAAGATCAGCAGGATCTGCCAGATCAGCGCACCGAGCGGGTCCATGAAATACCAGCCGAGGATCGAGGCGAAGAACCAGGCGATCGGCGTCAGCGAGCGACGCAGATTGTCGACCATCTTCCAGCGGCCGATGGCGGTAACGCCGCGGGCACGATCGAGGATAAAGGGCAGAAGCTGCCAGTCACCACGCGCCCAGCGATGCTGGCGCGACACTTCCACCTCATAGCGGGTCGGGAAGTCCTCCACCAGTTCCACGTCGGTCACCAGCGCACAGCGCGCAAACGAGCCTTCAAGCAGATCGTGGCTGAGAATGGAGTTTTCTTCGATACGGCCCTTCAGCGCCGCCTCGAAGGCATCCACATCATAAAGACCCTTGCCGGTGAACGTGCCTTCCGAGGTCAGGTCCTGATAGACGTCGGAAACGGTAAAGACGTAAGGATCGATACCGCGGTTGATCGAGAAGACGCGCTGGAAGACGGAGGCGTCCTTGCCGGTCGTCAGCGAGGGCGTTACCCGCGGCTGCAGCAGGCCATAGCCTTCGACAACCCGTCCGGATACCGGATCGATCACCGGACGGTTGATCGGGTGGTGCATCTTGCCGACGAGCTTGGTCACTGCATCGCGCATCAGGCGCGTATCAGCATCCAGCGTCATGACGTATTTGACATCGGCAGGCACGATATTCGCGCCGCCGAGGAAGGTCGTATCCTTGTCGCCGCGCAGCAGCATGTTCAGTTCGTGCAGCTTGCCACGCTTGCGCTCCCAGCCCATCCAGCAGCCTTCAGCCGGATTGTAGATGCGGCGGCGGTGCAGCAGGTAAAAGCGCGTCTTGCCGTCAAAGGCATAACGGCTGTTCAGCGCCGCAAGCTCGCGCTTGGCATAGTCGAGAATTTCAAGGTCATCGTCGGACTGTTCATACTGCGCATCGCGCCAGTCGCTCACCAGCGAGAAATAAATCTCGCCATGCGGATTGGCGAGATAATGCACCTCGATATTGCGCATCATCTCGTCGACGCTGTCGCGGCTGGTCAGCATGCAGGGCACGGCGACCAATGTGCGGGCATCCTGCGGAATGCCATTCTTGAATTCGTATCCGACCAGCCGGAACGGTTTCACGAAGAAGGTGACGAGGGTGTTGAAGAGGCCGGTCGCGCCTTCGGATGCCGGCAATGCGAACATCAGCAGGAAGGCGGTCACGACATACCAGGGCATGCCCGCCTGCGCCAGGAACCAGCCGACAGCGAGCATGGCGAGCGCGGTGATGAGAAGGACCGGCGCGGCGATTGCCAGCCAGTTGAACTTGCGCATCGAGCGCACGATACGCTGCGACACCAGCGGCCGGTAACCCAAAGCCTTTTCAAGCTCGAAGCGACGCTGGCCGACAAGCACCGAGCCGACATTGACGCGATGAGTTTCATCCGCACCGACCGGCGTCTCCGAACGCGCCATTTCGACGGCGGCGCGCGCAACCTCCACTTCAGTCTTGGGAGAACGTCGCGCCAGAAGTTCGATAGTATTGCGGTAGGTGTTGCGCGAACCGAAATCGAGAACCTCGTAGTCGGTCTCTTCGCGCAGGACCTTGTCGATATGGCTGACTTCCTCGAACCACACCGACCATTCGGTATCGTCGATTTCGCGCAGGCTCTTGACGATGTTGCCCATCGTGACATTGCCGGATGCCAGGCGGTTATGTTCCGACATCATGACGTTTTCGGCATCCGTGCCGGCAGCGTGAAGACGCTCTTCGAGCCAGGCAACGGCAAAACCGGAGGTCTGCGAACCGTTCCTCAGACGATAAAGGAACTGCGTCGCGAAAGTCGGGTCGTCGACCAGCGAATCGACCTGCTTGAGAAGCGCTGCCGAGGCTTCCGCATCGTTCAGACGGATGATTTCATCGACGACCTCATTCGCCTTCTGGCGCATGCGGCGCGAACGCTCCACGCGGATGGAGATACGGCGAAGATTTTCGATGAGAACGAAACGGATGATCGACGGCAAAGCCCACAATTCGCCGATCTGCAACGTCTTCGAGGTCTGGTAGCCATCCACCAGCGCCGTCATGTTTTCGCGCGAAACCGTGCTGTGGGTATGGGCGACATAAAGCCAGCCGAGCGCCATGACCCGCGGGATCGTCACGCCGCCCACCGTCATCGTCGGCAGCTGGCGGTAGAATTTGCGCGGAAAATCGCGGCGGACTTCCTGGATCGCCTCTTCGATGACGTAGTGATTGTCGAGCAGCCATTCCGCCGCCGGCGTTATCGTCGCGCCATTTTCCGCATCGACGGCCGTTGTGCGATAGACCCTGAGGATTTCCTTCTCGTTCTCGCGATGACGCTCGAAGAAATCGAACTCCATGAAGCCGGGAAGACTGTCGGCGCCATCGCGCGAAAGCGCGGCGCCCGCATCATGCAGCTCCTCAACCGTCATATACGACGCGCGGATCGAATCATTGTGATCGATCTGCTTCGTCTCGGAATCACGGGCGGCGGCGGTCGGGGTAATATGAAATGACATCGGGCTCGTATTCTGAACTTTATGGAGACTTGTTCGACTTGACCGGCATTTCGTCCGTGGCGGGAACACGCACGAAAATCGGGCCACGCTATATTTATGACTTATCCTGAACCTTCGGTGAACCGGACCGGACGCTGTCCGGAACGGATCGTCATGAGCAGCACATTCGCGGGCGCATCATGGTGCGGTATAATTAATCCGGGATGTTCGCGAAGCTGGAGGTCGGTACGGCCATCGTGTTTTCGATAGGGGGAAGAAAATGCTGTCCTGCGGCCCGGCAATGCCGTTCCGACCGGATTTCGCACCCTCCCCGATGGCGAAAATTGTTCGCGCAACGTCCGATAATCCCCCGTTGACAACCTGAAGGGCAACACGAACCGAGAGGCCCGCGCTACATCCGAAAGAAGCTAATGCCCCAGGACGTCAATAGTTCCATGCCACCTGTCGCGGCACGATGCAAGCGCTGAATTTCGGGGCATTTCCGGGCAGGCACGCCCCTTACGCATGGCTGCATATGCTGCTATGTCATTTACAAAAGACGCCGGAAAAAACGGCCGAACCCGGGACTTTAAAAATGACCAGACAGACCGCAAATCTCGCATCTTTTGCCAACCATATGCCGGATGTGGTGGCCATTCGCCGCCACCTGCACCGCAATCCCGAAATCGGCCTTTCGGAGTTCAAGACGTCGGATTTTATTGCCGAACAGTTGGCGGCAATGGGTTATGAAGTCACGCGGGGGCTCGCCGGAACCGGTGTCGTCGCCACGCTCAGCAATGGCGACAGCACCCGCACGCTCGGCATCCGCGCCGATATCGACGCCCTGCCGATCCATGAAGAAACCGGGGCGGATTATGCGAGCGCCAATCAGGGTGTGATGCATGCCTGCGGTCATGACGGCCATACCGCCATGCTGCTCGGTGCGGCAAAGATCATTGCCGAGCGCAAGAATTTCGACGGAACCCTGCATCTGATCTTCCAGCCGGCGGAAGAGAATTTCGGCGGTGCCCGCATCATGATCGAGGACGGGCTGTTTGACCGTTTTCCCTGCGATGCGGTTTTTGCCCTTCATAACGATCCCGGCGTGCCCTTCGGGCAATTCGTGCTACGCGACGGGCCGATCCTTGCCGCCGTCGACGAATGCAAGATTACCGTCAACGGATATGGCGGCCACGGCGCCGAACCGCAGGATGCGGCCGACCCCATCGTTGCCGGCGCAAGCATCATCATGGCGCTGCAAACCGTGGTCTCCCGCAACATCCATCCGCAATTGTCGGCGGTCGTCACCGTTGGCGCGTTCCATGCCGGTGCTGCCAGCAATGTCATTCCCGAAACGGCGGAAATGCTGCTGACCATCCGCTCCTTCGATCCGGGCGTGCGCGACGAGCTGGAAAAGCGCATCCGGGCGATCGCCGAAGGCCAGGCGGCCAGCTACGGCATGAGTGTCACCATCGATTACGAGCGCGGTTATAATGCAACCGTCAACCACAAGGCGGAAACGGATTATGTCGCCGATCTCGCCCGGCGTTTTGCCGGACCTGAAAAGGTGGCCGAGATGCAGCGCCCTTCGATGGGTGCGGAAGACTTCGCCTATATGCTGGAGAAACGGCCCGGCTGTTATTTCTTCCTCGGCACCGCGCGCACCGATAACGACCCGCCGCTGCACCATCCGAAATTCGATTTCAACGACGATATCCTGCCGATCGGAACCGCTTTCTGGGTTGATCTCGCGGAAGATTACCTGAAGGCGTGAGCGGTCATGAAAAAGGCCGGTCGGAGGAGCGACCGGCCTTTTATTCTCAAATTACCTGATGAGAAAATCGGGAGGATCAGGGAACGAGACCGAAGATGACGGCAGCGACAAAAGCCACGCAGACGCCGACAAGAGCCGCATGAACCGAATCTTTCCAGTTGCGCGGCGACTGGGGCTGCGAGACAAAGTCTTTTACTTTTCCTGCCTTGGAATAAGACATTGTACACTCCCTTCCTGCTCGGCCCTTCAAAGCGGGCATTGCTTATTTCACTCGTAGAATAGCTTTATTCCCCACTGTTTCAGTAGAGATAAAATTCCATAAGATTGGCGCATCGGGAAAAATACCGATTGCGACTTGCCCACCGGCAAGCATCAATCTACCCATGGCTCGGGATTAACGCGGTGGAGGGCTTTTCCGTTCAAAACCAGTGGCGGGCACGGAAAAGACCATGACGGACATCGACGCCATCATCATCGGAGCCGGGGTGATCGGGCTCGCGACAGCGCGTGCACTGGCGATGCGTGGCCTTTCCGTCATCATCCTCGAAAGCGGGAAGGAATTCGGCTCTGCCACCTCCTCCCGCAACAGCGAAGTCATCCACGCCGGTCTTTATTATCCGGCCGGAAGCCTCAAGGCCCGACTTTGCGTGGAGGGCAAGGAGCGGCTCTATGCCTTCTGCCAAAGCCATGGCGTGGCACATCGCCGCTGCGGCAAGCTCATCGTCGCCACGCGCGATGAAGAAACGGCCATGCTCGCCACCCTGCGCGAAAAAGGCGAAGCTAACGGCTGCAACGACCTTGAGCTGATCGACGAGCGACAGGCGCGCCTGCTCGAACCCGCGCTCGCCTGCGTCGCAGCCCTGATATCGCCCTCGACGGGTATTATCGACAGCCACGCCTATATGCTGGCGCTGCTTGGAGATGCGCAGGATCATGGCGCAGCCCTTGCCCTGAATGCACCCTTCGAAAAGGCAGAGGCGATGGGCAATGGTTTCCGCGTTTATGTCGGCGGAGCGGAGCCCACCAGCCTGACATGCCGGCTGCTCGTCAATTCCGCCGGGCTTGTTGCACCCATGGTGGCGAGAAAGATCGAAGGATTGCCGGAGGATGATATCCCGCAGGCGCGTTTCGCCAAGGGCAGCTATTTTTCGCTGGCCGGCAAGTCGCCCTTTTCACGGCTGATCTACCCCGCGCCGCACACCCATGGCCTCGGCGTGCATCTCACGCTCGATCTCGCCGGCCAGGCCCGTTTCGGGCCGGATGTGGAGTGGGTGGACACCATCGACTATGCCGTCGATCCCCGCCGCATGGAGGGGTTTGGCGATGCGATCCGTCGTTATTGGCCGGGCCTTCCCGATAACGCGCTGATCCCGGCCTATTCCGGAATCCGGCCGAAGATTTCCGGCCCGGACGAACCGGCCATGGACTTCCGCATCGATGGGCCGGAAACGCATGGCCTTGCCGGCCTTGTCAATCTTTTCGGCATAGAAAGCCCCGGCCTAACCGCCTCGCTGGCGATTGCCGATGAGGTCGCTGCACGGCTAGACGCCCAACCTTAACCTCAGCCGAAACGGGACAAGGCGCCGGCCATGATCTCCAGATCGACATTGCCGCCGGAAGCGACTGCGATCACCGTTTCGCTTTCCAGTTCATCGCCGTGGAAGAGGGCCGCCGCCAGCGCCACCGCACCACCGGGTTCGACAACGATCTTCAGCCGGTTAAAGGCGAGAACCATAGCCCGCAGCGCTTCCTCCTCGGTCACGGCAACGCCTTTTCCGCACAGCCCGGCCATGATGGGGAAAGTAATGTTGCCGGGCTGCGGCGTGACGATCGCGTCGCAGATCGAGCCCGAGGTCGTGGCGTTACGCTCGATCTTACCCGCAGCAAGGGAGCGCGCCACATCGTCGAACCGCTCCGGTTCCGACGTCCTGACCTTGTAGTTCGGCGCTTTCGCTGCGAGTGCCAGGGAGATGCCGGAGGTGAGGCCGCCGCCACCGCAGGGCACCAGAACCTCGGCCGCACCGATGCCCAGCTCCGCGCCCTGTTCAGCAATCTCCAGCCCCACTGTCCCCTGCCCGGCAATGACCAGCGGTTCGTCATAGGGCCTGATCAGCGTCAGCCCACGCTCGCGAGAAATGCGATCTCCGATAGCGTCGCGATCTTCGTTAGCACGGTCATAGAGCACCACATCCGCGCCATAAGCGCGGGTATTGTCGATTTTGATCTTCGGCGCATCCGACGGCATAATGATGACGGCAGGAACATTGTGCAGCCGGGCGGCAAGCGCCACGCCCTGCGCATGGTTGCCGGAGGAGAAGGCGATCACGCCCTTGGCGCGCACCTCTGCCGGAAGGCCGGAGACAGCCGACCAGCCGCCGCGAAACTTGAAGGAACCCGTTCTCTGCAGGCATTCAGCCTTTACAAACAGCTTCCGCCCGGCAATTTCGTCCAGAAAAGGCGATGAGAGAAGCGGTGTGCGAACCGCATGGTTGCCGATGCGCCCACGCGCGGCCTCTATCATCGAAATATCTGTCATGTCCTGCCCCTGTGATGCGGATTTGCGGATACATTAAGAGGTCGCAATCAATTGCGAAACCGCCCGGAAAAGAAAAATCCCCGGACGTAGCCGGGGATTTTGTCCTATGTGATCAATGATTGTGCCGGGGCATCTTCTCGGCAATCCGGCGGAAATCCGCGGCCCCTTCCAGAACCGCGCCATCCGAAAGCTGCATCACCGACTGGCGGTAGATGCGCTGCCATGGCGTCGCATCCGCAGGAACGGCAGGAATGCCATCGGCCTTGCGGGCGGTAAGCTCCTCATCCGGCACCAGCGCATTGCATTGCCCCCCATTGAAATCGATGCGGATCACATCGCCCGTGCGGAGCCATGCCAGTCCGCCGCCTGCGGCACTTTCCGGCGAGGCGTTGAGGATGGACGGGCTGTCCGCCGTTCCCGATTGCCGGCCGTCGCCGATAGTCGGCAGACTGGTGATGCCCTTTTTCAACAGGGCATCCGGTGGCTGCATGTTGACGACCTCTGCCGAACCCGGCCAGCCGAGCGGCCCCGCACCGCGAATAACGAGAATGGTGCGCTCATCAATATCGAGGGACGGATCGTTGATACGGGCGTGATAGTCTTCCGAACCATCGAACACCACGCATTTGCCCTCGAAAATCCCCTCGCGGCCCGGTTCGCTCAGATAACGCTGGCGGAATTCCGCCGAGATCACGCTCGTCTTCATGATGGCGAAATCGAACAGATTGCCCTTGAGAACGAGGAAACCGGCCCGTTCCTTCAGCGGCTTGTCATAAGGCAGGATCACGTCGCGGTCGGTCGATTCCCGCCCTTCCAGATTTTCCGCCATGGTCTTGCCGGTTACGGTGGGACAGCTTCCGTCGAGCTTGCCGGCCTTGAGAAGCTCCCACATGATGGCGGGCGTGCCGCCGGCGCGGTGATATTTCTCACCCAGCCATTTGCCGGCCGGCTGAACATTGGCGATGAGCGGAATGTCGTAACCGTGGACCTGCCAGTCTTCCTCGCGAAGCTCGACGCCCGCATGTTTGGCCATGGCTGCCAGATGCGGCTGGGCGTTGGTGGAACCGCCGATTGCCGAGTTGACGCGGATCGCGTTCAAAAACGCCTCTCGCGTCATGATGTCGGAAGGCTTGATATTTTCGACAACCAGCTCGACGGCGCGGCGGCCGGTGCGATAGGCCATCTGGCCGCGTTCACGGTAAGCGGCGGGAATGGCGCCGCAGCCGGTAAGCGACATGCCGAGCGCCTCCGCCATGGCGTTCATGGTAGAGGCCGTGCCCATGGTGTTGCAATGGCCGACCGACGGGGCTGATTCCAGCGCTGCCTGCAAGAATTCCTCACGGGTGATTTCGCCAGCGCCGTATTTGCGGCGCATGCGCCAGATGACCGTGCCGGAACCAACCAGATCGCCATCATGATAACCGTCGAGCATCGGCCCGCCGGATAGAACGATGGCCGGAATATCCACCGTGCTTGCCGCCATCAATGCCGAAGGCGTGGTCTTGTCGCAACCCGTGGTCAAAACGACACCATCAAGCGGATAACCGTAAAGCACTTCCACAAGGCTGAGATAGGCAAGATTGCGGTCAAGCGCCGCCGTCGGGCGCTTGCAGTTTTCAAACATCGGATGGGTCGGAAACTCGATGGGAATGCCACCCGCATCGCGGATGCCGTCCCGCACCCGCTTGACCAGTTCCACATGGACGCGGTTACAGGGCGTCAGGTCGCTGCCGCTCTGGGCAATGCCGATGACCGGCTTGCCGGAACGCAGCTCTTCCGGCGTCACGCCGTAATTCATGAAGCGCTCCAGATAGAGCGCCGTCATGTCGAGATGGTCGGGATTGTCGAACCAGTCCTGCGACCGCAGGCGGCGCATCGGTGTCTTCTCGTCGCTCATGAACCTGCCTCAGCCCTGTTCCCGGTTGTTCAGTTTTTCGAGGTAAAGCAGGATGCCGCTATGGTCGATATCGGCACCGCCATCACCGACGAAGTCATCGAATTCCCGCGTCACCTGCTGGGTAAGCGGCAGGTTGAGAGACAGATCCTTCGCTGTCGCCAGCACGCCGTTCAGATCCTTGAGCTGGAACTTGGAGGGACCGCCAGGTACGAAATTTCGCTTCACCATGCGGTCGCCATGCAGTTCCAGAATCCGGCTTTCGGCAAAACCGCCGCGAATGGCGTTGCGGAACCCTTCACGAGATGCGCCGCCCGCTTCCACGAGCATCATCGCCTCGGCAACCGCGCCGATGGTGATGGCAACGATCTGCTGGTTGGCGAGCTTGCAGAGCTGGCCAGCACCCGAGGGACCGACATAGGTCAGCCGGCCCATCGGCGCGAAAACATCGGCAAGACCCGAGATCAGCGCCTCATCGCCACCCGCCATGATCGCAAGCGTACCGGCGGTCGCGCCCGGCACGCCGCCGGAAACCGGCGCGTCAACGTGATGAATGCCGAGCGACTGAAGCCGGGAGGAATGTTCGCGCGCAATCGGCGGCGCAATCGAGCTGCTGTCGATGACGATCGCACCCTTTTTCAGCGCTTCGGCCACGCCGGCCGCAAACAGCACCTCGCCCACAGCCTTGCCGTCGCTCAGCATGGTGATGACGATATCGGCGCCCTTGGCGGCATCCGCCGGCGATGCCGCGACGACCGCACCATCGCCAACCAGTGCCTCGGCCTTATCGACGCTACGGTTCCAGACCGTGACCGAAAAGCCGGCGCCCAGCAGGCGCCGGGCCATCGGCCCGCCCATCAGGCCCGTGCCGATAAAGGCGACAGACCGCTTCTTCTCCTCCCCGTCGACACTCATTTCAGTGAACCTCCCAGTTCGTCTTCGATATGAACCTGAATGATCTCTTCGAACGAGCTTTCGGCCGTGAAGCCCAGCTCCCGAGCGCGCTTGGCTTCGAAACCGGGGGCCCAGCCTTCGCACATGCGCATGATCATCTCGTTCGGCTCGCGGCGGATAAGGGCAACGGCCTTTTCGCCAGCGACCTTGCGCAGCGCTTCGATCTGCTCGCCGACGGTGGCGCTAAGGCCCGGCATCGACAGGTTGCGGCGCGGGCCGACCTTTTCCACGTCAATCGTTGCGCCATGGATCAGGAAACCGATGGCGGAACGTGGCGAGGCGTGCCAGTGGCGAATGCTTTCCGGCACCGGCAGAACCGCTTCCTGGCCGACCAGCGGCTCGCGCAGGATATTGGAGAAGAAGCCGGAAGCAGCCGCATTCGGCTTGCCGGGACGAATGCAGATGGTCGGCAGACGAATGCCGATGCCGTCAAAGAAACCGCGACGGCTGTAGTCGGACAGCAGCAATTCGCAGATCGCCTTTTGCGTACCATAGCTGGTCAGCGGCGTGGTGTGGAACTCGTCCGGGATCGGATAGGGAAGCGGCGCACCGAAGACGGCGATAGACGAGGTGAAGACCACGCGCGGCTTGTAACCATCCTTGCCGTTGGCAATGCGGATGGCATCGAAGAGATAACGCGTACCGTCGAGATTGATGCGATAGCCCTTGTCAAAATCGAGCTCGGCTTCACCGGAGACGATGGCAGCGAGGTGAAAAATGGCATCGGGACGGGCTTCAACAAGCTTTTCGGCCTCACCCGGCGCGGAGAGATCGGCGGCACGCGCATCGACTGCACCGGAAAAACCGGCGGGCGCTTCGGGCTGAAACACGTCGATAAGCGTGAACTTGTCGATCGGCTTGCCGCCGAGCGATCCATCCTTGACGAGACGCTGCGTCAGCTTGCGGCCAACCATGCCTGCGGCGCCGATGATTGCGATATGCATGTCTTCCTCCTCTTTGTCCCGGCCATTCTCCCGGGACCGAAAAAACATCATCGGCCAGTCGCCGATAAATTAGCTTGTAAGGTTGTCTGATAACCTTATATGATCGGATTGAAAATAGTATTTTTTCACAAACGGGCAAAAGCAAGGGCGAAAGAGCCCTGTCCGGAAATTTAGGGCGGATTGGACGGAGAGGGTGGAATGACGATCGTGAGCGAAACCGATATCGAGGAATTGCGGTTCTCGTTGAAGAACAGGCTCGGCGAGGCTTTGCTGCTGACATCGCAGGAAGACATGCTGCGCTATTGCCGCGACTGGCACGGCGATGTCACCAGCTCGGCCGTGGCCGTTATCCGCCCCCGTTCGACCAAGGAAGTCTCCGACACTGTTCGCGCTTGCGCGGAACTCGGCCTTGCCATCATCCCCCAGGGCGGTAACACCGGACTGGTGCTCGGTGGCATTCCCGATGCCCCCAAGCATCAGGTCGTATTGAGCCTCGAGCGCATGAACGCCATCCGCACCATCGATAGCGACGATTTTTCCGCCGTCGTGGAAGCCGGTTGCATTCTCTCGGAATTCAAGGATGCGGTTCAGGACAAGGGCATGTTCTTCCCGCTGTCGCTCGGTGCACAGGGCAGCTGCCGCATCGGCGGCAACGTCTCCACCAATGCCGGCGGCATCAATGTCCTGCGCTACGGCATGACCCGCGAACTGGTGCTGGGTCTGGAAGTGGTCCTGCCTGATGGCACCATCTGGAACGGGCTGTCGACACTGCGCAAGGACAATCGCGGCATCGATCTGAAGCAGCTTTTCATCGGCGCGGAAGGAACGCTCGGCATCATAACCGCCGTTGCCGTCAAGCTTTACCCCAATCCCGAACATGTCGAGACGGCGTTGCTCGGCCTCAATTCGCTTGACGATGCCATCAAGCTTTACCGACGCGCCCGCCGCGAATGCTGCGATCTCATGTCCGCCTTCGAATTCATGCCGCCCGTCGCCTTCACGCTGGCGATCGAAGCCATACCCGACCTCAAGATGCCAATCGCCGGCGACTATCCCGCCTATGTGCTGATGGAAATTTCCGGTTCGGGTCTGGTGGACACGGCCGACCTGATGGGACGCTTCCTCGAGGGCGTGATGGAAGACGGCCTAGTGCTGGACGGCGTCATCGCCTCCTCGCGGGCGCAGGCACAATTGCTGTGGCTTTTCCGCGAAGGCATGAACGAAGGCCAGGCGCTGCGCGGCAGCCATATGCGCACCGATATTTCGGTGCCGCTGTCCAAACTCGCGGCCTTCGTGGCCGAAGCCGAGGCGGAACTGGCGGAAAAGCTGCCGGAGTGCCTCGCGGTTTCCTACGGCCATGTTGGAGACGGCAACGTCCACCTCAACGTGCTGCCGCCCAACGGTTCGACGCCGGGAGAGCGCGACGCCTTCATCTACAAGTCCAAGACACTCGTGAACGAGGTGCTCGACCGCTACGTCGGCAGCATCAGCGCCGAACACGGCATCGGCCGCCTGAAACGTTCCGATTTCGAAAGCCGGCTATCCGATGTGCAGCGCCGGATGATCACGGGCCTGAAAAACGCCTTCGACCCCGATTTGAGAATGAATCCAGGTTGCCAGATAAGCCTGCAACCGGATAGCTAATCAGGAAAAGGCAAAGGCGGCCAAGCTGCCGCCTTTGAAAAACCTGCTGGCAGCGGAGGAGGAAGCTGCTGCCACGGGGGAAAACGAACCAATCGTTTCTGTGGAACGGGAGCAACCATGACGCTGGAGTTCAATCAGATACATCGCAACGACCATCTTCCCGGCCGGATCGCCGCGGAGATCGCCCGCGAGATCAATGATTCGAAACTCGGGCCGGGCGACAGGTTGCCGACGGAACATGTTCTGGCGAAAACCTTCGGCGTCAGCCGCTCGGTCATCCGCGAGGCGATCGCGCAATTGCGCAATGAGGGTTTTGTCGAAACACGGCAGGGCGTGGGCGCATTCGTCACAGATCCCCGGCAGCGACTGTCCATCCGCATCGAGCGCTCCCGTCTCAACGACCCGGAAAATTTCCGCGATCTATTCCAGCTTCGCATGCCGCTGGAAATAGAGGCGGCGGGTCTGGCAGCACTGCACCGCACGCCACAACAATTGACGCGGCTCGCTGCGGCGCTGGAAAAGATGAAGACCGCCGACGACTGGGCGACAGAGGGCGTTGCAGCCGATCTCGACTTCCACCGCATTCTGGCGGAAGCGACGCAGAACGAATATTTCCTGATGTTCCTAGGCTTTATCGCGGAACGCATCAGCTCCGCCATCAACATCGCTTTCTCCCGTGCGGTTTTTGGTGAAATTCTCGAGGTGACGATCGCCGAACATGTCGCCATCTACGAAGCTGTCGAAAGCGCCGATGCGACTGCGGCCAAGAACGCCATGCGCAAGCACCTGATGGGCGCAGCAAGCCGGGTGAACCTCGAACTGGATATATTCTGAGGATAGAATAAAGGCCTCAACCGCAAAGCTATAGGACAGGTTTCACAGCTTTCCGGCAGTCCAGAGGCGAAACACGATAATTTTGTCCGCGACACCGCTAGACTCGTCAGAAAAGTCATACTAAGAAGAATGGGATTTGGTTGTCAGACATCCAGACAATAAGACCGCAGGAGGCGGATTGTCTGGAGACTGAAGGGGAGGACTACATGGCCGGTACAAGGTCCATCGACGCTGCCGCAATTTTGCCTGAAGATTTCGAGAACGCGCTGCTCGTCGGCCGCGTCTGGTCGAAAAGCGAAGGTGGCCCCTGCCCGGTTCTGCTCAAGGGCGGTGTCCTTTACGATCTCACCTCCGTCTCGCCCACCATGTCGGAACTGCTGGAAAAGACGGATCTGGTTGAGCGGCTTGCCGACACCGGCACTTTTGTCGCTCTCGGCGCACTGGAAGCCTTTCTGGACGGTTCCGCCGGCGAACTTCTTGCCCCCAACGACATTCAGGCAGTCAAGGCCGCAGGCGTCACCTTCGCCGACAGCATGCTGGAACGCGTGATCGAAGAGCAGGCCAAGGGTGACCCGCTTCGCGCACAGGAAATCCGCGGAAGGCTGGCGCCGGTTCTCGGCGACAATCTCAAGGGACTTGAAGCTGGCTCCGAAAAAGCGGCCGAAGTGAAGAAACTGCTCCAGGAAATGGGCCTCTGGTCGCAATATCTGGAAGTGGGCATTGGCCCGGATGCGGAAATTTTCTCCAAGGCGCAGGCCATGGCTTCCGTGGGCTGCGGCGCGCTGATCGGCGTTCACCCGAAATCGCAATGGAACAACCCGGAACCGGAAGTGGTGCTGGCCATCGCTTCCGATGGTCGCATCGTCGGCGCGACACTTGGCAACGATGTTAATCTGCGCGATTTCGAAGGCCGTTCCGCCCTGCTTCTCAGCAAGGCAAAGGACAATAACGCTTCCTGCGCGATTGGTCCTTTCATCCGCCTGTTTGACGGCAACTTCACCATCGAAGACGTGAAGAAGTCGCAGATATCACTTCTGGTCGAAGGCGAAGACGGCTTCACCATGACGGGCGTCAGCCCCATGGAAGCGATCAGCCGCACACCGGAAAACCTCGCTTCGCAGCTCTTGAACCGCAACCACCAATATCCTGACGGCGCCGTCTTTTTCCTTGGCACGATGTTCGCGCCGGTGAAGGATCGCCATGGCCCAGGCCTCGGCTTCACCCATTCAAAGGGTGACCGTGTCGAAATCTCCACGCCCAAGCTCGGTAAGCTGATCAACTGGGTCACCACGACCGACGAGTGCCCGGAATGGACATTCGGCACCGCGGCCCTGATGCGCAACCTGGCGAAACGAGGGCTGCTCTAGATATTTCTTCGGGAGGGGAAAATGCAAAAGACCATCAATCTCTTTTACCGGATTCTCGAAATCATTCTCGTCCTGCTGCTCGCCGGCATGTCGATCATGGTCTTCGTCAACGTCGTCATGCGTTATACGATGAATTCCGGCATCAACATCTCGGAAGAACTGTCGCGATATTTCTTCGTGTGGCTGACCTTCATCGGCGCCGTGCTTACCTTCCGCGAAAACAGCCATATGGGCATCGAAACGCTCGTGATGTTCCTGTCGCGCCGCGCCCGCGTCGTCTGCATGATCGTGTCGAACATCATCATTCTGGCCTGTTCCGCCATCTTCTTCTGGGGCACCTGGAAACAGTCCGGCATCAATGCCAGCATGCACGCTCCCGTCACCAAGCTGTCGATGATCTGGGTCTATGGCATCGGCATGTTCACCGGCGGCCTGATGTTCATCATCGCACTGGAGCGCCTGTACCGTTATTTGACGGGCCGCGTGACAGAAGACGAAATCGCCCAGTTCGCGGGCGAGAATCTGACGATCGAACAGCTTTCGGAGCGCTGATACCATGACACTTCTCGTTTTTGTCGGCTCTCTGCTGGGAGCCATGGCTATTGGCGTTCCCGTCGCTTTCTCGCTGATGTTCTGCGGCGTCGTGCTCATGTGGTACATGGGCATGTTCAACACCGCGATCATCGCCCAGAACATGATCTCGGGCGCAGACACCTTCACGCTGCTTGCCATCCCCTTCTTCATCTTGGCCGGCGAACTGATGAATTCCGGCGGCCTTTCCCGCCGCATCATCGACTTTGCGATCGCGCTTGTCGGTCACATCCGTGGTGGTCTCGGCATCGTGGCCATCGTGGCGGCCATCATCATGGCCAGCATCTCCGGCTCGGCCGCAGCCGATACCGCAGCCCTTGCCGCAATCCTTATCCCGATGATGGCGAAGGCCGGTTACAACATTCCGCGCTCCGGTGGCCTCATCGCCGCAGGCGGTATCATCGCCCCGGTCATTCCGCCGTCCATGGCCTTCATCGTTTTCGGTGTTGCCGCCAACGTCTCGATCACCCAGCTTTTCCTTGCGGGTATCGTTCCCGGCATTCTCATGGGCATTTCGCTGATCGTCGCCTGGCTGATCGTGGTCCGAAAGGATAACGTCCAGCCGCTGCCGAAGACCTCCGCCAAGGAACGTCTGACCGCCACGGCTCGCGCCGGCTGGGCGCTCGGCATGCCTGTCATCATTCTCGGCGGCATCAAAGCAGGCATCATGACGCCGACGGAAGCTGCCGTCGTTGCGGCTGTCTACGCGCTTTTCGTCGGTATGGTGATCTATCGCGAACTGAAGCCGGCGGATCTGTTCCACGTGCTTCTGCGCGCCGCCAAGAGCACGTCCATCATCATGTTCCTGGTTTGCGCGGCACTCGTCTCCGCATGGCTTATCACGGCAGCGAACATTCCGAACGAAGTCGCAGGCTATATCGAGCCGCTGATCGACCGCCCGATGCTTCTGATGGCCGCAATGATGGTACTGGTCTTCATTGTCGGAACGGCACTCGACCTGACGCCGACCATCCTGATCCTGACGCCTGTTCTGATGCCTATCGTCAAACAGGCGGGCATTGATCCGGTCTATTTCGGTGTTCTCTTCATCATCAACAACGCCATCGGCCTGATTACGCCTCCGGTTGGCGTCGTGCTGAACGTCGTCAGCGGTGTCGGCCGCATTCCGCTTGGCAAGGTCACGATCGGCGTCTGGCCGTTCCTCGTCGCCGAAACCATCGTCCTGGCGCTGCTAGTGATTTTCCCGGACATCGTCCTCGTACCGCTGCAGTATCTCCGTTAATCCGCAACCTGTTTCTCGAACACAATCCAAGGGAGGATATTATGAGAAAGCTTCTTCTGACCACCACGGCCATCGCTTTCGCCGTTGGCGCCGCAGCTCCGGCAATGGCCGAATTCAACAGCCGTAACATCCGTGTTTCGAACGGCATCAACCAGGATCACCCCGTCGGCAACGGCATCAAGGCCATGCAGGCCTGCCTCGACGACAAGTCCGGCGGCAAGCTGAAGCTGACGGCATTCTGGGGCGGCGCTCTCGGCGGTGACCTTCAGGCAACGCAGGCCCTGCGCTCCGGCGTTCAGGAAGCCGTTGTGACATCGTCCTCGCCGCTCGTCGGCCTCATCCCGTCGCTCGGCGTCTTCGACCTGCCGTTCCTCTTTGCCAACGACAAGGAAGCCGATGCCGTCATGGACGGCGCCTTCGGCGACATGATGAACAAGAAGCTGGAAGAGCAGGGTCTCGTGAACCTCGCTTACTGGGAAAACGGCTTCCGCAATCTCTCGAACTCCAAGCATGCCGTTACGAAGTGGGAAGACTTCTCCGGCCTCAAGGTTCGCGTGATGCAGAACAACATCTTCCTCGACACCTTCCAGAACCTCGGCGCCAACGCAACGCCGATGGCTTTCGGCGAAGTCTTCTCCGCGCTTGAAACCAACGCGATCGACGCACAGGAAAACCCCTATGTAACGATCGACACCTCCAAGTTCTACGAGGTGCAGAAGTACATCACCGAGACGAACCACGCTTACACGCCGTTCCTCTTCCTCTTCTCCAAGCCGATCTTCGACAGCTACACGCCCGAAGAACAGACGGCCCTGCGTGAATGCGCAGTCGTCGGCCGCGACGAAGAGCGCAAGGTCATCCGCGACCTGAACCAGAAGTCGCTGGAAAAGATCAAGGCTGCAGGTCTCGAAGTGAACGCGTTGTCTGCGGAAGAGCAGACCCGCATTCGCGAAAAGTCGATGGTCGTCTACGAAAAGCACAAGGCTGAAATCGGTGCCGACGTCGTTGACGCCGTTCTGGCGGACCTGAAGAAGATCCGCGGCCAGTAAGCCCATCAGGTTGAAACGAAAAACACCCGGAGGTTCCGCCTCCGGGTGTTTTTGTTTGTAAAAATAGCCGACAGAAAAGGCTGCCGAAGCAGCCTTTTCAAAAGATCACGCCGTGCGGTTCTGCCGGTTGGCGATCAAATCTTCGACAACCGCCGGATCGGCGAGCGTCGATGTATCCCCCAGCGCACTGAAATCGTCCTCGGCGATTTTCCGCAGGATACGCCGCATGATCTTGCCCGAGCGGGTCTTCGGCAGGCCCGGCGCGAACTGGATCTTGTCAGGCGTCGCAACGGGTCCGATCTCGTTGCGGACGTGCTTTATCAGCTCCTCCCGCAGCGCATAATCGCCATTCTGACCCGCCATCAGCGTGACATAACAATAAATGCCCTGCCCCTTGATGGGATGCGGATAACCGACCACAGCCGCTTCCGAGACCTGATGATGCGACACCAGCGCGGACTCCACCTCGGCCGTGCCGAGGCGATGGCCGGAGACGTTCAGGACATCATCGACGCGGCCGGTGATCCAGTAATAACCGTCCTCATCGCGCCGGCAGCCGTCACCGGTGAAGTACTTGCCCTTATAGGTCGAGAAATAGGTATCGATGAAGCGCTGGTGATCGCCATAGACGGATCGCGACTGGCCCGGCCAGCTGTCGATGATGCAGAGATTGCCATCGGCCGGCCCCTCCAGCACCTTGCCTTCGGCATCGACCAGCTGCGGCTGGACGCCAAAGAACGGCCTTGTCGCCGAACCCGGCTTCAGGTCGGTCGCGCCCGGTAGCGGCGAGATGAGAATACCGCCGGTTTCCGTCTGCCACCAGGTGTCGACGATGGGGCTCTTGTCCTCACCGACCACATGGTAATACCACTCCCAGGCTTCCGGATTGATCGGCTCCCCAACCGTGCCGAGAAGCCTGATGCTGGAGCGCGAGGAGCGCTGGACGAACTGGTCGCCGGCCCCCATCAGCGATCTGAGCGCCGTCGGTGCGGTATAGAAGATATTGACCTTGTGCTTGTCAATGACTTCCCAGAAACGACCCTGGTCCGGGAAGTTGGGAACGCCCTCGAACATCAGCGTCGTCGCGCAGTTCGCAAGCGGCCCGTAGACGATGTAGGAATGGCCCGTGACCCAGCCGACATCGGCGGTACACCAATAGACCTCGCCGTCCTTGTAGTCGAAGACATATTCATGCGTCATCGACGTATAAACGAGATAGCCGCCCGTGGTGTGCAGCACGCCCTTCGGCTTGCCGGTGGAGCCTGACGTGTAAAGAATGAAAAGCGGATCTTCCGCCCGCATCTTCACCGGCGGGCAATCCGGTTTCACGGTAGCGATTTCCTGATGGTACCAGATGTCACGGCCCGGCGCCCAGCCGGTCTTGCCGCCGGTGCGGCGCACGACCAGAACCTTGTTGACGATGACATATTGCTTGGCGGCAATATCGATCGCCTTGTCGGTGTTTTCCTTGAGCGGGATCGGTTTACCACCGCGTACGCCCTCATCGCAGGTGATGACGAAAGTGGACTGGCAGTCGACGATACGGCCCGCCAGCGCTTCCGGTGAGAACCCGCCGAACACGACGGAGTGAATGGCGCCGATACGAGCGCAGGCGAGCATGGCATAGGCCGCCTCGGGTATCATCGGCATGTAGATGGTGACGCGGTCGCCCTTCTTCACGCCGTGCTTCTTCAGCACGTTCGCCAGGCGGCAGACATAGTCGTAGAGCTGGTTATAGGTGATCTTCTTGTCGATATAGGGATTGTCGCCTTCCCAGATGATCGCCGTGCGCTCACCATGGGTCTTCAGATGCCGGTCGATACAGTTATAGGAGACGTTGGTCAGGCCGTCCTCGAACCACTTGATCGGCACCCTTCCCTTGAAGGAGGTGTTCTTGACCTTGGTATAGGGTTTGAACCAGTCGATCCGCCGGCCGTGCTTGTCCCAGAACTTCTCGGGATCCTCGACGCTCTCCTGATACCATTTCTGGTAACGCTCATTGTCGATGAGCGTGCGGGCTTTCGCCGATTTGAGCACCGGATAAATCTTGGCAGACATAAACTCCTCCTGAAACCATAAATGTCTTGTTCTAAACGGGCGCCTTGAGACTCCCACCTCAGGCATGTGGTGAATTCATAGCAGGTCGATCACGCACGGCAATTAGACAAAGGCATTTGTTTTGCAAAGAATTGCAATTATGATGCAATCCGGTTATAGAGCGCCAATATCCCGGAAATTAGTGGTTGATACCACGCCCGCGACACCGGCGCGGACGGACAGAAGGACTGTATCTATGGCTCAACAATTGCTCATGCCAAAGGCTACGGCTGTATGGCTGGTTGACAACACCGCGCTGTCGTTCGATCAGATCGCCACGTTCTGCAAACTGCATCCGCTTGAAGTCAAGGCGATTGCCGACGGTGAAGCCGCGCAGGGCATCAAGGGCCTCGACCCCATCGCGACCGGACAGCTTTCCCGCGACGAGATCGCCCGCGCTGAAGGCAATCCGAACCACAAGCTCAAGCTCTCCGAGCCGAAGGTCCGCGTGCCGGAATCCAAGCGCCGCGGCCCGCGCTACACGCCGGTTTCCAAGCGTCAGGATCGTCCGAACGCCATTCTCTGGCTGGTTCGCAACCATCCGGAACTGAAGGATGCACAGATTTCGCGCCTCGTCGGCACGACCAAATCCACCATTGAGCAGATCCGCGACCGTACCCACTGGAATTCGGCCAACCTGACGCCGATGGACCCGGTAACGCTCGGCCTCTGCAGCCAGATCGATCTCGACCTCGAAGTTGAACGCGCCTCTCGCGGCCGTCCGCTGCCGACCGCCGAAGAACTTGGCAACACGCTGCAGCCGGCAACGGCAACGGAAGGTCTGGACTACAGCTTCCAGCGCGAAGAAGAAGAACAGATCGATGCAGACGCGGTCTTCAAGAAGCTCTCTTCGCTGAAGTCGACACCGAAGGACGAAGACGAGGACGATCACTACTGATCGAAAGTCTCGCGCTGTTTGAAAACCCGGCCGAAACGCCGGGTTTTTTGTTTTATGATTTATCGAGCGCCGAAGATCGCCGAGCCGACGCGCACGCTCGTTGCGCCGAATTCGACTGCGGTTTCGAAATCGCCCGACATGCCCATGGAAAGCTTCTCGAGGCCGCATTGTTTTGCAAGCTTCGCCAGAAGCGCAAAATGCGGACCGGGATTTTCCTCCGCCGGCGGAATGCACATCAGCCCCTCGACCGGCAATTTCAGCTCATCCCGGCAAAAAGCAACAAAGGTAGCCGTCTCGCGCGGATCGATGCCGGCCTTCTGCGGCTCAAGCCCGGTATTGACCTGCACATAGAAACGAAGGCTGCGGCCCTGCTTGACGCATTCTTCGGAAAGCGCGCGGGCGATCTTTTCCCGGTCGATGCTCTGCACGACATCAAATAATGCAACGGCATCCGCCGCCTTGTTGGATTGCAGCGGGCCGATCAGATGCAGCTCGATGTCAGGTGTCTTTTCTTTCAGGGCAGGCCATTTGCCCTGCGCTTCCTGTACGCGGTTCTCGCCGAACACGCGCTGGCCACCATTGATGACCGGCTGGATCGCCTCCGCGTCGAATGTCTTCGAGACGGCGACCAGTGCCACCGCCTCTGCCTTGCGGCCGGATTTCTCCGCAGCTTCCGCGATCCGCTGCCTGACATCCTCAAGACGTGCTTCGATTTCCATCACAGAACCTTTATTTGAACCATTCGCAAGCTAACTAGACGCCGATTGCCTTGATGCCAAGCGGGTTTAGCACCATTTGAGGCACGCTGGCCAAGATTGAACGCCCGGACGCCCCGCCAAACTTGACGCCCCGGTCGTTTCATGGTGAAGGTCAGCGCAAATTTTTCCCCTCGATACCCGGAATTCAGAACAATGGCCATCGAACGTTACAATCCTCGCGACGCCGAGCCGCGCTGGCAGCAGAAATGGAACGAAGACAAGGTTTTCGTGACCGACAACAGCGATCCGCGCGAGAAGTATTACGTTCTAGAGATGTTTCCCTACCCATCGGGACGCATTCACATGGGCCACGTCCGCAACTACGCCATGGGCGATGTCGTTGCCCGCTACAAGCGCGCACGCGGCTTCAACGTTCTGCACCCGATGGGCTGGGACGCCTTCGGCATGCCTGCGGAAAATGCGGCCATGCAGAACAAGGTTCACCCGAAGGACTGGACCTACCAGAACATCGCCACCATGCGCGGCCAGCTGAAGTCCATGGGCCTGTCGCTGGACTGGACCCGCGAATTCGCGACCTGCGACGTGGAATATTACCATCGCCAGCAGGCGCTGTTCGTCGATTTCATGGAAAAGGGTCTGGTTTACCGCAAGCAGTCCAAGGTCAACTGGGATCCGGTCGACCATACGGTTCTCGCCAACGAGCAGGTGATCGACGGCCGCGGCTGGCGCTCCGGCGCACTGGTCGAGCAGCGCGAACTGACGCAATGGTTCTTCCGCATCACCGATTTCAGCCAGGACCTGCTGGACGAGCTGGACACGCTCGACCAGTGGCCGGAAAAAGTGCGCCTGATGCAGAAGAACTGGATCGGCCGCTCCGAAGGCCTGTCGCTGCGCTGGCAGACCGTTGCATCCACCGCACCGGAAGGTTTTTCCGACATCACCGTCTATACGACGCGTCCGGATACCCTGTTCGGCGCATCCTTCCTGGCGATCGCCGCCGATCATCCGCTGGCGAGAGAATTGTCGGCGAACAACCCTGATATCGCCGAGTTCTGCGACGAATGCCGCCGCCATGGCACCTCCCTGGCCGCGCTGGAAACGGCAGAAAAGAAGGGCATCGATACCGGCGTCAAGGTCATACACCCGCTCGATCCGACCTGGGAACTGCCCGTCTACGTCGCTAATTTTGTGTTGATGGATTACGGCACCGGCGCAATCTTCGGCTGCCCTTCGGGTGACCAGCGGGATCTGGACTTCGCCCGCAAATACGGCCTGCCGGTCGTGGCCGTCGTCGCACCTGAAGGTCCCGATGCCGCAAGCTTCACCGTTGAAGACACCGCCTTCACCGATGATGGCGTGATGATCAATTCCGGCTTCCTGAACGGCATGAAGACGACCGATGCCTTTGAGGCAGTCGTACAGAAGCTCTCTGCCGAGATGCTGGGCAATGCGCCGCAGGCTGAGCGCAAGGTCAATTTCCGCCTGCGCGACTGGGGTATTTCCCGCCAGCGCTACTGGGGTTGCCCTATCCCGGTCATCCATTGCGAAGTCTGCGGTGTGGTGCCGGTTCCGAAAAAGGACCTGCCGGTCAAGCTGCCCGACGATGTGACTTTCGACGTGCCCGGCAACCCGCTGGACCGGCACCCGACATGGCGTCATGTCGCCTGCCCGCAATGTGGCCATGATGCGCGGCGCGAAACCGACACGATGGACACCTTTGTCGATTCCAGCTGGTATTACACCCGCTTCACCGCACCGTGGGAAGACCAGCCGACCGATCCCAAGGTCGCCAATCACTGGTTGCCGGTTGATCAGTATATTGGCGGCATCGAGCACGCCATTCTGCACCTGCTCTATTCGCGCTTCTTCACCCGCGCCATGCGCGAGACCGGTCATGTCGGCGTCAAGGAACCCTTCAAGGGCCTGTTCACGCAGGGCATGGTGGTGCACGAGACCTATAGCCACGGCGAGGGCACAGGTCGCGAGTGGATAGCACCCGCCGACCTGCGTATCGAAGAGGCGGACGGCGCACGCCGGGCATTCCTCCTGTCCTCCGGCGCGGAAGTGAAGATCGGCTCGATCGAGAAGATGTCGAAGTCGAAGAAGAACGTTGTCGACCCTGACGATATCATCGCGTCCTACGGGGCGGATACCGCACGCTTCTTCGTCCTGTCGGACTCTCCGCCGGATCGCGACGTCATCTGGTCGGAAGCTGGCGTGGAGGGTGCAAACCGTTTCGTCCAGCGCGTCTGGCGCATCATCGGCGAAGTCGCCGGGGAACTGAAGAGCGTCAAGCCGAAGCCTGCGACCGAAGGCGAAGGCCTGGCAGCCTCCAAGGCCGCCCACAAGACGCTGAAGGCTGTCCAGGAAGATCTGGACAAGCTCGCCTTCAACAAGGCGATTGCCCGCATTTACGAGCTGGTCAACGCCTTGGCAGGACCACTTGCCGATGTCGCCGCCGGCGGTAAGCCTGAAGACGTGAAGGCTGCGGCACGCGACGCCGTCGAAATCCTCATCCGCATCATCGCCCCCATGACACCGCATCTGGCGGAAGAATGCTGGTCGGCACTGGGCAACACAGGTCTCGTCGCCCAGACGCCGTGGCCAGCTTTCGTCGCCTCGCTGGTCGAGGAAAACGATGTGGTCATGCCCGTCCAGGTCAACGGCAAGAAGCGCGGCGAATTGACAATCGCGCGCGATGCGGATCAAGATGCGGTCCGCACGGCCGCCCTTGCGCTGGATGCCGTCAAATCCATTCTTGCCGGTGGCGAGCCCAAGAAAGTCATCGTGGTTCCGCAGAGGATTGTGAACATTGTTGTCTGACGTTTTTTCGAGATGGAGCCGCGTCGCGGCAGCAATTTCCGTCGTGATGATGGCTGGTCTTCTGGCGGGTTGCCAGGTGCGCCCGCTATATGGCGAAGCTTCCGGAACCAAGGAGAGACTGGCGGCCGTCAGCGTTTCCCATGCCGGAGATCGCATAACCCAGGAAGTGCGTAATCAGTTGATCTTCCTGATGTCCGGCGGCGCGGGCGAACCTGCTACGGCTCAGTACAACCTCAAGATTTCGGTTGGATCGAGCGCTACCTCGACGGAAGTCGAGAATTATGACCTGACTACACGCACGAACAACAACTATGATGGCCCTTATCCCGGCCGCGTGGTGATGAACGGACAATATGTCCTGACCCGCATCTCCGACGGTCAGATCCTGCGCTCCGCACGCCGCAGCGTAACGGCACAGGTCGATCTGCCGCAACAGGAATTCGCCAAGATCAGGGCGATCCGCGACGCTGAAAACCGGGCGGCTCGCGAACTGGCTGAAATCATCCGTACCGATATCGCCGCCACTCTCGGCCGCTGAGAGCCGGGGCCGTGGCAGAGATAAAATCGCATGAATTTGAGCGCTTCGCCGAAAACCCGGCGGAGCGCTTTCGCATTTTCGTACTTTACGGTCCGGATCGGGGCCTCGTGTCGGAGCGTGCGAGCATCATCGCGAAGAAAACCGGCATCGATCCCGACGACGCTTTTGCGTCGCTGAAGCTGACCGCATCCGATCTGCAGGGCGACCCGGGCCGTCTGCTCGACGAGGTGAATGCCATCGGCCTTTTCGGCGGTGAAAAACTTGTCTGGGTCAAAGGTGCTTCGGCCGAAAAGGCGCTGGTGGATGCCCTCCAGCTATTGGCCGAAACGCCGCCGGAAGCGAGCTTCCTGATCATCGAAGCCGGCGATATCAAAAAGGGCACGGGGCTGCGCAAGATAGCGGAACCCGCACGTTCCATCGCCGCGATCCCCTGTTATGCCGACGATGCCCGCTCGTTGAACGCACTGATCGATCAGGAGCTGTCGGCCGACAATCTGCGCATCGCGCCGGCCGCGCGGCAGAGACTGATCGAATCGCTCGGCGGCGACCGCATTGCCTCGCGCAACGAAATCCGCAAGCTTGCGCTTTATTGTCGTGGCGCGGAGGTGATCGAGGAAGACGACGTTCTGGCGATCATCGGCGATGCAAGCACGGTTTCCGCTGACGATGCCGTCGATGCCATCCTGAAAGGCGATAGAAACGCCTTTTTCCATGCGACCCAGAAGATCGTCTCCTCAAAGACGCCGATTTTCCTGGTGCTTCAGGGATGCCTCAAGCAATTCCAGCTGCTTGATCAGATGCGGGCCGAAATGGACGAGAAAAAGCAGCAGGCCGGACAGGTCATGCAGACGCTTGGACGCCACATCCACTTCCGCAGAAAGCCGATCATCGAAAGAGCGCTACGCACCTGGCAGCCTGCGGCGATCGCCCGCGAGATGAACCGTCTGCAGGCGGCCATATTGCAAAGCCGCCAGCGGCAAAGCCTGGAAGAAAGCGTGGCCCTTCTGACCCTGCTTTCGACCACGCTGCAATCCGGCCGAGGCGGCTGAATTCCAGCAAAAAGCCCTCGCGCTTACGCTGCGAGGGCTCTTAAAATCATAATACGTAGACAACAGGTCGTCGAAAACTCAGTCGCCCTGACCAGGTTCAGCGGAAAAATAAAGGTCCAGCTTACCCTCGACGCCGTCCATTTCCTTGGCTTCGGGCATCGGATCACGCTTTATCGTGATGTTCGGCCAGATCGCTGCATATTCCGCATTCAGCTTCAGCCACTTGTCGAGACCCGGCTCCGTATCGGGCTTGATCGCCTCGGCGGGACATTCCGGTTCGCACACACCGCAATCGATGCATTCATCAGGATTGATCGCGAGGAAATTTTCACCCTCATAAAAGCAGTCGACGGGGCAGACTTCAACGCAATCGGTATATTTGCAGCGAATGCAATTGTCGGTCACGACATATGTCATGATGAACTCCAGAATATGCAGGCCGGGTCTTTGGGCTTCGGAACACAAGCCGTCGCCCGGAATTCAGACAGGGCAATTTCGCAAGTGACGTAATGCCTTTGCCTTCAGATAGCAAGGATAAACAATTCTGAAAAACCGGCTCGACTTGGAGGTTTATTCTAATCTGTATTTCCGTCACTGTCTGACAGAAACTTGTCGAGCGCTCTGCGCTCTTTTTTGGTCGGACGGCCGCTGCCCGGCTCTCGCATCGCCTGCTCCAGGGGGCTCAGCCTGTCGGAAGGCGCCCGTGGCGGCGTCAGATCGTCATAGAGAAGCCTGGCCTCCTCATAGGGCCCACGCCGCTCGCCGCCGGACTTGACGACGAGTACCTTGTCCATGCGCTCGAAACCGATATCGAGCCTGTCACCCGCCTTCACCGCATGGCTTGGCTGACGGACAGTGACACCATTGACCTTAACCTGGCCAGACTGGATATAACCTTGGGCAAGGGAGCGGGATTTAGCCATGCGGGCAAAGAACAACCACTTGTCCAGACGCTGACGCGTACTCTCCAGTGGCTGTTCTTTGCTCCCCATAGGCTTACTTCTTCAGCTGCTCCTTGAGGGCAGCGAGCTTTGCGAAAGGTGAATCCGGATCGAGCGGCTTCTCCTTGCGGGGAGGCTTGGCTTCGAAACGCTGCTGACCCTGCGGTTTTCCGCCGCGGTCATTACGGTCCGGCCTGTCCTTGCGCTCGCCGCGATCCTGACGATCGTTGCGATTGCCGCGGTCAGGGCGTCCACCATCACGCTTGCGCTCACCCTCGCCACCGCGATTGGCGGCTTCGCGATTTGCGCCGTCACGATTATCGCGACGGCCTTCACCACGACGCTCGCTTTGCTCGCGCGCACCATCACGGCCTTGACCGCGATTGCCCGGACGACGGTTTTCGCTACGCTGGTTCTCGTTGCGGCCACCCGGGCGCCACAGAAGAACGGGCTTGGGTTCGGCAACCTCAGTGCTTTCCGCAGGCACGGTCTCACCAACCGCAGCTTCGTCGCTGACGGCTTGCGCGACCGGCGTTTCCTCGACGGTTTCAACAGCCGCCGTTTCGGATGCCTGTTCTTCCGAAGCGGGCTCATCCTGCTCGGCCTCAGCGCTTTCCTCTTCCGCCACCGCCTCAGTGGCGGCCGGAGCAGCAGCGCCGGTCTGGCTGGCGAGGAAGGCCTGCGCCTCTTCCGCCGTCACCTGGTCGGCACGGTAGCCGAGACCCTTGAGGATCTCCTCCATGTCGTCGAGCGTCGCGCCGAGAATGGAGAGCATCGCGGTCGTTGTCGTGAAGCGACGGCCATCATAGGCGCCTTCCGGGCGCGGCTGCTGGCCGGGCTTCCACTGCAACAGCGGACGAATGAGATCAGCCAGACGCTCGAGAATGTCGATACGGACCGCACGCTTTCCAAGGAAACGGAAACCGGCAAGCTTGTAGAACATGCGCTCAAAGGCGGGGTCCGTTACCACGGAGGTGCGGCCGGCAGCCAGCACCGGAATGAGATCGCCATAACCCGGCTTGCCGAGGCCATCATTCTTCAGCGCCCAGAGCAGCGTCACAAGCTCGGCCGGAGCCGGCTTCAGCAATGCAGGCAGGAAGACGTGATAGGCGCCAAAACGCACGCCGTAGCGACGCATGGAGGCGCGCGCATCCTGATCCAGCGACTTCACGTCTTCGGTGACGTCGCGGCGGAACAGAACGCCGAGATTTTCGACCAGCTGGAACGCCAGGCCCTTCGCCAGACCCTGAAGGTCTTCGGCGCGTGAAATATCGTCCAGCGGCTTCAGCACGGTCGCAATCTGGTGATTGACGAAACGTTCGACGCGCGCCAGCGCGTGATCGCGGGCATTGCCGCTCAACTGTTCGTCGGCAAGCAGGATCACACGCGGCTTCATGATGTTGTCACCTGCCGAAAGGCGGGCCACCGGCTCGCCCAACCAGCGAACCAGACCATCGGAGCTCAAAGCAAGATCGCCATTTCCACTGGCGTGCAGACGCGCGGCACGCGCCTCGTATTCGAGCGCGAGCGCCTTTTGCGCCGCAGCCTGCACGGCCTTCTGATCCGGCCCTTCCATTCCCGGCACCGGCGTGAACCGGAACCCGGCCAACTGGCCGACGTGATGTCCTTCTACGAAGACATCACCATTTACACTGATTTCAGCTTCAAGCATCGCATTCTCTCTCAGGCGCCTCATGAGCACAGATGTCCTGCGATCAACAAAGCGTTTCGTCAACCTTTCATGTAGCGCATCGGACAATCGATCCTCGATTTCCCGCGTCTTTTCTTGCCAGTGTGTCGGATCGGCAAGCCATCCTGGGCGGTTCGATACATAAGTCCATGTTCTGATCTGCGCAATCCTTGCAGACAGGGTATCGATCTCTCCATCCGTGCGATCGGCGCGGCGTACCTGCTCTGACATGAAATCTTCGTTCACCGCGCCGCGTTTTACGAGGTCGAAATAGAGCGTCGATATCAGGTCGGCATGCTGGGCAGGCGCGATACGGCGATAGTCGGGAAGCGCGCAGGCCTCCCATAGTTTTTCCACCCGCGCATCCGTCGTCGTCACGTCGATGATCTCGGGATAACGCGACAGATATTCCAGCGCCTGCTGGTCGATTGCGGGCAAGGCCCGGGAAAGCCCCTGGATCGTGGGTGCCACATCAAGGCTCATGCGCAGATTGGCGATGGAGGAAAAATCGAAATTTTTCGTCCGCCATTGCAGCACCTTCACCGCATCGAACTGATGGGTTTCGATACGTTCCACCAATTCGTCGTCAAAGGGATCAACGCGCCCCGTTACGCCAAAGGTGCCGTCTCGAAGGTGGCGGCCGGCGCGGCCGGCGATCTGGCCGATCTCACCCGGATTGAGATTGCGGAACTGGTAACCGTCAAATTTACGGTCCTGCGCGAAGGCGACATGATCGACATCGAGGTTAAGCCCCATGCCAATGGCGTCCGTCGCGACAAGATATTCGACATCGCCGGACTGGTAGAGCCCGACCTGGGCATTGCGCGTTCGCGGCGAAAGCGCCCCCATCACCACAGCCGCACCGCCGCGCTGGCGCCGCACCAGCTCTGCGATGGCATAAACCTCTTCCGCCGAAAAGGCGACGATGGCCGTGCGTTGCGGCAGGCGGGTAATCTTTTTCTGGCCCGCATAAAAAAGCTGCGACAGGCGCGGCCGCTCGACCACGGTAATTCCAGGCAGCAGCTTCTCAAGGATCGGGCGCATTGTGCCTGCCCCCAGAAGCAGGGTTTCCTCCCGCCCGCGCAAGTGCAGCACGCGGTCGGTGAAGATGTGGCCACGCTCCAGATCGCCGGCCAGCTGCACCTCGTCGATCGCGACGAATGCGGCCGTCGTCTCGCGCGGCATGGCTTCCACCGTGCAGACCGAATATTTGGCTTTGGGAGGGGAAATCTTTTCTTCGCCGGTAATCAGCGCCACATTCGGCGCACCCACTTTTTCAACGAGACGGGTATAGACCTCCCGCGCCAGAAGGCGCAGCGGCAGGCCGATGACACCGCTGCCATGCGCCACCATCCGCTCGATCGCATAGTGGGTCTTGCCGGTATTGGTGGGGCCGAGAACGGCCGTGACACCGCGGCCGCTCAGGATCATGGGGCGAAAATTCAACGTACTATCCGCGAATCGACTTCATCTGCTTGCCGTGCCGGCCGCCATTGCTGGTACGGTCCGCACGCACCACACATGGCAATGCCCGCCGACAAAGGCAATAGGCCTTGCCCGTAAAGTGGGTCGCGGCTGTTGCTGCAGCAACTTTTCCGTTCAGATTCAGCGGGTTGAGAGGACAAAAAGAATCCGGCGAAAACGAAATCGATTCGGTTGCGGAACAGTCTGCGAACGAATCGAATACGAATCGCTGACTCGGTGGGATTCAGCTTTTGTTCCCCACAGCATCTGGTTGGCAAACCGGCGTCCCATACCAGATTGTGAATCCGGGTAAGTCCTTGCCCGGATTCAAGTTTGCAGCACCGACTTTTGACCCCAAATACCGGAATCGGCTGTCAAGCCGCAATCGCGGTATCAGAGCGCCTCGCCGGCGAGCAAACGTGGCGCGTTCGCATCTGTCGTTCCGGCGGCCTGCCCGATGAAATAGGATTTCAGCGCCGGCAAACGATCCACAACACCCAGACCGAAATCCCGCATGATGCGGATGGGACCGACATCGTTGGAGAAAAGCCGGTTCAGCACATCCGTCGTCACCCCCATCCGCAAGGTGTCGAAACGCCGCCACGACTGATAACGCTCCAGAACATTGAGCGAGCCGATATCGAGACCGAGACGGTCAGCCTCGACCACGGTTTCGGCCAGGGCCGCGACATCCTTGAAGCCAAGATTGAGGCCTTGGCCCGAGATCGGGTGAATTCCGTGCGCTGCATCGCCGGCAAGCGCAAAACGCGGCGCGACGAAGGAGCGCGCCAGCGTCAACCCCAGCGGAAAGGCACGGCGCGGACCGACGGGTCTGACAGGGCCGAGCTTGTGGCCGAACCGGCGCTCGAGCTCTTCCTCGAACACCAGATCATCGGAGGCGACCAACCTGTCGGCATCGGCCGTCCGTTCCGTCCAGACCAGCGACGAACGGTTTCCTTTCAGCGGCAGGATGGCAAAAGGCCCAGAGGGCAGGAAATGCTCCTCCGCACAGCCCTCATGCGGCCGCTCATGTTCGACGGTGGTAACGATACCGGACTGGTCATAAGCCCAGTGCACTGTCTTGATGCCCGCCATATCCCTGAGCGCCGAGCGAACGCCATCGCAGGCGACAAGCAGCCGCGCTTCCAGCGCCGAACCGTCGGAAAGCGAGATGGATGTCGATTGCGAGCCCGCGGTAAACCCGGAAACACTAAGGCCATGGCGGATTTCTATGCCAAGGCGCTCGCACAGGCCGCGCAGCGCGCCCACCATCGCCACATTCGGAACCATATGGGCGAAGGGCCTGCCCTCTTCCACCACACCGTCGAAGGTCAGAAATACCGGACGGACAGGGTCGGCAGTTTTCGAATCAGTAACGATCATCTTGTTGATCGGCTGGGCTTCCGGCTCGATTTCACTCCATATCCCGAAAACATCGAGCATGCGCGTGGCCGCCGCGATGATGGCAGAGGCGCGGACGTCCTTCTCCCAGACATCCTCTGGAGCCGCCTCAACCACCTGCACGTTAAGATGCCGGGCCGCCTGCTTAATTGCGACAGCAACGGAAAGACCGACATATCCGCCGCCTGCGACCACCACGTCGAGCATCGCGCTTCTCCTCAAATCTTGTGCACGCATCATCGGCGCACTATAGACCATGTGACGTCTTCCTACAGCTGGAGCAGGCCGAAAAAATGTCGCATCCTTTGCAAACGTCAGACCCGATGGCCAATCTCATCGCCACGCTCGATCTCGAAAAGCTGGAAGAGAACCTGTTCCGGGGCGAAAGCCCGCAAATCGGCTGGCAGCGGGTCTTCGGCGGCCAGGTCATAGCGCAAGCCCTGATCGCGGCGCAAAGAACCGTGGATGACGACCGCCTCGCGCACTCGCTGCATGCCTATTTCATGCGCCCCGGTGATCCGCTCGTCCCCATCCTCTACCAGGTGGAGCGTATCCGCGACGGCGCCAGCTTCTGCACCCGCCGTGTGGTCGCCATCCAGCACGGCAAGGCGATTTTTTCCATGTCCGCGTCGTTTCAGCTATTCGAGGACGGCTTTAATCATCAGATAAAAATGCCTGACGTGCTGCCGCCCGAAAAACTGATGAGCGAGGAGCAGATGCAGGCAGCCTTCCTTGCCAATGCACCCGCTTCGATCCGCAAATACTGGAGCAACAAGCGCCCGATCGAGATAAGACCGGTGTCGCTGACCCATTATATCTCGAAGGAAAAACTCGAACCGCAGCAGGATATATGGGTTCGCGCCGTCGGCGAAGTACCCGACAATCCGCGGTTCCAGTCGGCCATTCTCGCCTATCTGTCGGACATGACCCTGCTCGACACATCGCTCTACGCCCATGGAACGACGATCTTCGATCCTTCCATTCAGGTGGCGAGCCTCGATCACGCCATGTGGTTCCACCGCCCCTGCCGGCTGGATGACTGGCTGCTCTATACGCAGGATAGCCCCAGCGCCTCCGGTGCGCGCGGTTTGACGCGTGGCAATATTTTCACCAGACAGGGTGAGCTGGTCGCCTCCGTCGCACAGGAAGGTTTGATCCGCAAAAGGGCAAATGATTAAATAATGTGCTTTTCTAGAAAATCGCACATTTAATAGACGCAAATTTCGTCGACAAATGCCCCTTTTTCAGACGAATTTCATATAAGTTTTATATTTCAATAACTTATATCCACCCATCAAAACTGGCACGCCCTTTGAATGTATGTCCGCAGTCGCTGTTACTGATCTGCCAGCGGCAAGGAGAGTCGGCTCCGTGCCGAGGACAAACAAAGGATGGGAAACCAGATGAAAATTGTGATGGCCATTATCAAGCCGTTCAAGCTGGATGAGGTGCGCGAAGCGCTCACCGGCGTCGGCATCCAGGGCCTGACCGTGACCGAGGTTAAGGGTTACGGACGCCAGAAGGGACATACCGAGATTTATCGCGGCACGGAATATGCGGTGAGCTTCCTTCCAAAACTGAAGATCGAGATCGCGGTTCCATCCGACGTCGTCGACAAGGCCGTTGAGGCGATCGCATCTGCGGCAAAGACCGGGCAGATCGGTGACGGCAAGATCTTTGTCCACTCTATCGAACAGGCCGTGCGCATCCGTACCGGCGAAACCAACACAGAAGCGCTTTGAAGCACGGCTGACAGGGGAGTTTTCTAGCTATGCAACTCAACAAGTTTTCAACGCTCGGCAAGCTGGGCGCCGGTGTGGCGGCCCTGATGGCACCGGCCATCGCCTTTGCCCAGGAAGCCGCGCCGGCAGTAGCGGCGGCGGCGCCCGTTCCGGAAAAAGCCGACACCGCATTCATGTATGTCGCGACGATCCTCGTGCTTTTCATGATCATTCCGGGTCTCGCCCTGTTTTACGGCGGTCTCGTCCGTACCAAGAACATGCTCTCCGTCCTCATGCAGTGCACGGTCGTCGCTGCAGTCATGATGCTCGTCTGGGTAATCTACGGTTATTCCTTCGCCTTCGGCGGTGGCACCGGCCCTTATTTCGGCGGCTTCGGCAAGCTGTTCCTCTCGGGCGTTTCGCTTGACAGCACGTCGGCAACCTTCTCCGAAGGCGTGGTGATCTACGAATACACCTTCATCGCTTTCCAGATGACCTTTGCGGCCATCACGCCTGCGCTGATCGTCGGTGCCTTTGCGGAACGCGTGAAGTTCTCCGCCGTCATCCTCTTCACCATCCTGTGGGCAACCTTCGTCTATTTCCCGATTGCACACATGGTATGGGACGCGAACGGCCTGATCTTCGGCATGGGCGCTCTCGACTTCGCTGGCGGCACGGTCGTTCACATCAATGCCGGCGTGGCAGGCCTGATCGGCGCGATCATGGTCGGCAAGCGTACCGGCTTCGGCAAGGACATGATGGCACCCCACTCCATGACGCTGACGATGGTCGGCGCGGCCATGCTGTGGTTCGGCTGGTTCGGCTTCAATGCCGGCTCCAACCTCGAAGCATCGGGCGGAGCGGTTCTGGCAACCATGAACACCTTCCTCGCAACCGCAGCAGCCGTCGTTTCCTGGTCGCTGGTTGAAAGCTTCACCCGCGGCAAGGCTTCCATGCTGGGCGCTGCTTCGGGCATGATCGCCGGCCTCGTCGCCGTCACGCCTGCGGCCGGCTCGGTTGGACCGATGGGTGCGATCGTTCTCGGCCTCATCGTTTCGCCGATCTGCTACTTCTTCGTCTCGGTCGTGAAGAACAAGTTCGGTTACGACGATACGGCTGACGTCTTCGGCGTCCACGGTATCGGCGGCATCATCGGCGCCCTCGGCACCGGCATCTTCACCTCGCCGCTGCTTGGCGGCACGGGCAAGGCGGACTTCTCCATCGCCTCGCAGGTCTGGACGCAGTTCGTCGCCGTCGCCATCACCATCGTCTGGTGCGCCATTGTCTCGGCAATCCTCTACAAGATCGTCGACGTCATCGTTGGCCTGCGGGTTCCGGTGGAAGCGGAACGCGAAGGTCTCGACCTCGCAACCCACGGCGAAGCCGCCTACCACTCTTAAGACCCGGGAAAAGGGGTTCTCCATCCCCTTACCCAAAAGAAGGCCCGCTCCGGCGGGCCTTTTTCTTTGCCGTAAATGCACATGCGACTGCAAAAAACCGCATGGTTAACACGACATTAACCAGCAAGCGGTTAGTTTTCCCTGTCAATCCGGGATCAGGTCACCTGCCGGATCTTGCCGAAACCAGGAAAAACGACGGGTTCAGGGACATGGGCAGAATGCAATCTCCGACATTCGATGGTCGTCACACGCGCTTCGTGCTGACGGCGTTTTTCGTGCGGCAGATCATGGCTCTCGCCGGTTTCGCTTTGCTGGCCACGATTTCACTGGGTATTGCGGCCCTCGCCACATGGAATGTGGCGGATCCGAGCCTCTCCTATGCCACGGGAAACCAGCCTACCAATCTTCTGGGCTACAGCGGCGCCATCTTCGCCGATATCGTGATGCAGTTCCTCGGGCTCTCCGCAATCATCTCGCTTTTGCCGGTCATTGCCTGGGCGATCGCGCTCATCGCCGGACGCAGGTTCAACCGGATACCCGCCCGCCTTGTTGCCTGGGTTGCCGGCGCGATCGTCTGCGCCGCTTCGCTCGGCTGTTTTCCAGCACCCGTAACCTGGCCGCTGCCAAACGGCATTGGCGGCGTTATCGGTGATATGATCCTGCGCTTCCCCGCCCTTTTCATCGGCGCTTACCCAACCGGCACCATAGCGACAGTGCTGGGCGTTATATTTGCGGCTCCCGCTGCCTGGCTGATGCTCTTTGCCGCCGGCCTGATGGGAAGCCCGGAAGATAGCCTGGAACTGGAAGAACGCGCGCCCGTGTCGAACAAGGCACGCGCCGTCCGTGAGGCTGAAGAAGACGATGACGACGGTGAAGGCTTCTTCGCCAATATCCTCGCTTTTGGCGCCATGGCGCATTACTGGTACATCACCCAGGCCCGCTTGCGCCGCCTGTTTGGCATCAAGTCCAAATCCCTGCATGACGAATTCGAACATCCCTATGATTTCAACGAATATGAATTCGGCACGTTGAACGAACCGTCCCGCCTCAAGACGGCGATCAACCGCCTCGACCAGCGCGCGGAACCGTCTTTCGAGGAACGCGCCGCATCGCGCCGGCAGATGTCGCCTCCCTCCATCGCACTCGATCATGATGGTGAAATGGATGACGAGCCGCATTTCGATGCGGACGGGCGACGCCTGCCCAACGGTATTCTCTCGGACGATGACAGTGCCGACGAATCCGACCCGAAGTTCATTGCAAGACAGGCACCGGGACGCGGTCAGCCCAGAATAACCGCCCCTTCCGCACGCCCCAAGCCGAGCGAGCGCGTGGCACGCGAGGCGCAGGCCTCCTTCATCGCCGCCGACGGCTTCCAGCTGCCCTCCGTCCATCTTCTGGCGGAGCCGAAGAATATCGTGCGCGACAACACACTGAGCGAGGAAGTGCTGGAGCAGAATGCCCGCCTGCTCGAAGGCGTTCTCGAAGATTTCGGCGTCAAGGGCGAGATCATTCATGTTCGCCCCGGCCCGGTCGTGACACTCTACGAACTGGAACCGGCACCCGGCATCAAATCCTCGCGCGTCATCGGCCTTGCGGATGATATCGCCCGCTCCATGAGTGCCATTGCCGCGCGCGTGGCCGTCGTTCCCGGCCGCAACGCCATCGGCATCGAGCTTCCGAACCAGACCCGCGAAACCGTGTTCCTGCGGGAACTGGTTGGCAGCCGCGATTTCGAAAACAGCAAGGCCAAGCTTGCCATGGCGCTCGGCAAGACCATTGGCGGCGAACCCGTCATCGCCGATCTCGCCAAGATGCCGCATCTGCTCGTTGCCGGCACCACCGGTTCGGGCAAATCCGTCGCCATCAACACCATGATCCTGTCGCTCATTTACCGCATGTCGCCGGAACAGTGCCGCCTGATCATGATCGATCCGAAAATGCTGGAACTGTCGATCTATGACGGTATTCCACACCTGCTCTCCCCTGTTGTCACCGATCCGAAAAAGGCCGTTGTTGCCCTGAAGTGGACGGTGCGCGAGATGGAAGAGCGCTACAAGAAAATGTCGAAGATCGGCGTTCGCAACATCGACGGCTTCAACAGCCGCGTGCAGCAAGCCCTCGACAAGGGCGAAATCCTCACCCGCACGGTGCAGACCGGCTTCGACCGCCAGACCGGCGAGGCGATGTATGAAACGGAAGAATTCGACCTGAAGCCCCTGCCCTACATCGTCGTCATCATCGACGAAATGGCCGATCTGATGATGGTAGCAGGCAAAGACATTGAAGGCGCCGTGCAGCGTCTGGCGCAGATGGCCCGCGCCGCCGGCATCCACGTCATCATGGCGACTCAGCGTCCGTCCGTCGACGTCATCACCGGCACCATCAAGGCAAACTTCCCGACCCGCATCTCCTTCCAGGTAACGTCGAAAATCGACAGCCGCACCATTCTGGGCGAACAGGGCGCGGAACAGCTGCTCGGCATGGGTGACATGCTCTATATGGCCGGTGGCGGCCGCATCCAGCGTGTGCACGGCCCGTTCGTCTCCGACAACGAAGTGGAAGAGATCGTCGCTTATCTGAAGACCCAGGGATCGCCGGAATATCTGGAAGCGATCACCGAGGAAGACGACGAGGAAGGCAATGGCGGCGGCCCGGCCGGGACAGGCAATTTCTCCGATTCGGAAGACCCTTACGATCAGGCCGTGGCGGTCGTGCTGAGGGACGGCAAGGCCTCCACCTCCTATGTGCAGCGGCGTCTGGGCATCGGTTACAACCGCGCCGCCTCGCTGATCGAGCGCATGGAACAGGAAGGCATTATCGGCCCTGCCAACCATGCCGGAAAACGCGAAATCCTCGTACCGACGGAATCAGACATCATCGAGCGATAACGTCCGCAACCAAGCGGGGTTGAGAAGCGTTATTACACGCTTTCAACGTCATGAAGCCGCCGCCTTTTATGCGGACAATCGCTGCGATGAAGGAGAACAGAATGAACGACCTCACCACCGGCGAAACTGCAGCCGCAAACGCACCGCAAAACGGCGTGACGCGACGCGGCGTGCTGACGGCATTTTCCATGGCAGCCGCCATGGCCGGCCTGTCGCCGCTCAACGCATTCGCGCAGGCCGCCGGCAATGGCGCGACCGCGCAGAAAATCGCCAACCACTTCTCGTCAGTCAAAACCATGATGGGTGAATTTGTACAATTCGGTCCCCGTGGTGAGCAGACCGGCGGCAAATTTTACATCGAGCGGCCGGGCAAGCTTCGCTTCAATTATGAGGACCCCTCGCCCATGCGCGTCATCGCCGATGGCAAGAATGTCGTCATAGGCAACATGAAGCTGAAGACATGGGATCTATATCCGCTGTCGAAGACCCCTCTCAGCCTGCTTTTGTCCGACAAGATCGACCTCGGCAACCAGAAGGTCCGGGACGTGAAGGAAGAGTCGGACCTGACCACCATCGTGCTGGGCGACAAGAGCATCTTCGGTGATTCCACCATTACCCTGATGTTCGACCCGAAAACCTTCGATCTAAGGCAGTGGACGACGACCGACGCCCAGAACAAGGACACGACCGTCATGATCTTCAACGTCCAGACGGGCGTGAACCTCGACGAACGCGTCTTCAACATCAATTACGAGGAAGTCCGCAAACGCGGCTGAGGTTTCGAACCTGCGGGAATCCTTCGAAAGGCGGCCTTGCGGCCGCCTTTTTATTTTGCGGCTAAAATCCATTCCTGTTTTCATCGCGATGTTATAAGCCTGCGCTCCGGAAACATGCTCCGAAACAACGGGCTTCGGGGCGACTGCGCATTTCCAGGAAAAGTGGCCATCGGTTTTCCGTCCGGACATGCGACAAAACACTCTAGAAGCGGAGCACATGCATGTCGTTTTCGATAACCACCTGGAACATCAACTCGGTCAGGCTCAGAATGCCGATCGTTGAGCAGTTTCTGGTGCGTTACAAACCCGATATTCTCTGCCTGCAGGAAACGAAATGCCCGAATGGCGAGTTTCCGATGAAACCGCTGAAGGCGCTCGGTTATGAGCACGTCATCATCCACGGCCAGAAGGGCTATCACGGTGTGGCCATCGCCTCGAAAATCCCGCTCACCGAAGACCATCGGCAGGACTATTGCGGCATCGGAGACGCACGGCATATTTCCGCGATTTTTCAGGTGGGATCGCGCCGCGTGCGGCTGCATAATTTCTACGTTCCCGCCGGCGGTGACGAACCAGATCGTTCGATAAACCCCAAATTTGGCCACAAGCTCGATTTTATCGAGGAAATGAAGGCGCTCCGCGCCGATGGCGTGCCGGGCACCTCTTCCATTCTCGTCGGCGATCTCAATATCGCACCGCTTGAAAATGACGTCTGGTCGCACAAGCAATTGCTGAAGATCGTCAGCCATACGCCGGTGGAAACCGACGGCATGCTCGATATCATGAAGAAGGGCAACTGGCTCGATCTGATGCGGCTGAACGTGCCTGATAATGAAAAGATTTATACCTGGTGGAGCTACCGCGCCAAGGATTGGGAAGCCGCAGACCGTGGCCGCCGTCTCGACCACATCTGGTCGTCTCAGGATCTAGGCCCTTCGCTTGAAAAAATCGACATATTGCGCGAGGCACGCGGCTGGAACCGGCCATCGGACCACGTCCCGGTTACGGCCCATTTCCGTTTCTGACCATGTGGTTTGAGCGGCGTCAGGCGAAGCGGTTCTGCAAACGGGCCGCACCTGTCGCCAGAGCCGCGATATTATGGCGAATGCGCGCCGATACGATATCGGCAACCTCCGGAAACTCCTCCACCAGCCGGTGAAAGAGGATACGCGTGATGCGGATGACCTCGGAATCCTCCGCGGCCACAGCGGTGAATTTCCGTTCGCAGAGCGTAAAAAGCGCCAGTTCGGAAAGTAGGGCACCCTTGCCGGGCGTTGCCTGCAGCGCAGGCTTGCCGTCCCTTCCTGCAGTAAAGAGCTCGAAATGGCCCGATGTCACCGCAAAGGCGCATTCAGCCGGTGAATGTTCCCGAAACAGTGTCTGGCCTGCCGAGATGCGGCGACGCTCCGCGCCGAAGGCAATCAGCCGCAGCTGGTCATCGCTGAAGCCCGCAAACAACGGCACTTGCCCCAGAAGCATGATATCGTCCGTCAACGCCATGTTTGATCGCTACTCCAGAAAGCCGCCTGCCCTATTATAGCGGTTTTCCAATATCGGTCTTCAAAATACAAGCTGTTAGAACGCCGTGCGTTTTCTCAAACGCACGGCGCCAGCTTTGGAATAGGGATGTAATGCCAGGCGATCGGACTACCCCGGTTCAGGGAACGATCTTGTAGCCGCCGTTCTCGGTCACCAGAATTTCAGCATTGGAAGGGTCGCGCTCGATCTTCTGGCGCAAGCGGTAGACATGCGTTTCGAGCGTGTGCGTGGTCACGCCGGAATTATAACCCCAGACCTCTTCCAAGAGGACATCGCGTGTAACGACGGTGCTTCCGGCGCGGTAAAGGTAACGGATGATCGCCGCTTCCTTTTCCGTCAGCCGGATTTTCTTGCCGTCTTCCGTCGTCAGCAGCTTCTGGCTGGGCTTGAACTGATAGGGACCAACGGTGAAAACCGCGTCCTCACTCTGTTCATATTGGCGCAGCTGCGCGCGGATACGCGCCAGAAGAACGGCAAAACGAAAAGGCTTTGTCACATAGTCATTCGCGCCGGCTTCAAGCCCGAGGATGGTATCGGAATCGGTGTCGTGCCCGGTCAACATGATGATCGGCGCCTTGAAACCGCCCTTGCGCAGCAACTTCACCGCTTCACGCCCATCCATATCCGGAAGACCGACATCCATGATAAGAAGATCGACCTGGGCGCTCTTGGCGGTCTGCATTGCCTGTGCGGCGTTTGCGCCGCTGAGCAGCGAGAATTCCTCATAAGGAGACAGTTGCTCGGTCAGCGTCTCCCGAAGATCGTCGTCATCGTCTACCAGAAGGATAGTGCGAGCCGTCATTCGGATTCTCAGCCTTTCTTACTTTAGCGCACCAGCCCGGAAATCGCGTTCGATTCTCGGAAAGCACGATGCGTAGTTTAAAAGAGTTAGAGCATCCTTTGTGCCTGCGAAGGGACGCATGGTGCTCTAATTGTCAGCCAATTCAGCGGTTTGCCGATAAAAGGTCAACCCATTGCCATGATATTACGAAGTGCTATGACTTCACGTTAGATAACCTGCAAAGCAAAATCTCGTGAAAAACATGAGCAAACAGCCCGTAAAGCAACATAAACGCGCATTGACGCTCATGGTTCGGCCGGCGCCTTTGAAAATAAGCCGGGCGATCGTTCAGCTCGGACATCTCACCTTTCCCGCCGCAATCGGACGCAATGGCCGCACCGCGCTGAAACGCGAGGGGGACGGAAAATCCCCCATTTCCACCACCCGCCTGCTGCACGGCTTTTATCGCGGCGATCGCAACACCGCCATCGCCACGGCATTGTCGATGCAACGGACGCGACCATCCATGCTGTGGTGCGACGAGCCGAGCAACGCCAATTACAACAGGCTGGTCAAAGCACCCTTTGCATCAAGCCATGAAGAGATGATGCGAAAGGACGGTCTTTACGACGTCTGCCTGGTGCTCGACTGGAACATCACCACCAGAAGCCGCAACCGCGGCTCGGCGATCTTCATGCACCTGATACGGCCGGGATATGAACCGACCGCAGGCTGCGTCGCTCTCCATCCCCGCGATATGCGACGTATCCTTCCGCACCTGCGCAAGGGCACGAAAATCCTCATCCTGTGAAGCGCGCCCTGCAACCGGGCAAAAAAAACCCGCCATCAAGGCGGGTTTTTTAGACGGAAAAGGCCGGTTATTAAGCGGCTTCGTCCTGAGAATCGTCCTCTTCAACGGTCTTGCCGCGCTTGGGGCCTTTGGCAAGGTTGACTTCCACCAGGCGGACAGCCTCGGTTTCAGACATTTTGTTGACGGCGGCGATTTCGCGCGCCATGCGATCGAGAGCAGCTTCGTAAAGCTGACGCTCGGAATAGGACTGCTCCGGCTGGTTTTCGGCGCGGTAGAGATCGCGCACCACTTCCGCAATCGCGATCAGATCGCCGGAATTGATCTTTGCATCATATTCCTGAGCGCGGCGCGACCACATGGTACGCTTCACACGCGCCTTGCCCTGCACCACTTTCAGTGCCCGCTCGACAAAATCGCCTTCGGAAAGCTTGCGCATGCCGATGCTCACGGCTTTTGCGACGGGAACTTTAAGACGCATCTTGTCTTTTTCGAAATCGATGACAAAAAGCTCAAGCTTCATGCCGGCGACTTCTTGTTCCTCGATGGCAGAAATGGTACCGACACCATGAGCGGGATACACAATCGCTTCACCGGTCTTGAAACCGTGATGTGCTGGAGATTTCTTCTGCTGGGTCGTCATTCGTTCTAAAAACTCCCTGTTACATACCCGGCAATGCCGGGGTTGGGTCGGTCAGGCCCTGATGAGACGGGGGAACCGTCAGGTGACTCCGCACTGGTCCAGCCGTGCACGCAAAAACACACCTTCCCGTCTTGCGGGGTTCGATAACGTAAACGCTCGATATGTCACGGAAACCGCGTGCAAAAGAGGTGTTGCTTTCGTGGTGTTTTTGGGCACACAAATGCCACGCTGTGGATCAGTGTCGTTGGTGTACCACAAAAATAGGCGCAAATCAATAATTTGCTTCGACCGTGGCCGCAACATCACATGGCAGTCCAAGAACCGCCTAAAAATTAGCCGCAAAAATACTGTCGAATGCTTTGAGACAGACCCTCATGGCAAAAGAAGCAAAAAAATTTCACTTACCGACTGAAGAAACACGAAAGCCTCTTAAACTCTTCGTAATTCCACGCCAATATCCGATTCGACTGAAAAGGCAAAATCCGTAAATTGGCGGTGCTTTTTTTAAATTAAAGTGTGATTTTTGGAGGAATCCACGTCAAATGGGCTACAGAAATAATCCAAAACGCGAAAAACAGATCGAAAAAGCGCGTCAGCAGGCAATTGCCGAAAATGTCCAATTTCTTGATCCAGGTATTCTTTATGGAAGGGCAAGCGCCGACGATATAGAATATTATTCCGCAGAGATGCTGGCAGCGAGCGCCGCTCACAGTTTCGGCGCGCTGTCGCACTGGACCGGAGAGGCGCCCCATATCAGCATTACCCAGGTGGAGGGCGTTTCCCCGCGGGATATTCCTGTAACGGTTCTCACGATTATCGGCCGCAACATGCCGTTCCTCTATGATTCCGTCATGGGCGAAGTCACAAGCAGCTATCGCGGACTTTATCTTGCGGTGCATCCGATCCTCGTTCGCGACGACACCGCCCAGGCAGGTTACCGCCTTGCGGAGCCCGAAGATGATCCCACCGAGAATATCAGCCTCATCCAGCTGCATATCGCGCCGCTGACAGCGCAGGCCGCCGCAACGCTGGAAGAAAGGCTGCGTTTCGTCCTGGCGCAGGTCCAGTTCGCCTACCGCGACTGGCGGCCCATGCTGGCAAAGCTCGATGAAGCGCTGGACGAGCTCTCAAAGCGCGGCTCGTCGCGGCGCAAGACCGAGCGGACGGAAGCCGTCGAATTCCTCAACTGGCTTCGCAACGACAATTTCACTTTCCTCGGCATGCGCGACTACACCTATTCCGGCAAGGGAAAGAACGCGAAGATCGAACGCGGTGACGGCGTCGGTCTCGGCAGTCTCAGCGATCCGGATGTGCGCGTCCTGCGCCTCGGCAAGAATGCCGTGACGACGACGCCGGAAATTCTTGCCTTCCTCGATGGCCCGGATTTCCTCATCGTCACCAAGGCGAATGTGAAGTCCATCGTGCATCGCCGCGCCTATATGGACTATATCGGCATCAAGCGCTTCGACGAGGACGGTAATGTCATCGGCGAATTGCGCATTGTCGGCCTGTTCACCGCCACGGCCTATACGCGTTCGGTCAAGCAGATACCGCTGCTGCGCGCCAAGGTGGCCGATGTTGAGCGGCACTTCGGTTTCGATCCGAACAGCCATTCCGGCCGCATCCTGCAGAACACGCTCGAAGCCTATCCCCGCGACGATCTCTTCCAGATCGAAACGGATTTGCTGATCCGCTTCATCGAACAGATCATGGAATTGAGCGACCGTCCGCGCGTGCGTGTCCTCGCCCGCATCGACCGTTTCGACCGCTTTGTCTCGGCCATCATTTTCGTGCCGCGCGAGGAATACAATTCCTATGTGCGCGAGAAGATCGGCGACTATCTGAGCAAGGTCTATGACGGGCATATTTCCGCCTATTATCCCGCCTTCCCTGAAGGGGCTGTCGCCCGCGTCCACTTCATCGTCGGCCGCACGGAAGGCAAGACGCCGCGTATCGCCCAGGATAAGCTCGAAGATGCCGTCAGCGATATCGCCGCACGCTGGATAGACCATTTTGTCGCCCTCTCGGAGCCGGGTGCGCCGGTGCTGGAGGTGGATCAGGCCTATCAGGAAGCCTTCACGCCGGAAGAGGCGATCGGCGACATGACGGATATCCTGGCCGCCGCAAAAGGCGAGCCAGTCCGCATTGAGTTCTATCAGCAGGAAGGCCAATCGGCCGACACTCTTTCGCTGAAGATATTCCATCGCGACGGCCACCTGCCGCTCTCGCGGCGCGTGCCACTGCTCGAAAATCTGGGCTTCAACGTCATCAGCGAGCGCACCTTCGACGTTGGTGTCGTTTCGGATGGCGAAAAGCGCGATATCGTGCTGCATGACATGGAATTATCCGTCGCCAAGGGCACGACGCTCGATCTGCCGCATTATGGGCAGAAACTGGAAGAGGCTTTTCTTGCCGCCTTCTCCGGCAAGGTGGATAACGACAACTTCAACCGCCTGATCCTCGCCTGCGGCCTGACCGTGCGTGAAGTGTCCGTGCTGCGCGCCTATGCCCGTTATCTGCGCCAGACCGGCATTGTCTATTCGCAGGAGCATATTTCCGAAACGCTCTTCAAATATCCGGCCATTTCCCGGAATATTTTCGCGCTTTTCAAGGCTGGCTTCGATCCATCCATCGAAGAAAAGAAGCGGCTGAAGAAACTCGCGGAGATACACAAGGCGATAGAGACAGCATTGAGCGGCGTTCCCAACCTCGACGAGGACCGTACGCTCAGGCGCTACGTCAACGCCATCGACGCAACGCTTCGCACCAACTACTTCCAGAAAAATGCCGACGGCACGCCGCGTGACCTATTGGCGTTCAAGTTCGATCCGAAGCATCTGGATGGCCTGCCCGATCCGCGTCCCTTCCGCGAAATCTTCGTTTATGGAACCGAGGTTGAAGGCGTGCACCTGCGCTTCGGCAAGGTCGCGCGCGGCGGTCTTCGCTGGTCGGATCGCGGCCAGGATTACCGCACGGAAGTGCTCGGTCTCGTCAAGGCCCAGCAGGTCAAGAATGCGGTCATCGTGCCCGTCGGCGCCAAGGGCGGCTTCTTCCCGAAGAACCTGCCCGTTGGCGGTTCCCGCGACGAGGTCTTCAACGCCGGCCGTGAAGCCTACAAGACCTACATCCGCACCCTGCTCTCCATCACCGACAATATCGTCGACGACGCCATCGTACCGCCGGCCGATACGCTGCGGCTGGATGGTGACGACCCCTATTTCGTCGTCGCCGCCGACAAGGGAACGGCAACCTTCTCCGATACGGCGAACGGCCTTGCCCACGACGCCGGCTTCTGGCTGGACGATGCCTTCGCATCGGGCGGCTCGGCCGGTTACGACCACAAGAAGATGGGCATCACCGCCCGCGGCGCCTGGGAAACGGTAAAACGCCATTTCCGTGAAATGGATACCGACATCCAGACAACACCTTTCACGGTTGCGGGTGTGGGTGACATGTCCGGCGACGTTTTCGGCAACGGCATGTTGCTGTCGGAAAAGATCAGGCTCATTGCCGCCTTCGATCACCGCGATATCTTCATCGACCCGAATCCCGATACCGACAAATCCTTTGCCGAACGCAAGCGGCTTTTCGAACTGCCGCGTTCCAGCTGGCAGGATTATGATCGCTCGGCTCTCTCCGCCGGCGCGATGATCATCTCGCGCTCCGAAAAATCGGTGAACCTGACGCCGGAAGCCGTCGCTGCCATCGGTATCGACAAGTCCGTCGCCACACCCTTCGAGATCATGACCGCCATTCTGAAGGCACCAACCGATCTTCTGTGGTTTGGCGGCATCGGCACCTACATCAAGGCGGCGGTGGAAACCAATGCCGAGGTGGGTGACAGGGCCAACGACCCCATCCGCGTCAACGCCACGGAGCTGCGCGCCAAGGTCATCGGCGAAGGCGCCAATCTGGGCATCACCCAGAAGGGCCGCATCGCTTATGCGCTGGCGGGTGGGCGTTGCAATTCCGACGCCATAGACAACTCGGCTGGCGTGAACTCCTCCGACGTCGAGGTCAACATCAAGATCGCGCTTGCCTCCGCCGTCAATAGCGGTCGCCTGACGATGCCGAAGCGCAACCAGCTTCTCGCTTCCATGACACCGGAAGTGGCGCAGCTGGTGCTCCGCAACAACTATCTACAATCGCTGGCGATATCGCTCACGGAACGGCTTGGGCTCGCAAACCGCGAAGAACTCGGCCGCCTCATGAGCGCGCTCGAGGCAACCGGGCAACTGAACCGCAAGGTTGAAACCCTGCCGAACAATGCCGAACTCAGCGAAAGATACGCCACCGGAAAGCCGCTGACCCGGCCGGAAATCGGCGTGCTTCTCTCCTATGCCAAGCTGACCCTGTTCGACGCACTCGTGGCAAGCCCGCTTCCCGACGAGCCCTATCTCCAGCATCTCCTGGTCGACTATTTCCCGGCCAAGATGCAGAAGAACTATGCCGACGATATCAAGGCGCATCGCCTGCACCGTGAAATCGTCGCGACTGCACTCGCCAATGCCGTGGTGAACCGCGGAGGTCCGGGTTTCGTGCAGAAACTCGCTGACGCAAGCGGCCTTCTGGCGGCCGATGTCGTCAAGGCGGCAGTGATCGTCGAGGATGGCTTCGGCCTCAAACGCCTGTGGGGCGAGGTTGACGCGCTTGACGGCAAGGTGGGCGGTGAAATCCAGAACGGTCTTTATGCCACGATCACCCGCATCTTCTCGGATGCGAGCCGCCTTTACCTGCAAACCGGAAGCGCGGGTGCGGGAACGAGTGACATGGCGACCGAAATCGAGCGCCTGAAAACCGCCATCAAGACGCTGTCGCCGGCAGCGGCGAAATATCGTCGCGAACTTGGTGTCACGGAAATCGACGGTGTTCCCTCCGGCCTTCTGGAAGAACTGGATACGCTTTCCCTGCTGGTCTATGTGCCGGAAATCATGCGCATTGCCGAAAGTGCAGGCACAACGCTTGCCCGAGCCGCCGAAAGCTATGCCACCGTCTCGTCGACCTTCCGTGTCGCGCGTCTGCTGGATGCCAGCCAGCGCATCACGCCCGTTGATCACTATGAGAGCCTGGCTCTCCTGCGCAGCCAGGACCAGATCGCCTTGTCGAGACGCCGGATCGTCATTTCGGCGCTCACCGAGCATGCGAAGGAGAAGGATCCGGTTCAGGCCTGGTATGCGGCAGACCGCGTGCGCGTCAACCGCATCGTTTCCGAACTCGGCGCGCTCAGCGAAAGCGGCGATACCAACCTCGCCCGCCTGACGGTGGCGGCAGGGCTGCTTGGCGATATCGTTCAGGCGCGCTGATCGTCCATCCGAAAAACGTCATCCGGGTTATTGGCCCGGATGGCGATAGATGGCACGATGCGCCGGCACCCCACCTTCTATCCTCCCCCTGATATCCGATAGGACGATGAATGACTGTCCCCACCCCGAATGCGGAAACAGTGGTTGCGAAACGCGGCATCTGGGGCTGGGTCATGTTCGACTGGGCGGCGCAGCCCTTCTTTACGGTCGTTACGACCTTCGTTTTCGGCCCTTATTTCGTCGCCCGCCTCACCGATGATCCGATTTCGGCGCAGGCGACATGGAGCAACATGGCGACGGTGTCGTCGATCATCATCGCCCTCTTCTCCCCCATCCTCGGCTCCATCGCTGACCAATCCGGCGCGAGAAAGCCGTGGATCGCCTTTTTTGCGGTCATCAAGATCGTAAGTCTCTTTTTACTTTGGTTCGCAGCACCGGGCTCACCGCTCATCCTGCCGATCATCTGCATGATCCTCGCCTCCATCGCGGCGGAATTTTCTATCGTCTTCAACGATTCCATGATGCCGCGGCTGACCAATCCGCAGAATGTCGGGCGCATTTCCAATCTCGCCTGGGGGCTCGGTTATCTCGGCGGCATGGTGGTGTTGATCGCCGTGGTGACGCTTCTCGCCGCCAACCCGCAAACCGGACTGACGATTGCCGGCATCAAACCGCTTTTCGGTCTCGATCCGGCAACCGGCGAGGACGCCAGAATAACCGGTCCATTCGCGGCACTCTGGTATCTCATCTTCATTCTGCCGATGTTTCTGCTGACCCCGGATGCCGAAAAGGGCCTGCCTTTCGGAGCCGCGATCCGCTCGGGACTGGGGGAACTCAAGATAACCCTGCGCGAATTGCGCTACCGCCCCGTGCTGTTGCGATTCTTGATCGCGCGCATGCTTTATCAGGACGGCGTCAATGGTGTGCTCATTCTGGGTGGCGCCTTTGCGGCCGGCATGTTCGGTTGGGCGACGATGGAAATCGGCCTCTTCGGCATTCTCCTCAATGTCGTCGCCATCGCAGGCTGCTTTGCGGCCGGACGCGTCGATCAGAAACTCGGTTCGCGCATCACCATTCTCATCAGTCTGGTGCTCCTGCTGCTTGCCACGCTCGGCATTGTCTCCACGGAAAAGGGCTCGACCCTGTTCGGCTGGGTACAATTATCAACGGCGGATAATGGCGGCATCTTCGCCACCGGCGCGGAAAAAGCCTATCTGCTTTATGGCGTATTGATCGGCCTCGCCTTCGGCCCCGTCCAGGCCTCGTCGCGCTCTTATCTCGCCCGCAATATCACCGTGGCGGAAGCAGGCCGTTATTTCGGCATCTATGCGCTTTCCGGCCGCGCCACGAGCTTCATGGCGACACTCTCGTTTTCCATAGCAACCTATATAAGCGGCTCTGCCCATATCGGCATGGCCACGCTCATCCTGTTCCTGGGAGCTGGATTTCTGCTGTTGCTGCGTGTGCTGGAACGGGCCGCAAACTGAAGAACCTGAAACTTATAAGACGCGCGAGTGATGATAAATCGCTCCGCATATTCGACGTCATCCTCGGGCTAGACCCGAGGATGACGGCGGAGAGGCCTGAACACCTTGGTCAACAAGCTGGAAGCTGCATCGCGGATATAGGCAAGCGAAGCGCACCGCTTCTGAATTCCACGGCCTTCATCACAGCTGGTCGAGTTTTTGCTGCAATGCGCGCAGCTGCGCCTTCAGCTCATCAATCTCGGAGGCATTCGGCTTGCGGGTTTCCTTGGGTGCCTGCGGCATTGCGAAAGGTGTGAAGCCCTGCATCGCCTGCCGGAAGAGTTCCGTGTTGCGGCGGATCTGCTCTTCCATCATCTGCAATGGCGCCTGAAAATTGCGGGCGAGCGAACCATCGCCGAAGGCCTTGGCCATATGCTCCTGCATCTGGCTCTGCTGATCGGAGAAGGTCTTCATTGAATGTTCGAGAAATGTCGGCACGACCATCTGCATCTGGTCGCCGTAATAGGAGATCAGCTGCCGCAGAAATGCCGTCGGCAACAGCGTATTGCCGGTTTTGGCTTCCTGTTCGACGATGATCTGCGTCAGCACCGCGTGGGTAATGTCTTCGGAGGACTTGGCGTCCTGAACCTTGAAGTCCTCACCACGCTTGACCATCTGCGCCAGGTCGTCAAGCGTCACATAAGTGCTAGTGCCGGTATTGTAGAGCCGCCGGTTGGCATATTTTTTAATGATTGTTTCGCCGTCGTGTTTCGCCATGCCCGCCTCCTCGCGATGATGGTATTTTTTTGTTTTTTGGTGTTATTGCTCTTCCCACCGCAAAGTGTATGCGCAAAACGAGCCCTCTGACAAATGTTTTGTGCATCGCAACAGTTTGTTTTTTGCGCAGCAATTTTTCGCAAGATTCCAGCTTGATTTAGCAACATCTTTTAAAGCAACTTTCGGCATTTGACTTGTATTGAAAGCTTTGCCAGTCTCCGCCCGCATGTGAGGAGAAACAGATGACATTGCCTTCAATCGTGATTGCCAGCGCTGCCCGCACCGCTGTCGGCTCTTTCAATGGCCACTTCGCCAATACGCCCGCCCACGAGCTTGGGGCAACGGTCATCGAGGCCGTGCTGGAACGGGCCGGTGTTGCGGCGAGTGAAATCGATGAAGTCATCCTCGGTCAGGTACTCACCGCAGGCGAAGGGCAAAATCCGGCGCGACAGGCGGCCATGAAGGCCGGCATTCCGCAGGAAGCAACCGCTTTTGGCGTCAATCAGCTCTGCGGTTCCGGCCTGCGCGCCGTCGCACTCGGCATGCAGCAGATCGTGACGGGCGACGCGGCCATCGTCATTGCCGGCGGCCAGGAATCCATGTCCATGGCGCCCCACTGCGCCCATCTGCGCGGCGGCGTGAAGATGGGCGATTTCAAGATGATCGACACCATGCTGAAAGACGGCCTGACCGACGCCTTTTACGGTTACCACATGGGGATAACGGCCGAGAACATCGCCCGCCAGTGGCAGCTTTCCCGTGATGAACAGGACCAGTTCGCCGTTGCATCGCAAAACAAGGCCGAAGCCGCACAGAACTCCGGCCGTTTCGCGGACGAGATCGTGGCCTTCACGGTTAAAGGCCGCAAGGCCGATATCGTCATCGATGCGGATGAACATATACGCGCCGGCGCCTCTCTCGAAACAATGGCAAAACTGCGCCCGGCCTTCGATAAGGAAGGCACGGTAACGGCGGGCAACGCCTCCGGCCTCAACGATGGCGCAGCCGCCACGCTCCTGATGTCGGAGCAGGAAGCGGCAAGGCGCGGCATCAAGCCGCTGGCGCGTATCGCGTCCTGGGCGACGGCCGGCGTCGATCCGCAAATCATGGGAACCGGTCCCATCCCCGCCTCTCGCAAGGCTCTGGCCAAGGCCGGCTGGTCGATCGGCGATATTGGCCTGGTCGAAGCCAACGAGGCCTTCGCCGCCCAATCCTGTGCGGTGGTGCGCGAACTCGGCCTCGATCCCGCTATCGTCAACGTCAACGGCGGTGCAATTGCCATCGGCCATCCGATCGGCGCTTCCGGCGCACGCGTCCTCAACACGTTGATCTACGAAATGCGCCGTCGCAACGTGTCCAAGGGTCTTGCAACGCTCTGCATCGGCGGCGGCATGGGTGTCGCCATGTGCATCGAAGCGCTCTGAAAGCCGCAACGCCGCTTTCCAGAAAGCAATTCCGGTTCAGCCAACAATAGGGTAGAAGCAGCCTCCCATTGGCCGCATTTCTATGGCCGTTGAGCACGACACGAATTTCAGCAGGATGAAGCATCCTCGCACATATGCAGGCGCTTCAATGACAGGTCATGGAGGCCTATATGAGCCGGGTTGCGTTGATTTCCGGCGGGACGAGCGGCATCGGCGCCGCTATCGCCCGCGCCTTGAAAGCTGCCGGCTACCGGGTGGCCGTCAACTACGCCTTCACGACGGACAGGGCGGAAGCATTCCAGAAAGAAACCGGCATTCCCGCTTTTCAATGGGACGTCCGCGACTATGATGCCTGCGTGAATGGCATTGCAAAAGTGGAAGAAACCTTCGGTCCGGTCGAGGTGCTGGTCAACAATGCCGGCATCACCCGCGACGCGATGTTTCACAAGATGACACCGCAGCAGTGGCGTGAGGTGATCGACACCAATCTCACCGGCGTCTTCAACATGACGCATCCCGTCTGGCCGGGCATGCGCGACCGCGGCTTCGGACGCATCGTCAATATTTCCTCCATCAATGGCCAGAAGGGGCAGGCGGGGCAGGCCAACTACTCCGCCTCGAAGGCAGGCGATATCGGTTTCACCAAGGCGCTCGCGCAGGAAGGCGCCAGCCGCAACATCACTGTCAACGCGATCTGCCCCGGCTATATCGGCACGGAAATGGTGAGAGCTATTCCGGAAAAAGTGCTGGCCGAACGGATTGTGCCGCAAATTCCCGTCGGCCGGCTGGGCGAACCGGAAGAAATTGCGCGTTGCGTCCTGTTTCTGGTGTCAGACGAGGCCGGCTTCATCACCGGCTCCACCATGACGGCCAATGGCGGGCAATATTTCGCCTGATAACGGTGCGCGTAGCTGTCGCGGCAATCGAAAGCGGTAAACTTTTCGTGATAATTGCTTCTGCGATTTTGCGGAGCACAAAAACTTGAACATAAAACACCGAAATAGTGAAACCGCTAAACCAATGAAAACACGATAGTTTTCGTATAGTTTAGAATGAGTCTAGAAATCCGCCCGACTTTTGGAAGGAGGTTTTTCTTGACATTTGGTGTCCTGTTTTGGTTTAAGAACGAAAACAACGTGTTGCGTCATACAGGCAGTCCATCATGCTGGTTTGCAGCTGCAATTACATCACCGATCACGATATCCGGGACGTCATCAACGAGCTCCTGGATGAGGACTGTTGGCAGCTGATCGTTCCTGCAAAAGTGTATCACGCCATGGAAAAACGCGGTCGCTGTTGCGGCTGTTTCCCGACCGTTGTCGACCTGATCATCAAAACCACGGAAGAATATCACGCCCGTCGCCACTCGACTGAGGCCGATGTTTTTGATTTTATGTCCCGCCTGAAGCGATTCCATGAAGAGAACAGGAGAGCGGACATTGAAAGGCGACAAAAAAGTCATCGAGCGGCTTAACGAGGCCCTTTTTCTCGAACTCGGTGCAGTAAACCAATATTGGCTTCACTACCGGCTTCTGAACGACTGGGGCTACACCAAGCTTGCAAAGAAGGAGCGTGCGGAATCCATCGAAGAGATGCAGCACGCCGACAAGATCATCGATCGTATTATCTTCCTCGAAGGCCATCCCAACCTTCAGACCCTGGCGCCGCTGCGCATCGGCCAGAACGTCAAGGAAGTGCTGGAAGCGGATCTCGCCGGCGAATACGACGCACGGACATCCTACAAGAAATCCCGTGATATCTGTTCCGAGGCCGGAGACTACGTCTCCATGAAGCTTTTTGAAGCCCTGCTGATTGACGAGGAGGGCCATATCGACTTCCTCGAAACTCAGCTTGAACTGCTCGGCAAGATTGGCGCGGAAAAATACGGTCAGCTCAACGCCGATTCCGCCAACGAAGCGGAATAAGCTTTCGCAATAGATCAGAGAAAAGGCGGCCACGGGCCGCCTTTTTTATTTGCCAGAAAGATGCTGGAACTCCGCCACAACCTTCTCGTACACCGCACGCTTGAAAGGTACGATCAGCTCGGGAAGGCTTTCCATTGGTTTCCAGCCCCAGGCGTCGAATTCGGCCGTATGCCCGGTCGGCGGCGGGTCGATCTGTATCTCGCTTTCATCGCCATCGAAGCGGAACGCGAACCAGCGCTGCGCCTGCCCGCGATATTTGCCCCTGAGGCCGATGCCGATCAATTCGGCAGGCAGGTCATAGTGAATCCAGTCGCTCGCTTCCGCAAGCAACGTCACCGATTTCATGCCCGTCTCTTCGTAGAGTTCGCGAATGGCGGCAGTCAAAGGCCGCTCTCCTTCGTCGATGCCACCCTGCGGCATCTGCCACAATTGCGGTGAGCCATCATATTCGGAGTTACCTTCCCTGATACGCCGGCCGGCCCAGACCAAGCCTTCGGCGTTCAGAACCATCATTCCCGCACAGGGACGGTAAGGCAAATCTTCTGCTTTGATTGTCATTGGAAACCCGCATTGTCTGGGCGCCTGAATGGCGCGGAAAATGGCCACCCGGAAGGTTTACTGCCCCGCCTGCTGCGAAACAAGCGCAGAAACACCGACAATCTCGATACCCCGCCCACCGGCTTCCCGAGACCACTTAGAAATGGAGACGATGCTTTCGTCGAAAGCTGAGGCCACACCGATCGCCTGGCCGTTACGGCGCGCGATCCGCTCCAACTCGTCCAGCTTGCGTAAAATCGCAGCTTCGGTCACGTCACCGTCGAGCAGCACATCGGCAAACCCCTGTGGCGCGGAGATGGCCTTGGCAATCCCGCCGCTCAAAGACTGCGCCGACGAGGCATCATCCAGAAAAAGCAGCCCGCGCTTGCCTATGTCACGCATAACCGGCTCCAGCGCCGCCTGCTCGGAAAGGAAGCGCCCGCCAAGATAATTCATGACACCTGTATAATTGGTGATTTTTGCCATGGAACGGTGCAGCCGGTCCATGTTGACCTTCGCCGGATCGCCCGCCAGCAGCGTGTCCGGGCCGGGATTGGTTCCGGGATAGCCGAAAGGCTCCAGGGGTATCTGCAGGAGGATTTCATGTCCCTCCCGGCGTGCTTCCTGCATCCACCGCTGCAGGCTGTTGCCGCTCGCGGCGAAACCCAGCGTCACTTCCGGCGGCAGTTCCCGGATCGCCTTTTGCGAACCCGTCTGGCTGAGACCGAGACCACCCACCACGATTGCTACACGGGTGCCGCGTGCGCCGGACCAGGGCCTTGCATATTGCTCCATCGGCCGCAAACCGTCGGCACCGATGATTGGCAGCCGGCCAAAAGCCGTCTCTTCCAGCAATTCGTCATTGGGCCGCATCGCCATACGCGGGTCCTGACCATAGGTCTGTCCGCTCATCAGGACCGGTCCGTCGCCATCACGCGGACGAGGAGAATAGACCGATACGACGTTGCCGTCCGGCATGGTCGACCGGTTGATATTCGCGCCGGAACGTCCGCTTTCCGGCTGCAGACCGGTCGTTACGCCGGAACCCGCACTGTCGGTCGCCGCTGTTTCCGGTTTATTTTCAGGAAGCTTGGGCTGAGCATCCGGCTCAGCCGCCGTCCTCTGCAAATTACCCGGAGACAAGGCCGTATAGACGGAAAGCCCGCCGATCGTCAGAACGGCAAGTGCAGACAGAACCATAATGACTGAAAAGCGCCGGTTGATACCGGCGCTTTTTTTCTGACGACCCAGAAGCGGTTTTCGCAGGTCCGAAGGCAATGAACAATCCGTCCAAACGGTTGGGCAATGGAGACAATGCGCCGGCTGACCGGCGCATCCATCTTACTGCTTGTTGACCACAGCCTTTTCCGGATTCGGCGGGAAAGACGGATCCGTCTTGGTGCCACGCAACAGGTCCAGCGCATAGTTGAGCTGGATGTCGTCCTTGGCTTCCGGCGGAACATAGGCGGAGGAACCCGAACCTTCGTCGGTTTCGCTCTGGCCCTTGATGTGGCCGGAAAGACCGGATTCACCTTCGGTGGTCACCTTGCCCTGCAATTCGGGCGGCAATGGCTGTTCGACCTTGATATCGGGCTCGATGCCCGTGCCCTGGATCGACTTGCCCGACGGCGTGTAATAAAGCGCCGTGGTCAGGCGCAGCGCACCCGCCTCACCGAGCGGAATGATCGTCTGGACAGAACCCTTGCCGAAGGAACGGGTGCCGACCACAGTTGCGCGACGCAGATCCTGCAGCGCACCGGCGACGATTTCAGAGGCCGAAGCGGAACCGCCATTGACGAGCACGATAACCGGCTTGCCATCGGTCAGATCGCCTGCCGTCGCATTGAAGCGGCGGGTCTCGTCTGGGTTGCGGCCACGGGTCGAAACGACTTCACCGCGCTCAAGGAAGGCGTCAGAGACATTGATCGCCTGATCGAGCAGACCACCCGGGTTAAGGCGCAGGTCAAGCACATAGCCCTTCAGCTTGTCGGCAGGCACATCCGCCTTGATCTTCTTGATCGCCTTTTCGAGGTCGTCATAGGTCTTCTCGGTAAAGGAGATGACGCGCAGATAACCGACATTGTCGCCTTCAACGCGGGACTTCACCGCACGAACGGCAATGACATCACGCATGACGGTGAATTCGAGCGGCTTGTCCGCGCCCTGACGGATGATCGTCAGCTTGATCGGCGTCTTGACCGCGCCGCGCATCTTTTCGACCGCCTGCTCCAGCTTCAGGCCGCGAACCGGCGTACCGTCAATTTCCGAAATGAAGTCACCCGAAAGAATACCCGCGCGGGAAGCCGGCGTGTCATCAATCGGTGTGATGACCTTGACCAGCTCGTTTTCCATGGTCACTTCGATGCCGAGGCCGCCGAACTCACCCTTTGTCTGGGTGCGCATATCGTTGGCATCCTTGGCATTCATGAAGCTCGAATGCGGATCGAGCGAGCTCAGCATGCCGTTGATGGCATTTTCCACCAGCTTCTCGTCATCCGGCGGCGTCACATATTGTGCACGCACACGCTCGAACACGTCGCCAAAGATCGACAATTCCTTATAGGTCGAAGGCCCGGCCGCCTGTGCCGGCATGCTCGCCGAATAAATCACGCTCATCGCCGTGGCGCCCATAAGCCCACCGATAAGGAGAAGCGAAACCTTACGAATCATTGTGCGCCCTTCCGGTATTTTTTGCGGTCCACCACGGTTGGGAATCAACCGGCACACCATCTTTCCTGAACTCAATGTAAAGCGTTGGCCTGTCGGTTTCCAGCGCCAATGCTGCTGCACTCGCTACTCTTTTTGCACCCATGGAGGCGATGGGCTCTCCGGAGAACACAAACATTCCCTGCCGTGTCCTCACATTGTCCATGCCCGTCATCACCACATGATATCCATCACCCGTATTGAGGATGATCATCCGGCCGTAACTGCGAAAATCTCCGGCAAACACCACAAAGCCGTCTGCAGGCGCCGTCACGATGGCTTCCGGTCCGCTCGCAACGACAATTCCCTTGGAAAAGTGGCCAGTACCATCCGCATCGCCGAAGCGCCGAAGCACCTCGCCCGCAACCGGAACCTCCAGCTTTCCCTTCAAACTTGCGAAGGGATATGCGGGCGCAATACGGTTTTTATCAGGCATTCCCGCCTCGGCCGCAGCACGCTCTTTTTCGCGCTCCGCCTCGGAAAGACGGGCCAGCCGCTGCTCTTCCGCCCGCGCCTTTTCCATCACCTCCCGCACCGAGGTAATCTCGCCTTCAAGCGAACTGACCAGCCCCTCGAGGCTCGTCGCCTTGCTCGCAAGCTCTTCAGATCGCTTGCGTTCCGCCTCCAGCTCCGCCGCCGTTTGGGTATTCTTGCGACCATTTTCAGCCAGCAGCAGGTCGAGGCGTTTTTCCTCTTCCAGACTTGCTGTCATCATACCCGTAAGATCGTCCTTTTCGCGAGCGATTGCCTGCCTGAGATCGGTCAATTCTTTGAGAGCGGAAATCAGCTTGTCAGTTTCACCGCGAATGCCGGGAACAACGGCGCCGAGAAGAATGGCGCTGCGCACCGAAGCAAGCGCATCCTCCGGCGAGACCAGAAGGGCAGGCGGCGGATTTCGTCCCATGCGCTGCAGCGCGGCCAGAACCTCGGCAAGCACACCGCGTCTCTCCCGCAAGGATGCCTTGACGCCATCTTCGCGAACCGAGAGCTTCGCCAGACGATCTTCGCCGTCGCTGATCTTGGTTTCGAGGGCCTTGCGCCGGGCAGCCGATGCGATCAACTCCTCCCGGATACGGGCGCTGTCCTGATTGAGGGACGCGATGCTCTCCTCGAGATTGCGGGTCTTGTCTTCGGAAAGGCCGATGCTGTCGACCAGTTCCTCCAGATCCTGTCGGTTCTGGTCCCGGCGCTTTTCCAGCGTTTGCAGCGCATCCGGCGACGAATCATCGCCTGCGGCGGGAACGGCGCCCGCATCATCCCGCGAATAGGTCGGACCGATCCCCATGACGAAAACAGCAATAACCGCGCCCGCAAGGGCAGCGTGCCGTTTTCGTTGAGACCTGTTGTCCATGTGAACTTTCTTTGATGCCGAAGCAGGAGCGCCGATACTAGGGATTTTGCCGCGATCTTCCAAGAGGCCCTGGAAAGGCCGCCGCCAAAGCCGTGCGCTGTCAGCGGTCTCGCGGAGCTTCATGTTGAAATTGAGACAATTCGCCGAATCGAAACCTGTTCAAACGCGATGATAGGGATGGCCCGAAAGGATCGTGACGGCCCTGTAAAGCTGTTCGGCAATCAAAATACGAACGATCTGATGCGGCCATGTGAGCTTGCCGAGATTGAGAACGGCGGCCGCCCTGTCGTAAAGGGCCGGGTCGAGACCGTCGGCGCCACCGATCGCGATCACGAGATCGCGCTTGCCGCTATCGCGCAAATCACCAAAAAATGTCGCAAAACCCGGGCTGTCCAGCGCCTTGCCGCGCTCATCCAGAAGCACGAGAACCGCCCCGTCGACCAGATGTTTTTCGAGCATCGCCGCTTCTTCGCGCTTGCGCGTCTCCGCATTCGACGCCCGGCTTTCCGCGACCTCGATCACCCGCGAAAACTCCAGCCCGATCGCCGGGCCGGTCTTGGCTAGACGCTCGATATAACGGGTCGCAAGATCCTTCTCCGGGCCGGATTTAAGCCGCCCCACCGCAAAAATCGAAATCCGCATCGCAAACCTGCATTCGTCGTGACCCAACAGGGTCACGCTCTTAACAGCATAGCCTGCGGATTCCTATGCGGCCGGTTCGCTTTCCGGCCAGACGCACCGGCCCGACATCAAACGAGATAGTCGGGAAGCTCGATGCGAAACAAGGCTCACCGCGTCAATGCAGCGTTTCTTCCGGCATATCCGGCGTCGCCCACATTTTTTCAATGTTGTAGAAGGCGCGGATTTCCGGACGGAACACATGAACGATGATATCGCCGGTATCGATCAACACCCAGTCGCCGGTCTCGAGACCCTCGACGCGGGCGTTTCCGAACCCTTCACCCTTCATATCTTTAAGAAGATGCTCGCAAATCGCCGAGACATGCCTGTTCGATCGCCCGGAGACCACAACCATGTAGTCCGCAAGCGCCGATTTTCCGGCAATGTTGAGAGATACGATATCTTCGGCCTTGGAGTCCTCGAGGCTCGCGAGGACGGTTTCAAGGGCGTGGTCGGCGGCATCGGCGCCACTGTCCTGGCCCTTCGGGATAGCAACAAATGCTCTTCCCTTGGCGTGTACTGTTGTCAGAGGTTTTCCCTTTCCAAGAATGACAAAACAGGTACTGGCGACGCGATTCTCTGCGTCGCTCAATAAAGGTGGCACCAAAGCATTAACTTTTCAAGATATGGAGGCTTCGGCTTATGGCGCATACATCATTTGTGATCATGCGTGTCATTTGTGACCATTGCGCAATGCCGTGGAGCTGAGCGTGGAGCGCGGACCATGGATGAAAACCCAGGCAGGGGCGCGTTTCTTCCACAGGACCCCCGCATCGTCCTCATCTATCCGCGCCTGACTGAAGGCCTGCGCCATGGTGGAGGAGAGATAGGAGAGGGTGGAGCCCGGCCGGTCAATCACCGCAATCGGAAAAGTCTCGGCAATCTCCCGCCATTTCTGCCAGCGATGGAAGCTTTTCAGATTATCGGCGCCCATGATCCAGATGAACCGGACATGCGGATTTTTCGCCTTCACCTTGGCAAGCGTATTGGCCGTGTAGCTGATTCCCAGCGATTTTTCGAAGGCCGTCACCTTGATGCGCGGATCGCTGACCAGCCTTTCGCACGCAGCGATGCGGTCCTCCAGAGACGCCAGTTCCGAGCGGCTTTTCAGCGGATTGCCCGGTGTCACCATCCACCAGAGCTGGTCGAGACCCAACCGGCGCAGCGCGATTTCAGCAACGAGGGCATGACCGGCATGCGGCGGATTAAAGGAGCCGCCGAAAAGCCCGACAACCATGCCGCGCTCCGCATGCGGCATGGTGAGATAACGTCTGTCGAGGCGTTTCTCGGTCGGCAAAATCAGGTCCGTGTCTGGCCGGTGCCATGCACCCGGTATTTGAACGAAGTGAGCTGCTCGACGCCAACAGGGCCCCGCGCATGCATCTTGCCGGTGGCGATGCCGATTTCCGCACCCATGCCGAATTCACCGCCATCGGCAAATTGCGTCGAGGCATTGTGCAGCAGAATGGCCGAATCGAGTTCGTTGAAGAACCGCTCCACCACATCAGGATCCTCGGCGATCACCGCTTCGGTATGATTGGATGAATAGGTGCTGATATGATCGATGGCGCCGGATATACCGTCAACGACAGCAACCGAAATGATCGCATCGAGATATTCGGTTCGCCAGTCTTCTTCCGTCGCCGCTTTCAGGCCCTCAACCGCATTGCGAACGGCCTGTGAACCACGCACTTCACATCCGGCCTCGATCAGACCCTTGATGAGCGGTTCCAGATGCGTAGAAACGGCAGCGGCATCCACCAGCAGGGTTTCGGCCGCCCCGCAAATGCCGGTACGGCGCATCTTGGCATCCACGACGATGCGTTTCGCCATGTCGAGATCGGCCGAGCTGTCGACATAGATATGGCAAATACCTTCCAGATGCGCAAAGACCGGAACCCGCGCCTCAGATTGCACCCGCGCAACGAGGCTTTTACCACCGCGCGGCACAATCACGTCAACCGTGCCATTCAATCCGCCAAGAAGCGCACCGACAGCGGCGCGGTCCGTCACCGGCACCAGCTGAATGGCATGTTCGGGAAGACCGGCAATCTTCAGGCCCTCAACGAGGCAGGCATGAATAGCACGCGATGAATGTTGCGAATCCGAACCGCCCCGCAGGATCACGGCATTGCCGGCCTTGAGGCAGAGCGCGCCGGCATCCGCCGTCACATTCGGGCGGCTTTCGTAGATAACACCGATGACGCCGAGCGGCGTGCGCACGCGCTCGATCTTCAGCCCATTTGGGCGATCCCAGGCGGCAATGACTTCGCCAACGGGGTCGGGCAGCCCGGCAACCGAGCGAATGCCTTCGGCAATCCCGGCTATCCGCGCATCGTTTAGCGTGAGCCTGTCGATGAAGGAGGCGGCAAGGCCCGCATTATCCGCCGCGGCCAGATCTTTTCGGTTGGCCGCAAGGATCGTTTCTCTGGAGGCCTCTATCGCGGAGGCCATGGCAAGAAGCGCGCGGTTCTTCTGCTCAGTCCCTGCAATGGACAACGGTCGCGAAGCAGCTTTTGCCTGAGCGCCGATGGTCATCATCAGCGCATCGATATCATGGCTCTGCTTTACGGCCTGTTCAGGCATGGACCTCATCCTTCTTCGCATTTTTGACTTTGACGGCAGCACCGGTCATCACCAGATCGTCGCGATGGATCATCGCCGCACGTCCGACATAACCGAGGATCGCCTCGATCTCGTTCGACTTGTGGCCGATGATGAGACGCGCCTCTTCCGCATCGTAACCCGCAAGACCACGCGCGACCTCGCGGCCCTCCACGCCGATGATGGCGATGGCATCACCGCGGCCGAAATTGCCCTTGACCACCCGCACGCCCGCGGGAAGCAGGCTTTTACCGGCATAGAGGGCTTTTTCCGCGCCGGCATCCACGTGGATTTCACCGGCCGGCTGCAACTGCCCGGCAATCCAGGTCTTGCGCGCCGTCACTGGTGTGCCTGATGGCGCAAACCATGAGGAGCGGGCACCGTTTTCGATGGCCTTCAGTGGATTGAGCGTCTTGCCGGAGGCGATGATCATGCCGCAGCCCGCAGCCGTCGCGATCTTGCCCGCATCGATCTTGGTGCGCATGCCGCCACGCGAAAGCTCGGAGGCCGCGCCGCCTGCCATGGCCTCGATCTCAGGTGTAATATCCGCAATCGTCTCAAGGAATTTCGCATACGGATCGAGATGCGGTGGGGCGGTGTAAAGCCCGTCAATATCCGACAGCAGCACCAGAAGATCGGCACCCGTCATGGTCGCGACGCGCGCCGCCAGACGGTCATTGTCGCCATAACGGATTTCGGTGGTCGCAACCGTGTCGTTTTCATTGATGATCGGTATGGCGCCGATCTTCAGGAGCTGGTTGATGGTCGCCCGCGCATTGAGATAACGGCGGCGCTCCTCGGTATCGGAGAGCGTCAGCAGAATCTGGCCCGCAACAATCTCATGCCGCGACAGACTTTCAGACCATGCCCGCGCCAGCGCAATCTGGCCGACTGCGGCGGCCGCCTGACTTTCCTCCAGCTTCAATGCGCCGGAAGGCAGGCCGAGCACGGTACGGCCGAGCGCGATGGCACCCGAAGACACGACCTGCACATCCGCGCCGTTTTTCTTCAGCGCGGCGATATCCTCGCAGATGGCGTCAAGCCAATCCTTCTTGAGCCCGCTTTTCCGGTCCACCAGAAGTGCCGAACCGATCTTGATGACGATCCGGTGATGGCTGGCCAGCGGTTTGCGGGTCAGGCTCATAGGCGATCGTCCTCTTCCTCAACCTCGCTCTCGGAAGGCATCGAACGATCGGGAAGGGCGGTTTCGCCGCCATGGCTCGCCGAGACAATGATATCGCGAAGGGCGCGCAACGCTTCCGTCATGCCGATATGGGCGGCAGCGGACAACAGGAGCGGCGGACGGCCGCAGGCCTTCTCCAGTTCCTTGGCCTTCTTTTTCAGCTCTTTTTCATCGAGCACGTCGATCTGCGACAGCGCCACGATTTCCGGCTTGTCGGTCAGCCCGCCACCATAGGCGTCCAACTCGGCCTTGACCGTCTTATAGGCCTTGCCGACGTTTTCTTCCTGCGCCGAGACGAGATGCAGAAGAACGCGGGTACGTTCCACGTGACCGAGGAACCGGTCACCGATGCCGACGCCCTCATGTGCGCCTTCGATGAGGCCCGGAATATCGGCCAGCACGAATTCACGGCCATCGATGGTCGCGACGCCCAGGTTCGGATGAAGGGTGGTGAAGGGATAATTGGCGATCTTCGGCCGCGCACGGGTGACCGTCGCAAGGAACGTGGATTTTCCCGCATTGGGCAGACCAACAAGACCGGCATCGGCGATCAGCTTCAGGCGAAGCCAGACCGTCTTTTCCTCGCCGGCAAGACCCGGATTGGCATGGGTGGGCGCCTGGTTGGTGGACGACTTGAAATAGGCATTGCCGAAACCGCCATTACCGCCGGCGGCAAGACGAAAGCGCTGACCTTCCTTCGTGAGGTCGACGATCAGCGTTTCATTGTCTTCCTCGAATATCTGTGTACCGACGGGTACCTTCAACACCACATCCGAACCCTTGGCGCCGGTGCGGGTCTTGCCCATGCCGTGCTGCCCGATGGAGGCCTTGAAATGCTGCTGAAAGCGGAAATCGATCAGCGTGTTGAGGCCGTTAACCACCTCAACCCAGACATCGCCGCCGCGTCCGCCATCGCCACCGTCAGGGCCACCGAATTCGATGAATTTTTCGCGCCGGAAGGAAACAGCGCCTGCGCCACCATCACCGGACTTGATATAGACTTTTGCTTCATCGAGAAATTTCATCGGACTGCCGTTCTGTCGGTTTGCGGGCGCATTCGTCAATCGCGTTGCGCCAAACAAAAATATCGTCGTTTCGAATACAAGCGCTTCTTCACGAGGTCAAAGACTATCGTGCGGGAAGCCCCTGCGTGAGACAAGGTCGGTTTGGGATAAACCGGCCCTGTTCAAAGCATCGGGCCGAAAACTGTAATGGTTTTCGGCCCGATGCTCTTCAGGTGTCAGCGATGCGGCGGAATGAAATCCTCAGCCGTGATCACCGTATCGATATGCGCCACCATGGCGGCACGCGCCGTGGCATAGATCTGGTGGCAGCCGGTCACCCGGAAGCCCAGTTTCTCCTGCACGCGCAGGGATGCAGGGTTATCCGCGAACACGCCGGAATGGAGAACCACCCCCGGCATGCGGCGGAAGAACCGCTCGACCACAGCAGCCACCGCCTCGGTCATGTAACCCTTGCCCCAGTAGAAACGGTTGAGCCAGTAGCCCAGATGCCACTCGCCATGCCGCAGCTCGATCGAGACAACCCCGATCAGGGTATCGTCACCACTGGTGATGGCGAAATCCCAGTCGGGCAGGGTGCCGGAAGTGCGCAGAACCAGCCATTCCAGCGCATCCTGCCTGTGGTAGGGTGCGGGAACACGGGCCAGCATCCTGGTCACGGCGAAATCGCCAAGCGATTCCGCAATGCTACCAGCATCGGAAAGCCGCTGCGGGCGCAGCACAAGACGCGACGTCTCAATGACAGGGCAGGGGCCGGGCGGCGCTGCGGTTGCAGCTGCACGGCGACGGGTAAGCTCGAGCGTGCTCATCCCATATCCCCCCAGCTCTTCAGCGAAACCCAGGTCTTGCGGTCCAGCCGGTACCATTCAACCGGCACCATGCCGCCCAGCGCCAGCGAACCAACCATGCCGGAGCCCTGGAACTGGAAACCGCACTTCTGGATGACGCGACGCGAGGGAATGTTGGTGACCCGGCAACGCGCATCGATCTGGTCGATTTCACGCGTGCGGAAGGCCATGTCGATCAGCGCATGCGCGGCTTCCGTCATATAGCCCCGGTTCCAGTAGGGTTCCCCCAGCCAGTAACCGATTTCCAGCGTCTTTTCGTCTTCCTGGGGTTCCAGCGCGCAGCAGCCCAGAAACTCGCCATTGTCCATGCGGGTAATCGCATAGACGCACTTGCCAATCTCGCCAGCTTTGGTGCGTCGCACGAAGTCCGCGGCGTCTTTGGCCGTGTACGGGTGCGGCATACGCGACACCATGGTCGCGATATTGGCGTTGTTGGCAAGATGGGCAAGGGCGTCGATGTCTTCTTCGTGAGGCTTGCGTAAAACCAGCCTCTGCGACAGTAAAACGGGGCAATCGCTCCTCGACCGATCGGGCCTCGGCCGTTCCTCGGGTGACCGTGATTGGTCATCCCTTAACAATTCAGCTTGCATGGTTCAGTCCCTCCATGAGGTTAAAGAAAAAGGGGAGTTGGGTGGTGCCCCATCTCCCCTGTTTTCTTGACTGAACCTGATACGTCTCAGCCGGGTCGATGGGACACCGGCTGCATATGACGCTTACCGGCTTATTCTGCGGCTTCCGCTTTCGGAGCCACGGATACGAACACGCGGCCGTTGGCCTTCGTGCGGAAGTTCACGTTACCTGCGGTCAGCGCAAAAATCGTGTGGTCCTTGCCGATGCCGACATTGGCGCCCGGATGCCACTGCGTGCCGCGCTGACGCAGAATAATGTTGCCTGGAATGACGGCTTCGCCGCCGAACTTCTTCACGCCAAGGCGCTTGGATTCGGAATCGCGACCGTTACGCGAGGAACCGCCAGCTTTTTTGTGTGCCATTGGAGTTCTCCTTTAAACCTTGTTTCCCGTGTCGCGCCGATCAGGCAGCAACGATGTCCGTGATGCGGACGACAGTGTGATGCTGACGATGGCCGCGCGAACGCTTGGAGTTCTGACGACGACGCTTCTTGAAGGCGATGACCTTCTTGCCGCGATTGTGCTCGACAACTTCAGCCTTGACGATGGCGCCCTTGACAAAGGGTGCACCGAACTTGGCGTCGGCGCCTTCGCCAACAACGAGAACTTCGGTGAATTCTACAGTTGCGCCTGCCTCTGCTTCCAGCTTTTCGATGGTCAGCACGGCGTCGGCCGCTACGCGGTACTGCTTACCGCCGGTCTTGATGACTGCGAACATTTTTTATCCTTTCATGTTCGTTCCGGCTCTGCCCGCATATGCAAGCTGGCCGTCTTTTTATCAGTCGGAGTAGCGGAAATCCGTCAGGACTGAATGCCCCTTTGAATGTCTGCCGGTGAAGCCGCCTTTTGAGGGGCGGAATAAACAGAAGGCGCACTACGCCATCAATTTGGGTGCCGATTACGCGAGACGTCCGTTTATGTCAAGATGACGACGGCTTGAAAAGTAACTGTAACGCCAAGAATTTCATGCTTTTTCGGCAGGTGGAGCAGTCGGGTCTCGAAATTTGCGCAGCAAGTGTTTATATGGGCCTTCCAACAAGGAGCAGAAATGGCCCGCATAGACCAGACCGACGATTGGCGGGACCGCCATGCGCCGACACTTTCCGCCTTCGAGTCGCTTGCGATCGAGGCATATGGCCACCTGCCAGAAGAATTCCGCGCCTTAACGAAGGATCTCATCATCGAGATCGCCGATTTTCCGACCGATGACGTGTTCGAAGACATGGCGCTCGAAACACCCTTCGATCTTCTCGGGCTGTTTGAGGGACGCGGCATCTCCGAACGTTTCACCATGGAAACGGGCGAGATGGTGAACCGCATCACGCTTTATCGTCGCCCCATTCTCGACTATTGGGCCGAGAACGAGGAAACCCTGGGCGATATCATCACCCATGTCCTCATCCACGAGATCGGCCATCATTTCGGCCTTTCAGATGATGACATGGAGCGGATCGAAGAAAGCGCTGACGAGGCCGCGGCGGAGCGATAGCCCCGCCGACGGCGCGTCTTATTGCTCGCCGAGCTTCATATCCGGATGGTATTCCTTGCCCTCGACCACCTTGGTCACGGCCTGGCCGCAATGCATCACGCCGCTTGCGGCGTTGAAGGCGTAGCTCGGCGAACCGGCAAGCTCCCATCCCTTGTTCAGCGCCTCGGTGACCCGATGGCAGAACTTCGAGTCATCGGGACCGGTTATGAAACGATAGACCTTCACGTCTTTTTTGCCTTTCTCTGTGCGATGATATCGGCCATGGCGACCAGCCTCTCGGCCTGCCCCACATGCAGCCGTTCGATCATCCGCCCGTTCATGTTGATGACGTTCAATTCCATAGATTCAGGTTTTGCGAAAGCGGCAATAATCTCTCTCGCATCCGCAACAGCGGCATCATCTGGCGCAAAGTGCCGATTGGCCGGCTCGATCTGTGCCGGGTGGATCAGCATCTTGCCATCGAACCCCATGGCGCGACCCTGTTCGCATTCACTGTCAAAAGCTGCAATGTCTCGAAAATCGTTGGACACGCTGTCGATGACCTCAAGGCCATAGGCGCGGGCGGCGAGCACCACCTGCATCATCCAGGGTACGAGATAGGTTCGCCCGGGGAGGGCTGGAACACGCGTTTCCTTGCGCAGATCATTCAGCCCTATAACGAATGCGGCAAGCCGTGCGTCGGGCGTATGCGCTGCCTCCGCAATCGCAGCGGCGTTCAAAACACCGAGCGGCGTCTCCATCATCGCCCAGATTTTCAGGTCCTGGGGCGCATCGGCCTCCGCCAGAAGGTCGGCCACGTCATGAATATCTGCGGGCTGCTCCACCTTCGGCAGTAAAACCGCATCCGGCCGGCAGGAAAGCACAAGCTTCAAATCCGCCGCCCCATCAGGCGTGGAAAGCGGATTGATACGGATAATGGTCTCGCGTCCGGCAAATGGCGCGTCCGAAAAAAGCCTGCTGAGATTTTCCCGCGCTGCGCCCTTCATCTCCGGCGCAACGGAATCCTCGAGATCAAGGATTACCCCATCACAATCGAGATCGCGGATTTTTTCGAGCGCTCTGGCATTGATGGCCGGAACCGACAGCAGCGAACGGCGCGGTCTCACAAGAATATTTCCGAAAAAATTAGTCATGCCGCACTTGTGTCAAGCTTTTGTGACATCTGCAACCTGACAATCCACCGAATCCTCTTGCAAGCCGGAAGAAGAAGGCCCACATTCGTCTGGAAAGAAAGGTTGAATCATGCAAGGCATCCGTTCATTTTTCATCGCCGCCTCCGGCATCGCAATTCTGGCGATTGTCGCTCTTTTCACGGCGTCGCTCACTGTCGCTTTTATCGGCGTACTCGCCGTTCTTAGCGCTGCCCGTCTGCTTTCGGCGCGTCTGAAGCCGGCCCCCATTCCGGTCAAGCCCCGCAACCAGCGCGATATGCGTGTCTGGAACGACGGCAAAGGCACGATTATCGATCTCTGAGATCGTTTGATCCGGTCAAAATGCGCGGGCGCCGCACGAGGCGTACCGAAGAACGCGGGTTTGCGCTTCTAAAGCGCCGAGTTTTGCAGTATTTCCCGGCAGAGAACATGCGGCAGCCTTTGGCCAGTGCCGGATTTTGTTCAAGGGAAACACGGGAAGCGACAGATGGAAAAGTTCACGAAGCTGACGGGCGTTGCGGCGCCTATGCCGGTTGTCAATATCGACACCGATATGATCATTCCGAAAGACTATCTGAAGACCATCAAGCGCACAGGCCTCGGAAAGGGCCTTTTCGCCGAGTCGCGCTATCTTGAGGATGGATCGCCAAACCCGGATTTCGTGCTGAACAAACCCGCCTACCAGAACGCCCAGATCCTTGTCGCCGGCGACAATTTCGGTTGCGGCTCCTCGCGCGAACATGCGCCATGGGCGCTTCTCGATTTCGGCATCCGCTGCGTGATTTCCACCAGCTTCGCCGATATCTTCTACAATAACTGTTTCAAGAACGGCATCCTGCCGATCGTCGTCAGCCCCGAAAACCTCGAAAAGCTGCTGGACGATGCGTCGCGCGGATCGAACGCCGTTCTCTCCGTCGATCTGGAAAGTCAGGAAATCAGCGGCCCCGATGGCGGCACGATCACCTTCGAGATCGATGAATTCAAGCGCCATTGCATGCTGAACGGTCTTGATGATATCGGCCTGACGCTGGAACATTCCGGCGCCATCGACACGTTCGAAAAGGCAAATGCCTCGGTCCGCCCCTGGGCCTGACCACATTTCCGCTCTTCAAAAAAGCCGATCCTGTACCAAACAGTACCGGATCGGCTTTTGCTTTGCTTGAAAAGCCCTTGAGGCGGAGATAAGAAGCCTCCGATCCCGTCCGGCCGCGATACGATTTGCCATGTGCAGGACGGAATGAGTTTGACGCCGCGCTCGCCGCAATCGAAAACCCTTCAGGATGTTTTTCGGCGCGCCGCCCAAGGAGGGTTTCTCATGACAGTCCGTTCGCTTTTCCTGCTGCCCGGTGACGGTATCGGCCCCGAAGCCATGGCCGAAGTTCGCAAGCTGATCGATTATATGAACAGCGCGCACAATGCCGGTTTCACCGTCTCGGAAGGTCTGGTCGGCGGCTCTGCCTATGACGCCCATGGCGTTGCGATTTCCGATGCGGATATGGAGAAGGCGCTTGCCGCCGATGCGATCCTGTTCGGCGCCGTCGGCGGCCCGAAATGGGACGGCGTGCCCTACGAGCACCGCCCGGAAGCCGGTCTGCTTCGCCTGCGCAAGGATCTCGAACTCTTCGCCAATTTGCGCCCCGCCATCTGCTACCCGGCGCTTGCCGCCGCTTCCTCGCTGAAGCCGGAACTGGTCGAAGGCCTCGATATCCTCATCGTCCGCGAGCTGACGGGCGGCGTTTATTTCGGTGAACCGAAGCAGATCATCGATCTCGGCAACGGCCAGAAGCGCGGCATCGACACGCAGATCTACGACACTTTCGAAATCGAGCGCATCGCCAGCGTCGCTTTCGAACTGGCCCGCACCCGCGACAACCGCGTCTGCTCGATGGAAAAGCGCAACGTGATGAAGTCAGGTGTTTTGTGGAACCAGGTGGTCACCGAAACCCACGCCGCCAAGTTTAGAGATGTTCAGCTGGAACATATGCTGGCCGATGCCGGCGGCATGCAGCTGGTGCGCAAGCCCAAGCAGTTCGACGTGATCGTCACCGACAACCTCTTCGGCGACATGCTCTCCGACGTCGCCGCCATGCTCACCGGCTCACTCGGTATGCTGCCCTCCGCTTCGCTTGGCGCACCTGACGCCAAGACCGGCAAGCGCAAGGCCATGTATGAGCCGGTGCACGGTTCGGCTCCTGACATTGCCGGCAAGGGCATCGCCAACCCCATCGCCATGATCGCGTCCTTCGCCATGTGCCTGCGTTACTCGTTCAACATGGTGGATGAGGCAACAAAGCTCGAAGCAGCGATCGCAAACGTGCTCGACAAGGGCATCCGCACCGCCGACATCATGGCCGAGGGCAGCCGCCAGGTCGGAACCTCCGAAATGGGTGATGCGGTTCTCGCCGAATTCAAGGCGCTTTCGGCGTAACGCTCGACGAAACCGGTTGGGCAGGCGGCGCGTTCGCCTGCCCATCTTCCTTCGGCAGAAGATGCTCATATCTTTTGTCAGTCAGCGTCTTCAGAAAGGCGACGATGGCGTCCACACGCTTGTCGTCCAGCGCAGGCGCGGATGTCAGTTCCGCCATGGCGATATTTTCAGGCACTTCCGGCGCATCCCACGTCTTGCCCGTTTCCGGATTGATCTGGCGGCTCGGCTTCTTGCTTTTATATTTCACATAAAACAGCACCACCGTGCGCAAATCCTTGAACACGCCATTGTGCATGTAAGGACCGGTGACGGCGACATTGCGCAGCGTCGGCACCTTGAACTTGCCACGCTGGGCAGCATCGCCAGCAACTCCAGGATTTTGCGCCAGACCCAGATCGACCGCGCCCGGCTTGGAGCCGTTCACGGCCCGAACCGATATATTGGCGGGAACGCCGATGTTAAAATATTTGTGGTTGGTGAAGAGGCCGTCTTCCAGACCCTTGGCACCACGGATTTCATGGCAGGTATTGCAATTGGTGAATTGTGTCGAGGAGATCAGAACCCGGCCCAGCTCTTCCTGATCGGTCAACTTCTCCTCGCCGCGCAGGAAGCGGTCATATTTGGAATCGAAGGTGGAGAACTCATCCGAGCGCTCAAAGCTGGCCAATGCCTTCGTCATCGCGGCATAGGCGGTGTCGTCGCTCGCAAAAACATCCTTACCGAACTGCGTGCCGAAAGCCGCGACATAATCCGGGTTTTCCCTGAGCCGTTTGACGACCGAGGCCTTGTCCGGCATGCCCATTTCGAGGGGATTGAGCGGCGGACCGCCCGCCTGATCTTCAAGCAGGGAGGCGCGGCCATCCCAGAACTGCCCGCCGACATATTCTCCCGCCGCATTCCTGCCGAAAGGCGGCGTGAAGCGGGCATAAGCTGCAGTGGGCGCGTTGCGGTCACCCAGTGAAATGCCGTCATCGCCGAGCGATACGTCCCGCCCCACCTTATCGCTCTCCCGCGCATCGGAAAAACCGGCGGCCTGCATATGGCAGGTGGAACAGGCCATGGTGCGGTTCATGGAAAGACTGGGATCGTCGAACAGCGCGGCACCGAGCTTTTCCAGCGTCGCATAGTCTTCACCGCCATGGGCAGCCATGCCATCGACACCGGTGCCCAAGGGGGCCAGCAGAATGGATGCGGCAAGAGCAGCGGAGACAAAAAATCCGGGTTTCATCATCGGTAGGCACGCTCGATATAAATGCGCGAGAGCAGGTTCGGACCGGGACATATGAAGCGGCTTTCGGTCCCACCGCGCTTCATCGAACATGGATCACGGGAGATAACTCCGCCCTTCCATGCCCTATAAAGACATCTATAGCACTTTCCCGTGATCCAGGCCTACAAACTTTCGCAGCTTGGTCCACTTTGCCGCAGGTCCACGGACCACAACGGGAAACGATCAACCGCCTCTGGCAATGGCATGGAAAAAGGTGCCCGAGACAAAACCTCTTCTGCCACCTGATGGCCCGAGCGGACGACCCTGCCCGTCAGCAATCTGGGCGAAGGGCTCATCGCGGCCGGCATCGGTAACCCGCGCATAATGGAATTCATGGCCGCGCAGAACATCACCCGCCGTGCCGAGCGGTCCGCTTGCCGCGATTGTTGCCTGCCGGTAGCCGAGATTCATCTTGCGCGTCGCAAAGCTGGTGGCATGGGACAGAAGCCCGGTCATGGCATGGGTCACGCCATCCGCATCTTCCAGCGCCTCGCCGAGCACCATGTAACCGCCGCACTCGCCATGAACGGGCTTTGTCGCGGCAAAGCGGGCAAGGCCGGCCTTGAAGCCAGCCGCATCCGCAAGCTTTCCGGCAAAAAGCTCGGGATACCCTCCCGGTAGCCAGCAGATATCGCAGCTCCCGTCAGGCGCCTCATCCGCGAGCGGGGAGAACGGCACGATCTCGGCCCCGGCCGACTGCCAATGCTTCCTGAGATGCGGATAAAGGAAAGTGAACGCCGCATCCTCCGCCAGCGCGATGCGCTGGCCGGGTGGTGCAATCGCCGCGTCCACCGAGCCGGAAGGCACATTCACCGGCGCGGCGAGAGAAAACAGGGCATCGAGATCAATGGATTTTTCCATCGCATCCGCCAGCCGTTCGATATGCGCATCGATCTCCGGATGTTCGCTGGCCTGCACCAGCCCCAGATGCCGCTCGGGCAGGATGAGCGAAGGATCACGCAGCACACAGCCGGCAACGGGAAGGCCGATTCTTTCGATGGCTTCCGTACACAGCGTCCGGTGTCTTTCGCTGCCCGCCCGGTTCAGCACAACGGCCGCCATGGTAACGGCCGGATCGTAGTGGGCAAAACCATGGGCGACGGCAGCGGCCGTCTGCGACTGGCCGGACACGTCGAGCACCAGCAGGACGGGAATGCCGAACAGCCGCGCCAGATCCGCCGCCGAACCCGTGCGATTTTCCGCAACCGGAATACCGTCGAACAGGCCCATGGCGCTTTCGATCAGAACAAGTTCCGCATCCCCGGTCTGCTGCGAAAACAGATACCGCAGCAATTCCGGCCGCATGGCCCAGCTATCCAGATTAAGACCCGATGTGCCGGTGGCGAAGGCATGGAAACCGGGATCGATGTAGTCAGGCCCCGTCTTGATGCCGCGCACCTTGATACCGCGTCGGGCAAAGGCCCGGAGCAAGCCGATGGTCACGCTGGTCTTGCCAGAGCCCGAGCGCGGCGCACCAATGATGATCGCCCGCGCCGTCATGAACCGGAAACTCCAAGACGCGCCCGCATCGAAACAATCTCGCCAATGACGATCAAAGCTGGCGCTTCGAAATTTTCCCGCTTTGCATCGTCAGCTATGCTTTCCAGTGTGCCGATGAAAATCCGCTCCTGCGCCGTCGTTGCCGACATGATGACGGCGACCGGCGTTTCGCCGGAACGGCCACCCTGCATCAGAAGATCGGCGATCGTACCGATATTCTTCAGCCCCATATAAACGACGATGGGTTCGCGTGTTTTCGCCAGCGCCAGCCAGTCCAGATCCTCTTCCGTGCCCGCCGCGTGGCCAGTGGCCAGCGTTACGGCGCGGCTGATGCCGCGCATGGTTGCGGGGATGCGGGCTGAAGCAAGCGCTGTGAACGACGAGGTCATGCCCGGCAATATGCGAAACGGAATGCCGGCATGGACAAGCGCCTCCGCCTCTTCACCGCCGCGCCCGAAAATAAAGGGATCACCGCCCTTCAGCCGCAGCACCTTTTTGCCCTGGCCGGCGAAATCGATCAGTGAAGCGGTAATATCGTCCTGTGTCGCGGAGGGCTTGCCACCCCTTTTGCCCGCAAAAACAATCTCCGCCTGCGGACCAAGCGCTATGACTTCGTCGCTCACCAGCGCATCACGCACGATGATATCGGCCTGAGACAGCGCGAGCGCCACTTCCAGCGTCAGATAACGCACATCGCCCGGCCCTGCACCCGCGAGCCAGACGTCACCGGCCTCGAAGACCGGACCTTTTGCGGCAATGCTGTTCAAAATCTGCGCTATCGACATTCTTCTTGGCTGCTTTTTAACGATGACGGAAAAAGCCGTCCCGGCTATAGAAATTCATATGGATACGGATGGAAAGACCCTTCGCCGCGGCTGGACCACGGGCACCTGCGCGGCAGCCGCCACGAAGGCGGCCTGCGCCGCCCTTCTGACCGGCGAGTTTCCTTACCCTGTCGAGGTCGAACTTCCAAGCGGCGCGAGGCCGGCATTTTCCCTCGCCACCGAGGAAAAGGGCGAAAACTTCGCGCGCGCCGGCGTCGTCAAGGATGCCGGAGACGATCCGGACGTTACCCATGGTGCGCTGATCGAAAGCACGGTTAGACGAGGTCAGCCGGGAAGCGGCATCACCTTCAAGGCCGGAAAGGGCGTCGGCACCATCACCCGGCCAGGCCTGCCCTTGCCGCCGGGAGAACCCGCCATCAACCCCGTGCCGCGCAAGATGATCGAAACCGCCATTCGCGAAGTGGCTGGCGAAGAGGCCGATTTCGAGGTCGAGATTTCCGTCCGCGATGGCGAGAAACTGGCGGAGAAAACCCTGAACGGCAGGCTCGGCATCGTCGGCGGCATTTCCATCCTCGGCACCACCGGCATCGTCATTCCCTTTTCCTGCTCGGCGTGGATTCACTCCATCTGGCGCGGTATCGATGTGGCGCGTGCGACCGGCTGCACCCATGTGCTGGGCGCCACCGGCAACACCTCCGAAAAAGCCGGGCAGGCGCTTTACGATCTGCCGGAAACCGCGCTGATCGACATGGGCGATTTCATCGGCGGCATGCTGAAATATCTGCGCAGCCACCCCGTCGAGCGGGTGACGATTGCCGGCGGCGTCGCCAAGATGACCAAGCTTGCCCAGGGCATGCTCGACGTGCACTCCAAGAAGGGGCTCGCCGATCTCGATGCGCTGGCGGCACTGGCGATGGAAGCCGGAGGAGATGAAAATCTCGCCATTGCCATCCGTCAGGCCAATATGGTCGCGCACGCCTTTGAGCTGGCCGAACGCGCAGGGATAGACCTCGGCGCGATCGTGGCGGAAAAAGCCTGGGTTACCGCAGCGGCGGCGCTGAAGACGCCGGCCATTGCGCTCGATATTCTGGTGTTCGATCGTCAGGGCACGCTCAAAGGGCGCACCGCCTCCACGCCGTCGCATCAGCCCTGCGCATCTTCCTTCGGAGACCGGAACCGCCGCACATAGTCGGTGCTATAAAGCGCGCTTTCGCGAAAATCTGTCGAGGCAAGTCCACGCCCAACGAAGATCAGGGCCGTCCGCTCCACCGGTTCGGCGGCGAGCTTGTCCTCAATGTCGAACAGGGTGCCACTGATAACCCGCTCATCCGGCCAGGACGCGCGAACGACGATGGCGACCGGGCAGTCGGAGCCGTAAAGCGGCGTCAGCTCTTCCACCACCGTGCCGATGGCATGAATGGCGAGATGGACGGCGAGCGTTGCGCCCGTCGCACCGAAAGCCTTCAGTGTCTCACCCTCGGGCATCTTCGATGCGCGCCCGGAAATGCGGGTCAGCACAAGGCTCTGCGCCACTTCCGGCACCGTCAGTTCCCGCTGCAAAGTGGCGGCCGCAGCGGCAAAGGAGGGCACGCCGGGCGTGACGGTATAATCGAGACCCAGTCGCTCCAGACGGCGAATCTGTTCGCCCATGGCGCTCCAGACGGAAAGGTCGCCGGAATGCAGCCGCGCCACATCCTTGCCGGCCTTTGCTGCGGCCACGAATTCCGCCTCGATCTCATCCAGCGAAAGTGCTGCCGTATCGACGATGCGGGCGCCCGGCGGGCAATATTCGATAAGCGCCTTCGGAACCAGCGACCCGGCATAAAGACACACCGGGCAGGCGGCGATAAGATCGCGCCCGCGCACCGTAATGAGATCGGCGGCGCCCGGACCGGCGCCGATGAAATGAACCGTCATTGTTGTTCTCCATATTCGATGGCACAGCCGCTATCGCGTGGGGCATCGTCAGTCGTTGCGATGGCCACAGTCACATCGCCAACGACAAGACGCGGCGCGACCAGCCTTGCATTCTCTCCGGCGGCGGCAAGCGCCGCCGCTTCGCTCACGCTCGGCGAGCCGGCATAATCAAGGCTTGCCTGTGAAAATGTCATTGTTTTCGAAGCAACCGCCTCGAGCCGCTCCTGCGATACGATTTCAAGCGGCAGCGACAGGCTTTTCGCCGCTTCCACAAGACCGGCTTCATCGGCTTTGAGCGGCGCAGTCGCCAAGCGTTCCGCCCTCATTCCCAAAGCATGCTCCGCAGCGCGCACGGCGGCAATAACAGCATCTGAACCCGTGCCTCTGCGACAACCTATGCCAGCCACGGTCACCATGGCTTGTTCCAGCTCCATTGCGTCACCGGCATTGCCGGACGCCAGCCCGACATGGAACCGACAGCCGCCACCCGCGACACATCCAGACGGATCATCGAGCCGCCGTGCCGTGCATGTGCGGCAAGAAGCATAGCCTCCATTTCCAGCGTCACCGCATTGGCAACCAGCCGCCCGCCGGGTTTCAGGGCCTCCATAGCTCCCTCTAGCACGCCCGCTTCACTGCCGCCGCCGCCAATGAAAATCGCATCCGGCTGAGGCAAGCCTTCAAAAGCCGCAGGGGCCGCGCCGATCATGACCTCAAGCCCCGGAACACCGAAAGCTTCGGCATTACGAGCGATACGCTCTGCCCTTTCCGGGTGTTGTTCTATGGCGATGGCGCGGAGCGAGTGGTGCGACAGCATCCATTCTATGCCGATTGAACCCGAACCGGCACCGATATCCCACAGCAACTCGCCCCGCCGTGGGGCAAGAGAGGAAAGTGTCACCGCGCGGATTTCACGCTTGGTGATTTGCCCGTCATGTTCGAACAGGCTGTCATCAAGCCCACATGTGAAAGGCAGAATACGCGCACCCTCATCCGCCACAACATCAATCGCCACCACATTCAGCGGATCAATATCAGCAAATGCGAAATCAGCCGCCCTGACCTGCCGCCGCCTCTCCCGCTCTCCACCCAGGGCTTCGAGCAAGATGAATTCCGACTGGCCGAAACCCAAATCGGACAACAATTCCGCGATCAAGGCCGGGGCGTGGGCGTCCGAGGTAAGCGCGATGATCCGCGCACCGGCATGGAGATACGGCCGCAAGAGATCGATGGAACGCCCGTGCAGCGAAATGCAGTCGACCGATTGCAGCGCCCAGCCAAGCCGTGCGGCGGCCAGCGAGAAAGCGGAGGGCGAGGGATAAGAAACTGTCTCACCCGCATCGATACGCCGCAGAAGCGTAACACCGACGCCATAAAAGAACGGATCGCCGGAAGCCAGAACGCAAACCCTTTTGCCGCGCAGCGCCACGACATCGCCCATATCCGTGTCGAACGGCACCGGCCAGCGCCGTGCTTCACCATGAATGGCCGCAGCCGCCAGTTCCAGATGGCGTTTGCCGCCGAAAATCACCTCGGCCGCCTCTATCGCCTCAATCGCGTTCCGGCCCAACCCTTCGAGCCCATCCTCACCAATACCGACGATGGAAAGCCAGGGCTTTTCTTTCTTTTCTGTGGAAGCATCGCCCGTTCCGGAATATTCAGACGTCATGACACGCTCCATACTCATCCTTGGCGGCACGGCGGATGCCCGTATTCTGGCCGGCAGGCTGGCCGAAGAACCCGGCTACCGAATTCTGCTCTCCATGGCCGGCCGCACGCTCTCGCCGGTCGAACAGCCGGTGCCGATGCGCAGCGGCGGTTTTGGCGGCGCGGGCGGTCTTGCGGATTTCATTCGCACCGGGGGTTTCGATATTCTGGTGGATGCCACCCATCCCTATGCGGCGAAGATTTCCGCCAATGCCATTGAGGCCGCAGGGCTTGCCAAAGTTCCGCTGGTCGTTCTTTCGCGCCCTGCCTGGCAGCGCCAGCCGGGTGACAGGTGGCATGAGGTCGACAGCGTCGAACAGGCTGTCACCGCGCTCGGCAGCGAAGGCAGGCGCGTGTTTCTGGCTTTGGGACGGCAGGAGCTTCTTCCTTTCGAAGCCGCGCCCCAGCACAGCTATCTCATCCGCAGCGTCGATCCGGTGGAGCCGCCACTGAAACTGCCGCATGCGCGCTATATTACCGCGCGCGGCCCCTTTGCTTTGGACGACGAAATCCGCATGCTGGAAGAAAACCGCATCGAGACGGTGGTCTCGAAAAACTCCGGCGGCAGCGCGAGCTATGGCAAGATCGAAGCCGCAAGACGGCTCGGCCTGCCGGTCATCATGATCGACCGGCCGCAACGGCGGAACGACGCGTCCCCGGATGGCGCGACCGTGACGGATATTGCATCCGCGCTCACCGCCATCCACCATCAGCTCTCTCTTCTTGAAAAACGCGGCGAATAAACCAGCGGTTCTTTGCCAGAGCGCTCGATCAGACGGGTTTCAACCGAACCGACGATGATGCAGGTGGCCATATCCGCCATATCGCTCGTTGCTTCCGACAGGGGCACGACACGAACACGCTCATCCGCCCGTCCGGCGGCCCGTCCGAAGATTACGGGCACTGAGGCTGGCAAATGTGCCCGCAACAGATCAAAAGCGGTACCGAGCTGGTGCGGACGCGCCTTGCTGACGGGATTGTAGAAAGCCATTACAAATCCGGCCTCAGCCGCCGCGATCAAACGCTTTTCGATAATGCCCCAGGGTTTCAGATTATCCGATAGCGAAATGGCGCAGAAGTCATGACCAAGCGGCGCGCCGGCCTTTGCGGCCACGGCCAGCATGGCTGTCACACCCGGCACGACGGAGAAATCGATATCGCGCCATTCGGCGGGGCCGCTTTCGATCGCCTCGCAAACCGCCGCCGCCATGGCGAAAACACCGGGATCACCGCCGGACACCACACAGACCTTGCCGCCCTCGGCCGCAAGCCGCAGCGCCTGTTCGGCGCGGGAGATTTCCTCACGATTGTCCGAAGCATGGCGGCGTTGATCGGGTCTCAGCGATAGACGGTCGAGATAGGGAATATAGCCGAAGAAATCCTCCGACACCTCGACGGCGGCAAGCGCCTCCGGCGTTACCTGCGCCGCACTGCCGGGGCCGAGGCCGACAACGACCAGCCTGCCGGTCATGGCTTTTCACCTGCAGAGGGTCTGGTTTTCCAACCCGGCACCAGAACCAGCGAAAAATAGGGGGCAGGCGATGCATCACGTTCGATGAGCCGCACCGCATGGCTGTTGGCCATGGTGCCGCGCTCGACATAAAGCGCCTCGTTGAGCTTACCCGCTTTTTCCAGCGCCCGGCGAATTTTTGGAAGGTTGCGCCCCACCTTCATGATAACGGCACCATCCGTGCCGGACAGACGTTCCGTCAGCACATCTTCACCAAGCGTGCCGGGAAGCACGCTCAAAATATCATCGCCCTGCACCAGCGGGAGACCGGCCATGGACCAGCAGCCGGACATGGCCGTGATGCCAGCAACGACCTCCGCCGGGTAAGACGGCGCAAGCCGCAGATGAAGGTGCATATAAGAACCGTAAAACAACGGATCGCCTTCCGACAGCACGGCGACATTGCGCCCGGCTTCGAGATGCACAGCGATGTCCTTCGCCGACTGATCGAAAAAGGCGGCAATGGCATCGCGGTAATCGTTGCCATTTTTATCGCTTTCGACGGTTACCGGATAGACCAGCGGCATTTCCAGCGTTCCGGGCCGGATGAAGGCTTCGACAATACCGCGACCGTTGCCGCTGCTGCCTTTCTTGCAGAAGAAGGCAAGCACATCGGCATTTTCAATGGCGCGGACAGCCTTCAGCGTCAAAAGCTCGGGATCGCCGGGGCCGGTGCCGACGCCCACGAGTTTACCCTTCGGATGTTCAAAAAGAGCCGCGCTCACAGGCCAGCCCTCGCAACCGCATTGACAGCGGCAGCCGTCATCGCCGAACCACCCATGCGTCCCTTGACGATGGCATAGGGAATGCCGAGCGAACTTGCCTCCAGCGCGTCTTTCGATTCCGCCGCACCGACAAAGCCAACCGGCATGCCGATGATGGCGGCCGGGCGTGCAGCACCTTTTTCCAGCATCTCAAGCAGATAGAACAGTGCAGTCGGCGCATTGCCAATGGCAACCAGAGCGCCGTCCATTTTCTCTGCCCACAGGTCAAGCGCGGCGGCGGAGCGGGTGTTGCCGATCTTTTTTGCCAGCTCCGGCGTGCGGGGATCGCGAAGGGTGCAGACCACCTCATTATCAACCGGAAGGCGGGCACGCGTTACGCCATGGGCAACCATTTCCGCATCGCAGAGAACCGGCCTGCCGGCGAGCAGGGCACCGCGTGCCGCGGCAACAAAATCCGGCGAAAAGCGGAAATGGCTGGCCGCCTCCACCTGCCCGCAGGCGTGGATCATGCGAATGGCGATATCCGCCTGTTCTTCGGTAAAGGCGGACAAATCCGCCTCTTCGCGAATGATGGCGAAGGAGCGCTCATAGATCGCATTGCCGTCGCGAATATAGTCATAGTCAGTCATCGGTCATCCTGTCGAAGCGCCGCGCCGATCACCTGTTTGCCCAGCCGGGCAAAGAAGTTGGCCGCGTTTTCCCCGGGCTTATGTTCTTTTTCGTAAAGACGGGCAAGCCGCGAAAGCGCCGTCCTCTGCTGCTCAAAAGGTAAAATACCGTCCTGCGCGTCGCAGGCGCGGCCCGAAATCGAAAAGCCCAGGCCATCGGCGCTGCCGGAAAAAGTGAGAAGTGATGGGGCAGGATACGCGCAGCCCTTTCCGCAGCCGGAAATATGCAGCGTAAATGACCCATCGAGCAGAGAGACCAGTTCCTTCGACGCAAAGGCGGCCAGATCATGTGTGGGAAGGAAAGCCGAAGCGCACCCCGGCACCCCGGGACAGACGGCAATGAAAGACCGCACATCATCTGCCGCAATGATGAAACCGGAAGCCCTGGCCACTTCCAGCACCGCAAAGCAGGTATCCCATGAACCGAAGAATAGCAGGCTATGATTGAGTGACGGCCGCAATGTTTCTATACCGATTGCGCGCACCCGCTCGCAGAGCCGCGATAGATCGGAGGCCCGGACTTGTCCGAAAGCAGGCGCGATACCGGCGGCAAAAATACCCTTATCCGCCAGGATCAGCCCCAAAGGCGAAGAAGGCGCGAGCGCCTCTCTCTCAATTGCGCAATCCAGCAGACGATCGCCGCAGATCGCTTTTATCGTTTGCTGATCCAGATCACGGCCCCGGGCAGACACCCCTTGGCCGGCAAGATAGACAAGCAGCAGCAGGACAACATCAGCCGCATTGTCCGTCTCAACCAATCCCGCGCGCAGCGCCCTGCTCTCGGGGCCGCCAACAAACAATTGCCAGAAAACCTGCCCGTCCTGCCGCACCGCTTTCAGGCGAATATCGGCCAGCAAATCTGCCATTGAGGGAAGGCCGCCGCCGTCAATGACAACGGACATTTTCGCTGCGAGCTTTTCATGCAGCGCCAGCGCGCCAACCTCTCTGCGAATCTCGTCAGCAAGAGAACTGCCATCGGCGATTTCCCGCGCGTCCCGACCGGCAAGAACAGAAGCCTCGACGGCTAGCCCTTCCCGAAGCGGCAAACCGCGCGCCAGAACATCATTCTCCAGGGCGCAGGCGCTTTCCGGCGTCAGGCCGCGAAATTGCAGGTTGCCGCGCGCTGTTATGTCGATCAGACCGTTGCCATGCCGCTCCGCGAGATCGCAAAGCGCCATCATGTCATGGGGCGTGATATCCGCCTCGAATGCGATCCGCGACAGAAAACCGTCACCGGTCAGCATCGGTGTCGATAGGGCTGGACACATCCCACGGCGGCCGAATGGCTGAACCGGTTCGGAAACGGCCGTCCTCATGCGCTCACCCTTTCAGGGCGCGGGAGGATCAACATTTCGAGCTCGGCATCGACCGCATTGCGCCGGCTATGCCACAGGCCGCGACGGCGAGCGGATAAAAAGCGCGCCGCCATCACCTCCGCCGCCTTCGGATTTTCCCGCAGGATGAAGTCGCGAACCTCCTCATTGCCGAAATAGGCGTCATAGACTGCCTCGATCAGTGAGGAGGAAACCGCATGGGTGGTTTCGGCAAAGCCGATCAGCCGGTCAACCGTCTCAGCAAATTCCGCCGCCCCGCGCGGGCCGTGCCGCATCTGGCCGGCAATGAAGCGTGGATTGATGGCGCGGGCCCGAACAACCCGCGTCAGCGCCTGTGAAACGGATCGCGCGCGTGGACGCGCCGGATCGGTCGTATCCAGTGCGACAATATCGGCAACGCCGCCAAGGGCGGCCTTTGCGGCAGAAAAACCGCCCATGAAGGCAACATCGGAAGAACCGTCAAGAAGATCGCGGCCGGGATCGTCGCCGGTGTGAACCAGAAGATCGGCCCGCCGTACCAGTTCCACAAAACCGGTATCCTCGAAAATCTCAAGCCCATCTTCGCCGCCGAAGGCATGGCTTGCCGCGTCCAGATAGGCCTGCCCCAAATCCTCACGTTCGTCCCATTTTCCGCTGGCGAGTTTTTCCTCTATGCCCGCACCATAGGTGCCGGGCGCCGAACCGAAGATGCGCGCCGGTATATGACCGAGCGCGGCCGCTTCTTCCGAAAGCGGATTGTCGCCCGGCGCTTCGTCCCGCCGCGCGACCGCCTTGGCGGCAGCATCGAGAAGAGCGATAAGCGCCGGAAACATGTCGCGGAACAGGCCGGAAATCCGAAATGTGACATCGACACGCGGCCGCCCGATACTGGCTGGCGGCAGAACCTCGATGCCGGTAACGCGCCCCGTCGCAGGGTCATGGATCGGTCTGGTGCCCATCAGATGCAGCGCCTGTCCTACATCCTCGCCGCCATTGCGCAGGCTGGCGCTGCCCCAGAGATCGAAAACCAGATGTTTCGGCCAGTCTCCATGGGATTGCAGATGGTGACGCAGTACCTCTTCGCCCGCCATGCGGCCCAGTTCAAAAGCCGTCGGCGTCGGCATGGTGCGTGGATCAGCGGCATAAAGGTTGCGACCAGTCGGCAGCACGTCAAGCCGTCCGCGCGCAGGTGCGCCGGAAGGGCCGGGGATAACATGCCGGCCCGCGAGCGCTGCAAGCAGAGCTGCTTTTTCCGCCGCAGCGCTTTCAAGCCTCAGAAGATCGGTCTCGCCTTCGGGTGAACGACCGAAAATATGCTGGCCGTCCTTGATTGCGAAATCCTTGAGGTCACAAAGAAACGCGTCGATGCGTGACAGTGCCGCATCGGCGTCATCCGTCGCCCCCACCCCAGCATCCGCCGCTAGCCCGGTTTCCAGCGCTTTTTCGACAATCAGTTTCGCCAGCCGGTCGCGACGACGACGATCCAGCCCGTCCGCCTGTGCATATTCATCGACCAGCTGCTCCAGCGCAGATTGGTCCGGCGAAAGCCCGGCATCTATCAGCACCGGTGGAACATGTCCGATGGTGACAGCGGCAATCCGCCGCTTGGCGACAGCCGCTTCGCCCGGATTGGACACGATGAAAGGATAGACCACCGGCAACGAGCCCGTGACGATCTCGGGAAAACAATCCCGGGAAAGCGCCACCGTCTTGCCCGGCAACCATTCCAGCGTACCGTGCGCGCCCACATGCACGATGGCATGCGCGCCTGCGACCCGCTGCATCCACACACCGAAGGCAACCAGTGCATGGCGCGGCGGCAAAGCAGGATCATGATAATCCACCCGCCTATCCTCGTTTCGTCCACGGTCCGGTGCCAGCGCCACGAACACCTTCCCGAAACGGGCGACGCGGAAACGGAATGCGCCATTGACAAGCGCATCGTCCTGTTCGGCCGAACCCCAGGTCGCATCCAGAGAGGCGACCGCCTCCTGCGGCAAACCCGCGAGAAAATCCTGATAGGCTGAAAATTCGACAGTCGCTTCCTGCTGCTCGACGCAATCCAGCAAGGCCCTTGCCGTTTCGGGAATATCCGAAACCGCATATCCCGCCCCGTCAAGATCGCGCAGCATTTCAAGCACGCTCTGCGGCACATCGAGACCGACGGCATAACCGGTGCGCCCCGGCGCGGCACCGGGATAATCCGGCATCAGAATGACGATGTGCCGCTCCTGTGGGGCAGATTGCTTCAACCGCAAAAAGGCGGCGATACGGTTTGCCACCTGCTCCACACGATCGGCTTCGGGCACGTTCAGGAGACTGACACCGCCATCGGTCCGCACTTGCTTGAACGAAATCGCACCGGCAAGAATCCTGCCATCGAGTTCCGGCAGGACCACATGCATGGCAAGATCTGACGGGTTAAGACCACGCGCATTCTCGGACCAGCCATCCCGTCGCGTGGTCGCCATGACCACCTGAAACACCGGCACCCCGAGACGATCGAAGAGTGTCTTGCCACCTTCATCCGTCTGACTGGCAAAGGCCGTGGCGGCAATGATTGCGGCGGGCTCCAGATCAGGTAGCACCGTTTCGAGAAAACGGATCGCTTCCCCATCCTTCAGGCCGCTGACAAAAATCGGCAATGGCGCAAAACCGCGCTGCGATAGTGCGTGAAAAAGCGCGTCCACGGGCGCAGCATCGCCTGCCAGAAGCATGGAGCGGTAAAAGAGAACCGGCAGGATGGCTGCACCGGCGGAGAAACCTGCGCTGGCTTCCCCCTGGTCCACGACACCTTTACCCGGCCGGTAGAAGCCGGCTTTCGGCAGCGGCTGGGCCTCGATATCCGGCCATGCGCCACCGCTTGCAAGCGCCGCAAGACCAGCGGCAAGCCGACCCATATTCTCGCGCCCACCCTCGCGGAAGAAGGAGAGGACAGAGGCCAGAATTTGCCGATCAACGGTTGAGGCCGCCTCGAGTTTTTCGTCCCTCTCGCTGCATTCGCCCGGCAGGAGCAGCAGTTTTATGCCCCGCCGCCGGGCGAGAATGGCAAGCTGTTCAACACCGTAACGCCAGCGCTCCGCGCCACCCAGAATCCGGATAAGAATGACGCTGGCATGTTCCGCCGTCTTTTCGATCCAAAGATCGACCGACATCGGATGGCGAAGCTCGGAGAGGTTCGCGGCGGATAGCGACGGAAGGCCAGGCTCGGCTTGCCGCCACACCTGTTCCAGCCCGGCAAGATCACTCGTTGAAAAAGACATGACCACCACATCCGAACGGGGCTGGTTGAGATCAACCGGCTCGATCAGATCGTCCAGAGACGAGGATGTGGTGGCGAGAATATGCATGGGTCAGGCGGCCAGCATCTGTTCGATCTTTTCGCGGTTGATGCCCTTTTCGCCGATGACGACGAGGCGGCTGCGGCGCTCCTCGCCCGCGGCCCAAGGCCGGTCGTAATAGTGGTTCACGCGGCTGCCGACAGCCTGCACCTGCAGGCGCATCGGCTTTGCGGAAACCTCGATGAAGCCCTTGATGCGCAGGACATTTTCCGCAGCCGCCGTCTCGGCGATACGGGCTGCCAGCGCTTCCGGATCGGTCACGGCCGGCAGATCGATGACGAAGCTGTCGAAATCGTCATGCTCGTGGTCAAGTTCACCATCGTGATGGGTACGGCGATTTTCGATATCCTCTTCCACAGCAAGACCAAGACCGATCAGCACGGCGGGGTCGATGGCGCCATTCGAAGCGACCACGATCTTTGCGGCCTTCGGCAGATGCTCGAGGATATGCGCCTTGGCCTTGTCGAGGCCGGCAACGTCCAGGAGATCGGCCTTGGTCAGCACGATAAGATCGGCGCAGGCGACCTGATCTTCGAATACCTCTTCAACCGGGTCGTCGTGATCCAGCGCCCCGTCATTGGCCCGCTGGGCGGCAAGGGCTTCCATGTCGTGCGCCACCTGCCCTTCGGCAAGGGCGGCACCATCCACGACGGCCACAACGGCGTCCACCGTCACGCGGCTCTTGATCGCCGGCCATTGGAAAGCCTGCACCAGCGGCTTGGGCAGGGCAAGTCCCGAGGTCTCGATGAGAATGTGCTCCACCTTCGGCTGGCGGCTCAGAATCTGTTCGATGGCGGGCTGGAAATCATCCGCCACGGTGCAGCAGATGCAGCCATTGGCCAGTTCGACGATGTTTTCTTCGGGGCAGCTTTCAATGCCGCAGCCTTTGAGGATTTCACCATCAATGCCGATATCGCCAAATTCGTTGACGATGATCGCCAGCCGCTTGCCGTCGAGTTTTTCGAGAAGGCCGCGCAGTAGCGTTGTTTTGCCGGCCCCCAGAAAGCCGGTGACGATGGTGCAGGGAACGCGGTCCAGAAGGGTGCTCATGATCTCTCCTCGGTAAAATCGAATGGGGGAATGCGCGCCACCATGCCGCGCTTCAATGGTTCGGGGCGGCCGCGCCAGGGCATCAGGCCATCGGGAGCGGCAGCCAACAGCCGTGCGCCGGTCAGCAGGTCTTCCGCGTCACCGGGTGTCAGCCCGCCGAATACATAGGACCAGCCATTGGCGCTGCGCAGCACAGCGCTAAGGCCGCGCTTGCAATTGGCAAGGCAATTGACGGAACGAACGATAGTGCCGGATTCTTTCGCCTTCGCGATGACGGCGTCGGCGAGACGCGAACCGGGGCGTGGTTCGGCATTGGGGTCGGCTTCATCGCGACAGCTTCTGCAAACGAAGACGATCACGCCGGACGCCGTTTCGTCTTGCCTATTCTCGCTCGAGCATGAAGATGTCGCTGAAATATCCAAACCGTATCGTTTCCCGCGCCTAGCAAAAATCTCGGGGTGCGGATGTCGAAAACGGCCTACGCGTCGGCGCAAACCGGATGTTCGATCTAACCGACTGACCGGAGCACCCCGCCCGGCAGACGTTTTTCCTGAAACGGCAGGTCTCCTGGCTCGCGGCTCTACACCCAGACACCGCCTTCCCGAACCATATTGAGGGTCCAGTGGCTTTACGGTGCGGGCTTACCGCTTACAGTTGCGGGGGCAGCCACGGAATGACCTTGTCAGGGTGGAACCGTGTTCCCTCTTAGCTTTTCCCGTTGCCGGGAAAAGACCGTCAGTGCCTTACCCTTAGGCTGAACGGGCGTGGGGGTCAATGCCGCGGCCCTGTCCCTCACGCATTGCCGGGTGCGGCAAATTGAGTATAGTCGCCGCTCCGAATGGCAGGGGCATCCGGTCCCGCGCCGCTGGATGAAAAGGAAAACGCGATGACACGCGACATCAGCGACGGCGAAGCCGAACGTCACCGGCAGAAAATGGTCAACCGCAAGACGGTTCAGGATGCTGAAGTGGCCGGGAAGACCATCGAAAAAGGCCTGCTGATGATCAATACAGGCCCGGGCAAAGGCAAATCCACAGCCGCTTTCGGTCTCGCCTTGCGCATGCTCGGCACCGGGCGCAGGGTCGGTGTGGTGCAATTCATCAAGGGTGCATGGTCAACGGGTGAACAGCAGGCCCTGACGCTCTTCGGCGATAAGGTTGTCTGGCGCACCATGGGTGAGGGCTTCACCTGGGACACGCAGGATCTGAAGCGCGATGTCGCGGCAGCCACGAAGGCCTGGGAGGAAGCCAAGGTCCTGATGGCGGACGAGACCATCGGCCTGCTGATCCTCGATGAGCTGAACATCGCGCTCCGTTACGATTACCTGCCGCTGGAAAACGTCGTTGAAACCCTTTCCAGCCGCAGGCCCGATCTGCATGTCATCGTTACCGGCCGCAACGCCAAGCAACCGCTGATCGACGCCGCCGACATGGTGACTGAAATGACCCTCGTCAAACATCATTTCAAGGCGGGCGTGAAAGCACAGGCGGGGATAGAATTCTAACATGGCTGCACGCGTGCTGATGTTTCAGGGAACCGGCTCCGACGTCGGCAAATCGCTGATGGTCGCCGGCCTCGCCCGCGCCTTCGTCAAGCGAGGCCTGTCCGTCATGCCGTTCAAGCCGCAGAACATGTCGAATAATGCCGCCGTCACCGCCGATGGCGGCGAGATCGGCCGCGCACAGGCGCTGCAGGCGCGTGCAGCGGGTGTTCCGCTCTCCGTTCACATGAACCCGGTGCTGCTGAAGCCGCAGAGTGAAACCGGCGCGCAGGTGGTGGTGCAGGGCAAAATCGTCGGCAACGCCAAAGCGGCCGAATATCAGCACATGAAGGCCGGGCTGATGCCGCGTGTGCTGGAAAGCTTCGAGCTCCTGAAAAATCAGGCGGATCTGGTGCTGGTGGAAGGGGCGGGCAGCGCATCCGAAATCAACCTGCGCGCCAACGACATCGCCAATATGGGTTTCGCTCGCGCCGCTGATGCGCCGGTGATCCTGATCGGAGATATCGACCGGGGCGGGGTCATCGCAAGCCTCATCGGCACAAAAACCGTGGTCGAACCAGACGATGCCACAATGATAAAAGGCTTTATCGTCAACCGCTTTCGCGGCGATCCGGCCCTGTTTTCGGACGGCATGCGGATGATTGCGGAAACGACCGGCTGGGCGTCAATCGGGCTTCTGCCCCATTTTTCCGATGCCGCGAAACTGCCGGCAGAGGATGCTCTTGGACTTTCCGGCCCGGCTGGGCGAAAGCCCGATGCAAAGATCCGCATCGCCGTGCCGATCCTGCCGCATATTTCCAATTTCGATGATCTCGATCCGCTGGACATGGAGCCGGAGGTGGAGTTGATCCGCATACGGCCGGGCGACACCATTCCCGCTGATTGCCATCTGGTCCTGCTCTGCGGCTCGAAATCCACCATTGCCGATCTCGCCGTGCTGAAAGCTGCGGGTCTCGATATCGATATCAAGGCCCATGCCAGACGCGGCGGCTATGTTCTTGGGCTGTGCGGTGGATACCAGATGCTTGGAAAAACTATTTCCGACCCTCACGGCATCGAAGGACCGCCAGCGACGGTGGAAGGGCTTGGCCTGCTGGACGTGACGACGGTTCTGACCGGCGACAAGAGGCTTGTTTCCGTGCAGGGCAGAAGCTTCGACGGAATTAACTTATCCGGCTATGAAATGCATGTGGGTGAAACAAAAAGCGCAGCGGGCAGCCAGCCATTTTCGACCATAGATGGCCGTGCCGACGGTATCATATCGCCCGATGGCGGCATCTTCGGCACCTACATACACGGCCTGTTCGCGGATGACCGCCAGCGCGGCGCATGGCTTGAACGGCTTGGCGGACACAGCACGAAACTGAACTACGAAGCGCAGGTGGACGACGTTCTCGACCGTCTGGCAGCGCATATGGAACAGCACCTCGATCTCGACAGACTGCTTTCTATAGCACGATAAGGACTGCCAGCAGCCCGAACAAGCCGATCAGCAGGAGGTCGGCGATCCGCGCCAGCCGCAACGCTTTGCGAATATCGCCAGCGACGAGCGACGCCCTCCCGCCTTCGCCCATGAACCGCGCCTCGATCATCTGCCCGCCATAGGAACGCGGACCCGCAAGGGCGAAGCCGAGGGCACCCGCAAGCGCCGCCTCCGGCCAGCCGGCATTGGGCGAGCGATGATGATGCGCATCTCGCCGTATCGCAGCGATGGCCCCGCTCGGCGATGCGCCCTTCACAAAAAATGCCGCAAAGACAAAAAGACCGCCACTCAACCGGGAAGCCGGCAGGTTGACCAGATCGTCCAGCCGGGCAGAGGCCCAGCCGAATGCTTCATGGCGCGGCGAGCGATGGCCGATCATGCTGTCGGCTGTATTGATCGCCTTGTAACCCGCACCACCCGGCAGCCCCAGCAGACCGAGCCAGAGGGAAGGAGCGACGATACCGTCGGAGAAGTTCTCGGCCAGACTTTCGATCGCCGCCCGGCAAATAGCCGCCTCGTCCAGCGCCTGCGGATCGCGGCCGACGATCATCGAAACGGCTTTGCGGCCTCCCTCCACACCCTCACGTTCCAGCTCGATGGCAACGGCCTCCACATGCTGTTCCAGGCTTTTCTGCGCCGGAAGTGACGCGCCGAGCACCGCAGCAAGCAACAGACCGAAAGGAAGCAAAAGCAGAGCGGATTGCGCAAGCCATGCGGCAACCACTGTCAGCCCCAGAAAAACCGCCAGTGCCATGACGCCTGCGACCTTACGCTGCGAAAATGACGCGCTCTCCCGGTTCCATTTTTTGTCCAGCAGCGCGATAAGCGAACCGATCCAGGTGACGGGGTGGCCGATGCGTTTGAATAGCCAGTCCGGATAGCCGGTCAGGCGTTCGATCACGAGCGACAGGAAAGCGAGAGCAAAGAACATGGGCGAAACAGTACCAGAAAAGGCGCAGGCTGCGATCCGTCACGGTGGCAATCTCGGCAAGGCGCGGCTGATGTTTCCCGAAGCGCCGGAACCGTGGATCGATCTGTCGACCGGGATCAATCCGCACTCCTACCCGCATTCGCCCGTTCCCGCCAGCGCATTCGCCCGCCTGCCGGAGCCTGCCGCCGTCGAAAAATTGAAAGAGATGGCAGCCGCCTCCTTCGGTGCACCTTCAGCCCGGCATGTGATGCTTTCTCCCGGCACCCAGATGCTGATGCCATTGCTGGCTCACATCGCGCTCAAACGCGGCGCTAAAAGCGGAGCCGTGCTTTCCCCCGCCTATGCCGAACACGCCCGAACCGCTCGCATGGCCGGATTGACTGTGACCGAGGTGGAGAACATCGGCGATCTGTCGGCTCACGACTATGCGGTGGTGGTCAATCCCAACAATCCCGATGGCCGCATCACGGATCGCAACGCGTTGCTGTCGTTGGCGGAAGCGATGCGCCGCAAGGGCGGCCTGCTTGTCGTGGATGAAGCCTTTATCGAAACGGGAGGAGCAGAAAGCCTCGCGAGTGCCGCAGGGCACGACGCGCTGGTGGTCCTGCGGTCCTTCGGCAAGTTTTACGGCATGGCGGGTGTTCGGCTGGGTTTCGCGATTGCGCATGCGGATATCGCTGCGGAACTGGAGGCCAGGCTTGGCCCCTGGGCGGTTTCCGGCCCGGCGCTGCATATCGCGACGCAGGCCTTGGCAGACAGGGAATGGCAATTCTCCATGCGTCTCCGGCTCGCTGAAGAAGCGCAGCGTATGAATGGCCTGCTGCAAAAAGCCGGACTAACGATTGCGGGCAGCACGTCCCTTTTTACTCTCATGCGTGACCATCGCGCCGCCGGGTTGTTCGACCATCTTGGCCGGCGCGGCATTCTGGTGCGCATTTTTGATGAAAGGCCGAACGACATGCGTTTCGGCCTTCCCGGCAGCGAAGCGGAATGGCAGCGCCTCGAAGAAGCGCTGTCATCCGTTTGATCATTCTTCGAACGTATAGGTCTCGATAGACTCCGGCTTCATTTCGATGGAGAAGCCCGGCAGCTTCGGCGGCATGTAAGCAGCGTTTCTGATATCGCAGGGTTCGATGAAGTGCTCGTGCAGGTGGTCGACATATTCGATCACGCGGCCTTCCTTGGTGCCCGACACGACCAGATAGTCGATCATCGACAGATGCTGCACATATTCGCAGAGGCCGACGCCGCCGGCATGCGGCCACACCGGCAGGCCGTATTTCGCGGCGATCAGCAGAACCGCCAGCACCTCGTTCAGGCCGCCCATGCGGCAGCTGTCGATCTGCACCACATCGATGGCGCCCTCGGCGATGAACTGCTTGAACATGATGCGGTTCTGGCACATTTCACCGGTCGCCACCTTAACGGACCCGATGGCCGCACGGATCTTGCGATGACCGGCAATATCGTCCGGGCTGGTCGGCTCTTCGATGAAGAATGGCTTGGCGAAGGCGAGCTTCTTGACCCAGTCAATCGCCTGATCCACTTCCCACACCTGGTTGGCATCGATCATCAGATAACGGTCGGGACCGATCACCTCGCGGGCGATGGTGAGACGGCGAATATCGTCTTCCAGATCGCGGCCAACCTTCATCTTTACATGATTGAAGCCGGCATCGATCGCTTCCTGGCAAAGGCGCCGCAGCTTGGCGTCGTCATAACCAAGCCAGCCGGCGGATGTCGTATAGCAGGCGTAGCCCTCGTTCTTCAGCGTCTCGATCCGCTCCTTCTTACCGCTTTCGGCTTTTTTCAGGATCGCCAGAGCATCGTCGCGGGTGAGCACGTCTGTCAGATAACGATAGTCAACGATGTCGGCGATTTCTTCCAGGCTCATATCGGCAACGAGCTGCCAGACCGGCTTGCCCGCCTTCTTGGCCAGCAGATCCCAGACAGCATTGACGACCGCGCCGGTGGCGAGATGCATCGCGCCCTTGTCCGGACCGATCCAGCGCAGCTGGCTGTCGCTTGTCAGATGCCGCCAATATTTGCCGGGGTTCTCGGTCACGGTCGCAAGGTCGGTGCCGACCACCAGATGGCGCATCGCCTCGATTGCCATGCAGCAAATGTCGTTGCCACGACCGATGGTAAAGGTCAGCCCGTGGCCTTTGAGCCCCGGCTCGTCAGTGTCGAGAATGACGTAAGCCGCCGAATAATCCGGATCGGGGTTCATCGCATCCGAACCGTCAAGGCTCTGGGATGTGGGGAAACGCAGGTCGAAAACACGCAGATCTGTAATTTTGGTCATGGCCGTTCACTCGCGGTCAGTGTCAAAGGAAATCGTTCAATCGTGGTGGAAGGTTTCTTCCATCGTGGCCCACCACTCGCCTTCCTTTCGGCTTTCGAGCGGTTGCTGGCAGGGAATGGTGAAAGACCACCATTCTTGGTTCTTGGGACTGGCGGCCATCTTCGCCATGTCGGCGCTGAAATCGCTGCCGTGATATTCCCAGTAGCCGAAGAGCAGATTTTCCGGCTCACGCAGAAAAATCGTGTAGTTGCGGATATTGCAGTCGCTGATGAGCGCCAGAACCTCCGGCCAGACGGCAGCGTGCAGCCTTTTATATTCCGCGATCATCTCCGGTTTGACGCCTATGACCATGCCCATGCGTTGCATGAAAAACTCCGTTATTGCTTGATGGTGGCAAGCGCGGCGCGCAGCCGGTGCTGCGGCAGGCCCAATCCCAGCCGTTCCGCAGCAGCGATGATCGGGATGAATCGGCGACGCTTCTTTTCATCATGATTGCCGGCGATGTCGGCCAGCCGATGCGCGAGAAAGGGATTGCGCAAACGCTCCCGCAACACACCAATATAGGCCTGCGCCTCATCTCCCATGCCTTCCGCCGCAAAGACCGGCAAAACCTCGTCTCGCCAGAGCGTTTCCAGATCCGCAACAAGAGCACCGTCGGCCATTGCCTGACGCACCGTCTCGTCCTTCGCACGCGCATCCTGCAACCAGCGTTCCGCCAGATAGGAATGGCCGAGATTGAGCAGGAACAGTTTCAGCTTTTCGTAGTGGTCCAGATCGTCCGTTAGCACCACTGCCGGGTGGATACAGGGAAGAACGAGACCTTCCTGCTTTTCGATCGCCCAAAGCGCATAGGGTTCGGCAACCGCACCAACCGGATCGATGGGCTCGGAGACGATGCGATCCACCAGACTATTGGCGAAACGGCATTTTTCATTCAGGTAAAAGGCAAACCCCGCCGGCAACTGCCATTCATCTGCCAGCTGGCGAATGACTTGCTTCAACCGGTCACCATTGCGGGGAACAAGCTCGCAGGGGAAGATTGACAATGTCGCTTCCGGATTGGTCTGAAAACGCTCCAGCAGCAGCAGGCAGAGCTTGGCCGGAAAGCTCTTCGGCACGAGCGCCAAATCGTCGGCAAGCGCCGGTCCATCGGACGAATCCAGCTCATAACCGCGATCACCGGTATTGGACAGGATGACCTCGGCCACGCAGGCAATGCGCCGAACCTCGGTCCAGTCCGTATCCGCCGTCAGTGCCAGCGCAACAGCCTTGCCTTGAATTTCCTCGTCCACCTCCTGCCCGTCGCGAATTCCACGAATGCGCACGGGGTATGGGGCACCGCTGTTCAGCGCCGCAACGCGCTTCAGGCTTTCCGCATTGCCCGTTGTCTGGACGATAGCAACAGGCCCGAGAGCCTCGCCCTTATCCAGAGCCTGCGAGATAAACAGATCCGCATGCGCCAGCAAAAAGCGGCTGGTGCCGAATTGCAGGATGGGTGTACCAGCTGTCATGCGACCTCCACCATGCCTTTGATGACTCCGGCTTTCGGATCGGTCAGCCCGGCGAATTTGGAAGGCACATCGGCCAGTGTCATGCGGTGAGTGATGAGGGCTTCCGATACCTTGCCTTCCCGCAACGCCTGCAACACCCGCTCAAAATCCTCCGGCGTGGCGTTGCGGCTGCCGAGCAGCGTCGTCTCACGTTTGTGAAATTCCGGATCGTTGAAGCTGATATCGCTGGCGACGATGGAAACCAGAACATAGGAACCGCCGTGGCCGACGAAGGAGAAACCGCGCTCCATGGCTTTGGGATTGCCGGTCGCGTCAAAAACCGCGTCGAAGAAATCACCATCGGTAATATCCGAGAGGCTGTCCCTGTCGCCCTCGCCAAGCGTCACCGTATGGGCAACGCCCAGATGCCGTTTGCAGAAATCCAGCCGGTCGGTGCGCCCATCGATCATGGTCACCTCGCCGCCGTCAAGAACGGCGAAAACCGCCACCGCCATGCCTATCGGGCCGGCACCCACGACCAGAACCTTTTGTCCCTTTTCGACCGCGCCACGTCGCACGGCATGCGCGCCAATCGCCAGAAACTCGGTCATCGCAGCCTGATCAAGGCTCAGACCATCCGCTTTAAGCACGAATTGTTGCGGAATGCTCAGATATTCGACCATGCCGCCATCGCGGTGAACGCCGAGCACGCCGATATTGCGGCAGCAATTGCTCTTGCCCTTCCGGCAGGCGCTGCACTCGCCGCAGGAGATATACGGAATGACAGTAACAACATCGCCCGCCGCAAGCTGGCTGCCTTCAGGCGCTTCTTCCACCGTGCCCGAAAGCTCGTGTCCCATGATGCGCGGGTAGGAAAGATAGGGCTGATTGCCGGTGAATATATGCAGATCCGTGCCGCAGACGCCGATGCGGCGAATGCGCACCAGGACTTCACCTTCGCCACGCACGGGTTTCGGCAGATCCTTGGCGCTGAGTTGACCGGGAGTGTCACAGAGAATCGCCAGCATGCATCACCTGTCAGAAAGGGAATAAAAACGAATGGCGTTGCCACTAAAGACCGCCGCATGGTCCTCTACCGGGACGATATTGCGGCAGAGATCCAGCCATTCCTGATAATCGCCGGCCAGCCGCAACACCGGCCAGTCGCTGCCAAAGATCACGCGGTTGCCGCCAAACAGCTCCAGAATGGTTTCTGCATAAGGCCGCACCGCTTCGGGCTTCTGTTCGCCGCGCTCGGTCAACAGGCCGGAAAGCTTGCAATGGAGATTGGGAAGGGCCGCCAGAGCCGCCATGTCCCTGCGCCATTCACGATAGCGACCGCTGGCGATCAGCGGCTTCGCACCGTGATCGATGACAACAGGCAATTGCGGATGCCGGCGGGCGAAGGACAGGAGATGCGACAGATTCGGTGGCAACACCAGCGCATCGAACACCAGACCATGGTTCACCAGCGCGTCCACGGCAAGGCCGAGCGCCGGATCGTCAATCCAGGCAACATCCTCCATGCCCTGCAGCATGGGGCGCACACCCTTGAAGACAGGATGTTTTGCGCGGCGGGCAATTTCCACCGCCGCATCGGCCGACTTCATGTCCACCCAGCCGACCACACCCTTGATGAAATCCGTGTTCGCCGCCAGTTCCAGCATGAAATCCGTATCGGCCATATCCTCCATCGTCTGCACCAGCACCGTGCCGGAGACGCCGGCCTTGGCCAGCAGAGGCGAAAGATCGGCCGGAAGGAAATCCCGGTAGATGGCAGCCAGAGATGGCGGCGGCCATTGCCCGGCACGATCCTTCATCAGCCAGAAATGCTGGTGGGCATCGATGACCATCGTCTCAGGCCTTTCCGCCTGGCACAGGTGCGCCTTCGGAAATCAGGCCGCGTTTTTGCAGCTCCGCCCAGAATTCATCCGGGATCGCCTGCTCGAACCATTCGATGTTTGACGCGAGTTGCTGCGCATTGCGGGCGCCGGAGACGACCGTAACGGACGCCGGATGCCCAAGCGGAAATTGCAGCGCGGCTGCCTGCAAGGACACGCCAACTTCGTCACAGACACCCTGCAGCGCATCCACGCGCGTGATGATGTCGGCAGGCGCATCGGCATAGTTGAATTTGCGGTTGCCGGCCAGGATACCGGAATTGAAAGCGCCTGCGACCACGATCGCGACACCGGTTTGCGCGCAGCGATTCATGAAATCGAGGCTCTGCTGCTCCAGCAACGTATAACGACCGGCAAGCATGGCAACGTCGATGTCGAAAACATCCATGGTATCACGGACGATTTCCCATTCATTGACACCGAGGCCGACGGCGCCTGTCGATCCTTCCTCGCGCAGCTTGCCAAGCGCCCGGAACCCGCCGCCGGTGGTCAACTGCTCCCAGTAATGCTGTTGCTTTTCGCCATGCGTGTAGGAGCCGATATCGTGCACATAAAGAATATCCGGCTTCAGAACACCGAGCCGCTGCTGACTCGCATCGAAGGAACGCAGGATACCATCATAGGAATAATCATAGACCGGCCGGAAGGGCAGGGGCGCAATATAGGCGTCCTCCTCCGGGCCAACTGTTGCATCCGGAACCATGACGCGACCGACCTTGGTGCTGAGCGTATATTCAACACGATCATGCTCCGTCACCATGGTTCCAAGACGGCGTTCCGAACGCGTATAACCGTAAAAAGGCGCGGTATCGAAATAGCGAATACCGCTTTCCCATGCCTTGTCGAAGGCGCCTTTGGATTCCTCATAGGGCGTGACGCGATAGAGGTTACCCATCTGGGCACATCCGAGGCCCATGACCGTGACTTCGACGGCGCGGCGCGGCAATTTACGTGTATCGGAAACTTTCATCGCGGAGCTTTCTGATTTGCAGAGCGGGATAGCGAAAAATAACACGCGGTTTTCGCCTGGGACCCCGCATCTCTAGATTTTGAGGCGCGCCGCCAGGGCGGCGCGCCGTCATGCGTCAGTAAAGAACGTTCTTGGCTTCCGGCTTGTCGACATTGTCCTTGGTGACAACAACGACGCCGGTGTCGACGAACTTGTCGACCTTTTCCTTGTTGATGAGCTTGGAAATGGTCTCCACGCCCTTCTCGCCCATCTGATAGGAACCCTGAACGACGATACCGGCCAGCGTGCCATCCTTGACGAAGCCCTGAAGGTCCTGGTTGCCGTCGAAACCGATGGCAACGACCTTGCCGGCCTTGCCGCTCTGGGCGAGCGCACGGCCGACGCCGATTGCCGTTGGCTCATTGGCGCCGAAAATGCCCTTCAGATCGGAATTCGCGGCCAGAACGTCAGTGGTCTGGTTCAGAGCGGTCGCCATCTGCGACTGCGAATAGAAAGGGCCGACAATCTTCAGGTTGGAATTCATCTGGATGTAGTCGGTGAAACCGCCGACACGGCCGATTTCCGAGCCGGCACCGGCGACGTAAGACATGACGGCAATCTTGCCTTCCTTGCCCACCTTGTCGATCAACGCCTGCGCTGCCAGTTCGCCGGCTTTCTTGTTGTCGGTCGCGAGGAACGACTGGTAATATTGCTCCGAGCCCTTTGCCAGCTGCGAGTCGATTAGAACCACCGGAATACGGGCCTCCCAGGCCTTCTTGACGGCAGGAACCAGCGCGTCCGGATCGGAAGGTGCGAGAACAATGCCTGCGACCTTACGGTTGATGGCGTTCTCGACCATGTTGACCTGATCGGCGATGGCCGATTCGGCAGCCGGACCCTGAAAGGTCATGGTATTGCCGGAAGAATTCTTCATCGCCGCGTCAGCGCCCTTCTGGACGTTCTGCCAGAAGGTGGAATTCACGGTCTTGACGATGACGGCGATTTCGCCGGCCTGCACGGTGGAAACACTCCACAGCGCGATTGCGGATGTCAGAAGGGCAGTCGCAATTTTCTTCATTTCTTCCTCCGTGATGTCGGCATACCGGGCCTCCCCTGCCGATCTTTTTTGCGGAAAGGGTCCGCAGCCCTTTGATCAGCGGCGGTTGCGCAACTGGTCGATCCAGACGGTGACCAGAATGACGAGGCCGATGATGATCTGTTGCGTGAAGGCGGAAACGCCATTCATATTGAGACCGTTGCGCAGGATGCCGATGACGAAGGCGCCGATGGCCGTGCCGGAAATCGTACCCACACCGCCGATGAGTGACGTGCCGCCGATAACCGCGCTGGCAATGGCGTCCAGCTCATACATCACACCCTCATTCGGCTGGGCAGTGACGAGGCGCGACATCAGCACGCAGCCGGTCAAGCCTGCGAGTGTGCCGGACAGGATGTAAGTGAAATTGGTGACACGGGCGACGTTGACACCGGAAAGGCGTGCGGCTTCGGCATTGGAACCAACGGCATAGATATGACGGCCGAGGATCGAGCGGTTGAGCATGAAGGAAACCGCAAGCGCAATCACCACCATCAGGATAACGGGGTAGGGGATGCCGGGAAACACAACATTCGGAAAGCCGTCGTCACCAATATTGACGATGCGGAAGAGGGCGCCATTACCGAGTTCGCCGAAGGATTCACCGAGGCCGGAGACCGCACGCGCACCCGTTATCTGCAGCGCCACGCCACGGGCGATCAGCATCATGCCAAGGGTGGCGATGAAGGGCGGCAGCTTGAAACGGGTGACCAGAAGACCGTTGATGAGACCGCAGAGCGACCCGGTGAGAATGCCGAGCAACATGCCGATCGGCACCGGCATGCCGAGTTCCTTCACCGCAAGGGCGGCAACGACGCCTGCAAGCGCAAGCACCGAACCCACGGACAGATCGATACCGCCGGTGATGATGACACAGGTTGCGCCGATACCGAGCAGGGCGATGGAGGTCACCTGCAGCGCGATCGTCATGCCATTATTGACGGTGAAGAATGCACTGCTGGTTGCGGAGAAGACCGCGACAAGCGCAAAGAGGCTGCCGAGCGCCGCAAATTTCTGGATAATATCCTTCTGGCGGTCGCTGACAGCAAAGCTCTTCTTGGGTTCTGCAATATTGGCCATGTCGTTCCTCACTGCGCCGCCCGGCCGTAACCGGACGCATAACGCATGATTTCTTCCTGATTGGTCTTGGCGGTTTCGAGCACGCCCGTGATACGGCCCTGATGGAAAACGGCGATACGATCCGTCAGACCCAGAATTTCCGGCAGTTCCGAACTGATGAGAATGACGCCGATGCCCTGCGCGGCCAGCTCGTCCATGATCTTGTAGATCGCGAATTTCGCGCCGACATCGATGCCACGCGTCGGCTCATCGAAGAACAGCACACGCGACTGCCGGAACAGCCATTTGCCGATGATGATTTTCTGCTGGTTGCCGCCCGAAAGCAGCCGCACCGTCTGTTCAATCGATGGGGTGCGGATATTCAGAAGGTCGACATAACGCCTGGCGACATCGTCGTGCTTCTTGAAATCGATCAGCCCGAAACGGTTGGACACCTCACCTATATTGGCAAGCGTTGTGTTGGCGGCGACCGACATCTTGATGGCGAGACCATCACTTTTGCGGTCTTCCGAGAGATAGGCGATGCCTTCCCTGATGGCGTCCTGCGGTGAGCGAATGGAAAGCTCGCGGCTCTCAAATACGATTTTACCGCTGTCCAGCGCATCGGCTCCGAAGATCGCGCGCGCCACCTCGGTGCGTCCGGCCCCCATCAAACCGGCAAAACCCAGAATCTCGCCGCGCCGCAGGGAAAACGAGATATCCTGGAATATGCCCGCCCGCGTCAGCCCTTCAACGGAGAAAATAACGTCTTCCGATGGCTTTGACGTGCGCTCGGGGAATTTGTCCTCCAGCGAACGTCCCACCATGCGCGTAACGATATCGTCAACGGTGATCGAGGCGAAATCATCGGTCGAAATATAGCGTCCGTCGCGCAAAACCGTTACGCGGTCGACAATCTCGGCCATTTCATCAAGGCGGTGAGAAATATAAACAATGCCGACGCCGGATGCCTTGAGATCGCGAATGACCTTGAACAGGAGCCGTGTCTCCTGCTCGGTCAGCGAGGAGGTCGGCTCATCCATGATCAGGACTTCAGCATCGAGAGACAGCGCCTTGGCGATCTCCACCATCTGACATTGAGCAACCGAAAGACCGCGGACAATCTGGTCTGGGTCTATATCGACGCCCAGCCGGTCGAGACAGCGCTTGGCGTCAAGGCGTAACTTTTTGCGGTCAACGAGGAAACCGCGGCGCGGCTCGCGCGCAAGATAAATGTTCTCGGCGACGGAGAGATGCGGAACGAGGTTCAGTTCCTGATGGATGATGGCGATACCGGCGGCTTCGGACTCCAGCGGCGATGCATATTGCACCTTGACGCCCTTGTGCAGAATGGTGCCGTCACTCGGCTGGTAGACCCCGCTGACGATTTTCATCAGCGTCGATTTTCCCGCACCATTTTCACCACAGACGGCATGCACTTCACCACTGCGCAAATCGAAATGCACGTTGGACAGCGCTTTGACGCCCGGAAATTCCTTGCTGATATTGTCGAGACGCAGAAGAACGGAACGCTCGCCGCGCGCGGTCTCCTCAGGCGAAAAATCGCCCCGAATTGTCGATGCGCCCTGCGACATCTGAAAACCTCCCAGCCGTGCTCCCCGCTCCACCGGGGTATCATGAACAGGCCGAATGGTTAGGCCGGTTTTTTCGAATGGTCAAGCCAATTTGGTCAAAACTTGAAAAATGGCGTCGAAGGTGCGTAGGGTCACCTAGCAGCTATATTCATAATAATACTTATAATTCATATATTTAAGTAATTTCTTGCGTATTGATGCGCTTGGCGTTACGGTAAGGCCAAATATAGATCGCAGACAGGGCTCATCAGAAAACACATGAATGGTCAGGCCAAAATAGCGGAACCACGCAGGCTTTATCAGCAGATTGCGGACCAGATACGCGAGCTCATCGATTTGGGCGAGTTTCTGCCCGGAACGCGGCTTCCGGCGGAGCGGGAACTGGCGCAAAAACTTGGCGTTTCAAGGCCGTCCCTGCGCGAAGCGCTGATTGCGCTTGAAATCGACAGCACGGTTGAAATTCGCATGGGTTCCGGCGTTTACGTGTCGACCGAGGCCCTTCAGACGACCCATCACACCAAGTCACTGGGCGATAGCCCATCTGAACTGATGCAGGCACGGGCCGCACTGGAGGGCGCGACTATCGTTTTGGCGGCAGGCCGCATGACCGATGAAACAATCGCCAGCCTTCGTCAGATCCTGAACACCATGCAGAAGGAAATAGAGGCGGGACGCAAGCCTCTGGATCAGGACAGGCTGTTTCACGTCACTATTGCCGAGCAATCCGGAAACAGCGTTCTGGCGCGGCTGGTGGCGAACCTCTTCGATGAGCGCCACAGCCCCATTTCCGCCCAGCTGCGCGTGAAATTCGAAGATCGCGATACATGGGCCTTTGCTCTTCAGGAGCACGAGGCAATTCTGGCGGCTCTGGAGCTGAAGGACCCGCTGCTGGCGCAGGCCGCCATGCACATCCATCTGGAAGGCTCCAAGAGGCGCTGGGTGGATAGCTGAATCTAAAATATAGCAGGCAATATACCGGGAGGAGGAAAACCCGTGAGTGAGAATTCCGAGGCAACCATTTTGCTGAACGCCAACGACAATGTCGCGGTGGCACGCCGGTCGATTCCGGCCGGTGGTGCGACGGGCAGGGGCGATCTGACGGCCCGTGAACTGATCGGGCGTGGACACAAGGTGGCCCTGAAATTCATCCGGTCCGGAGACGAGGTGTTGAAATATGGGCAGGTGATCGGTATCGCCACCCAGGATATCGAGCCCGGCAAGCACGTGCATCTGCACAATCTTGCCATGGTACCATCTGAACACGCCCATCAGTTCAGTGTCGATATCGAAGAAAAGGGCATGGTACCGGAAACCGAGCGCCGCACCTTCATGGGCTATGACCGTGGTCTCGGCGGCGTTGGCACGCGCAATTATATCGGCGTCATCGCTTCGGTGAACTGTTCCGCCACGGTATCGCGTTACATCGCCGATTATTTCAACAAGCAGGGCGGGCTTGACGGTTTCGACAATGTCGACGGCGTCGTGGCGCTGACCCATGGCGGCGGCTGTGCGCTCAATACAAAATCGGAGGGGTATCGCCTCCTGATCCGCACCATTCAGGGTTACGCGCGCCATCCGAATTTTGGCGGCATTCTGCTGATAGGCCTCGGTTGCGAAACCAACCAGATCGCCCCCATTCTTGAACATTACAAGATGGAAGAGGGGGAGCGGCTGCGCACCATGACCATTCAGCAGCACGGCGGCACACGCAAGACGATCGATGCGGCAATTGCCGAGATCAGGGCCATGTTGCCAATGGTCAATGCTGCCAGGCGGACCAAACAACCGCTTTCAAAACTGAAAGTGGCGCTGGAATGCGGCGGTTCTGACGGTTACTCCGGCATATCCGCCAACCCGGCTCTGGGTTATGCCTCCGACCTCATCGTCCGCAACGGCGGCACGACGGTTCTTTCCGAAACCCCGGAAATTTACGGTGCCGAGCACCTGTTAACAAAGCGAGCCGTCACGCCCGCGGTCGCCGAAAAGCTTTTGCAGCGCATTGACTGGTGGCGGGATTACACCGCGCGCAACGGCGACGAGCTGAACAACAACCCGTCCCACGGCAACAAGCTCGGCGGCCTCACCACCATTCTGGAGAAATCGCTGGGCGCGGTCGCCAAGGGCGGCTCCATGCCGTTGAAAGCTGTTTATGAATTTGCGGAAACCGTGACCGAACAGGGCTTCGTTTTCATGGATACGCCCGGCTACGATCCGGTTGCCGTCACCGGCCAGGTTGCCGGCGGCTGCAACGTCATCTGTTTCACCACCGGCCGCGGCTCCGTTTCGGGGTTCAAGCCTGCGCCCTGCATCAAGATCGCCACCAATTCCGAAATGTATGAACACATGAAGGAAGACATGGACCTCAACTGCGGCGAGATCGTCACCGGCGCTGAGACCATCGAAGAATCCGGCGAACGAATTTTTGAACACATTCTTGCAGTGGCTTCGGGCGACAAGACAGTGAGTGAGATTTACGACTATGGTGACAATGAATTCGTGCCATGGCAGGTGGGAGCGGTGACCTGAAGCACTTCAGATAAAAAGGCAATGACGGGTTTGCATTCGAGAAATCCCGATTGTCCCACGTGAAACAAAAAGCCCGGAAATTGCTTTCCGGGCCTTTTATTTGCACTGACGATATTGGCTCAATGGCGGAAGTGGCGCATGCCTGTGAATACCATCGTTACATTATGCTCATTCGCCGCATCGATCACTTCCTGATCGCGCATCGAGCCGCCCGGCTGAATAACAGCGGTAGCACCAGCGGCAATTGCAGCAAGCAGACCATCGGCGAAGGGATAAAACGCTTCCGAGGCCACGGCGGAACCGCGTGTAAGCGGTTCGGCAAGCCCCAGCGCCTTGGCCGCATCTTCCGCCTTCTGAGCGGCGATACGGGCGGAATCGACCCGGCTCATCTGGCCAGCGCCGATACCAGCCGTCTGCCCGTCCTTGGCGTAGATCACGGCGTTCGATTTAACATGCTTGGCGATCTTGAAGGCGAATTTCATGTCTTCAAGCTCTTGCGGCGTCGGCGCACGCTTGGTGACAACCTTCAGCTCAAGATCCTCGACCATGCCATTGTCGCGGCTCTGTACCAGCAGACCACCCGAAACGGTCTTGGCTGTAATGCCCGCCGCGCGCGGATCGGGCAGACCACCGGCGGTCAGCAGGCGAAGGTTCGGCTTGCGGGCAATGATTGCCTTGGCCTCTTCGGTTACGTCAGGCGCGATGATGACTTCGGTGAAGAGCTTGACGATCTCTTCCGCTGTTTCCGCATCGAGCGTGCGGTTCAAGGCGATGACGCCACCAAAGGCAGACACGGAATCGCATGCCAGCGCCCGCCGGTAAGCTTCAGCAAGTGTGGGACCAGTCGCGACGCCGCAGGGGTTTGCGTGTTTGATGATCGCGACAGCCGGCGCATTTTCGGGCAGGAATTCCGCCACAAGCTCGTAAGCCGCATCCGTGTCGTTGATGTTATTGTAGGAAAGCTGCTTGCCCTGAAGCAGCGTTGCCGTTGCGACGCCAGGACGCTTTTCACCGGTCAGATAAAAGCCGGCGCTCTGGTGCGGGTTCTCGCCATAGCGCATCTTTTCCTTCAGCGCGCCACCGATGGCTCGGTAATCCGGTGTTTCGATAGAAAGCGCCTCGGCAAACCAGTTGGAAATCACCGCGTCGTAAGCGGCAGTGCGGGCATAGGCCTTGGCGGCAAATGTCTGGCGCAGCGCGTAAGAGGTCTGGCCATCATCGGCCTGCAGGGCTTCCACCAGGGCGGGATAGTCTGATGGGTCAGTAACAACAGTGACATAGGCATGGTTCTTGGCGGAAGCGCGGATCATCGCCGGGCCGCCAATATCGATATTCTCAACCGTTGTCGGATAATCGCCGCCCTTGGCGCGCACTTCCTCGAAGGGATAAAGGTTGATGACGGAGAGATCGATCGCCTGGATACCATGCGCCTTCATGGCCTCGACATGGTCCGCATCGTCCCGGATCGCCAGAAGCCCGCCATGGACGTTGGGATGCAGGGTCTTGACGCGGCCGTCCATGATCTCCGGAAAATTGGTCACGTCGGAAACATCCGTCACCGGCAGGCCCGCATCCGCGATGGCCTTTGCCGTTCCGCCCGTCGACAGGAGCTTGACGCCGAGCTTCGACAGAACCGTCGCAAGCTCGATAATGTCCGTCTTGTCGGACACGGAAAGAAGCGCCGTGCGGATTTTGACCTTATCGGGCGCGGGGATTTTTTTGGACACGACAGCCATCAGGCATACTCCGTTCAACGGGGAGGACAGGCTGGACTGGGATTGATCCAGCAATTGCCGCCGCGTTAACACAGCTTGCCGTATTAATAAACAGCGGTAACGAGGAACGGTGTAAACTAAGGGCGGTTTTTGCCTGAAACCCGCCTGGAACCGTCTAGGCCTTGCGTTCGATGAGCCAGCGGATTTCACGCGTATTGGCGAGGTTAAAAGGCAGCTCGATCTGCTGCGAGGGCCGCATGCCGGACGCATCGGCCATAAAGACATCCTCGGTGACGAAAAGCTCCAGTCCCGGTGCCGAAAACAGCCAGGTCGTTCCGTCCGCCGCCTCCAGATAAACCGACTCCTCATCCCGCTGATGCAGCTGGATGTGGGGGTGGATATGGAAACGCGACACGGCCGAAACCGACTGCAATTGGGCTTTAACGGCATTTTCGTCGGCACGCAGAAGGTCGCGGCCCTTTATCTTCGTTCCCGCTGCATTCAATTCGATTTCCCGCTCATGATAACAGCCGAAATTCTGCAGATATCCGTCATGTGACGCCCACAGGACATCATTGCCATTTCCATCCGCTCCGCGCCGGCTATCGACATGGCTGACTCCGGAAACCATGATGGGTCCAAGCAGTCTCGAACGCGACAGCCTGCAAGACGAGGTGTCCGCCAGTGTCACGGTGGAGTGGGCGGCCGTCGACCGGCTGGCCCGCTGATATTCCGGTGCTGCATTTTTGGGAAAGCCGGAATTGACGATGAACCTGTTCTTGCCGCAGGACATCTCAAAAGACAGACACCCCGAATGGGCGTTGCGTGAAAGCTCCGCCGAACCGGGATAGCCCGTATCCACAATGATGACGGTATCATCGGTCGCAAGCCGATGATAATTCACATCCGGCAGCACTTTGGAGGGCCGGCCCGCCGTTTCATCATAGCGGAGCACGGAGACAAGTTCATTTGCAAGCGTGGCCGTCGCGCCGTTAAACAGCGCCAGATCCCCGCCCTGATGCCGGAAAAACCGGATTGCCGGAAACATGCGGTCTATCGCCGGCACAAGCCCGGACGGCAGGTCGTGGCCGAGATTGATATAGCTTTGCCGAAGCGGCAAAAGATCGAGCAGCAGATCCAGCATGACCCGCGGATTACGGGAAACATGACCGCCATCGGGAAGAATCTGGCGTTCCATTTCCTGAGCCAGCTTCATTCCATGCCGAGTAATGCGGGAAAGGCGGGTGGGCATGGCGATGGAGGCCATGGCCAGAGCAATCCTGATCCTTAGCCTCGCTTCCCCATCGGGTGCGTGTTTCACGATCCTGTCGAGATAACGGACATGAAAGGCAAGGCTTTTCAGAAAGCGGCGGTAAAAGCCCGCGTCAGCCTCATATAGAACGACGGGGGAGTGGGACAGCCAGGCGATCAACCTCTGCGCCGCAATCTCCGGTGACCAGGCTGTGCCGGTGAGCCGCTTGCCATTGATGGCGATCCACTCGGCAACGATGCGGCGGGCGCGCTTACACGCCTCGCTCGATCTGTCGGAACGGATATGCCGCAACCAGCCGAACGCATGTAGCCGCTCTTCGAAAACCAGCGAAGGATAATCCACCTGAAATGGCGACAGGCCGCCGGTTTCAACCACGCGACCAGCAAGCGCTATGCGGCCGTGCAGGAGTTCCTCGGCAAAATAGGGGTCGATGGCCCTGAGATCGGTGGGCGCTGCCACCAGCCCGTCGGGAACACGATTGGCAAACCGCGATAGATGCAGGCGCAAAGGAGTGAGGCCGACACACAGATGCCGATACGCCATCCGTGAAAGAAGACCGGCCGCATTCATGCTGCCTGCGAAGGACCCTAACAAGCTGTGTTTCCCGTTCACATGTTTTGTTTTTATCAGTGAACCGCGATGACCGGAACGTTATCGATAAATATCTAATGATTCGCGAAAGCTTCGCTTTTTTCTACTTCTTACGCAAGACACTGCTAAAAAACCCATCGACCCCACCGAACATATCCGGCGTCGTGCGAAGATCGCCCTCTGCCGTGATGGCGGCTTCCATTGCAGGCCAGTCCTCCTTGCGGACGGCAATACGCTCAATGCCGGGGTTTTCCGCGAGAACCTGCGCGATCATCATTTCCCCTTCCGAGGGATCGAGCGAGCAGTTGGAAAAGACAACAATGCCGCCGGAATCGATCATGGTGAGTGCATGTCGCAGCATCTGGCCCTGAAGAGCTGCAAGTTTGGCAATATCATTTTCATCCTTGGTCCAGCAGACATCGGGATGTTTACGAAGCGTGCCGGTTGACGAGCAGGGCGCATCGAGAAGGACGGCGTCGAAAGGCTGTTCCGGCTGGTACTTCATCATATTGATCTCCACCGTTTCGGCGTGAAGGCCGAGCCGGTCGAGATTTTCCCTCAGGCGGCGAAGACGATTGCCGGACTGGTCAAGCGCGGTCACTTTCGCGCCTGCAAGCGCAAGCTGGGCGGTCTTGCCGCCCGGAGCCGCACAGAGATCGGCAACACGCTTGCCTGAAATATCACCCATCAGCCTCACCGGCATGCTGGCAGCGAGATCCTGCACCCACCACGCCCCCTCGGCAAAGCCCTGCAGCGAGGGAATTTGGCCGTCGAATTCCCCAAGCCGCACACTGCCATTTGGCAGGAGCGTGCCGCCCAGCTTCTCCGCCCACAGAGCCGGATCGGCCTTGACCGTGAGATCGATGGAGGACGGCGTCAGCTGCGCCTCGGAAATCCGCTTTGCAGTCTCATCGCCATAGGCCGAAACCAGGCGTGCATAGAACCAGTCCGGCAGCACCGGAACCTGCGCAATGGCCTGTTCGATGTCCGTTTTTTCCCGACCCAGCCGCCGCAGAACCGCGTTCACAAGCTTGACGAAACGCTTGTTGCGCGGATCGCGATGGGCCTGTTCCACGGCCAGATCCACAGCGGAATGATCCGGAACATCCAGATAGAGCATCTGCGCCGCACCGACGACAAGGACGTGATGCAGCGAACGGGCGCCCTGCGGCAACGGCCCGTCAAGTAGCATCGATAGCGCCGTCTCGATACACGGGAGGTGGCGAAGCGCGCTGTTGACGATGGCTCTTACCAACGCCCGGTCTGCAAGGGAAAGCGCGCGATAAACGGGATTACCGTTTTCGCTGTCCAACATTCCGTCGAGCGATGTCTTCTTTTCAAGAACGGCTGCGAGAATGCGCGTCGCGGCAATGCGTGCTGCAAGGCCCGGCTTATCCTGGAAAGACGAAGGGCCGTCTTCACGGCCCTTGCCATTGGCCGACCTCGGCTTTTTGGACCGCGCCGGCTTATTCTGCATATCGGATGTCAAGACCACGGCCCTTTGCGCTCGTTTTCATTGCCTCGGCCCCTGCCTGTCGAGGGAACCGAGCCTGATTTGCGCAGAGGCTTATCATTCGCTGGCGTCGGCGTCGATCCTCGCGGGTAAAACTCATGTGCCATTGCGTGCAATGCCGCCACGCGGTTTTCCGTATTTGGATGGGTGGAGAAGAGATTGTCCATGCGCTCGCCGGAGAGCGGGTTGATGATGAACATATGCGCCGTTGCCGGGTTGCGCTCAGCATCGTCATTGTGAATCTGCTGCGCCATACCGGAAATCTTCTGTAGCGCAGACGCCAGCCACAGCGGATTGCCACATATTTCCGCGCCGCGCCGGTCGGCGGAATATTCCCGGGTACGGCTGATGGCCATCTGCACCAGCATCGCAGCCAGCGGTGCCACGATCATCGCGACCAGAACGCCGATGAAGCCAAGCGGATTATTGTTGTTTTCGCGATTGCCGCCGAACAGGAAAGCGAAATTGCCCAGCATGGAGATCGCGCCCGCCAGCGTCGCGGTGATCGTCATGGTCAGCGTATCCCGGTTCTGCACATGTGCCAGCTCATGCGCCATGACACCGGCTACTTCTTCAGGTGTCAGACGCTCGAGCAAGCCCGTCGAGGCGGCGACAGCGGCATTTTGCGGGTTTCTTCCCGTCGCGAATGCATTGGGCTGCGGGCTATCGTAAATATAGACCTTTGGCATCGGCAGGCCGGCATTATGCGAGAGATCGCGGATCATATGAAAGAATTCGGGCGCATTGGCCTCATCGATCTCCTTCGCGCGATAGGCGGAAAGGACCATCCTGTCTGAGTTCCAGTAGGAGAACAGATTCATGCCGGCAGCGATGAGGAAAGCAATCATCATGCCGCCTTTGCCGCCGATCAGAAAACCGACACCCATGAACAATGCCGTCATGAATGCCAGAAGCATTGCCGTGCGCATCATGTTCATCTGCCAAAATCTCCTCATCATCTATCAGGGAATATTCCGGGGGTTTATAAAGCCGGTTTGATTATATAATCTGGTAAACGGCAAACATATTTCAATATCCCGTCACAGGGAGGATTCTCATGCAGGATGCAGACAATGACAACGGCGCGGAAATGGCGAAGCGGCTTTCGCCGGCGGCGGAACGCGCATTGAAGGAAGCGGAAGAGCGCCGCAAACAGCAGGCGGATCTTCAATTACCACCGGAAACCGGTGGCCGCGGCGGCGCAGAACCCGTTCGTTTCGGTGACTATGAAATAAAAGGTCGGGCGATCGATTTTTGATCGGTAAAACAAAAAATACCCGCTAAAAGCGGGTATTTTTCAATAAAAACAGATGATTACTTATTTCTGTTCCAAAAGTCGGCAGACCGCTTCCAGTTGCTCCAGTGTGCGGTAGCCAATACGGATTTGTCCGGAACCGCCTTTGTGGCTGATCTTCACATCAAGACCAAGGGCGTCGGATAGGCTGCGTTCCAGCGCAATGGTATCGGAGTCCTTCTCGGCAGCCGGACGCTTCTCGGTAACATCGCCCTGCGACTTGATATCATTTTGCGCCAGACGTTCGGCATCACGAACCGAGAGACCTTTGGAGACGATGGTCTTCGCCAAAGTCGCCGGATCGGAAGTCGACACCAGCGCTCGCGCATGGCCGGCGGAAAGAGAACCGTCTGCCAGCATATCGCGCACCGGATCGGGCAGCTTCAGCAACCGCAAGCTATTTGCAACATGGCTTCGGCTTTTGCCGATGATTTCACCGAGATCGTTCTGAGTGTAACCATGTTCGGCAATCAGCTGTTCGTAACCCATTGCCTCTTCAAGCGGATTGAGGTCGGAACGCTGCACGTTTTCGACAATCGCCAGCTCCAGGGCCGTGCGATCGTCCACATCACGAACGATGACCGGCACATCCGTAAAACCAGCCAGCTGCGCCGCGCGCCAGCGCCGTTCACCGGCGATAATCTCGTAGCGGTTGACACCAACCGTTCGCACCACCACAGGCTGAACAATTCCATGCTGACGAATGGATGCGGCAAGATCCTGCAGCTCATTCTCATCAAAATGGCGACGTGGGTTTCTCTGGCTGCGGGCAATGAACTCAATCGGAATGGTGCGATCAGCGTTGACGGCGCGCTGCGGCTCACCCACTGGCACCGGTTGATCCATTTCTCCGATCAGCGCCGCAAGACCACGCCCGAGCCGACGCTTGGAAAGATCATCACTCATAAGATATTACTCCATACATTCCGGTGAACGTCACGCGGCCTTGCGCAGACGCTCTCTCTGGATCACTTCAGACGCCAGCTGCAAATAGGCTTGGCTACCGGCGCATTTGAGGTCGTAAAGAATTGCTGGCTTACCATAAGACGGCGCTTCGGAAACGCGAACATTACGCGGAATGAGCGTGTGGTAAACCTTTTCGCCCAGATGCGTCCGCACATCGGTAACGACCTGTTGCGCCAAGTTGTTGCGCGCATCAAACATCGTCAGGACGATACCCTGAATATCCAGCTGCGGATTAACCGAGCCCCTTATCTGACTTACCGTATCCAGCAACTGGCTGAGACCTTCCAGTGCGAAGAACTCACACTGCAACGGCACCAGCACGGAATGCGCGGCCGTCATGGCATTCATGGTCAGGAGGTTAAAAGAGGGCGGGCAATCAACCAGGATATAGGAGTAAGCTCTCGCCTCCGGTGTTTCCATGGCAGCGCGCAGCAGAAACACACGATTATTGACATTCGCGACCTGCATTTCGAAGCCGAGCAAATCCATCGTCGAAGGAACAATGTCCAAATTCGGAACCGCTGTCGGAACCGCGACTTCGGAGATGCCATTATCGCCCACCAGGAGATCGTAGGATGACAATTTGCGCTCTTTACGATCGATACCGAGCCCGGTGCTGGCATTACCCTGCGGATCAAGATCAATGATCAACACGCGCTCACCGATCGCCGCCAATGCGGTCGCCAGATTGATGGCCGTCGTTGTTTTGCCAACGCCGCCCTTCTGGTTTGCAACTGCGATAATCCGATTTTTCTCAAAGCTCATGCCGCACCCGGTCAGTTCGTCAGTGCCTTAAAATGAGGTTTCTGATTTCAAGAACAACAGAATCTGCCTCAATGACACTCTGATGTTTTACCAGATCAAACTGCCAGCGGCCATGCGCTTTCTGCACTTCGGAATCATAATCCCGGCCTTTATTAAAATAGGCCTTGAGATGCGGATTATTCTTCGCCCAAGGATGGATATAGTCGAACAACAAATCCAGCTCCGCAAGTGCTCTCGCGGAAACGGCGTCGCAGTCTTTTACCGATTGTGGCGCTTTTTCAATCCTGACTGGATGAACGGAGCCTCTTGCGCCGGTTTCCTTCAGCGCAATGCGCAGAAAAGCTGCTTTTTTATTGTTGCTTTCGACGAGATCAACCCAGCCATCGCCGAGCTCGGCCAGGAAAATCGCGGTGATAACGCCAGGAAATCCACCGCCGCTGCCGAGATCGATCCATTTTTTAGGTCCAGGGGAGAGCTGAAATATCTGCGCGCTATCGGCCACGTGCCGGCTCCAAAGCTCAGTAAGAGTTGAAGGCGCCACCAGATTTGTGGTTTTATTCCACTTCTTGAAAAGCTCGACAAAGTGCTCGAGTCTTTCCTGTGTTTCACGTGAAACACTCTGGCCGTTTATCTTCATAGTCCGACTCGCTATTGGTGCATGCGCATTTTTTCATTTCGCGTTGCAGAGCTTTTCCGCAGCAGTGCGAGTAGCAGCGATATAGCAGCAGGCGTCATACCGTCAACACGGGCAGCCTGTGCAATGTTTTCAGGACGCGCCTTTTCCAGCTTTTGTTTCAATTCGTTGGAAAGACCGGACAAGGTCTGAAAATCGAAATCACCGGGGATTTTTCTATCCTCGTCTCGCTTGATATCGACAATATCTGCGCTCTGGCGCTGCATATAGACGGCATAGCTGGCCTCAATTTGCAAAACCTCAGAAACTTTGCTGTCAATCGATCGCAACTCCGGCCAATGCACAGCAAGCGTCTCCAGGCTCATCTCGGGATAGGCGAGCAATTCATATACCGTGCGGCGCTGGCCATCCTGATTTAGCTTCAATCCCTGTTTCGCTGCCTGAGACGGGCTGATAGACATGTTTTTCATCACCTCCCGTCCCTTATCCAGATCCGAGAGGAAACCCGAGAAGCGCTCTTGCCTCTCACGACCAATGATGCCGGCAGCGTCACCAATAGGTGTTAGCCGCAGGTCGGCATTATCGACACGCAACGAAAGTCGATATTCAGCTCTCGATGTGAACATGCGATAGGGTTCGCTGACACCTTTTGAGGTCAGATCATCGATCATCACGCCGATATAGGATTCCGTGCGGCTAAAATAGATGGCGTCAGCATCGCCAGCATAAAGCGAAGCGCTCAGCCCGGCCACAAGACCCTGAGCCGCGGCTTCTTCATAGCCCGTCGTTCCATTGATCTGCCCGGCAAGAAACAACCCCGGAATTTTACGGCACTCCAGAGAGGGCTTAAGCTCCCGAGGATCGACGTAATCATACTCAATCGCATAACCCGGCTGAAGAATGGAAACTCTTTCCAAGCCCGGTATAGTTTGAATAAATTGTTCCTGAACGAATGCGGGAAGCGACGTCGAAATTCCGTTTGGGTAGATGGTGTGATCGTCCAGCCCTTCCGGTTCCAAAAATATCTGATGGCCATCGCGTTCGCCGAACCGGGTGATCTTGTCCTCTATCGACGGGCAATATCGCGGGCCTACCCCTTCGATCTGCCCCGAATACATCGCCGAGAGGTGAATATTGTCTTGAATGATCTTATGCCCGGCCGGCGTCGTCCGGGTGACACCACATTCGATCTGCGGATTGAGAATGTGATCCGTCATGAAAGAGAAAGGGATGGGATCCTCGTCAGCCGCCTGTCGATCCACCGCATTCCAGTCGATCGTACGGCCGTCGAGCCGGGCAGGGGTTCCCGTCTTCAAGCGGCCCATGGCAAGACCCAGGCGCGAGAGCGTTTGCGAGAGGCCGAGGGATGGCTCCTCACCAACGCGACCGGCGGGAATCTTTTCGGAGCCGATATGAATGAGGCCACGCAAGAAGGTGCCGCTGGTAAGCACAACAGCGCCACAATGAATCCGGCTACCATTCGCCATGATAACGGCAGAGACGCAATCACCAGCCATTTCAATATCGAAAGCATCGCCCTCAATAATCGTCAAATTCTCTATTGCACTGATTTCGCGCTGCATGGCCTCGCGATAAAGACGTCGATCGGCCTGCGTGCGTGGGCCACGAACGGCAGGACCTTTTTTGCGATTGAGCATACGGAACTGAATGCCTGCAGCATCCGCAACGCGGCCCATCAGCCCATCCAATGCGTCGATTTCTCGAACGAGATGTCCCTTGCCTAGACCTCCGATCGCCGGGTTGCAGGACATCACGCCAATCGTTTCGCGCTTATGGGTAACGAGAGCGGTTTTAGCACCATGTCGCGCAGCCGCAGCCGCGGCCTCGCTGCCGGCATGGCCGCCCCCGATAACGATGACATCGAATGACTGGTGCATATCCCTGCGCCCTATCTTAATTCATCAGCTTTGCCGCATCGGCAGCCAATGTTTCACGTGAATCATTTTCCAATGCAGAATTCCGAGAAGATTACGCCGAGCAAATCTTCCACATCCACGCGGCCCGTAATACGCCCGAGTGAGGTCGCCGCCAGCCTCAAATATTCAGACCTTATCGCAAGGTCCATGGCTTCGGAATGGAGCGCATCACTAACATAATTCAGCGTCTCTTCAAGGCGTTTTTTATGGCGCGCACGCGCGGGAACCAATGTCTGCCCAGCGCCGACGCGTTTCTCGATCTCACGCTTGATCGCTGCACGCAGCTCATCCAGGCCGAGCCCTTCTCCAGCCGAAATAGACAGGTCAAAACTCGCTTCAGCAGCAGGAGAAAGTGCCGATTTGGTTCGCACCTGCAAAAGACGTTGGTTCGCGAAGGAGGTTAAGGATTGTTTCGGAATCGAATCGTTATCCCGCAACAACAGGATGAGATCAGCAGTTTCCGCCGTCAGAACCGCGCGCCTAACGCCCTCCTGTTCGACCACATCCTGCGTATCGCGGATTCCCGCGGTATCGAATATCCGAACCAGATAGCCATCCAGATTGATATCGACACTCAGAACATCTCTGGTGGTGCCAGCTATGTCGGTCACAATGGCCACGTCACGACCGCTCAAGGCGTTCAGAAGAGTGGACTTGCCCGCATTGGGTTCCCCGACCAACGCCACCTTGAAGCCGTCACGGATGATTTCACTATTTCCACCACTCCGCAGATGACCGGCAATTTCATCCCTAAGCTCAGATACTGTCTGCCAGACCTGGGACGCGACGGAATCCGGGATATCATCTTCATCGGCGAAATCGAGTTCCGCCTCGATCAACGCGCGGGCGCGAGTCAAACGATTTGCCCAGCCATCATAAAGGGCCGACAATTTACCCGTACTCTGCTCCACCGCCAGGCGTCGCTGCATTTCCGTTTCCGCCTGCAACAGATCCGCAAGCCCCTCGATCTCGAGAAGGTCCATCTTGGCGTTCTCAAATGCGCGGCGGGAGAATTCACCCGCATCCGCAGGCCGGAGTCCCTGATGATTTTCAAGTTCGGTGAAAATTGACGCCAAAACGGCGCGACTGCCGTGACTGTGAATCTCGACGCAGTCTTCACCCGTAAAGGAATTGGGAGCAGGGAAAACAACCGTCAGTGCCTGATCGATTATATCTTCGTTTTGATCCCGAATCGAACTCAGAGTGACCTGTCGGGGAGCAGGAAGCGCGCGGCCGGTCAATATTTCCAGAGCCTCAAAGGCTTTTGGTCCGCTGATCCTGATGATGGCGACACCAGCCGGCAAAGCGCCGCTTGAAAGCGCGTAGATCGTATCGGCGGAAGCTGACATCACTCACCTCGTTTAAAACAGTCAAGCCGCATCCGAACAAACGGATGCGGCTTTAAAGTTTGGTCAATGAATCCGGCTAAACTCCGGATCAGGTATTCATGGACTCGAAGAAGTCCGAATTGGTCTTGGTCTGCTTGAGCTTGTCGATGAGGAATTCGATGGCGTCCATGGTTCCCATGGGTGCCAGAATTCGACGAAGCACGAAGATCTTCTGCAGGTCCTGGCGCGGCACCAGCAGGTCTTCCTTGCGCGTGCCGGACTTGAGAATATCGAGCGCCGGGAAGATGCGCTTGTCTGCGACCTTGCGGTCAAGCACGATTTCCGAGTTACCCGTACCCTTGAATTCTTCGAAGATCACTTCATCCATACGGCTGCCCGTATCGATCAGTGCGGTTGCGATAATCGTCAGCGAACCACCTTCTTCGATGTTACGTGCGGCACCGAAGAAGCGCTTCGGCCTCTGGAGCGCATTGGCGTCCACACCGCCGGTCAGAACCTTGCCGGAAGACGGAACGACCGTATTGTAGGCGCGTCCGAGACGGGTGATGGAATCGAGCAGGATGACAACGTCGCGGCCGTGTTCGACCAGGCGCTTGGCTTTCTCGATGACCATTTCAGCGACCTGAACGTGGCGTACGGCGGGTTCGTCGAAGGTGGAGGACACAACCTCGCCCTTGACCGAACGCTGCATGTCCGTGACTTCCTCAGGGCGTTCGTCGATCAGCAGAACGATCAGATAACATTCCGGATGGTTTGCCGTGATGGAATGCGCGATGTTCTGCAACAGGACGGTTTTACCGGTGCGCGGCGGCGCGACGATCAATCCACGCTGGCCCTTGCCAAGCGGTGCGACGAGATCGATCACCCGCGAAGACAGATCCTTCGATGTCGGAACATCGAGTTCCATTTTGAAGCGCTCGTTTGGATAAAGCGGCGTCAGATTGTCGAAGTGAACCTTGTGACGGATCTTTTCAGGATCGTCGAAATTAATCGTGTTGACCTTGAGAAGCGCGAAATAACGTTCGCCTTCCTTGGGTCCACGGATCGGGCCTTCAACGGTATCGCCGGTCTTCAGCGAGAAGCGGCGGATCTGCGAGGGCGAAATATAGATATCATCCGGACCGGGGAGATAATTCGCGTTTGCGGACCGCAGAAAACCGAAACCGTCCTGCAGGACTTCGACGACGCCTTCGCCGATGATTTCGATGTCCTGGCTCGCGAGAACCTTGAGGATTGCGAACATAAGCTCCTGCTTGCGCATGGTGCTCGCATTTTCAACTTCCAGGGATTCAGCAAAAGTCAGCAAGTCGGTAGGCGATTTGCTCTTAAGTTCCTGAAGCTTCATTTCAGCCATGAAGGAAAGACCGTTTGATAATGTATTTGGGGGAGGGCGTGTTCGCGAATCAGATGCTGAGGGAGATACCGCAGATGACTGAATAATTCACATGCCACGAAGATGAGTGAAGCGAAAATAGCGATTGAACACGGCCGCCGCAAGAGGAAAGCACGAATTCCGCGAAATTTATCGTTACCCCGTCTTAACCAAAGGGTTTCACAACCACAAGTATGACGATGAGGATCATCAGGACGGTCGGAACCTCATTCATCAACCGCCAGTGACGGGCCGGTCTGGTATTTTCATCCCGCGCGAAACGTTTGGCGCTGCGGGTGAAATAAACATGGGTGATCGTCAAAATCACGACCAGTCCGATCTTCGCATGCAGCCAGCCGCCGGAAAAACCATAAACCGACCAGGCGAGATAAAGTCCCAGCACCCAGGATATCATCATCGCCGGATTCATGATGACCTTGATCAGCCGCTGTTCCATCACCTTGAAGGTTTCGGATTGCTGTGAACCGACCGGCGCATCGGTGTGATAGATGAACAGCCGCGGCAGGTAAAAAATCGCCGCCATCCAGGAAATCACCGCGATGATATGAAGCGCTTTGATCCAGAGATAGAGATCGGCTGGATCGGCGTAAAACAGCAAGGCGACAAATGCCGCAAAGACACCAAGTGCCACTCCGGCACGAAGTGCGGCCCTGTTTCCCGAACGGGCGGAGGTCTGTTTCTCGTTGCTCATGCCCCGGCTCCGAGAGCGCGCACCCGCTGCACCAGCCGCGTGACGTTTTCCGGGTCGGCCTGCGGGGTAATGCCATGACCGAGATTGAAGATCAGCGGACCCTGTCCGAGCCCCTCTAGCACTGCATCGATGCCATCCTGCAACGCCTTACCGCCCGCCACCATCAGCATCGGGTCCAGATTACCCTGCACCGGGCCTTCCTTCTGAAGATCGCGAGCGAAGCTGAGGGGCACAGACCAATCTAGCCCAATGGCGTCTGCACCCGTCTTGCGGCGATAATCCTTCAGAAGATAACCCGCCCCCTTGGCGAAAGCGATGATCTTTGCGGACGGACGACGGGCGCGCACAGAGGCAATAATCCGCGCAACCGGTTTTACCGCATATTCCTCGAATTCCTTCTCGCCGAGCACGCCAGCCCAGGAATCGAAAATCTGAACCGCATCTGCCCCAGCATCGATCTGCGCCACCAGATAGTCTGCAGAAATATCCGCGAGGAAAGCGAGAAGCTTCTCCATCGCAACCGGCTCCTGATAACCGAAGAGCCGCGCTGGCGCCTGGTCAGGCGTTCCGTGCCCAGCAATCATGTAGGTGGCAACCGTCCAGGGCGCGCCGCAAAATCCAAGAAGGGTCGTCTCATCCGGCAATGTCGTGCGCAGGCGGGACACAGTCTCAAAAACCGGCGAAAGATGCGCAATGACATTCGCAGCATCCAGCCTGTCGATACCATTGACATCGATCGGGTCCATCGCCGGACCCTTGCCTTCGCTGAAGGATACGTTCCGATCAAGTGCGTCCGGTATCACCAGAATATCGGAAAAGAGAATGGCGGCGTCGAGCCCGAACCGACGAATGGGCTGAAGGGTCACTTCGGTCGCCAGTTCGGGATTATAACAGAGATCGAGGAAACTGCCGGCGGTCTTGCGCGTTTCCCTGTACTCGGGAAGGTAACGCCCTGCCTGCCGCATCAGCCATATGGGCGGCGGTGTGACCGTTTGCCCGTTCAACACCTTTAAAACCTTGCGCTCGCTCATTCCACCCAACTTCTCAAAAAATAAAATCAAAGAGATTTAAAAGATTTTCTATTTCTTAGAGTCTGTGGGTAGCAAGGATTAAAATCATTCCAGTCGAAATGCCGCAGTCGAGGAGTGTGACTGGTCTTTTCGGATATCATTTGATAGCCAGTTCTCCGACAACAGGGAAAACTAAGATTTATTGAATGATTTCATTTATTTACCGCCTATGCGGAAAATATCCAGATCTGTGGATAGCCTGGGGAAAATTCTGGACAAGTCTTCATTCTTCCAACAATTCACAGGCACGCCGATGGTGATTGAAGCCACTTGCGGATTGTGGAAAAACACCACCTTATTCACGTCGCGGCTCGGCCTTCAGGACAATTCGGAAGTTTGTCCCGGTTTATCAACAGCGGGAGAAAAACAGCGTGGAGAACAAAAAAAGCTTCTTCCATTTGCACCTGATTTCGGACTCGACGGGAGAGACTCTCATGTCGGCGGGTCGCGCCGTCTCGGCTCAGTTTCATGCCTCCATGCCCGTGGAACATGTTTATCCGATGATCAGGAACCAGAAGCAGCTCGCCCAGGTGGTCGACCTTATCGACAAGGAACCCGGCATCGTCCTCTATACCATCGTTGACCAGCAGCTGGCTGAGTTCCTGGACTTACGCTGCCATGCGATCGGAGTACCCTGTGTCAACGTCCTCGAGCCGATCATCGGCATTTTTCAGACCTATCTCGGTGCGCCTTCCAGACGGCGGGTCGGAGCGCAGCATGTCTTGAATGCGGATTATTTCGCACGGATCGAAGCGCTCAATTTTGCCATGGATCATGATGATGGGCAGATGCCGGAAACCTATGACGAGGCCGATATCGTCATTATCGGGATCAGCCGCACATCGAAAACACCGACCAGCATCTATCTCGCCAACAGGGGAATAAAGACCGCCAATATACCCGTCGTTCCGAACGTGCCTCTGCCTGAAAGCCTTTATGCGGCGACAAGGCCACTGATCGTCGGCCTCGTTGCAACATCTGATCGCATATCGCAGGTGCGTGAAAACCGTGAACTTGGCGTCACCGGCGGATTTGACAGCGGGCGTTACACGGATCGCGCCACCATCATGGAAGAGCTGAAATATGCGCGGTCGCTCTGTGCCCGCAACAATTGGCCACTGATTGATGTTACGCGACGCTCCATCGAGGAAACGGCCGCGGCCATTCTTGCCCTTCGTCCGAGGACACGATAATCCGGATCGCACCATTCGGAGCAGACAGTCGATGAAACAAGAATTGATCCTCGCCTCGTCCAGCGCATCACGCCAGATGCTGATGCGCAATGCTGGGCTGACATTCTCGGCGATTCCCGCGGATATAAACGAGCGCGCGCTCGATGAAGAACTGGAAAGAAATGGCGCCAGTCCCGAGGACGTGGCACTCGAACTTGCCAGGGCCAAGGCGCTTGCGGTCAGTGCGCTCTATCCATCAGCACTGGTTCTTGGATGCGACCAGACAATGGCGCTTGGCACCCGTGTTTATCACAAACCGAAAACCATGGCGGAAGCCGAGGCGCACCTGCTGTCATTGTCCGGCAAAACTCACCGGCTGAACAGTGCGGCCGTTCTTGTCCGGGGAGGGGAAGTGTTATGGCAGACTGTCTCCTCCGCCGAACTCTCCGTACGGAATCTGAGCACTGAATTTATCTCCCGTCACCTGCAACGGGTCGGGGAAAAAGCCTTGAGCAGCGTTGGCGCCTATCAGCTCGAGGGTGAGGGAATCCAGCTATTTACTTCAATCGAGGGGGATTATTTCACCATTCTCGGTCTTCCGCTTTTGCCCCTATTAACGAAACTGCGCGACATGGATGTCATCGATGGCTGATTCACGTGAAACATTAACCATAAATGCCTTCGTTGCCGGTTACCCGATCAAGCATTCCCGCTCGCCGATCATCCATTCCTATTGGCTGAAGAAATTTGGCATTTCCGGCTCCTATAAGGCCGTGGAGGTCACGCCGGACGACTTTCCCAATTTCATTGCGACAATAAGGGCGCAGGGGCCGGGGTCCGCCGTCGGCGGAAATGTCACCATCCCGCACAAGGAAGCCGCCTACAGGCTCGCGGATAGTCCTGATGAGGTGGCTGAAGAACTGGGTGCCGCAAACACCATCTGGATGGAAGAGGGCAAGCTTCGCGCCACCAATACAGATGGCTACGGTTTTGTCTCCAATCTCGATGAGCGCCACGCGGGGTGGGATAAAACTGACCGGGCAGTGGTGTTCGGAGCTGGCGGCGCCAGCCGCGCCGTGGTCCAGTCCTTGAGGGACCGCGACATTGCTGAAATCCATATTCTGAACCGCACGGTGGAGCGGGCCCGGGAACTGGCAGACCGTTTTGGCCCCCGAGTCTTTTCCCATCCGCAGGGCGCACTTCACGAGGTCATGCAGGGTGCCGGCCTTTTCGTGAACACCACGTCGCTCGGAATGGATGGGAGCGAAGCGCCAGACCTCGATTTCTCACCGCTCGCAGAAAATGCCGTCGTGACGGATATCGTTTATGTGCCCTTGATAACGCCCATCCTCCAGATGGCGCAAGCGCAGGGCGTTGCGACTGTTGACGGGCTTGGCATGCTTCTTCACCAGGCTAAACCCGGCTTCGAGAGATGGTTCGGCCAGATGCCGGAGGTGGACGAAACCCTCCGCTCCCTCATCATCGCGGATATGGAAAAACATTGATGATTGTCATCGGTCTTACCGGCTCGATCGGAATGGGAAAAACAACGACGGCAAAGCTGTTTGCTGAAGAAGGCGTTCCAGTTCTCGATTCCGATGAGGTCGTGCACGCGCTTTATCGGGCGGAAGCCGTTGGCCTGATCGAAACCGCTTTCCCGGGTACGACCTTTTCCGGTGCGGTGGATCGCCAGAAGCTCGGCGAGGTTCTGCGGGAGAATCCGGCTAATTTTGGCAAGCTCGAAGCGATTGTCCATCCGCTTGTCCGGGAGAAACAGGAAGCCTTTCTCGCAAATGCTAGGGAAGAAGCTCGGCAGTTCGCCCTTCTCGATATTCCCCTGCTGTTTGAAACCGGGGCTGAAGAGAGGGTCGATAGAATAGTGGTCGTCAGCTGCGCCCCTGACATACAGCGCCAGCGCGTTTTATCCCGGCCGGGCATGACGGAAGAGAAGTTTGAAATGATCCTCGCCCGGCAGATGCCAGATGCTGAAAAGTGTAAACGCGCCGATTTCGTCGTCGATACCGGAAATGGTGTCGAAGCAGCGCGGGATCAGGTAAGAGGAATCTTGCAAAGATTGGCCGCCGGTTCGGGCCACGGAGAAAACAATGCGTGAGATCATTTTCGATACGGAAACCACGGGCCTTGAGTCGAAACTGGACCGTGTTATCGAAATCGGCGGGATTGAGCTGATCAACCATTTCCCAACCGGGAAAACGCTGCATCTCTACATCAGCCCGGAAGACCGCAAGGTTCACCCCGATGCGCTTGCTGTTCACGGCATTACCGACGACTTCCTGAAAGACAAGCCGAAATTCGCCGATGTCGTCGACCAGATCCGTGATTTCTTCGAGGGTGCTCGCTGGGTGGCGCATAATGCGACATTCGATATGGGCTTCATCAACGCTGAATTCGCCCGTCTGGGCATTGAGCCGGTCGCGGCCGATCTGGTGACGGACACGCTTTCGCTCGCCCGCCGCAAGCACCCGATGGGACCAAACTCTCTCGATGCGCTCTGCCGGCGTTACGGTATCGACAATTCCCACCGCACCAAACACGGCGCGCTCCTCGACTCCGAACTGCTTGCGGAAGTCTACATCGAGATGATTGGTGGGCGTCAGACGGCGCTCGGTTTCGGTTCGGCGGCCAAACAGGAAACGGTCGTCATCGAGGATGACGTACCGCTTGAGCCGCTACAACGGCCAAGCCCTTTGCCCTCGCGACTGGATGCGGAGACCGTCGCGGCTCATGGCAAACTTGTTCTCGGCATGGGCGACAAGGCGATCTGGAACCGTTACCAGAATTGACGCCTGCCTGGACGCTGAAATGGAAAATGCGGTCAAAGAAAAACCCGGGCGAATAACCCGGGTTTTGTTTTGTCAGAGATTCTGAAACGCGATATGCGCCGTTCAGTTCGGTACGGCCTGAACCTTGGCTCTCGCCTGTTCTTCGGCAACGCGCTGAGCGAACATCTGCGCGAAATCGATCGGATCGATCATCAGCGGCGGGAAGCCACCGTTGCGGGTGACATCCGCGATGATCTGGCGCGCGAAGGGGAACAGCAGGCGGGGGCATTCGATGAACAGCACCGGCAGCATATGTTCCTGCGGGAAACCGGCAATGCGGAACACGCCGCCATAAACCAGCTCGGCCGCAAACAGAACCTTGTCGCCATCCTTGGCTTCCGCATTCAGCGCCAGAACAACGTCAAAATCCGAACCCGAGATCGGGTTTGCGTTGACATTGACATTGATGTTGATCGACGGCGCGTTTTCACGGGCCTGAAGCGAACGAGGAGCGCCCGGATTTTCGAAGGAAAGATCCTTGATGTACTGGGTAAGAATATTCAGGGAAGGACTTACTGCGCCCTGTGCACCATTTTCAGCGGTCATTACGTTTCCTCGCGGCGTGAATTCGTGGAAGGCGGTCTATCATTTCGACCCGAGCCTTACAACCCTTCGCGAGCCGGCCCCGGCGTCCGTTCCGCCGCGCCTTCAGGGTTTGGGCAGGTCGCGATCATCCGGCTTGCTCGACCAGGGAGAATCCTTTGGCCCTTCGCGGTGAAACTCTTCCTCGTCGAGGTCTACGACCTTGGAATTCCCGCTCTGTCTTTGATCATTGCGGAACCCGGAAAAATCGCCGGGCTGAGGACCGGACTGGCTGCCGGACTGGCGAAACGACCCCGCAACCACGACACGCGGCCCGAAGGCTTTCCAGAAAAAGCGCCGCACCGTTTTCGACAACAGCAGAAGGCCGAGGATGTCGGTGATAAAACCGGGAATGAAAAGCAGGATACCGGCGACAACCCGCATGGCGCCATTGACCAGTTCATCTGCCGGCTGGGCACCGGTACGTCCGGCGGCCTGGAGATTTCTCACCATGCCGATGCCACCGAGACGCAGGATCAAGAGCCCGAGAAACGACGTGAACAGGACGAGCGCCAATGTCAGCCATAAACCAATCGCCTTGCCGACAATGATGAAGCCGGCAATTTCGAGGATGGGCATCATCAGGATGACGATGGGGAGAAAGGAAAAACGCATCTTCTAGCCTTGCGTGTGCATCTCTGGCAGATTGCCGGTTCGCGAGAACACCGATGATTGAATCTGCACATTTGAATGATGGTAAGATGCAGACTATATGATGGTGTGGTTTTCGAATTTAAATGGCGGTTTTGGTGAAAGATGGGCTTTAGCGACTTTATCACATTGTTTTTTCTCGTTGCAGCGGTGCTGATCTTCTTTCAGCTGCGTAGCGTTCTCGGTCGCCGAACGGGCAATGAGAAGCCGCCATTCGATCCCTATAGCCCGCGCGACGTCGCGAAAGGTCCCGTCACGGACGATAACAAGGTCGTGACCCTGCCGAAGCGCGGCGAGGCGGAGGATGAAAACCGCTTTGCCGAAGCTGATGCCCTTGCGCCCGCGGACTCGGCATTGAATACCTCCCTCAGAGAGGTGATGACCAAGGATCCGACATTCCGCCCGAAGGAGTTCCTGAACGGCGCTCGTATGGCCTATGAAATGATTGTCATGGGTTTTGCCGATGGCGACCGCAAGACGCTGAAGAACCTTCTGTCGAAGGAGGTTTTTGACGGTTTCGATGCAGCCATTTCCGAGCGCGAAAGTCGCGGCGAGGTCGTGAAGTCCACCTTCGTCGGCATCGAAAAGGCCGATATCACCCAGGCGGCCGTCCGCGATTCCGAAGTGCAGATCACGTTGAGGCTGGTCAGCCAGCTCATTTCGGCCACCTATGATAAAGATGGCAAGCTGGTGGATGGCGATCCGGACGCGGTTGCGGAAGTGGATGACATCTGGACCTTCTCGCGTGACATTCGTTCGCGCGATCCGAACTGGAAGCTGATCGCTACCGAATCCGAGCAATGAGCACGCCTTTTTCAATCGACGAAGTGTCTTTCCGCGATCTGCCAGGGTGGCGGGAGGACGATCCCAGCGAGCTTTTTGCAGCCATGGGAACGATCCTGTCGCATCTGCGTAATGCGAAACCCTACAGGACCGGCGCGCTCGGCGTCACCGCTGGGGAACTGGTTTCACTTCTGGAAGCCGCCGAAGGCTTCGAAGCGGATAGCCCCGAACAGGCGCGCCGCTTTTTCGAAACCAATTGCGTTGCCTTCAAGATTTCTCCTGCTCAGGGAAAGAGCGGTTTTGTTACCGCCTTTTACGAACCGGAACTGGAAGTGTCTTCCACCCCGGACGAAATCTGGCGTTATCCAATCTATCGCAGGCCACCGGAACTGGTGGATATCGGCGACGATAATCGTCCCGCCGGTTTCGATCCGACCTATGCTTTTGGCAAAGAAGGCGAAGACGGGATTTCCTATTTTCCCGACCGTCGCGCCATGGATGAAGGATATCTGGAGGGCAGGGGTCTTGAGATCGCCTGGGCGAAATCAAAGGTCGACCTGTTCTTCGTCCACGTTCAGGGCGCCGCCCGTCTGGTGTTTCCAGATGGTGCGGTAAAACGGGTAACCTATGCGGCGAAAGCCGGGCATCCGTTTTCGCCGATAGGCCGGCTGCTTCTGGATCGCGGAGAACTCGATCCCAAAACCGTCTCGATGCAGACGATCCGCAAATGGCTCGCCGATCATCCCGACGACGTGGATGGCGTGCTCTGGCATAACCGCTCCTATATTTTTTTCCGGGAAGCGGATGTTGCCGAAGAGGATATGGGACCCATTGCCGCCGCCAAGGTGCCGTTGGTCGCCGGCCGGGCGCTTGCGGTGGACAGGCTCATCCACACATTCGGTTTTCCCTTTTTCATCCATGCGCCGTCATTGACCCATCTGGATGACGGAAAACCATTCGCCCGGCTGATGCTGGCGCTCGATACGGGGTCGGCCATCGTCGGACCGGCGCGCGGTGATATTTTCACCGGCTCCGGTTTCGAAGCCGGTGAACTTGCCGGTACGGTGCGCAACGACGCCGATTTTTATATACTGCTGCCACGTGTTGCTGCGGAAAGGTATCGGCGATGAAGGGCAGTCGAAAGCTTGGCAAGGAAGAACGCATCCTGTGGGGTAAGGTCGCACGGACAGCGCGGCCGATTTCCGGCAGGCTGGAGGATTTGCTGGCTTTCGACGATCTCGAGGAAACCCCGGCCGAGCCTGTGGTTCCGCAAACGGGCAAGGGTCTCTTTCCGCGCATGCTCGCAGAGCCGGCGGAGGTGCCGCCCGCTTCGCCGGACAAGAAACCCCGAATTCATCAGCCGCTGGAAAAACCGGTCAAGCGCAAGCTCACCCGCGGCAGGCTGCCGCTGGAAGGGCGGATCGATCTGCACGGCATGTTTCAAAGCGAGGCCCATGCGGTTCTGCTTGATTTTCTGCTGCGCGCACATGAACGTGGTCTCCGGCATGTGCTGGTCATTACCGGCAAGGGCCGTTCCATCGGCAGCGACGGCGCGCTGAAGAGGGCGGTACCCATGTGGTTCTCCAAACCCGAATATCGCCATTTGATTTCGTCCTACGAGGATGCATCTGCCAATCATGGCGGCGACGGCGCGCTCTACGTGCGGCTGGCACGCCGCAGGGGTGACAAATCATGACGCCCTTTGCCGAGGCGGTGCGACAGCTTCGCGAACGCAAGGGCGTAACGCAGAAGGAAATGGCGGCGGCCATCGGCGTATCGCCAGCCTATCTCTCGGCACTGGAGCACGGCAAGCGTGGCAAGCCGAGCTTTGATCTGCTTCAGCGCATTGCCGGATATTTCAATATTATCTGGGACGAGGCGGAGGAATTGTTCTTTCTCGCCGGCTCGTCCGACCCGAAAGTGGTGATCGACACGATAGGCCTTCCGCCGCAATATACGGCTTTCGCCAATCGTCTGGCGCGGGATATTCGCAAGCTGCCGCCGAGTATGATAGAGGAACTGTCAGCGGTGCTGCAAAAAAGCCGTTCTTGCGATTGAAACCCCTCTATCCCCTGCTTTATGCAGCATCCGGAAGCATGCGGCCTTTGGGATTGGGTGTAGAATTTCTATAGTCGCATGTCGGATTTGAGTGATTCGCTGGCTTCAGGCCTTCTCACTGAAAACTTGGCCAGGAAAACTTTGGAAAGAGTACTTATGACCGAAACATCGTCAAGCGAAGTCGGCGCAAACACGGAATATGGAGCCGATTCGATCAAGGTCCTCAAGGGTCTTGATGCCGTGCGCAAACGGCCCGGCATGTATATCGGCGATACCGATGACGGTTCCGGCCTGCATCACATGGTCTACGAAGTGGTCGACAACGCCATCGATGAAGCACTCGCGGGCCACGCCGATCTGGTGACGGTGACGCTGAATGCCGACGGATCGGTGACGGTGACGGATAATGGACGCGGTATTCCGACCGACATCCACTCCTCCGAAGGCGTTTCCGCAGCCGAAGTCATCATGACCCAGCTGCATGCGGGCGGAAAATTCGACCAGAACTCCTACAAGGTTTCCGGCGGTCTGCACGGCGTGGGCGTCTCGGTGGTGAATGCGCTTTCCGTCTGGCTGAAGCTCAGAATCCGCCGCAATGGCAAGCTGCACGAAATCGGCTTCACCCACGGTGTCGCCGATGCGCCGCTCTCGGTCATCGGTGAATATGAAGGCCGCTCGGGAACGGAGGTCACTTTCCTGGCCAGCCCGCAGACCTTCACCATGACGGACTACGATTACGGCACGCTGGAGCATCGCCTGCGCGAACTCGCATTCCTGAATTCCGGCGTGCGCATCCTGCTCACCGACAAGCGCCATTCCGATATCAAGCAGGAAGAGCTGCTATATGACGGCGGGCTTGAAGCCTTCGTCCGTTATCTCGACCGTGCCAAGAAGCCGCTGGTGGATAAGCCTGTTGCCATCAAGGGCGAGAAGGACGGTATCACTGTCGAGGTCGCACTGTGGTGGAACGACAGCTACCATGAAAACGTGCTCTGCTTTACCAACAACATTCCCCAGCGCGATGGCGGCACCCATATGGCCGGTTTCCGTGCGGCGCTGACACGCCAGGTGACTTCTTATGCCGAAACATCAGGCATCCTGAAAAAGGAAAAGGTAAGCCTGCAGGGTGAAGACTGCCGTGAAGGTCTGACGGCCATTCTCTCCGTCAAGGTTCCCGATCCCAAGTTTTCCTCGCAGACGAAGGACAAGCTGGTTTCGTCCGAAGTGCGCCCGGTCGTGGAAAGCCTCGTCAACGAGGCCCTGTCTACCTGGCTGGAAGAACATCCTTCCGATGCAAGGATCCTTGTCGGCAAGGTCGTGGAAGCGGCCGTCGCCCGCGAAGCCGCCCGCAAGGCGCGCGAACTGACGCGTCGCAAGGGTGCGCTCGATATCGCCTCTCTGCCCGGCAAGCTAGCCGACTGCTCCGAGCGCGATCCCGCGAAATCTGAACTCTTCCTCGTCGAGGGTGACTCCGCCGGCGGTTCGGCCAAGCAGGGCCGCTCGCGCGAAACCCAGGCCATCCTGCCGCTGCGCGGCAAGATCCTGAATGTCGAGCGCGCGCGTTTCGACAAGATGTTGTCCAGCCAGGAAATCGGCACGCTGATCACCGCGCTTGGCACGTCGATCGGCAAGGACGAGTTCAACGCCGACAAGCTGCGTTACCACAAGATCATCATCATGACGGACGCTGACGTTGACGGCGCCCATATCCGTACCCTGCTTTTGACCTTCTTCTTCCGCCAGATGCCGGAACTGATCGAGCGCGGCCATCTCTATATCGCCCAGCCACCGCTTTATAAAGTGACGCGCGGAAAGTCCGTGCAGTACCTCAAGGATGAGAAGGCGCTGGAAGAATACCTCATTTCCATGGGTCTTGAGGAAGCATCGCTGACCCTCGGCACCGGTGAGGTTCGCGTTGGCGCCGATCTTCGCGAAGTTATTCTCGATGCGCTGCGCATGCGCTCGCTGATCGATGGTCTGCATTCCCGCTACAGCCGCTCGATTGTGGAACAGGCCGCCATTGCCGGCGCGCTCAACCCCGAGCTTTCGGCAAATGCGGCGCGTGCCGAGGAAACGGTTGCCGAAGTTGCCCGCCGTCTCGACATGATTGCGGAAGAAACCGAACGTGGCTGGACTGGTACGGTGCTGGATGATGGCGGACTGCGCTTCGAGCGCATGGTTCGCGGCGTCAAGGAAGTTTCGACGCTGGATATGGGTCTCATCGGTTCGGCCGATGCCCGTCACATCGATCAGCTTGCAGCCCGCACGCGCGACATCTACGTGACGCCGCCGGTTCTGCAACGCAAGGACGGCACCATGGAACTGCCAGGTCCGCGTGCGCTTCTGGATGCGATTTTCGCTGCCGGCCGCAAGGGGCTTTCCATGCAGCGTTACAAGGGTCTTGGCGAAATGAATGCCGAGCAGCTTTGGGAAACGACGCTTGACGCCAATGTCCGCTCGCTTCTGCAGGTCAAGGTCAATGATGCGACCGATGCCGATGGCCTGTTTGCCCGCCTGATGGGTGACGAGGTGGAGCCGCGCCGTGACTTCATTCAGGAAAATGCCCTGAGCGTTGCCAACCTCGACATTTAATACTGTGGAGCGTCTCACGTAACGATTCACGTGAAACGAAACTTTAGCAAAAGGCCCGGCGGTCGTTTTCCGCCGGGCCTTTTTGTTAATATGGATGCTCGGATATCAATCGGCCTTACCGGTAAAACGCCCCTTGAAAGCGACGTCCGAAAGGGGAAGGCGCTTGCTCGGCACTTCCCGTTCCGCCAGATCATCGGGAAGAACGGTCTTGTCGGTCAGCGTGCCGATGGCAACCGCCGCCTCCACCTTGTACCCATCAGGAATATTGAGCTTTTCCACAATCTGGTCTTTGAATATGCCGGCCATGCCATGGGCATGGTAACCGAGCAGATGCGCCTGCATGGCGAGCGAAAACCATGCTGCACCCGCATCGAAGGAATGGGTCGCCGACGGTTTTTTCTCGCCTTCGCGCGAGACATTGTGGTCGCGGGAAATGACGAAAAGCAGCACGGAGGCATTTTTCGCCCAGCGCTGGTTTCCTTCCATCAGAAGTTCCACGAAGAGAGGCCAGTCCTCGCCATCTTTGTGTGCGTAGACAAACCGCCATGGCTGATGATTGGATGCCGAGGGCGCCCAGTGCGCCGCATCGAGAATGGTCAGCAGATGCTCTTGCGGCATGGCATTGCCGTCGAAGGCGCGCGGAGACCAGCGATCGAGGAAAAGTTGATCGACGGGATATTCTGATTGTCGGGAATTGCTGTTCGTCACGGGCCATGTCCTTTTGATTGCCGGGAGAGAAAAGGTATTTTTCGAAAGTCGGAGCAGTCAAGGGGTGACAAGTATGAATGCATCGTTCATATATGCATCACCTTGTCAGACAACCGGGAGAGAGTTCCATGAAATTGATGCGCGTTGGCCAGCCTGGCCAGGAAAAGCCTGCGATCCTCGACGCGGAAGGAAAAGTCCGCGATCTGTCCGCCCACGTGAAAGACATTGGCGGCGACGCCATCTCTCCCGAGGGCCTCCAGAAGATTGCCGCCATCGATCTTGGCACTCTTCCGGTCCTCAACGAAGAGCGCATCGGCGCCTGCGTTACGGGAACCGGAAAATTCATCTGCATCGGCCTTAACTTCTCCGACCACGCCGCTGAAACTGGTGCGACCGTACCGCCGGAACCGGTCATTTTCATGAAGGCGACCTCGGCGATCGTCGGTCCGAACGATGACGTCGTCATTCCGCGCGGTTCCGAAAAGACCGACTGGGAAGTCGAGCTTGGCGTGGTCATCGGCAAGACGGCAAAATATGTTTCGGAAGCCGATGCTCTCGATTACGTCGCCGGTTATTGCGTCTCGCATGATGTTTCCGAACGTGCCTTCCAGACGGAGCGTGCCGGGCAGTGGACCAAGGGTAAGTCCTGCGACACTTTCGGTCCGATCGGCCCCTGGCTTGTCACGAAGGACGAAATCACCGATCCACAGAACCTCGGCATGTGGCTGAAGGTGAACGGGCAAACGATGCAGGATGGTTCCAGCAAGACCATGGTCTACGGTGTCGCCCATGTCGTTTCCTATCTCAGCCAGTTCATGTCGCTACATCCCGGTGACGTCATCTCCACTGGCACACCTCCCGGCGTTGGCATGGGCCAGAAGCCGCCGCGTTATCTCAAGACCGGCGATGTCGTGGAACTCGGCATTGAAGGCCTCGGTTCCCAGAAGCAGACTTTCGTCGCCGACATCTGATCGCAAAGGCGTTCAACGGAAAGTGAGGCGCTGGCGGGAAACCGCCAGCGCCTTCGATTTTGTGCACCTGCGAAAAGCTGCTATGGTTGAAAAAAGAGCGTGATCGCGAGGGAGGCGTCATCAGTGTTCTACCACCTCTATGAAATGAACCATGCGGCCATGGCGCCGCTGCGCGCCGGTGCCGACATGATGCGCCAGGCTTGCAACAATCCGCTCAATCCGCTTTCCAGCACGGCTTTCGGAAGAAGCCTCGATGCCGGTTTTGAAGTCTTTGAGCGCATGACGCGCCGTTACGCAAAACCGGAATTCGCTCTCGGCAGTACGATTGTCGATGGCCAGACCGTCAATGTTGTCGAAGAGACCGTCTGGTCGCATCCGTTCTGCAATCTGCTTCATTTCAAGAAGGAACTTGATCCAGCCCGCCAGTCCGGTCCGAAGGTGCTGCTGGTGGCGCCGATGTCCGGCCACTATGCCACTTTGTTGCGGGGGACGGTGGAGGCCCTGCTGCCTTCGGCGGATATCTACATCACCGATTGGGCCGATGCCCGCACGGTGCCGGTGAGTGAGGGCACTTTCGATCTCGACGATTACATCAGCTATGTCATCGAGATGCTGCGCGCAATCGGGCCGGGGGCGCATGTGGTTGCCGTCTGTCAGCCATCTGTGCCGGTGCTGGCCGCCGTCTCGTTAATGGAGGCGGATGGGGATAAATTCGCGCCGGCATCCATGACGCTGATGGGCGGTCCGATAGACACCCGCATCAATCCCACAGCCGTTAATGATCTTGCCAAGGCGAAACCCATTGAATGGTTCCGCGACAATGTCGTCATGCAGGTGCCGTGGCCGCAGCCCGCTTTTGGCCGTAATGTCTATCCCGGCTTCCTGCAACTCTCCGGTTTCATGTCGATGAACCTCGATAAGCACATGACAGCGCATAAGGATTTTTACCTCAACCTCGTCAAGAATGATGGCGATTCCGCTGAAAAGCACCGCGAATTTTACGATGAATATCTGGCCGTCATGGATCTGACGGCGGAGTTCTATCTGCAGACGGTGGAAACGGTCTTTATCGACCATGCGCTTCCGAAGGGGAACATGCTTCACCGGGGCAGGGCGGTCGATCCTGCGGCCATTCGCAACGTCGCATTGTTTACGGTGGAAGGCGAGAACGACGATATTTCCGGCGTTGGCCAGACAAAGGCGGCCCATGATCTCTGCCGGAACATCCCTGAAGACAAACGCGCCCATTACATGCAGCCGGATGTCGGGCACTACGGCGTTTTCAACGGTTCGCGCTTCCGCAAGGAAATCGTGCCGCGCATGCTGGACTTCATCCGCAAACACCAGACAGCTTAAGGGCAGACGGCGGGCCATGCCGCGCATTTGCATGGCCAAGCGACGGACGAATCGGTTATGAAGAGTTCATGTTTTCGCTCCTCAGAAAATCCTTGAAGTCGCCGGCCCCAAAGAAGGTCGCGCCGAGCCAGCGCACCGTTGCGGTGGCGGGCAGGCAGGTGCCGATTACGGTCAGGGAAAATCCGCGCGCCACGCGCATTACGCTGCGCATCGAACCGGGTGGCAGGGCACTGAAACTGACGATCCCGATGGGTTTGCATCACCGCCAGGTGGATGATTTTCTCGAGAGGCATCAGGGTTGGCTGGAAGGCAAGCTTGTGAAATTCAGCCCAGACGACGGTTTGCGTCCGGGTGCGACCATCGATATTCGTGGCATATCTCACCGCATTGACCATACTGGCAGCCTGCGAGGGCTGACACATGTCACGAAAGACGCCGATGGGGTGGCCGTTCTGAAGGTCAGCGGCGCGCCGGAACATCTGAGACGACGGATAGCGACATTCCTCAAAAAGGAAGCGAAGGCGGATCTGGAACGGCTTGTGGCTGTTCATGCCCGCACCGCTGGCCGGCCGGTGCGCTCCATCAGCATGAAGGATACGCGCAGCCGCTGGGGCTCCTGTTCCCATGATGGAAATTTGAGCTTCTCATGGCGTATCGTCATGGCCCCCGAAAAGGTCATCGACTATCTCGCCGCCCACGAGGTTGCGCATCTGAGCGAAATGAACCACGGCCCGAAATTCTGGGCATTATGTGAAAAGCTCTGCCCGCACACGGAAGAAGCCAAGAGCTGGCTGAAACGCCATGGTTCCAAACTCCACGCCATCGATTTCGATTGAAACCTGCAGCGCGGATCGCCATCTGGATTCACGTGAAACATTCCATCGGAAATGGATGCGATTTGGCTCGACTCTTGTCGCATTTCATGTCAGGTCGCGGGTATGAAACCGGATATCAAGATTTGCGGATTGAAGACACCGGAAGCGCTGGAGCGCGCCGTCAGGCGTGGTGCGTCCCATGTCGGTTTTATTTTCTTTGAAAAAAGCCCGCGCAACATCGAGCCCGATATTGCCGGCAGGCTGGCGGAAGGTGCCCGTGGCGCCGCCAAGGTGGTTGCCGTCACCGTCGATGCCGACAATGATTATCTCGATGAAATCGTCGATCTCGTCAAACCGGACATCCTGCAGCTACATGGCAATGAAAGCCCGGAACGGCTACTGAATATCAAGGCGCTGTATGGCCTGCCTGTCATGAAGGCGATTTCCATTCGCGATGCCGCTGATCTTGCCAAAATCGACCCTTATATTGGAATAGCCGACCGTTTTCTGCTGGACGCCAAGGCGCCCGCCAATTCCGAGCTTCCGGGCGGCAACGGCGTCTCCTTCGACTGGACCATCCTGCGATCACTTGACGGAAGTGTGGATTACATGCTTTCCGGGGGATTGAACAAGGACAATGTCGCTGAGGCGCTGGCGGAGACCAGGGCAAGCGGACTAGATTTATCGTCCGGTGTGGAAAGCGCGCCGGGCGTCAAGGATCTGTCCATGATCGACGCATTTTTCGATGTGGTGAATGATTGGTCGAAAGGCCCAAAGGGAGCTTGAAGTGAACGACGCGCCAACACCCAATTCTTTTCGCGCTGGTCCCGATGAGGACGGCCGTTTCGGCATTTACGGAGGTCGCTTCGTTGCCGAAACGCTGATGCCGCTCATTCTGGATTTGCAGGCGGAATGGGACAAGGCCAAGACCGATCCCGCGTTTCAGGCGGAACTCAAGCATCTCGGCGCGCACTATACCGGTCGTCCGAGCCCGCTTTATTTTGCGGAACGCCTGACGGCGGAACTTGGCGGCGCGAAGATCTATTTCAAGCGCGAAGAGCTGAACCACACTGGCTCGCACAAGATCAACAATTGCCTTGGCCAGATCCTGCTTGCCAAGCGCATGGGCAAGACCCGCATCATTGCCGAAACCGGTGCCGGCCAGCACGGCGTTGCCTCCGCTACCGTCGCTGCACGCTTTGGCCTGCCCTGCGTCGTTTATATGGGCGCGACGGACGTTGCCCGTCAGGCCCCGAATGTGTTCCGCATGAAGCTTCTCGGTGCCGAAGTGAAGCCGGTCACGGCCGGCCACGGCACCCTGAAGGATGCCATGAACGAGGCCCTGCGCGACTGGGTCACCAATGTCGAGGATACCTATTACCTGATCGGCACCGCGGCCGGCCCGCATCCCTATCCGGAAATGGTCCGCGATTTCCAGGCCGTCATCGGCGAGGAAGCCAAGGCGCAGATGCTGGAGGCGGAAGGCCGCCTGCCGGATCTGGTCGTCGCGGCTGTCGGCGGTGGCTCTAACGCCATCGGTATCTTCCATCCTTTCCTCGATGACAAGAATGTCCGCATCGTCGGCGTCGAAGCCGGCGGCAAGGGTCTTTCGGGTGATGAGCATTGCGCTTCCATCACCGCCGGTTCGCCGGGCGTGCTGCATGGCAACCGCACCTATCTGCTGCAGGATGAGGACGGTCAGATCAAGGAAGGTCATTCCATCTCCGCCGGCCTCGATTATCCCGGCATCGGCCCTGAACATTCCTGGCTGAACGATATCGGCCGCGTGGAATACGTACCGATCATGGACCATGAGGCGCTGGACGCATTCCAGATGCTGACCCGCCTTGAAGGCATCATTCCGGCTCTGGAGCCGAGCCACGCCCTGGCCGAGGTCATCAAGCGCGCACCGAAGATGGGCAAGGATGAAATCATCCTGATGAACCTCTCCGGTCGCGGTGACAAGGATGTCCACACCGTCAGCAAGTTCCTTGGAATGGATGTATAAGATCATGACTGCACGTATGGACAAGCGCTTTGCCGATCTGCGCGCTGAAAATCGCCCGGCCCTGATTACCTATTTCATGGGCGGCGACCCGGATTTCGAAACCTCGCTCGGCATCATGAAGGCCCTGCCGGAAGCTGGTGCCGACGTCATCGAACTCGGCATGCCCTTTTCCGACCCGATGGCGGATGGTCCGGCCATTCAGCTGGCCGGTCAGCGTGCGCTGAAGGGCGGCCAGACGCTGAAAACGACGCTCGATCTCGCCCGCGAGTTCCGCAAGGGAGATGACGCGACGCCGATCGTGATGATGGGCTATTACAATCCGATCTATATTTACGGCGTCGAAAAATTTCTGGACGACGCAATCGCGGCCGGCATCGATGGCCTGATTGTTGTCGATCTGCCGCCGGAAATGGACGATGAACTCTGCATCCCCGCACTTGCGCGCGGCATCAACTTCATCCGTCTGGCGACGCCGACGACGGATGGCAAGCGCCTGCCTGCCGTCCTTAAAAATACCTCAGGTTTCGTTTATTACGTCTCGATGAACGGTATTACCGGTTCAGCGCTTCCCGATCCCTCGTTGATCTCGGGCGCTGTCGGTCGTATCAAGGCGCATACGGAACTGCCGGTCTGTGTCGGTTTTGGTGTCAAGACGGCCGATCATGCCAAGGCGATCGGTGCTGTGGCGGATGGCGTGGTGGTTGGTTCCGCCATCGTCAACCAGATTGCGGGCAGCCTGACCAAAGACGGGCAGGCGACCGCCGATACCGTACCGGCCGTTACGACGCTGGTAAAAGGACTTTCAACGGGCGTGCGTGCATCGCGCCTTGCCGCTGCGGAATAAGCGCGCGGCCCAGTCAGGAGTAGACAGTTGAACTGGATCACCAATTACGTACGGCCCCGGATCAATTCCATGCTTGGCCGCCGTCCGGAGGTTCCCGAGAACCTGTGGATCAAGTGCCCGGAAACGGGCGAGATGGTCTTCCATAAGGACCTCGAGGACAACAAGTGGGTCATTCCGGCTTCCGGTTACCACATGAAGATGCCTGCAAAGGCGCGTCTCGTCGATCTGTTCGATGGCGGCGTCTATGAGGCTCTGCCGCAGCCCAAGGTGGCGCAGGATCCGCTGAAGTTCCGCGATTCCAAGAAATACACCGATCGCCTGCGCGACAGCCGGACGAAAACCGAGCAGGAAGATACCATCCTTGCCGGCGTCGGCCTGCTGAAAGGCCTGAAGATCGTTGCCGTCGTGCATGAATTCCAGTTCATGGGCGGTTCTCTCGGCATTGCGGCGGGCGAAGCCATCGTCAAGGCATTTGAGCGCGCCATTTCCGAGCGCTGCCCACTCGTGATGTTCCCGGCCTCCGGCGGCGCCCGCATGCAGGAAGGCATTCTGTCATTGATGCAGCTGCCGCGCACCACCGTTGCGGTGAACATGCTCAAAGAAGCGGGAATGCCTTACATCGTGGTTCTGACGAACCCGACGACGGGTGGTGTCACTGCCTCCTATGCCATGCTGGGCGATGTGCATATCGCTGAGCCAGGTGCCGAAATCTGCTTCGCCGGCAAGCGTGTGATCGAGCAGACCATCCGCGAAAAGTTGCCGGAAGGCTTCCAGACCTCGGAATACCTGCTGGAGCACGGCATGGTCGACATGGTGATCGATCGCCGCGAAATTCCCGATACGCTCGCCAGCCTTCTCAAGATCATGACGAAGGCGCCTGCGGCGGAAGCAAACGCGGTCGTTCCGCTTGCGGCTTCGGCCTGATAAAAATATCTCCCCCGAAGGCGACAAATCGCTTTCGGGGGATGCTATACGTTGCATGATTTCATCTCGAATGCGGCGGACAAAATGGCCAAGACAACGCCTGAAAGGCGGACAGAAGACATGACGAAGCCCGCAATCGGCGAGGCCGAAAAGATCATCGAAGAGCTGATGCAGCTTCACCCCAAGGGTTTTGATCTTTCTCTGGATAGAATTTCCCGTCTTCTCGAAAAACTCGGCAATCCCCACAAAAGGCTGCCGCCGGTCATTCATGTCGCAGGCACCAACGGTAAGGGTTCGGTTACGGCCTTCTGCCGTGCATTGCTGGAGGCCGCAGGCCTTTCCGTCCACGTTCACACCTCTCCGCATCTCGTCAACTGGCATGAACGCTATCGCATCGGCGTTTCCGGCGAAAAAGGCCGTTATGTCGACGATGCCGTCTTTGCGGACGCGTTGCGCCGCATCGAAGCCGCCAATGGCGGCCAGATGATAACGGTTTTCGAAATCCTGACTGCTGCCATGTTCGTGCTCTTTGCGGAACAGCCAGCCGATGCGGCCGTTGTCGAGGTCGGCCTGGGTGGTCGCTTCGATGCGACGAATGTGATCAATAATCCCGCCGTGTCCGTCATCATGCCGATCTCGCTGGATCATCAGGCCTATCTCGGTGACCGTGTGGAGCTGATTGCTGCCGAAAAGGCCGGCATCATGAAGTCGGGTTCTCCCGTCGTCATTGGCCACCAGGAATACGACGCGGCGCTGGAAACTCTGGTTGCCACAGCGGAGCGGCTCGGTTGCCCGGTCTCAGTCTACGGGCAGGATTTTTCCGCCCATGAAGAGTTCGGCCGCATGGTCTATCAGGATGAGTTCGGCCTGACCGATGCGCCGCTGCCGCGGCTTCCCGGCCGTCACCAGCTTGCCAATGCCGCCGCCGCGATCCGCGCCGTCAAGGCTGCCGGTTTTGAAGTGACGGAACGGATGATCGAAAAGGCCATGACCTCGGTGGAATGGCCCGGCCGTCTTCAGCGCGTCCTGACCGGAAAGATCGCTGAAATGGCCCCGAAGGATGCGGAAATCTGGATTGATGGCGGCCACAACCCGGGCGCCGGCGAAGTCATTGCCGAAGCCATGGCAGGGTTTGAAGACAAGGCATCACGCCCGCTCTTCATCATTGCGGGCATGATCAACACCAAGGATCCAGTGGGCTATTTCAAGGCTTTCGCCGATATCGCCGAATATGTCTTCACAGTGCCGATCGGCGGCACCGATGCGGCGATCGATCCGGTCGTGCTCGCCCACGCCGCCTTCGATGCGGGCCTTGTGGCCGCCCCTACGTCGTCGCTTACCGAAGCGCTGGATGAATTGTCACGCCGCTTCGATCCCGAAGGGCCGGCACCGCGCATTCTGATCGGCGGTTCGCTTTATCTTGCCGGAAATGCGCTTGCCCTGAACGGTACGGTTCCCCAATAAAAAAGCCCGGCAAATATGCCGGGCTTTTTTCATTCCATAGAAATTACTTATGCGGCGCCGGAAATCCAGGCGGAAAGCGCTGTCTTGGGAGCAGCACCAACCTTGATATCTGCCACTTCGCCGCCCTTGAACATGGCGAGCGTCGGGATCGAGCGAACGCCGAATTTGGCGGCCAGTTCCGGGTTCTCGTCGATGTTGAGCTTTGCAACCTTGACCTTGCCGGCAAGCTCCGAAGAAATTTCTTCAAGGCTCGGGGCGATCATCTTGCAAGGGCCACACCATTCGGCCCAGAAATCCACCACAACGGGTTCGGCGGATTCGAGGACTTCGGACTGGAAGTTGGCGGCATCGACTTTTACGGTAGCCATATCTGGCTCTCCTTTCAGCTAAACTTTTCCGCTATGATGTGATGCGGGCGCGGCGAAATTTCAATGCCCCGGTATCTCACTTTGTCTTTATTGCGGCAAGGGCCTGCTTCATGGCATCGTCATCAACCGTCACAAAAGCAGCATTTTCCGTGTAGATCAACGCGCAGACAAATTCCTTGCCGGGATAAAGCGGTGCGAGGATTTCGCGATAAATGGCAAGCTGCGCCGTGTGGGAAAAGGGTATTTCGCGCGCCTCGCGCGGCGGGACGCGGTTGGTCTTGTAATCGACCAGAATGACCCGGTCGCCATCCACCGCCAGACGGTCGATACGGCCGGAAACGGCATAATGCTGCCTGCCGATCGTCATGGTTCCCATGATGGCAACTTCAGCGCGACTATTCGGCGAAAACGCCGGTTGCACCGCCGGTTCGGACATGACCCGCAAAACAGCCCGTATCAGGTGCTCGCGCTCCTTGGCCGGCCAGAAACGGGCCGCGCGTTCCGCATAACGGCGGGCTGCCTCTTCCCGTTCACTCTCGGCAAAATCGGGAAGGGCCTGCAGCATGCGATGCACCAGCCGGCCGCGCTGCAGCGCGAGCGAGGAGACATCGGCCTTTTCGCCGAACAGCGGCGAACGCACGGCAAGGTCGTCGGCGCCATCATCGATGATGGTGCCCGCACCGGAAGGGCTGAGCGGCCTCGGCAGTGGGGGCAGGGCAGGCAAGGGGGCAAGAAGTCCCGCCGGAAGAGCGTATTCTTCTTGCCCTTGCGGTTCCGGCGCTCTTTGCGGGGCAGATGCCGGGCGAGCCTCGGATTTGCGCCAGACAAGCCCCTGCCATTCCTCGCCATCCGCCATGAACTGTTGCGGCTGGCAATGATCCTGATTATCAGCCAGCGCCGCCTTCACGATGGCATGCCAGCATTCGGGATTTTCTTTCTGTCCGCGATAGCCGCAAACCACCAGATGATCGGCAGCACGCGTCATCGCCACATAAAGCAGCCGGCGATATTCGTCTTCGGCGGCCGTCTTCAGGCGGTCCTCGTCGGCGCGAATGAGATGGTTGGAAAAGCCGCTGCCGGGTAGCCAGACGGGGAAGGCGTCCCCATCCGCTTCGATGAAGCGTAGTTTCGGCACATGGCTGTGGTTGAAGGCTTTCGAACCGCCATCGACGACAAAAACCACCGGCGCTTCAAGACCCTTGGAAGCGTGCACGGTCATGATGCGTACTTCGCCGCGATCCTTGTCCTGCTCGCGCTTCACTTCCGGCGAATCCGTTTCCAGAACGGAGAGGAAGGCCTGCAGGCCGGGCAAACCGGTTCTTTCATGATCGAGTGCAAAGGACAGGAACTCGTCCAGAACATCGCTCGCCTCGTTGCCGAGCCGGCCGAGAAACTTCTTGCGCCCATCGTGCAGTGTCAGGACCGCGGCGAAGAAGTCATGCACCGTCGCCGTTTTTGAAAGCGCGATGAAGTTTTCCAGCTTGTTGACGACGACCGAGAAGCGGCTGTTTTCCTCTTGAGAAAGCGTTTGCAGTCTTTGCCACACGCTCTCCTTCTCGGATCGCGTGGCGGCGATATCGAACACGTCGTCTTCGGAAAGATTGAAAAGCGGGCTCTTCAACAGCGCAGCGAGGGAAAGATCATCCTCGGGCAACACGACAAAACCGCCAAGCGCCAGAAGATCCTGCACGGCGATATGGTCGGTCAGGCGGAGACGGTCGGCACCGGCAACGGGAATGTTCTTGCGTCGTTTCAGCTCACGGGTCAGTGCGTTGACGAAGGCGTGGCGTTTTCTGACCAGCACCAGAATGTCGCCCGGCTCGACGGCGCGTTCAACGCCTTTTTCAATGACGGTCTCGTTCCCGATCATCCCTGCGATGCGCGCCGCGATCCGGCGGGCGACGATGGTGGCCGGTGCGCTTTCTCTCAACGCATCGAAGGGTGCAGTCCAGTCATCTTCATCCTCGGCGGTTTCCGACGCCACCATATCCCAGACTTCCACGGTACCGGGATGGCCAGCGCGGTTGGAACGGTGTTCGACAGGCTCGTTATCGGCGCTGAGGCCGCTGGCATTCTTGGGGTCGGAGAAGACCTGATCGACGGCGGCCAGCACATCTTCCGTGGAACGGAAGGACAGTGGCAGGCGGATGCGGTGAAACGCCTGCTCCACCGAATCGACGCGCCTTTTTGTCTCGTCGCGTTCCTGGGAGAACCGTTCCGGCCGGGCACCCTGAAACGAATAGATCGACTGCTTTTCGTCGCCGACGGCAAAAAGCGTGCGCCGGCCCATGCGGGCGCTCTCGCCGGAAAAGAAATCCGCCGCCAGCGACTGGATGATCGACCATTGCACCGGGCTGGTATCCTGCGCCTCATCGACGAGAATATGGTCGATACCCTGATCGAGCTTGTAATGCACCCAGGCGCCTGCGGTATCGCGGTTGAGGAGATTGGCGGCGCGTTCGATCAGATCTTCGAAATCGAGCTGGCTTCGCTGCTTTTTCAAATCCTCGAAATCGGCGATCAACCGCTCGGCCAGAACAAGGGCGCATTTTGTCGCCGCCAGCATCCTCATCAGACGATAGCGGTTGCGGCAGGCGACGACATGGTCCCGCGCCAGCGTCAGCGCGTCGAGGAGATCAGGTGCCGATTTCTGCATGCCTTTGTTGATGACATAGGCATCGGATTTTTTCTCACCCTTGGCCGTCAACAGCGCGGCCTCGATGAATTCCATACGCCGCACGGGATCCGCCTGCCGTTTCGCTTCCCTGAGCGCATAAGCGACATCGATGACGCGCGATCCGCCCACTTCATCGGCAAGCGTCAGATAGGTATCGAGGGGAAGCCCCGAAAGACCGGGCAGGGGCCAGAACGCCGCCGCCGCCGTTTCCTCGGTTTCGTCCCGTTCGATCTGCATTGCCTGCCGCAATCGCGCATCGATGCTACCGAACTGACTTGCTTCAAGCAGAAAACTTCGAAGGGCACTACGATTGGCGATGATGGCGGAGAGCAGCGATTCCAGCCCGCTTTCATCTGCAAGATCAAGCACATAGGCGAGAGATTGGGCGAGCTCCGTGTCGCCCTCTGTCGAAACTGCCGTCAGAAGAGAGCGGCGTGCCTCAGCCAGCAGGGTGGTTGCAGCGCGGTCATCGAGAACGGAGAAGTGGCCGGCGACATTGGCTTCCAGCGGAAACTGATGCAGCAGCGCCTCGCAGAAAGCGTGGATCGTCTGGATTTTCAGCCCGCCCGGCGTTTCCAGCGCCTTGGCAAACAGCCGGCGCGCTTCGGCAAGCTTGAGCCGATCCGGTGCCTTTCCTTCGATGGCGGCGATGCGGTCCTTGAGATCGTTATCCGGCAATGTCGCCCATTCCGCCAGACGGTCGAAGACGCGGCTCGACATTTCGGATGCGGCGGCCTTGGTATAGGTGAGGCACAGGATCGCAGAGGGTCGGCACCCTGCCAGAAGCAGGCGGATGACGCGCTGGGTCAGAACATGGGTCTTGCCGGAGCCCGCATTGGCCGAAACCCAGGCGGAACTGGCCGGATCGGAGGCGAGCCGCTGCCGGTTGCTTGTCCAGTCAATCCAGCTTTGAGGCGTGTCCGTGGCGGGCCCGTGATCGACAGGATCAATCATCGTCGCCATCTCCCGGTTCCGCTGTCGACCATTCCGAAACGCGGGCGAGGTGGTCATATTCCCCGCCGTAGGACTGTTGCTCCTCCGGTACCAGCCGCGAGGCAAAACCATTCTCGCCCTCGCGTAGCGAACGCACGAATTTGGCCAGCTGGTCGATGGATTCGGTCGCCAGTTCGATTGCCGATTTCGGTGCTTTCTTGCCGCCCCGGCTGGAATGCTCGTTATTCACCTGGTCGGCAAAAAAACGCTCCCCTGGGCGCAGGCGAACATAGATCAGGTTTTCCGGCGTCTGCGAACCGGCCTCGCGGAAGGCGCCGCGCATGAGTGCTGCCGCTTCCAGCGCAAGCTGCGGGTCGAGCAGCGCGCGTGCCTGATTGACCGAAGGCGCAAGTCCCGTTTTGTAGTCGATAATATCCGCCTGACCACCGGTCTTGATGTCGATGCGGTCGGCAATACCGGTCAGCCTTATACCCGCCTCGGGGATTTCCTGTCCGGCACGCGCTTCGAAAAAGCTGTGGCGGATGGACGGATAACGTTCCTTCTCCCAGTCGATGAAGGCGCGCGCCACGGCCTCGAAACGCGGCCGCCAGATGACATCGATATGCAGGGGAAGGTCCTGCGCATCGAAACTCTCATCCAGAATACGCTGCATGGCTTCAAGCGAGGCAGGTGTGCCGGGAATATGGCCCTCGCGGGAATAGCGCTCGATGATCGCATGGTAGAGCGTGCCACGGTCAGCGGCGTTAGGATCGCGGTTGAACGGATGGAGAGGATCGAGCCGCAGGATACGCCGCGCATAAATTGCGTAAGGGTCGCGGCGCAGCCAGCCCACCTCGCTGAAGGAATAGCTTTTCGGCTGCAACTCGGCCGGTGGTTTCGGGGCGGGGCGCTTTGCCGCTTCCTGGTCGATGCTGGCATCCATCAGGGCCGCCCAATGGCGATAGGTCTCCCCGCGCTTCTTCAACTGGCTGGCAAAATCCTCGCCGCCCAACGCCAGAAGCCGTTGCAGCCAGCGAGAGGCGACGGCAGGTGTGGAACCCTGCCGCAGGGCGCGCGTGTAAAAAATCTGTCGGGTGCCGTTCGCCATCTCGAAATCATGCGCCAGCTGGCCGATGCGTCGTTCCGGCGGCTCCAGCCCGATGGCTGTCTTCATGTTGCGGGATAGAAACGGATTATTTGCCGTCTGGCCCGGCCAGAGCCCTTCGTTCAGGCCGCCGATGACGATGGTATCGACACTCTGCAATCTTGCTTCAAGTGCGCCAAAAATGAAAATGCGTGGATGGCGCATGGATCGCGGCTTGATTGATTCTCCGGCCACGAGTGCCGCGAATATATCGACCCATTGCGGCCCGTCGGCATCGAGAACGTCGCCGCTTTCCATCAATTCGCCAAACAGGCCGGAAAGTTTGTCGCCAGCCTCGCCGGACCAGAGCGCGGCAAGATCGTTGTTGTCATCCGCGCAGATGGCTTCGATCACGCGGCCCGTCCGCGCCGCCCAATCGGAAAGTGGCAATTTATCCGTGAAGGACCGGCCTGACCGGTCGCGGCGGACGAATGTAGCGCCGAGCGGGTCTATCGAAAGAGTGATCCTGCGCGCCAGATCGCGCGCGGCATCCACGCTTCCGTCAGGCAGTGCGAGCCGCCATGCGGGCGGGTGCCGGTCATCGCGCTGTGCGGCCAGTTGCGCATCGACAATCGCTTCAAGATTGCCGATTTCGGTTTCGACGCGGCCTCCTCTGAGTGCGATCAACTCCAGCGCTTTTGACGCTTTCGTAAATGCCGCCTCTGAAAGCCCGAAGCGGCTGAGCGGATGTTTCAGGAGAGAAATAACCGGTACCGGGTCTCCAGGTCTGAGGATCGCTTCCAGCACCAATTGCGTCAGTCCCGCCTGTGGCGTGGCGGATAGTGGCGTGCCGGCCGAATCGTCCGCTTCAATGCCGAAACGCTGCAACTCGGTCGCCACGCGCCGCGCCAGTCCGCGATCCGGCGTTATCAGTGCTGCCTGAGAGGGGCGGCCAGCGCCCGGTGTTTCAAGCGCCAGTCTGAGCGCCACAGAGATTGCGGTTGCCTCTTCGCGTTCGTTGGCCGCCTCTATCAGGGTTGCTGCTGCGAAGGCATCCTCGAAAAAGTCGGGTTGCCTGTCCTCGCGCCAGCGGTTCCAGTCACTTGTGGATTTGGCCGGTGCGAGTGCGGCCGAAAACACCGCCGCGCGCCTTTCGAGATCACTATCGATGGCTCCGATCTGAATGACGTCGTCACGCAGGATGCCGAGCTTCTGCAACAGCATGTAGAGCCCATATTGCGAGTGGGTGCGGCTCGAAGGATCGGTGGGGTCCTCGGCAATCGCTTCCCATTGTTCCTCCGGCATCGAAAGATCGAGGCCGGGAAGTACGACGACGCCCTGGGGCAGAGAGGCGACGGAGGCAATGAGGTCTGCCGCGGCCGGAATGGAACCCGTGGAGCCGGCAACGATGATCGGTCCGGTATCCGGCAAATTGGCAAGCCGGTTCGCTTCCGCCCTCAATATGCCGTTGCGATGCCGGCCTGCGGAAGAACGGTTGAGTTCGGCAAGGCGGGCTGGCCAGAAAATACTGGCGATCTTCAGGAAATCCGCGGTCAGCTGCCACCATTGGGCGTGATCACCGGTATCGAGATGTTGAAGAGCCTCCCATTCCTTTTCTTCCGTATCCATCGCATCGATCACTTCGCCAAGCGCGCGCGCCAGCCATATGGCGTCGGCGGGGCTGGCGGGTGCAACGAGCGGCGAATCGGAATGGATCGCCCGGATGGCATCCGGCAGGCTGTTGCGCCATGCCAGAATGAGGCGCGCCAGCTCGATGAGCCGGCCGGTGCCGGAAATAGGCGGCGCCAGATCCATGATTTCAGGGTTTTCGATCTCGAAAAAGCCGCTGTCGTCATCCGTTTCGCCGAGCGGCCGGATCAGCGGCAGAATGGCGGAGCGGCCACCCAGGAGATCGACGAATTCGGAGCGCAGCACGCGGGCGGAGCGCCGCGTCGGCACATAGATGGTCACCTTGGCGAGTGAAAGCGGATCGGCCGGATCGTATTTATAGCCTGATGTCAGTGTCCCGTCACACAGCGTTTCCGCGAGCGTTTTGAGGAACGGTGTTCCCGCAGCGATCGTCAGGACGCGCTTTTCGTGGTGGGAGAGCGTCATGCAGAGCGTTTTTCCCTGAATTGCCGGATGATGTTTTCGGCATCGTCAATCGCATCAGGCGTGCCGACGGTGATCCAGTGGCCGTCCAATGAAAGTCCGAAAAGCCGGTCTTTTTCGATGGCACGGTCGAAATAAATATTGAGGTTGAAGGCGTCCGCCGGCGCATCATCGAGCAGACGCGAATCCATGGCGATGGCGCCGGCATAAACCACGGGGTTCGGGTCACCGTCGCGATATCGCGCCAACGTCGCGTCACTGGAGAGATTGAAATCCCTCTTGCCGTTATGCCCGGTGGTGCGGTCCATGTCGACGCAGAGCAGGGCCATATCCATGCGTGCGGGATTGAAGAAATGCCCGAGCTTGCGCAGATTGCTGACGGCGTTCAGCTGTTCACCAATCCAGAAAAGATCGGCGTTCATGACTAAAACTGGACCGGGCTCCAGGAGCTTGAGACCCTTGGCAAGTCCGCCACCGGAATTCATCAGTTGCGAGCGCTCGTCGGAAATAAGGATTTCGGCGTCGGTGCGGTTTTCGAGATGGGCAATCATCAGTTCGGCGTGGTGATGCACGTTGACGACAATTCTTTCCGCCCCGGCTTCGACAAGGGCGTCGAGCGCGTAGTCGATCATCGGCTTGCCGGCAATCTTGACGAGCGGCTTCGGAATTGTATCCGTAATCGGGCGCATCCGCGTGCCGAGCCCTGCGGCCAACACCATCGCATTCTTGATCGTCATCGTGGTCAACCGTTTTTCAGTCTTTAAAATTCCATGCCCATACGGACGCACCAGTCTCTGAGCGGCGCAAGTTCGGGATGCGAAAGCGCCGTAGCGAGATAGCGAAGCGTCCTCGGCATATGTTTCATATAACCGGGTTTGCCATCGCGTTCCAACAGCCTTACCCAGATGCCGGCCAGCTTGCAGTTCCGCTGCGCCGACATGATGGCGAAAGCCTTGAGAAAGGACGCCTCATCGAAAGACGGCTCGATTCGTCTATTGTCGAGATAGCGCGAAAGCAGGCGTGCCTGCAGCTCGGGCGAAATGGTGACCCGCGCATCCTGCACGATGGAGGCGAGATCGTAGGCCGTCGGCCCGATCATCGCATCCTGAAAATCGATCAGGCCGACCTGTCGGACGCCGGAATTCTGCTGTTGCCAGAGAATGTTCGGCGAATGAAAATCGCGCAGCAGAAGCCCCGTTTCGCACCCGCCAAGCGCATCGATCAACTCGTCCCACAGGGCGTAATAATCGCTCTTCTCGCCATCGGACAGTGGTTTGCCGCGTTTGTGGGGCAGATACCATTCTACCAGCAGAGAGACTTCGATCTTCATCGCCTGCCGGTCGAAGGGAGGAACCTCGTAGGTGCTGCCGTCACCCACCTGCAGCACGTCAGGCTGCGGAGATTGATGAAGGGCGGCGAGGCAGGCGACGCTTTGCAGATAACGTTCCTCTATCGGCGCTCCGTCCGGCGCAAGCACGCCATCCCGCCCAAGGTCTTCCAGCAGGAGAATACCCTGATTGATATCCGCCGCGAGAATCTCCGGTGCGCAAAAGCCGCTGTTTCGCAGATAATTGCCGATCGCGACGAAAGAACCTGCATCCTGAGCAAGATGGGCGATTTCCGCATAGGTCTTACCGTCCGCAATGATCGCCCCTTTCAAGGGACGTCGCCAATCCATCAGGATGAGGTCCGGACCGTCGGTGGAAATGGTCTCATAGGCGCGTGTAGACGCATCGCCGCTCAGAAAACGGCGGGCCGCATCGCCTTTGCCGTTTTTCGTTAGGAATTCGCGAATGGCGAAAACACGCTCGAGCCGCGCTTTGAGTTTTGCCGGGGCCTCGATGACGGCCAGACGGCCTTCACCCGAATGTGTCAGCGTGAGGGTGATGGTCTGCTCTGGCGGCAGAACCTCGGCGGCGATATCCGGCCATTCGATCAGGCAGATGCCGTCCTCCAGCATTTCGTCGATGCCAAGCTCATCCAGTTCCGAAACATCCGAAAGCCGGTAAAGATCGAGATGAGCGACAGGAGTACGAGCGGAATAGGTCTGGATGATCGTGAAGGTGGGGCTTGGAACCTCGAGATCGGGCTCATCCGCCATTGCCCGGATAAAGGCGCGGGCGAGGGTGGATTTGCCGGCACCGAGATCGCCGATGAGCGCGAGGCAATCGCCAGCCTTCAAAGCCAGAGCGAGGTCCTCACCCAACCGGATGGTATCTTTTTCTCCCTCTAGGGAAATGGTGATCGGCAAGATGTCTTCGCTCATTCTGCAGCGATGGAATGCGGGCGTGTGCCGGAAGGGATGCGGCAGGTGACGGTGGTGCCGTTGCCCGGCCGGCTGTCGATGCTGACGGTGCCGTGATGGAGGCTGACGAAGCTTTCCACGATGGAAAGGCCAAGCCCTGCGCCGGTCCGCCGCCCGCCATTACCGCGCGTCTCGAAGCGGTCGAATACGCTCTTCAGCATGTCTTCCGGAATGCCCGGCCCCTTGTCCGCCACCGAGAACAGGAAGTCACCTTCACTACGCTGGCAGGAAAGCTGAACGGCAGAGCCTTCCGGCGCGAAGTTGATCGCATTGGTCAGGAGCTTGATGAGGATCTGCTTCAGGCGCTGATGATCGGCCACCAGACTGCCAAGATGGGCAGGGGCGATGATCTCGAGCGAAATGCCGCTCTCCTGCAGCCGGTCGGCAATCTGCACCGAAACGTCTTCGAGCAATTCGTTCAGATCGTTTTCCGAATAATTCAGCTGCATGATGCCGGCATCAACGGTCGCGAGATCGAGAATATCGTTGACGATGGTGAGCAGAACCGAGGATGAGGTGGAAATATGGTCGAGATATTCCGCCTGCCGTTCCGTCAATTGTCCGAGACCCGGCGTTTTCAGAAGGTCGGTGAAACCGATGATATTGGTCAGCGGCGAGCGCAATTCGTAAGAGACATGCTGCACGAAATCGTTCTTCAGCTCGTCGGCCTTGAGCAGCGCGTCGTTCTTTTCCTTGAGTGCCCGCTCGGCGCGCACGCTGTCAGTCATGTTGACGAAGGTCAGCATGGTCTGCGCATCCGGCAGCGGGATGATGGCGAAGTCGAGCACGAGACCTGAGAGCAGCTCCAGCGTGCCCTGTTTGGACGGACGTTCATCGTCGAAGCTGGTGATGAACTGGCTGAAGGCGCGCCAGCCGTCCGGCCTGTCATAGGATGGTGTGCAGGCCGTCTCAATGGCGCGGATATGCGTTCCCGTCTCAGCCTGTTCAGCAGTCACGCCCCAGAGCGCCCGGAACGCCGGATTGGAAAGGCGAATGCGGCCATCCGCACCGAACACGGCGACACCTTCTGCCAGATGGTCGATGGTTTCGCCCTGCACCTTTACCAGCGTGTTGTAACGCATCTGCAGATCGACCTGCTCGGTCAGGTTTTCGAATACCCAGGTTGCGCCACCCTGCGGATGGGCGGTCGCGATGACCCGCAAGGTCTGGCCGTTGGGCAGATGCCAGAGATCGGTCTTGGTATCGAGTGAGCGGTAGACGGAGAGCGCCGTCTCCTTCCAGTTCTTCCAGTTCAGCTGCTCGGGCAATTTGCCGGCGGTCCTTAGCCTGTCCAGGAGCTCGGAATTATCAGGCCCGGATTCGAGGAAAACCAGATCGAAACCCCACAGGGTGGCGAAAGCCTGGTTGTAGAATTGCAGCCGCTGCCGGCCGTCGAAAATGGCGACGGGCGTTGCCAGATGATCGAGCGTTTCGGCGTGGCTTTTCAGAACCCGCTTGAGTTCTTCGCCAATCGTCTCCGCTTCGGTGGCATCAATGGCGATGCCGGCCGAACCGCCCGCCGTCTTGATATCGACGACATCGAAGAAGGTGCGGTTTCCGGAAACGACTGTCGAAATACGGTCGTGATAGGGTGATTCCGGCGTCGCAGCCGCGCGTATCTTCTGCCGGGTGACAGTGTTCAGAAGCTCGCGTTTCTCATGAACGGCCTGTTCGGCATCACGCGCATCCACCGCCTGCGAATAGGCATGGTTGACCCAGGTGAGCTCGCCTTCGCCATTGCGCCGCCAGACGGGTTGCTCAATGGAATCCAGAAGTTCCTGAAACGTGGAGACAGAGGCAATCAGGCGCTCGCGCTCCACCTGCAATTCGGCAAGCTCAGCACGCAGATTGTTAAGCGCGATGAAACGCGCAAAGGCATTGCCGCCGGAAACCCGGCCTTGAACTTCAATGACCTCGCCGCGCTGCGTCTCAATGGTCAGATCGAAACTCTGCGCATGGCTGCGCAATTTTTCCAGCGATTTTTCAAGCTGGCTTGCGGATGAGGGTTTCAGCCAGCGCCCGAAGGCCAGAAAATCATGGTCGGCCTGTGGCGCGCCCGTTTCCACCGGCAATTGCCCGAGAAATTCGGGACGCTTGTCAGCACCGTCCCAGATGACGATGCGTCGGCTTTTGTCCGAAATCAGCGCTTCGTATTTAGCGATCTTGTGGTGGGACTGGGCAAGTGCTTGACGGTATTCGCTGCTTTCCGCCTCTATATTGCCGCGCTGGCGCACCAGCCAGACGACGGAGAACAGCGTTGCCGAAAGCATGCCGACAAAGAGCGAATAGGTGATGGTTTCCCCGGACGAAAACAGCCGTGCACCCGTCTTGGCTACAATACCGTCCTGCGCCAGTGCCGCACTTGCAGAGCCAGCCAGAACCGTACCCGACATCAGGACGGGAAGCCGTGAAAAGCCTGTCCGAACCGCACTGACGACCCGCTGGCAACGCGCAAGAGCCGCGCTCAATGCCACGCCAGCATGCGTGTTTTCAACGCGTTGAACTGTCTGCTCGCGCAGATCCGAATTGTGAACCGTCATCCCCGGTCTGTCTCCGTCCTATGTGCCGCATCTTCGACAAGACATCCCATTTCGTCCCCGCCGCCCTTTGGCGTGTCCGAATCAAGTCTGATGACAATACCGCCTTCATAAATCTGCGGAAAGGGAGCGCGCAAAAAAGATGCCGCGCGCTTTGTCAAGCGCGCGGCATCTATATATTGTGTAATTTCGGTGGATATTAACTATGAAATTAATATCTGTAGTGTTCCGCCTTGAACGGACCCTGCTTGGAGATGCCGATATAATCTGCCTGCAGGTCGGTCAGTTCCGTCAGGCGCACGCCGAGCTTCTCGAGATGAAGGCGTGCGACCTTCTCGTCGAGGTGCTTCGGCAGCACATAAACTTCGTTCTTGTATTCGCCCTGCTTGGTGAAGAGCTCAATCTGGCCCAGCACCTGGTTGGTGAAGGACGCAGACATGACGAAGGACGGGTGACCGGTGGCGTTGCCGAGGTTCAGCAGGCGGCCTTCGGAAAGAAGAATGATGCGGTTGCCCTTCGGGAACTCGATCATGTCGACCTGCGGCTTGATGTTCGTCCACTTCAGGTTACGCAGCGATGCGACCTGAATCTCGTTGTCGAAGTGGCCGATATTGCCGACGATCGCCATGTCCTTCATCTCGCGCATATGCTCGATGCGGATGACGTCCTTGTTGCCGGTGGTGGTGATGAAGATATCCGCCGACGAAATGACGTCTTCCAGGCGAACGACTTCAAAACCGTCCATGGCGGCCTGCAATGCGCAGATCGGATCGATTTCGGTGACCTTCACGCGGGCACCGGCGCCCTGCAGCGATGCTGCCGAACCCTTGCCCACATCGCCGTAACCGCAGACCACGGCGACCTTGCCGGCCATCATCACGTCGGTTGCGCGGCGAATGCCGTCGACGAGCGATTCCTTGCAGCCGTATTTGTTGTCGAACTTCGACTTGGTGACGCTGTCATTGACGTTGATGGCAGGGAAGGGCAGCAGGCCCTTCTTGCTGAGGTCGTAAAGACGGTGAACGCCGGTCGTCGTTTCTTCGGTAACGCCCTTCAGCGCGTCGCGCTGCTTGGTGAACCAGCCGGGCGAAGCCTTCAGGCGCTTGTTGATCTGCGCGAAGAGGATCTCTTCTTCTTCGGAGCCGGGATTGGAAAGAACGTCCTCACCGGCTTCGGCGCGCGCACCGAGCAGGATGTACATGGTGGCGTCGCCGCCATCATCGAGGATCATGTTGGAGAGACCGCCATCGGTCCACTGGAAAATCTTGTCGGTATATTCCCAATATTCCGTCAGGCTTTCACCCTTGACGGCGAAGACCGGAATGCCGGCTGCTGCAATGGCCGCTGCCGCATGGTCTTGCGTCGAGAAAATGTTGCAGGACGCCCAGCGGATATCCGCTCCGAGTTCCTTGAGGGTCTCGATCAGAACGCCGGTCTGGATCGTCATGTGAAGAGAACCGGTGATGCGTGCACCCTTCAGGGGCTTGCTCTCGCCGAATTCCTTGCGGCAGGACATCAGGCCAGGCATTTCGGTTTCGGCGATGTCCAGTTCCTTGCGGCCGAATGCGGCAAGATTGATATCGGCGACGATGTAGTCCTTCTCAAGGCTCATGAGGTTCTCCAGATCAGAAATGCCGCGCCTGTCAGCCCGGCTTTTAAACGTAGCAGGGGTTTAGCAGGCCACAAACGATCTGGCAATGATGATATAAAGAAGTCTTTATGTCTTTATATGGGGGATAGGTTAGGCTTCTTCGCCGAAGCGGTCGGCGACAAGTGCCTCGAGTGCGGCAAGCGCTTCTTCCGCCTGGTTGCCGCTTGCCTCGACATAAACGCTGCAGCCGGGGCTGGCCGCCAGCATCATGAGACCCATGATGGAGGTGCCGCCAACGGTCATGCCATCCTTGGAAACCGTAATCGTCGCGTCGAACCCCTCGACCATCTGCACGAACTTCGCGGATGCCCGGGCGTGGAGACCGCGTTTGTTGATGATCGGTAATTCCCGGGAGAATGGCGACATGGGCTGACTTCTCACTTGCCGCTCAAAACGCGGCTGGCGACGTTGATATATTTGCGGCCGGCGTCAGATGCATCCTGGAGCGCCTTGTCCATGTTGTCTTCGCTGCGAACGCCGGCGAGCTTTATCAGCATGGGAAGATTGACGCCGGCGATGACTTCGACATTGCCGTTATTCATGACGGAAATCGCGAGATTCGAGGGCGTGCCGCCGAACATATCCGTCAGGATAATGACGCCATTGCCATCATTGGCGCGTGTGACGGCGTCGATGATATCCTGCCGGCGCTGATCCATGTCGTCTTCGGGACCGATACAGACCGTCTCGATCAATTTCTGGGGACCGACGACATGCTCCAACGCATGGCGAAACTCCTCAGCCAGCTTGCCATGGGTGACAAGCACTAGTCCGATCATGAAATGCTCCCTTGCACACGCACTCTCATTGCCGACTATCGCAACGCGGCAATCCTGTCCATCGGTGGGATTTCATCTTGATGAGGAAAATGCGAATCGCAAGCCTAAAATCGCCCGAATCACGGTCGCTTCACATTCGTTTTAAAAAGATTTTGAGCAAGTGCAGCAAATTTTCCATAGGGCGTAAGACTGGAAAGCGGAATGCGCAGAAGCGGAAGATGCCCGCCGCAGGGTAGCAACACCACCTCGTCATCTTCGGGAAGTCTGGGATTTTCGGGTGAAAGAACTGTCGTGACGGCGAAATCTAGTGGCGCACTCGCAACGCTTTTGATTGAAACAATGCCGCTGCCGCGCAGTTCCAGCAATCCGGCGATCGCTTCCGGCCGCTCCGCAATGATGGTTTCGCCGTCGCGATACACGAAAATCTGATCGTCCGCGATCAGTGCTGCCGTCAATCCGCAGCGTTCAGCCTCGACCAGGAAGCTGAAGGCAAGCTCGCTTTTGCCGCTGCCGGAGGGTCCGGTGAAGAGGATGCCGGTCTTGTCTACGACGATGGCGGTAGCGTGCAGGTTGAAGCGTTCAGCGTTCATGGGTCTCGGCCGCCGGCAGCGACAGGGTGAAGCGCGCGCCGGAAATCACACCGTATTTGTCGACGACATTTTCCGCCCTGAGGCTGCCGCCATGGGCTTCGGCGATCTGGCGGCTGATGGAAAGGCCAAGGCCGGAATTCTGCCCGAAGCCTTCGCTGGCCGGCCGGTCGGTGTAGAAGCGCTCGAAAATCCGGTCGATATCTTCTGCCTGAATGCCCGGTCCGTTGTCTTCCACCTGCACAAGGCAACGATCCTTGTGGCGGGAAAGGCGCACAGTGATGCGGCCGCTTTCCTCCGCGACGAAAGAGCGCGCATTCTCGATGAGGTTGGTAACGATCTGGCCTATGCGAAGATCGTGGCCATTCACCACGAAAGAGATCTTGGTACCTGCCTTCCGGTCGACGACATAGTCGATCGTCACGCTTTTCTTTTTGGTGCTTATCTGGCGGGATATATCCACCAGACCCTTCATCAGCACATCGAGATCAAGCGGCGAAGCATCGGCGCGCGCCAGCTCGGCATCGAGCCGCGACGCGTCCGAAATATCGCTGATGAGGCGGTCGAGGCGGCGCACATCGTGGAAAATGATCTCGGTCAGACGCTGCTTGGACTCTTCGGTCTTGGCGCGCGGCAGCGTTTCAACGGCGCTGCGCAGCGACGTCAGCGGGTTCTTGAGCTCGTGGCTGACATCGGCAGCAAAACTTTCGATCGCATCGATACGGTCGTAGAGTGCGGTCGTCATTTCACGCAACGCTATCGAGAGGTTGCCGATCTCGTCCTGACGCGCTGAGAAATCCGGTATTTCCTCACGGGTCCTCGCCCCGCGGCGCACGCGGATCGCTGCAGCCGACAGCCGCCGGAGCGGCGTGGCGATGGTGGAGGACAGGAGCAGAGACAGCACGATATTGACCAGCGTGGCGATGCCGAACACACGCATGATCGCAAGGCGTTCCGCATGCACGATCTTGTCGATATCGCCCGCCTGCGTCGAAAGCAGCAGCACGCCAAGCACAGCCCGGAAGCGCTGCACCGGCACGGCGACCGAAACGATCAGCTCGCCCTTTTCGGTCACGCGCACCACAGCACCACGAACGCCGGTCAGCGCATTCATCACCTCCGGATAGATGGAGCCGTCGCCGCCCGGCGCTTCTTTGTATTGCGGTAGGCTGCTTGGTTGCAGCATGCGGTTGAACATGCTGGTGAACCATTCGCCCCAGGTCTGGGTTTCCGGTGTCACCGGCGGCAGATCGAAGCGCAGGACCTGTCCGCGCGAATAAAGATGGCGGGAATCGAGAAGCAGGTTGGCATCGGCATCGAACAGCCGGGCGCGGGTGCGGGTCGGCGAAATCAGCCGGCGCAGCACCGGGGCTACTCGTTCCGGATTGATCGGAAAACTCAGGTCCTCGTCATTGGGGGCAGGAGTAATGCTCTGCCCCGCCTGCAATTCGAGAAGCTTTTCCGGATTGATGGTGATCGAGTTGGTGTCAACCGAGGCGGAGGCGGAAATGGCGCCGGCGATGATTTCGCCCTGCGTCAGAAGGCTTTCCACCCGCGCGTCGATCAGCCCCTCGCGGAACTGGTTGAGGTAAAGAATGCCACCGACCAGAACCACGGTCGCTGCAACGTTGAAGAACAGAATACGGCGCGTGAGGCTGGAAAACACCGCATTGCCGAAAATGCGCCGGATGATCGTCAGCGGATGGATACGATGGCGGCGTTCGCTGCCGCGTTCTTCGGCATCGTCACTATCCGAGACGGTTTCCGGCGTTTTCTTCAACACGTATTTAAGTCCTCGCCACCACTTTTCGGGTGGTCTCTTCCGATTTGCGTGCCGATTCAGGCCGCTTCGCGGAAGCGATATCCTACGCCATAAAGCGTTTCAATCATATCGAAGTCGCCGTCGACCAGTTTGAACTTCTTGCGAAGGCGCTTGATGTGGCTGTCGATGGTGCGGTCATCCACATAGACCTGCTCGTCATAGGCGGCATCCATCAGCGCGTCGCGGCTTTTCACCACGCCCGGCCTCTGTGCAAGCGAATGCAGGATGAGGAATTCAGTAACGGTGAGCGTTACCGGTTCGCCCTTCCAGGTGCAGGTATGGCGTTCCTGGTCCATGGCGAGCTGCCCGCGTTCAAGCGTGCGCGCCTGCTGGTCCGCAGTCGGTTTCGCCGCGCCGCCACCGGCAACGGGGGAGGCGTCGCGGCTGCTGGCGCGGCGCAGGATGGCCTTGACGCGCTCCACCAGAAGACGCTGCGAAAAAGGCTTTGTGATGAAATCGTCAGCGCCCATCTTCAGGCCGAACAATTCGTCGATCTCTTCGTCCTTGGACGTCAGGAAGATAACGGGAATATCCGATTTCTGGCGAAGACGCCGCAAAAGCTCCATGCCGTCCATGCGGGGCATCTTGATGTCGAAAATGGCGAGCTGCGGCGGGCGGGCGATCAGCCCGTCAAGCGCGGACGCGCCGTCCGTATACGTTTCGACCCGGTACCCTTCGGCTTCGAGCGCGATCGATACCGAAGTGAGAATGTTCCGGTCATCGTCGACAAGCGCGATAGTCTGCATGTAGTTGGTCTCCATCGTCATTTTCTCGTAACTCCCGACATTCACCCAGCCAAGGTTGTGCGCCGTGAGCCACTCTCTTGAGTATAAAGGTGGAACAAATTGTGGCAAAGGAAATCTCGCAGCCAAATCCGCAGCGCGATCAGGGGATTTCGGTGAAAACGCCGCAGCCGGATTTTAATGCGTCTTCAACCGATTTAAAAAGAAATAAAATCTTTTAAATCGATTAATATATTGAAATCACTAAGTTTTTTAAAGTTCGGCTCTTGCGTTTCTAAAAGCCGCCACGTATTTTCCGAGGAAATTTCAACGTCCTTATCGTCACTAACAAGGAACGCGTCATGAACGAGCTTGGGGTTCATAATCCTGCCAATGGAGTTGCAGAACTCGGACTGGGCGAGGCCTCCCGCGTCTTTTATAACCTCAATGAGAGCGAATTATACGAAGAGGCGATCCGCAACGGCGAGGCTGAACTGACCATCGATGGTGCGCTGCGCGCCGTCACCGGTCAGCATACGGGCCGCTCGCCGAAGGATAAGTTCGTCGTTCGTGATGCCTCCACCGAGAACACCATCTGGTGGGATAACAACAAGCCGCTGTCGCCGGAGAATTTCGAGTTGCTGCGTCAGGACATGCTGGCTCACGCCGCCGGCAAGACCCTTTATGTTCAGGACCTGATCGGCGGCGCCGATGAGGAAAATGCGCTGCCGACACGCGTCGTCACCGAACTTGCCTGGCATTCGCTGTTCATTCGCAACCTGCTGATCCGTCCGAAACGGGAAAAACTGGCGGGTTTCAAACAGAAGCTGACCATCATCAACCTGCCAAGCTTCAAGGCTGATCCGGCCCGTCACGGCGTCCGTTCGGAAACCGTCATCGCCTGCGATCTGACCAACGGTCTCGTCCTCATCGGCGGCACGTCCTATGCCGGTGAAAACAAGAAGTCGGTCTTCACGGTGCTGAACTACCTGCTGCCGGCCAAGGGCGTCATGCCCATGCATTGCTCGGCCAATGTCGGTCCGCAGGGTGATTCCGCTGTGTTCTTCGGCCTTTCCGGTACCGGCAAGACCACGCTTTCGGCAGATCCCGCACGCACGCTGATCGGGGATGACGAGCACGGCTGGGGCGAACACGGCATCTTCAATTTCGAAGGCGGCTGCTATGCCAAGGCGATCAAGCTTTCGGCCGAAGCCGAGCCGGAAATCTACGCCGCGACCCGCCGTTTCGGCACGGTTCTCGAAAACGTCGTGCTGGACGAAAACCGCGTTCCCGACTTCAACGACAATTCGCTGACGGAAAACACCCGCAGCGCCTATCCGCTGCACTTCATTCCGAATGCATCGGAAACGGGCATTGCCGGCCATCCGAAGACGATCATCATGCTGACGGCGGATGCTTTCGGCGTGCTACCGCCGATCGCCCGGCTGACACCGGAACAGGCCATGTACCACTTCCTCTCCGGTTACACCGCAAAGGTTGCCGGCACGGAAAAGGGCGTGACGGAGCCGGAAGCCACATTCTCCACCTGCTTCGGCGCACCCTTCATGCCGCGTCACCCGGCGGAATATGGCAATCTGCTGCGCGAGCTGATCGGCAAGCATGGCGTCGATTGCTGGCTGGTCAACACCGGCTGGACCGGCGGTGCCTACGGCATCGGCAAGCGCATGCCCATCAAGGCGACCCGCGCGCTTCTGACGGCCGCCCTTACCGGTGAGCTCAAGGGTGCCGAATTCCGCACCGACGCGAATTTCGGTTTCGCCGTGCCGCTGTCGCTGGATGGCGTCGACAGTGCGATCCTCGATCCGCGTTCGACCTGGGCCGATGGCGCAGCTTACGATGCGCAGGCGAAGAAGCTGGTTTCCATGTTTGTCACGAACTTCACCAAGTTCGAAGATCACGTCGACAGCAAGGTTCGCGACGCTGCACCGGGCCTTTTGCTCGCAGCTGAATGAATGAAGCCTCATTTGTGAGGAGGAGGGGACCCGGCCTTGTGCCGGGTTCTTTCGTTTGGCCTGCTGTTTTCATTTTTTGCGATCTGTGGCATCACCGGCGCGGAGAAAGATCATGGCCAGCGACGCGCTTTACATCAGCAACCGTATCACCATCGCCGGCTGGGAGCTGACGGAGCAATTTGTGCTGGCCGGCGGTCCGGGCGGCCAGAACGTCAATAAGGTCTCGACGGCGGTCCAGCTGTTTTTCGACATTGCCAATTCACCCTCCCTGCCTGACCGGGTGAAGACCAATGCCCTACGGCTGGGCGGCAGGCGTGTTTCGAAAGACGGCGTGCTGATGATCGAGGCGAGCCGGTTTCGCAGCCAGGAGCGCAATCGCGAAGACGCGCGCGAAAGGCTCAAGGAACTGATACTCGAAGCCGCCGCGCCGCCGCCGCCCGTGCGCAAGGCTACCAAGCCAACCAAGGGTTCCGTCGAGCGCCGCCTCAAGGCAAAGTCCGGACGTTCGGATGTCAAGAAAATGCGCGGCAGGCCGTCAGGTGAATAGGCTTTGGGCCGGCGAAATGTTTCGCCCTTGTCATAGAGCCTCAAATATCGTCTGGTAAGCCTCCCTACAACCAAGGAGGGTGCTATGGGTCTGTTCAATTTCATCAAGGAAGCGGGAAAGAAGCTTGGTATCGGCGGCGGCGATGATGCTCCCGATGTCGAAGCGGTCAAGAAGGAACTCGCTTCTCACGATCTCGGCACGGACAAGGTTCAGGTCGAGGTGGTGGACGACAAGGTCGTCCTGAAGGGCGAAGTGGCCGATCAGTCGGTTTTCGAAAAGGCGGTCATCGCGGTTGGCAATACGCTCGGCATTTCCAAGGTCGAGGCTGGCGAGCTGAAGGTGACTGAGGCGCCGGCGAAGGAACCCGTCTTTTATACGGTCAAGAAGGGCGACAACCTCTGGAAGATCGCAGAGGCCCAGTACGGCAAGGCCAATGGCGCGAAGAACAATATCATCTTTGAAGCCAACAAGCCGATGCTGACCCATCCAGATAAAATCTATCCCGGTCAGGTCCTGCGTATTCCTGAGCTTGCGTAATAACGGGTTTTAACTATCGCAATGGAGATGCCGCGTTGCGCGGCATCTTTCACAACTTGCGAAGCGCCACCGTGTCGATCAGGTGGTTCTTCCCCTTGCGCAAGATAAGGTCAGCGCGTGGGCGCGTGGGTACGATGTTCTGACGCAGGTTCTTCAGGTTGATATTCTGCCAGAGACCCTCGGCAATGCTGAGCGCCGCTTCCTCGCTGATCGATGCATAACGGTTGAAGAAGGAATTCGGGTCGCGGAAAGCGGTTTGCCGCAGATTCATGAACCGGTTCACATACCAGTTGTGAATGAAGTCCTCATCCGCATCGATATAGATCGAGAAATCGAAGAAATCCGACACGATGGGCACGATCCGCCCGCCTGCAGGTAGATCACGCGATTGCAGGACGTTGATGCCTTCGAAGATCAGAATATCGGGCTGGTCGATGACGGTGAATTCGTTCGGCAGCACGTCATAGGTCAGGTGCGAATATCGTGGCGCTTTCACATTGGGCTGGCCCGCCTTGATTGCCGAGAGGAAACGTAAGAGCGCACCGATATCGTAGCTTTCAGGAAAGCCCTTGCGCTCCATCAGGTTCTCGCGTCGCAGCACCTCGTTCGGGTAAAGAAACCCGTCGGTGGTGATGAGATCGACTTTCGGGCTGGAGGGCCAGCGGGCCAGAAGCTCCTTCAGGATACGCGCCGTCGTCGATTTTCCAACCGCCACCGACCCGGCAATGCCGATGACAAATGGCGTCTTGTTGACATCCCCCATGTTGAGGAAGCGGTTGCGCTGCTCGAACAGCAGCTGCGACGCCTCCACATGCGAAGACAGCAGGCGCGACAGCGACAGATAGATGCGCCGCACTTCGTCCAGATCGATCGGGTCGTCCAGCGAACGCAGCCGCTTGACCTCGTCGGCGGAAAGCGTCAGTGGCGTATCGGCACGAAACTTCGACCATTCTTCCGAACTGAAGAAGTGGTAGGGCGAATATTCATCCGGTCGGAAATGATCGAGTGTGCTCGGCATGCCTCTCTCCCCGCTGCCTGCCCCGACATTCATGAGTTAGGCCTCGCTGCCTTTTCGGCAAGGCCGGTTTGACCCGTCCGGCGCTCCAGTTCGGCAAAAACGTCGTTTAGAGGAATGTCGGCGATCTTCAACACCACCAGCAGATGGTAAAGCAGATCGGCCGCCTCGTTCTTCAGCCCGTCGCGATCCTTCGCGATAGCGGCGATAACGGCTTCGACAGCCTCTTCGCCCAGTTTTTTCGCCGCACGCTCCTGGCCGGAAGCAACCAGCTTGGCCGTCCAGGATTCGTCAGGAGAGGCAGCGGCGCGTGTCGCGACGATGCGTTCCAGATCGGAAAGGGAAAATGCGCTCATAGGAAGTTCCTGCAATCAGTCGAGACGCATGGCGATGCCATGCTCGGCCATATAGGTCTTGGCTTGCCCGATCGAATAGGTACCGAAGTGGAAGATGGAGGCGGCGAGCACCGCAGTCGCATGGCCATCACGCACACCTGCCACCAGATCGTCCAGCGTGCCGACGCCGCCCGAGGCGATGACGGGCACGCGAACCTGATCGGCAATGCTGCGCGTCAGGCCAATATCGTATCCGCTCTTGGTGCCGTCGCGATCCATTGAGGTAACCAGCAATTCGCCGGCGCCGCGTTCGACCATCTTGATGGCGAATTCCACGGCATCGATCCCGGTCGGCTGGCGTCCACCATGGGTGAAGATTTCCCAGCGGCCGGCTTCACCTTCTTTCGAAACCCTTTTGGCGTCGATGGAGACGACGATGCACTGGTTACCGAACTTGTCGGCCGCCTGAGCGACGAAATCGGGATCCTTCACCGCTGCGGAATTGATGGAGACCTTGTCGGCACCACAGAGAAGCAGCTTGCGGATGTCCGCGACGGCGCGGACACCGCCGCCGACGGTCAGCGGCATGAAACAATGGTCGGCCGTGCGCGATACGACATCAAAGATCGTGTCGCGATTATCCGAGGAGGCGGTGATGTCGAGGAAGCAGAGTTCGTCCGCTCCCGCCGCATCATAGGCTTTCGCCGCCTCGACCGGGTCGCCGGCATCGATCAGGTCAACGAAGTTCACGCCCTTGACGACACGGCCGTCTTTCACATCCAGGCAGGGAATAACGCGGGCTTTGAGGGTCATGCGTTTACCTCCTTCGCAGCCTTGATGAGGGCAAGCGCCTCAGTGGGATCGATGCGACCGTCGTAAAGGGCGCGGCCGGAAATCGCGCCCTCGAGCTTTGCGGCATCGGGCTGCAACATGCGCTTGATGTCATCGATGGAGGCGAGACCGCCCGAGGCGATGACCGGGATCGACACGGCATCCGCCAGTTCCAGCGTCGAAGCCCAGTTGATGCCGGCCAGAATGCCGTCGCGATCAATATCGGTGTATATGATGGCCGCGACGCCGGCACCTTCAAAGCGTTTGGCGAGTTCGATGACGCCGAGTTCGGACGCCTCTGCCCAGCCCTCAACAGCGACCTTGCCGCCCTTGGCATCGATGCCGACGGCGACCTGGCCGGGGAAACGCTTGCAGGCTTCGATGACCAGAACCGGGTCGCGCACCGCAACGGTGCCGAGAATGACACGGGCAAGCCCACGGCTGAGCCATGCTTCGATATGATCGAGCGTGCGGATGCCGCCGCCGAGCTGCACCGGGTTTTTCGTGGCTTTCAAAATGGCGTCGACCGCCTCGCCGTTGACTGTCTGGCCGGCAAAGGCGCCGTTGAGATCAACGACATGCAGCCATTCGAAGCCCTGATCCTCGAAGGCTTTCGCCTGCGCGCCGGGGTCCTCGTTATAGACGGTGGCCTGCTCCATATCGCCGAGTTTCAGGCGAACGCACTGGCCGTCTTTAAGGTCGATTGCGGGAAAAAGAATCATGTCAGGGCTTCCAGCGCAGGAAATTGGAAATCAGGGCAAGGCCGAGCGTCTGGCTTTTTTCCGGGTGGAACTGCGCGCCCGCCATATTGTCACGACCGACGAAAGCCGTCATCGCGCCACCATAATTGGTGGTGGCGATGACATCCGGCGAATGCTTTGCCGCCAGATGATAGGAATGTACGAAATAGGCGTGCAATCCGTCCGCGCCGGTCTTGATGCCGTCGAATAGCGGGTGGGCATGCCGGATTTCCAGCGTGTTCCAGCCGATCTGCGGAATCTTCAGGCCTGGATCGGACGGCGTCATTTCCACGACGTCGCCTTCGATCCAGCCGAGCCCGGTGCTGACAGTCTTTTCCAGCCCGCGCGAGGACATCAGCTGCATGCCGACGCAGATGCCGAGGAAGGGATGGGCTTTTTTCTCGACGGCTTCAATGAGCGCTTCATGCATGCCGGGAACGGCATCGAGGCCTGCACGGCAATCCGCATAGGCGCCGACACCAGGCAGAACGATGCGGTCTGCCGAGGCGACATGATCCGGCCTGTCGGTCAGGTCGATGGTTGCATTGATCCCGGCTTCGCGGGCGGCACGCTCGAAAGCTTTAGTGGCCGAACGCAGATTGCCCGAACCGTAGTCGATGATCGCGACACGCATGTCAGCGCCTTCCATTCAAGTCGAAAAGAAACGATCCGGCGGGATCGTTGACGAAGTTTTTATCGCCGCTCCTTTGCGGCGAAGGTGACCAGACCGGCCGTGAAAGCTGTTCCGTCGTCGCACTGTTTTCGCCGAGACCGGAGAAATATATCTCTTCGGCACTCGAAAGATCAGGGGCGGAAACGATGGATGTCATCTTCCAGCCTTTACGGACAAGATGCCGGGCCAAGAAATTGCGTCCCTCCAGTGCCGTGATGAGGGCGATGGCGAAGCCAGACAAAATGCCCGCCGGTTCGAATCCGGGTAACATTGATGCCTGCCCGGCCAGAAGAAGGGCGATGAAAACGACGGTTGCGGCGAGCCACAGCCGGTTTACCGCAAGCCACAGCCAGGGCGCGATCAGCGCCAGCCAGACAAAACGGTCTGCAATGAAGCGGGTCGTCTTGTGGTCCCTGTCCGGCCCGTTGGGGGCTTCCAGAACGAGATAGCTTGTCATGGGCTTCCTGACAGCTTTGGCGTCAGGCCAGCATGCCCTTCGTGGAGGGAACGCGGCCTGCCTGCCGGGGGTCGATCTCGGTTGCCGTGCGAAGAACGCGGGCAACGGCCTTGAAGCAAGTTTCGGCGATATGATGATTGTTGGCGCCGTAATGGTTCAGGATATGCAATGTGATGCCGGCATTCTGCGCCAGCGCCTGAAAGAATTCACGCACCAGTTCCGTATCGAAGGTGCCGATCTTCGGCGCGGAAAAATTGACGTTCCAGACGAGGAAAGGCCGGCCGGAAATATCGACGGCGGCCTTGGTCATCGTCTCGTCCATGGCAAGATCGAGCGAGGCATAACGGGCAATGCCGCGCCGGTCGCCCAGCGCCCTGGCAATCGCCTGGCCGATGGCGATGCCGGTATCTTCCACCGTGTGATGGTCGTCGATATGCAGGTCGCCCTCTACCTCGATCTCCATGTCGATCAGCGAATGGCGGCTGAGCTGGTCCAGCATATGGTCGAAAAATCCCACGCCGGTGGAAATTTTCGATTTGCCGGTGCCGTCGATATCCACGCGCACCGAAACCGAGGTTTCGTTGGTCTTGCGGATAATCTCGCCTTTACGTTCTGCCATTTTGGCCGCTCCGTGGAAATGTTGCCGTTCCTTATCAGCACGGGACACAAATATCCAGTTGTTCCATCGTCTTGCCTGGCCTGCATAAAACTGCGCGTGGCAAGGATGATTGCAATCGCGAAAAGCAAACTTACATAGAACTCGAGAAGGGCCGCATCCCGGCCCGTTAACAGCAGGCCCGGAAGGGCAGACAGGTGTTTGATGACAACGATTATTACAGTCAGAAAGGGCGGCAAGGTCGTCATGGCTGGCGATGGTCAGGTAAGCCTCGGCCAGACCGTCATGAAGGGCAATGCCCGCAAGGTTCGCCGCATCGGCAAGGGTGAAGTGATTGCCGGTTTTGCCGGCGCGACGGCCGATGCTTTCACGCTGCTTGACCGTCTTGAAAAGAAATTAGAGCAATATCCCGGCCAGCTCATGCGCGCCGCAGTCGAGCTTGCGAAGGACTGGCGCACGGATAAATATCTGCGCAATCTCGAAGCGATGATGCTGGTCGCCGACAAATCCACCACGCTTGCCATCACCGGCAATGGTGATGTGCTGGAACCGGAACACGGCGCAATCGCCATTGGTTCCGGTGGCAATTATGCCTTCGCCGCAGCCCGCGCGATGATGGACACGGACAAATCGGCCGAAGAGGTGGCGCGTAAGTCGCTCGATATCGCTGCCGATATCTGCGTTTATACCAACCACAATCTCGTCGTCGAAACTCTCGACGCCGAATAAGCTCAATTTCTCACCAAAGGGTCCTGTGGGCCGGGCCGGAATGGCCGGCCGGAACAGGAAAGCCGAGAGGATAGAATGACCACTTTTTCTCCCCGGGAAATTGTCTCGGAACTCGACCGCTTCATCATCGGCCAGCATGAGGCCAAACGCGCGGTGGCGATTGCGCTGCGTAACCGCTGGCGCCGCCAGCAGCTCGATGAGAGCCTGCGCGACGAAGTCATGCCGAAAAACATTCTCATGATCGGGCCGACCGGTGTCGGCAAGACGGAGATTTCGCGCCGCCTCGCCAAGCTGGCCGGTGCGCCCTTCATCAAGGTCGAGGCGACGAAATTCACCGAAGTCGGTTATGTCGGCCGCGATGTCGAACAGATCATCCGCGATCTGGTCGAGATCGGCATCGGCCTCGTGCGTGAAAAGAAGCGTGCCGAAGTACAGGCCAAGGCGCATCAGAGCGCCGAAGAGCGGGTGCTCGATGCGCTGGTTGGCGCAACCGCATCGCCCGGTACGCGTGAAAGCTTCCGCAAGAAGCTGCGCGACGGCGAACTGGACGACAAGGAAATCGACATCGAGGTGGCGGATAGCGGCTCGGGCATGCCCGGTTTCGAAATTCCCGGCATGCCGGGCGCCAATATCGGCGTTCTCAACCTGTCGGAAATGTTCGGCAAGGCCATGGGCGGACGCACCAAGAAGGTGCGCACGACAGTATCGAAATCCTATGCCGATCTCATCCGCGATGAATCCGACAAGCTGCTCGACAATGAAATGATCCAGCGCGAAGCGGTGAAATCGGTCGAAAATGACGGCATTGTCTTCCTCGACGAAATCGACAAGATCGCCGCCCGCGACGGCGGCATGGGCGCCGGCGTGTCGCGTGAAGGTGTGCAGCGCGATCTCCTGCCGCTGGTCGAAGGTACGACGGTTTCGACGAAATATGGACCGGTGAAGACCGACCACGTTCTCTTCATCGCATCGGGCGCTTTCCATGTGGCGAAGCCGTCGGATCTTCTGCCGGAGCTTCAGGGCCGTCTGCCGATCCGTGTGGAACTGAAGCCGCTGACCAAGGAGGATTTCCGCCGCATCCTGACGGAGACGGAAGCAAGCCTCATCCGCCAGTACAAGGCGCTGATGGCGACGGAAGAACTCGACCTCGATTTCACCGATGACGCGATCGATGCGCTGGCTGATGTGGCGGTTCATCTCAACTCTTCGGTTGAGAATATCGGGGCGCGCCGCCTGCAGACGGTGATGGAGCGGGTTCTGGACGAGATTTCCTTCAATGCACCGGATCGCGGCGGTTCCGCCGTCAAGATCGATCAGGACTATGTCAAAAAACATGTCGGCGATCTTGCTGCCGATACGGATTTGTCCCGCTATATTCTTTGAAGACTATAGAGATTAAAGATACGGGAGTGCGGCCATATTTGCCGCACTCTTTTATTTTATCTGCCTCATCTCGCATTCAGCCCGCATTTTGTTTATGGGAAGGGCTGCATTCCGGTTGGAACCGCTTTCGTGGAATGGTCCGGTTTTCCTCAAGTGTTTCGAAGGGAAGCCGCAGGCTTGAGAAAAGGCATTCGCTCGTGCGCAAAACTCTTCTGGCATTTGCCGCTGCTTTGACGTTCACCGTCGTCTCGTCTTCTTATGCCGAGGCTGCGACGGTCGTTCCACCGGGCAATCGCAATGCCGAACAGCCGGGCGTTCCTGGGGCTTCTGCGCGCAGGACCAAGGCGTCCAACAGCTCTTTCGACCGTAAATATCAGAAGGTGATCGACCTTCTGTCCTCTGACAAGGCGCTGATCGCCAAGATCAAGTCGACTGCCGGACGCTACGGTATCGATCCGATCCATATGATCGGCGCGATCGTCGGCGAGCACACTTATAATGTCGACGCCTATGACCGGCTGCAGTCCTATTACGTCAAGGCGGCCTCTTATGCGGGCAACAGCTTCCGTTTCGGCTATAAGGACGAAACCATCGCGCAGTTTCTAGCCCATTCGCAATTTGCCAAATGCCAGTCGAAAAAGGATTCCTACAGTCTCTGGAACTGTCGGGAAGATCTCTGGGAAGACAGTTTCCGTGGCAAGACGGTGGATGGCGTCGCTTATCCCAACAACCGTTTCAGCGCCGTATTCTTCCAGCCCTTTTATGCCGGGCAGACTTTCGGTCTTGGCCAGATCAATCCGCTGACGGCGCTGATGTTGTCGGATATGGTGTCGAGAACGTCGGGCTATGAGAAGCTGGATGAGAATGACGCTACCGCCGTTTACACGGCGATCATGGATCCTGACCGCTCGCTGGCCTTCATGGCCGCTTCGATCCGCAAGTCGATCGACGACTACAGATCGATTGCCGAGATGGATATTTCAAAAAACCCGGGCGTGACCTCTACCCTTTATAATGTCGGTGGTTCGCAGCAGCGCGCCACTGCCCTTGCCCAGAAGAACCGCCAGCGCGCCTCAGGTGGGGAGCAGCCGCTCCTGCCGGAAGAAAACTACTATGGCTGGCTTGTGAATGACCGCATCAAGGATTTGCAGGCGCTTTTGTAGAAAAAGACGATTATCGATCGTATTATTTCCAAAAAGGAAATAATATTTGGCTGCCTGCCGCAATTGACGAGCGCCCGCCTCAGCGTCCAATCTGGACGCATAGAATAATGAGGAGGCGCATATGAGCCGCACGGATAAATTCGGTCTTTCCATCGACGACAGGCTTTATGCCTTTTTGACGGACGAGGTGCTGCCGGGCACGGGTCTGGACAGCGAAACCTTTTTCAAGGGCTTTTCCAGCATTGTCCACGAGCTGTCTCCGAAGAACCGTGAGCTGCTTGCCAGGCGCGATTCCCTGCAGGAAAAACTGGATGGCTGGTACCGGCAGAATGGCGCTCCCCTGGATTTCGATGCCTATGAAGGCTTTCTGAAGGAAATCGGTTACCTTCTGCCGGAAGGTCCCGGTTTCAGGGTGGAAACCGGCAATGTCGACCCGGAAATTGCCCTTGTCGCAGGCCCGCAGCTGGTTGTTCCCGTCATGAATGCGCGTTATGCGCTGAACGCCGCCAATGCCCGCTGGGGTTCGCTTTACGACGCGCTTTACGGCACGGACGCCATTTCTGATGCCGACGGCGCGGAAAAGGGCTGGGGCTACAATCCGAAGCGCGGCGACAAGGTCATCGCCTGGGCGAGAAACTTCCTTGATGAATCGGCCCCGCTCGAAACGGCGGGCTGGTTGGATGTGACTGGCTTCAAGATCGTTGACGGCGCATTGCAGCTTGCAATCGGGGACGGCACGACCGGCCTCAAGGACGCCGCTCAATTCAAGGGCTTTACCGGTGAGGCGGCAAAGCCGGCAACGATTCTGCTTGGCAAGAACGGTTTGCACACGGAGATCGTCATCGATCCTTCGACCGAAATCGGCAGAGGCGACAGGGCAGGTATCTCGGATGTCATTCTCGAATCCGCCCTCACAACCATCATGGATTGCGAGGATTCGGTTGCCGCCGTCGATGCCGAAGACAAGGTGCTGGTCTATGGCAATTGGCTCGGCCTGATGCGCGGCGACCTGACGGAAGAGGTTTCGAAGGGTGGAAAAACCTTCATCAGAAGCCTCAATCCGGATCGTTATTATACCGCCCCCGATGGGTCGGCGCTCACTCTGCCAGGGCGCTCCCTGATGCTGGTGCGCAATGTCGGTCATCTCATGACCAATCCGGCAATCCTCGACAGGGATGGTCGCGAGGTGCCGGAAGGCATTATGGACGCTGTCGTCACGGCTCTGATCGCGCTTTACGACGTCGGCACGTCCGGGCGGCGGCAGAATTCCCGCGCCGGCTCCATGTATGTGGTCAAGCCGAAGATGCATGGGCCGGAGGAAGTCGCCTTCGCCAACGAGATTTTCACCCGCGTCGAACAGCTTGTCGGCATGGCGCCGAACACCATAAAAATGGGCATCATGGACGAGGAGCGCCGCACCACGGTCAATCTCAAGGAAAGCATCCGCGCAGCAAAGGACCGGGTCGTCTTCATCAATACCGGCTTCCTCGACCGCACGGGCGACGAAATCCATACCTCGATGGAAGCGGGTCCGATGATCCGCAAGGGCGATATGAAGCAGGCGGCCTGGATCGCGGCATACGAGAACTGGAACGTCGATATCGGGCTGGAATGCGGTCTCTCAGGCCATGCGCAGATCGGCAAGGGCATGTGGGCCATGCCGGACCTGATGGCGGCGATGCTGGAGCAGAAGATCGCCCACCCGAAAGCCGGTGCCAACACCGCCTGGGTGCCTTCACCGACGGCCGCGACGCTGCATGCCACACATTATCACAAGGTCAATGTTGCTGCCGTTCAGGAAGGCTTGAAAAGCCGCGGACGCGCGAAGCTCTCCGATATTCTGTCCGTGCCGGTCGCACCGCGTCCCAACTGGACGCCGAAGGAAATCCAGCGCGAACTCGACAATAATGCACAGGGTATTCTGGGATATGTCGTGCGCTGGGTCGATCAGGGCGTTGGTTGCTCCAAGGTGCCTGACATCAACAATGTCGGGCTGATGGAGGATCGCGCCACACTGCGTATCTCCGCGCAGCATATGGCGAACTGGCTGCGCCACGGCGTGGTGACGCAGGAACAGATCGTCGAGACGATGAAGCGTATGGCAGCTGTTGTCGATGCGCAGAATGCCGGCGATCCGGCCTATATGCCGATGGCATCCGACTTCGACCGATCGGTCGCATTTCAGGCGGCCGTCGAACTGGTGCTGAAGGGCCGTGAACAGCCGAACGGCTACACCGAGCCGGTTCTGCACCGCCGTCGTCTGGAACTGAAGGCCAAACAGGCGGCCTGAAGCCGTCAGCAGTCCTGAGAAACAAAAAAGCCGACGGGGAAATCCACGGCGGCTTTTTCTTGTCAGTATGTGATCTTTACTGGATCACGACGACCTTGGAGCTGCGGCCCGGACGGACGCGGCTGTAAAGATCCATGACGTCCTGGTTGATCATGCGGATGCAGCCGGAAGAGGCGGCGGTGCCGATCGAAGCCCATTCGGGCGAACCATGAATGCGGAACAGTGTGTCCTGTCCCTTTTCGTTGAAGAGATACATGGCGCGCGCGCCAAGCGGGTTGGTAAGACCCGGGCCCATGCCTGCCTCGACATATTTCGCGACTTCCGGCTTGCGGTCCGCCATTTCCTTTGGCGGATGCCACATCGGCCATTCCTGCTTCCAGGCGACATAAGCCTCACCGGCCCAGGCGAAACCGGCCTTGCCGACGCCGATACCGTAACGAACCGCACGGTTGCCGGACAGGATATAATAGAGGTAACGGTCGCGCGTATTGACGATGATCGTGCCGGGCCGTTCGCTGGTCTGGAACTCGACGATCTGGCGACGGAATTTCTCGTTCACACGATTGATCGGAATGGCCGGCAGCGCATAACCCGCATCAGTCACGGGGCCGTAAACATCATTGAAGATCTGCACCGTTTCGACCTTCGCCGGAACCGGGTCGGCGACCGGCACGGAGGCCGCGATCTTGCCGGATGTCGGCGCAGATGATTGGGAAGTGGTTTCGGCGCAGCCGGCCAGAGCCAGTGCTGCCGTCAGACCGAGTGCGGTCAATGGGGTACGGATGCGCATGTCGTTCTCGCGGAAAATTCGCCAAATTGTGCGAAGGAGTAGGCTTAATTGGATAAATCGGTTATTTTCCATTCAGCCGCTCTTGGCAAGCCGTTGCGCCGCCGCAAGACGGTTGTGCATTTAAAATTGCCGGTTGATTGCCTTTTTGCAACAATAGGCCAAACGCTTCAGCAGCCTTTATCCATGACTATTCTTTCCGTTACCAACAATAATCCGCTAATAGATGGTCGCCAGTCGGACAAGGCGATGCTGGTGCGCCGCGGCGTGCAGGTGCTTTTGCACGAGATGCGCCATTCGGTGCTGCCGGAACTGCCGCTTGCCAGCGGACGGCGGGCTGATCTCATCAGCCTGTCGGCAAAGGGCGAGATCTGGATCATCGAGATCAAATCCTCGATTGAGGATTTCCGCGTCGATCGCAAGTGGCCGGACTATCGTCTGCATTGCGACCGGCTGTTTTTCGCCACGCACCCGGAAGTGCCGGCCGAAATATTCCCCGAGGAATGCGGCCTTATCCTGTCGGATGGATATGGCGCGCATATGCTGCGCGATGCGCCGGAGCACAAATTGCCGCCAGCGACCCGCAAATCGGTGATGCTGGATTTCTCGAGAACCGCTGCAACCCGCCTGATGCTGGCGGAATGGACAACCGGCCGCAGCTTCGGCGAATAATGCCGGTTTCGGCACATTTTCCGGGCGCAAAACCGCTTCGCATTTTTACTGGAAATACCCTACTTCGGTGCGCGTTTTGCCAGAATGCGCTGCAATGTCCGTCGGTGCATGTTGAGCCGGCGAGCCGTTTCCGACACGTTGCGTTCGCACATTTCATAAACGCGCTGGATATGCTCCCACCGCACCCGGTCGGCCGACATGGGGTTCTCAGGAACTTCCGTCTTTTCACCCTTGCGCTGTGTGAGCGCATTAAAGACATCGTCCGCATCGGCGGGTTTTGCGAGATAGTCCAGCGCCCCGAGTTTCACGGCGGTGACAGCGGTTGCGATATTGCCGTAGCCGGTCAGCACCACGATCTGCGTATCGTCCCGGTTCTGCCTGATGGCTTCGATGACCTCCAGGCCGTTGCCATCCGCAAGTCTCAAATCAACGACCGCATATTTAGGCGGCGCAGCCTTGGAACGGGCAATACCCTCGCTGACCGTCTCGGCGGTGTCGACGGCAAAACCGCGTGTTTCCATCGCCCGCGCAAGCCGGCGCAGAAACGGGCCGTCATCATCGACGATCAAAAGCGATCTGTCGGGTCCGATCGGATCTTCGTCGTCCGTCGGTGCGCTGGTGGATGGGTTCTGGTCTTCTGTTTTCATGTTTCCGGCCTTCCGGCAACTTCGTCGGCTGTCTTCTTATCGCCGCTTCAACGTGGATGGTAAAGTCAACGGCTTCTTTTATCGTCCATAAGTGCCCGAGGCCAGACGATTGTGACCCGCGCGCCGGTTTCGCTTGAACCGCGATTTCCGAAAGTGACGGTGGCGCCGGACCTTTCCAGCAACGTCTTGGCGATGAAAAGCCCCAGCCCCAGACCACCGGCCCGCGTGTCGTTGTGACGTTCGGTCACATAGGGCTCGCCGATGCGGGCAAGCACGTCATGGGCATAACCAGGACCGTCATCCTCGATGACGACGACGACATTCTGCGAATCGTAATCCACGGTCAGGGTCACTTTTTCCCGCGCATAGTCCACGCCGTTTTCGATAAGGTTGCCCAGCCCGTAAATAATCCCGGCGTTGCGGATACCGACCGGCTCGTCGGCCCGGCTGTTCTTTTCCACGAGTTCAAGGCGAATGCCGAATTCCCGGTGTGGCGCCATCACCTCCTCGATCAGCGAGGAAAGCGGCAGGCGGCGCATATGTTCTTCATTGTCAGCGGAAAGCGATGTCAGGCGACGCAGAATATCGCGGCATCTTTCGCTCTGGCTGCGCAGCAGCGCTATGTCCTCGCCATACTTGTCATCATTGCCGAGTTCTCGCTCCATTTCCTTGGCGACGACGCTGATTGTCGCCAGCGGCGTGCCCAGCTCATGGGCGGCGGCGGCGGCCAGCCCGTCCAGCTGCGACAGGTGTTTTTCCCGCTCCAGCACCAGTTCGGTCGCAGCCAGCGCATCTGCCAACTGATTGGCCTCATGCGAAACGCGATAGGCATAAAAGGCTGCGAAGGAGGTGGTGGCAATGATCGCGACCCAGGTGCCGACATGCAGCAGAAGCTGGATCGGCAGCACCTCATCGGGATACCAGGGAACCGGAAACGGCGAAAACGCGATGGCTGTCGAGCAGATGACGGCAAAGGCAAGAAGAATAAGAGAATGCCGCAGTGGCTGCGAGGCAAAGGCGATGATGACCTGCACACAGATCAGCGGCGCAAAAGGATTGGAAAGGCCGCCGGTAATATAGATGAGCGCGGTCAACTGCAGAAGGTCGAAAGCAAGCAGCAGTGTCGCTTCCCAGGGCTCCAGACGATAGGTGGAGGGAAAACGGGCGGTGAGAAACAGATTGGCGAGCGCCAGAGCCGCGATCAAAAGGCCGCAGGCCAGAAGCGGCAAAGGGAAATTCAGCCCGAAAGCAACAAACAGGATCGTCGCGGTCTGTCCCGCAACCGCCAGCCAGCGCAACCATACGATGGTTTGCAGCCTTATCCTGCGGCTGGCGCGGCCAAGCCTCGTGGTTTCGATCGGATGGCCAGCCACCTTCGTCTCCTTCACCTTTGTCATCGTCGTCATGTTCCGCGCGGTTTTGCACGGCTGGTCGGCAATGCCGATGCCGGATCCTCCGGCCAGGGGTGGCGCGGATAACGGCCGCGCATGTCCGCCCGCACGTCCTTCCACGATCCCGCCCAGAAACCGGGAAGATCGCGTGTCGTCTGTATCGGCCTGTGCGCCGGCGAGGTCAATTCCAGAAGCAGCGGCAATCGTCCCTGCGCGATGGCAGGGTGGGCCGTCAGCCCGAAAAGCTCCTGCACGCGAATGGAAAGGGTCGGTTCGCTCGCATCGTAGCGAATGGGATGCCGCTGGCCCGTCGGCGCTTCGAAATGCGTCGGCGCGAGCCTGCCGAGATCGCGCGCCACCTCATAGGGCACCAGGGCTAAAAGCCCTTCTGAAAGGCTGCCGGCGCGGATGTCCTGAAGGCTGCGTGCGCCGTTCTGGAAAGGCACGAACCATTCATCCAGCCGTAAAAGCAATGCCGCATCGCTGACATCTGGCCAGGGTTCACCGATGCTGGCGTGCAGAAACCCTATCCTGTCGCGCAGCTGCTGGGTTTCTTTAGACAGGGGAAGAATGCCGATGCCGAATTCCCGAACGCCGTTGGCGAGCGCCTGCGCTGCCTGTTCACCTTCCGGGCGGGGCAGGGGCGTCTCGTCCAGAATAATGGCGCCAAGGCGCGTGACGCGGCGCGCACGCGCCTGACCGCTCGCCTTGTCGAAGAGCAGCTGGTCCTGCTGAACGATGAGGTGCGGCATCCGCTCCTCTATATCGGTCCTTTCGATAATAGCTGCCGCCAGGATGCGTGGCTGCGCCGCCCGCCCGGTAATATCGGCCACGACCAGCATCCTGCTTGCCGCAAGCCGTTCAGTTTCGGCGAGTTCGGCACCCCGGCCATTCGCCATCACATAACGGCCGCGTGCTCCACGCTGAAGCGCAATTCGGTCCGGATAGGCGTGCAGCAGCAACGGACCAGCCTCGCTTGCCTGTTCGGTTACCGCTTTCGCACCGCCAATCGTGTCGAACAGCCTCGATGCCAGCTTGCGCGCCGCCTGCGCCCTTTCGCTTCTGTCGGAAAGAAAGCGCCGTAGCCGCTCGTCGAGATCGGTATCGTTTCCGCCCAGCCCTTGTTCCGTCAGCATGACGGCAAGCATCGCCGCCTTTTTCCCTACACCCTCATCCGTTGCCGCTATCACCATGGCCGCCAGCCGCGGCGGCAGTGAAAGACCGCGCATCAGACGGCCTCGCTGCGTCAGCGCACCGCCTTGGTCGAGCGCACCCAGATTTTTGAGAAGCGCGACCGATTCCTTCAGAGCCGCTTCGGGAGGCGGATCCAGAAATGCGAGCGCGGAAGGATCGGGAACACCCCAATGGGCGAGATCGAGTGCGAGGCCGGAAAGATCGCTCGCCAGAATTTGCGGCGGCGTAAAAGCGTTGAGCGCCGCCGTCTGTCCCGAATGCCACAGGCGGATCGCGACGCCGGGTTCCGTTCGCCCGGCGCGGCCCGCCCTCTGGTCGGCGGAGGCCCGAGACACCCGTACCGTCTCAAGCCTCGTGATCCCGGTTGCCGGCTCGAAGACCGGCAGTCGCTGTAATCCACTGTCGATCACCACGCGCACGCCATCGATGGTAATCGAGGTTTCGGCAATTGAGGTGGCCAGCACGATCTTGCGCCGTCCGGGCAATGCCGGCCTGATCGCCGCATCCTGCTCCTGCTGCGAAAGATTGCCGTAAAGCGGGATGATATCCGTATCATCGGGAAAACGTCCCTCCAGCCGCGCGGCCGTTCGGGTAATTTCCGCCTGTCCCGGCAAAAAGGCGAGGATGGAGCCCGTCTCCGATCCATGGGCTTCGGTAATCGCCTTTGCGACTTTCTCTTCCACCGGCACACCCGACCACCGGTCCTCATAGCGGGTGTCGATCGGAAACGTCCGGCCAAGGCTCTGAATGACAGGGGCGTCACCCATTAACGCGCTGATGCGTTCCACATCGAGAGTGGCGGACATCACGAGGAGGCGCAGATCGTCTCGCAATCCAAGCTGGACGTCGAGAGCAAGCGCCAGCCCGAAATCGCCATCGAGCGAACGTTCGTGAAACTCGTCGAAAATCACCGTCGAAACGCCGGCAAGCTCGGGATCGTCAAGAACCATCCGTGCGAACACGCCTTCCGTCACCACTTCTATTCGTGTCCTTGAGGAGACGCGATTGTCGAGCCGCATGCGGTAGCCGACAGTTTGTCCTACATCTTCGTGAAGCAGCTCGGCCATGCGTCCGGCGGCGGCACGGGCGGCAAGCCGGCGTGGTTCGAGAAGAATGATCTTGCCGTCACCCCGCCATTCCTGCTGCAAGAGATGAAGTGGTACGAGTGTCGTTTTACCCGCGCCCGGGGGCGCCGAAAGAACGGCACGCTTCGCCCCAGCCAGGGCCTCGGCGATATCGCTGAGAACCGCAGTGACGGGAAGTTCGGGCAATTCGGTCTTTATGGGAACGGGCGTTCTGGTCATGCAAACAGGCCTGCGGCATCTGGGGTGGTGTTTGAGCGTCTCATAGGCCGTTTCTAATGCACGGCCCCGTGCTTTGACAGCCGTATATAAGGATCGGGCGAATGCTCCGCCGGCAAAATTGCGGTTCCCTGCGTGCCATTTGCGATGAGGCATGGAGCGGGGGCATCGAAGCACCTGGCGAAACCCTGGAAGATACCGCCAATTTTCCTGCTTTCGGGCCAATTCACG